>CAVQOL010000003.1:0-517652 GCA_963714415.1 uncultured Ignavibacteriaceae bacterium
AACTTAACAGGATATGAAACCTGCGGAAAACTATTTGCTGCTAATGAAATAGTAATTAACAGAATGTTAAAAATATTTTTCATTTCCCCATCTCCTAAATAAAAAGTTAGTATAAAACTATTTTATTAAAATCATCCCTGCCTGCCGGCAGGCAGGTTCTTCGTTTAATAAATTATTTTATAAGCATCATTTTCTTTGTATCCAAATAATTACCGGCTTTGAGCTGGTAGAAATAAACACCGCTTGCATACTTTGAACCGTTAAACTCAACCTCATAACTGCCTGCAGGTTTTTCTTCGTTAACAAGAGTAACAATTTCTCTTCCAAGAATATCATAAACTTTTAGTGTTACTTCACCGTTCACTCGGTAACTGATAACTGATTACTCGTGCTTGGATTAAATGGATTCGGATAGTTTTGACTTAAATAAAATTCTTCTGGCTGAAGGGTAATTTGGTCTTTAATATCGGTAACAGTAAAATCACTGAAATTTGATTTTGTGAAGTTTATCATTGTCTTTGCGTTATCTCTGGCTTTAGTAATGGAGTTCAATGCGGTTGTACCTCTTCCTACAATATGACCCACAATAATATCTACAGGTTTATTTACCTCTAATTTAAAAGGACCGGAAGAAACAACCTGCAGCTGATCACTCTGCCGATCATTTATCCATCCATAATTACTTACAGGATCCCCTGAATACCAAAACAGGGGATTTATTTCATTACAATTGGCTCCTCCGGCAATTATGCTATAACCCCAGGTACACGGATCGATGTAATTACCCAATCTGTCACGACCTCTTAAGTAGTTGTACATTTCTTTTTTAGTTTCAGGACGACCTACGGTTGGGTGAGAATGCATATAATGTATGAAAGAAGTCATATTCAAATTTTTTGCGCCGGGAATAATTTTAATTCCGAGTAAATCACCTAAATAATTATTTGCTGTATCAAGTGGAGTATCAATTCCTTCATCATAATTGTTGTTGGAGTTGTTATCTATGAATGAAATTCCCGGAATGTAAGCATATGGACTTTGTAAAAAAGTTGAAAAATGTGCCGGGGGATTAATACCAAAATCAATATCATCACCATAATTATAAATAAAACCGGATTGCGCCGAAGTATCACAGCCGGCAAAGTCATCTTCAGAATCACCAAGATCTGTATCAGCCCAGATACCGAAGTAAACAGAGTCTAATACTTCTGCAACGGTTCCGGTATTAGTTAAGCTGTAACGAACAAATATTGTATAGTCCAATGGATCCAATGGAGTGGTCGAATAATTTTTATTGAATGCAAATACAGTTTGGCGCACTTCAATACCTTTCGGAAGTACATCATTAAAATTTCGAATTAAAGGATTAACACCATCATTATAAACACAAAAGGCTATTTCATTTCCAATTAAAGGTGGTGCATCTTCATTAGTATCCCAAACACCGTTCGTGTTTAAATCAACAGGATCATAAATGCCATCGTTGTTTCCATCATAAAATTCTGCACCGATAGAAACGGCATCTTTCCAGATCTGCCAGCTTGTGCCAAAGGGCGGCTCAATTTTTCTTACAATGTAAATTTTATAAAAAGGATTTGTGGAAAGTGAATCAACATTTCCCGGTAAATAGTCCTGAAATCCTGATGCAGATGCTATCGCATTAGCCCAGATTGAATCCTGGTCTTTACCTCCGAGAAAAAAACCACCGGAGAACAGAAATACTAAATTGTCGATTCTTCCACCGTCATAGTTATCAATCAGGACATGAGCCAAAACACCTTCACGGTTCATTGGCATATCGATTTGATTAATGAACATTCTGTAGGCATCTTGTGCGTAAATACTCAAAGATGCCATTACTATCAGTATAGTAAAGCTTATAGTTTTCATATTTGTCATTTTTAGAATGATTAAGAAATATTTTATAATTACTTAATTAAAATCATCTTCTTCGTATCCAGATAGTTACCGGTTTTCAACTGATAGAAATAAACACCGCTTGCATACTTTGAACCATTGAATTCAACCTCGTATGTACCTGCAGGTTTTTCTTCGTTAACTAAGGTTGTTATTTCTCTGCCAAGAATATCATAGACTTTTAGAGTCACATTTCGTAAAGACGCATCGCGATGCGTCTCTACGTTTGGAATTGAATATCGAATAACTGTAACGGGATTAAAAGGATTCGGATAATTCTGACTTAAATAAAATTCTTCAGGCTGAAGAGTACTCTGGTCTTGAATATCTGTAACAGTAAAATCACTGAAGTTTGATTTCACAAAGTTTATCATAGTCTTTGCATTATCTTTTGCTTTAGTAACGGAGTTCAATGCATCTGTGCCTCTGCCTACAATATGACCGGCAATAATATCTACAGGTTTATTTACTTCTAATTTGAAAGGACCGGAAGAAACTGTTTGTCGCTGATCAGTCGGAACATAATTGATCCACCCATAATTACTTACAGGGTCACCGGAATACCAAAATAGAGGATTGATTTCAGCACAATTTGCACCACCGGCAATTGTACCCCAATACCAGGTACAAGGATCTATGTAATTACCCAATCTGTCACGACCCCTTAAGTAGTTGTACATCTCTTCTTTAGTGATAGGATCACCTATTGTCGGATGAGAACTCATATAATGTACGAAAGAAGTCATATTCAGATTCTTTGCACCCGGGATTGAGTCTATACCGAGAAAGATACCCTTATGATTATAGGCTGTATCAAGTGGAGTATCAATTCCAACATCATAATAACCGTTGGAGTTATTATCCGTAAAGGAAATTCCCGGAATGTAAGCATATGGACTTTGTAAAAGAGTTAAAAAATGTGCCGGGGGATTAACACCAAATTCAGCATCAGTGCCGTCATTATAAATAAAACCGGATTGTGCAGAAGTATTACAACCGGCAAGATCATCATTATAATCGCCAAGATCTGTATCAGCCCAAATACCGAAATAAACTGAGTCGAAGACTTCAGCAACTTTTCCGGTATTAACAAGTCTGTAACGAACAAATATTGTATAGTCTAATGGATCTAATGTAGTAGTCGAATAATTTTTATTGAAAGCAAATACGGTTTGACGTATTTCAATACCTTTTGGAAGTACATCTTGAAACCTTCGAAGTAAAGGATCAACTCCATCATTATAAACGCAGAATGCAATTTCATTCCCAATCAGTGGAGGAGCATCCTCATTAGTATCCCAAATACCGTTTGTGTTTGAATCAACCGGATCATAAATGCCATCATTGTTCCCATCATAGAAATCTGCACCGATAGAAACAGCATCCTTCCAGTTCTGCCAGCTTGTTCCAAAGGGAGGCTCAATTTTTCTTACAATGTAAATTTTGTATAAAGGATTTGTTGAAAGCGAATCAACATTACCAGGTAAATAGTCCTGGAGTCTTGATGCAGATGCTACAGCATTAGCCCAAATTGAATCCTGATCCTTACCGGCGAGAAAAAAACCACCGGAGAAAAGAAATACTGGCTCACTTAATCCACCAATTCTTCCACCATCATATCCGTCAATTATAACATCAGCCAAAACACCCTCACGGTTCATCGGCATATTGATTTGATTAATCCACATTCTGTAGGTGTCTTGTGCATAAATACTCAAAGACGCCATTACGATAACTATAGTAGAAATTATAGTCTTCATTTTGGACTCCTTGTCAATAGATTCATATATATTTTAGAGTTACTTTATTAATAGCATTTTTTTAGTTTCAAAATAATTTTCGGTTTTTAATTGATAGAAATAAACTCCGCTTGCATACTTGGAAGCGTTGAATTCAACTTCATAAGTGCCTGCTGGTTTTTCTTCGTTGACAAGTGTTGCGATTTCTCTTCCAAGAATATTATAAACTTTAAGTGTTACTTTACCGTTTACCGGTAACTGGTAACTGATCACCGTGCTCGGATTAAATGGATTAGGATAATTCTGACTTAAAGAAAATTCTTCAGGCTGAAGAGAACTCTGGTCTTGAATATCAGTAACTGTAAAATCACTAAAGTTTGATTTAACAAAGTTTATCATAGTCTTTGCATTATCTTTTGCTTTAGTAACGGAGTTCAAGGCATTGTGCCTCTTCCCACAATATGACCGGCAATAATATCTACAGGTTTATTTACTTCTAATTTAAAAGGACCGGAGGAAACGATTTGTTGTTGATCAGACGGAGTATTATTTAACCATCCATAGTTAGTGACGGGATCGCCCGAATACCAAAATAGAGGATTGATTTCATTACAATTTGCACCACCGGCAATTATGCTATAACCCCAGGTACACGGATCGATGTAATTACCCAATCTGTCACGACCCCTTAAGTAGTTGTACATTTCTTCTTTAGTATCAGGATCACCTACTATAGGATGGGCTCTCATGTAATGTACGAAAGAAGTGATTCCTAAATTTTTTGCTCCTGAAATAGTATCAATTCCAAGATTGATACCTTTATAATTATAAGCCGTATCAAATGGTGTATCAATTCCAGCCTCATAATCGTTGTTGGAGTTGTTATCTATAAATGAAATTCCCGGAATGTAAGCATATGGACTTTGTAGAAAAGTTAAAAAATGTGCAGGGGGATTAACACCAAATTCAGCATCAATGCCGTCATTATAAATAAAACCGGATTGTGCAGAAGTATTACAACCGGCAAGATCATCATATAATCACCAAGATCTGAATCAGCCCAAATACCGAAATAAACTGAGTCGAACACTTCAGCAACTGTTCCTGTATTAATTAAACCTGTAACGAACAAATATTGTATAGTCTAATGGGTCTAATGTAGTAGTCGAATAATTTTTATTGAAAGCAAAAACAGTTTGCCTGATTTCAATACCTTTCGGAAGTACATCATTAAACCTTCGGAGTAAAGGATCAACACCATCATTATAAACACAAAAAGCTATTTCATTTCCAATCAAAGGCGGTGCATCTTCATTAGTATCCCAAACACCGTTAGTGTTTAAATCAACCGGATCATAAATGCCATCATTGTTTCCATCATAAAATTCTGCACCAATAGAAACGGCATCTTTCCAGTTCTGCCAGCTTGTTCCAAAGGGCGGCTCAATTTTTCTTACAATGTAAATTTTGTATAAAGGATTTGTTGAAAGTGAATCAACATTTCCGGGTAAATAGTCCTCAATTCTTGATGCAGATGCTACACGCATTAGCCCATATTGTATCTTGCGTGTTTACCGCCAAGAAAAAAACCGCCGGAGAAAAGAAATACTTTCCCATCGATTCTTGCACCATCTATGCCCTCAATCAGTACATCAGCCAAAACACCCTCGCGGTTCATTGGCATATCGATTTGATTAATGAACATTCTGTAATCGTCTTGTGCATAAATACTCAAAGATGCCATTACAATAACTATTGTACAGATTAGTGGTCTTCATTTTGGACTCCATATTATTTGATTAAAAAATATTTTATTAAGATTTCTTTTGCTAAATATTGATAGGAGTAACAGAGTAGTTGAAATTTTTTTTTCAAGTTGATAGACGAGGAACGTAGTTATCTATTTCACATTTAGAAATAGAATCAGCAGTTTGTGAATATGCAAATCGGAGGAAAAACAGAAAATTATCGGCATATCTTCTCATTACGAGCCCCTAAAATAAGTGAATGCCTTAAACCCTCGGAAATGTAGAAAGTTTTTTTGTCTTATTCAAACCCAAGATTAAGTTTTTTTTACAGTTTGAGTTCCTAAATGATAAAACTTGTAAGAATTTTTTACATTTTCAAGAACAAAATGGAATTTAGTCAGTTTTAACTATTTGGGAATGATTTAGTACCGTTGGAATTAGTCAGAAATTGATATCAACTTTCAAATATTGTAGCCTGATTTAGCCAGGGACTTATTCATTGTTTTTCCACATAAAATGGAGGATTGGCATCCATCATTTTAGCAACTAAAACCAACAATAAATTATTTCCGGTAACAAAAACTGTTACAAAAAATTTTTGTATTTATAAGCAAACGGCTTTAACTTTTATACTTAAATTTTAAAAAATAAACCAGAGGAGGTCTGCTCAGTGATAATCTCCATTCCTAAAGAAATTTTCCCCGGTGAAAATCGTGTTGCCTGCGTTCCGGATGTAGCTTCAAAGCTCATAAAAGCAGGATATGAAGTTCAAATTGAAAAAGATGCCGGATTTAGTGCCGGATTCAAGAACGAACAGTACGAAAAAGCCGGTGCGAAGATAATTGAAAATGTTGAACAGCTTTATTCCAATGCGGATGTTGTTCTAAAAGTTCAAAAACCATCCGATGATGAATTAAAGAAACTTAAAAAAGGTTCTCTTCTCATCTCTTTCATTTATGCTCTTCACTATCCCGAAGTAGCAAAGACTATTGCAGAAAGTGGAATTGATCTTATTGCAATGGAAATGGTTCCGCGTACAACTCTTGCACAGAAAATGGATGCACTAAGTTCTCAGGCTAACATTGCAGGATACAAAAGCGTTTTAATGGCGGCTAATCAGCTTGGAAAAATATTTCCGCTAATGATGACTGCTGCTGGAACAATTTCTCCTGCTAAAGTTGTGATAATGGGTGCCGGTGTTGCCGGTTTGCAAGCCCTTGGAACTGCAAAGCGTCTTGGTGCAGTTGTTGAAGTTTCTGATATTCGTTCAGCTGTTAAAGAAGAAGTGCAAAGTCTCGGCGGAAAATTTATTGAAGTTCAGACCGAAGAAAATATGCAGGATGAACGCGGCTATGCGAAAGAAGCATCGGAAGAATTTCTGACGCAAGCAGAAAGAACTTATTTTCAAACACGTAACCGAAGCTGATATAGTTATTACTACTGCTTTAGTGCCGGGTAAAAAATCCCCGGTTTTAGTTACTGAAGAAATGGTTAAAAATATGAAACCGGGCAGCGTAGTTCTAGATATGGCTGTTGAGTTTGGCGGTAATTGTGAAATAAGTGAAAACGGAAAAACAGTTAAGAAACATGGTGTAACAATTATCGGTGAACCGAATTTATCGAGTTTAGTTCCAACTCACGCCAGTGAAATGTATTCCAAAAATATTCTGAGTTTAATTCAGCATATTGGTAAAGACGGTAAGATTGAATTAAAGCTTGAAGATGAAATTGTAAAAGGATGTTTATTGACTCGCAACGGTGAAGTGATAAATGACAGAATTAAAGAATTGTTAAAATAGAAAGGAATTACAGATGGAAGGTTTAGACCTTTTAATGCATATATACGTGTTTGTGCTCGCCTTCTTTGTCGGGTTCGAACTGATTACTAAAGTACCGCCAACATTGCACACTCCTCTTATGTCAGGCTCAAATGCTATTTCAGGTATCACAATAGTTGGTGCATTATTAAGTGCCGGTGCCGGTGATATGACGATCAGTACTATACTTGGAGTTGTCGCTATAGTTTTCGCAATGATAAATGTTGTTGGCGGATTTCTTGTGACCGACAGAATGTTAAAAATGTTTAAGAAGAAATAGGAGTGAAAAAATGCTAATTGTATCTTATCTTGTTTACCTGATCGCTTCTGTTTGCTTCATTTTCGGAATTAAAAAACTTGGTTCTCCGAAAACAGCCCGACAGGGGAATCAGCTTGCCGCACTAGGCATGCTGATGGCAATTATTGTAACATTGCTCGATCAAAGAGTTCTCACTTTTGAATATATCATTCTGGGTGTTGTCATTGGTTCTTTTATAGGCGCTGTTTTTGCCTTAAAAGTTCAAATGACCGGAATGCCGCAGATGGTTGGATTGTTAAACGGTTTCGGTGGTGGTGCTTCGGCTCTGGTTGCTTTTGCAGAATATGATAGATTATTCCTCGGCGTAGGCACCTTTGAAATAGCTACTACTACAACTATTGTATTAAGTATTTTAATTGGTTCTGTAACATTCACAGGTTCAATGATAGCTTTTGGTAAATTGCAGGGAATTGTTACAGGAAGAGTTGTTAAATATCCACTTCAACATCCATTGAATGCTATTCTTATATTGGCTGTATTCGTAGCAGGAGTGTTAGTTGTTATTAATCCTTTTCAAATTGAAATAATACTTGGAATAATTGCAGTATCCCTATTGCTAGGTGTATTGCTCGTTCTTCCTATTGGTGGAGCAGATATGCCGGTTGCAATTTCATTGCTTAATTCTTACTCTGGCCTCGCTGCTTCAATGACCGGATTTGTCCTTGCCAACAATATGTTGATTATTGCCGGTGCGCTTGTTGGTGCATCAGGAATCATTCTTACGTTAATTATGTGCCGCGGTATGAATCGTTCGCTTATGAATGTTGTGCTTGGTGGATGGGCAAGTGCCGGTGCTGAAGGTCCTGCCGCAGTTACAGCCTCTCCAAAAGGACAGGTTAAATCTGTTGACGCTGAAGAACTTGCTATGCTTCTCGATTCAGTCAGCAGTGTTATTTTTGTTCCGGGATACGGAATGGCAGTTGCACAAGCTCAGCACGCTGTAAGAGATTTAATGAATGCTCTTGAGAAAAAAGGAATAAAAGTCAGATTTGCTATTCATCCTGTTGCAGGCAGAATGCCGGGTCATATGAACGTGCTTTTAGCTGAAGCACAGGTTGAATACGATAAACTTTTTGCAATGGAAGATATAAATGATGATTTCCCGAATACTGATGTTGCAATAATTATCGGTGCAAATGATGTTGTTAATCCTGCTGCAAGACACGATACAAGCAGTCCGATTTATGGAATGCCTATTCTTAATGTAGATTATGCAAAAACTGTTATTATAAATAAACGTTCGCTTAATGTTGGTTATGCAGGAATTGATAATGAATTATTCTTCTATCCGAATGCACTTATGTATTTTGGCGATGCAAAAGATGCAATGGTTAAGTTGACCAATGAGTTGAAACAGATGTAAAAACTATTTATTACTTAATCATACGATAAGTAAATAATTAATTTTAATTTACTTCAATTATTGATAAGCCTCGAATTTCCATTCGGGGCTTTTTTATTGACTGCCAGCTAAGTGTAATAGTAATTTCAAACATTTATATTTACTAATAAGATTTATCAATCATTTGAAATAAACCCGGAGTTATCATGAAAATGAATTGGGAAAATTATATCGGAATGACACTAAATGTAACATTGCACGAAAATTATGGAATGACTATTGATCCGAACAGTAAATCACCGCTATATGAAATTGTTTTTAAAGCAGGTAGACTTATCGAGACTTTTGAAGACGGATTACTGCTTGAAACAGAAAGAGAAAAAGCTGTTGTTATTATTTTCATTCCGTATCAGTCAATCAAATGTGTTGAAATATTTCAGTTGCAAGGCGGAATAAATTGAAGAATTTATTTCCTGTCATTTTTTTAATTTTCATTTTAGCAACATTCAGCTTTGCTCAGAATGTTGCGATTAAAAGTTTGAAGACTTATACAAGCGATAACAATCTTTCATTCCCTGTTTTGACCGGCAGTTCTAAACTAATTATTGAATTTGATGTGGATGCCGATTATCCTCCAAATCTGAATGTCGTATTTAAATTTTGTGATAAAGACTGGAACCCAACCGATAATATTTTTCTACTTAACAAGGGACAGGATGTTGCTTACTTATTAGATTTTAAAAATCTTCCCAATACAGTTGAAGGTGCCGCATATCATTTCAGTAATGCTTTCCCGGACAGAGATGGATATGTAAGTTTTCCGTTTTCCGGAAAGTGGAGATACTATATTACCGATTCTCAAGATCACTCAATTATTTATGCGGAAGGAAAATTTATTACTGTTTCAGATGATGAAGTTGAACTAGCCACTCAAATTCAGAATAAAGAAATGGATGATAAAAATTATTTTCCCATTGATTTCGGAAATGTATTCTGGATAACTACTTCATTTGTTCTGCCGGATGGATATTTCCCAAATTTTGTTGATCATGTTGAAATTATACAAAACCATAAAATTGATTATCCTTACATAATTGATCGATCTTATGTAAACAATATGAGAATTTATAACTGGGATGCGAATAAAAAATTTTCATTTACTGCCCGCGATGTTTTCCCCGGAAATGAATACCGTCAGGTTGATCTCCGTGATATCAACAAATTCACAACAAAAGATGTTCAGGCACAATTCGAAGGTTTTGAAACAACAAGATATTTCAAATCAGGTTATAGAGATTTAAATGGCGGATTTAGTCTTACAGATTTTAAAGATCCTTTCGCAACTTATATGAATGTAAAGTTTTCAATCAAACCTGCATCAACACCAAGCGGAGATGTTTATCTTGTTGGTGCTTTCAATAATTGGATTGTATCTTCTGAATATAAAATGAGCGAATCATCCGGTCTTTACAGCATTACAATTCCTTTAAAGCGCGGCATTTATGACTATCAATATGTTGCTGCCTCTGAATCAAACGGAAAAATATTTAATATAGATTGGCTTCAGCTTGAAGGAAATAATTGGGGTACGTCAAATGAGTTTACAGTTTTGCTGTACTATAAAGATACGAACTTCGGCGGATACGACAGAATAATTGGTTATAAAAGATTTTCAAATAGATAAATAAAGGAACATACTTAGATGAGTAAAATAAAAGTTGGTGTAATTGGAACAGGGCATCTTGGCAAACTTCACACAAAAATGTTCAAGCAAATAAGTAATTGTGAATTAGTTGGAATCTATGATTCAAATCCTGATCAGGCAAAAGTTGTATCTGATGAATTAGAAGTAAAAGCATTTTCATCATTGGATTTTCTGCTCTCGCAAGTTGAAGCTGTTTCAATTGCAGCTACAACAAGTGCACACTACGAATTGGCTAAGAAATGTTTTGAAGCAAATGTTCACGTGTTCATTGAAAAACCAATAACTGCCACAATTGAAGAAGGTGAAGAGCTGGTAAAAATCTCAAATGAAAAAAAACTTAATCTTCAAGTCGGACATATTGAAAGATTTAATCCCGGACTTGTTTCACTTGAAAATTATATTGATAATCCAAAATTTATTCAGTCGGACAGATTAGCTCAGTTTAATCCGCGAGGAACTGACGTTGCTGTTGTTCTTGATCTGATGATCCACGATATAGATATAATTTTAAGTTTAATTAAAAGCGATGTTAAACAGATAGATGCAAGCGGCGTAGCCGTGGTTTCAAATCATATTGATATTGCAAATGCAAGAATTATGTTTGAAAACGGTGCGGTTGCAAATGTTACAGCAAGCAGAATATCACAGAAGAAAATGCGAAAGATGAGAATGTTCCAGAAAGACACTTACATTGCATTGGATTTTGTAACCGGTGTTTCTGAAATATATCGTCTAATTTCGCTGGATGAAGAAACTTCAGCAAATTCAATCTCCTTTGGTGAAATAGGAGTTGGAGAAAAAAAGAAAAAATTAGTTTATGAACAACCCGAGCATAAAGAATTAAATGCTTTGGAATATGAATTGGAACTTTTTGTAAATTCAGTTTCAGAAAAGAAAAGACCTGTAGTTTCAGGTGAAGATGGTCTTAAAGCACTAAAAGTTGCACAAATAATCATCCAAAAAATAGAAGAATCTAAGGTGAGTTTATGAAAAAGCAAATTTTAATATCGTTGTTGGCTGTTGTTTCTTTAATTGCAATACAATGCAGTGTTTATCAAACTATTGTTAATCTATCAAGATTACAATTTAAACTTGATGCAGTTGACGGATTTACTGTTATGAATATTCCAATATCAAATAAAACATCTCTAAGTGATTTCAGTGCACTGGATATTTTAAAAATAACTACATCTATTGCTGATGGAAAATTTCCTGTTTCTTTTGTGCTTAACGTTGATGCGAAAAATCCTAATGACGGAACCGGCGGTTACCAAAGTACAGATGCTACTTTGAAAGATCTTGCCTGGACACTTGAACTTGATGGTAAAAAAACAATTTCAGGGCGACTTAACAATCCCATTACTGTTCCGGGCACGGGAGAAATAACTGTAATACCACTTAGAATGGAAATTGACTTGAAAGAATTTTTTGCAGAAAAAGGTTATGAATCTCTTATAAATCTTGCTTTAAGTTTAGGCGGTGTTCAAGGCACTTCATCTAAAATAGCTTTATATGCAAGGCCAACAGTCAGTACGGTACTTGGTGATATTGCATATCCCAGTGAACTGAAGATTGTTGATACTCAATTTACCAATTAAAATTATTCGGATTTTATATGGCTAAACAAATTAAAGCCGCTATTGGTGTTGACTTAGGCGGAACAAATATTAAAATAGGTATAGTTTCGTCGAACGGAAAAATTCTGAAAAAGATTTCTGTTAAAACAGAAGCACACCAAGGTCATGAAAAAGTTATAGAAAATATAAAATCCGGAATTAAAGACATACTTAAAAACAACAAACAAAAAATTAAAGGAATTGGAATCGGCTGTCCCGGAGTTATAAATGTTAAAAAGGGAACTGTTGAAAATCCCCCCAATATTCCCGGCTGGAAAAAAGTAAAACTTGGTTCTATCATCAAGAAAGAATTTAAGATTGATGTAAACGTTGAAAATGATGCTAATGCAGCAGCAATTGGTGAAATGATTTTCGGTGCTGGGAAAAAATATTCTTCTTTTATTATGGTTACACTTGGCACTGGTGTCGGCGGCGGAATTGTGTTCAACAGGAAAATATTCAGGGGTGAATTTGGAGCTGCAGGAGAAATCGGACACATTTCAATAGATGGCAACGGTCCTAAATGTAACTGCGGTTCTTACGGATGTATTGAAACTTATATTGGTAATCAGTATCTAAAAAATCGTGTAAGAATTGAGTTGGCATATCAACCGGATTCTAAAATATGGGAATTGATTGATAATGATCTTGTTAATGTATCTCCAAGAATAATTCAAAATGCTGCGGAGCAAGGTGATAAGTATGCGAAATCCATAATTTATAATATGGGTGTCCAACTCGGAACGGCATTTGCATCATTAAGTAATGTTTTGGATATCAGTACTTTTATTATTGGCGGTGGAGTTGCGGGATTCGGTAAACCATTATTTGAAACGATCTGTAAAACAGCAACAGCCAGAGTTTTAACTCCGTTAAGACCAAGAGTAAAAGTTATTCCGGCTATACTTAAGAATGACGCTGGTATTAAAGGTGCATCAGCATTGGTTTTTTATAATATGTAATTCTAATATGAGTCCACTTTAAAGGTGAGCTCTACTTAATTCTATTATCAATGAAATTAAAATTCACAATATTATTTCTTTTTCTTGTAATTCGAATTTCTGCACAGACAGTTGATACTACAATTGTTCTAACCGATTCATTAAGTATTCTACAACCCGATACAACTTTACAAATATCATCCAAAAAATATGATGTTGATACAACAATTTTTTCCAGTGCATCCGATTCTCTTATCTTTTTAGTAAAAGATAAAAAGATGAAGCTATATGGTGATGGTCAATTGAGTTATAAGAAAACTGAAATTAAGAGCGCAAATATTCTTATAGATTTTGAGAGAAATGAAATTGAAGCAACTGGTGTTCAGATAGATACGTTACCGGGAAAACTTGCCGGTGCTCCTGTTCTTAAAGAGGGCGCTGATATTTATGAGGGCGTAAGTATGAAGTACAACTTCAAAACCGGAAGAGGTATTATATCTGCTGCAGGTACAGAACAAGACGGTCAAAAATATACCGGCGCCAAGATAAAAAAAGTTGATCCTGAAACTTATTTCATAGAGGATGGTGTTTTTACAACCTGCGATGATGAGTGTCCGCATTTTTATTTTTATGCGAACAAGATGAAAGTTATTCATAAAGAGCAACTTGTAGCCGAATGGATATGGCTGCATTTTGGCGGTGTTCCTTTCCCAATTCCTATACCGTTTGGGGTTTTTCCTATTGAATCCGGCAGAAGATCAGGTATAATTGCACCTGCATTCGGTCAAAGTGGTTCATACGGACCTTATTTTTCACGCTTCGGATACTTCTGGGCAATCAGTGATTATTTGGATTTGAATGTAACAGGAGATTATTACACACGTGGAAGCTGGGCTGCCGATACAAGACTTCGCTATGCAAAAAGGTATGATTTCACAGGTAATTTCCAGGGAAGATATGAAACTCTAAAACGTGGTGAAGAAACCGATCTGGGTTACTCTGAAAATACAAGATGGAATTTAAGATGGAGCCATAATCAAAATTTTACTCCAACTATGCGCTTTGATGCTAATCTTGAATTCGCTTCAGGAAAAAATTTGTTGAACCAGGTAGATATTAATCAAATTCTTACTAATGAAATAAATTCGAGTGCTACATTAAATAAAACCTGGGAAGAATCAGGAACAAGTTTAACACTTTCATACAGCAGGCGCCAGACTTTTGAAAAAAACGATATATACGAAGTATTGCCAAGCTTATCATTTTCTAAATCACAATTTTATCCGTTTAAAAGTAAGAGTGTTGGCGGTGATGAAGATTGGTATGAATTGCTGGGATTTAGTTATAATGGTCAGTTTCAGAATCAACGCAGAAAAGAAAGCGGTGATTTAAAAGTAAGAGGCGGAATTCAACATAATATTTCTGCGGGAGCTTCACCTAAAATTGGTTACTTTAGTATTTCACCCGGTATTAGTTATCAGGAAAAATGGTACAACAAGAGAGTTGAAAAATTTTCTGTTGAAAGTTCTACCGGAACTGATTCAATAATTACAAATGATAAAAAAGAAATAAATTTCGTCAGAACATTTAATGCACGGGTTTCAGCATCAACAAAATTTTATGGAATGTTTCAACCGAATGTACTAGGTATAGCGGCAATAAGACATACTGTTAATCCATCAATTTCTTATAACTTTACACCGGATTTTTCAAAACCGTTTTGGGGCTATTACAATTCTTATACAAACCTTGCGGGCGAAGAAGTTCTTTACAGCCAATATGAAAGAGAAATTTTTGGAGGAGCTTCAAGAGGCGAACAGCAAAGCATATCTTTTTCGGTTTCTAATCTTTTTGAAATGAAAACGGTTCTTGATCCAACAGATACAACTTCTAAAGCGGAAAAAATTCAACTGCTGAACATAAATGCCAGTACCAGCTACAATTTCGCTGCGGATAGCTTACGGCTGTCTGATCTGAATGTAAATTACAGAACGCAGATTGGCTCTTTCTTAAACTTTTCGGGTGGTACAAATTTCACTTTTTATGATGTTAGTTCTGGAGGAAGAAAAATTAATAAGTTTCTGCTTGATGAAGGCAAGGGTTTGATGAGAATGACAAACTTCAATGTTTCATTTTCTACATCAATTTCAGGTGACCGTCTGAAAGGAAGCAGTGAAAAAACTTCTACTTCAGGATTAGCACCTGAAGATAGAGTGCTGGGCGAATCCTTCAACAATGGCTTTCAGGGAATTTATGGAAACAAAGATATAGATCCGGATTTTGAAATACCCTGGAGTTTATCTCTTAATTATAACTTTTCTGAAAACAGGAGTAATCCTGATAATATTTATAAATCATCTAATGTAAGCGGAAGTCTGGATTTCAATCTTACACCTAGCTGGAAATTTTCTGTTGCTGCTAATTACGATTTAAGCAGAAAAGAATTCGCAGCTCCACAAGTTAGAATTTCAAGAGATCTCCATTGCTGGATAATGAACTTTACATGGAATCCGATTGGAACAGTACGAGGTTACTATCTTGAAATAAGAGTGAAGGCGCCGCAATTGCAGGATCTTAAATTAACTAAACGCGATCAGTTTTATGAAGGAAGATAGTTATGCTTCATTATATTATTGATGGAAATAACCTGATCGGTAAAATGAGTTCTGTTAAATCGAAGGATAAAAATGCTGAACGCGAAAAGCTTGCTTTCGTGCTTGAAAGATATTTTTCAAAAAAGAAGGCTAAAGTAACACTTCATTTTGACGGACATAAAAATCTTCCTATAAAAATATCCGGGATAAAAATTGTTTATTCTGAAAATCGTACCGCTGATGAACTAGTTAAAGATGAGATTGAAAGATCATCGAACAGAAAAAATATAACGCTTATTTCATCTGATAATAATCTAAAAGAGTTTGCGCGTGTTTGCAGTTGCGCTGTTAAAAACAGCGAAGATTTTATAAAAGATATTAATTCATCACAAAATACTGATGAAGAGAACAGCATTATTGAATCAATGAAAAATTCAGACGAGTTCAAAAAATTATTTGGAGTTAAATAAATATTTCAAAAAATATTTTCTTTATTTAATTCCGGAAATGATTAATTATTAGAGTTATTCATAAAACTTTTATTCGGGGATAATATGAAATCTTTCAAATTTATGTTTTCCATTCTTCTGGTATTTTATCTTTCACTTTCAGTTAAAGCTCAGCAGTTTGACCAAAAATATTTTCAGGATAATCCAGAAATTTATTTTTCATTTAATATATCCGATAAAACGGAACTAAAACATATTACAAATATTATTTCAATTGATAATGTCATCGGATTAAAAGTTTTTGCGTATGCAACTGAAAAAGAGTTTAATGATTTTCTTTTACTTGGATATGAATTTGAAATATTAACACATCCGGGTAAAATGATTGAACCTAAAATGAGCAGCAAAATTCAATCAATTACCGAGTGGGATGTATATCCGACTTACGATGCTTATGTAAATATGATGTATAAATTTGCTTCTGACTATCCTAATATTTGTCAGATTGTCGAAGCCGGAAATTCAGTTCTCGGTAGAAAAATTTTGTTCGCAAAAATTTCAGATAATATTGATCAAAGAGAAACTGAACCACAGTTTATGTACACTTCCACTATACATGGAGATGAAACCACCGGTTACGTTTTAATGCTTCGCTTGATAGATTCATTGTTAACGAGTTATGGAACGGATGTAAGAATTACAAATCTTATCGATAATATTGAGATATGGATAAATCCGCTTGCTAATCCTGACGGAACTTACCACTCAGGAGATAGTACTGTTTATGGCGCAACAAGGTATAATGACAACGGTTATGATTTAAACAGAAATTTTCCTGATCCTGTTAATGGAGTTCATCCGGAACAGCAGCAGGAAACTACTGTATTTAGAAACTTTCAGGAAGCTAATAACTTTTTATTGATAGCAAATTTTCATGGAGGAACTGAAGTAGTAAATTACCCCTGGGATACATGGTCAAATACAGGCACAGATAGTCGTATTCATCCTGATCAGACCTGGTATCAGTTTATTTCACAGCTTTACGCTGATACATGCCAACTTTTCAGCCCACCAAATTATATGAACTTATATGATGATGGAATTACAAACGGTGGAGATTGGTATGTAATTCACGGTGGAAGACAGGACTATACCAATTATTACAACTGGGGCAGGGAAGTAACAATAGAAATTTCTGATGTACATCTTATTCCTGCTAATGAACTTCCTGCTCATTGGGAATATAATAAACGCTCTCTTCTGAATTATATGGAATCAGTTCTTTACGGCGTTAAAGGAATTGTGACAAATAATTTTGATAATCCGGTTAAAGCAAAAATTACAGTTGAAGAACATGATATTGATAATTCAGAAGTGTGGACTGATTCAGTTACAGGATTCTATTTAAGAATGTTAGAGCCGGGTAATTATTCGTTCAAATTTCAATCAACCGGATATAATGATACCACCATAAACAATATTGTTTTAGATTCATACTTTTCAGTAACGGAATTGAATGTTCAAATGACACCGACTGATCCGGTTTCAGTTGAAACAAATGATACAGAAACACCTTACGAATTTGAACTTGCTCAAAACTATCCAAATCCGTTTAACCCGACCACGGTGATTGGTTATCAGTTACCGGTTAATGGTCAGGTGACATTAAAGGTGTATGATATTCTTGGCAGGGAGGTTGCCACACTTGTCAATGAGTATAAACCTGCAGGAATATATGAAGTTGAGTTTTCCGCCAAAGCCGGATCCACCTCCGGTGGAAATGCTTCTTCTCTCACAAGTGGGATCTATTTTTATCAACTAAGAGTAGGCAACTATACTGATACCAAGACAATGGTTTTACTTAGATAATTTTAAAAAGCGGTATAAAAATTTAAACTTAACGAGGTCGGAAGGTTGGGATGATTAATTGTCCCAACAGAAACATTCCAGCTTTGTTCTTCAAGACTGTTGTTATATCTGGCGACTAATCTAACGGCATTAATCGCACTTGCTAATCTGTTAACTATCATAGCACCGACAATAAATCTTATATTGTTAAAACTTTGTTCACTTGAAGTCCACATATCACGGTAGGCGCGTCTATCCTCTGTAGTATCCCATTTCCAGTAATACAAATTCGGATCGTACATCTCATCAAAATTTCTTTCCAATGCTTTCTGATCGTTATATTGTTCGACACTTGAATAGATGCCTAAACGAGAATAGTAATCTTCATCCTTTCCCTCCGGATTAATTCCCGCTTTAGTAATAGCGTAACTTTCATATCTGTCTTTTTGCCAGTTGCCATAAGTATTCATTCCTATATAAGTACCCCAAAGAACACCTTCAGCTATAGTAAAGTACATTCCGCTGCTGTAAGATTCAGCATAAAGTTCTCCCATTCCCGGAAGTAATAAGGAATAAATAATTGCTAGTCCGGTTTTTTTCCTGCCAGATTTTACGTCAGCATTAAAACTAAATGACGATTCTATTTCGTCGTTATTAATTTCTGTCTTAATACTTTGTTTGAGTTCGTAAAAAGATTGATAAGAATCTGTTTGAGAATAAAGTGCAGTCGAAAATATGAATAAGGCAAGAATAATATTTTTCATAAAGATTTTTATTTCAATTTTATGGTAATACAATCTCTGATGCAACAGAATTTTTAATCTCTTTTAAAGTTCCTTCGCACAAAACCTCATTAACTTTTGTAATATTTACAATAGAAAACTCATTGACGATATTGGGATCAAATGGATGCTCAACTCTTACATAGTTAGATGAAAATCCTTTAGTCATCCCATCAATGTTTTCTGATTCAAATAAAACTTTGAGATCTTTTCCTAACATTTCATTATAAAACAAGTTTCTTTTCTTTTCACTAAGGATGCGAAGCATACTATTTCTTCTTTTTCTTTCAGAGTGAGCAACTTTATCAGGAAGAGCAATTGCTTTTGTATCCGGTCTTTCTGAGTAAGTAAATACGTGCAGATAAGAAATTGTAAGATCGCGCAGAAAATTATATGTTTCTAAAAAGTTTTCTTCAGTTTCACCGGGAAAACCAACTATTACATCAACGCCAATTCCTGCATCCGGAATAATTTCTTTTACTTTGTGAATAACACGATGATAGTCTTCAACCTTATATCTTCGCTGCATTGCTTTAAGTATAGCCGGAGCTTCCACTCTGCAATGGAATGTGGAAATGTTTACACAGCTTTTCGCTTTTTGCAGTTAGTTCTATTATTTCATCAGTTAATAGGTTCGGTTCAATAGAACTTATTCTTATTCTAAAATCGCCTTCAACTTTTATTAATCTTAGAAGAAGTTTATATAAATTAATGTCAAATGATTTTCCGTAATCACCGACATTCACACCTGTAAGAATAACTTCTTTATAGCCTTGGCTGATTAAGTTTTTAAATTCTGAAACGACGAGATCAGGATTCATACTTCTACTTAATCCACGTGCAAGAGGAATTGTACAGAATGAGCATTTATAATCACATCCATCCTGAATTTTGAAGTAAGCCCGAGTTCTTGAATCAGCATCCGATGATGAAGCAAGTCCAAATTGATTGTTTAATTCTTCAGTTGGTGAAACATAAATGCAGGATAAATCCTTCTTTTCAAAATCATCGAGGAGAGAAAATATTTTAAATTTTTCATTGCTTCCAAGAACAGCATCAACACCTTCAATTTCGGCAATCTGTTCGGGGCGAAGTTGTGCATAGCATCCGGTTACAATTACAAAGGCTTGTGGATTACTTCTGAGGGCACGACGAACTAACTGACGGCATTCACGCTCAGCGTTTTCTGTAACTGTGCAGGTATTAAATACATAAACATCTGCTTTATTTTTAAAGTCAACAATTTCAAATCCTTTCGATAGAAATTCTTTCCCGATTGTTGAAGTTTCGGAGAAATTCAGCTTGCAGCCTAAAGTATGTAGCGCAACTTTTTTTTGCATCGTATCTAAGCGGATAATAAAAAGGGTTGACTAAAAGTAGATAACAATCAGTCAACCCGAATAGAATATTAAGTAATATTAGTTACTTTCTTCTTGCTGAGTCTGCTGTGGATTGATTTGATCCGGTTCAGGTGACTCAAATATCGGAAATTCCGAAGGATCAATTGAACCCATTTCAGCAGTTTTGACACTCTCTACGGAAACTCTTTCGAGTTTATGAGTAACAAGATAAGCCTGAATTTCCTGTTCAGATTTTTCTTTAAGTGCAGCAACTGCACTAAGAACTATTTTCTTGTTTTCCTTATCGAATTCAAGAACCTTTAACGGTATAACAGAATCGATAGGGAAGTGAATAGCAAGATTTTTAATTTTATTGGTTGATAACTGATTTGCAGGAACAAATCCGTCCACGTTATCAGGTAATTCAGTTATAATTCCTTTTTCAATTATTCTAACAACTTTACCTTCAGTAATTGTATCGACAGAATAAGTTCTTTCGAATTGATCCCAAGGATTTTCAGTTATTTGTTTATGTCCCAAAGAAATTTTTCTTTGATCAACATCAACACCAAGAACTGTAACATCAAGTTTCTCGCCTTTTTTAACAACTTCTCCGGGATGTCTGATTTTCTTTGTCCACGAGAGATCAGAAATATGAACCAGACCGTCAACACCGGGCTCAAGTTCAACAAACACACCAAAGTTTGTAAGATTGCGGGCAACTCCTGAGTGTTTAGATCCGACGGGATATTTAACCATTAAGGTTTCCCATGGATCCGGTTCAAGTTGTTTAATACCAAGAGAAATTTTCTTATCCTCTTTATCTAAACTTAATATAACGGCTTCAACTATTTGTCCCATTGCAACAACTTGCGATGGATGCTTAATATGTTGAGTCCAGCTCATTTCAGAATTGTGAATAAGTCCCTCGATACCTTTTTCAATTTCAATAAATGCACCGTAATCAGTTAAAGAAACAACACGTCCGGAAACTTTATCATCGATATTAAATCTCTCTTCAATACTATCCCAGGGATGCGGAAGAAGTTTTTTAAGACTGAGAGAAATTCTTTTCTTCTCTTCGTCAAATTCAGTAACAACAACTTTTATAGTCTCATCAAGTTTTACAACTTCGTTCGGATGATTTATTCTTCCCCAGCTAAGATCTGTAATGTGAATAAGACCGTCAACACCGCCCAGATCAATGAATACACCAAAGTCGGTAATTGCTTTAACAGTACCTTCAAGTATCTGACCTTTTTCAAGGCTAAGAAGGATTGCATCTCTTTGATCTGAAATTTCTTCTTCGACCAGAACTTTATGAGATACAACAACGTTTTCGGTTGGTATATTTACTTTAACAACTTTGAAATCCATTGTCTGACCGACAAATGCATCAAAATCTCTTATTGGACGAATATCAATTTGTGAACCTGGCAGGAATGCTTCCATACCAAGAAGGTCAACTACCATTCCGCCTTTTATGCGTTTGACAATTTTACCTTGAATGATTTCACCGGTATCATAAGCTCTGAGAACGCGTTCCCAAATTCTTAGAAAATCTGCTCTCTGTTTGCTTAATACAAGGTTACCATCATGATCTTCAACACTTTCAAGAACAACTTCAATTTCCTGACCAATTTTTGGTTCAGCGCCTTCAAAAAATTCATTTAGTGGAATTGAACCTTCAGATTTAAAACCAACATCTATAATAACATTATCACCTACGACTCTAACAATTTTACCCTTAATCATTTCACCTTCTTTAACATCTCTGAAGGAATCTGAATAAAGTTTAGCAAGGGCCATGAACTCTTCCTGAGAGTATTCCTCATCGTTAAATTTGGCTTTTGCCTTCTCGAAATCAGCGGGAGTCAGTGCAAATGGTTTCGTTTCTTTTGTTTCTTCGGACATTTGTCCTCCTTAAATAATTTACCTGTTTATTTGACTGAAGCCGGAAACATCAACTAAACAGAACAATTTAGTTTTACATTTTAAATTAACCGGCTTTAATTAATTTCTACTTTTATATTTTTTTCTTCTGCTATTTTTTTTACGTGGTCAAGAATTATACTAACCTGTTCGTCAATAGTAACGTTTGAAGTATCAACTTCAATTGCATCGGGAGATTGAGTTAACGGACTCACTTTACGGTTTGAATCGATTGTATCTCTTCTCTGAAGATTTTCTTTTACTTCGTTTAAAGGAAGATCAGTCCCTTTTTGAGCAAATTCCAAAGCTCTTCTTTTAGCACGTTCATCTATTATTGCAGTTAAGAAAATCTTTACATCTGCATTTGGAAAAACTACTGTTGTAATATCTCTTCCTTCCATTACAACACCGCCGTTCTTTCCCATTTCCTGCTGCTTCCGCACTAAAATTTTTCTTACTCCTTCAATCTTGCTAACATCACTTACATTCTGATTCACTTCATAAGTGCGAATTGCCTGAGATACATCTTCTCCCGAAACTGTGACATTAGTTTCGCCGTCAATAAACTTAAGAACAATATCAAGTCCAGATGAAAGCTTAATTATTTTTTCATTCTGACCGAGAATATTTTCTCTTATTGCAAAAAGTGTAACCGTACGATACATTGCGCCTGTATCAATGTAGAGATAATTTAGTCTTTGTGCCAACAATTTTGCAGTTGTGCTTTTTCCTGAACCAGCCGGACCGTCTATCGCAACGATTAATTTTTTCTGCATAGGCGACAAAAATATGCATTAATCCCTAATTATCAAAGAAGTTACGGCTATAGATATATTGGGTTATTTTCAGAGAATCAGGCTATTTCTTCTCCGCCCAATTCTTCAATAATTAGGTTTTCGATGGGATCAGATCCACTTTTTTTCTTAGTTTTTAAGGTTTTTTCAGAAACTTTTTGTGCTTTAATCTCTCCAAACTTCAGATTGAGCTTTTTTCCGAATATTTGCAGTACTTTTTTATCAATATAATCTCTATGTAAGGAAAAATCTTTCTCTATTTCTTCGGAAGAAGCATTAAGTGTCAGATTTTGTCCATCAAATTCAACTAGTTGAATATTTGCGAATACGTTTCCTAATAGTAAAGCTCTTTCCTGACTTATTGACTCAACCAAATTCTGCCAGGTTGATACAACATTTTTAAAATCAATAAGAGAATTATAAGCTGAAGATAAATTAACTTGTGATGAATCAGTTTCCTTTACACTCTCTTTTTGCGTGAGCTTTGTTTCAATTTTCTTTTCTTTACTCGGTGCAGGAATATCTAGTTTATGTGAAGTATTTTTCTGAGGTTCAGCTACTGTATAAGAACTTTTTTTTGGATTATTGCCGGAATCGATCTCTGAAATAATTTCACTGATTGTTTGCGATCTTTCCATACCAATTAAATGAGTTAAGGAAATTTCTATTTTTAATCTTTGATTTTGTGAGTAACGAATTTCCTGCTGAGTTTTGCTAACATAATTTAATAAGCGTATCATATCACCTTTTGAGAAAGTATCTATGTACTCAGCGTATTTTTTCCTGTAAACTTCTGCCGATTCGATCAGTGCGGTTTTTTGTGTTATTGTTACTGTAAGAATATTTCTGAAATGTTCGCCAAGTCCGTCAAGAAAATCAATAAAGTCCCAGCCATTTTTATAAAGAATGTCTGTTGTATCAAATACCGCTTTAAAATCTTTATTCAAAACTGCATCTGAGATCTTGAAGTACAATTCTTCATCTATCAGGTTTAACATTTTAGAAACAGTTTCGAAATCAATTTTATTTCCGCAAAATGCGATTACCTGATCGAAATAACTTTCAGCATCACGCAAAGCACCGTCGGCTTTTTTCGAAATAGTTGTTAAGGTTTTATCATCAATTTCAATTCCTTCTGCTTGAGCGATCATGTTAAGCTGATCTTTTATTACGTCAAGCTGAATACGTCTGAAATCAAATCTCTGGCAGCGTGAAATTATTGTAAGCGGAACTTTATGAACATCTGTAGTTGCGAAAATAAAAATTGTGTGTGCTGGTGGTTCTTCCAAAGTTTTAAGGAATGCATTGAATGATTCCTTTGTTAACATATGAACTTCATCTATAATGTAAACTTTATACTTACCACGTGTAGGAGCATATTTTACTGATTCACGTAAAGTTCTAATTTCATCAATACCCCTGTTAGAAGCGCCGTCAATTTCAATAATATCCATAGTCTGGGAATTAGAAATTGATACACACATCGAACATTTATTGCAAGGTTCAAAGTCCTGCGGATTTTCACAATTGAGTGACTTAGCAAGGATTCTTGCAGTGGTAGTTTTCCCAACACCTCGGGGACCTGTAAATAAAAAAGCGTGAGCAATTCTTCCGCTCTTAATTGCGTTTTTAAGAGTTGAAGTTATATGTTCCTGTCCAACAACTTCATTAAATTTTTGCGGGCGCCATTTGCGCGCTGTTACCTGGTATTCCATAAAATATTATAAGATCTCGTTTACTAAAATATTTACTAATTCTTCTAAGTATATTCTATCCGTTTCATTAAACGAATTTAATGATGATGAATCAAGATCTAAAACACCGTAAAGTTTATCATCTTTAATAATCGGGACAACAATTTCTGATTTTGATTCGACATCGCAAGCAATGTGTCCGGTAAATTTATCCACATCAGGAACTATCATGGTTTCTCTTTTTTCTGCTGATGTTCCGCAAACACCTTTACCAATCTGAATTTTTGTACAAGCTACTTTTCCCTGGAAAGGACCGAGATATAATTCTTTGCCATCATAAAGATAAAATCCAACCCAGCTTATCTTATCAAATGTCTGTTTTAGTGCGGCAGTGAAATTAGAAAGATTTGAAAGAATGTTATCATTCTTATTAAGTAAAGATTGTATTTGCTTGATGAGAAGTTTATACTTCTCATCAATTGAAACATCTTTTTTTATAGTGATTGTTTCTGCCAATTATTAACTTTTTTTCTTTTTTGATTTTACAGTTCTTTTCGTTTTCTTTATGATTTTCTTTAATGCCGGGAAAACGTGTGGAATAGCATCTTCAAGCTTATCAATGGGAATGATCTTCATTCCTTCTTTCACCTTTTGCGGAATTTCTTTCAAATCAATTTCATTTCCTTTTGGAATAAGGACTTTTTTAATCCCATTCCTTTTTGCGGCAAGAAGTTTTTCTGTCAATCCACCTATCATAAGAATATTACCCGTAAGTGTTATTTCGCCGGTCATAGCAACATCGTTGGATGCAGGTTTACCGCTAATAACTGAAAGCATTGCCATCGCCATTGTTATTCCTGCTGAAGGTCCGTCTTTAGGAATTGATCCTTCAGGAAGATGAATATGAATTTCTTTTCCTTTAAAGAAATCCGGATTTAATCCTAGGCGCTTTGCTTTTGATCTTAAATAACTCAAAGCAGCGTGAGCAGATTCTTTCATAACATTACCAAGCTGGCCGGTAAGAGTAAGTTTTCCTTGTCCGTTCATTATAGTAACATCAACAGTTAGTATTTCACCACCAACACTTGTCCATGCTAAACCTGTAACACTGCCAATGCGATTTGCTTTGTTATGAAGTAGACTTCTATAACGAGGAACTTTCAGATATTCTTCAATTTTCTTCTCATCAATGCTATATTTTGATTTTGTTTTGGTTTTTCCATTACCTGATTCTTTAAGAACTATATCTCTAGCAATCTTTCGGCATATAGTTGCCAATTCTCTTTCAAGATTTCTTACACCTGCTTCACGTGTATACTCTGTAATTATTTTTTTGATTGAAGGATCAGTTATTTCGACATTCTTTTTTTCAAGTCCGTGTGCCTTAAGTTGC
Organism: uncultured Ignavibacteriaceae bacterium; assembly: GCA_963714415.1. Lineage (GTDB taxonomy): Bacteria > Bacteroidota > Ignavibacteria > Ignavibacteriales > Ignavibacteriaceae > JAGXRK01. The sequence continues at coordinate 25,971 of CAVQOL010000003.1, forward strand.
TTTTGAATAATATGTCGTTTTGCTATTTCAATTTTATCGTGTTCAAGATAGCCCGGCAGTTCAATAATTTCCATTCTATCCTGCAGAGGAAGAGGAATATTATATCTTACATTAGCTGTTGTTATGAACATAACATTACTGAGATCGTAATCCACTTCAATGTAATGATCGTTAAATGTATGATTCTGTTCGGGATCGAGAACTTCAAGCATTGCTGATGATGGATCGCCTCTGAAATCCATACTCATTTTATCAATTTCATCAAGGAGGATGACGGGATTTATTGTTCCTGCTCTCTTCATAGACTGAACAATTTTTCCAGGCATTGATCCGATATAGGTTCTGCGGTGTCCTCTAATTTCAGCTTCATCTCTAACACCGCCAAGACTTATTCTCACAAAATTTCTTCCAAGTGCGCGTGCAATTGATTTACCAAGAGAAGTTTTGCCTACTCCGGGAGGTCCCACAAAGCATAGTATTTGTCCACGCATTTGCTTAACAAGATTAAGAACAGCAATGTGCTCAATAATTCTTTCTTTAGGTTTTTCCAATCCAAAGTGATCTTCATCGAGAATTTTTTGAACGTGTTTGATATCAAGATTGTCTTTTGTCCTTTTAGACCAGGGTATTTCTAGCAACCAATCAAGATAGTTTCTAATAACTGTTGATTCAGGAGACATTGGAGGAGTTTTTTTAAGTTTGGCAAACTCTTCCTTTGCCTTTGTTTCAACCTCCTTAGGCATCTTCGCATTTTTAATTCCATCACGAATTTTGTTAAACTCGGGTGAACCATCTTCATCTTCACCAAGTTCATCCTGAAGAATTTTTATTTGTTCCTGAATGATAAACTTTCGCTGAGACTTTGAAATATTTTCGTGAACTTTTGTATCAATTTCTTTTTCAATTTTCAGAATATCTATTTCTGAATTTAAAATTTTAACAATCTCAAAAAATTGTTCTTTAAGAGTAAACTTTTGCAAAAGAGTTTGCTTTACTTCAATAGATTGTGTGATATTTGCAGCTGCGTAAAAAAGTTTACGATCGGGTTCTTCAATATTATCAAAAGCAGTTATTGTCTCATTTGGAACCTGACGACTTATCTTTACATAATCTTTAAAGAGGTGACTCATTTGTCGAACAAGGGCATTCATTTCATGATCATTTTCCAGCTTGCTGACTATAACTTCAATTTCACCTTCGAAAAATTCTTTACGATCAGTAAATTTTTTTATTCTGCCTTGTAAAAGTCCATCAACAAGAATTTTCATTAAGCCATTCGGTAATTTTAATATCTGGACTATCTTTGCTATTGTTCCTTCTTCATAAATATCATCAGATTTAGGATCTTCGATTGTGGACTTTTTTTGTGTCGAAAGGAAAATATATTTTGTTGTTTCTACTGCATAATTGGCAGCACGAATTGATTGTTCTCTTCCAACGAGAACAGGAAAAATCATGTATGGAAAGATTACAATATCTCTTAATGGAAGAATTGGAAGTACTGCCGGAATATCATTTACTAGCGTTTTTTCGTCATTCGGATTAATCTCTATTTCTCCGTAATTATTCAAATTTATCTCCTAAGTTTGCGTTAAATATCGGTCAAATATACCCAATTAGTATTGTGCTATCAAGGAATGAAAACTTCACTAAACCAGGCATTATATTGCATAAGTTGTATTATATTTCATATGAGGAAAACATGATAAACGATTTAATTCACATTGCTAAATTAGCCGGAGAAATTGTTCGCGATGGTTTTGGAAAAAATATTCAGATAGAGTATAAAACTGGCGAAAATAATTTAGTAACAGAGATAGATAAAAAATCTGAGCAAACAATAATTGAATTCATTCAAAAAAAGTATCCTTCGCACGGCATTCTTTCTGAGGAAAGGGGAGAGCTAAAAAAAGATTCCGAATATCTATGGGTGATTGATCCATTGGACGGGACGACAAACTTTGCACACGGACTTCCGATCTTCTCAGTATCTATTGGTCTTCAGCAAAACAATAAAACCATCGCAGGAGTAGTGTACGATATAATGCGGGATGTTATTTACACAGCAGAAATTACCAAGGGCTCATTTGCAAATGGGAGAAAACTTTGTATAAGCCAAAGAGATAAAATATCACAATCAATGCTTGTTACAGGCTTTCCATATAATGTTAAAGAGAATCCTGAAAAAGCATTTGAAAAATTTGAAACAATGACTCGTTCAGCCAGAGCTGTTCGGAGGCTTGGTTCGGCAGCAATTGATTTTTGTTTTGTTGCAGAGGGAGTATTCGAAGGTTTCTGGGAGGTTCATTTACATCCATGGGATATCTGTGCCGGTAAACTTATTGTTGAAGAAGCCGGAGGAAAAGTAACAGACTTTGATGGAAGTGATATGGATATTTTTTCTAAACGTGTTCTTGCTTCAAACGGATTAGTTCATCAACAGATGATAGATTTATTGATAAAATAAATGAAATCTTGAAGCTTGTAACTTAGTATTCCCCTAGTTTTTTTACACTTCGAAGTAATTTTTACCAGTCTACAAAAAATTCCATGTAATATTAACGAAAATGCTCTAATTCATCGTAATAATAGAAAATTTAGCAACTGGCACAGAATTTCTATTAATATGTGAAAAGCTTGTTAAAATTTTTTACATAAGAATGAACTAAATGGAAACCCAATTAGCTACCAGCACCTTATCTGATAAAGAAATACTGCAAAAATTAAGTACTAGTGATCCTGAAGCTTTAGAACTTCTATATGATCGCTACTCACCGATTCTTTTCACTCAGATAAAAAAAATCGTTGATGATGAAGAAACTGCTGAAGCAGTTCTTACAGAAGTCTTCTTTATTATCTGGAAATGGTCCGAGCATTTCGACTTTACAATAAATAATGTTTATACCTGGATGATAATTCTGGCTAGAAGGAAAGCCATTGATACTTTAAAAAGAAAAAGAGGAGATGACGGCTTAGCTGAATATTCTGACGAATATGAGATTCAAAACATACTGCCAAGACTCTCACAAAAAATTAAAATTCTTGAATTAGACAAAATCATTAGTAAGATAGATAAAATTTCTAATTTGTTAAACGTTCTTAGTATAGAACAAAAGGAAATATTATTATCTGTTTATTATAAAGGATTAGAGGACAGAATTATAGCTGAAAAACTTAATATCCCTATTGGTTCAGTAAGACTAAAACTGCAGTCCGTAATGGAAATCCTTATGAAAAAACTTTATAAATAGAAAGATCAAAATGGAAAAGTCACGTGTCATTGAATTACTAAAGCTGGATGTCTTAGATATCAACTGTAAGCAAGATGCAGAAGCACTCCAGTCCTTGAAAAAAAATAATGATGATTTCCCATGGGAAGAGTATGGTTATTATCAAAACTTAGTAGCTTTGATAGCAGCTACCACTAAAATACAAATGCCATCCCCGACTTTAAAGAATGTAGTTTTAACAAAATTGCTCAACTATAAAAATGTAGTTCAACCAATCGAAAAGGAAGAGATTGTTCACGAAGTAGATACTGAAATAACAAAAAACGATGTAAATTTTCATGAAGAAGTTTTAGAAGTTGCTCCGGTAAACGATGTTTCTGTTATTGACCAAAGTGAAGTGCAAGGAAGAAACAGTACAAAAGTTAGAAAAGAACCTATTTCTTTCAGAGAACCTAATTATTCAAATATTCATATTCTCTTTGAGGAGAAGCAAAATCAAGTTATTAGAGAAAAAGAATTAAAATCCAGAATTATTCAAGCGAAAAAGGAAATTCCAGAAAAACAAAAAGAATTACCAAAAAAGGAAGATGAAATTTTAGAGATTAAAGAGGCAGTTGCAGAAAAAGAAATAAAAATTCCTGACAATCATATAAAATACGCCAAAAAGGAAGATGAAGTTTTTGAGAATAAAAAGGCAGTTGTTGAAAAAGAAATGCAAATTCCTGACAACCATACAGAATTACCAATTAATAAACATGATAAAGAAAATCTCGTAAAGCACGCTATTGAAGATGGAATAGAAATAAGAGAGGAAAATAAACCTGTAAATGAATTAGTCAAGGAATTTGATCTTTCTTCTACTATCGATAATGATGAACTTTATTCTTTTACTCCTCGAAAATGGTATCAGAAAAAAGTTTTTGTTAGTTCCGCTGCAGTCGGATTGATTGTTGTGTCTATAGTATCAGTTGTATTGTTGAGTTCTTCAAGTGATACGAAGGGCAATCCTGTTAATAATTTTAATAACAAAACAATAGTTTCTAATATTAAAAATAATGATCAACAAAATGTACAGCCAAATTTAACGACGGCTGAAGACACCAAATTAACAGAAGTGGAAAAAAATACAGGTCAGGCTGTAACTCAGGAAAACAAAAAACCGGTTTTACCTGCACCGCCCAAAATTATAGAAGCGCCTATTGCTGAAAACGTAAAAGACAACAATATTTCAAAAACCGAGAAGGTGGAAGAAACAGTAAAAGAAGAAGTGCCTGTTATTCCTCCAAAAGAAGAAAAGAAATTAGAAGAGGAATCACCTTATTTTGTAGCAGTAGAAGAAATGCCTGCACCAGTTGGTGGTATAGCTTCAATCCAGAGTAAAATTACTTATCCTGAAATTGCTAAAAGATCAGGCGTTGAAGGTAAAGTCTATATTTTAGCTTATGTTGATGAAGTTGGTATTGTAACTAAAGCAGAAGTAGTTAAAGGTATTGGTTCAGGATGCGATGAAGCTGCAAGGGATGCAGTTCTCAAGACAAAATTTAAACCCGGCGTACAAAGAGGAAATCCTGTAAAAGTTAAGGTTACAATTCCTATTGTATTTAAAAAGTAGACTAAATTAATTAAAAACGTAAATAAAATTTGATTAGTGAATAAAGGAAGCCTTCAAGGTACTAGTTCAGACCTTGAAGGCTTTTTTATATGCTATTCTTTCTATGTTCTATCCAGACTTCGATACATTTGCTCAATCAGATCCTCATATCTCTCCTCAATAAATTTTCTTTTTACTTTCATACTTGGTGTAATTTCACCGGACTCAATGGTAAAAGGTCTATCAAGCATAACAAACTTTCTAACCCGTTCAAAGTTTGCAAGTTTTTTCTGAAATTGATCCATATCTTTTTCGAGAAGCTTATAAATCTCTTCGTCCTTAGTAAGTTCTTCTACAGTTGAATATTTAATGTTATGCGAATCAGCATATTCTTTTAGAGCTTCAAAATCTGGAACTATTAAAGCAGTAAGAAACATTCTTCTGTCGCCGATGAGAACAAATTGATCAATATATTTACTGGCAAGGAAGATATTTTCAATAGGAGTTGGAGCAATATATTTTCCGGCAGAAGTTTTAAAGAGATGTTTTTTACGATCAGTTATAACTAAAAATCCATCCTGATCAAACACACCAATATCGCCGGTATAAAGCCAACCGTCCTTAATTGTAACTTCGGTCTCCTTTTTATTTTTGTAATAACCTTGCATAATATTCGGACCTTTGGCTAGTATTTCGCCATCTTCTGCAATTTTAATTTGAACTCCGGGCATTGCTTGTCCTACTGTTCCAAATTTATAGGCATCAAGTCTGTTTGCTGCAATTACAGGAGATGATTCGGTTAAACCGTATCCTTCGATTATCAACAATCCAACGGCTGCAAAAAATTCTCCAAGTTCCCTTGGCAATGCGGCGCCTCCGGATATGAAAAATCTCAAGTTACCGCCCGTTTTTTCTCTGAGTTTTTTGAAAACCAGTTTATCAGCAAGTTTATGTTTAACTGAAAGTGCGATAGGAATCTTTTTTGCTTTTTTAGCTTTCGCATATTCTCTTCCCACTTCTATTGCCCAATAAAATATCTTTTGTTTTTTCTCAGGCTGACTTTCAACATTCTTTATAATCTTGGAATAAATTCTCTCAAATAACCTGGGTACGGTTGTCATAATAGTTGGTTTTACTTCTATCATATTCTGCGCAACGGTTTCAATACTTTCTGCATAGCATATAGTACCACCACAGGAAAAAGCAGTGTAGTAGCCTGCCATTCTTTCAAAAATGTGGCAAAGAGGCAAAAATGAAAGAAAAACGTCATTTTTATCTATTGGAAAACTCTCCAATGCAGCCTGCACATTTGATAAAATATTATTATGAGTTAATACAACACCTTTCGGTACTCCTGTTGTACCGGAAGTATAAATTATTGTACATATATCATCAGGTTTAGCTAAAGCCAGTGTTTCTTTAAAAAGGTTTTCGTTTTCTTTCTTATATTTTCTTCCGAGTTCCTGAGCATCTTTAAATGTATAAAGGTCTTTAATATTTGGGTCGTAGTCTTTTGCATTTAGAATAATAATGAATTTCAAACTACGACATTTGTCACGGATTTTAAGAAGTTTATTTAACTGGAATTTATTTGATACGATTATTCCTTTAGATTCGGAATTGTTTAAAATAAATTCAACCGAATCTGACGTTAACGATGGATAAAGTGGAACATCAATTGCTCCTAAACCAAGTATAGCAAAATCGCCGTAAACCCATTCTGGCCTGTTTTCTGAAATAATAGCTACTTTATCATCTTTTTTTACACCAAGAAAAGATAATCCGAAAGCTAATAGTTCGGTTTCTTCTCTCAGTTGATCATAACTTATTCCAACATATTTGTCGTCGACTTTATGTTTAAGGACATAGCTATTAGTTTCTTTGCTGTATTCCTCAGTTAGATATTTAAATAATTGAGGAATTGTATTAAAGTTAGCCTGGATTGCCATATTCTCTCCTCTTTATTTGCTAATGCGATTTGTACTATTTGCCCAATCAGGATAAGATTGTTCCCCATTTACAGGGAAAAGTATAAGCAAGATAATACCGTTTGATGTAAATCCAAACAGTGTAAATGTTATTATTTTATTTCTTTCTTTTTATCATTTGTTATCAGTTTTAAGCTTGAAATAAATTCATATACTTTGCTTATAAAAACTTAAAGATTTAATTTTCAATTCAAATTTTTATAATACTATTGAACAGGAGTTAATATGAAGATTACACCGTTTAAGAATGAACCATTCACAGATTTTACAAAACCAGCGAACATCCAAAAACAAAAACAAGCACTTAAGGCAGTAAGAAAAAAATTAGGAAGAACTTACGAACTTGTAATTGGCGGAAAAAAGCATAAAACCGAAGGTAGAATTACTTCTTATAATCCATCAAATAAAGACGAAGTTATAGCTTATTTTCATAAAGGAACAAAAGATCTTGCAAATTTTGCTATTGAATCTGCATTCAAAAAATTTCAGGAATGGAAATATATTCCGGCTGCTGAAAGAGCAAATTATCTTATCAAAGCAGCAGCAATAGCAAGAAGAAGACGTTTTGAAATTAATGCATGGATGATTCTTGAAGCTGGTAAAAACTTTTTGGAAGCAGATGGTGATACTGCCGAGGCAATAGATTTTTTGGATTTTTACGGAAGAGAAATGCTTCGATATGGAGATAAACAGCCAATCACACCATTGAAGGGTGAAAAGAATGAATTAGTTTACATTCCGCTGGGTGTTGGTGTTACTATACCACCATGGAATTTTCCCTTTGCAATTTTGGTTGGAATGAGTTCCGCAGCAATTGTTGCTGGTAATACAATAGTCCTTAAACCTTCAAGCGATACTCCAATGATGGGAAGAATTTTCTATGAGATCATGGAAGAGGCAGGACTACCAAAAGGTGTTCTTAACTTTTTACCTGGTTCCGGTGGAGAAGTGGGCGATACTTTAGTTGGTCATCCAAAAACAAGATTTGTCTCATTTACTGGTTCAATGGAAGTTGGAATTCATATAAATGAATTAGCTGCAAAGGTTCAACCCGGACAAATCTGGCTTAAGAGAGTTGTAGCAGAAATGGGTGGAAAGGATTCAATTATTGTTGATAGTAATTGCGATCTTGATGATGCCGTTAAAGGTGTTGTTTCATCTGCTTTTGGATATCAGGGTCAGAAATGCTCCGCTTGCTCAAGAGCTATCGTCGATAAATCTGTTTACAATCAATTCGTGAAAAAGTTAAAAGCTGAAGTTGATAAAATTCAGCAAGGTCCTGGTGAACAAGACTATTTTATGGGACCTGTGGTTAGTCCAAGTGCTGAACGTACAATTCTTGACTATATTGAAATAGGAAAGAAAGAAGGAAAATTACTTACCGGTGGTGAAAAAGCTGAAGGTAACGGATACTATATCAAACCAACCGTCTTTATTGATATCGATCCGAATGCTAGGATATCACTGGAAGAAATATTTGGTCCGGTTCTCGCAGTTATAAAAGCTAAAAATTTTGATGATGCTCTTAAGATTGCTAATAATACTATTTACGGTTTAACCGGTTCTGTTTATACTCTCGACAGGAAAAAAATAGAACGGGCAAAGAAAGAGTTATTGATTGGTAATTTATACTTTAATCGCAAATGTACAGGAGCCTTGGTTGGTGTTCATCCATTTGGCGGATTTAATATGTCCGGTACAGATTCTAAAGCAGGTGGAAGAGATTACTTATTACTTTTCTTGCAAGCTAAGTTGATGAGTGAAAAAATAATAAGTAAATAATTTTCAGAGCTCGGAATTTATTATAGAAAATCCGTTCTCAATATTTCTTAGAGTTATAATAACATTAAAGGAAACTAAATGAAAATTCACGAATATCAGGCGAAAGAAATTCTTAAAAAATTCGGCGTTCCAATTCAGGATGGAATTGCCATAAAAGATTTATCGGAATTTGATTCTGCTATTAATCAACTTCAGCAGCGCGGAGTTAATCAGTATGTTGTAAAAGCACAAATACATGCCGGTGGAAGAGGAAAGGGTAAATTATATAACCCAAATAATCGTAATGAGCTTATTCTTGAAGGCGGAGTGAAGTTCAGTACATCTGTTGATAAAGCACGAGATTATGCACACAAAATTCTAGGCAATGTTTTGGTAACTCATCAATCTGGTGCTGAAGGCAAAACAGTTAAAACTCTTTTCATTGCTGAAGGATTAGATTTTAAGAAAGAATTTTATCTTGGGATTTTACTCGATCGTTCAGTTTCAAAAAATGTCATTATGGCTTCAACAGAAGGTGGAGTTGAAATTGAAAAAGTTGCTGAAGAAACTCCCGAAAAAATTATTAAAGAATGGATTGATCCTGCAATCGGTTTTCAAACTTATCAGGCAAGAAAATTAGCATTTGCATTAGGTCTTGAAGGAGATGCTTTTAAAAGCTTCATTCCTTTCATAAAAGCTTTGTATAATGCTTATGAAAAGACCGACGCCACTATGCTTGAAATAAATCCCTTGGTTCTTACAAATGATAATAAGATTATTGCACTTGATGCAAAAATGAATTTTGATGATAATGCCTTATATCGTCAGAAAGAAATTGCAGATTATCGTGATCTTGGTGAAGAAGACCCGTTAGAAATTGAAGCATCAAAATATAATTTAAATTACATTAAGCTTGATGGAAATGTCGGATGTATGGTTAACGGTGCAGGACTTGCAATGGCGACTATGGATATTATTAAGCTTGCAGGCGGCGAACCTGCAAACTTTCTTGATGTTGGCGGCGGCGCAAACAAAGAAACAGTTGCAAATGGATTCAAGATTATTCTCTCTGATCCGAATGTAAAAGCAATTCTAATCAACATATTCGGTGGAATTGTCAGATGTGATCGTGTTGCAGAAGGAGTAATTGATGCAGCAACAGAAATGCATGTTGCTGTTCCAATTGTTGTAAGATTAGAAGGGACTAATGCTGAAGAGGCTGCCGTTCTTTTGAATGAATCGAGTTTGAATTTTGAAGTTGCTCAAAGCTTAAAAGAAGCTGCTGAAAAGGTAACTTCGGTTTTGCGGAACTAATTAACCAAAATTCTTTATTTATAATGGAGTGAAATTGACTTTAATAATTTCACTCCTTTGTTTTTGGAGTTCACTTAAAAATTATTAACTCATTTCCAAGGAAAGCTTACCTTGATTTTATACTTTATTAGTTATAGATTTTTCCCCGGTAAATATATTAATTGGAGTTTAATGAATGTCCTTTTTTGATTCTGATCATTTAGATGAAGAATTTTCTACTTATGATAATCTGGAGACAGAAATTCAGAGCTTGAAGTCAACGCTTGAAGACGGTAACATTTATGAGTTTATAGATCATATTGAAGAAATTGTACAAAGTTGTATTGAAACCGATCGTTTGGAAGATGGTTTATTCTTCATTGAAAAATTAATAAACATTTCACCGTATAATTCTGATTACTGGCTTAAGAAAGGCATTCTGCTTAATGCAAAGATGAATTTCAATAAAGCCCTCGATTGTTTTAATAAAGCACTTTCTCTCAATCCGAATGATGTTGAAATTCTTGTTGATAAATCTGCTGCTGAAGAAAATCTTGGACTATTCAAACAAGCTGAAGAATCACTTAATGAAATTTTATATTTTGACCCGACGAATGAAGATGCTTACTTTAGTCTTGGATTATTATTTGAACGGCAGGGAAAATTTACCGAAGCAATCGAGAATTTTAATCAAGTAATTCAAAAAGATCCTGAATTTTTAGAAGCCTATTATGAACTGGGATTTTGTTATGAAGGAATTAACAATCTGTCTAAGGCTCTTGAAGCTTACGATAAATTTCTTGAATTAGATCCTTATAATCCAACCGGCTGGTACAACAGAGGAATTGTATTAACAAAACTTAATCAACTTGAGCAAGCAATAAACAGTTATGATCTTGCAACCTCGCTATATGAAGAATTCTCAAGTGCCTGGTTTAATAAAGGCAACGTTTATGCAGATCTTGAAAGATTTCAGCCGGCAATAGAATGTTTCAAAAAAGCAATTGAACTTGATCAGAAAGATGAAGCATCTGCATTTAATATTGCAAATATTTATGAAGAGCTTGGTGAATTAAATAATGCAATTAAGTATTATAATAAAGCTATAAAAATTAATGATGAATATTTTGAAGCTTATCTGGCTAGAGGATTTTGTTATGACTTATCTGGCAAGTATCAACTTGCACTAAGAGATTTTAACAAAGCAATATCGTTATCTCAGGACAGTTCTGAGGCCTGGCAGGCAAAAGCAGATCTTGAATATTCTCTCGGGTTTTTGCAAGAGTCAATAAAAAGCTATAAAAAAGTTGTAAGAATTGACAATAAAAATTTAGAAGCCTGGTTTAACCTAGCCGAAACATATTTTGAAGTAGGGGATTGGCTTGCAGCATCAAGCTCTTATGACAAATGCTTAATAATCGATCCAAATGATGCAGCTTCATATTACGCAAAAGCTAAAGTAAATTTTGTGCTAAACAGAACACAGGATGCAGTTGATTGTCTGAAAAAAGCATTTTCAATTGATCCTTCTATCCGCAATGAATTTGAAAAGGAATATCCTGAAATAAAGTCTTCTAAACTATTTTTAAGATTATTGAAAGAAATCTGATTGAATAGAACCAAGGTTTATTAATCAGTATTATTAAATCAATTATGAAAAATTCTTTTTATAACACATCAGAAGTAATAGGACTAATCGGAAATCCGGTTAAGCAATCTTATTCACCTTTCATTTATTATGTCGCAAATGAAATTACAAAATTAGATTATATTTATCTTCCCTTTAATGTTCCTGCTTCCAATTTGCAGAATGCTCTAAAAGGAATGATCGCACTTGGAATAAAAGGATTTAATGTAACTATTCCGCATAAAGTTAAAGTGCTCGATTATATTAGTAACCTTTCTGAAGAAGCATCAATAACAGGAGCTGTAAATACAATAGTAAATGAGCAAGGCAAACTTACTGGTTATAATACAGATGTTCATGGTGTTCTTGAATCATTAATACCTTATAAAGAGGAAATAACCGGAAGTGAAGTAACGGTAATAGGAGCCGGTGGAGGTGCCCGAGCTGTTATTTATGTTTTAATAAGATATTTTAAACCGAAAAGAATCAATATTGTTAACAGAACAGAACAACGAGCCGATTCATTGAAAGTTTATTTTCAGGATAAAATGAAATATGATTCTTTTAAAACGCGGGAACTTTTTCCTCCGGATTTAGTTGAGGTTTTCAGTAAATCAAAACTTATTATCAATGCTACTCCAATAGGAATGTTTCCCGAAGTTGATGATAATGTGACAACAATTTCAGAGTCATTTTCTAAAGATCAGATAGTATTTGATTTGGTTTACAATCCGGCCAACACAAAGTTTTTACAGATGGCTCAATCTAAAGGTGCAATTACTATTGATGGTATTAAAATGTTGGTTCATCAGGCAGCAAAATCATTTAATCTGTGGACCGGAGTCGAGATGCCTGTTGACGATCTTTATAAATCTCTTCAACTCTATATCTCGAAATAGAGTTTATCTTAGATGAAATATTGTGTTTCAAAAAAAGCTGCTCAATAATTATAAAATGCTATTTATTTTCTTCAAGATTGTCTTTTGATAATTCAAAAAGTTTTTGTGAATGATTTAATATATTTTGTTGTTCTTCCTCGGTCATCTCAACCATTTTTTTCTTCCGGACTTTCTCAGCAGCAAGAACATCACCATTGTAGTCAAAGTAAATTTTAATGTTTATAGGTTGTTTATCAAAACCTTTCTCTTTACGTTCATAAAACATTTGTTTTAGTTCTGTATGAATAATTTTATCATTGTTATAAAAATGCAGGTTAAGTGAATGACCGGAATTTCCGATATACATTTCTTCATTTATTATAACTATTTCTCCGTCGACCGTGAAATAAGTAAAACTTGAATTTGTAGTATCTGATGAATAAAATAATTTTGCTCCTCTTTCATTATTAAGATTGTCCTTTATTTCTTCGACTTTTGCTTTTTGTTTCTCAAGTCTTTCTTCTTTGCTTGCACAGGATTGAAATACTAGTCCAAGAAAAATCATTATTATTAAAACTTTATTAGCCATTGTAAATATCCATTTTTTTAGTTGGGTCTTAACCTAAAAGAATCTTTATTCTGAATCAATGAAATACGGATATTATTTTAGGAATATTTTTCTGTATTTATTAATTGATTCTAGATCGATTCAAAGGTTGAGATTACAAAAGCCACATCCTTTAGTAAGGTGTGGCTTTAAATTTTATAAATGAAATTATTTATTCAGCAGATCTCTAATTTCTGTAAGTAATTTTACATCTGCTGGTGGTTCAGGTGGAGCGGCAGGTTTTTCTTCTTCTTTTTTCTTAAGAGAATTCATTGCTTTGATTGCCATAAAAATTGCAAATGCAATAATTATGAAGTCAATTACGGTATTAATAAACATACCATATTTCAATGTTACAGCTTCAACTCCTTCAGATGCTTCTTTTATCGTAACGGAAAGTGTGCTGAAATCAACTCCGCCTAAAAGAACTCCGATTGGCGGCATTATAACATCGCTAACAAAGGAGGAAACAATTTTGCCAAAAGCTCCACCAATGATTATACCTACAGCCATATCAACAACATTCCCTCTCATAGCGAATGCTTTGAATTCTTGCATCATTTTCATGATTAGCCTTTCTTGTTTGTTATTGGAAAACAATATTTGAAATAAAATTTAATTTTAACCTCTGTTTCTTAAAGCAATTGCAATCCATTCATCCATACGGATTGTTTCTGAGAATATAAATCCAAAAGAGTCATAAATTTCTAAAACATCTTTTTCATCAATATGCAGCAAACCTGAAAGTAATAAAACTCCATTTGGCTTAATGCGAGAACTTATTTCGTCTGCTAATTCAATTAAAACATTCTTTTGAATATTTGCAATGATTATGTCAAAATTATTTTCTTCAATTTTATCCAAAGTGCAAATTCTGAAATCTATTTGTTCTGTTGTACTATTTAAAGCGGAGTTCTCGATGCTGTTTTCATAACACCATTCATCGATGTCGTTTGCAATTGCAGTACGAAGCACCGAGTTTAATTGCAGCAATAGCAAGAATTCCGGTTCCGGTTCCAATATCAAGAACTTTCATTCCATCCTTAATATATTTTTCTTCAAGCTGAAGCATCATTTTTGTGGTCTGGTGTTCACCTGTTCCAAATGACATTTTGGGATCTAAAGTTAAAACAATTTCATTTTCCTTCGCGATATATTCTTTGAAAGTAGGTTTTATAATAATTCTATCAGTTACTCTTATAACGTCACGACTTTTTTCCCATTCTGCGTTCCAATTTTTATCTTCAATAAAATTTTCTTCAACAGAAAAGCTGAAAAGCATTTTATTATTTAAAAGATCATTTAGAATCAATTCAATATCATTCTTAGAAACGGAATCAGAAAAAACTTTAAGACAATTGACTTCTTCACTTATACCGTTAATTTTTAGGTTCCAAAGTACACCGCTTAAAATATCAGGAATAAATGGTTCAGCAGTTACTATGAATTCTTTATAAATCATTAGTAGTTTTAATTATCTATATTCAGCTAGAATTTTACAAATTTCATCCTGGAATTGTCTTGCTTTTGAAGTCATGTTAACATGATTTTGAATCAGTATGGAAAAAGCAATTTGATTACCATTAGCAGCAGTTACATAACCGGAGAGGGCATTAACACCGCTAAGTGTTCCCGTTTTAGCCCGAACATTGTTGAATGCAGAAGAGTTTGTCATTCTTTTTGCAAGAGTGCCGTCAATTCCTGCAATTGGGAGAGTTTCCCAAAGTCTATAATAAATCTCTTGTTCATTTGTGTAAATATATTTGAGAAAATCTATTATTAGCTCTGCAGAAATTAAATTGTAATGTGAAGCACCTGAACCGTCTACAATTCTGTATTCATCAGGATCATGGCCGATTAATGAAATCAATTCATCTATTACTTTAATGCCGTTTTCAGCAGTTGCAGGTCGACCATAATTATTTTCAGCTAGTGCATATAAAACCATTTCGGCACTTAAATTATTACTGTTTTTATTTACATTCGTTAATACTGTCATTAACGATGTTGTTATCGAGCCAAGATATTTATTAATAAAAGGTAATTTTGTTATGCCTATTTCACCGGTGAATGAAATCCCATTTTGGTTTAAAGTCTCTTTAAATAATGTAAGAAAATATAATTCGGGATTTAAGACATTAACCTGTTTATCACCATTCTCATTATTTTCTTTCTCAAGACTAACTTTACCTGATGCAATAATTTCATTTTTCCTGTTAAACCAATTCCTGGTTACAGAAAAATCTTCTTCTTCTTTTTTTAATACAGTAATTGTCTGATTATTTACAGAAAAAAATCCGGAGTTTGGATTCAAAATGATATCAGCTTGCTGCCCGACATTTGCTCCATTAAGAGTAATACTTACAGAATTACCATTAATATTTAGAGCACTGAGATAAGGTGCATCTGTGGATGGATCATCGTCCCACATCCAGCCGACACCCCAGTAAAGTGAATCCTTGAAAGAAAGGTCGGCATAAATATTTCCGACAATAGAATTAATATTTAATGCTTTAATTGCCAATACAAAATTTGAAAGATCTTCAGTTCGGAATTCAGGATCACAGCCTCCTTCAATATAGAGATTCCCATATAAGGTGCTGCCTAAAATCTCTCCGTCGTAATAAAGCGATGTTAGAAATTGATAGTCAACTCCAAGTGTTAAAAGTCCTGCTATTGAAGTAAAAAGTTTCATATTTGATGCTGGATGCAAAAGCATTTTAGAGTTAACACGATACAAATACTCATCTGCAGTAAGATCATATATATCCGTTGCAATTAACGATGATTCAAAAAATTCATCCTTTAAAAGTTGATCTAATTTTTCTTTTAAGGTTTGTGACTGAGATACAGATAAGCTGTTTAATAAAAATAAAAAAATGAGGATTTGTTTTATCACTTTTGTCCTAAAATCATTTATTAAAAATATTCTCTTATTCTAAATTCTGCGCCTATTTCGTCTTCAACAACTTTGCGCGCTCTTTCTATTTCAACTTCATCAATCGTTACAACACTCATCACTACTTTTTTAACATATGGCTTTGAAAGTTTAGCAAAGTTTATCATTTCAAAGAAATGTTTTTCGTCTAATCGCATAAGCTCTGCATATTGTTTAGAATCAAAGGTATTGAAACTAATAGAAACAACATCAATAAGATTTTTCATTTCTGGTGTGATGTCGCGATGGTTTATCAGATTTCCGTGTCCATTTGTATTTAATCTTGTATTTCCGCCGTTTGCTTTAACATACTCAGCTACTTCTTTAACAATTTCCCATCTGATGGTTGGCTCTCCATATCCGCAAAAGACTATCTCATCATATTTTTTCGGATCACCAATTTCTTTAATATAAATTTCTGAAGAAGGTTCTTCGGATTTTTTCATGCCCAAATTATAACCGCTTATAAACGGAAAAGTTTTTCTTTTACAAAAAGTACAATCGGCGTTGCACCGATTTGTTACATTTATGTAAAGAGATTTACCAAGCGGATATGTATAACTGACTCCTGGTGTTTTACCAATTCCAAATAAACGAAAAGCATTGTATGAAGTTATTTTGGCAACTTCATCAACCGGCAGTTGATGTATTTCAGCAACCTTTTCGGCTACATATTTTACATAGGAAGGCTCATTTCTTTTACCGCGAAATGGTGAAGGAGTCATAAATGGTGAATCCGTTTCGAGAAGTAAATTTTCCAAACTGATTTTTTCAAGAACCGATCTTACATCACTTCTATTTTTGAAGGTGATATTTCCTGTAAAAGAAATAAAATGATTCATCTTAATAAATTCAAATGCGTCATTTAGGGAAGCATTAAAACAATGAAACTGAGCTTTCAAACCTCTTCCGCAATAACTGGTAATGATATCCATCATATCTTTATCGGAATCACGATTATGCACAACAATCGGCAAGATTTAATTCTAATGCAAGTTCAATCTGTGCTTTGAAAGCATGAATTTGTTTTTCCGGTGGTGAAAAATCATAATAATAATCTAATCCTATTTCACCGATGGCTACAATTTTTTTGTGCTGAGCCAATTGATGAATTTGTTCGATTATATTATCATTCCAATCTTTTGTTTCGTGTGGATGAACGCCAACTGTACCGTAAACCATATCATATTTATCACAAAGATCAATTACTTGTTTGGACGTCTCAATATCCGTAGCCGGTACGATAATAAAATCCACACCATTTTGTTTGGCGCGTTCAATAACTTCATCAATATCTTCAGTGAAGTTTGGATAGAATAAATGTGAATGAGTATCAATAAACATAGCTTAAACTAAATTACTTCTCCGATTAATAAAACATGTTCTTTATTATCATGAATTATCTGAAAAGCATGCGATTCATCTTCTTTTGAAACTACTGCTATCAGACCGATACCAAGATTAAAAACTTTTCTCATCTCTTCAACTGAAATATTTCCTGTATTCTGGATGAGTTTAAATATTGACGGGAATTCCCAATTTCCCCAATGAATGTGCAAATCCAATCCTTTGGGAACTATTCTCATAGTATTGCCGACAATTCCACCGCCGGTAATATGCGAGAAACCTTTTACATTAACATTTTCTTTCAGCTTTGTAATTATGTTCAGATAAGACTTATGAATTTTCAGAAGTTCATCACTAAGAGAGGATCCTAATTCATCAATATGCTGATCGAGTTTGAATTTTGATAAGAGAACTTTTCTTGCAAGCGAATATCCATTTGTATGAAGACCGTTTGACGGAAAACCTAAAAGAATATCACCTTTTTTGATTTTACTCCCGTCAATAATTTTTTCTTTTTCAACTAATCCAACAATAGTTCCGGACATATCGTAATCACCTGTTTGATATAATCCCGGCATTTCGGCAGTTTCACCTCCAATAAGCGCGCAATTATTTTCTTTACAAGCAATAGAAAAACCTTTTATAACTTCTGCAGCTATTTCTGGATCAAGTTTTCCCGTTGCGAAATAATCCAAAAAGAAAAGAGGTTTTGCGCCACAGACTGCAATATCATTCACACAATGATTAACCAAATCCTGACCAATTGTATCGTGCCTGTTGGCTTCAACAGCAATTTTTAATTTTGTTCCTACACCGTCAACACTTGAAACTAAAACGGGTTTTTTATAGCTCTGGAGATCCAACTCATAGAAAGCGCCAAAAAGTCCGATGTCTGTCAGTACTTGCTTATTAAAAGTCGATTTGGCATAGCCCTTAATTTTCTCAATGGTTTTCTCTCCGGCGTCTAAATTTACCCCGGAAGATTTGTAAGTTTCTTCCACTAGTACTCCGACTATAATTAAAGAAAGTTCCCTTAATTTTTAACGAGAAATTAACATTATTAAATGTATTAACAAAAAAGATTGAGTGTAAATCATTCACAATACTAATATTTAACTCGTACATTTCCTTAAAATGTTTTCGTGCCAGTTTCGGCAAAGTTTTTGAATAATTGATATATTTGCACTCCAAATTTTAGTTAGTTTAGTAACGTTAATATGTTAGAACAAAAATTAAACGAACGAGAAAAAAGCATTCTTAGATCAATAGTGCAGCAGTTTATTCTTACTGCTTCGCCGGTCGGGTCGAAATATATCGTAAAAAAATATGATATCGGCTTTTCACCGGCTACGGTTAGAAATATTATGTCTGATCTGGAAGAATCCGGCTTTATCGATCATCCGCATACTTCTGCAGGAAGAGTTCCAACAGATAAAGGATATAGGTTTTACGTTGATTCACTTATGGATATTCCAACTCTGAATCAGGCTGAAAAAGGAATTATAAATAAAAGCTTTAAAGTTGATATTGACGACACTGATGATCTGCTTAAGATTGCTACAAAACTAATGAGCCAGATTACAAAGCAAATTGCTTGTGTTACATATCCAAAATTGGATCGTGGAATACTTCAGAAAATTCAATTAGTTAGTCTTTCTTCAACTAAATTATTAATTGTTTTAAGCATTAAGTCGGGACTAGTAAAAACTATTACACTTGAAATTAAAAGTGAAGTGAAGGAATCGCAGCTTAATTATGTTGAATATTTATTAAATGAAAGATTAGGCGGATTAGCTTTAGATGAGATACGGAAAACATTCAAGGAAAGATTTAGTGATGTTGGTGATTCAGATAAATCGATAATAAGAATTTTTGTTGATTCGGTGGATAAGATTTTTGTTGATACAAAAACCGAAGATCGTGTTTTTGTAACAGGTGCTAAAAATGTAATTTATCAACCTGAATTTGAGGATCCCGAAAAATTTCAAAGTGTTATAGAACTGATTGAAGATAAAGATATCATCATTCATATTATGGAGAAGAAAGAAAAAGGTTCGGATGATATTTTTATTTCTATTGGCAAGGAAAATAAAGATCTAAAACTTGAAGAATATAGTCTGATAACAAAAGAATATAATTACGGCGAAACTTCCGGTACACTTGGAATCATCGGTCCGAAAAGGATGGAGTATTCCAAAGTTGTGGCAATAGTAGATTATATTGCTAAAATGTTATCTAAAGTTCTAAAAACCGGTTAAATAATAATTGCAGGAGTTAAATAGTTACAATGAGTAAAGAAAAGAAGAATGAAAATAAAAATGAAAACGAAGAGGAATTAAAATTGAATGTTGAAGAAGAAAATCAAACCGAAGAAGCACCTCTAACCGATCAGCAATCGGATGAAAGAATTAAGGAATTAGAAATACAAGCAAGCGAGTGGCAAGATAAGTTTTTAAGAAAAGTTGCTGAGTTTGAGAACTATAAGCGAAGAACTGAGAACGATCAGTTAAATCTAATTAAATACGCTGCCGAGTCTTTTGTAATAAAACTTTTAGACGTAGTCGATGATTTTGAAAGATCGCTTGTCCACATTCAGGATGCTAAAGATACTTCTACAATAGAAGAAGGAATTAAACTTGTCTATAACAAACTATTGAAAACGCTGGAAGAGCAGGGAGTAAAAAAAATAGAATCAGTTGGTCAGCCATTTGATGTTAATTTTCACGAAGCTGTGATGCAAATGCAAAATGATTCTGTTCCTCCTCATACAGTTCTAGATGAAATTCAAAGCGGATATGTGTATAAGGATAGAGTAATCAGGCATTCTAAAGTAATTGTTAGTGATGAATCCAGCGGCGAGAAGGAATAATATTAACTATGGCAAAGAGAGATTATTACGAAGTCCTTGGTGTGACAAAAAATGCGTCAAAGGAAGAACTGAAAAAAGCTTATCGGAAACAGGCTATGCAATATCATCCGGACAGAAATCCTGATGATAAAAAAGCAGAAGAAAAATTTAAAGAGGCAGCCGAAGCTTATGAAATTTTAAATGATGATAACAAACGTGCAAGGTATGACAGATTTGGTCACGAAGGTGTAAGAGGAAGCGGTTTTGGTTCACCCGGATTTTCAGATATTAACGATATCTTTTCTCATTTCTCCGATATTTTTGGCGGCGGTTCTATTTTCGATGAATTCTTTGGAACTTCATCAAGGTCAAGAGGAAGAAGAAGAGGAACAGGAACTCCCGGAACTGATTTAAGAGTAACATTAAAACTTACTCTTGAAGAAATTGCAACAGGAGTAAATAAAAAAATTAAAATTAAAAAACTAGTTAAGTGCGATCAGTGCAGCGGAAGCGGTGCTGCTGATAGTTCAGCTAAAAAAACTTGTCCTGTTTGTCAGGGTTCAGGGGAAATAAGAAATGTTTCTAGATCAGTTTTTGGTCAGTTTGTAAATATCGTCGCTTGCAGTAACTGTGATGGTGAAGGGGAGGTTATTGATGTTCCCTGCAAAAAATGTTCGGGTGATGGCAGATATCAAAATGATGTTACGGTGAAAATAGATGTACCCGCTGGTGTTCACGAAGGAAGTTATATGTCTTTGCGTGGAGAAGGTAATTCGGGAAAAAGAGGAGGATCACCCGGTGATATCATAGTTGTGTTTAAAGAACAAGAACACGAATATTTTTTTCGTGAAGATGACGATATAATTTATAGTTTGTTTATTAGTTTTCCTGAAGCAGTTCTTGGTGCAGAGGTTGATGTTCCAACTTTGAATGGTAAAGCAAGGTTAAAAATTGATCCCGGAACACCTAACGGAAAATTCTTAAAGATGACTGGCAAGGGAATAAAACATCTTAACCATGCTGGTTCCGGTGATCAAATTGTAAAAATAACTATTGATGTTCCGAAAAAATTAACTTCTCAAGAAAAAGAATTACTCAAAGAGTTGATGGAGCAACCCAACTTTAAAGGTGAGGTTAAAGATCAGGAAAAAGGTTTCTTTAAAAGATTCGGCTTATAATTTTTTTGCGATTTATTTTAGATAAGAATTGTCTTTTTTGATTGAAATAAATTCAGAGTGTGTTATCTTAGTATTAGAAAAGTTCAACTAATTAATTAACTATTTCTAAACTATTTTTTATTGGCGGGGGTAATGTTAGACAGGCTCTCAAAAAAAATAGGTTTTACTAATACGGAACTAAAAGTAGTTCTTTTTCTTACTTTTACTTTTATAGCAGGATTCACTTATAAAAATTTTTTCAAGGAAAAACCTGTACAAATTAATCCCGAATCTTTCGATTATTCAGTTCAGGACTCCCTTTTTTATAATCCTCCGGGTGAAAATTCGGTAGATTCATTAAAAATGAACTTACTGAAAGAGGTTGATTATAAGCAAGAAGTTTTAGATTTTAACAATCGTAGTTTTAAGAAATCTACAAAAAAAACTTTACCTGTAGAAAACAGCATAAATCTTAATTCTGCGGGATTAGAAGATTTAATGAAACTGCCAGGAATTGGCGAGAAAACAGCTCAAAGCATTTTAGACCTTAGAACTAAAATGGGTAAGTTTAAAAAGGTCGATGATCTCCTTAAAGTTAAGGGGATAGGTGATACAAAATTAAATAATATAAAAAAGTATATTTTCATCGAGTAAAGACTTTTAATTCTTCCGGAGGAAAAATGAATTATAAATCCAATCAAGACCCCTGGTATGTTCATGCAGGGCTTTATACAGTTGTTGTAATATTAGTGCTTATCCTTATTAAGGTTGCTATTATTGATCCAAGTGATATTGTTGAAAAAGAAAAATACAACAGAACTGAAACACGTTTAAGAATGACAAATCTTAAAGAAGCTCAAATCCTTTGGGAGAAAAAGTATGGCCGATTTACAGATAATCTTGATGAACTTATTAAGTTTTTAGATTCTCCCTTTGTTGATAGTGTACGTAACTCGTTTGATTCGTTAACTTTGAGACCTGCAGATTCGTTTGTTAAATTAACGCATGGTGAATTCACACCTGAAAGTTTATTCGTCTCAACTAAATCCCGGCAACGATTTATTATTTCTGTGGATACTACAATGTCAATAGATACAGTTGTTACAACAAGAGGAAGATTTTTAAGAGTAGATTCTACTTTGAAAATCGGCACAAGATATTTAATTGCAGATCCTGATGGTTACGGTACAATTGGCAGCATTGAAAGCGATGCTCTAAAAAATACCGCTTCCTGGGAATAATTGTTAATGATATAATGACCGGATTTGAAAATCATGCTGGATTCAATATTTCAAGTTCTAAACTTCAGGTTGTAGAAGTTATTTATGAAGGTGAGCAGTTTAAGCTCGTTAATATAGATGAAGCTTACTTTAACGACCCGATAGATCTTGAAAAAGATAAGGATACTAAAATAAGCGCCCTACTTCAGGGCGCTTTTGATGAATTACTGATAAAAAAATCTCTCAAAGCAACTTCAATTTCATTTACACTCCCTTTCGAGCTTTTCCATATAACGCAAGTGCCCTACGATAATACATTGTTATATCAGGATATGATTGAACAATTCAGATGGGAATTTTCAGTTCTGTATCCTTACATTTCAACTAAAAATCTTGTTATACAATATTTTGAAATTGAGAAAAATGCCTTTAATATTATGCCTTCTTCAATGGTGTTGGGAATTCAGAGAAAGTATTTGCAAATGCTGCACAGCTTCTGTGAAAAAAATAATTTAAAATTAAAGTTTATTGATAACTTGCACATAGCAGCAGAAAGAGCTTTATCGGTCTGCAATGCACTCGTTTATAAAGGATTAACTTTAAGTATTTATTTCAACAATCGATTTCTCTCAATTTTGTATGCATTTAATGGTAAGCCAATAAGCTTTAAAGTAATTCCGCTTAACGATGCAAGCGAGATAGTAGAGCATCTGTTAAGGGAAACCAAACCATCTCCTTCACTAAGGGTTGATAGAAGCCAGATTGAAGCTGCTTTTATTTGCGGTGATGAAATATCTGGCTCTGTGGTAGATACTTTAAATAAAACACTCGGATTAAATTTTATTCTTTTCAATCCATTTGACAAAATCAAACCCTCACAAAATCTTTTTGATAATAAATTATATCTCGAAAAGTATAACTCCTTCTCATCTGCTGCCGGTATTGCATTCCGATTGGCTTAATAAATCCGAGGAAAATTTTATGAGAATGCGGATCATATCAGGCGAGTTCAAAGGTAGATTCATTAAAGTTCCACAGTCTGATAAAATAAGACCAACAACAGACAGGGTTAGAGAAACACTATTTAATTTATTAAATAACCGTATCTCTTTTAAAGACATTAGTGTACTTGATATTTATTCCGGTTCCGGATCTTTGGGTTTGGAATGCTTAAGCAGGGGAGCATCAGAAGTTCATTTTATCGAAAAAGATTTTTTTATTTATAATAATCTTCTTGAAAATATAAAATCTCTTGGCGTTGTAGAACAATGTAAAGTTTTTAAGCAGGAAGCAATAAGATTCACTTCGCAGAAACCAAAAATCAAATATGAGCTAATACTTGCCGATCCTCCGTTTCTTCAAAGATGACATTTATCGAGTAGTTGAGAATATTAAACTTAACGGTCACTTTTCAAATGAAGGTATAATGGTAATTGAGCGGTCAATTCAAACCAAAGAAAAAGACCTAAAAAATTTTAAGGTAGAACCTTTTAAGGTAATAGGCGATACTTGTTTATATCAGATAGAGAATTAAAAACTTTTAGTTTGAGAAATTTATTTTTATCATAACACAGTCAATTATCATAAATTATTTGAGACTTGAATAATGAGAAAAGTAATTTATCCCAGGTACATTCGATCCTGTTACTTACGGTCATATCGATATTGTAAAGCGTGCAGTTGACCTATTCGCTTCGGTTGTTGTTACCGTTGCTGTAAATCCTACTAAGCAGCAGTTGTTTACAACCCAAGAAAGAGTGAACATGCTTGAGGAGAGTTTAATTGGGTATGAAACCGTAACAATTGATTCATTTGAGGGCTTGCTTGTTGATCATGCTAAAGAAGTCGGTGCAACTGGAATAATAAGAGGTTTGCGGCAGGTTAGTGATTTTGAATTTGAATTCCAGATGGCACTTATGAACAGAAAGCTAGCCGATGATATTGCTACAATATTTTTAATGCCTCACGAGAAATATACTTACCTGAATTCAACAATTATTCGCAACCTTGCGTCACTTAGAGCAGATGTAAGTGATTTTGTTCCGCCAATTGTTCAGCAAGCATTGAAGAAGAAGTTTGGGTAAATATATTTAACTATGAAAAAATATCTATTAATCTTTCATTCACTTTTGCTGCTTGCAGTTTTGATATTAACATTTATGGACTTAAAGGAAATGCTGATTATTACTTTTCCTCCAATTGTTCTGATAGTTTTAATGATAATATTTATTGTGAATGAGTCAAAGTTTATAGTTATTCCTACTATCTTACTTGTCTTTATAGTAACCTTTGTTTTTGCTTTGATGGTTGTCGGGAATATTGTTTGGTCTAAGGGAACAGTGTTTCTGGTTATTATTTTATACGTTTTATTCCTGGCAGCAGAGTCAATTACAATTGTTTTTGCATTGAAATACTTTAAAAAGCAAATTTAAAGTAGATTTCATTTCAATAATTTCATATAAATTACCCAATATTTCTTGCTTATCATAAATACTAAAAATAATTTAATAGTCTAAATATTTTATTACTTTATCTCAAGGTTTCTTTATGAGTCTCAGTTTAATAGCTAAATCAATAAAAGCCTCTCCGACTCTCAAGCTTAATGAGAAATTTGCCATTTTAAAAGAAAAAGGTGATCCTGTAATTCACCTTGGCGGCGGAGAGCCAAAAAGTAAAGCACCAATGGATGCTATGCTTGCAGCAGTTGCCCTTCTAAATTCAGGTGAAGTTCGTTATGCACCTGCAGATGGAATTCCCGCACTTAAACAAGCAATAATTCGCTACACAGAAGAATTTTATAATAGAAAAGTAAAACCGGAACATGTTATTGCATCCAGCGGAGCTAAACAAGCAGTAATGGTTGCATTACAGGCAGTCCTTAATCCACAGGAAGAAGTTCTTTTTCCTGCTCCGTATTGGGTCAGTTATCCAGATATGGCGAGACTGATTGGAGCTATTCCTGTTCCAGTTCTGCCTGAAGATGGAACATTTTATCCAAGATTAAAAGATATTGAAGATCGGGTTGGTTCATACACAAAATGTGTCATCATCAACAGTCCGAACAACCCATCGGGGGCAATGTACTCTGAAGAGTTTATTGCCGATGTTGTTGAGTTCTGCGAAAAGAAAGATATCTGGCTGATCATGGATGACATATATCATCGTCTTATTTTCGATGGAAGAAAACCGATTAACTGTTATAATTATGCAAAGAAAAAAGATGAAAATTCTAAGTTGATAGTTATCAATGGAGTTTCGAAGCAGTATGCAATGACAGGTTACAGAATCGGTTGGGCGGTAGGTAATAAAAAAGTTATTGAGGCAATGAGCAATATTCAGGGACACCAGACATCAGGTCCTTCTGTTCTTTTACAGAAAGCCGCTGTCGGTGCATTGAATGGAATTCAATCTGGTGTGGAAAGTTTAAGAGTAACACTTGAAAATAACCGTAATGTTATGATTGATCTTCTGAATTCATTTGAAGGTGTTAAAGTAACTAAACCGGATGGAACATTTTATTGCCTGGCGGATTTTTCCGTCTATGAAAAAAATTCTAACAAACTTTCTGAATTCTTAATAGAGAAAGTCCAGGTTCTTACTGTTCCCGGAAAAGAATTCGGATTAGATGGTTATTTAAGACTTAGTTATTGCGGCGGAATAAAAGATATTCAGGAAGGAATTGAAAGAATGAAATGGGCACTCGATCCGAATTCACCTAATGAATTATATATTGGCGACAGAAAATTAGTGAGGGATTGGTCATGAAATATCTCGAATTCAATACACCCGCAACTAAGCAGGCAATGGAACTTGCTTCGGATTTCAGATTGAAGAATCAGGGATTAACCGATCTTGATCGGGTTTTCTGGAATTTACCCGATGAAGCACTTTATGAGGAAATAATTTTCCGTAATGAGGGAAGAATTAGTAAACAAGGTCCAATTGTTGTTAATACCGGCAAACATACTGCCCGTGCTGCTGCAGATAAATTTGTTGTGCAAGAACAAAGCACAAAGGATAACATCTGGTGGGGAGTTTATAATCGTCCATTTAGTTCAGAAAAATTTAATCAGCTGATGGGCAGAGTGCAGTCATTCTGTCAAGGTGAAGAATTATTTGTTCAGGATTGTTACGCAGCTGCTGATCCTGATTACAAAATGCCAATTCGCATAATCACAGACAAAGCCTGGCATAGTCTTTTTGCTAGAAATATGTTCATCACAACTGAAGACCGTGATGAACTAAAAAAATTCATTCCTGAATTTACTGTTCTAACATTGTCCGGTTTTAAAGTTGATCCCGCTATTGATGGAACACGTACTGAAACTGCGATTATATTAAACTTTGCTCAACGAACTGCAATAATTGCAAATTCACTTTATGGTGGTGAGATTAAAAAATCAATTTTCACAGTTCTGAATTTTTTATTGACATTTCAGGATGTTCTTCCAATGCATTGTTCAGCAAATGTTGGAAAGAAAGGCGACGTTGCACTTTTCTTTGGATTAAGCGGGACAGGTAAAACCACATTATCTGCTGATCCGAACCGATTTGCTTATCGGTGATGATGAACATGGCTGGAGCAATAATGGTGTTTTTAATTTTGAAGGTGGTTGTTATGCAAAAGTAATTCGTCTTTCTGCAGAACATGAACCAGAGATTTATGCAACTACCAGAAGATATGGAACGATATTGGAAAATGTAGTTTATGATCCTGTAAGCAGAAACATTGATCTTGATGATGACCATATAACTGAAAATACAAGATGTTCATATCCTATTGAGTTCATTCCGAATATTGTTCCTGAAGGATATGTGAAAAGTCATCCGAAAAACATTATCTTTTTAACCTGTGATGCATCAGGAGTAATGCCTCCAATTGCAAAATTGAATCCTGCTCAGGCTCAATATCATTTTATAAGTGGGTACACTTCTAAGATTGCAGGAACAGAAATCGGTTTAGGAATTGAACCGCAGATAACTTTTAGTGCGTGCTTCGGTGCACCATTTATGGTGCGGCATCCGTTTGAATATGCTGCAATGCTTAAAGAAAGAATGTTAAAACATAATGCAAATGTCTGGTTGGTTAATACCGGGTGGGTTGGTGGAAGATTTGGAGTAGGGAAAAGGATCAGCATTCGTCATACAAGAAATCTTCTTAACGCTGCATTGGAAGGCAAATTAGATAGCGTTAAATATCGAAAAGACAAACTGTTTGGATTTGAAGTCCCCGTATCATGTCCGGAAGTTCCTGAAGATGTTCTCGAACCATCTAACTCATGGGGAAATAAAGATGAGTATTGGAAGAAGTATGATGCACTTGCGGCAAGATTTGTAGAGAATTTTAAGCTGTTTGAAAAAGGCTGTTCCGATGAGGTTAAAAAAGCAGGACCCAAAAGATTATAGTAAATCTTTACAGCAGGGGCTGTCTCAAAAGGCCGAATTTCCTTGTCATTCCCACGAAAGTGGGAATCCATTTTGTTTTATGGGTTTTGGATTCCCGTTTTCACGGGAATGACAAATGAGTAAAATATACTTTTAAGACAGCCTCTATTTTTTTTACTACACTTTTCTATTCTTTATAATTGAACTTTAGAAATTTGTATCCTTAACTGTTGTTATACTCTTCGATTCAAATTTAATTGAAGGACTCAGGAAATTTCTTTAAGTTCGCCAATGTATTTTTAATTAAATGAATGGTGGTCATGAATCTTGATGTACTTGTATTTGCTGCTCATCCCGATGACGCTGAGCTTGCGATGGGAGGCACAATTGCTAAACTTACTAAAGCTAATTTAAAAGTTGGGATTATTGATTTAACGAGAGGTGAATTAGGAACACGGGGAAGTGCGGATATCCGTCAAAAAGAGGCTTTTGAAGCAGCGATAATATTAAAATCCTCTGTTCGTGAAAATCTTGATATTACCGATGGAAACATCGCCATAAATAAAGAGAATCTAATTAAAGTTTTGATGGTAATCCGTAAGTACAAACCTAAAATACTCTTTGCACCTTATTTTAATGACAGACATCCAGATCACATCGATGCGAGTAAGCTAATTAAAAGAGCTATGTTTTCAACCGGTCTTCAGAAAATAAAAACGTTTGATAAGGAAGTTCTGCAGCAAGCTTATCGCCCGGAAAAAATTCTTTATTACATGCAAACGTACACTTTCAAACCATCATTTATTATAGATATTAGTGAAACATTTGATTTGAAAATGAAGGCTGTGCAAGCTTATTCAACTCAATTCCATAATCCAAAAAGCCTTGAACCAGAAACATTTATTAGCAAGCCCGGATTTCTTGATTATATAAAATCAAGAGCTGTGTTTTATGGTTTTCAGATCAGAAAAAATTATGGTGAGGCTTTCTTCTGTGAAGAAGAAATTGAGATGGATATTAAAACTTTATTAGGTAATTAAATTTTGGTTTTGCTCATCTAACGGAAATAACATAGTTATTTCAGTATAATTTCCGTATTTGCTCTTAATCGTAAATTTCCCGCCATACATTTCAGTAAGTTTTTGCGATATAGTTAATCCAAGACCCATGCCTTGTTGTTCGTATTGATCGCGGTCAAACTGAATATAAGCGTCTATCTGCTTCACCTGCTCATTCGTCATACCTCTGCCGTTGTCTTTGATTTTAATAATAAAGTCTTTTTCCTTTTTAAAACTCTCAATTTCAACCAAACTGCCCGCCGTTGAAAATTTAAAGGCATTATCAATCAGTTCTTCAAGTATAAGGTTAAATTCATTTAAAGAAATTTTAATTATACCATCCGATCCTTTTACAACAAGGTCGTTTGTCCTGTTATATCTTGATGCAATGGTTTCGGAAATAGATTTGATTAATGGATAATGAGATTAAAGTAGGCTCAACAAGAAATTCTACTCTAAAGTTAGTATCACCTGATGCAAGTTTAAGTTTTGTAAATACAAGAAAGTTCTGAATCATTTTATTCAATCTTACACCAGCATCATAGATTGATTTGGAATATTCCACTATTGCAGGATCTGTATTCTCTTTATATCTGTCTATCAATAACTGGGCGTAACCAATGATAGAAACCAGTGGTGTTCTAAATTCGTGCGGTAATTTATGAATGAGACCTTTGCGCAAATCGTGGAAGCGTTCTTTAAGTTCTTGATTTCTATGCAGCCTTGTTTTAATGGCAGATAGAAGATCTTCTGTAAGAAATGGTTTTGTCAGGTAATCGTCTGCACCAAGTTCCATACCCTTTCTCATGTCACCTTTTTCTACTAAGGCTGTAAGAAAAATAAAAGGAATGGATGATGTTCGGGAATCTCTTCTTAGTTCCTTCAATACTTCATGACCATTCAATCCGGGCATTTTTATGTCACAAATAATCAAATCGGGAAGTTCTGTACGGGCAATATCAATTCCTTCTGTACCGTCTGCAGCCTGCAAACATTTGAATCCCTCAACCTCAAGAAAATCTGCAATAGATTGTCTTAGATCATTTTCATCTTCTATTATTAAAATTCTATCCAATTGAGTAATTCTTTATAAATATCAGTTGTGAATATATAAAACTTTATTCTGAAAAAAATTAGTAATATTATAAAATTATGAATTGTGCAAACCAGTAAATAATTTATATATTAGAACCAAAGTTCAGTTTTGAAATAAAAAATAAAATATAGTCAAATTGGTGATTTAATTATAAATAGGAGTTATTATGATACTTAAAGATAATGTTATCAAAGAATTGCAAAGCTTAGGAATACGTAATATAAGAGAGGTATTTTATAATTATGGAACTCCTGCTTTGTATGAGCAAGTAATCAGAAGGAGAGAAGGACTAATTGCTCATTTAGGTCCCTTGGTTGTTAGAACTGGATATCATACGGGAAGAAGCCCTAATGATAAATTTTTTGTTCGCGAACCTTCAAGTGAAAATAATATTTGGTGGGGAAAAGAAAATAGAGATATACCTGTTGATAATTTTGAAAGATTGTACTCTAAGATGAAGGCTTATATTCAAGGAAAAGATCTGTATGTTGAAGATTGTTTCGTAAGTGCTGATCCCAAGTATAAATTGGGAGTAAGAGTTATATCGGAAAACGCCTGGCATACATTATTTGCCAAGAATATGTTTCGAAGATATAAGAATGCTGAGGAACTGGCCAAACATAAAACCGATTTCACTATTATTCACATGCCGAATTACCACGCTGATAAAGAAGTTGATAAAACCAATTCGGAAGT
Organism: uncultured Ignavibacteriaceae bacterium; assembly: GCA_963714415.1. Lineage (GTDB taxonomy): Bacteria > Bacteroidota > Ignavibacteria > Ignavibacteriales > Ignavibacteriaceae > JAGXRK01. The sequence goes on from CAVQOL010000003.1 coordinate 56,691, forward strand.
TTTTGTAGTTGTAAATTTTGGAAAAAAACTTGTGCTTATCGGTGGAACAAGTTATGGGGGTGAAATTAAAAAATCTATTTTTACTGTAATGAATTACCTAATGCCATTGCAAAATGTAATGTCAATGCATTGCTCCGCGAATGTTGGGAAAGATGGTGATGTTGCGCTATTCTTCGGCTTAAGCGGCACAGGTAAAACTACTCTTTCTGCCGATCCTGACAGAAGTTTAATTGGTGATGATGAACATGGCTGGAGCGAAAATGGTGTATTTAATTATGAAGGCGGTTGCTATGCAAAAGTTATCAGATTATCACCTGAAGCTGAGCCCGATATTTACGAGTGTACAAGAAAATTTGGAACAATTTTAGAAAATGTTCAGATTGATGCTCACAACAGAAAGCTTGATCTTGAAGATGATACATTCACAGAAAATACACGTGCAGCATATCCATTAACTCATCTTCCCAATATAGTAGAAAGCGGTATGGCTGGACATCCTAAAAATATAATAATGCTTACTGCCGATGCATTCGGGACGCTGCCTCCAATTGCCAAACTAAGTGCGGAGCAGGCAATGTATCATTTTATATCCGGATACACTGCTAAAGTTGCTGGAACCGAAAAAGGTGTAACTGAACCTAAAGCTACATTCAGTACTTGTTTCGGTGCGCCTTTCATGGCTCTTCATCCAAATGTTTATGCTAAACTTCTTGGAGAAAAGATTAATAAACATAAAGTGAATTGCTGGTTGGTCAATACAGGTTGGACGGGAGGACCTTATGGGGTCGGCAATAGAATGAAAATACAACACACTCGTGCAATGTTAAGCGCTGCACTTGAAGGTAAACTGGATAAAGTCGAATACTTTACCGATCCGTTCTTCAACCTGCAGGTTCCAAAGTCTTGTCCTAACGTGCCTGAAGAAGTACTTAATCCTAGGAATACCTGGTCTGATAAAAATGCTTATGATGAACAAGCAAAAAAACTTGCTAATATGTTTATTAAAAACTTCGAACAGTATGATTCTGATACTGATGACGCGATTAAAAAAGCCGGACCGAATAAATTCTGAAAATGATAGTTGTGTAAATTAAGCTTACAGTTTTCAAATAATTAAGTTATCAAATAGTTTGTAGAGACGAATTGAATTTCGTCTCTGCCAATTATTTTTGATTCTTGAGAGAATTTCTTTCCCAGAAGACACTGTCATGGAAGCCCTGGATAGATTTATTTATTTCTGCTGCCTGTAATCTTTTTAGTGTCAAATAACAATAGTCTTTATTTAACTCAACACCGCAAAATTTTCTTCCTAGCTTTTTAGATACAACCGCGGTTGTGCCCGATCCGAGAAAAGGATCAAACACAAAGTCGCCTTCATCAGAACTGGCAAGAATTATTTTAGCAAGTAACTTTTCAGGTTTCTGAGTTGGATGATCGGTATTCTCAGGCATTGACCAGAAGGGAACAGTAATATCAGTCCAGATGTTTGACGGGTATGTATCTCTGAATTTTATTCCTTTATCTTCATTCCAGTCTTTTGGCTGACCATTCACTTTGTAAGGGGCAAGAACATTTCTCCTGATTTTAACTGAATCAACATTGAATCTATATTTATCTGACCGTGTGCAAAACCAGATATCTTCAGATGAATTTTTCCAGTTAATTTTAGCACCTCTTCCTTTTTCTCTTTCCCAGGTAATTCTGTTTCTAATGATAAAATATTTATTCAATACTCTTGCTGCTGCAGTTGAACTTTGCCAGTCGCTGCAAAAATAAACCGAAGCATTTTTCTTCAGTGTTTTTACTAAAGGAGCTAACCAGCTGTCAATCCATTTTTCATATTTATCATCATTCATCTTTTTGAAGTTTAATCCTGAAAAATCCTTAGTAAGATTGTAAGGCGGATCAATAAACAAAAGATCAACAAAATTATTTGGAAGATGATTAATTGCTTCAAACAAATCCTGATTAATTATCTGATTAGTTACACTCTTTAAACTCACTTTTTGTTTTAAGCTTATCAAAGATGATGAAAATTTCTTTTTATCGGAATCGGTTAATGTTAAGGTTCTATTTAAAGTTGCACGATGTTTAGAGGATTTGTTCATCAGGAAAGTTTTTAATTAGGAATTAAGAATATTCAAATATTTATTTTTGAGAAGTATAAGTTCCTCGGTTATTATATAAACTTGTTCAATAAGTTTGTTGATAAGGAACATTGTTTCATTATTCATTCTGTTCTTTACAGTAGCATTTTCAAGTTCAATGCAAACATTTGAAGTAGCAGTAACTCCTAATGTTAATGTACTTCCTTTTAGTTTATGGACGTAAAATCTTAAGTTATCAAAATTTCTTTGAGATGCTGCCTGCTTAATTTTCTCAATAATTCTGGGAATATCATTTATATAGACATCAATCATTTCGATAAAAAACCGAAAATCATCATTGGATTTTATATCATTGAGAAAAGTAATGTCATCTTCTTTTACAAATGTAAATTCAAGGTTCCCGGGTATTGATTTTAATAAAGTTTTTTCTCGTTTTTTATTTACTTTTCTTTGCCATTTATCAATAAGCTGTCTAAGAAATTCAATTGAAACTGGTTTTGTAATATAATCATCCATTCCCGCCTGGATATAATCTTCGCGATTTCCAGTCATAGCATTAGCTGTCATTGCGATGATAACAGGTAATTTTTCTTCCGAGATTTCTTCTCTAATAATTTTTGTTGCTTCGAGACCATCTAATTCAGGCATTAGAATGTCCATTAATACAATATCATAATGATTATTTCTTACTGCATCAACAGCTTCTTTACCGTTTGCGGCAATATCCGGTTTATAACCTAAACGAATAAGCATTTTGTTTGCAACCATTTGATTTATTGTATTATCTTCAACGAGTAGAATCTTTATTTGATGATTTTCATCAACTGCAAGTTTTGTTTGCCCCACTAATTCTTTTTCATTCAAATTTTCTTTTTCTTTTAATAATTCAAGAAGGGCAGAATGAAATTGCTTCCTTTTAAGAGGCTTGTTAATCGTTTTATATTTAAATTTTATCTCAAGATTGCAATCATCAATTTTTTCACCAAGTTTAGTTAATATCAGAACAGTGGAGAGAGAGGGATTTATATTCTCATTCAATGTAGAAAGCAAAGTTTCAATTCGCTTATCCTTAGATGGATTTATAATTATTATATCAAAAAGTAATTTTTCGCCATATTCTTTTTTTGCCTGATCCAAATCTTCTACAAGAAAAGGAATCATTCCCCATCTTTGAATAATTGAATGAATCATTTGATCAATATTGCCGGTATTGCTGATAACAAGTACTTTTTGATTCTTTAGCTCGGCTGCAGCTTCAAAAAGATAAAGTTTAATGTCAGAAGAAACTGTATGAGCAGTAATAGTAAAAACAAATTCGCTTCCAAAACCTTCTTTACTTGTAACGGATATTTCACCTTCCATAAGTTCAATAAGTCTTTTGCTTATTACTAAGCCTAAGCCAGTTCCGCCAAAACTTCTTGTTGTTGAAGAATCTACCTGGCTAAAAGGCTGAAAGAGTTTATGCATTCTCGACTCGGGAATTCCAATACCGGTATCCGCAACACTGATTCTGAAACGATAAGTTTTGTCATTAATAATTTCGGAAGTAACCGATATCGTCACTTCGCCAGCGTGAGTAAATTTCACCGCATTGCTTAAAAGATTTGTAAGAACTTGTCTTAATCTTGTTACGTCTCCGTAAATTGCAAGTGGTGTAGATGAATCAATGCTGTAACTGAGTTCAATATTTTTTTCAGCGGCTTTAGTTGAAATCAGATCGAGTGAATCTTCAATACATTCTCTAAGATCGAATGGTTGATTTTCTAATTCCAATTTTTCTGATTCAATCTTGCTGAAATCAAGAATATCGTTAATTATAACAAGTAACTGTTCACCGCTTAACCTTATAATATTAGCATATTCTTTTTGTGTATCCGTTAAAAAAGTTTCAAGCAGCAAACCGGTCATACCGATTACGCCATTCATCGGAGTTCTGATTTCGTGACTCATTAAAGCAAGGAATTCACTTTTTGCTTTAGCAGCCTTTTCAACTTTTTTTATGGCATCATCAAGTTCTTCGTTTTTCTTAATAAGCTCATCGTTAATTGAATTTCTTTTTATTACTGCTCCAATAGTACCAGCCATTGCACTCAATAGAGATTCTTCATCATCAGTCCATATACGATCTAAATGACAATCATCAAATCCGATAAATCCCCAGTATTTTTTATCTACTAATATTGGAACAAGAATAATTGATTTAATATTTTGATCAATAAATATACCTTGCTGTTCGGCAGGTAATTCGTTTATAATATATCTAAGAGTTTTACACTTTAGAAAACTTTCGTAGATATCGAAAACAGAAAATCTGGAGTAAGATATTTTTTTTAATGAGGGATCATTAAGTTGAGAAACTACTCCGAGTGCAGTCCATTCATAAAGCGGAGTGAAATACATTTCTTCAGTAAACTCATCAACTTTATGCTGGAAAATATAAACCCTATCAGCTTCGGCAGCTTCACATAAAATTCTTAATGCTTTAGAAAATCCTTCTTGTTCACAATCTGCTGAAATAAGAGCGTTGGTTGCTCTGGCAATTCCCTGAAGTAAATTTCCTTTTTTGATTATAAGTAGTTCGTTGGATTTTCTTTCAGTAATATCTCGAAAAATCGATAATATATATTTTTTGCTATTGAACTCCTCAATAACCGTATTTAGTATCTCAAATTCTACATATAGTTTGTTCCAAATTCTGAATGAACTTTCAAACTTATATTTAATTTTTCCTGAAGAGAAATTGATTTTATAATCATTAATTATTTTTTCACTTATGGTGGAGTGATAAACAACCGATAACGGCTGTCCGATTAAATCTTCTGTCGATTTATCAAACAATCTAGCAAAGGAATCGTTGCATAAAACAATAATACCATTCTCATCAGTAAGTCTCATCCCATCATTTGAGTTATGCCAGATTTTTTGAAAGATGTTTTCTGATTCTCTGATTTTTTGCTGAGCAACAATTCTATTTCTTATATCGCGAATTGTGCCTTGTCCCATTTTCTTGCCGTCAATTTCTACAACTTTTCCGGTAATCTCTACAGGGATTTCTTTTTTCTCAAAATCAATCAGGTCAATTTGGAAAGTGATCACATCATTATTCCCAAAAAGATCTGAAATTAAACTGAAATAATCATCCATCCTGTTTTTAGGAATAAACTTTGCAAACGATGTTCCTAACAGTTCATCGGGGCTGAATCCTAAAAGGTTTTTACAGGTGGGACTGATAAAATTAATTTTTCCTGTTGGTGATATTCTGAAAATAACATCTATTGAAGATTCAATAAGTGACTCTAATTCTGTTAGACTTTTTTGAATACTTGTATCAGCGCCAGAAATATTAAGATGTTTTTTCAATTCATCAGGAATCATTTTTTACTTAGAAATTAATAAGAAATGTGAAAATTATTCATTTTGCTTAGCAATTTAATATTTTTCTTTCATAAATATTCTTTTATAAAAATATTTATTACTCAACTATCTTTTTATGTCAATTCCTACACGATTTATAACGTTTTTTCTTGCTAAGCTGTGTGCAAATATCTAAGTTTCACGGGTATTTTTTAACCATTTAATAGGGATTTATTTATGAAAAGAACTATCGTTTCAATGCCTGGTGACGGTATTGGAAAAACTGTCCTTCCGGAAGCAATCAGAGTTTTAGATGCAGTTGGTTTTGATGCAGAATATGTCCACGGCGATATCGGCTGGGATTATTGGTGTTCGGAAGGTAATGCTCTCCCTCAACGGACAATTGATCTTCTTGAAAAATATAAGCTTGGTCTTTTTGGTGCAATTACTTCTAAACCAAAAGATGCTGCTGATAAAGAACTTGATCCTTCACTAAAAGGAAAAGGTTATGTTTACTTCTCACCAATCGTTTCAATGAGACAGCGTTTTAGTCTCGATGTTTGTATTCGTCCTTGTATCTCTTTCAAAGGTAATCCATTAAACTTTATCCGAAATGATGGTAAAGGTGGTTTTGAAGAACCGATGGTTAACTCCGTTATTTTCAGACAAAATACTGAAGGTTTGTATGCAGGAATTGAATGGACAAATCCTCCGGCAAATGTTCGTGCTGCTTTTGAATCACATCCAAAGTGGAAAGCATTTAAAGATGTACCAAATGAAGAACTAGCTATTTCAACAAGAGTAATTACGAAAAATGCAGCTACTCGAATTATACGTGCTGCATTCGAATATGCGAAAAAATTTAATTATAAAAATGTTACGGTTTGTGAAAAGCCCAATGTGTTACGTGAGACTTCAGGTATGATGCTGAAGATTGGAAAAGAAGTTGCCAAAGAATATCCAGGAATTGCTATGTGGGATACAAATATTGATGCTCAAATGATGTGGCTCACGAAAAATCCGGAAGACTACGGAGTTGTTGTTGCAGAAAATATGTTCGGTGATATTATTTCAGACGGTTTCGCAGGATTGATAGGCGGACTTGGTTTTGCCTGCAGTGCAAATCTCGGTGATGAGGTCGCAGTGTTTGAACCAACTCACGGAAGTGCACCAAAATACCAGGAATTGAATCCTTCTATAGTAAATCCAATTGCTATGATATTGAGTGCTTGTATGATGCTTGATCATATTGGTGAAACAGAAAAGGCTGATAAGATAAGAAAAGCAATTGCAAAAGTTGTTGAAGAGGGAAAAGTAAAAACCTATGATATGATGAAACTTCGTGGAGGACCGGATGTATTTAAGAACGGTGCCTGTACTACTCAGCAAATGACGGATGAGATAATTTTAAATTTGTGAAACGTCAAATGTCAGATGAATTTTTCACCAATTTGAAAAATTTCATCGAAAAAGCAAAATGAGCTTGTTTGACGTTTGACTTTTCACGTTTGACATTTGACAATAAAAAAAGAAAATGAACGGAATAGAACTAGTCCTAATCGCATTAGTAATGTATGTTGTTGCATACAAGTTTTATGGCGGATTTTTAACCAGGCGACTTGATGTAAACAACAGTAAAGAAACTCCTTCACATACAATGTATGATGGAGTTGATTATGTTCCTGCAAAGGCTCCAGTTTTACTCGGACATCATTTTGCTTCTATTGCTGGTGCGGGTCCGATCGTTGGGCCTGTTATAGCAGCTGGATTTGGTTGGTTTCCGGTTTATATATGGATTGTTTTCGGCGCAATTTTTATTGGTGGTGTTCACGACTATTCCTCTATCATTGCTTCTATACGTCATCAAAGTAAATCGATTGGATACGTAATTCAATTTTATCTTGGAGTAAATGGTAAAAAACTTTTTCTCATTTTCTCCTGGGCAACACTAATTCTTGTTATAGCTGTTTTTACAATCATTGTCGCAGATACTTTTACTCATATTCCAAGTGCAGGAACTTCTTCTATTCTTTTTATCTTGCTTGCCATTGTATTTGGACTAACTATTTATAGATTTAAAGTCCCACTATGGATTGCAACAATAGCAGGAGTAGTTCTTCTTTTCCTATCTATACCTGCTGGCAACCTATTTCCGATTGAGCTTAATAACTTAACCTGGCAATTGATTTTATTTGTATACATATTCGCTGCGTCAGTAACACCTGTTTGGATATTGCTGCAGCCAAGAGATTACTTAAATTCTTTTTTTCTTTACGCTTTGATGTTTGGTGGATTGGTGGGTGTTTTCTTTGCTGCTCCAAGTATCAACTTACCTGCATTCAGCACATTTTCTTTAGAAAAAGTCGGATATCTTTTTCCTGCGTTATTCGTAACAGTTGCCTGTGGTTCTATAAGTGGTTTCCATTCTTTAGTTGGAAGCGGAACAACTGCAAAGCAGCTTAACAAAGAGACCGATGGTAGAATAATTGGGTATGGTGGAATGTTGATTGAAGGACTTCTTGCAGTATTATCTCTTATTGCAGTTGCCTCTATGGTTAATAAAGAATTTATTGATATCCTTGTTAGCAAAGGTCCCGTTTCTGCTTTTTCATTAGGAGTAGCAAGATTTATAAACGCAATTCCTGTTTTGAATATTTCTGTTCCGATAGCTCAAACATTTACTGCACTTGCTGTATCTGCTTTTGCATTGACTTCACTAGATACCGCAACAAGATTAGCAAGGTTTATGTTACAGGAATTTTTTGAAAAAAAAGAGGGGACAGAGAAAAAATCTATTGTTGCAAACAGATTTGTTGCTACGGGAATAACAGTTTTCTTTGGTGCTGCCCTTACTTTTAGCGGACAAACAATGTCAATCTGGCCTTTGTTTGGAAGTGCTAATCAATTACTTGCTGCTCTTGCATTGCTTGCACTAACTGTTTGGGTTGCAAATCTTAAAAAGGGATTCTTGTTTGTTCTGATTCCAATGATTTTTATGTTCACTGTTACTTTAACAGCACTTGGAATGTTAATATATCAGAATTTTTTAATTAATAATTATACTCTTTCAATCATTTCCGTTTTGCTGTTCACACTTGCTGTTTTGCTCGGTGTAAAAGCTTACGGTGTTTTGGTTAATGGGAGAAATATTAAAGAAGTTATATAAGAAATAGCGCACGGAACGGACTGTTAAACCGATTTATATCCATATTGATCAGTTAAATCCGTGTTAAATTGCATTTAAAAATGGAGATAATATGCAAGAAAAAGTACTAAAGATATGGCCGGAAATAAACTGGATAGAAAATAAAGAACTAAGGGAAAAAGTCTTAGATTGCTGGATTTATGCAATTGAAAATTCTGTCCTAACACCAGAAGATCTTGAAGTAATTCCATTCTCCTTATTAATAAAGGATTGTAAAATTTCTTTTATGAATCATAAACGGACTTGCGTTCAGCTTTCTGTTGATATCGCAAAACGTATGAAGGAAAACTTCGGTGATGAGATAAAAATTGATATGGATTTATTAATAGCCGGCGCGATCTTAATTGATATTGGGAAGTTGATTGAATATGATAAAGTCGATGGTAAACTGATTACAAGTAAAGCTGGTTATTTACTTCGTCATCCTTTTAGCGGAGTATCAATAGCCGACAGATTCGGATTGCCTTATGAAGTCCAGCATATAATAGCTTATCACGCTAAAGAAGGAGATTTAGCTAAACGTAATGTAGAGGCAATCATAGTACATCATGCTGATTTTGTATCATTCGATCCATTTAAAGCGTAAAACAATGGAACACAGATAACACGGATTAATCAAATGCTCATGGATTTTAATCTGTGTAAATCAGTCAAATCAGCGTTATCCGCGTTCTATTCTTAATTAAATGTTTTTAGAGCTAAGGTAAAATTATGAGTCAAACATTAATAGAAAAAATAGCACAAAAATTTGCTGTGGGATTAAACTCCAAAGCACGAAGTTCACGCAGGTGATTATCTTTCAATCAAACCTGCTTATGTAATGACACACGATAACACCGGTGCAGTCATTCCAAAATTCAAATCAATTGGTGCAACAAAACTTTTTAATCCACGCCAGGTTGTAAACACACTTGATCATAATGTTCAGGATAAATCAGAAAAAAACTTAGAGAAGTATAGGAAGATTGAAGAGTTTGCTAAATCAATGGGTGCTGATTTTTATCCTGCAGGACGAGGAATCGGACATCAGATTATGTGCGAAGAAGGTTATGCCTGGCCCGGAACAATGGTGGTTGCTTCAGACTCGCATTCAAATATGTATGGCGGACTTGGATGTCTCGGAACTCCAATTGTTAGAACAGATGCTGCGGCAATCTGGGCAACTGGCAGAACGTGGTGGCAGGTTCCACCAATAGCAAAAGTTGAGCTGAAGGGAAGTCTGCGACAAGGAGTAACCGGTAAAGATGTTATCATTGCGTTGTGTGGTTACTTCAACAACGATGAAGTTCTTAATCACGCAATAGAATTTGTAGGTGATGGAATTCGTTATCTAACCATTGATGAAAGATTAGCAATTGCTAATATGACAACTGAATGGGGTGCTCTTGCAGGAGTTTTCCCAATCGATCTTGCAATAATATTATGGTTAAAGAGACGTGAAAAATTTATTGAACACCGCGGACTGGAAGGAGTTTTTTCTGATGCTGATGGTAATGGTGTTCATCCTAAGAATAAATCATAAACGGATTGAAGAACTTGAACATAACATTCCTCAAGCTGATAAGGATGCATTCTATGCAAAAGAACTATCAATTGATTTATCAACTGTTGAACCTTACGCATCAGGTCCAAACACTGTAAAAACTTATACTTCAGTTTCTGAACTTACGGGAAAAGAACATAAAGATTAATAAAGCATATCTTGTTTCATGTGTTAACAGCCGTGTTGATGATATTGCGGAAGCAGCCGCTGTAGTTAAAGGTAAGAAGATTGCAGAGCATGTACAATTTTACATTGCTGCCGCTTCAAGTGAAGTACAGAAAGAAGCTGAGCGATATGGTTACTGGCAATCGTTACTTGAAGCCGGTGCAATTCCGCTTCCACCGGGATGCGGACCTTGTATTGGACTTGGAACAGGTTTGCTCGAAGATGGCGAGGTTGGAATTTCTGCAACTAACAGAAACTTTAAAGGAAGAATGGGTTCACCAAATGCACAAGCTTATCTGGCATCGCCGGCGGTTGTTGCCGCCTCTGCTATTTCAGGTAAAATAGACTGTTATGATTGGAAGAATAAAGAGTATCGTAAATTAAAAGGTTCAATCAAAATAAATGAGAAGAAAGCCGGAGCTAAAGCATCTGTAAAAATTATAGATGGATTTAATCCGATTATTGAAGGTGAATTAATTTTCTGTTATCAGGATAATTTAAACACAGATGGAATTTATCCCGGTAAATACACATATATTGATGATATGACTCCGCAGCAGCAAGCAGAAGTCGTAATGGAAAATTACGATCCGGAATTTGTCAATATTGCCAAAGCCGGAGATATTCTTGTTGGTGGTTTTAACTTTGGAACAGGTTCGTCTCGTGAGCAAGCGGCAACTGCATTGAAGTACAAAGGAATTCAGTTAGTTATTGCTGGAACATTCAACGAAACGTATAAGCGAAACGCACTTAATAATGGCTATTTGTTGATTGAATGTCCGCAGTTAGTGAATGACCTGAAAGCAAAATATGGGAAAGAGAAATTAACAGTAAAAACAGAAATAAATGTTAAAATAGATTTCAAAAACTCATCGTTAACATTTGATGATAAAACCTATTCGATTGATCCGGTTGGTGAAGCTGCTCAGGAATTAATTGTTACCGAGTGTGGAATTATTTATTGTTGGTGGATTGTCCCGAAGGGATCTCGGAAGATGAGTAAGAAGAATTTATAAAAATAAATTAAAGATCGTCGTGCTCTGCTTGCAATAATAATGTAAATAAATAACAAAATATCATGCAAAAATTCTCGTTTAATAAAATTCTAAAATCATCCTTGCTGATCTTCATTCTTTGGGGTGTAACGCTCAATGCTCAATCATTTTCTAACTCCGAAGATGATTTTACTTTTGTGTTCATAACTGATATACACATTCAAACTGAGAGGAACGCAGTAGAAGGTTTTAAGAAAGCGATTGATGAAATAAATAAAATTAATCCTGATTTTGTTCTTACAGGCGGCGATTTAATTATGGATGCTCTCGGTGTTGGTTTCGAGAGAGCAGATAGTCTTTACGATTTGTATCTGGAAACAATCAGTCTCTTAAATGTTCCGGTTTACAATACAATTGGTAATCACGAAATTTTTGGCTGGTACGAAAAAAGTAATGTATCCAGAAATCACGCTGAGTTTGGCAAAAAAATGTATCAGAACCGAATCGGAAAAACATATTACTCTTTTAGTCATAAAGGAGTTAAGTTTTTTATGGTTGATTCAATTGAAGAAATTCCTGAAGGCGGAAAGTATTTTGGACAAAGTGAGTGAAGAACAAATTGAATGGTTAAAAAATGAACTAATTGACTTGGATAAAACCACACCGATAATTATTTCAACTCATATTCCATTCATAACAGCCTTCAGTCAAATTAAAGCAGGTTCTCAGAAAGAAAATGAAAGGGGATTAGTGGTTGAGAATTCAAAAGAAGTTTTAGATTTATTTAATGGATATAATCTTAAATTAATTTTGCAGGGACATTTACATTACTTTGAAGATTTGTATATTCAGAATAAAATACATTTTGTAACCGGTGGAGCAGTCTCTTCAGGATGGTGGAAAGGTCAGAACGAAGGACTTGAAGAAGGATTTTTAATCGTCAAAGTAAACGGTGATAAAGTCAGCGCCGAGTATTTTGATTATGGGTGGGTGGTTGAGTGATTATTTTCTCAATCAGAAATTAGAATTGAAAATAATATATCAAAATTGAACAAAGAAGACGCTGATTAAGCTGAACTGCCCAGATCAAAATAATCTGCGTCATTTGGTTTCATTAATGCGTAGCCATTAAAAAAATAAACAGGAATAGTTACCATGCAAAAATCAATCTCAAGACAAATTTCAGTCCGCCGTTGGCGGATTGCAGTTAATCATATACAAGGAGCATTCTGATGAATAAATCTATATCAAGGACGATATCTGAATATGCTGTTAGCCTTCAATACAAAGATTTACCAAAAGAGGTTATCCACGAAGTGAAAAGATATCTTTACGATTCTATGGGTTGTGCATTCGGAGGATATCATACAAAAGATGTAAGAATAATCCGCAACATTTATCAGGATATGGGCGGAACGGAAGAAGCAACGGTAATTGGATTTGGAGATAAAATTCCTGCTGTTAATGCATCTCTTGTCAACTCACTTATGATTCGTGCATTAGACTTTAACGATATTTATTGGAAAGAAGATCCATCTCATCCTTCAGATTTAATTCCAGCCGCACTATCAACTGCTGAAATGGTTGGTGCATCGATGGAAGACGTTATCACTGCAATTGTTCTTGCTTATGAATTTGAACAAAGACTCTGCGAGTTTGCTGTTCCAGGAATTCGCGAACGTAAATGGCATCATGCAACCTTAACGCAATTTGTTTCTCCCATTGTTGCAGGAAAAATTTTAGGATTAACCGTTGATCAAATGGTGAATGCAATTGGCATAAGCGGAAGTCATAATCATACAATTGGTTGTCCCACTGCAGGAAAATTAACGATGATGAAAAACACTGTTGATCCGATGGCAACGCAAGCAGGTGTGTTTGCAGCGCTAATGGCAAAGCGCGGATACACTGGAACGGAATCAGTATTCGAAGGTAAAGAAGGTTTTATGGATTGCTTCTTTGGTTATAATGTTAAGGATCAAAAAGTTGAAGTTGTAAGCATGAAGGGAAGAGATGGTATCTCAGAATGGAAATGGAATATTGATAAACTGGTTGGCGGACTCGGTGAATCGTACAAAATTCTTGAATGCAGTATGAAAGCATTTCCAACGGAAGCATTGACTCACACTCACATTTCTGCAACATTAAAAGCCGTAACAAAAAATAATATTAGTTATGATCAGATTGAATCTGTTACATTAACAACTTTAGCTCAAGCTTATGATATTCTTTTTGATCCGCACAAGTATCGTCCGGAATCCAGAGAAACTGCAGACCATTCATTACCATATTGTATTGCTGCTGCTTTAGTTGATCATAAAATTACAACTCAATCATTCTCAGAGGAAAAACTGAAAGATCCGAGAATATGGGAAGTAATTGATAAAATAAAAGGTGAGCCGTCACAAGAGTTTGAAAAGATGTTTCCTGCCAAACAGCCGAGTAAAGCTGTTGTTAAAACAATAGACGGAAGAGAATTTTCGGAATATCTTGAATATCCGAAAGGTGATCCACGCGAACCTATGACAATGGAAGATCTTGATAATAAATTTGAAGCTTTATCATCTCAACTATTTGTTGCTGGCAGAAGGAAAGAAATAAAAGATGCAATCTTTAATGCAGAACTTATGACAGCAAGAGAGTTTATGAAGAAACTTAATGTTTAACTTAGATAGGACGCTGATTACCTTGATTATTCAGATCTGTGCTGATCAGCTAAATCTGCGTTATCTGCGTTCTATTGTCTTTAATAATTAAAACTATCGCAATATGAAAAAAATCTTAAAATCATCCGCAGGCAAACGTGGCGATTCAATTCGTTCTGATTGCTATTTTGAAATTCAGTTTAACGACTCAGGAGGTCTTAAACTGGATATTACTAGTAAAGTTCAGTCAATGTATGGAGAATCAATTAAACAAATGGTTCTCGATATGTGCAAATTCTTTGGACTGAAAGATGCGAAGATTCTTCTTGAGGACAATGGCGCCCTACCTTTTGTGCTAGCAGCACGATTTGAACTTGCTGTAAAACGAATTTTCCCGGAATTAGAAAAAGAATATTTGCTACCACCTAATCAAAAAAATAAATATTCGACTTTAAAAGATAAATTAAGAAGAAGCAGACTTTATCTTCCCGGTAATGAACCAAAGTTTTTTGTAAATGCAGGACTTCATTCTCCGGATGGAATAATTCTGGATTTAGAAGATAGTGTGGCACCCACAGAAAAAGATGCTGCTCAGTTAATTGTTCGTAATGCTTTACGTTCTGTTGATTTTTATGGTGCAGAAAGAATGGTTCGAATAAATCAGCTACCAAAAGGTTTAGATGATCTGAAGTTTATTATTCCGCATAATGTTAATGTAATTCTAATTCCAAAGTGTGAGTCTGGGGAACAAATTCACCAACTTGAAAAGGAAGTTGATAAACTTAAAAAACAATACAAAGTGGAGAATCCTATCTACTTCATGCCAATTATAGAGAGCGCACTTGGAGTAATCAAAGCTTATGAGATTGCATCTGCATCCAAAAATAATTGCGCTCTTGCAATCGGACTTGAGGATTACACTGCAGATATCGGAACTCAACGAACTAATGAAGGACGCGAAAGTATTTTTGCCAGACAGATGCTCGTTAATGCAGCAAAGGCTGCAGGTATTCAGGCTATTGATACTGTATTCTCAGATGTTTCTGATATGGAAGCATTGCGACAGAGTGTTATCGAAGCAAAGTCACTTGGATTTGAGGGTAAAGGATGTATTCATCCGCGGCAGATAAAAGTTGTGCATGAAGCTTTTGCACCAACAAAAGAAGAAATTGAAAAAGCTAAAAAGATTGTTCTTGCATTTGAAGTAGCCGAAAAAAAAGGTTTGGGTGTCGTATCACTTGGAAGTAAAATGATTGATCCGCCTGTTGTTAAGCGTGCACTACGAACAATTGATTTGGCGATTATGAATAAAATTATATTAGAGAATTGGAGAAAAGAGCAATAGTACACTGATCAGACTGATTGTTTATGATTTTTTATAATCATAAATAATCTTAATCATCTTAATTATCAGTGTACCATTTATTAAATATTGAGGAATTAAAATGAAATTGGTAAAAAATGCAGCAGGAAGATTAGTCCCAACAGAAATAAATGGACAATCACAAGTTCCATTTAAAGGAGTTGACAAATACAAACCGAATGGAATTAAAGCTAAACCTTCTATCAGAACTTGTATTGATTATCCAAAAGATGGAAATAAAGTTGTAAAAGATTTAAAGACAGCCTTAAAAAAAGCCGGACTTAAAAATGGAATGACAATTTCAACTCATCATCATCTACGAAATGGTGATGCTTTAACAAATATGTTATTTGATGTGGTTAAGGAAATGGGAATAAAAAATATAAGATGGTATCCATCGGCTTCTTTTCCTGTTCATTCACACTTAATAAAATATTTGGAAGATGGAACAATCCATCACATTGAAGGAAGTATGAATGGACCGCTTGGTAAATTTACAACTGAAGGAAAAATGAAAGGCATTGGTGTTCTTCGTTCACACGGTGGAAGATACCAGGCTATGCAAGATGGTGAAGTTCATGTTGATATTGCAGTGATCGCTGCCCCAACTGCTGATTCATTTGGGAATGCAACTGGTGATCGTGGTAAATCAGCTTGCGGATTAATTGGTTTTGCACTCGGTGATTCTGAATATGCTGATAGAGTAATAATTGCTACAGATAATCTTGTTCCATTTCCTTGCGTGCCCTGGCAAATTCAAGGCAATAATGTTGATTATGTTGTGGAGGTTGAATCACTTAGGCGATCCACAAAAAATTGTTTCCGGAACCACAGAGGTAACAAAATCACCGGATCGTTTATTGATTGCTGAGTATGTTGCTGATTTTATTGAAGCAGCAGGAATAATGAAAGATGGATTCTCGCTTCAAGCTGGTGCCGGCGGAACCAATCTTGCATTCATTCTCTTCTTAAAAGAAAAAATGAAAGCTAAAGGTGTTAAAGCAAGATTCATGCGCGGCGGCAGCACAAAATATTTGGTTGAATTGCTTGAAGAAGGATTAACAGAATATATCCTCGATGGGCAAACATTTGATCTCGAAGGTGTCAGAAGTATGCGTGAAAATGCAAATCACGTCAACACTTCTCCATTCACAAGTTACAATTATCACGGTAAAGGAAATTTTGCCTCCATTGTTGACGTTGCTGTTCTTGGTGCAACAGAAGTTGATGTTAATTTTAATGCAAACGTTGTAACTCACTCAGATGGATATTTGCTGCACGGAATCGGTGGTTGGCAGAATTGTCTGTACTCTAAATGTACAATCTTAGCAATTCCTTCTTTTAGAGACCGTATTCCTGTTATTGTTGATAAAGTTACGACTCTCTGCGGACCAGGAGAGCTTATTGATGTTATTATTACTGAAAGAGGAATAGCAATTAATCCTTTAAGAAAAGATTTGATTAATGCAGTTAAAAAATCTGAATTACCAATTAAATCAATCAAAGAAATCAAAAAAGAAGTTGATGAAATTTGCGGAAGTGCACCAGCTAAACCAAAAGTTAATAAAGATAAAGTTATTGCTATCGTTAAGTGGGTTGACGGGACTGTACTTGACGCAATATTTGAAATTCAAAAATAAAATAATAGAACGCGGATGACACTGATCGAATGGATTTGCACTGATCAAAAAATGATAATACAATGAAAGTAAAGATTGACTCCGATTTCCCTTCTCCTTCTATTGGAATAGCATTCGGCGCAGGCGGTGCTCGCGGTATTGCTCATCTTTTAATGATTGAAGCTTTAGAAGAACTTGGAGTTAAACCTTCAGTTATTTCAGGTTCAAGTATTGGTGCTATCGTTGGAGCTTTTTATGCTGCCGGTTTTACTAGCAAAGAGATGAGAGAAATTCTTGATCAACTCATTAATCCAAAAAGTGATTCTGTTTTTGATTTTCTTCTTAAAATCTGATATTGTAAAACTTTTTACAATGTTTGATCCGCAGTTCATAAAATCTGGTTTTATAAAAGGTGAGAAGTTTCAGAAGTATATGGAGACTCATTTAAAGATTTCCAAATTTGAGGAGCTTAAAGTTCCCCTAAAAATAGTTGCAACCGATTATTGGAAAAAAGAGGAAGTTGTTTTCGACAAAGGTGAATTGATCCAACCAATTAAAGCCAGCTATTCTTTACCTGGATTATTTACTCCTGTTAAAATAAAAAATAGAATTTTAATTGATGGAGGTGCGGTTAATCCACTTCCGTTCGATTTAATAAAAAGTCAATGTGACATAACAATTGCAATAGATGTTACTGCATTTAAAGCACATAACGAGAGCGAAATCCCTCCAACTTTTGATTCGGTATTTACAACATATCAAACAATGCAAAATTCTATAATTAAAGAAAGATTAAAGTATATTAAACCGGATATCTGCATTAAACCTGAAATTTATGATGTCCGCGTCCTTGACTTTATAAAAGCTGAATCAATTCTTAAACAAGCTCAACCGGCTAAAGAAGAATTGAAAAAGAAACTTTCACAAATTATAAATAAAAGAAAAAAGCAGGAGTACTAGGAAAAGATTTTGATTTGTAATTGATAATTAATATTGGAATTTTGCAGCGCAATTTTAATGGCGCCGGTTAACAGTTCAATACCCAACTCCGTCAGGTCCGGAAGGAAGCAGCGGTAAGTATCTGGATTGTGTAACTGTGCGCCTTTTTATTTTACAAATATCTCCGGTGGAATAAGATATATTAATTCACCTTTGGATAATTTTGCCTTCCCGTTAAATCTGATCTTACAAATTGATGCAGGCGGGAAATGCAATACACATCCAATAGAGGAAATAAAATTTGAAACATGTAAAGATAGATCCGGTTGATGCCCTATGCAGGCAATATTTTCAACGTTAAATGAGTTTAATATTTCAATCAGATCACTCGTCTTTGCTCCGTTTGCAAGATGCTTGTCCTTTATCACTTCTTTACTGTAATTGAATATTTCAGCAATAATCTCACTGGTTTGACTAGCTCGGGTTAAAGGTGAAGATATTATTAAATCTAATCCCGGAACAATTCTTTTCCAATATTCAACTGCGGAACGGAGCAGTTGATTGCCTTCAGATGTGAGCTCACGTTCAAAATCTTTTTTATCCGGTGATATTTTCTCAGCTATACTGTGTCGTATTAAATATAAGTTCATAATTATAATTTATAGTTTACGGTTATAACAGTTAAATATTGATGAAAGTCCATTAAGTCTTTATTTAATTCTAATCCTGCTTTGGAGTTCATAATTTTATCCATTTCATCTTTCGAATTAAACTCGGCTTCACAAAAGTAACTGAATTTTTTGTCAGCAAGAAGATTACTTTCAATTTCTGCGATAAAAATTTCTTTACCGGATAATTCAGAAAGTGTTTTTAATGTTTTTTCCTTGAAATGGTTCAGGAATATTTTCATCAACAGGTTTGTGAAGAAAAAATAAAATTTTATACATCAGCAAATAATTTTAAATGTTTGAACAATGTTTTCATATATCTCCAAATTACGCACATAGGTAAATTTTGGAGCTTCCAGAATTAAAAGGAATTTTTGTTTGCCGCAAGAATACTCATAAAAATTTACAAAATGTCTTCCAGATTCCTGTAAATCGCTGTAACGAACAGGATGTTCATAATTGTTTTTGTTTACAAGTTTGTATTCTATAAACATTTCTGCCGAATCCATATCAGGAAGTTTAATTAAAAATATACTTGCACCGAGTCTTTCATTTATATATTTATTTCCTCTGAACTCATTCTTCACGTATTTAGTAATAGCAAAGTTTTCAAATTCACGCCAGTCCTTGGAAAGGTAAATAGTATAATCATTTTTGGAAAATTTGGTATAAACAACATCCGCTTCCTTACCTGACAAAAGACTTTCAAAAGAACTTCTATCTGTAATTTCTTTAATATCCTTATTAATTTTAATCCTGCTTATCTGATCAATAATAAAATTTCTTAGGTAATTATTAGCACTTACATATTTATGTGTAACTGCGTCGTAAATAAAACCATCTTCTTTAATCTTGAATAAAGGAATGTTTTTTGTTGTGAATGTAAGTTTAATTTCATCCTTGCTAAATGAAGTGATCTTTGAAGCTATACTCATTCTACCGTAATCAAAACCTGTTGCCGAGCGAAATATCAAATTTGATAAATTGCTTTTTATTTCATACAAAGACGTCCTTTTAATATTGATTGTGTCTTTGGCCTTGAATGATTCGATGATAACGGCGTAAGTATTATTATTAAAGTTTTGAAATCCGAAAGCTAAGTTACCGTTAAGCGAGTTATCTTTTAACAACACATTCATTTTTTTATCTATCACTGCAAAAAGATTAAAAGCAGGATTTCTGGATTCAAGTAAAAGAGTGTAAACCGTGTTATCGCCACCAAAAGTAACACTGTCGATAAATAGGTTATTTACTTCTATAAGTTTAGGATCTACATTGTTGAATAAAAATCCTAAAAGCGAATTAGCAGAACTGTCCCCGCTAAAAAATAAATTTGTGAGCCTGCTTAATTCCTGACCATTAAATATGTATGGTTTTGGTTTTTCTTCGCTGCAACTCAGTAAAAACAAAATTGCAACAAGAGTAAATATTATTTCTCTGAATTTCGATCGCATAAGATTAATTTTTAATTGTGGTTAAATATAATATTTATTTTTGATTTTTGAACTGAGCGTTTTATATTCACCTAAGTTAATAAACTATTATTCGAGAAATTTAAAAGAAAAATATTGAAAACATTTCCTTCAATCATTTTTATTTTTTCTGATATTCAATATAACAGTTCTGCCGCAAAGCATTGAATATCCGTCGGTTATTCTCAAAGACATCAGTTTCAGATTACAGGGTTCAAATTATCCCGATACTATTCAAACCCTTAAGATAAAATTTCAAAACCCCGAAACAATTACTTCATTCAATATTGTTCTAAATGAGGGAAGTTTTGACACTTTACTTACTTTAAAGTCAACCGGAAGTTTTAGAATTATTAATGAGACATATAATAAAGAAATTGGTGATACAAGAGTGCTGCCCGGCTTACTTAGCATTCTTCCTCCGGCTTTAGCAATATTATTAGCTCTTATTTTCAGACAGGTTATATTTTCACTCCTTCTCGGAATATTCACAGGTGCATTTTTTATCTACGGTTACGATCCCCTTACAGCTTTTCTAAGAATTGCTGATGTTTACATAATTAATGCTTTAATAGATAAATCTCATATGCAGGTGATCGTTTTTACGTTGTTGTTTGGTGGAGTTATTGGTTTGATTTCTAAAAGCGGCGGAACTAGAGGAATTGCAAATAGCGTTATAAAATTTGCCAAGAACAGAAAATCCGGTTTGATCGCTACATGGTTAGCGGGCATAATAATTTTCTTTGATGATTATGCAAATACGTTAGTAGTTGGAAACCTGATGAAACCTGTCACGGATAAACTTAAAATATCTCGTGCAAAACTTGCATTTGTTGTTGATGCAACTGCAGCACCTATCGCAAGTATATTTATCATCAGTTCGTGGATTGGATTTGAAGTCGGATTGATTCAGGACGGGTTGCAGATGATCGGTTCAACCGAAAATGCTTACAGTGTTTTTATAGAAACAATTCCTTACAGGTTCTATCCCATTGCGTTGATATTTTTTGTTTTCTTTTTAAGTTATACCCAGAGAGATTTCGGACCGATGCTCAAAGCGGAGAATAAAGCATTGGAAGGAAACGATACATCGAAATTAGGTGTAACTTCCAGCGATCTTACTTCTTCCAGCGAACTGTTTGGTAACGAAGATAAAGCAAAGTGGTACAACGGCTTAATACCTATTTTAGTTTTAATTTTTGGTTCCATAGCTGGCTTAATTTATACCGGCTTAGATACACTAAGCTCCAATGGTGTGAGTGATTATTCAATAAAGAATGTTATAGCTGCTTCGGATTCTTATCTCGCTTTACTCTGGTCTTCATTTGCGGCTTGCGTAGTTGCAGCGGTAATGATACTCTTTCAGAGAATTATGAATTTGAAAGATACATTGGATGCCTGGTTTCTTGGTTTAAGATCGATGTTTCTTGCTGTTCTCATTCTTACCTTAGCCTGGTCAATTGGTTCAGTTACCCAGGATATGAGAACTGCTGATTATATTATTAGTCTCATCAGCGGCTCAATCAGCCCATATTATCTGCCGGTTATAGTTTTTATTGTTTGCGGACTTATAAGTTTTTCAACCGGAACAAGCTGGGGAACAATGGCTATTATGTTTCCTATTGCAATTCCTTTAGCAGCTTCTGTTTCTAAACTAAGCGGACTTTCTCCAGCGGAAAGCACTTTGATTTTGCACGGAGTTATAAGTTCTGTCCTGACAGGATGTGTTTGGGGTGATCATTGCTCACCGATTTCAGATACGACAATTCTCAGTTCAATGGCATCAGGATGCGATCACGTTGAGCATGTAAGAACTCAATTACCTTATGCAGTTATTGTAGCAATTGTAACAATGCTCATCGGCGATATTCCAACAGCTTTTGGACTATCTCCTTACATTTCAATAATAATAATTTGTTTGATACTTGCAGGTGTGGTTTTACTCGTCGGGAAGAAAATTATTCCGCTCAACAATGCTCATTAAATAAAGATAATTTTACTTGGGAAAAGTTTCATTATCTTCAAAATGTCTGATTAAAATTTCAGTTTTTTTATTGCCGATCAGTTTTATCAATTTTTCTTTATCTGCATTTTTCACGGCATCATAACTACCAAGTTCACTAAGCAGTTTATGTACTGTTCCAGGACCGATGCCTTTTATGTCTGTCAATTCGCTTTTAATTATTCTTTTACTTCGTCTTTTTCGGTGAAAAGTAATTGCAAATCTGTGAGCTTCATCTCTTATTTGTTGTAACAATTTTAATCCTGAAGATGTTTTTGGGATCATCTCGGGATCGGATTTATCCGGAAGAAAAACTTCTTCAAGTCTTTTTGCTAGTCCGATTATATTGTAGTTGTTAAATCCAAGAGAATCCAGAATTTCAACAGCACTAGAAAGCTGACCTTTCCCGCCATCAACCATGATAAGATCGGGGAATGGTTCATTCTTTTCGATCAGACTTTTATATCTGCGTTCAATTACTTCGCGCATACT
Source organism: uncultured Ignavibacteriaceae bacterium (assembly GCA_963714415.1). Lineage (GTDB taxonomy): Bacteria > Bacteroidota > Ignavibacteria > Ignavibacteriales > Ignavibacteriaceae > JAGXRK01. The sequence continues at coordinate 79,261 of CAVQOL010000003.1, forward strand.
TGAAAAATCATCTGGTCCGGTTACGCTTTTAATAATGAACTTTCGGTATAAACTTTTTTTCGGTTTACCGTCTTCAAACACAACCATACTTGCAACAGTATCGCTTCCTTGAAGATTAGAAATATCAAAGCATTCAATTTTTTTGGGAATAGTTTTTAGTCTTAAATCTCTTTGAAGTGCGGCAACAGAATATGGAATGCTGCCCTGATTTTTCATTTTTTGAATTTGAATTTCTTTCAATTGCAGGATTGCATTTTGCTTTGCACATTTTAACCAAAGATTTAAGATCGCCTCGTTGTGGGATTATAAACTTAACTTTCTTTTCTGATTGAGAATTCAAGCCAATCAATCAGGATTTGGGAATCAGTTGGTTCAATTTCACAGATTATTTCTTTTGGAATTTCTGTCAGCTCATTATAATAAAATTTTATTGCTGCAGAGTAGATTTCAGGTAATTCTTCACCAATCTCAATTGATAGTTTAAGCTGTTTTTTGCCTATAAGTTTTCCGTTCCGAATGTTAAAAACAGAACAAGAAGAATCTTTACCTTCAAAAGCTATTGCAAAAACATCGCGATCTTCAAAATCATCACTTACAACTTTTTGTTTTAATGAAATGCTTTTAAGCTGCTCAATCTTATCCCTTACTTCAGCGGCTTTTTCAAATTCTAACTGCTCAACAGCTTGATTCATTTTATGAGTAAGATCTTTTATTAAATCATCAGTTCTGCCTTTTAACAATTTCACAACTTCCGAAACCATTTCATTGTATTCTTTTGGCGAGACTAAACCTTCACAGGGTCCATCACATTTTTTTATGTGATAATCAAGACACACTTTAAATTTTTTCTGTTCAATTGCTTTTTCAGTAATATTATAATCGCAGCTCCTTATCTTAAAAATCTGATTGATCATTCTTAATGAAGCTTTCATACTTCTGACATCGGTGTAAGGTCCGAAATATTTTGAACCATCTTTAATAATTCTTCTGGTGGGATACACCTGAGGGAAAAGTTCATTTGTAACTTTTATAAAAGGATAAGATTTATCGTCTTTAAGATTTATGTTGTAGCGAGGTTTTAATTCTTTAATAAGATTGTTCTCAAGCATCAGAGCTTCGACTTCGCTGTCAGTTACAACAAGCTGAAAGTCAACAACTTTCTGGATCATTACCAGAGTTTTTTGGGAGGTGATATTAGTCTGGAAATATGATTTTACACGGCTTCTGAGGTTTTTAGCTTTACCAACGTAAATCACTTTTCCGGATTTGTTTATGAATTGATAAACACCCGGACCGGTAGGAAGATTATTTAATTTATCTCTCAGTACTTCTGTCATTATAATTCTTTAATTCAATATTTCTGAGAGAAATCTAATAATAAGAAAAACGATAAAAAAACTATTCGGGCAGAACTGTATTTTTAGAAATTACTACAATGCCGGTTTCCGTAACTGTAAATTTTTTCTTATCGCCTTCAAGATCAAAACCAATTTCATAACCTTCGGGAATATTAACATTCTTATCAATTATAGCTCGTCTTATTCTTGCGTGTCTGCCTATGTTACAACTATTAAAAATAATTGAATCAGTAATGTATGAAAAGCTGTTTACTCTTACGTTAGGACCAAGCACGGATCTTTCAACCAAACCTCCAGATACAACGCATCCGTCGCATATAAGAGAGTTTAGTGTTCTACCGACTCTTTCACCTTCGTGTGAAACTGTTTTGCCCGGAGGATATTGATACGGATAAGTTCTTATTGGCCAATCGAGATCATACATATTGAATTCTGGAGATATACTTATCAAATCCATTGTCGCTGCATAATAGCTGTCTAAAGTTCCTATATCTCTCCAATACGGCTGAGTTTTTTTGTTTTCGTCTTCAAATTTATAAGCAGAAATTTTAGCGTTAGACTTCACCATATAAGGAATTACATCCTGACCAAAATCGTGAGCCTTAATGCGTTTCGAATCCATTTCAAGTAACACTTCTCTGAGAACAGAAGCATTAAAAACATAAATTCCCATATTAACCAAAGAATAACCTTTCCTGTCGGGTATTTCCGGAGGATTCTCAGGTTTTTCAATAAACGATGTTACATTATACTTATCATCAACGCCGACAATTCCAAAACGACGCGCACCATCTTTTGGAATTTCAATGCAGGAGATAGACAAATCTGCTTTGGTATCAAGATGATTTTGTAAAAATTTAAGATAATCCATTTTGTATATGTGGTCACCGCCGAGAATCAAAACCCATTTTGCTTTTTTATCAGATAATAAATTAAGATTCTGATAAATGGCATTAGCAGTTCCAAGATACCAATCGTTGTTTAATTTTCTTTGTGGTGGAACAGAATAAATGAACTCACCAAGTTCGGGATTGAAGATACTCCAGGCTTCGAACAAGTGCATGTTCAGTGAATCGGATTTATATTGTGAAAAAACGTAGGTTCTTCTTAATCCTGAATTGAGACAATTGGAGAGTGTGAAATCAATTATTCGGTACTTTCCTCCGAAGGGAACAGAGGGTTTGCTTCTTACTTTTGTTAAAGGATGAAGTCTTTCTCCTTCACCTCCGGCAAGAATTACTGTAACTGTATCTCTTAATATTGAGGAACCGGGAATACTCATAACAACATCTTTTATTATTTTTATATAAAAATATATTGAATTAAAATTTGATTGGCAATCTCAGAACTGCTTAAATTGATTTTAGTTATAAAAATATTTAACTGAATAAGTGTTAATATTCGATTATTTTCACCTAGAAAACTTATTAAATGAAATATTTTATTTATTACGTATTATTTCTGCTCATTACCAGCAATAGTGCTTATAGTTTTAAGCCTAACAATTCGAAAAACCAGAACGATGATTATATCTCCGAAAATCAATTAAAGATTGATATACTGAGTTACGATTTATTTATCGATTTAGATATAAAAGAAAAAACAATTACTGCTGAAATTTCTATTGTTGGGACTAATTCTTGATCGGACAATAAAATCTATAGATCTTAATTTTTATGATAAGCTGAAAATTTCTGAACTTAAACTGAATGGTATTCAAACAGACTTTACACAAAAAGGAACTTCATTCTCAATCAATTTTACTGAGTCAAATTGTCGATACATTCAGTCTTTTCATTGCTTACAAAGGCAAACCAAAATCATTTGGTCCTTATGGATTTGTTTTTGGTGAAGTTAATAATCGCTCCCTGGTTTATACATTAAACCAGCCGAATTATGCTTATACATGGTTTCCATGCAACGATTTACCAAATGATAAAGCGATGCTTGAAATAAGAATCAGGAATACAAAAGAAAATATTTCTGTATCTAATGGAAAATTAGTGAATGTTGTTGAAGATGAAACTCATAAAACATACCATTGGAAGACATACTATCCAATTTCAACATACCTTATCGCTATTTATTCAGCACCTTATGAATATTTTGATGACTATATAACTTTGACAGATGATACCTTGAAGATTGAATATTACGTAATGCCCGAGCATCTGGAAAATGCTAAAAAAGATTTTGCTGTTCACAATGATATGATAAGGTTTTATTCCGATACTTTTGGTGAATATCCATTCATCAAAGAAAAATATGGTGTTGCAGAATTTCTGTGGAACTTTGGTGCAATGGAACACCAAACAATTACTGGAATGGGCTATATCTTTGTAAACGGTAACAATTTTTTCCGTGATATATATGCTCACGAATTATCTCATCAGTGGTGGGGGAATGCTGTCGGTTTAAAAAGCTGGAAAGATATTTGGCTTAATGAAGGTTTTGCATCATATTCAGAAGCACTTTACGACGAATACAAATATGGTAAAGACGCCCTGCAATCATTTATGCACAGTAAGTTTAATGAAAATTTCTCAGGAAAACTTTATGCTCCCGATGATCTGTTTAGTACAACAGTCTACGATAAAGGTGCGTGGGTCCTTCATATGTTAAGATTTGAAGTGGGAGATTCAATATTTTTTAACATTCTTAGAAATTACTACGACGAATTCAAATATGGCTCTGCTTCTATCTATGATTTTAAAGGTGTAAGTGAAACAACTTCACAAAAAGATCTCACAAAATTTTTCAATCAGTGGATTTTTGAAAGTGATGATCAGATTAAAGCAGAGTATTCTTTTATTATATCAGAAATAGATGAAAAATATTCAATTGAAATAAGTATTGAGCAGGTTCAGGAAAGATATAAAGAATTTCACTTCCCACTTGAATTAAAAATTGTTTTTGATGATAAAACTGACCAGGTTTTTAAATCCTATATTGACTTATCAAACAAAAAAATAAAATTTGAATTCGTTAAAAAACCTGTTGATATAATTTTCGATCCTCATAATTGGCTTTTAGCAAGTTTCATAAAGAAATGAATGCAAATAAAATCAAGACTACACTAAATTATTGTTATTTCTTTTATGATGCTGAATGCTTAATTTTTCCTATCAATAAAATCAGTTTAATGTGAGCAAAACGTATCTATTCATATCCGATATTCATTTAGGACTTCAGTCAAAGGAAGAAGAGAAGGTCAAGGAAAGACTCCTTGTTAAATTTCTTTCTTTTGCTAAAGATAACTGCGACGAATTATTTATTGTTGGTGATCTTTTCGATTATTGGTTTGAATACAAAAAAGTGTACCAAAAGGGATTTTTCCGGACTCTTACTGCTTTGCAGGATATTACAGAAAATGGAGTAAAACTGCATTATTTTATAGGAAATCACGACTTTTTGCACCGTAATTTTTTCACTGAAGATATTGGTGCAATTTTGTATCCTGATCCGTCTGAATTTGTATTAAATGAAAGAAAATTTTTCTATCGGTCACGGTGACGGATTAGTTCAGAATGATGCAGGTTACAAAGTATTAAAAGCAATTTTAAGAAATAAATTTTTACAAAAAGCATATTCAATAATTCATCCCGATTTAGGAGTAGCTTTGGCTAGTGGTACAAGTAAATCCAGTCGTGGATACACTTCTGGTAAAGATTACGGTGAGGGCGACGGATTACTTGAAGCAGCGAAGAAAAAAATTGATGAAGGATTTGATTATGTGCTTTTCGGACATTTGCATAAAAGACTTTTTATTAATCATAATCAAGGTTCTTACATAAATCTCGGTTCATGGCTTGATAAACCTTGTTACGGGAAATTTTCAAATTCGAATTTTGATATAATGGATTGGACTTAAATGGCTAAAAAGAAATATTCTGATTCAGATTTTAACGAATACTTTAACAGCTTTTCCAAAAAGAATAAAGGCCGAAAAAAAAGGAAAAGCAGTAAAACACGCTGGACCGTTATATCAATTATTTTTGGATTCTTCCTAGTACTTTTAATTTATATCATAAGTGGACTTCCATCACTTGAGGAACTGGAAAACCCGCGTCCAGTGTTAGCCAGTAAAGTATATTCTGCCGATGGAGAATTAATTGGTCAGTTTTTTATTGAGAACAGAATTGAAACATCACTGGACAGCCTTCCTCAACATTTGATTGATGCGCTTATTGCAACCGAAGACAGAAGATTTTATGATCATTGGGGTGTTGATGTACCAAGATTTTTCAAGGCAATGATAAAAAATGTTTTTACTTTGTCATTTGAAGGAGGGGGTGCAAGCACTATTACACAGCAGTTATCGAAAAATCTTTACAATCTTAAAAGCAGAAGAGAAAATAAACTTGATACTGCCGTAAGAAAAATAAGAGAATGGATAACAGCCATTCAGATCGAAAAGAATTTTACCAAGAATGAAATTCTTGAGTTATATCTGAACGTTTCATATTTTGGAAAAAGTGCTTACGGTATTGAATCTGCCTCACAGGTTTATTTCAGTAAAAAGGCTTCTGAACTTTCTCTTCCGGAATCAGCAGTATTTATAGCTTTACTAAAATCGCCGGATGGATATGATCCGGTAAAAAGATATGATCAGGCAATCCAGCGTCGTAATATAGTAATGCATAATATGGTTGTAACAGATATTGCTTTCACGGTCAGATTATGAGAAGCTAAAAACACAGCCAATAGTTTTGGGTTCAGAAAGAATAAGTGCAATGAGAACCGAAGCTCCGCATTTTATGGAATATGTGAGATTGCAAATGTCTGCAATGGCTGATAAATACGGATATGATCTATATCGCGAAGGGTTAAATATTTATACCACTCTCGATATGAGTATGCAAAGAATTGCAAATCGTTCTGCTGAAAAACATCTGAAAGAATACCAGGAGCTATTTAACAAGAATTGGAATTGGAATAGAAACAAAAGTCTGCTTACAAATCTCATTGATCGTGCAATAAAAGATTTGCCTCAATATATCTCTGCTGATAAAAGTGAAAGAAGCGCTATTTACAATCGCTTTAAATATGATAATGACTTTATAGATTCTGTTAAAGCTGCTGCGACAGCAATCGAAGTGGGATTTGTTGTTGTCGATCCTAAAACTGGAAATATCAAAGCTCTCGTTGGTGGACGTAATATGGAGTTTGGACGAGGATTGAATCATGTTACAGGTATTAAACGTCAGCCCGGTTCAGCGTTCAAACCTTTTGTATATACTGTTGCAATAGAGAACGGACTTTTTCCTGCATACACTGTTCTTAATCAAAGATTTGACTATAAGGGCTGGTCTCCATCAAATGCTGATGATGAATACAGCGGATATGAAACTTTAAGATGGGGCTTATCACAATCTATAAATGTAATTGCCGGAAGATTAACTATTGGCGAAATGGCACCTCCTAATCAAGTTGTAAAACTTGCTTCAAGAATGGGAATAAATTCTAAATTAGATTCATATCCTGCCATTGCTCTCGGTACTGTGGAATTAACTCCTTTAGAAATAACTTCTGCCTTAGGAACATTCCCCAACAAAGGAGTTCATGTAAATCCGATTTCTATATTGAAAATCGAAGATCGTAATGGAGTTATGATCGATGAGTTTGTACCCGAATATGTGCAGGCATTAAATCCGCAAACAGCATCTATTATGGTTGATATGATGCAGGATGTTGTGAATTCCGGAACCGGCGCAGGAGTTAGAAGATATTTCCAATTTCCGGCAGCAGGAAAAACCGGAACAACACAAAAATTTTCTGATGCGTGGTTTGTAGGCTTTACTCCCGATCTTGTTGCAGGTGTTTGGGTCGGATTTGATGATCATCGTGTTAAGTTTACCAATTGGTATGGTCAGGGAGCAAAAGCTGCATTGCCGATCTGGGCGATGTTTATGCAAGGTGCTTACAAAGAATTAAATCTTCCTCTCTCTTACTTTGAATTAGCTGATGGTGTTGAGAGAGTTGAGTTTTGTAAAGAAACTATGGATTTAGGTGATTCCCGTATTGCTACTGAGAATTGTCCGGAGGTGGTTATTGAAATTATAGATAAAAATAAAATGCCTCCCGAATGTGAATTACATACTGGTGGAAGAAGAAGCAGAATAATTAATGAAAATCAACGGGGTGACTCAAGGTGGTAATTCTATAATTAGGAATTACGAATGGATTTAGAAATATTTTCTTTTAGAAGTTTAAGTTTGATCAGCGTATAAAGCTTACTGTCATAATTCAAAGTGTTCTGTGAAATGTTTAATTTCACAGAACAGAATTAACAAAGATAATTTCTTAATTGTCAATTTTTAATTCTTAATTGATTTGCCCGGATGGTGGAATCGGTAGACACGCTAGCTTCAGGAGCTAGTGCCGGTGACGGTGTGCAGGTTCGAATCCTGTTCCGGGTACATTCATTTCACTCCAGAACGCTCAACTAAAAAATAAGTAGAACTGCGTTTCATTTTTACTAAGCACAAAATCTAATCTTCCAACAATTTTGTGGATGGAATTACTGTAAATCTGATTCACATTCTATGTTTTTTATAACGTTTGCTTTAAGGTGTAGGTTCAATAATCTTTATTTATAATTGTATTAGAATGTTAAATTTTTTTTTGGAGTCTGACTTGAGATACATGATCTTCATTTTTTTATTCTTGACTAATTTTAATTCTTATGCTCAAAACTGGTTAAAAGTAGATTCGGTTTTTACTGTTTCCGGTGTTACTGTTAAAAGTTTCTCCGCTCCGGTTTTCGGTGATATGAACAACGATGGAACTCTCGATCTTTTTCTTGGAAACATAACCGATATAACGGATTTTTTCTGGAATAATTCTACTGATTTCCCTTCAACTTTTTCCAAAGATACTTCTTTATTATGGAATATCTATTCCGGAGGACAGATAAACACCAATTCGGATTATCCTGCATTGGTCGATATAGATAACGACGGTGATCTTGATCTAGTTATTGGCGGATATTACGGATTACTTTATTATGAAAATGTCGGCAATACAACTATGCCCGAATTTGTTAAGAATGATACTGTATTTACGAATGTAAACTCACAGATTGGCGGTGATCCAAAACCTGCTTTTGCTGATCTTGATGGGGATGGAGATTATGACTTGCTGGTTGGAATCGGTGAATCATTTGTAGCCGGTCCAGAACCGGGATTAACATTAGGATTCAGAAATAACGGATCGGTAACTCATCCGCAGTTTGAATTAGATAATACTTTGGTGACAGCAATTCCTGATGTCGGATTAAATTCATATCCATCTTTAGCCGATCTAGATAATGATGAAGATTATGATCTACTTATTGGCAGAGATGGCGCCGCATTGTATTATTATAAAAATACAGGGACAAAATTTGGTCAAGTTTGGACTCGTGAATACACAACTTTTGCCTCTGTTGAAACTCAAAGTTATTGGAAGAATCCAACTTTTACCGATCTTGATTATGATGGTGATCCAGATTTGATCTATGGTACTTCTTCTGGTCTGATGTACGTTTACAGAAATAATGGAACAGCAACCAATCCTTTGTTTCAATTATATCCGGATTACTTTAAAGTTGTTAAACTAAATGGAAACGGTGCTTCAGTTTCATTTGCAGATTTTGACGGCGATGGTGACTACGATATGTTAAGTGGAATGTGGGATGGCAAATTTTATTACTTAAGAAATGATGGAACAGATCAAAAACCTGTTTTTAATATTGTCAGTACAGCATTCTCAAATTTAACTGTTAGTTCATATAGTTCACCCGTATTTATTGATATTGATAGTGATTTCGATTTTGATATTGTTTCAGGTGCTCTTAACGGACAAATATTTTGTTTCATTAACAACAATGGAACATTCACAGCAGATAGTTCCATATTTGGATTTATCGATGTTGGCTGGTCAAGCATTCCAACTTTTGCTGATATGGATGGAGATGGTGATCTGGATTTATTAGTAGGGGCAGAAACAGGAACTGATTACCGATATTATGAAAACGATGGCAATAATATTTTTTCAATAAACAATTCTTTCTTTGCAGGAATATCTTTCCCAAATTACAGCCGACCCACTCTTGCTGACATTGATAATGATGGAGATTTTGATCTAATGATCGGTAGAAGCAGTGGAGTAGTTAATTATTTTAGAAATGATGGTAATGAAACAACTGCAGTTTGGGTTAGAGATGATTCTCAATTTGCAGAAGTAAAAGTTAAACAAAATGCTCATACTGGTTTCGCTGATCTGGATAGAGATGGAAGAAGGGATTTAGTTGTTGGGGAATATGACGGCAATTTTACTTTTTATAAAAACTTATTTGCTCCGGTTACTTCTATCAAAAATGAAGATGATTTAATAGTAAATAATTTTCAGTTATTTCAGAACTATCCTAATCCGTTTAATCCAGTCACGAAGATACGATTTACCGTTCCGCAAGACGAAAGACGAGAGACGAGAAATGTAATCTTAAGAGTTTACGATGTTCTCGGTAATGAAGTCGCAACTCTTGTTAATGAAGAATTACAGTCCGGAGGGTATGAGATTGAATTCAATACATCAACCATCAAACATTATCCGTCTTCCGGTGTTTATTTCTATCAGCTTAAAGCCGGAACCTATTTGCAGACAAGAAAGATGATTCTTTTAAGATAGCAAAGAAAAATCAACACACATTATTCCTGTAGTAAATTTTTTCGTATTGTTTCCCTTTGAGCAAAAATTTTCACTATCAAATTCTTGCCATTGAGCAACTATTCTCATTTTTAATTTGAATTCATTTATTTTCTCAAAACCAAGAGAGTAATATTTCAGGTATTTAATATAATGCCTGTTAAATGCGGAAAATTGTGGCATATATATTGAAATTTTCACTGAGTATAAATTACTTCCATTCAGAGAGAGAAAATGAAAAAGCTATTATCTTTCTTACTCGTCATATCCGTATTGTTTATAATCGGTTGTTCAAAAGAAGAAGAACAACCAATCATACCCGAATCAAATCTTGATAAAGCATCTTGTATCGGGTGTCATACTGATTACAATCTTCTAAAAACTGTTTACACTCCTGATCCGGTTGATGATACTGGCGGAGGATGCGGTGGAGAAACTCCGCATATAGAACCTTACGACAGAGTTTATATGGGTGGAACTGATTATGAAGAGTTTAAAAATGATATTCACGGAAAATTACCCTGCGTTACCTGCCACAAGGGAGTTGATAATACATCAGATAAAAATGTTGCTCACTCAGGTGATTTTATAAAAAAGCCCTCAGCCAATTCTACAGAAGCATGCGGCAGTTGTCATCCTAACTTAGTTAACAAAGCAAAAAACAGTATTCATGAGCAGGGTTGGGGTCAGAAAAGCATGGTAACTCTGAGGTCCGGTTTGGGTGATGTTCCCGATGCTTTCGATTTACTAAGCGATTTGATGAAAGAAGGATATAATAAGAACTGTGCAAAATGCCACGCTTCCTGCGGTGATTGCCATGTATTACGACCAAAAGCTGGCGGAGGGGGATTATATCGTGCCCATAAATTTGTTAAAACTCCGGATATGGTTGATCATTGTACTACGTGCCATGTTAGCAGGGGAGGGCACGCTTATTTTGGAGTTGCTGTTGGTACTGTTCCCGATGTTCACCTCACAGAGAGAGGTTTTACTTGTATGAGTTGCCATACTCAGAACGAAATTCATGGTGACGGAAATATTTATGATCAAAGATATAAAGTAGCAGAATTACCAAAATGTGTGAATTGTCATTCCGACGTTACTAGTTCCAACATTTTCCATAATGCTCATATGAATACTTTCAGTTGTCATACCTGTCATTCTCAAGACTATAACAATTGTGGAAGCTGTCATATTGGTGGTGAGGGAGCAAGAATTCCTGCTTATCAAGGTTACAAGATTGGTATGAATCCGATTTCCGATACAAAACCTGGATTCAAATTCACTTTGCTAAGAAGATCACTTATGGCGCCGGACAGCTGGATGGAATATGGCGTACCAATTTTAGCTAATTTTGATGTGAGACCCACTTACAAATACACAACTCCTCACAACATAATTAAAGTAACTTCTCGTACAGGATATAAGGATTCCATAGGAAACTGGGTTGCTTATCCGCGATTAAGTTGTAAAGATGGATGTCATATTATTAAGAATCAAAATTATAAAAATAAAGAACTATACCTTTTTGAATCAGATTTAATAGAAGACTGGGAAAAGTCAGCTAATGTTAACATAATAGTTGATGGGAAGCTCCCAGCCAATTGGTGAGTTATATAGAAATCAATCAACCACAAATCACAAAAGGAAAGACAAAATGAAAAACAAAAACTTGTTGCACTTGCTCTACTTATTGATAATGGCATCAATGCTGTTTATCAATGTAGGCTGCAGTGAAGACAGTACTACCGAACCAGTAGCGGCTGTAGATGAATCTCTGCTGTTAGTACAATACTTAGAAGCAAACGGAGATTATCTGAATACATCCAATCCTGCTATCATCTCTGCTCAGGATGTTAGAACTCTTCAATTAACAAACCCGACCCAATTATATGTTATTGATATTAGATCAGCAGCTGATTTTACTGGTAAAGGACACATTGAAGGTGCTGTAAACGTAGCATTGCCGAATTTAGCTACTCATATAAAAACGATAAACACTACCAATTACGAAAAGATTGTTGTCGCTTGTTATTCCGGTCAAACTTCTGGTTATGCAACCGCTCTTTTAAGGTTACTTGGCTATGGTAATGTATTTTCTTTGAAGTGGGGAATGTCTTCATGGAATGGTCAGATTGCAAATTCCTGGTTGCCTGCAATTGGAAATAATTATACAAATTTCGTTCAAACGGTTTATCCTAAAGCCGCAGCCGGTAATTTGCCCGTAATCAATACAGGTAAAACAACTGGTAAAGAAATTCTTGAAGCAAGAATCGATCAATTATTATCATCATCTGATCCGTTTGGTGATGTTAAGATTACTTATGCAACTGTAACTGCAACTCCTGCCAATTATTATATAGTAAATTATTGGCCGGAAAATCATTACAATCTTGGTCATCTTCCTGAGGCAATACAGTACACACCAAAAACGACTTTAAAATTATCTGCAGATTTAAAAACTTTACCGACAAATAAACCTGTAGTTATTTATTGCTATACAGGTCAAACTTCTGCACAAACTGCGATGATATTAAAAGTGATGGGATATGATGCAAAGACTTTATTGTTTGGTGTGAATACAATGAATTATGACTGGATGGGTACAAATGGCTTAACTCAGTTTACTGCTGCAGAAATTAAAGATTTCCCATTCGTATTCTAATTATTATTTTCAACCCCTCTAACCTGAGGGGTTGAATTCTTTTTTGAAATCCAACTATAAAACCTCTAAGTGAATTTCCTGATTTTATTCCACAGAAATCAGTTTTAATCATCCCATCAAATCCGGTTGTAATTATTTGGTTTTTTGAAAGCGGTGTAACAGTATTAATATAACCGCTGCTTAATTTATAGATCCATAATATCTGTACCGTTGTCACTTTTTAAAGCATAAAGCTCACCGGTTTTTGTCGGATAGAAAATGATTCCTTCTTTTTCAACTATTTGAGCGGAGCTTATATCGTAACCAAATCCTGCATCAGTTATCCAAATTGGTTCCTGCAATTCTCTGCTTGAGGGTAGAGCAAGAATTGAATCATTCATTGTTCTTACATATATCTGATTGCCATCCTGTGAAATTCCAATGGTTTCCCGAACCTGATATTTACCTGTTCTCCATAAGGTTTTTCCTGAAGAAATATCAATCGCATTTAGCGTTCTGTCGGGTGCTGTAAAAAATACAATTCCGTTATTTGCCACTGCCCAGCAAGCAGCAGGGGAATATAACACACCGATTCGATCACCTTTCCATTTCCACAATAAGTCACCACTATTTTTATCGAGACAATAAAAATGTTCATCCCATGCACCGAATAAAATTTTATCACTATAAACGAGAGGCTTTGTTTCAATAAATCCGTTCAATCCATCAAACTGCCAGAGAAGATTTCCATCCTCAATATTTATCGCACGAAAAACTCTGTCACTTCCACCGGTATAAACAATATCATTTTCAATGACAGGACAGCCTAAAACTGCAGCATTAGTTTTGTAATTCCAAATTAGATTTCCATTATCAGGATTCAAACAATAAACTGAACTATCACTGCTTCCGAAAACAAGATAATTACTACTAATTGCGGGAGTTGAATAAATTGGTCCATCTGTTTGAAATGTCCAGTTTACATTTCCATCTTCAATACTGAGAGAATAAATTTTTCCGGATGCATCTCCGCAAATAACATTTCCTTCATGAATAACAGCAGACGACCCGATTGTGTATCCAGTGTTGAATGACCAAACTTCTTTTATTTGCGGATATTTTCCATTTATGGAAAAGTCAGGTCTTGTTGCTTCTTTATAATAGGACTCATAATCTCTTTGTTGAAGTGGAAGTTGATGCCAAAGTGTTGTTCCCTGAGTTGGTATTCTTTCGTAGAAATACATAGTGTCATTTAATCCTTGAGAGATTGTATAACCCCCAACACTTTTATCAGCTCGCAAGTTGCTTCTGCCCATAACACCGGGTACAGACTCAAAATCATAAATTCGGTTTCGATGCCCATGTCCGAACAAAGTAACCTGTGTATTAAATTTTTTTAATCGGTCAAGAACTTCATACCAGTTTGCGATGCTTTCATCAAGAGGATAATGTGTTATAAAAATTATTGGTTGATCGGGATCTGTCAATGATGATAAAACTGAATCAAGCCAGCGAATATCTTCGGGAGCCCAAAAACCGTCAGCCATTCTCATTCTTGGTCCCTGATGCATTCCAATAAACAAGTAATTATTATATTCAAATACAAAACGATCATTTCCCCAGAGTTTAATAAAATCTGTTCCGCCCGATTCAGACCATTTACAATCATGATTACCTGGAATTATATAATAAGGTTTTTCAAGCTTATCAAGAATTTCTTTTGCGAGAAATAATTCTTTATAAGAACCCATTTCAGTTATATCGCCTGAGACAATTGTAAAATCAATTTCATCAAATGAGTTAATATCATTAACGGAAATACTTAGATCTTCTGCCGCAGTTGGAGAACCGATGTGAATATCACTTAACCAGGCAAACTTAAAGTTTGATTGTGAGAAAGAAAGGGAAGAAATTAAAAAAAGTAAAACAAATAATTTTTTCATACTAATTTCTCTCAGTGAATTGTCACTCTCGTGTAAAAGAAATTATAAATTGATCCAATCAAATACTGAATTACAGAAGTAATTAAACCATTTTTTCAACAAGCTTATCAAACTTTTCTTCAAACAATTTATGCAGATAATCTAAATCATCCTTTTCAATCTTAACAATATCTTTTGTATTCATTTCTGCTTGCTGCGGAGTTTTAATACCGGGAATAACCGTTGATACTCCTTCAACACTCAAAATAAAACTTAATGCAAGCGAAGTTTTACTGATTTTATATTTTTCAGATAAAGTCCAGACCTCATCAAGAGAATCAATCAATTCACTTAAAAATTCTGGAGGAAGACGAAAATATCTGTGATCGTTCTTATCAAATATATATTCTTTATTGAACTTTCCGGTAAGCAATCCAAAGTGAAGAGGAATTCTTGCTATAACTCCGTATTCTTTTTCTTTAGATTTTTTAATCAGATTCATGGAACGCTGATTGATGATATTTAAAACAAGCTGAAAACCGTCAGCAAGATTTCTCTCAATTAAAAATTCAGCTTCGGGATAAGGATTAAAAGTGTTAAGTGAAATTCCCCAATAACGTATTTTACCTTTTTCTTTAAGTTCGTGCATTGCATCAATGCAAGCACCATCTTCCAGGTGATTTAATTTTGCCGAGTGTAATTGATAGAAGTCAATCTTATCTCGTTTCAGTCTTCTTAAACTATCATCACAGGATTTAAGGATGTGCTCTTTTGTATAATCAAGAAGTATTGTGTTATTTTCAACACGATGACCGACCTTAGATGCAATAATTACATCATCACGGTTACCAAAAACTTTTCCTATAAGTTCTTCGCTATGACCGAATCCATAAAAATCAGCGGTGTCATAAAAATTTATTCCAAGATCGAATGATTTTTTAAGAGCTTTTATTGAAGTATTATCATCAACATCACCCCAGCCGATTGCAAGATCACCAACCATTGCAGGACCGCCAATTCCCCAGGCTCCAAATCCAATTTCACTTATAAAGCAGATCTGTTTTACCGAATTTTCTATAGTTCATTTTGTACTTTCTAAAAAATCTGAGATGAATAAAATATATCAAAATAAAAAACCCCTTCGGTTTTCCGAAGGGGTAATAGAACTCGATCAATCGTTTTATTTCATCAATAACATTTTCTTACTTTGTTTAAATTTATCTGTCATCAAAGTGTAGAAATAAACTCCACTTGATATTTTACTGGCGTCAAAATTTACGGAATAGCTTCCGGCATTTAAGTTATCATTAACCAGAGTTGTAACTTCTCTTCCAAGAATATCAGACACAATTATTTTTACATTTGAAGCTTCCGGAATTGAGAATTTAATAATAGTTGCCGGATTAAATGGATTCGGATAATTCTGTTCAAGATTGTATGTAACAGGAATACCGTTATCCTCCATTTCAACACCAACAGGATCGAACGATGCAATTCTTAAATCGTCAAAATAATGCATTTCCCGTGCTTTCATTTCCCGGTATATAAGTCATCTGGAAACTGTCAAAGTGCAGTGGCGGATCAAAATTCCATTACCTATCCAGGAACCTGTTTCGCCAAGGCTAAGATCCCATGTAACAAGTTTCCATCCAAGCCAGTCAACATCATACCAGTGACTCACTTCAAAATTAGAAGGAGCCTGAACTGAAGTTTCACGAACAGCAAATCTGAATTTATTATTTGTTCCATCACCAAACAAGAAAACCTGCAGCAAACCATTTGCATCAAAAATCGGTTCAGTTAAATTAAAATTTTCTCTTATCAGCCAATTACTTTCATTTGTATCCCAGCCATATTCAAGCATCATAGATCGGGCACTACCAGTATTAAGATTTGTTACTGAAGTTGAAGAAGATATTTTAGTTAAATCGTCTAATAGCACCAACAGTATACATAGACGATGTTGGTTGGCTCCAATTACCTATCCCGCCCTCAAAGCTCTCAATTGATGTCCTAAGATTATAATTAGAGTTACCTGAAGTAAAGGAATATTCGGTTTGATTACTAATAGCATTTCCGTATACATCCTGTAAACCTGGCAAAAGTCTTATTGTATAATCTTCGTTTTCAATTAATGGAGTACCGATAAATAAAGTTAAAATACTTTTTCCGTTAAAAACATTATAATAACGAATTATTCCCTGAGCATTAGTCTGAGTAGAATTTCTTACAACATTAAATTTACCAGATATTGTGGATGTATTTAATGGCTCATCGAAAGCTAAATTAATTATCGGTCTTAATTCAACTTCGGTGGTACCCGAAGAAGGATAAACATATATTATTTGCGGAGCAGTAACATCTATAATTCTTGTCTTTACAGAAAATGTGAAAGGATCTCCTCCAATGCCATCACCATTTCCATCAAAAGGATGACCGTACTTATCAGTTGCATTACCTCCTATTGTTACTTCATATTCAGAATTAAATGCAAAATCAGATGTATTGATATTAACCGTGTAATCATTATTTGACCATGTATAAGTTGCAGTTGCCGGCGGATTAAAACTTATGTTTGATTCAACTGTAGTTTTATCCATTGGTCTTGAAAAATTAATCACCAGATTATCGTAACCCGGATATAAACTATCACCCGCAGCCGGTACTGTTGATAAAACTTTTGGCGGAGTTTGTGAAATGAGTTTTAAGATCAACAAAAGTAAAGAAAGTATCTTTAGGTGTTACATCAACTGTTAAAGTATCATAACCGGGTGCATAAGCTATTAACTGATGTGTGCCGGCAGAAACATTCTCAATAAAATAGAATCCGTTTTTGAGTAATTCCGGATCTGTTGTATATTTATAAAATAATGACGCATAAGAATCTGTGGTATAACTCTTTCCTTCAACTTCCACAGTAGCACCATTTAATTTTACACCTGACTCAAGATCAGTAATAATTCCCGTTACGATACCAACGTAAGGACGGGAAATACTATGGTGTTTTAATATTGACCAGTAGAAAGTATATGCTTCAAGTCTTTTCCATTCGGCATTCATATTTAATACGTTCTGGATCGGATTTGTATGAAATCCAGCTTCACTCAATTCCGATGGCATTAGAGTGTTTCTATTAACAGAAAGATAAGGGCAGGTTGAAGTTGGTTGATAAAATGTACAATCTCCAATTGATCCTTTGACAGTATAGGTTCGCATTCCATTTGTAAGCAGACCAATCATTATGTCACTCATTGCTTTACCGCCGTTAGGTATCTTTTCTGTCCAATTCAAGATATTGACCCCAAAGCAATAATGTGCTATTAGCTGTAGTTCCTATACTTGAAGCATCACTATGAAGCGAATGAAACCATTTTGCTCCGAGATTATTAGCCTCAGTACTTCTTTGCGACAAAGAAACATATTCAATATCATCTTCACGGCATAAATAAACTGTGTCAATATCCGTCCAGTCAAGAAGCATTTGTCTTAGATTTAAAGCAACTCTAAGATTTTTTTCAGCTTCGGAGTAGCCATAAATTCCCATATTCTCAAATTGGCTGTGACCAGGATCGAGATAAATATCCCAACCCGAAAGACCGGTTACAGGTTGTGCATTTAATTTTGGTACCAGTAAAAGAAACAAAACAGTAACTACCGAAACCAACAATTTTATTTTTTTATAAACTCTCATTTTTTTCTCCGTCTCTTTATTCAATGTTCTTCAGATAAATTGAACCATCATCGAAAGCTTCATACACTATTGTTTTACCGTCTGGTGATATTGAAGGGTTCATTTCAATGGAATCATTTGTATTAGTTAGATTTCTTTTATTTGTACCGTCAGTGTTTATTATGAAAATATCGGAAGCAGTGTATGTATGACCGTCATCTTCTGTAATCATATAAACTAAACTCTTGCTGTCAGCAGACCATTTTGGATTATAACCGACATCGAGATCAATTAAATTTGTTCCATCAATGTTCATTATAAAAAGATTTCCGCCGTAAACTTCAAAAGCTATTTTTGAACCATCTGGTGAGGCTGAAACGTTAAGATATTTTTTACCTTCTAATGGTTCGAGAGTTTTTATTTCAGACTTTGCAATATCTTCAACAAATATTTTATCGTAAGTTGAATACACAACAACAGCACTCTGTCTTTCCAAAAATGATTGTTCCTTACCTGATTCGAAAATTTTTACACCATCTTTTTGTGGCAGAAGAACTTTGTCGTTTCCCGGAATCCATTCAGGAAGATACGGCATGCTTGTTGTTTCATCTGAAATTTGAATAGCTGTCGCCGAACCAACATCAAATATTTTAAGTGAACTATAACCGCGTGGTCCATCATATCTGGTAACTCTGCTTAAAATGCTTTTGGAATCGGAAGACCATTTAAAAGCATAACCTGCAGAAAATTCTTCCGACAATTGTGATATTGAACCGTCAGCAAAATTGTAAATGTACAATCCCTGATAACCGGATTTTGTAAAGGCTATTTTAGTCCCATCGGGAGAATAGACCGGATTCATGCTTATGTCATCCAGGCTTCCGGTTAACCAAACAGAATTATTGTCTTGAGCTAACAACAAAGTTGGCTGGCTTAAATAAAAGAATAAATAGAATAAAAACAATTTTTTTCATTTTATGTCCTGATAATTCTTGATCAAAAAAAATAATTTATATCACGATGGACTTTGCGTCCATTTATGTATAATAGTGATGCAAAAGATATGAAAAATATTTTTTATATACAGTCTATTTTATTATAAATCACTGCAGTATTTTTGAAATGCGATAAACTAAAAAGAATAAAAGGAAGTAGAATGATAGCACAGATAAGTGTTTTTATGCCTTTAGGTGACAAAAAGGAAAACGATAAGACAATTCAAAGGTTAAGTTCAAATCCACTGGTAAAAGAAATTTTTCTGGTTTCATCAGAAGAAGTAGAATATTCTTATGAAAATGCTAGTATAATTCAAAGTGACTTTTTTAAGAGCAGTAAAACTGTTGAATTAATTGCCAGGCATTCCAATTCAAAGTATACGTTGATAATTCAAAGTGATAAAGCAATCAATCCCGGCAAATTTTCTCTTGAAAGATTTGTCCAGGTTGCTGAAAATACATCGGCAGGTTTTGTTTACTCGGATTATTATGAAGAGGAAAAGGGAAATGTACAAATACATCCTGTTATTGATTATCAGCAGGGAAGTCTGCGCGATGATTTTGATTTTGGCGAAATAATTCTTTTCAGAACAGATGTTATTAAAGAAACGGTCACGAAAATGACTGAAAAATATAATCTACGCAGGAATGTATGATCTTAGACTTAAAAATATCTCAAAAGTATCCATTAGTCAGAATTCCGGAATATCTTTACACGGTTGAAGTAAAAGAAGATATAGGCTCGGAAGAAAAACATTTCAGCTATGTTGATCCCAAAAACAGGGATGTCCAGATTGAAATGGAAAAAGCTGTAACGCAGCATCTTAAAGATATTGGTGCATTTCTTCAGCCTCCGTTTAAAGAGATAGATTTTAACAAATCTGAACAGTTTGAGTTTGAAGCAAGTGTTATTATACCGGTAAGAAATCGGGCAAAGACCATTGGCGATGCAATTGATTCTGTATTAAAACAAGAGACTAATTTTAAGTTCAACCTGATTGTCGTTGATAATCATTCAACAGACGGAACAACAGAAGTAATAAAAGAAAAATCGAAAAAGAATGTTTTAGTTATTCATATAACTCCCGGAAGAAAAGATCTTGGTATTGGCGGATGCTGGAATGAAGCTGTGCATCATGAAAAATGCGGAAAGTTTGCAATACAACTGGATAGTGATGACATTTACTCTGATAAGAATACTGTTCAAACAATAGTCGATACTTTTCATAAAGAAAAATGTGCAATGGTTATCGGCTCTTATAAATTAACAGATATTGATCTTAACGAACTTCCACCGGGATTGATTGATCACAAGGAGTGGACGGACAACAATGGACCTAATAACGCACTAAGAATAAACGGACTCGGCGCACCAAGAGCTTTTTATACACCTGTCTTAAGAGAGATAAAAATTCCTAATGTATCTTATGGTGAAGATTACGGAGTTGGAATAGCTATTTCCCGCAGCTATAAAATAGCCCGAATTTATCATTCGATCTATTTATGCAGACGATGGGAAGGAAATTCCGATGCAAAACTTGATATAGTAAAAATGAACTCTAATAATCTTTATAAAGACAGATTAAGAACTTTTGAATTAAATGCAAGAGTTTTGAAAAATATTTCTTAAATAATGGTTTTTCTGTTAATTATTAAATATTGTTTGTTTATTGACTTTAGTAATAGAATTAATTACTTTTTTGCGTGAAAAATTTAATCAATTTGATAATTGATTGGATTAAATAATTGTTGATAAAACGAGTGGATAAACCACTCAATATCGAATATGCCCACTGTATTCGAGATTAGTTTATATAGGAGTTAAGGGATTATGAAAAAATTGCTACTCTTTTTTCTATTAACAACACTTTTCTTATCTATACCTGTCTACTCTCAAGTCGGAAAAATTAATGGTGTTATAAAGGATGCTCAGACAGGCGAAGCTCTTATCGGAGCGAACATAATTGTTGAAGGTACAACAATAGGTGCTGCCACAAATATTGATGGCTTTTACGTAATAACAAATGTTCCTCCCGGCACCTTCAACCTAAGAGCATCAATGGTTGGTTACACTCAGCAAGTAATACAAAATGTTAGAGTTAGCATCGATCTTACAACCGAAATAAATGTCAATCTTTCATCTCAGACAATTGGCATTGAGGAAGTTGTGGTTGTTGCTCAAATACCTGTTGTTCGGCAGGACGTTTCTTCAAGCGTTGTGAATCTTAACATAAAAGAAATTGAGAATCTTCCCGTTGTAAGTGTTAGCCGTGTAATCGGGCTTCAGGCCGGTGTACAGGGTTTAACAATTAGAGGTGGTGCAAGTGATCAGACAGCTTTTGTTGTTAACGGTATTACACTTCGTGATGAAAGAGATAACACGCCATATACAGGAATAAGTTTTACTAACATTGAGGAATTACAGATCCAAACAGGCGGATTCAATGCTGAATATGGAAATATAAGATCCGGTCTTATTAACGTAGTTACTAAAGAAGGTAAAAAAGATAAATATAATTTTTCAATGCTTGGCAGATACAGACCTCAAGGCAGAAAACATTTTGGCGATGCAGCAAACTCACCTAATTCTTATTGGATAAGACCTTATATTGATGATGCAGTTGCCTGGACAGGAACCGATAATGGAAATTGGGATATTTATACACAGAGACAATATCAGAGATTCGAAGGCGGCTGGTATAAAGTTTCTGAATCATTACTTGCCGACGATAACCCAAATAATGATTTATCCCCTGAGGCAGCTCAGAGACTATTCCTATGGCAGCATAGACGACCTTTAGATATTGATGATTTTGATTATGACCTTGATATGAGCTTTAGTGGTCCGGTTCCCTATGGTCAGGAATTGGGCAATTTAAGATTCGCGGCATCCTATCGTCAATCAAGAAGTATGTATCTTGTACCTCTATCCGATGATGCATACAGAGATTTTAATGGATCGTTGAAAATAACCTCTGATGTGGGTCAGGGTATGAAACTCTCAGTTGAAGGATTAATAGGTAAACAAACAGGTACAAACTACAGCCGTTCTGGTGGTCCCGGTTTATTTACATCTTCTTCAGGAGTTGCTTCTAATATTGACTGGAGGTCCGGCGCAAGTTATTTAGATGCCAGAATCTATGCACCGGAATATTGGAATCCTGCAACAATTTATACCAATATGCAGGGTTTTAAATTTACTCATGCTGTCAGCTCTAATACTTTTTACGAAATTGTTGGAAGCAGGGTTTCATTTGAATATGACACATATACAGGTACACCAAGATATGCTTATGAGGTGGATGCTTCAGGTAATATCATCCAACCCTTATCATTTTCAGATAATACCGATAGTTCAAAAGGGATAGTTATTGGAGGTGTCTTTTACGATATGGGACCATATGGCTTTTTTAGCGGTCAAGCTGGTAGTATCGGTTCCGGGATGAATACCGGTCTTGGCTTCAGCAACTCAAGAGACTCAAGTAAACTTAATACTTATTCTTTAAGATTTGATTATGCCAGCCAGTTTGATAAATATAATTATTTAAAAGCAGGTTTCGAGTTTATCTATACAGAAAATCTTGTTAATTATTCTCAAATTGACTTATTCCTTCCATCTAATAATGTTACTTCTTCGTGGTCTAAATATCCTAAAAAAGTTGCCTTTTATGCACAGGATAAACTAGAATTTGAGGGAATGATTGCTAATTTAGGATTGCGATTAGATATATCTGATCCGGGTGGTGATTGGTATATATTTGATCAATACAACAGTGCATTATCAGGAGCTCAATCGGCTAATATTGATGTTCTTTTAACCAAAGAACCAGTGAAAACACAGGTTAATCTTAGTCCGCGACTTGGTGTAGCTTTTCCGATATCTGTTAATAGTAAATTATACTTCAATTATGGTCATTTCCGCTCAATGCCGGCTCCTGAAAATTTATTCTTACTTAGAAAAAGCCAGTCAACCCAGATTGTTACTAGAATTGCTGATCCTTCTGTTGATCTTCCTAAAACTGTTGCTTATGAATTAGGTTTTGAACAAAATTTATTTGATCAGCTTTTATTGAATATAAAAGGTTATTATAAAGATGTATCCAATCAACCAAGATTGGTTCGTTATACAAGTGAAGACAATACCGTTAACTATCAGATTAATGAACCAAATAATTATTATGATATAAGAGGTTTTGAAATAGACTTAAGGAAGAACAGGGGAGAATGGGTTACCGGTTTTATAAATTATACTTACATGGTATCTAGCTATGGATATTTTGGGTTGCCGTCTTATCCCGAAAACCCAACTTTGTTTAGGGAGGTTGAAAGGAATACTAAGATTCTTTATCAGGAAAAACCTGTCCCGCAGCCATATGCCAGAGCAAGTATTGATTTCTTTACGCCGGTTGATTGGGGTCCTGATTTAGGAGGTAATAAAATTTTTAGATCAAATTAGACTCAATATTCTTGCGAATTGGTCTTCTGGTACTTATTTCTCTTACACAGGCAGGGGTGGTACTATTGCAGGATATGATAATAATATCCAATGGACAGATTTTTTTAATGTTGATTTGCGCTTTAGCAAAACAATTAATTTTGGTCCGGTAGATCTTGAATTATTTATGGATGTAATAAATGTGTTCAATATTAAATATATGAGCTACCAGAGCGGGTTTTGTTAATCTGGAGGACTGGGATAATTATATGACGTCCTTGCATCTTCCTGAATACTTTACTACTGAGTTTGGTTATGGTAATATTCCCGGCGATGATACACCGGGTGACTTCAGGGAGTACGATGTACCATTCCAGCCGCTTGAATATGCCAGGGATGTTAGCTTGGTTACTAATCCAAATCAGATTGCATATTACTATGACGCTCTTTCAGGCAGATATTTTCAATGGAGTGGTGAAGAGTGGTCCCAGGTTAGTGATGCCAGAATTAGTGAAGTGCTTGATGATAAAGCGTATATTGATATGCCGAATTTACAGTATACCACTTTTCTTAATCCGCGGGATATTTATTTTGGAATTAAGCTGAATATAAATTTATAAAAAAGTAAGAATATATAACCGAGGCAATAATGAAAGTAAAATTAGTAAATAAGGTACTTTTTAATTGCTTGGCGATTTCATTTCTCAGCCTGTTTTTGTTTTGTACTGAATCATTTTCACAATATAAAAATGTTTGGATGTCTGTTGGTTCATTACATAATTGGTACTCTGAAATTGGATCTGAAATTGAACATGGTTTTGTTGCCAGACAACAGTACGGTATGCAATGGCCGGCAATTTACCGTTACCAGGATATGCAGGCTTCGAGAGGTATATGGATCGGTGCGAAAAACTTTACTGATGAAAGAGATGATTACTATGAATATAAAGTTGTTACTGTAGGTCCTCGAACTCCGGCATTTTATCCCTTTTATCCCATAAAAATGGACATTATTGGAAAATTTGAACCCACAGTAGTTCTTGTTGATGGTGATACTTCGAAACAAGCAACTGTAGAATTTGATTCATATGATCCTGATATGGGTGCTGATAGGATGATTCATAATGTAGTTAACACTCAGCTTGGTATTACGATGGATAGAAAAATATTCCAGTTCAGTCATCCTCAGACATGATGATTACATTGTCTATGATTATACTTTTACAAACACTGGCAATACTGATGCTGATGATGAAATCGAACTTCCCGATAACACTATTAACGATATGTATGTTTACTGGACACACAGAAATGCTGTCAATCAATCAACTCGTTATGTTATTGGAAACGAAACCGGTTGGGGTAGAAATACAATGAATGATTCACGAGGGGATGGTGTTAAAGTTGATCCATCGAATGAGCAATTCAGAGCTATGTATTCCTGGCATGGATATTTCCCGGACAAGATAGTACCTTATGATAACATTGGTGGTCCTATATGGGATTTAAATTCAAGCGCATTGACATATAATGTATCTGATGATACAGTTGGTAGATTGGGCGCAACACAGTTTTTAGGAACTGTTACTTTATATGCTGATAAATCCCCAACGGAAAAAGTTGATGATCCTGGTCAACCATCAACAACAACCTGGGCTGATAGCGATTATAAACTATTCGGAAGTGGTGCTAAGTGCGTTCAACACCACTAGAATGGCAGAAGAATATGAATTTATGTCTTTAGGTCATCAATCTCCAAGGCACGCTGATCTTGTAGTTCCTAGTGGAGATTATGCAACGCAAACAGGTCCTGCTAATGTTTATTCACCATTCTCTGGTGGCACATCATATAATTTTGGATATGGACCTTATACTTTACAAGCCGGCGAAAGCATAAATATTGTAGTTGCTGAGTGTGCAGCCGGAATGAGCAGGGATGAACAGTTAAGAATCGGAAGGCTTTATAAAGACGGTGGGATAACTGCATTAGAAAAAAACACAGAAGTGATTAATCAGGGACGTGATTCTTTGTTCAAAACATTTAGAAATGCAATTACTGCTTTTCAGTCCGGTTGGAATGTTCCGCAGCCTCCAAGACCACCGGTTGTTTTTAAAGTCAATTCGGGTGTAGATAGAATATCCTTAAGCTGGACTCTTAACTTTGAAGATCCTTTCCCTCCGGTTGAATTTAAAGTATATAGAGCGCTTGGCAGTTATGACAGAGAATATGAATTGATTGCCACTTTAGGAGCTGGAGCTACCAGTTATGACGATCTATCCGTAATAAGAGGATTTCAATATTATTACCACATGACCTGCGTTGCAGAAAGCGGGTTGGAAAGCAGCAGAAGCTTTACTCAAACTTATGATCCGGCCAGTCTTAGAAGAGCACCCGGCAAAAGTCTGAGTGAAATCAGGATAGTTCCGAATCCATATCATTATAAACCCAATTAAGCAATTAGGTTTTCCTGATGAATATGATAAACTCGCATTTTACAATATTCCGGGAAATTGTACGATAAGTATTTATACAGAATTAGGCGAGTTAATTAAAACTATCGATCATACTGACGGAAGCGGTGATGATTACTGGTATTCCGTTACCTCATCTAATCAAATTGTTGTTAGTGGTATTTACATTGCAGTTATTGTAGATAATGATACCGGTGAGAAACACATAGCAAAATTTGCAGTAATAAGGTAGAATTGAATGTTATTTAATATTTCAGTTAAAAAGGCTATTAAAATGAAAAACATTTTATTAATAATTTTCGCAGCTATTTTTCTTTTATCCGGATGTGATTATTTCGAGAACGGCGATACAATTGATAGCTCAACTATTGAAGTAAATATTTCCCGGCTGCCCGCCATTCCTGATTCAATGACATATGTCGCTTGGGTTGAAAACGAGGATACATCGCAATTTAAACCTACAATAATTTTTGCGGCGGATGCAGTTGATGGAAATCTTTACTATAGATCGGAAGTACCTCTTCGTGTAATTCAAGCTGCTCAGAAATTCTGGTTATCTATTGAACCTGATTCTATTGTAAATGATTCGGTTTTTATTCCTGGTGATTTGAAACTACTTGGCGGAAACTTCTTACTAGGCAGCGCTAACCTGGAAATTGGTCGTAGAGCCCTGACATTTGATGATTTTTCTGTTGTTTTTAATCTATTGACACCAACAGATGATCCGCAATTAAATGAAACTTCAGGTATTTGGTTTGCTAAAATTGATACAGCAGACAATGTATCAAGAGGTTTGGATTTACCGGAGTTATATGGAGCCTGGATTTATGAGGGTTGGGTTGAGGTTAATGGAACATATCTATCAACCGGCAGATTTACTGATCCGAGCGCTGCTGATATGAGCAATCATTTTAGTGGCTCGAGTGACGGTTTGGACTATCCGGGGGAAGATTTCTTACAAAACGCTCCGGCCGGTTTAACTTTTCCGCTCGACTTAAAAGGTAAAAAAGCATTTATTAGTGTTGAACTCAATGACGAACGGGATTTTGGAGAATCTCCATATATTAAAATTTTTGAAACGACAATTCCTGCTGATGCAGGAACAAAAATACAATATCAGATGACAAATACAGAACTTTCTCTACCATTTGGTAATGTTTTTTATAAATCAGATGTTATTAAGTAAATGAATGAAATCATTCGTGTAAAATTAGAAAAGAAACAGGTGTTTACATGAAAAAAATTAGTTTACTGTTAGTTATAATAATTCTTGCTGCTATTGTTATTCCAAAGGACACAATGGCTCAGGAAAGACAAAAACTTGCACAAACAGGTTTGAAGTTTCTAAGTGTTTCGCTTGATCCACGATCCAGTGGTATGAGTGATGCTGTAACTGCACTGATGGCAAATTCAACTTCAATGCTATATAATCCTTCTTCTATGGCCGATATGCAGGGATTGACAGACTTTTCGTTCGGTACAACGAGGTGGATTGCCGATATAAATTATATCTATGGTACTGCCGCTTTAAATCTTTTCGACGGAGATTATGGGATTTTTGGTATATCTTTAGTCGCAGTTGACTACGGCGAATTTTTGGGAACTATTGTAGCTCCCAATGATGATGGATATATTGACGTTGGAACATACAAACCCACAGCCATGTCCCTAGGAATCGGTTATGCAAAGAAGCTTTCCGAAAAATTTATGATCGGCGGTAATATTAAATATGTTCGTCAATCTTTAGGAACTGCAGTTACTGGTTTTGATCTTGCAGGAGGAAGAGAAGTTGATGAATTTAATGTTGATGCTGCAGCTTTCGATTTTGGTATTCTTTATCGTACTGGTTTCAAGAGTCTTAACTTTGGTATGAGTATTCGCAATTTCTCTACTGAGCTAAGATACGAAGAGGAGGGATTTCAACTGCCTTTAACATTTAAAATTGGTATGTCGATTAATGCGATGGACTTAACAACAGTTGATCCTGATATGCATTCTCTTTTAGTTGCTGTTGATGCATCGCATCCAAGAG
The DNA here is from genome assembly GCA_963714415.1 of uncultured Ignavibacteriaceae bacterium. GTDB lineage: Bacteria > Bacteroidota > Ignavibacteria > Ignavibacteriales > Ignavibacteriaceae > JAGXRK01. Next base: position 107,477 of record CAVQOL010000003.1, read on the forward strand.
ACTATCCCGAGCAGGTTTCCTTTGGTTTGGAATATACATTCATGAAAACATTTTCTGTTAGAGGAGGATATACATTCCCGACAGATGAGCAGGAATTTAGTGCAGGCGTTGGCTTTAGACAGCATATTTCCGACTTTAAATTTGCAGTTGATTATTCATATACTCCGTTCGGCATATTCAGCGACGTTCACAGAGTATCAATAAACCTTGGTTATTAATCATTTTATCATAGAGAAAACCATGATGAAAAAGTTTTACATATTCAGCAGTTTTATTCTAATCATTAGTTTAATTTTCATAGTCAGTTGCGGTGATGATCCTGATCCGGGTTTATATCCGACATACATTAATGATGATAATACGCCGCCTGTTATTACTTCCGTTGATCCACCAGTTTATGGATTAGCCGGGATTACAATTTTAACAGTAAGCGGTCAAAATTTTTCACCTGTACAGGCAGAAAACCGGATTTACTTCAATGGTGTAGGAGCAGAAATTATAAGTTCATCACCTACTCAGATTGTTGTGAAAGCTCCGGTACTTGTAGCTGACACAGTCAAGATTAAAGTCTCTAAGTTTAAAACGGAATACTTCAGTAATGAGTATATCTATAGACTTCAAAATTCCAACGAAGAATATTATCCCTTTGACCCTGACAAAGTAGGAATCCCTTGGGCAATTACCTTTGATACAGACAATAATATGCTTGTTTCTTTGCAGGTATTAACAGATCCGCTATTATCAGGAATCAAGTTAGTTACACCTCAAAAAGAATTACTGCCTTTCATTCCAAAGGGTACAGAAACAAAATGGGATGCTTTAAGAATTTTCAGTAACGGCGATGTGTATGGAAGTAAAAGTTTAAGAGGCATATGGAAAATGCAGGAACCGAATCCACCGACCAGTGCGCCGTGGGCTATTACTCCATCAGGAACATTTCTTAAGGATTTCGACTTTGACCAGAGTACCAACCTTTGGGCAGTTGGCAATAATAATTTTATATTTAAAATAAAACAGGATTTATCTGTTACTCAATATCCATTCGTTGCTCAATTAAGAGCTGTTCGGGTTTATCAAAATAATCTTTATGTTGCCGGACTCAAGTCAGGTATTGAAGGGATCTGGAAGATACCGATCGATGTAAATGGTGATCTTGGAACAGAAGAATTGTATTTCAGTTTGACAGACAATTATCCTACCGCCAAAACTAATGTAATGACTTTTTCGGAGGATGGTGATCTTTATCTTGGCACCAATAATAATCCAGATCCGGTTATTGTTGTTCATTCAAATGGCAGCACGGAATTACTGTATCCGGGATTTATAGAAGCCAGCGAAATAATTTCTCTGTATTGGCCCCAGGGTAATAGATTATTTGTTACAAGAGCTTCAAGTTCGGATTTATCCCAGACAGTACTATGGATAGATGTCAGGAAACCCGGTGCTGCTTATTATAATCAATAATTAAATAATAGTAGTCTACGAATGACTAATATATTAATCACATAAAGTTAGGAGAGCGTTATATGAAAAAAACATTATTTACATTTGTGTTATTCTTGCTGTTATCTTTAACAGCTATGGCTCAATGGACATATCAGGGTCCATGGCCAAATGCCGACTATAAAGGCGGATCACATGGTGTGGTAGTTGATCCTGATGGAAAAATCTGGCAGGCAAGCTACTATCGTTCAAATTGGACTACACCTAGTAACGATGTAATTTTATGTACACCAATTTATGTTTTCAATCCTGATGGTTCTTTGCTTGACTCAATTGCCATTGTTACAGTTGGTGCAGTGACAGATACGCTTGGTACATGGACTTCTACTTCAGGTACTAGGGGACTTGCAAAAGATGAAAGCGGGAATATTATTTGGTGCGCAAGTGGTCCAAGTAGAATGATTAAAATTAATTATCAAACCAGAGAGGGTATGGCTAGATTTAATTTTGACACAGAAATTGGATCTTCGCCAACGAAACCAGGAGTATCTTCAGATGGTACTATATACGTTGGTCCGGTTGTAGGTAATGAGAGTGCAGCTGCAAATATTGCAACGTTTGATCCAAGTATGAATTATTTGGGTAGTGCAGTTAATGCTCCTCCTGCAATTGCAAGAACTATGGAAGTTTCATCCGACGGATTAACGATTTATTGGACGGTATTCACTGGCAGTCAGGGAATTTATATCTATGAACGTGGAAGCGAATTTGATCCTTTTGCATTGACCGACTCAGTTTTCCAGGGTATGTCTATTGAATCAGCAGCATGGCATCCGATAACCGGAAATCTTTGGATTTCTAATGATTCAAGGGGAACAGATAAGTCATACGGAAATCTTACCTGGTACGAAATGGATGTAACTACAAAAGCGATAATTGATAGCTTTGTTTTAGTAAACCCAGACCCAACTTATACTCTTGCCGATTCATTGCCGAGAGCCATAGCCTTTACTAACGACGGAAATAGTGCATTTGTTGGATTATTTGGAACAGGTTACGATCGATTATATAGATTTGATTTTGTAACCAGTGTTGATGAAGAAGGACAAGTTGTTGTAAACGGATATAAACTCTCACAGAATTATCCAAATCCGTTTAACCCATCAACAAAGATTTCATTCGAACTTCCAAATAGCGGATTCGTTTCTCTGAAGGTTTATGATATGCTGGGCAGAGAAGTTGCAGTTTTAGTTGATAAAGAAATGACAAGCGGTTCTCACACGGTTAATTTCAATGCAGCTAATCTTGCTTCTGGTAATTATGTATATCAGCTTACTTCAAACGGAAATGTTTTAACAAACAAAATGGTTCTCTTGAAGTAAAGTAGAGTTATAGTTTCTTAAAGCCCCGATGAAAATTCGGGGCTTTTTTTTGAACGGTGAGTTATTCCATAGAAATAGAATTATAAACTCGGTTGTCGTGAACCAGAATTCTGTATAAAAAGGTCGCTCTTGTAGAACTCTGTATTTTATAACCAACTTTAACTACAAACAGTACATCCCTTTGGAACTTAATTTAATTTTATACTACTTTTTTGCTCCATTAGGAGCAATCTGTTTGTAAACAGGAATGAATAAATTACGCAGGAGATTAAAACAGTTTGTCTATCTTATTACGTTCTTCTTTATTAACTGCAATTATAAACGCAATTATTAAGATAACGATGATTAAAATTATTATTATTATTAAAAGGCTCATCATCTCACCAATTGACTTAGTTCAATGTAAATGCCAATCGGGAAAAGAGTGAAAATTGCAGGAATTTCTAAGGTTATATGTCTTAAAATATTTTTTAAGTGATTTGATTTGAGACTTTAATAGAATATTCAAAACTCTTTAAAGCATCTTCTTTAGTTGAATAAAGATTAAATAACCTATCAAGTTTAGTAGCTCTTAAGGTATTGAGAAGAGATTCATTAGTTATAATAAATTTAATTTCCCCGCTTTTTTCTGTGACTCTTTTCAAAATAACAACCATAACTCCAAGAAAAGTGGAATCAACAAAACTGCACTCACTTAGATCAATTATTATTCTATAATGCTTCAAGGATAAATATTTATCGAGGCGGCTCTTAAATATAGTTGCTTCCTTAAAAGTAGCCCTGCTAAAATTTATTTTTTCAATGACAACATTATCAATTACTTCATATGAAAAATCATCAGAGTGCATTTTTTTCCTTTTTTTGCATAATGCATTTAATTATGCAAATATCATTCCTATTAGAACATCAGGAAAATAAACTGATTATAGTCAAAAAATTGCATAATTTCTAAAGAATTCTCACTATTTGGAAACAGATAAGAAAAGTAAAATGTTAGGAAAGGTAAAAACTTGATAAATAGGTAATAAATACGTTAAAGATTCTTACTGTCTCATTCTTAATAAAAAAAGCTCATCCACTCGATGAGTGAATGAGCTTTTTTAAGAATGATTCTATTTACAGGATTACTTCATTAACAACATTTTCTTAGTTGAAACAAAGTTTCCGGCCTGCAATCTGTAAATGTAAGTTCCGCTTGCTAAGTTAGAAGCATTGAACTGAACAGTATATTTACCGGCTTCTGTAAATTGATTATTAACCAATACCGCAACTTGTTCACCAAGTACTGAGTAAATTGTAAGAGTCACATTTACTGGCGAAGCAACTGAATATTCAATTACAGTGTTTGGATTGAACGGATTCGGATAGTTCTGAGCTAAATCAAATACAGAAGGAGCAGTAATATCGACTTCAACAACTTTTGAATATTCAAAAGTACCGTCAAAATCAATTTGCTTTAGTCTATAACTGTATATGCCAACTGTAAGATTATTATCAGCAAATGAGTACTGTTTAGAGTCAGTGGTTGTTCCGAAACCGGGAACGAATCCAACTTTTGTCCAGCTTGAAGTCTCAGATTTTCTTTCAACTTCAAATCCAGAGTTGTTTGTCTCGGTTGCAGTTGACCAATTGAGTATGGCGTTGTTACCACTTACACTTGCTATAAATGAAGTTAGTTCAACAGGCACAAATTGATCCCAGCTGGTCGCAACGGTTATTCCATCTACAATCATAATTTGAGCAGAATTATATTGACGTAGATTTATTGAACCTGCTTCAATATCTGCTTGTCCGGTAGCTGGATTGGCAATTGGACCAAGTGTTGGAGTTCCTGGTTCAGAGCCAGTTAATGGATTACTAGAATCGAAGATATAAAGTGAAGCCACATCATTATCAGCTCCCGGAACAGATTCATATTTTGATACCAAGAGAAGAGTGTCACCAAGTGAATAGTCAAACCCAGTGAATATTGTATCAGCGCTTTGGAAGCTATAGCCGATTGCTAATCCACCACCTCCATCTGTTTTAACCCATACTCTGCCTCTGAAGTCAAATGTATTGTGCGGATTTGGTGCATAGTGGAAAAAGTATCCTGTTGGTGCAGCATCAATTCTTACCATAAATGAAGTATATACAGAACCAGATGTTGTTGCAGGAAATAGCTTGTGTACATCTTCGCCGGTATTATCAACCAAGGCTGCTAAACCAATTCCTGATGCAGGATATCCCGGGAATTCCAGACCAAATGAGTTTACAGTTATTGGATTTGTTCCCGCTCCGCTGTGAGCAATCCAACCATGATCAGTTAATAAATCATCAGCTGGATAGTCGAAGTTTTCAGTCCAGAAATCCAATGGAGCTGTAAGAGGTGTTGCTTCGTCAGCACCTTTGTATGGATATTCAGTACCGCGTGTATCACCGTCAATATCTGTTGTAATACCAACTATTGGTGTACCAGCTAAATCAAAATCTCCGTCAGAAGCACCGGTCAAGTGTAAATCTGTAGCTGAAACGAAATTGACTGCTTTGCTTACTGAGTTAAGATCTTGAGTTGTTACCTGCCAAGCTGTTAGGTCAGCATACAATGTACCTTGATAATTGACAAGATTCTGATTGGAGAGGAGATCATTATAATCAGAAGTTAGCACAGAGGTAGCTGGAACAAGACCGATTGCAGACGAACCTGTGTTACCGGAGTGATTGTTAATTATAATATTGTTTTTCAGATCAATATTTACCGGACCAGTACCTTGTATGAGTTCCCAATACCGTAGCTTACTAATGTGGAAGTCATTTCATTCATCAACAATTGTATTATGATAGACTTTAAGATTGCCATGAGGTTTGCTGAACGCAAATCGATACCCGTAACAGTACTTGCTTCATCAGCAGCACCTACATTTATCAAATTATTAATACACTTTGAAGTGCTCCGTTCAGGGCTGACTATTTCCGCAGATGCAATACCTTCTAGATATCGCATTGGGACGATTGTTTTTTCAAGACAGTTAATCGTATTTCGATGTATTATGAACCTGCATAATTTCCCCGGATAAATAGATACCTCATGATATATAGGAATCTGTGCTCCAGCCTTGTCGGCAATATGTTAATTGTATTACCAATTATTTTACAATCACAAGACCATAAATAATGTAGCAACACCACGGTTCCGCAGTAAATTTCATTATTCACAAAACTAAACTGGTTAGACGTTGCTTGCCACCCCAGGGTGCAAGACCATCATCGCCTTACCGGTCGATCTGCCGTTCCAATTTGACAGTTCTCAACTCGGAAAACCTAACACCGCCAAGATCATTGATTACAGCTACCGTATCTGAAATTAGTTATTACATTATCAAGGTTCTTAATAATTAGGTTCTTGAGTACTACAGTATCCGCATTTGCAGTATTCAATCCTATAGGAACACACGACGTATCAGTTGAGTCTGTTGTAACTGTAAGGTTCCGGCTATCTGTAGCCGTTATTACTTCCATCAAACGTTACATAACCGTTGTCAAAACCTATCATTTGAATACCATTGCCTTTTGATACACCCGGTGTTAACAATTAATGTAACATCTCTACCGGGAGCTGGTTTAATAACTACATTATTAACAGCAGACAAATCTGCATTAAAAGTAAAGGAATTTTCCCTTAAGGTGTCTGCATCTAATATGAAGTTTACTGTTCCGGTGACCACACCTGCATTCAATGTAGTAACAGCATCATTAAGAGTCGCAAATCCTTGAGGATTTGCACCTTGTGGAATGTAATAATCACCAGCAAGTGGTGTCCTAAAATCAACCTGGTAAGCACCGAAACCGTTGTTTGTACCAAGTGCATAAACATTATATACATAACTGCTTACATATTGTATAGCAACATCACCTGTACCACCTAGCATTTGAGTTTGTACCAAGAGTTGTCGTCACACCAAAAAGTTCAGCTAAATCAATATCGGCTCCGGGAACTTTAACAATTCTTGCATTTTCATTTCCAGATCCGTAAGCATATGTAGCAAAATACTCATCGCTGCCCGGTATGGAGATATAGCGAATAGCATTTGAACCTGTCGAGACAATGCCTCCTGAAACAGTATCTATAACAGTTCCGTCAGCTAAGAATTTTTGTACATTTTGTCCACCACAATTCCAATAAAAGTCGGCATTTGCTAATGGACCTACTGAAGCACTGCCCAAACTTACTGTACCCAAACTTGGCAGAGCTACGATTGCTGCATTAAAAGTTGCACCATTGTCTGTAGTAGTGAATTTATAAAGCTCTTTGGTATTGCCAGAGGCAGCCCAAATTACAATTGAATTATCTGCAGTTGAACCTGTAACAGTAAATTTATCACCTAATCGGGCAGCAGCAACACCGGTATAATTAATTGCAACAACTGGAGAGTCGGATTCAGACTATATTTGTATACTTTAAATGGGCTTGTACTAATATTGCGTCAGATAAATTACAGACAAAAATTACACCATTTGTACGACACCTCTGCATCGTTAACAGGAAAGGTTCCGCCAGATATTCCATCGGTTCTTAAAGTTCCAACAGAATCACCGGTAACAGCGTCGTAAATGTAAACGAAGTTGCCTCCGTTTCTGCTTACAATATAGACTCTGTCGTTACCGCCAACAGAACCATATGCAAGTCCTCTTTCTGTATTAGCGCTAGGAGAAAACCAGGAAGTCAATGAACTGGTAGCAGCGGACTTCTCCCAGAGGGTTGTTACTTGCGAGTATCCTATACTCGCAGCAAATAATACGAGCACAATTGAGTAAAGGAATTTTTTCATATATACCTCATAATATAATTTGATGAATGTTAATTAAGGAAGTTAGACTTCGAAATGATTTTAGACTCTCTTTAGTGCGGATTTTCATAAGGAATTCATCTCTGTTTAAGCTCACTAAACTTACGTAATTCTGAGAAATAAGTCCATAGTTTATAAACAATTTGATGTAAAATTCATATAGCAAAACACAATGCTAAAAATTGGTATTTAGCAATCATTACACATTTTTTGTTATATTTTAGATTAATGCAGAATATTGATTTACTATAAACGATTTAATAGTTAAATTTTAATCAATTCTTTTTAATATTATAAAAAAGAGATGTAAAATCTGATTACCAACCATTATTGATCAGAATACTAATTATCAACAAGCAAGAAATACAAAATTTGAATGAAAATTTTTAATTCCGATAAACCAAAGGATTTATCTCAGGATAAAATTACTCCTGACGAATATATAAGAATTACCGAAGAACGAAGAAAAGAACTGATTACCCTGAAAGAAATTCTCAGAGGAATGCGTTTAGAAGTTGCGACTTTAATGGATCAAATTAAAACTCAATCGAATGAGCTAAACAAAGTAACAGAAGAAAAAGCTAAGGTTGAAAAAGATTTAGGCAAGCTAAGTGAGAATTATCAAGAACTGAAAAAAAGCTTCAATGAAAAACAGGATACAATTCTATTTCTGGATGAGACAATTTCTGAGATTAATAAAGAAATTAAGGAAGCTTCATCCCGCCCGGATAAATTAGAAACATTAAAGGAAGAATATAAAAATTTAGCTAAGCAAGTATCCGAAGAAAAATTAAAACTGTTCAAACTTAAATCTGAGAGACAACTGCTGCTGAAAAACACAGAAGTTAGTCCGATTCAAAAACCATTCAGGATTCAAAAACCTGCTAAGTTAAAAAGATGTGCAGCCAAAACTTCTACAGGTAAGCGTTGTAAAAGGAATGCTCTTCCAGGCAAAGACTATTGTGCGGTACACGTCAAACGAAAAGCAAAATAAATTAGTAATGTAACGCGGTCCGCCTAGGCGGATTATGCTTGTGGAATAAATTAACATTATCTGAGGTTTTCAGTCATTGCGGGCATAGAAAAGTCTTCAAGTATTAACTTAAAGACTTTATATATAGCGGAGAGGGCGAGATTCCCAAAATCATTTCTTAGAATCCTTTGAAAATCCGTTAAATTCTTATATTGTAATGCTTTAAAATCAGTCAATCTTAGCACAAAATGGAACTGATTTTCCTGTAATTCCCTGTAAAAAATCAAACCGGGAATCAATATTAATGCAAACAGCCTTTCTGGAACCCAAGGGACTATAGGGTATATTTTATTTGTATTCACTTTATCAGTTGTAGAGAGTAATTTTTAGTGAGATGATCAAATCAATTTAAAAAAAGCAGATTCCATTTAGTCAAGAATTTCTATCAAAGATTTTAAATAATAATTAAAAAAGAAATCTCTATCTGATTAAGATCATCTTTTTTGTTTCTATATAATTATCTGCCATTAATTTATAAAAATATACTCCGCTTGTTAGTATCGTATGCGTCAAATTGAAACTTATATTGACCTGCCGGCTTGAAACCATCTACAAGTTTTGCTATTTCATTTCCAAGAATATCGAAAACTTTTAGAGTTACATTACTGCTTACAGGTAAATTAAAACTGATGACCGTTGAAGGATTAAAAGGATTAGGATAATTTTGATATAAAATGTATTCATCTGGAATTAAATTATTTCCTTCCTCAACAGTCGTAACCGGATCGTAAGATATTATTCTTATAGCATCAGCAACTATATAAGTACCAATAGTTCCTGCGTTCGATATTAAAATTTTCTGAGATGTATCTGGTGAAAATTGATAAGTTCCAATTAAGTTCCACATGGAGCCATTTTGAACCTGATCTACTCTTACTGTATCAATTCCGTTTTTATACTTTATAATAAATGGTGTATCTTCGCAGCGATTATATGATGAAACCCACCACCCATATAATTCGTACTGTGCATCTGCAGGTAACTGAGGATTAAATTCAGCATAAGAACTTCCGTCACCAATAGGGTTGAGCATAGCAGGAGTTGGAGGCCAATAACCTGAATTAGCAGAAGCAAACCATCCGCTTCCAATTAAACTTGCTTCCGGATCGCCCGTATCAATTATTTTTTCATATTGGGGATCTGCAGGAAGTTTTAATGAATCTTTGTGAGTAACAGTTAATATTGTAGGAACTGCTCTTGATTCTGATGGATTATTTACAAGCTGATTCCCAACAGCCATTTGAGTTGATCCGCCACCATCAAGATTCATTGCTTCAACGCAGCCAAGATCGATCATTATTTGAGCAAGTTCAGGTAAACCAACACCCTGACTTGCAACCTGTCTTCCATCGGCAACTATCATAATAACATGATTACTTGTTGTATAGCCAACAGCAGTTCTGGGATCTCGGTCGTCGTATCCGACACCTGAACCCCACATAATTTCTTCATCATAAGTTACATGTACTTCTCCGTTTTTAACTAAAGTTGGGGCACCGCCAATTCCAATTAAAAGATTTTCATAAATCGTTCCCGCGGATTTAAGTGGGGCAGGCAAGGGTGTAAGTTGATTATATGTATAAGGCATCGGTTCATCGAATCTGTAAATATCTGAAACATTGTTTCCGTAATGGTAAATCCATTCAACAGTGAATGTACGATTAAATTTCATTCCGAAAAAACTTCTTATAACAGGATATGTTTGACTGTTGCGTGTTACCGCTGCAATGTTTTGTGCTTTCACTTCATAAGGATAAACAACTGCCGAGTAAGAACTAGTACCTCCGAAAAATCCACCATTAATTCCTGCATAAGCCCCAACAAACGGAACAAAATTGTTAATTGTCATATTTGTTCCACTTATGTATGGATGAATAACAAGATCGGGATTATTCATATCAACATCAATGTAAAAGATTTTTAAGACAGGAGTAGCACGATCTCCCTGAAAAACTTTTATTCCTGAAGGTAGAGTGTAGTTTGATGTTATCTCTGTCCAGGTAATTGATTGGGCAAAAGTGATTGTTGCAGTTAAAAAAAATAGTAGAAATATTTTTTTCATAATTCACTCCTTAGTGCTTTGTCATTCCCAAGAAAGTGGGAATCCAACTAATTTATAAAATAGATTTCCGTCTACACGGGAATGACATTAAATTTTTATCCTAAAATTATTTTTACTTTTATTTCTTTTTCGGAAAAATCATCAGGATTAATAAAGTTAGATTTAGCTTTATTTCCATTTACTTCAACTAATTTTATTCCTGAATTTTTTCCTTTGGGATTTTCAACTTTTAATTTAATAGTTTTACCTCTAAAATTCCTTTCAGCAGAAAATGATTTCCATTTTGATGGAATATGAGGATCAATCGTTATCCCATTTAATGATGTTTTAAAACCGCAGATATAATCAATTCCTATTCTTAGCATCCAAACAGCAGTTCCAGTTAACCAGCTATGGCTTGCCTGGTTTTCAGTTTCGTGATCAGGACTAGTTATATATTCTGCAAAAACGTAAGGCTCAACTTCGTATTTATCAATATTTTTTGATGAATTTGCCGGGAGCATTTTAGAATAAGTTTCATAAGCAAAATCAACATCCCCATTTAATATAGAAGCAAGCACGAACCAGGCCGAAGCGTGATTAAATACTGCACCGTTTTCTTTCTTACCGGGAACACAGCGGCTTATCAATCCGGTATTATCTTCAACTTCTGTATACGATGGGTAAACAATTTGCATTCCATAAGGAGTAGTTAAATATTTTTTCCCTGACTTCATTGCAGTCTTTGCTTTTTCTTTTGGAGCTAAACCAGAAATAACAGACCAGCTTTGTGCATTAACAAAAATCCTACCCTGCTTATGTTTACTCGATCCAATTTCACTTCCATCATCTCTAAATGCCCGTAAGATACCATTTACCATCCCAGCATCTTTCGTCAATAACTTTTCTAAGCTGATCATATTTTTTTCTCCATCTTTCAAGGGTGGTATGGTCTTGTTTGTACTCAAGTAGCTCAAAAGTTTTTTTAATTATGTAGCCAAGAAAAAAGGCTCCCCAAACTGTTTCACCTTTACCTTGTGGTCCTATATGATCGAGTGTATCATTCCAGTCGCCGGTCATAATTTTTGGTAAGCCACGCTCAGTGCATGCAGAGATAGCAAAATCAATTGCACGTTTCATATGATCATAAACTGTGGCTTCACCCTCATCATAAAATGTTACTACTTCATCAAGAATAGAAAAGTCTGCAGTTTCATTTAAGTACTCAACTATGCCAAATGGAATCCACAAGTGGAGTATCTGAGTGATTTGTTTTTTCACCCCATTCAGTAATTTTAAAATAATTGTGAAGCGTTGAACCGTCTTTAAATTGAAATCGTCAAAGCATTCAAGATTCTTTTTCGTACACGATCAGGTTTTGAAATAACCATTCCAAGTATATCCTGAAATTGGTCACGCATTCCGGTTCCAAATAATAATCCTCCGTGATAGTATCCGGAATTGCGAGCCATATCAAATGTAACTGCTGCCTGGTACTGATTCCAGACATTGAGCGATAAATTAAATTTCTGATCAGGAGAATTTACTTTAAAATTACTAAGATAGTCTGTCCAGCTATTTTTAATTTCATCAAGCTTTTTTATCTAATAGTCTTGATTTTTTTTAGTTCGTTTAATTTGATTGCATTAAAAGGATTTTTTTCTTCTTTTGGAACAACAGCCATTATAATTGCAAAATCAATTTCAGATTTTTTATCTAAAGTAATCTTTGATTGTAAAGCTGCAACAGGATCACCGGCAGTTATTTCGGTATTTGTCATTTTTCCGGTTTCAACAGAAATTGGATTTGATTCAGATCTCCACTTGCCGATAAAATTATCAAGACTTCCATCAAATCCGCTTACCGGAAGAGAAGTTGTGAAAAGTAAATTGTATTTCCAGTCTATATTCGGTTGAGCGACTGTAACTTTTTTATTTAACACCCAGTAACGACGTGTACAAACGAGAGTTTCATTTTTCTTATCAAACTTAATATCTGTAAAATGTTTATCATTCGGTTGATTTATAATGTCATTAAGAGCATTTCCCATTAGTAATTCAGTGAAAGAATATATCTCCAGTTTTCTCTTTTTGCCAGAAAGGTTTGTGAGTTTTACTTTCCATATTTCACCATCAATATCATTTGGGACAAAGTAAGTAATCTCTCCGCGAATTTTATTTTTCTCAGTGATAATTTTAGTGTAGCCTTGTCCGTGTCTGCATTCATATTTATCGTATTTTTTTTCAATTGTTGGTGCCCAGCTCAAGGACCAGTACTTGCCTGACTCAGTATCTTTTACAATCACGTATCTACCGGGACGATCCCAAGGAAGACAATTGTAGCGCATTCGTGTTAGCCTGTTATCGCGCGGAGTTTCAAGATAGCTGAATCCGCCGCCTGTATGAGATATTAGTCCGGCGTAATTTTCATTCCACATATAATTAAACCAGGGGCGTGGTGTGTGAGGATCAGTGATTACAAATTCTCTTCCGTCCTTTGAAAAGTATCCGTATTTATTTTTTAACATTTTTAAATCCCAAAATCAATTTTATAAGTCCCTATTTTTTTCTTATCCAATGAAACAGGAAAGATATTGTCATTAATTAAATCAATATCTTTAACATAAAGCTCTTCCAGTGTAACTTGTTCAACTTTGTTGATTTTATTGAATGTTTCAACTTTACCTTTAATGTCCTTTTCTGTTGGATTATAAATCCTTAACACAAAAGCATTTCCATCTTCAGATTTTTTAAGAGCACTAAAAACAAGCTCTTCAGGAGTAACTTTCATAAATGACATTTCAGATCGGAAGTTTACCATTTGCTTTTCCGGTTTGAACAAGACTAAGTGGATTATTGAAGTTTAATGCTTCTTTGTAAACTTCTCCATTTTGCCAATCGCCCTTGTGTGGATATAGTGCCAAGTTATAAGTTGATTTGCCTAAGCATTGGCTTCCCTTTAAATGCGTATAATCCTGTTTTGAACTTGGAGCAATTATATATTCAAATCCGCGAAACAGAGTAACAGCAAGTGTTTTTTTCTTGTCATTCAGAAGTTCATATTCTTTTAATCCATCAACTAAAATTGCTAATCCATTTTTCTCATCACTATACATCTGCAAAATGATGAAGTGGAAAATCGTACATCGGTTGTTCAATCCAGTCTTTTGTATCAGGTCTCTCAGCTGATCGTTTTACAACATCAAACTGTCCTTCACCATAATGATATTTAGCATCGAGATTTGAGGGAAACATTATTCTTAAACGATGACTTTCAGCATTGTTATCAACTTCAATCTTTAAATCAACTCGTTTTGAGTTTTTATTCAGAGTAATAAACAAATCAACATCTGACTGCAGTAAGTTTTGGATTTTTCTTTTTCCGTTCAGAGAGATTTATTGGTAGTTTTATTTTAGTGACTGATCTTAACTGTACTACTTAGTTTTCCATTCAGGATAAGTTTTATTTTGGGTTTGCTTTTAAGTGTTGTAATAAACGGTTTTGTTGGAATATTTACCCAAGCATGGCCAGCTTCGCCCTCATCATAAAAATAGCCAAGTCCTTTAAATTCTTTTTTATTTACCTTATCAAAAAGATCAAATGTTCCATTTGCATTTATTTTTATTTTCAGAAAATCATTTTCAATTATATTCTTTTTTGCTAAATCATTTTTTAACTTTTGACTTTTGATTTTTGACTTCTCATTGGCTTCAACCAAAAAGATTTATACCCAAACTCCGGAATATTTTTCAATTCAACAAAGCAATGATAGCGCATCATTTCAAAGTACATTGGTCGGTCGATTAGTTGTTCAAGTACCGGTTGATGTGGTTCTACCTTAATAATTTGTTTTTCAATTTCATTACCATCTAAATTATGAATTGTAAAATCACCTTTATCAAATTCTTTTGGAATATCAATGAAACATTCAACAACTTCATTCCTTAAGTAATTGTTTGGATTGAAAGCAACTAAGAATAGATTTTCATCACTTGTTTTAGGAAGATTAAGATTTCTAATAATGTGCTTAACTGATCTTTCAAAAACTCCTTTTGAAATTTCTATTGCTTGTTTATATCGATTCATCATATCATCGTGAATCTGATCAAGACTACAACCACCAATAGAATCGTGTGAAGAGTTTTGAATAATCAAATCCCATGCTTTTTCAAGATAGGTATTATTGGTATCTCTACCAGTTAATGCAGAAAATACATTAAACGGTTCTGCATAAAACTGAACCCATTTTTCTGCCTCAAAATTCTTTTGTTTAAGATACATTCTTGCTGAAGTAGTGTATCCATACATATTTCCGCTTCGTTTGTCATACTGGGAACTTCGTCTTTCACCATAAACTTTTTTAAGTGATTTAATATCAACACTTTCTAAAACCGCTTTAGCATAATCTTCTAATGTTGAGTGAACCACATTTATATTAGGAAAAATCTTTTTAATATCTTTAATAATTTTTACTGTCTTGATATTTGGCCCGCTCGAATCGTGTCCTTCCATCCAGATTATATGCGGAGTTGTAAAATCATCAACCTGATCATTAATAATTGCTTCAACCTGGTTTTTAATATTTTCAGGGTAGTATCCATCAACAGGATCAACAATAAAATAATCGTCTTGTACTAATTGATTATCTGAAAAATGAAATGGAACGCCACCTTTAGACCATTTGTATTCTACATCAGATGGAAATTCATTATGAATGACAGGACGATATATATAAAAGTAAAAATTATATCTCGGCATTGTTGAAAAGCGTGATGAAACAGCTTCAGTCCCATCGGCTCCGACCCATAAAAATTCTGCTTTTGGGGAATCGAGAGAATTTACTCCGCGGTAGAACATTATCAGTTCAATGCCGAACTCTTTATAGATTTGCGGAAGCTGAGAAATCTGTCCCCAAGAAAAAGGGGAGTAACCGATTTTAGAAACGCGTCCATATTTTTTACTGGTTTTATGTCCAAGTAAAAGATTTCTAATTAAGTTTTCTCCACCAACCTGAAACTGCTCAGGGAGAACATACCAGGGACCAATGAATAATCTTTTTTGTTTAACTAATTCTTTTATTTGATTTTCTTTTTGAGGACGGACTTCAAGATAATCTTCTATAACAATTGATTGACTATCAAGATGAAATGCTTTGTACTTTGGTTCTTTCTCCAAAATATCAAGAACACTGTCAATCATATCAACCAGCATTTGTCTGTTGCGTTGAAATGGATAACGCCACTCACGATCCCAGTGGGTGTTTGAAATTACATGGAAGACTTTGTCTGTATATTTTTTCATTTTTGGTTTTGTCATCCCCGCAAAGGGGAAATCTTATAATTATTATTTATAATGTCATTCTGAACCTCGATGAAATTGAGGTGAAGAATCTATTAAAGACTCTTCACTTCGTTCAGAGTGACAAATCAATTAAAAGAAACAAACTTCTTAACCACAGAAAGCTGACTATCACTTTTACTATTGAATAAACAAATTGTGTTTCAGTATTACTTCGGTAATCCACCTTTGCATATATATGCTGCAGCCTTCAGGTTATGACCGCTTGTTTCAGCAAAAGGAACCGCGATTGATAATCCAATTCCAGCTGCCCGAATTGAAATCGTTCCGCTTTCACTGTCTTCAAATCCAACAACTTGATCAAACTTTTCTTTTGGGATATTCAGTTTATGCAACGCAATACTGTATAAATCACGATGAGGTTTTAATCTTATTTCATTTGAATCACTCGCAGAAATAACAGCGTCATAATAATTTTTATAATCAGAAAAATTATTTATTAAAAATTCCGATTTAAAAATATCTGCACCTAATTTATCTAAAGTCGATTTAATAATCTTAAAGACTTCGCGAAGTACAATATCAGCTTCATAAAAAATAGAAGATGTTACAACAGCAACCTTTAAAGGACTTTCATTAAAATATTTACAAAGTTTAACAAATGAAATTTTTGCTTTTGGAATATTTTTTTCTGGAAATTTCTTACCCGACTTTATTTCGTATGACACAAGTAGTTGATTAAAAAATATCTCTTCATTGGAAGTTATCATTCCTTTAACCAGGGGAAGTAGTATTTCAATTCCGGGCATTGCTTCAATTAAATGCTTATCAGGATTACCGAAAAGTTCTTCAGCAATAAATTTACCTTCGCCCAAACGAATTCTTTCCAATATCTGATGATAGCGTTGATAGTAAACATCAATACCTATTTTAACCAATGAGTTAAAATCAAGCTTCTTGAAATTTGAATTATATTTTTCAAATAAATATTCTCGAAGCTGCTCCTCATCTTCCTCATCCGGTAATGTTGCTGAATTGATGTGTCGTAAATTTTCATCTAAAAGTATTTCAAAGCAATTTAAGTCTCTAAGGTTTTGGATAACTTCCTGTTTTCTTTTTTCATCCTTGCCAAAAATGATCGTCCAAATTGCAGAATAAAGAAAAGATTTTATCACCTGATCATCTTTGAAAGTTTTTTGATATTTTTTTATTAAATACTCAACATGTTTGGTTGTACTGTTTCCAATTATATTAGGATAATCCTTACTTTCATTCAATCCTTCCCATTGATCTAAAGTCATTTTACCGGAAAGCTTTCTAACCATAAATTCAAGTGAATGGATACAAAGTGCTTCAGTTGTTGTTGTAGTACCATCCATATCCATTACTGCAGCAACAAGTGCTTTAACAGGGTTTTTAATTTTAGGTGCAAGCGGATATAGCTCATATTCAGGATGGATGAACTCAGGATTTTTTACAACAGCAAATTCATCGCCAAGTTTTGAGATTAGCTGCTTTGCTTCTTTCTTATTTGCAAATTTCTTTTTCATAATAATCATTCAAGTCATTCCCGTGAAGTTCAGGAATCTGATTTTTAATTTGAGATTCCGACCAAGTTCGGAATGACAGTATCAGTTAATAAATATTTTCCCAAATTCCAATAAATCTTTTACTTCACTATCACTTTGTCCTTCAGCATAAATTCGTATAATCGGTTCAGTTTCTGAGGAGCGTAAAAGCAGCCATCGGTTATCTCCATTAAAAATGAACTTAATACCGTTTAAAATACCACGACTACTTAAAAAAGTTTTTACTTCTTCAACATCAAATTTATCAATCTTTTGTAAATTCCTGCTAAATAAGTCAGGGAGCTTGTTTATTCTGTCTTCTTTCTCATAAACAAGATCAATCCTTGAGTAATAAATTTTTCCAGATTCTTTTCTTTTATGATTTATGTATTCACTTAATTTCTGATATCCTGAATTAGCAAGCATTTCGATCATCAATAAAGCAGAGAAAATTCCGTCTCGTTCCGGAATATGGATTCCGTATCCAAATCCACCACTTTCTTCACAACCAAACGCAACTTGAGATTTTATCATTTCTTCTGTGATATATTTAAATCCAACCTGAACATCAATAACTTTTCTTACATCTGTTTGAAAAAGTGTTTTCAGTTTATCGGTTACAGATGAAGTTTTTACAATGTGACCAGCAAAATGTTTTTTATTAATAACATAGTCAGCAAGAAGTAAAATCGTTTCCTGTGCACTTAACCAATCTCCGTTATCCAGCATAACTCCCAGCCGATCAGCATCACCATCGGTTGCTAAGCCAATAGAAAATTCATTTTGAATCAATTCATTTCTTAATGGTTCAAGATTTTTTTCAATCGGTTCAGCCAGTCTGTTATAAAAATTCTCATCTGGTGGATAGTGAATTGTCTTTGCACTAATGTTATGTGCCAGCAATATTCTTTCTAAGTAATCTGTACCTGCACCTCCCATTGAATCAACAAGTATATTTAATTGTGATACTCTTATAGCTTCAAAATCAATTAACTTTTCTATCTCAGCAACATAGGGTAAAAGAAAATTTAAAGTTTTAATTTTATTGGAATTTTTTTTAATTACTGTTTTTCCGATTAATCTTTCAACTTCTAAAGTTGCTTCCGTAAGGAACGGACCACCATAATTAGCTTTAAATTTTACTCCATTATATTGTGGGGGATTGTGAGAAGCAGTTATCATAACACCGGCGTTTAATTTATTCTCCTTAACAAAGAAGGAAAGTACTGGGGTTGGAATAATTCGATCTGATAAAAAGACATTTATTTCATTTCCGGAAAGTACTTCGACAAATATTTCTGCAAAATGCTTTGAATTTCTTCTCCCATCATATCCAACAGCAATTTTGGGATCAGAAAAATTCAGATTATTATAATCAGCAAAAGCCTGTGCCACTACTGAAATTGATTGTTCATTTATTTCACTATCTAATAAACCGCGCCAACCATCTGTTCCGAATGTAATGCTCATATCATTTTTGATAGATTATGTTTTATCAATTGCTGTAAATCAGAATAATCAATTTGTCTGACACGTTTATTTTGTTTGACACTTAAAGCGGCGAGTGCACCGCATGCTTCCCCAGTTGCAGCAGAAGTTGGTTGAATTCTTAAAGCACTATGTCCTTCACGAGTAGACGAAATACATCTTCCAGCAACCAGAAGGTTATCGGCTTCTTTAACTATTAGAGCACGAACAGGAATTTCGTAGTATTGCCCCTCAGGTAAATGTTCCATTCTGCTTTGTTCATCCTTTTGTCCGTGAATATCAATTCCATAAACAGCACGTGCAACTGCATCATCAAACTTATTCGGTACCCTTTAATGTCATCTCCGGTAACTATATATTCGCCTATTGCTCTGCGTGTTTCTCGTATACCAACCTGAACCGCGGTTTCCAATAAAATCGAGTTTTCAAATCCAGGAATTTCATCCTGCAGTAATTTTACTACCTGTGCCACTTGTTTTCTCCCAAGTAACTCAGCCTTTGTCAGATTGAAAGAAGTTGATGCATCAATACCAAGAATGTTAGAGGTGTTGAAAGACCCTTCTCCGGATTCCGGCAATGTTGTAAAGAAGATATATTGAACATCTTCCTGCAGACGTCCTTCATTGATTGCATTTTTAACCTGGTTAAAATATCCTGCAATCGAAATTATTTTTGAAAAATCAAAATCATATTCCATCCAATCAAAGAAATTATCCTTATTTGCCTTTGCATAATCTGTAACAGTGTTGATATCGATGTTTATCATTCTGAAAAACAAAGTTAATGCTTGAAGCTTTCCTGTCTTTTCATCACCCTTTACATAGGGAAAATTTCCAAGGTAAAGAAGTTGTGCGTCTCCAGTAGTATCAATAAATACATCTGCCCGGATGGCATATTCAATCCCGTTAAGTAGAACTGTAAGTGAGTCAATTTTGTTTTTGATTCTATTTACTTTGAGAATTTCAGAATGAAGAAGTACATTACAATCAGCGTTATTTAAAAGATTAAATGCGGCAGCACGAAATGAAGAAACATAAAACCCGTTGTCAATCATTCCATTTCTGTTTCGCATTTCTTTTTCGATATCTTCAAAAACTCCGCGGACTAAAGTTTCACCGTTAACAGAATGCTTCATAAAAGGGGAAACCATTCCAGCAGTGGACATCCCGCCAACAAACCCATAGTGTTCTATTAGAAGAACCGAAACACCTTCCCGAGCTGCTTTAACAGCGGCACTTATTCCGGCTATTCCTGCTCCGGCAACAATAACATCATATTTAGTTTTTAGTTCATTCATTTTTTGATTGTATCAACATACCAACTGGTAATAATATTTGGTCGTGTAATTGCTGTGCCGACTACAACTGCAAACGCACCAAGATCGATCATTTTTTTTGCATCTGCAGGATTATTAATTCTGCCTTCGGCTATTACTGGAATTTTTATTTTTTGTACTAATGATTTTACAAGTTTAAAATTAGGCGAATGAGTTTTATCTTTCACTGTTTCCGGTGTATAACCATTTAAAGTTGTTGAAATAAAATCTGCACCGGCTTTTTCACATTCTATTGCTTCATCTTCTTTCGCAATGTCGGCCATTATTAAAGCTGGGTAACTGGATTTAATTCTTTTAATAAATTCCGGTCCGGTTAATCCATCTCTTTTTCTAAATGTTCCATCAATTGCAATGATCGGACAATCAATTGCTGAGAGATCATCAACATCTGATAATGATCCGGTTATTCTTACACTTCCATCATCAAAATGTGATTTTATAAGTCCGATTACAGGTACATCGACAGATTCTAGAATCATTTTTGTCTTTTTCATTCCTTCACTTCGAATTCCAACTGCACCTCCAGCTATGGCAGCTTTTGCAAACATTGTTACCCCTTCAGGAGAATTGAAAGGTGAGTCTCCCTCAGCCTGGCAAGAGACAATCAAACCGTTTTTTAATTTTGAAATTATTTCACTGTTCATTTTGTGTTGTCATTCCCACGAAGGTGGGAATCTATTAAATTAAAATTTTATGGATTCCCGTTTTCACGGGAATGACTAATTAATGTTAAGGGCAATGCTTAGATCGTTAATTCTCTAAATTTTTCGTGCACGCTGAATGTGTTACTTAGTTTACTTTTAATATGAAACATCTTTTCCGATATTTTAAATTTATCAACTTGATAATTTTTTTGAGATTGGGGTGCAACTAATTGAACTCTTCCGCCACTTTTTTGAACTACTTCTTCAAATTCATTTAGGATTTCTTGCGAATTGTTTTCAATAAAAAAATCATTTTCCAGTTTAGGAATATTTAGTGATACCCAATATCGATTATCATCAAGCTTTATGAACTTATTAAGGTATTGAAAACTTTGCCACTGACCATTCTTTAATCCTGTAAGAAATAGATTGTAATAAATTTCTTTCAGGTTTCGATTTACATTTTCAAGTTTTAATAGATCAAACTCATCGGAAAAGTCAATAATATTTTTACCCTTAATCTTAAAAATTCCTTCTTTGCCGGTTACTGATAATTCTAAATAATTCTCTTTCTGTTTTACGTAAAAAGGAACAATATGAAAAAGTAAATCAACTTTAGAGTTTTCAATTCTCTCCTGCAAAACATTCTTGACAGTTTCAGGGTTGATGATAAATTCATTTCCTGAGTGATAAAGTATACCGTGTTTTGTTTGTCTAATTTTATTGAATAGAATTATTGTTGATCCATCTAAACTTTTCTCATCTAAGTTCTGATAACAATTTAAGCTTTCTGAAATGCTTCCGCCCATGAATCCATAAAAGTTCAGAAGTAAAACACTTTTACCATCTTTTGATAATTCAATTGCAGTTTGCACACCCGCAAGACTGGCTGAATTAATTATGTAATCGTATGTCTTATCAATGTTCATAATTATTTCTTCGGTGAGGCAATCACTATAATTTTTTCATCCTGTGGAATTTTTGAAAGTTCAAAATCAACTAAAGCCATTATCTGCGATTCATTTATCAATCCTGTAAAATCAACAATCTTTGATGAGATTAATAAAAAAATATCCGGAACAAGTGCACCGGCATCACCGAATGTTGTTAGCGTTCCAATCATCTCTTTTATTTTTGATTTAACAGAATTTACGTCCACACTTTCGCATAGAGCATCATTAAGTTGTAATTTTATCGTTCCTTCTCGATCTATTACTCTAAGTTTTTGTGTTTCATCTTTAATTAATCCGAATAAATGTTTTTTAATCTGCTTAAAAGTTATTGCATAAAAGAATGATGTGTTACCTGAGATAACTAATTTATCTTCACCTGTTCTCATCGAGACAGAAGCAATTTTTCTGATATCATTTTCTGTCAACTCCTTGATTTGAACATCGCGAGAACGCATTTCACTTGATCCCATTGCAACAGCTATTACTTTTTTATTTTTTGAATCAATTTCTACTGTAACTTCTATTGATTCAGGAACTGCACCCATTGATGAAACAGAATCTAAAGCCTGCTGGCGCAGTGAGATAATATCAGTTTTCAGTTGGATTAATAATAGTTTTTTCAACTGAATCACGTATCATTCCAAGAGCAGCTCCAATTGCAGAAACAACTTCACAGTCTTTAGCAATTTTATGTGGATACTTTAAATGCTGTGAAGTAAAAGGAACCAATGCCGTTGCACCACCGCCGCCGCCAACAAGCTGGATAAGTTCTTTATCTAATTTATACTCACGTGAAAGCTGTGAAATAACCGGTTTGATCTTTTCAGCAGAGATCGTAAGGATATCTTTAGCTATATCCTTAGCGTCTTTAGAAAGAATTTTTGAAAGAGATTCAAAACATTTTTTAATTGAAGAAAGATTTGCAGATCCGTGACCGATATCTTTTACAAGCCCTAAAAAATTTGAAGCGCCGGTTGGTGTGATTGTGAATCTTTTTTTGAATTCGTTTTTAACTTTTATTGACAAGATAATCATCAGGATCATTTTTTAATGGTTGAACTTTTTCTAATTCAATATCAGAAAAATTCTCATCACTAAAAGAAACATAATTTAACCCTGCTATGTGTGCACTGCGTGGACCAACATCAACAATTTTATTTCCTTGAATTCTTGGAACAGAACCACCGGCAATTCCAAGAGTTCTAACATCAAGTGTCCTTAAGTAAAGTCTGTTGCCTCCAATTTGTGCGCTCTTTACTTGAGGCTTACCATTTTTGATAACTGAAATATCAGTTGATGTTCCTCCAACCTCAAGAAAAATTCCATCTGAAACTTTTTCGTACATCAATGCTGCGGCCACTCCGGCAGCGGGACCAGAAAGCATAGTGAGTATGGGACGCTTTCTCATTTCATTAATATCCATTATTCCGCCATCTGAACGCATAACCATTAGCGGTGCTTTTATTCCGCTTTTACGAATTGCTTCTTCTGTCATATTTGCTGTTTCGAGCATTCGCGGCATCATACTGGCGTTTATTACTGCTGTACGTGTGCGAACTCTTAATCCATAAAGTTTTGAAATTCTGCTTGCAGCTGTTGCCTGAAGATTCATAGATTCAGCAGCCAAAACAACCAGATCTTCATTTGTTGTATCATCAACACCAAATGCTTCTGATGCAACAATTACTTGAGCGCCTTCATTCAGTAAATCATTAATATTTTTATTAATTATATCTTTCGTAAGATTTGAAGACAAATCGATAAATCTAAATTTTGTTTGGAGAAATTTTCCAGGCGAGAGTTCAATATTTTTTAGATTAATTTCTTTCTTTGCACGAATTCCTTCCAAGTCCTTTTCCCATTCCGACTAATTCCTACCACAGCAACATCACCTTCAAGTAAAGCATTCGTTGCCTGAGTTGTAGAGTGTGCAATTAGAACAATTTCATCAGGATTGATTTTATGATTATCAATCAAGAGATGCATTGAATCAACAACACCTTTTGCAACTCCTTCATTTGCTTTGTGGGTAGTTGGAACACAAGCTTTTCCAATTAATTTAAAATCAGAAATATCTACTGCAACTGCGTGAGTAAAAGTTCCACCAACATCAATTCCTATTTTAATTTTTCTGGGCATTAAATAAATACTAATTCTTTATTAACATAAGTTGGGATTATATGATTGTCATTCTGAGGATCCCGACTTGTCGGGAGACGAAGAATCTCCAAATTAGATCCCTCACTTCGTTCAGGATGACAATTTAAATTCTCTTTGATAATTTTTACATAAACATTATAGATGAAATTATTAAGCCAACAATTGCCATTAACCACGTATAAATAATTGTATTCCACAAAACTTTTTGAACATCAACTCTCATTTCATTTGCAAGCCATACGTTATGTGTATTTGTAGGATCAGAAATTCCCTGTATTTGTCCAACTGCTATCAGCAAACCCATTACAGCCCCTGGATTTAATCCACTTGCTAAAAAAACTGCTGCAAGTCCGTATCCCATTCCCCATACATTTAATGGTCCGCGATAAAGAGCCAAAGGTGCAGCGGCAGAAAATATTAAAATATAGCTGATAGGATTAGAAGGAATTATCTGTGCCATCAATGGTTTTACAATATTTAAAACCGGCCATCCATTTGGATATTGTTCAAGATTTCCGCCAGGACCCATTATAGCAACCAGCAGCATTCCAATTCCAAACATCAAAACGACTGCAGGCATTACAACCCCTACCGCCTTCAAAGCAGGATTGTATAAATAAATTTAATCTTCCTTTTTTATAAGTCGTTAGAAAAGCATAAAGCAATCCAACTATAAATGCAGCGATAAAATTAACATCAAATAAAAGAATTAAGAATAATGGAAGAATTGGTGAAAGAAATGAAATCCAATGAGGTTGAGCTGTGTTTTCATTTTTCTTTAAAATTATTCTTATAAAAGCAGTAATGAAAAGCAGAGCAATGCAAATTGCAATAATCCACTTTAAAGCAATTCCAACTTCAGATAAAATTTCAGTGAACTGAATTTTAGATTCATTAGAAGTTAATGAAGAAAATAGATAATAAATTAAAGCAAGTGCAAGAATTATTATTAAACTTCTAAAAATTATTTTCTTAAAATTTAGATCATGTCCGTCGCGGTAAATCTGAATTGTGATATAAACGATAGCACCAAGAATTGAAACTAAAAACATAAGCATTGCAAAAGGACGAATCTCATCAACTGTTAATCCCATTACACTTATGTAAACTGCCCAGTTGCCAACATTTAATATTCCGCCAATGCTTAATCCAAAAAGAAAAATACCAACTGATGTCATCGGACCGATACCAACTGAAGACATAATTGGGAGGACAATTGTAGCAACCATAATAATTGCTCCAAGTCCACCAAGAGTTGTAAAAAGAGAAATAATTAACAAAAGTAAAATAATGGCAATTAACCATGGATTATCGCCGGATAGTTCCGCACCTTTTTTAATAAAAGATTCTGCAACACCTGTTTTTTGCATAAAAATGCTTAGCATACTGCCGAAAAGAGCAATAGTATATGCCTGGTGGAGCTTGAGCGAACCTTGTCCTATTACATATTCGATTATATCATTAAACTTAATACCACCGATAAAAGCAATTAAGACGGCCATTAATGGAAGCGCAATAAGTGCAGGAATTTTTCTGAAAAACATCAGCAGTGCCATTAACAGAAAAACACCGATAAGCAGTACTATTTGTATAACTTCCATTTTTTATGTTTATAAAATTGAAACCAAATTTAAGTATTAAATATGAAAAAATTTTGTCGGAATAATTATTTTCTTCATGCAATGAAATATATTTTTCTTTATATTTCAAAAAAAAAATTGCGTCATTATTTATAGAATTTAATGAGAGGTTATTTATGAAAAACTTTCTACGATTAGTTCTCCTTCTTACTTTAATTTCCTCAATACAGACTTTTTCACAAGATGATTGGCACTACACTCAGCAATTATATTTTCCGGAAGCCGACAGTGATTATGTTCGTCCTTATTTGTGTACTTTAGCAGATGATGGAAATCTTTTTGTTATATCTGCAAAGGTTACTGATGCCGTCTGCTCATAATGCGATTTATTTATTTAAATCCTGGCGATACTGTATTTACTAAATTTATAGATTATGATGAAAATGGTGATTCAGATACATTACTTGGAAACATTGGTGCGTTAAGAGGCATTACTTCATTGGATAATGATCTGTATGTAATTGCAACCCAACCTTATCCTAAAACTAAACCTAATACAGTAGCTGCAACTTATGTATATCGCCAATTTGACACTCTTCAAGTTGAAAAATATATGTGGCCAACTTCTGGATATGGATCTTATAATCATGGCGGTGATATAACTTCCGACTCAATTTTATTTGTTGGAATATCCTATGAAACTACATTCAGAGGCTATAATTTTAGTTATGGTTGGACAGATGTTACATTTGGAGGATATATTCCTCCACCAATCTATCAGATGGAACCAGGTGGTCCTCAAACAGGCGGTGTAGATCTCATTCGTGATATTGCAATAGTCCCGGATATGGATTACAAATTAACCTCAAGTAAATTTTATACTTCCAGAAATTCATATTCAAGCACTCAAGTAACTGGTGGAATCGCTGTTTGGTCAAATGGCACACAATACACTCCGGTAGATTATACTCCTACAAGAGTTGAGGATCTCGATGCATTCCTTGCATTAGCATCCGAATATCCAAGCGGTATTACAGTAGATAACGATGGTTTGCTTTGGGTTGCAGGAATTGATACTAATAGAAGATGGGTTAAAGCATTTGAAATAGATGGAATAGTTGCAATTCCGGTTTATGATTTACCAAGTCAGTTTAGTGCAGATATTCAGGACCCGAACGGTGCTCCGATGGGTTCTCCCTGCGATGTTGCTATCAGTCCCGATGGAAAAACAGCATATGTTATAGATCATTGGGGAAGAACAGCTTTCGTATTCAGAAAAGGTGCTTCCAGTGTTGATGATCATAATATTGGCTTATTTGAATTTTCGTTAGAGCAGAATTATCCTAATCCGTTTAATCCATCTACTCTAATCAGATTTAATCTTCCTGAATCAGGAAATGTTAAGTTAGTAGTTACAGATTTGCTCGGAAGAGAAATTACAACTTTGGTTAATGAGCATCTTCCTGCAGGAAGACATACAAAATCGTTCACTGCAGATAATTTATCGAGTGGAATCTATTTCTATACTTTAATTACTGATGATGCTAAGGTTAGCAAGAAAATGTTATTAATGAAGTAGAGTTTGAGTCCCGAAAATTATTTTGGGACTTTTTAATTGCTGTTAATAAAATTTGAAAAAAGATGAGTGCAGCAAGATTTTTAATATTTGCATGTTTATTTCAAGTATCTTTTTTTTCTGAAGTAATTCTTTCACAGGGACTTACAGGAAAACTTGTTGGAAGTGTTACAGATATAAGTACCAAAGAAGTACTGATAGGTGCGAATGTAATACTGCAAGGGACAAATATTGGGGCAGCCACAAATGTAGAAGGTAAATTTATAATTTTAAATATTCCTCCCGGCAGATATAATGTTTCAGCAAGTATGATTGGTTACTCAAAAGTAACTCAGCAGCAAGTTGAAATTTTTATTGATCGTACAACTCAAATCTCTTTTCAACTTCAGGATGAAACGGTCCAGATGGAACAGGTTGTCGTTGTTGCACAAAGACCGCCAATAGTCAGAGATAGAACTTCAACAGCAACAAGTATTGACGATAAACAAATTTCTGCCGCTCCTATTGAAGGTTTACGTGGTGCTCTTGATCTTACGGCAGGTTTTCAAAAAGATCAGAAGGGAAATTATTCCGTTCGCGGTTCAACATCTTA
This sequence comes from uncultured Ignavibacteriaceae bacterium, assembly GCA_963714415.1. Taxonomy (GTDB): domain Bacteria; phylum Bacteroidota; class Ignavibacteria; order Ignavibacteriales; family Ignavibacteriaceae; genus JAGXRK01. The sequence goes on from CAVQOL010000003.1 coordinate 135,397, forward strand.
TGAAGTCAATTTTCAAATTAATGGTGTAGAACAAACCACATCAAATACAAGTGCTCCGGCAACATTCGGGACAGAAAAAGCAGATAATTCCTGGAAATATGATGTTAATCCACTTGGCGTTCAGCAGCTACAATTAATTACTGGCGGTTTTTCTGCAGAATACGGAAATGCTCAGGCTGGTGTTGTTAAAGTTGTTTTAAAGGAAGGAGCACCAAAGTTTACCGGTGAATTTAGAATGGAATATCGTCCATCGGGTCAATATCATTACGGCAATTATCTTTACGATAAAAATAACTGGGAATGGCAGAAATGGGGAAGTCTCGAAAATTGGATGGCTCAAAGAGAAAGTATCTTAAGAGAATTAAAATTAGATATTCGTTACGAATGGTTAAAGGCTACTGATCCCGATTTATATAATGAAATTGTAGATAGAGAAATTGCATGGGCTCACGCACTTTGGGTTGAAAATCATGAACCAAGTGACGACAATGTTCTGGGAGTTTATGATTACAGACAATATTCATATCAAAGATATTTGTTTGGTTTTGGTGGACCTTTAGGAAATGATCCTAACCTTTTAAAGTTTTTCATATCTGGTGAGTATAAGCGAAATCCAACAAGACTTCCAACTCCTGAAAAAGTTCAGGTTGCACAAAATTATATTCTTAATCTTGTTTATCAACCTGTTACAAATCATAAATTAAGATTGATGGCTAGTTATCAGAGTTATCTTGGCGGTATCTGGTCAGGCTCATCAGATATTCGTTGGTCGGGATTAGCTTTCACACCGCCGGGGGTTTCGACAAAATATCTGGTTACAATAGATCCTGTTAGAGAAGAGCAAACATTGGCCCAGACACTAAATTGGGTCCATACAGTGAATCCACAATCCTTTATGGAAATAAGTCTAACCCATCAACAAGAAAAATATGAATTGCCCTATAAATATTTGGCAGGGTATGGATTGGAAGTTGATCGTGCTGATAGTCTGAATGATCCCAGCGGAACAGTTTTAAGAGAAGGTACCTGGTGGGAAAAAGATTATTTTCGAGCTCCTTTTGGTTTCAGTACAAATTATTATCAGGATAGCAGAACAGAAAACTTCGGTTTAAAAGGAGATTATACTAATCAGATAACATCAAACCATCTGATCAAGGCGGGAATAAATTTTAGTTACTGGGATATGGTTAATAACGGGGTTAACTCCAGTTTTCAGGCAAACTCTTTTGTGGCAAGAAACGGATTTGCTGATTATTATAAAGCTTATCCTATTAATCTTGGACTTTATCTGCAGGATCGGATGGAATTTGAAGGAATGATTGCTAATGTCGGTGTACGCTTTGAAACATATAACTTCCAAGCTCGGGCACCGGTGGATGAATTTAACGTTTTATATCCGGGTACTGATGGTCCGGGAATATTAGGAACCCCGCTAACAGAAGATTCTGAAACAAAGTATATTGTGCTTCCAAGACTTGGATTATCTTTCCCGATTGGTGAAAGCACTGCATTCAGACTTCAATATGGTCATTTTGCTTCTATGCCAATTTTTTCTCAGGCATTATCAAATAAAACCTGGGTTGGCTGGCAGGGAATTGGAAACCCTAACCTTGATCCAAAACTTACAATAAACTACGAGTTTGGTATCCAGCAGCAGCTGGGAACAAATCACAGACTTGATCTAGTACTTTACTATAATGATAGAGTTACTCAAATAGGCAGTCAAAATATAGCTTCATATACAGGAAGTAGAAATCAGTTTGCAGGATTTGCAAGTGATAACAGCCCGCTTTACTATTATTACTCGTATGAGAATAATGCATTTGGTTCAACACTTGGCTTCGAAGCTACATTAGAAACCTTTGCCGTAAAGAATTGGTCATACAGAATCAGTTATAGCCTATCACAAACATCTTCAGGTAATTTTGGTCCTTCAATAATATATCCTGATGCTACGAGAGGTTATTCAACTAGAAATTTCACTGGGGAGTTTTTAGCTTCTTGGGACAGAACACATAATCTGAGAGCTTTGATTCAATATTTCTTTGAACCCGGCGAAGGTCCGGAAATTCTTGGTGTTAAGCCATTAGCCAATTCCGTTATAAGCCTAACATATACCGCTCAATCCGGTTTGCCTTACACTTATGTTACAGATTTTGATTTGAAAGATGTGTTTTACAACAGACGCTATCCCATTGAATCTGTCGTTGATTTTAATTTTATTAAAAATATAGAGGTTGATGATTATAAAATCATTCTAGGTTTAAGGATAATGAATTTATTTGATAATAAATGGATAACTCCTATGTCTACTAATGATGATATAAGATTTTGGGTTGAAGAAAGTGTTACAATGGCCGATCCAGGTAATGATCCAAACAGATTCAGCTATTTGATTGCTCCTTACAGGGCTTATAGTAATATTCCTAGACAGGTTCTTTTCTCAGTAGGATTTGGTTTTTAATTATGCAAAGTAAATCATTTAAATACTTTCAAAATATTTTGGTTGTTCTAATCTTAATTTTTGCTTGGTGTTTTTCACCATACACATCTGCACAAATTGAGTCTTCATCATTAATTCTAAATCGCGGTAAACTTTGGCAGACAATTGCTTTTGGTAAAACCGGTCCATCATTTAGCAACTGGACTCAAAGAGGAATTGGCATGGATTGGCCGGGATTTGATCCAAGTTTAATTAGTGAAAATATAGGGGGTTCGGCATCACATCTGGTAACAGGAGGAATGTATATTGGTGCAAAGTGGGCAAAGGACAGCATTCTCTCCGTTGAAGACTGGTCACTTTATGCTGGTTCGATAGGTGAGGGTGCAGGTGCAAAATATATTGTTACAAAGCATGCAAAAATTTATCCTGACGGAAGTAACTACTGGCTTCAGCAAAATCCATTTGCTGGTGAAGAAGTAATTGAAACCATTTGGGAATATAATGTTAACTATGATGATGAATTTCAGATTAAGAGAATGCTTCCATTAAGAGTGAAAAGAACAACTCATCAGTGGGGCGGCTCACAATTAGATGAGAACTATATTGTTCACGAATTTGTTTTCAAAAATATTTCTCCTGAGATCAGATCCAGAGTTTCACCTGACAGATTTGTTGCCGACACACTTTTAGATTTTTACTCAATAATAAATTACGGATTGCATAGTAACTCCAGATCTTGGTCTGTAATGTTTCCATCATTAACACCAGGAGCCAGAAATACATGGTTTGTCTTTGATGCTACCAGAAAATTAGTCAGAGCTTTTGCAGATGATTATCCGGAAACAGAATCGGTTAAAGAAAATTTTGGGTTAGTTCAAAATTTTGGACCAATCATTGACGGTCAGCCCACGGGAGAATATCTTGCTCCAGCTTTCGCAGGTATGAAACTTCTATATTCCTCAATGGATAAAACCGGAGTAGAATCGAGAATAACAAGAAATGGTTGGTCTTCAGCAAGTAACTCAATCGATTTAAGTGGACCATTCACAAATATCGGATCACTTGAAGCCCAGTACGAAGTCATGAAAGATATAAGACTTGCTGCAAATTTTGTTTCGAGTATTACTGATTCTTTAATGAGACGAACAAGAATGTGGTCTATGTTTCAACTGGGGCCATGGGATATATTACCCGGAGATTCAGTGGTAATTGTCCTGGCAGAAATTGTTAATGGTGTTGATTATAGAATTGCTATCGATCCCGATAATAATCCGGTCAGTTCCATTAACACAGGTTCCAGAAATGCTTTTAACGCTTCAGCCGACCGTGTTCAGTTAACTTATAATAATAATTATCGGCATCCGTCACCTCCGGCAGCCCCTGAATTTCTAGTTGATTACTCTCGTGAAACTAATGAAGTGGCTAACATAATTAGCTGGGGAATTGAGGCTGAGCAAATCCCTGATCCGGATGACGGAACCTATGATCTTACAGGATACATTATTTATAAATCTGATTACTTGCCGATAGGCCCTTGGTTGCCAGTGGATACTGTATTTAAAGGTGATGCAAACCATCTTAACGGAAACACTTATACTTATGTTGATTCTGCTGTATCAATAGGTCAGGGTTACTATTATGCTCTTACAAGTTTCGATACCGGGAAACCATCTTGGACAGGAAATCAAACTCTATTAAATATTCCACCGCTTGAAACCTCAATATTTGCAAACAGAACCCAGGTTCCGTTTATCGCAACTATTCCTGCTAAATCAAACTTAGAGGAAATTCTGGTTGTTCCAAATCCTTTTGTAATTGGCGAGGGATTTTCACTCCCCGGTGATAGAGATAATATAAGATTTGTTAATCTACCTAATCCATGTACAATAAGAATATACACTGTAAGAGGGGATCTTGTAAAAATAATAAGTGTTCCGGATGGAACCGGTGCGATTGTTTCCTGGGATCAGGTTACTGATTATGGTCAATTTGTTGAAAGTGGTATCTATATTTTTCACGTTGAATACAGCGGCGGTTCAAAACTTGGCAAGTTTGCTGTTATCAGATAAAAATATTTTAGAATAAAAATCATAAATGTTTACTTCAAAATTAAAATATAAAATTTACTTTTATCTGCCGGCAATTATTATTTGCTTGACCTTAAATATTTTCGCTCAGGATTTTAAAAAAACAGCAACATCCGGATTTACTTTTCTTCAGGTTCCTGCTTCTGCACGAACTGCCGCTTTGGGAGAATCCTCAATCGCTCTTTCAGATATGAATTCGGAAGGAATATTTAATAATCCAGCAATAACAGGATTTACAAATCAGACTCATTCTTTCTCTGCATCATATTCAAACTGGATTGCAGACATTAAAAATTATGCAACGAGTTATTCTCTAAACACCGATTTTGGTGTATTTGGAATTGGTATTGTGATGTTTGATTATGGTTCTATGCCCAGAACTACTGTTTCTGGTGGACAGAAAGTATACGATATTATTGGCTCCTTTGAGGCAAATTCCATTTCTGCTGCACTATCATATTCAAAAATGTTGACTGACAAATTTTCTTTTGGTGTCTCATTAAAATACGTTCAGGAAAAAATTGATATTTATTCTGCTAATAATTTTCTTTTGGATGGTGGAGTTCTTTATTACACGGGATTGGGATCTTTCCGTATTGCAGCGAGCATTCAGAACTTTGGATCAAACACTAAATTTATTAATGATGAGTTTAAAATGCCAGCAATGCTTAGATTAGGAGCCGCTGCTGAAGTATTTGGAGATTTGAATTCCGAATATCGTGTTACTCTGATATGCGAAGCTATGCATCCAAATAACGGAGATGAAAGGGTAAATATCGGAACCGAAATTTCCTGGAAAAGTATGATTACTCTTCGCGCTGGCTATAAACTCTTTTATGATGAAGAATCTTACAGTTTAGGATTTGGTTTAAATCCTAAACTCAGTTTACCAATGAGCTTTGATTTTTCTTTTGCTGATTACGGTCGTCTAGGAAATATTTTAAGATTTACTTTACAGTTAGGTTGGTATTAGAAATTTTAATGAAAAATTTTTCTCAAATAGTTATCGGATTATTCTTATTTAGTTCCGTTGTTTCTGCACAGTTAAAGTCTGTCGCGGCTTATACTGATTATTCCTATGCATTAACGAAACGTTTTGCAATTACTAATGCTGACGCAGTTGGTGGAGCAGTCAAAATAAAGTATTCTGTTTGGGATAACCTTAGTGTTGGTTTAATTGGCGGGTATAAACTCTATTCCTTAAATGAACCTGATGTATTAAATGCATGGGGCTGGCAATTTTGGACAGATAGATATTATAATAAAATTGTTTCAGATCTTCTGGCAGATCCTAATTTATCTGTTGTAATTGGTGCAGTTCAAAAAATGGATTTAGTCCCAGCAATTCTGTTTGTTGAGTATGATATTAATGTTATTGATAAACTCAGTGTAACTCCTTCACTTGGATGTGGAATATATTTTTATACAAGAAGGATGTATGCTACGGAAAATTGGAGTAAAAATTTTCCGGATGCCAACTATACTCTTACATATAACTTTAGAAATTTCGCGCCCTCTAAAAAAGGTAACCCTGTTTTCGTTACTTCAGGTATTGATATCGAGTATCGTACATTTGAAGTTATGAGTTTATATACTTCTGCAAACTTTAATTATATAATTCCAACAGAAGGTTCAATGGGTTACGATTCATTTCCTTTTGATAGTGAAATCAGTTTCAAACTTGGCATCGTTATTAAGTATTAAAACAAATGAACAAAATTATATTTACATTAATTATATTATCATTATCGATTGTTAATATTACGGCACAAAATTCTCATTGGATAATTGGTGCTAATGGAAATTACAACTTACCTGTTGGCTCACTTGCTGATAGAATGGACGGGAATTTTGGAGGGAGTTTTTATGCTGGCAAAAGATTAAATTCCGAATGGACATGGGTTGGAAAATTTGATTACTTCAGACTTTCAGATGTTAATAAGGATAAAATGTTTAAAATTATTAAAGCTGAAGTCAGTGACGATATAGTAGATTATAAATTTGATTTACCATTACTTACAATGCAACTAACTGTTGCAGGCTTAAGTGTGGAAGCCCGTTACAATATGCTCTCAACGGATTTTTTTGAGGCGGATATAAACTTTGGTTTTGGTTTTTATTTTTGGGAATATTTCAGAAGCGGATATCAAGATTCTCTTTTTGTTGATACTACCGGATTGGGAAATTTTTTGCTTGTTGAGGTTATTAATGTTACACCTCTTCTGCAAAAAGATTGGAGCGGGGGAATAAATTTTGGGACAGATATTAATTTTATTTTATTCGATCCCCTTTCTCTTAATATCGGATTCAATTATAAGTTGATCATTGGGGAGCTTTGGCCCGCATTGACTCTGAATCTTGAAAATGTTAGTGGGATGCAATTTATGGATTTTAGAGCTGGTTTAAGATTTAGACTTTAATTTTTCCCTTTCTAACCTTAAGAAAATTATATGTTTAAAATTTTTATAAAATTATTTATTTGTATTGCAGTTTTATCCTTATCTGCTTGCAATGCTCAGCAGGAAATAAAGGCCGTGCGTGGTGTATGGCTTACGAACGTAGATAGCAAAGTTCTCAACTCAAAAGAAAATATCATAGATGCAGTAAATCTTCTTACTGAACTTGGTTTTAACTCAGTTTTTGTAGTTGTTTGGAATAAAGCAATGACTTCCTATCCAAGTAAAATTATGAAGGAACTAACGGGTGTTGGAATTGACACTTTATTTTCTGGTCGTGATCCGCTAAAGGAATTAATTGAAGAAGCTCATAAAAAAAATATAAAAGTAATTGCGTGGTTCGAATTCGGATTTTCATCTTCATTTGAACTGAATGGGGGATCAATTCTTGGAAAAAAACCTGAATGGGGATCTCAAGATATTAACGGAAATCTTGTAACAAAAAATGGATTTGATTGGATGAATGGTTTTAATCCGGCAGTGCAGGATTTTTTACTGTCACTTATTATGGAAGTGATTGAAAACTATGATGTAGATGGAATCCAGGGCGATGATCGGTTACCTGCGATGCCGTCAGAAGCAGGTTATGATGAATTTACGGTAAATCTTTTTAAGTCTCAAAACGATGGACATGCACCACCAGAAGATCATAAAGATTATAACTGGACCCAATGGCGTGCAGATATCCTTACAGATTTTATGTGCAGAATTTATGATACTGTCAAATCTTTTGACAAAAATATCCTTGTGTCGATGGCGCCAAGCATCTATCCGTGGAGTAAAGAAGAGTACTTACAGGATTGGCCCAGCTGGATGCAAAAAGGATATGTAGAGTTAGTCTGTCCGCAGGTTTATCGATATAACATTCGTGAGTATAGCGAAGAGCTGAAGCAAATTATTAACGATCAAATCGACAAAAAAGATTTCACTAAATTTTATCCCGGGCTTTTATTAAAAGTTGGAGATTATTATCCTTCCGCTGAATTTCTCAATCAGATGATTGAAGAAAACCGTAAAAATGGTATTAATGGTGAAGTGTTTTTCTTTTACGAAGGTATAAAAAAATATCCTGATTTCTTCAGGGAAATTTATAAAGAGAGGGTTGAATTTCCGGAATTAATTCACGATCAGAGGTAATGTGAAAAGATTTTTTATTACAATAATTTTCATCTGTTTAGCAGTTGACTTATCAGCGCAATTAAATGAGGAATTCCGCGCAACCTGGATGACCAATGTTGATAGTTACGTTTTAGCTTCTGATAACAGTATTATTGAGGCTGTTAATTACCTTTCCTCAATCGGTATAAATGTTGTTTTCCCGGTTGTGTATAATAAAGGTTATACTGTTTATCCGAGCGCAATGATGGATAATTTATTTGGTGTTCCTGTTATTCCGGAGACAGGTTTTCAAAACAGAGATTTTCTAGAAAGATTAGTTATTGAAGCTCACAGGGTTGGTATTGAAGTAATTCCATGGTTTGAATTTGGATTTTCTTCTTCATATAGTCTGGATGGTGGACATATTGTCGCCGCGTTTCCTCATTGGGCAGCAAAAAATAATCTGGGCGAGTTAGTTGTTAAGAATGGATTCGATTGGCTGAGCGGAATAAATCCTGAAGTTCAGAATTATATGCTCTCACTCGTGATGGAAGTAATTGATAATTATGATATTGACGGCGTTCAGGGAGATGATCGTTTGCCAGCTATGCCTGTTGAAGGTGGATATGATTCTGTTACTGTGGAAATTTATAAATCAGAACATGCCGGAATAGCACCACCAAATAATCCTTACGATTCTAATTGGAAAAGATGGCGAGCAGACAAACTTAATCAGTTTTTCTGGAGAATGAGAGATTCTGTAAAATCAAGAAATGAGAATCTTATACTTTCTTCTTCACCGACCCCATATCCTTGGGGGTATGATCAATACCTGCAGGATTCCAGATATTGGGCACAGAACAGTATAGTAGATAATATTATTCCACAGCTTTATCGTTACGATATTTCAAGTTATTCATTAACGTTAAATGAATCTTTAAATCAGATAAGAAGCGTTAATCCGGATATTTATTTTGCCGGTGTGCTTATAAAAGCAGGTACCTATGTAATTTCTCCAAGTTTATTAATTGATATGCTTACACTTAACAGAAATAATAATGTTAATGGAGAGTGTTTGTTTTTTTATGAAGGTTTGAGAGCTAATAGCAGTTTAATCGGGGATACTCTTAAAAATACTTTTTATAGTGAGTCCTCACTTGTACCATATCGAAATGGGAAACATTTGGCGACCCAAAGCTACAATTAAGAATGAGACAGATGAAGGTTCTGTTCTGACAGGTTCCTGGTCTGCATATCCAATGGCAGGATACACAGGAACAATAATCAGGACAAATGAAACAAGCAGTTATGCGGCAATAGAATATTACCTAGATGTTCCATTCAGTGCTTACTTTGATCTTTACGGATATTTTACACCAAACACGCCCTGGACAGAACAGGCAAATTATGTTATCTATTCTGATACAGATTCAACTAATAAAACTATCAATCAATCGGATTTAACAAAGAAGGGCTGGCAAAAGATAGGAACAGTATACTTAAGTGAAGGGAATAAAAGAGTATTAAAGATAGACAACAGACAACTGGAGGCAGATAAATGGTTAGTAGCAGATGCAATGATGATAATGATAAACAGGAAGTTATCACCCGAAGTAATAGTAACGGATATAAAAGAAGAAAATCCAAACACAATTATTCAACCAACAGAATTCCGAGTAGAGCAGAATTATCCAAATCCATTTAATCCGGTAACTAAAATTAGATTTGTCATTCCGAGCGGAGCGAAGAATCTAGTTACATTAAAAGTATATGATGTCTTAGGTAAAGAAGTAGCAACGCTAGTAAACGAAGAAAAACCAGCAGGAAGTTATGAAGTAGAATTTAACGGACAAAATCTTTCGAGTGGAGTATATTTCTACAAACTGACAACTGGTAATTTATCACAAACTAAAAAAATGATTCTAATTCGGTAGAATACCAACTTATTATGACCGCAAGATGACTAAAAAGTATATTCCTCTGGTAGCTGAGTTATTATGAAATTAAAAATAGTGTATGCAGTTTTATTTTTAACGCATATCAATTTGTTTCCCCAACCTCTTCAGGAATTCCGTGCAGTTAAATTAACTAACGTAGATAGCGATATTCTGTTTTCAGATTTGAGTATTGCACAGGGAATGAATTACCTGGCTTCTGTAAATATTAACGCAGTCTTGGTTGTGGTTTGGAATGGAGGTTATACACTATATCCAAGCAACACAATGGATAGTCTATTTAATATTCCAATCGATCCTGAACTTAATGGGAGAAATGTATTAGATAGAGTTGTTATTGAAGCTCACAGAAACGGAATAGAAGTTTATCCTTGGTTTGAATATGGTTTTGCGGCTTGGTATTCCGGTGGAACTCCACCTTACGGAGGACATATCCTTCAAATTAAACCTGATTGGGCATGTAGATTAAGCGATGGAGATATTGCCGTAAAGAATGGTTTTGACTGGATGTCTGCCATTCACCCTGAAGTCCAGGATTTTATGAACAAACTCGTTACAGAAGTAATGACAGGCTATGAGTTAGATGGAATTGAATTCTCGGACAGGATTCCAGCTATGCCAATAGAGGGTGGGTATGAACCTTATACTGTTTCTCTTTATCAAACTGAACACGGTGGAGCGTCACCTCCATTAAATTATAATGATACAAATTGGAAAAGATGGCGCGCAAGTAAAATGAATGATTGGTATATGAGTGTCCGAACTTTAATGAAAAATTATGATAATAATTTATTCGTCTCCTCAAGTCCCAGCATTTATCCTTGGTCTTATGACAACTATTTGCAGGATGTAAAAACCTGGGTTGACTTAGGAATTGCCGACCAGATGATTCCGCAGATTTATCGTTATAACTTTACAGATTATTTGTATGAATTAAATCAAGCGGTTAGTCTTATTGGTCCTTCAAATTTGCACACACTTTTCAGTGGTATTTTGATGAACATTGGTCTCCCTCCAAATGAATATGTGATATCTCCTGAATATCTTATTGCTGCTTTGCAGGCAAACAGAGACCGTGGAGTGATGGGTGAGGCATTTTTCTATTATGAAGGTTTTAGAAAAAATGATTATCAGCTTGGCGATACATTGAAAGCAACTTTCTATTCGCAACCTGCGTTAATGCCTGGCAGGAATGGAAACTTTTGGCGACCCAAAGCTACAATTAAGAATGAGACAGATGAAGGTTCTGTTCTGACAGGTTCCTGGTCTGCATATCCAATGGCAGGATACACAGGAACAATAATCAGGACAAATGAAACAAGCAGTTATGCGGCAATAGAATATTACCTAGATGTTCCATTCAGTGCTTACTTTGATGTTTACGGATATTTTACACCAAACACGCCCTGGACAGAACAGGCAAATTATGTTATCTATTCTGATACAGATTCAACTAATAAAACTATCAATCAATCGGATTTAACAAAGAAGGGCTGGCAAAAGATAGGAACAGTATACTTAAGTGAAGGGAATAAAAGAGTATTAAAGATAGACAACAGACAACTGGAGGCAGATAAATGGTTAGTAGCAGATGCAATGATGATAATGATAAACAGGAAGTTATCACCCGAAGTAATAGTAACCGATATAAAAGAAGAAAATCCAAACACAATTATTCAACCAACAGAATTCCGAGTAGAGCAGAATTATCCAAATCCATTTAATCCGGTAACTAAAATTAGATTTGTCATTCCGAGCGGAGCGAAGAATCTAGTTACATTAAAAGTATATGATGTCTTAGGTAAAGAAGTAGCAACGCTAGTAAACGAAGAAAAACCAGCAGGAAGTTATGAAGTAGAATTTAACGGACAAAATCTTTCGAGTGGAGTATATTTTTATAAACTGACAACTGGTAATTTAGCACAAACTAAAAAAATGATTCTAATTAGATAATGAATAAACGTGCTGATGCATTGGATGCTCTTCGTGGATTTGCAATCATTACAATGATTCTTTCGGGTAGCATACCGTTTTCAGGCCCTGCTGCATTACCTGCTTGGATGTATCATGCACAGGTTCCACCACCTGATCATATCTTTAATCCTAATCTGCCCGGTATAACATGGGTTGATTTAGTTTTTCCATTTTTTCTGTTCTCAATGGGTGCCGCATTTCCTTTTGCATTAAGAAAAAGACTTGAACAGGGGATTCCTTATTCTAAGTTATTACTTAATGCAATTCAAAGAGGTTTTTTGCTTGTTGTGTTTGCACTCTTTCTGCAGCATTCGAAGCCTTACGCTTTAAGCAGAAATCCTGAAACATTTCATTGGTTAATCGGTTTGCTGGGTTTTGTTATTTTATTTCTTATCTATTTTCGTTATCCACAAATATAAATCCCAAATTTTCTTTGCAATAAAATTATTACTGGTTGGTGCACTCTTTTTATTTTCACAGCTTTCTTATTCAAAAGGGAACGGATTTGTTTCTAAGCAGAAGCGATATAATTATTCTTGTTCTTGCCAATGTTGCTTTATTTGGTTCGATAATTTGGTTGTTTACAAAAGATAAACTGCTGATAAGACTTTCAATTCTTGCAATTTTGCTTGCATTTAGAATTACTCATAATATTGAAGGAAGCTGGACAGGCTTTATCTGGGATTTAACTCCCGCCCCGGAAATCTATAAATTTTATTTTCTTCAGTATTTGTTTATTGTTATTCCCGGAACAATTGCCGGCGATCTTTTTTATAATTGGATGAAATCATCTGATGCCGATTCATCATCAGATAATGGATCCAAAAATTCTCTATCTCTTCTTACTTCCGATATTCATTAATAGTCCTAAATTTATTTGGACTTTACAGCAGACATTTAAATTTAAATTTGATTTGGAAATATGGTTTTATTATCTGTTGGATTATTTTTATTGAACAATTCAAAATCACAATTGCTTGATCTTTACAAAAAATTATTTTCCTGGGGTACATTTTGGCTTTTACTTGGTCTTGCTTTTGAATCTTATGAGGGCGGAATTAGAAAAGATCATCCCACATTAAGTTATTATTTTGTCACATCAGGATTAGCTTTTATGTCCTTGGTGTCTTTCTCAATTATTTCCGATTACTGGAAAAAATCTAAGTATGTTAATTTGTTGATTGAGAATGGTCAGAATCCAATGATTGCATATATTGCAGGAAGTAATTTTGTTATGCCGATTCTTGGCATTAACCGGATTATCGACTTTTCTTAATTACTATGCTTATTAATCCGTGACTTGGATTTTTGAAAGGACTGATTATCACTTTACTTGCAGCACTCGTAACAAGTTTTTTTACTAAGAAAAAGATTTTTTGGAGAAGTTAAATTTAATATTTGATTTCGAATATGATTCTTCAATTCGTTCATGAATTAACTTAAGTACTATCACTCAACTCTCACTTCATCTGATAGATGTTTGAACCAGAAGTGATATAAACCAAATGAAAGAATATCAACGTAACGAAAAGGTAGATCCAAAGAGATCCCATCTTCTTAATATAACAGTCATTCCTGTGAGGAATAAGACGATCTGCCAGGGCAGAGCAAAACAGATTGCAATAATGTCTCTTCTATTTTCTGAATTTATTTGCGTCCTTTTTTCGTCTTGTAGAAGAGATTTTATTGGGCCCCAGAAACCAAACGGACGGGTTGATTTATAAAAGTTTATTAAAGTTTCTTTATTCGTTTGTTCAGTAATAAAGTTCCTAATATTGTTGCTGAAAAAGATGCAACATTAGTAAAACGCAAAAGATAAGTACTCGGTTGCTTCTGGGTAAAATAACTTTTGAACAATTGCAGTACCCATTCCGAAAATAGTTCCGGCTGCAAATCCATATCCGTTCATTCTCCACCAGTACCATCTAATAAGAAGTGGGACTATCATTCCGGCGCTTAAGCCCATTGTTAGCCATCCCCAAATTTCATTTATGCTTTTAATGTTTATAGTTAAGCCCAAACCCAGCAATACAATGATTATTGATGCTAATCTACTGTGAACAATCAATTTTCTTTCAGAAGCTTTTGGATTGATAAATTCCTGATAAATATCTCTTACCCAGTATGATGCTCCTGAATTAATAAACGAACTAAATGTAGACATTGCCGCAGCCATTAGTCCTGCAACCAGTAATCCTTTTAATCCGACCGGAAGAATATTAAAAATAACCGTTGGTAAGACTTTTTCGGGATCGGTAATGATAGCTCCTGAACTAGCTCCATATGAAATTCCAAGTACAGCAATCGCCGCAATAAACGGCCAGCGAAATGAAAGTAGGAACACCCATAAAAGTGAAAGTAAACCAGCATCTCTATCGCTTCGTGCAGCAAAAAATCTTTGAGCCATATATCCGCCTGTGCCCGCACTTCCTTCAATTATAACTTTTATTAAATAGAATAGTAAAGCAATTCCAAATAGATTATAAATTGAATATGAAGAGTTTGCTGGAAAGTTTAACTCCCACGAAGGAAGAATACTTGTCCAGGAATCTTTAGTAGTTTCTATTGGTAAAAAACTTCCATCCTTAAGCGGAACGGATATAGAAAAAAATTCAGGCAGTTCAACTGCAGTAAATGAAATAACACAGACTATTATAGTCATCGCAAAGATAAGTACACCCTGAAAGACATCGGTCCATACGACTCCCTGTAGTCCGCTAGCAACAGTATATATTGTTGTGAGAGTTATAATTATTGATGCCGCCCAGAATTCAGAAGAAAATCCAAGGAATTCGGGAATATTTAAGATATCACCAATAAATTTTCCTGCTCCAACAGAAAAATATGAAACAATTGCTATGGTAATAATTAAAGTTGAAATTGCAGAAATTATTCTTGCAGTTTTACCTTGTATGCCATCACCGAATCTGTATTTCATCCATTCAGAAAGTGTCATGACCTTTGAACGCCTGGTCCACTTTCCCATGAATATCATAAGGAAAGCCATAATAAGTACAAGACCCCCTCGCATTTCTACAAAAAATCCAATCGCACCGAAAGCATAGATTAGTGCAACATTTATCATAGTCCCACTAACATCGAAGTTAGAAGCCATTCCAGAAGCACCCAAAGCCCACCAAGGAATTTTTCTTCCACCAAGGAAATATGAGTCGATTCCTTCGGATGCTCTCCTTTCGAAGTAAAGCCCTATTAAAGTTATAATTAGCAAATACAATATTACTATTATAAGATCTATGGTGGACATCGGAATTATTCCTTCTCTGCCTGAACTATTTGGTTAATAATTTCGCTTAATTGAATTTGAATTCATCATTTTTGCTGCAATTTGTAAGTGCCAGAATTGTTGAGAATAAGAAAATTACAATTAAAGAAATTTTGCTCTTCGGGATTCGCATGCTGGACAGGTATTCTTTGGACATAATAATCTTTCAAAATTATTCGTAAAATATTTTATTCCATGTTGATAAAGACTTTGAATATTGATTAAATAACCATCCAATTCATTATAAATATGTTTGGAAATTAAATTCTGATTTAATAGATATTGCTCAAAATTAATGAAACCTTTACTGCAACCAGGAATTTCTATAAGATTTGTTTCCCCTTCAGTGGAAACACCAATCGGCAGTAGATTTAAATAATTCCATGGAAAATAATTATACCAAGGAACTTTTGCTTTTATTTCGAGATAATGACCATAAGTCAGTTTCGTAAAATCAGTACCAAGCAATAAAACAAAGGAATTATCGGACTTTGTTAACCAGTCTAAAACACTTTCATCACCCAGAGGGCTTAATGGGGAATTCTCATTTCCCATTTCTTTAAGAATTTTTCCCCATAGCGCGAATGAATGTGTTGGTGAGGATGTTCTTTTTACTCCTTCACTTGCTCTAAAATATTCTGATAATAATCCTACCTTACTTTTTGAGTTTTGTCGATCAAAAATCTCTGAATTTAAATTTAATTTTTTATAGCAATAAGTAAAAGTTGGAAACATAATCGAACCAGAAGTTGTGATAACATATTTTAGTATATTTATTACTTCTTCGGGCCTAATTCCAGGAAAGGATGAAATGATTTTCTTGAAGCTTGCATGAACAATAATATTACTTTGTGTAAGTAAATTAATAGCACTTAAATATTCTGCAAAACTCTTCACAGAAGCAGTTCCTTTTCCTAAACCTTGTCATTTTTAATATGCTAAATTTAATTCTGTTTATTGAGATATCCATTATTCAGAATAATATTTTCTGATTATTTATGAAGGAAAATATTTTCACGTAAAAGACTGGACATAAATTGGTAGATGAGTAGATTGACCATATTACCAGTTGGCAATGAATAAGATTCCCTCTTTTGGGTTATTGTAGAATGGCAATGTACAGAAGCTCTTTTTACAAAACAATATCGAGATCGTCTATATTAAGCCATACTATCAATAATTATTGTTGTCACTTAGCGGAAGAATGACGAGGTTAAAATTTTAGATAATGAATCGTTCAATAAGTTTTTCGGTAAACCATCATTAGTACAAAACAAAAAACCTGTGTAGTAGAAATATATTTCTTCAATAGTCTAAATGAGTATGACCATCTGTTTTTTCTGAAGCCTAGGATGCACCATAATATATATAATGGTTCAATTGCCTGAGTTGCCTCGGCCCTGCCAATATCTTCAGTTTCGCTATCAGAACTACTGTGCTGTGCACTCCAGAAAAAAAACAAAATAGATTGTCAATGTAACGCAGTTTGCCTTGGCGGATTATGCTTGTGGAATAAATTAACATTATCTGAAGTTTTCAGTTATTGCTGGCATAAAGAAAGTCTTCAAGTATAACCTCAAAGACTTTGCAATGCGGAGAGGGCGAGATTTCCGTTTCACAATAGTGAAACGAGACCTCGTTCGTAAAGCTAATAGCATTACGAAACGGGCGAACTTTAACGACGGTTTAGTCCATCCCGATTTTCATCGGGATGAGATCTCGATTCTCTCGCTAAAAGCGGGAGGAATCGGACAAACCGTTGGTTTCAGCCGACAAATATTGTTTGAGAATTTCAGAAATCTTCTTTCTACCAGAACTTGATTTAAACCATTTTTCTCTTTTCATAGCTTCTGATCTTGTGGAGAAAGATTCAGAATGAATTAGTATCCAGGGTCTAAATGGTTTTGTGGATTTTACTTTGCCAGAGTTGTGAAGCGCTAATCGGTTATCAAGATTATCAGTTTGCCCTGTGTAAGTTCGTTTGAAAGAAGGAGAGTAAAGAATGTAAATGAAATAATCCATTTTAAGAAAAAATTAAGAGCGGAGAGGGCGAGATTCGAACTCGCGGTAGAGTTTAACCCCTACGACGGTTTAGCAAACCGTTGGTTTCAGCCACTCACCCACCTCTCCGAAAATCAAAAAATTTAATAATTGAAAGAACTTCTAAACCGTTGGTTTCAGTCCGTCCCGATCAAATCGGGACGAGATTCCGTTCCGATGATATCGGAACGAACCACTCACCCACCTCTCCAATGCTGAAAAATAACGGTGCAAATATAATCCTTATCAAATATTAAAACAAAGATAATGTAAGAATCCTCTTATTAAACCGTGAATTGAACTTTAGAAGTCATTATAAGATTTGGTTAACATTGCTTATCAGACCTTCTTTTAATAATTTTTGTCAGCTAATTAAAAAAAAGGAGACTTGATGAATAAATTTTCCGGAGTCGATTATTATAATATTGATTCAATTCTTTCAGAAGAAGAAAAAATGATTCGTGACTTGGTTCGTGAATTTGTTACTGAAGAAATCATTTCAATAATTGAAAAATATAATAGGGAAGCCAAATTCCCGATGCAGATACTTCCTAAAATGGCTGAAATGGGTTTGTTTGGTCCAACTCTTCCTCAAAAATATGGATGCGCTGAACTAAACAATGTTGCTTATGGACTTATAATGCAAGAACTTGAGAGAGGAGACAGTGGCGTTCGCAGTTTTGCTTCTGTTCAAAGTTCTTTAGTAATGTATCCGATATACCAATTTGGCAGTGAAGAACAAAAGGATTATTGGCTGCCGCTTCTGGCTAAAGTGGAAAAAATAGGTTGCTTTGGTTTGACCGAACCGGATTATGGATCCAATCCTGGCGGTATGATCACAAAAGCGGAAAAGACTGCAAATGGTTATGTCATCAACGGTGCAAAGATGTGGATTACTAATGGTACCATTGCTGATGTTGCTGTAGTATGGGCTAAGTTAGATGGTATTGTGCGTGGTTTCCTCGTTGAAAAAGGTACAAAAGGATTTACTGCTCCTGAAATGAAGGGTAAACATTCTCTTCGTGCTTCTGTAACTTCAGAATTAATTTTTGACAATGTTGAAATTCCTGAAAGTAATCTTCTTCACAAAACAGAAGGACTCAAAAATGCTTTAATGTGTCTGAATCAGGCACGGTATAGCATTGCCTGGGGCGTAGTTGGTTCGATGATGGCTTGTTATGATTCTGCTTTGAATTATGCAAAATCCAGAATTCAGTTTAGCAAACCAATTGCTGCTTATCAGATGACTCAGGAAAAATTAGTTTATATGTTAACTGAAATTACTAAAGCTCAGTTGCTCAATCTTCAATTAGGAAGAATGAAAGATAATGGCACTATGAAGTTTACTCAGGTTTCAATGGCTAAAAGGAACAATTGTGAAATAGCTTTGAATATTGCAAGAATGTCACGCGAAATACATGGAGCAAACGGAATTCTTGATGAATATCCTGTCATGAGGCATGCTGCTAATCTTGAATCTGTTAAAACTTATGAAGGTACGCATGAAATGCACACTTTAATTTTAGGTGAAGATATTACAGGTTTTCCTGCTTTTGATTAAATTTACAGACCACTTCCGGAGGGTCTTTTTTGTATAAAAAAAATCGGGTGTAAAATGTTTGAAGAAAATAAATTAATAGAAGGTATCACTTTCGATGATATTCTTTTGCTGCCGGGTAAATCTCACGTTTTACCAAGAGAGGTTGATGTATCAACTTTTCTTACACCTGAAATAAAACTAAACATTCCTTTAGTTTCTGCTGCAATGGATACGGTTACAGAATCATCAATGGCAATTGCTATTGCAAGAGAAGGCGGAATAGGAATACTCCACAAAAATCTTACTATAGAAGAACAATGTGGTGAAGTTGATAAGGTTAAAAGATCTGAAAGCGGAATGATTAGAAATCCGATAACCCTTACTCCGAATCAAACCATAGGCGATGCATTAGAACTTATGAAAAAGTACACAGTATCTGGAATTCCAGTTATTGATAATGATGAAAAGTTGGTTGGCATTTTAACTAACAGAGATCTAAGGTTTGAACCAAATAAACGTCTTAAAGTTTCTGCATTAATGACAAAAGAAAATCTTATTACAGCACCATTAGGTACAACATTAGAAAAAGCAGAAAAAATTCTTCAACGCTATAAAATTGAGAAACTGCCGGTAGTTGATAAGAATGGCAAGTTAAAAGGATTGATTACATTTAAAGATATAATGAAGAAAAAGAAACATCCGTTTGCTTGTAAAGATGAGCACGGCAGATTACGTGTGGGAGCAGCAGTCGGGATCACATCTGATACAATGGATAGAGTAGAATCTATTAATAACGCCGGCGCAGATGTCATAGTTATTGATACTGCTCACGGTCATTCGGTGGGAGTTATTAAAGTAATTAAAGAGATTCGAAGAAAATTTAAATACACGCAGCTAATTGCTGGTAATATAGGAACTTATGAGGGAGCACTTGAACTGGTAAATTGCAATGTGGATGCAGTTAAAGTTGGAATTGGTCCTGGTTCAATCTGTACCACCAGGGTGGTTGCTGGCGTCGGTGTTCCGCAAATAACGGCAATTACTGAAGCTTACAGAGCAGTAAAGAAAAAAGGTATTCCCATAATTGCTGATGGCGGTGTCAAGCAAACCGGCGACATTCCAAAGGCAATTTCTGTTGGAGCAGACACGGTTATGATTGGTGGTTTATTTGCCGGTGTTGATGAAAGTCCTGGTGAGAAAATTCTTTATGAAGGTAGAAGTTTTAAACTATATCGCGGTATGGGTTCAATAAGTGCTATGAAAAAGGGAAGTAAAGACCGTTATTTTCAGGATGCTGAAGATGAAGTTAAAAAATTAGTGCCTGAAGGTGTTGAAGGGCGTGTTCCTTACAAAGGTCCACTGGAAGATACTATTTATCAGTTAGTTGGTGGATTAAGAGCTGCAATGGGATATTGCGGAACAAAAGATATTAAAACATTAAAGAAATATGGAAAGTTTGTTAAAGTATCTTTAGCAGGATTAAAGGAGAGTCATCCCCACGATGTGATTATCACTCAGGAATCTCCTAATTATCATTTACAGAAATAAAAGTCATTTTATGTTTAAAGTTCTTGTTATTGCTTACTATTTCCCGCCGATGGGTTTAAGCGGGGTTCAGAGAACTCTGAAATTTGTTAAATATCTCAAAGAATATAATTGGGAACCGACTGTTATTACCTCTAGTGATGTTGGTTATTTTGCTCATGATAATTCATTAACCAATGAGCTAAATAGTCTTAACATAAATGTAATACGGATTGGAGGAAAAGAGCCAAATGCAATTCTTTCTAAATTCGGTACAATAAAATTACCTTCTGAATTTATTCGCAGAATTTTGAACAAAATCAGTCAAACAATTTTCATTCCTGATAACAAAGTTTCATGGTCAAAAAAAGTATATAAAAAAGTTGAAGAAATTGTTGCCAAAGAAAAATTTGATGCAATCTTCATTACTTGTCCGCCATTCTCAGCTCTTAGTTATGTCTCACGAATCCGTAAAAAAAGTGATATACCGATTTTTGTTGATTACAGAGATTTATGGTATGAAAGTTATTTTTCATTTTATCCTACGCCCATTCATAAATATCTTGGTAAGAAGGAAGAATACAACTCACTTAAAGCAGTTGACAGAATTCTAGTAACAAACAGAAAGATAAAAGAAAAACTTCTTAAAGATTTTCAATTTCTTTCATTTGATGATGTCGTAATTTTACCTCACGGATTTGATCCTCAGGACTTTGAAAGAATTCCCGCTGTTCCAAAACCAAAGAACAAATTAGTTTTGATGTATTCAGGAATATTCATGGCGTACAATACACCGAAATATTTTCTAAAAGCATTTAAGGAAATATCGGTTGAAAGACCTGATATAGCTGCCGAAATTGAACTTCATTTTGTCGGTTATCTCGGAAAAGAAAATAAAAAGCTCATAAGAAAGTTAAACCTGCGGGAATTTGTTAAAGACTACGGTTATGTTGATCACGATGATTCGATTTCAAAGATAAAATCTGCAGATGTATTGTGGTTTATGGTTGACAGATTAAAAAATATTGATGCAATTCTTCCAGGCAAAGTCTATGAATATGTCGGTGCGCAAAAGCCTATAATCGCCTGTGTGCCCGAAGGTGCGGCTAAAATGGCTGTTGAAGAATATGGTGCGGGATTTATTTGTGAGCCGGATAATATATCTGAAATCAAAAAGACAATTCTTACAGTTTATGAATTGTACAAGAAAAATGAATTACCTAAACCGGATGAAACCATTTTACAGAAATACCGTAGAGATTATTTAACGGAAATGTTATCAAAACAATTTCAACAAAAACTTAGAGCTCTTTAAAAATGAACGTTGTTGTTATCGGATCAGGCGGCAGAGAACATACAATCGCGTGGAAAATAAGTCAAAGCAAATCACTAAATAAACTTTATTGCATTCCTGGTAATCCGGGCACTTCTCAGATTGCCGAAAATGTAAACATAGATATCTTACAACATTCCGAAGTGATTAATTTCTGCAAAGAAAACTTAATTGATTTAGTCGTTATTGGTCCTGAGCAGCCTCTTGTTGAAGGCTTATCAGATGATTTAAGAAATTCCGGTATAAATGTTTTTGGTCCTGATGCTTCTGCGGCAATGATTGAAGCAAGCAAATCAGTTGCAAAAGAAATTATGCAAAAAGCTGGTGTGCCTACTGCAGGTTATAAAGAGTTTGCATCAAATCAATTTAATGAAGCGTTGCAGTATTTAAGGAATTTATCTTACCCAACTGTGATTAAAGCAGATGGACTTGCTGCCGGTAAAGGCGTAATTATTTGTGAAAATTTTGAACAGGCAGAAAAGGCGCTTAAGGAAATTTTTATTGATAAAGTTTTTGGTATATCAGGTAATAAATTAATTATTGAAGATTTTCTTGAAGGGGAAGAAGCATCAATCTTTGCAATAACTGATGGTGAAGATTTTATTTTGCTTCCTTCTTCCCAGGATCATAAACGAATAGGCGATGGTGATAAAGGTAAAAATACTGGTGGAATGGGAGCTTATTCTCCTGCACCAATTGTTACATCGGAAATTCTGCAAAAGGTTGCAGATAAAATTATTAAACCAACCTTAAATCAGTTAAAATTGGAGGGAAAGAAATTCATTGGCTGTCTTTACGTTGGACTAATGATTAAGAATGATGAAATTAATGTTGTGGAGTTTAATTGCCGATTCGGTGATCCGGAAACTCAAGCTGTTCTTCCTCTGATTGAAGGCGACTTCCTGCAATTACTATATTCTGCTGCAATCGGAAAGATTGATAAAAACTCTGTTCACTTTTCAAATAGTTCTGCTGTTTGTGTTGTTGCTGCTTCTGCGGGTTATCCGGATAGTTACAAGAAAGGATTTGAAATATCGGGACTTAGTCAAGATGATGATATAATAATCTTTCATGCCGGGACAAAAAAGGAAGGTGAAAAAATTCACACTAATGGTGGAAGAGTTCTTGGAGTAACTGCCGTTTCAAAAGATGGTAATTTAAAACAGGCGCAAAAAAAAGCTTATCAGTCAATTCAAAAAATTTATTTTGAAGGTATCTATTACAGAAAAGATATTGCCGAAAAAGCTTTCAAATATCTTAGTTGAATATTGACAAGTGGTTTTGTTTCTCTTTTCAATTTAAATAAATAAATTCCTGCCGAAATTATGATACCTCTACACGTACATTCATATTACAGTCTTTTATCCGGGACGGCTAGTCCTGATGATTTAATCCAAAAAGCAAAAGATTATAATCTTAATGCATTGGCATTGACTGATACAAATGGAATGTATGGCTTAGTTCAGTTCTTTAAGAAAGCAAAAGAAACAAAGATCAAACCAATTCTGGGTGCTTGCATTACTGATATTACCAATGAAAATATTTATGCAGTTTTATTGGCAAAAAATCTCAAAGGATATAGCGAGTTATGTAAAATAATTACTATGCGAAAATTAAATGAAGATTTTTCACTGACAAAAATTATTAATGAGTTTAATGAAAATCTTTTTGCAATAACTCCTTCAATCGAACTGCTGAAGAATAGTAAGAATCATAAAAATTTATTCGCTGAATTAATTTCAACTAAAAAAAATAAAAGAAAAACAAGAGAATTATATAATTATGCTGTTGAGAAGAAGATTAAGTTCGTTGTTTCAAATCCTGTTTATTTTATAGAAAAAGATGATTACAACCTGCATAAACTTGTTCGTGCGATAGATCTGAATAAAGCAATAAATAATCTTAATGAAAATGATTTGTGTGATGAAGAATATTATTTCAAAGATCCGACCTTGATTGATAGACTTTATCGCTCACTGCCTGAAGCATTAAAAAATAGTGATTTTATAGCGAATGAATGTAATGTTGATTTAAAGATTGGTGAATATAAATATCCCAAATATCCTTTAAGCGGTAATGAATCTTCAAAAGAATTTCTTACAAAACTTGCATATAATGGCTTGCATAAAAAGTATAAAAAAGTAACAGATAAAGAGTTAAATCGTGTTGAATATGAACTAAGCGTTATAGATGAACTTAACTTCAATGATTATTTTTTAATTGTTTGGGAAATTGTTCAGGAAGCAAAGAGAAGGGGAATGATGACTATTGGCAGAGGTTCGGCTGCAAATAGTATTGTTTCTTATCTGCTCGATTTAACACAAGTCGATCCGATTAAACATAATTTATATTTTGAAAGATTCTTAAATAAGGCCAGAAGCAATCCTCCTGATGTTGATATAGATTTTTCGTGGAAGGAACGTGATGAGATAATTCGTTTTGTGTTTGAGAGATATGGTTATGAGAGAGTTGCAATGATATCAACGCACGTTACGTTCAAAGCCAGATCGGCGTTTAGAGAAACCGCCAAAGCATTTGGCATTACCGACAAGGAAATTTCAAAATATTCTAAGTTCATTCCATGGACAGATGCATCAAATCTTCCTAATATCGCAAATATTTTTCCAGAATCTAAAAATATTAATTTCAATATAGAACCCTGGAAATCAATTGTTAGTTACGCTGTTCGATTGGCAAACTTTCCCAGACATTTAAGTATTCATCCCGGTGGCATAGTGATAACCCCAACTAAAGTTACAGATTATTGTGCGCTTGAGTATGCGAAGAATAAAGGTTTAGGATTAATTATAACTCAACCTGATATGTATTCAATTGAAGATTTGGGTCTAATTAAAATAGATCTGCTCAGTCAGAGATCATTAGGAGTTTTGCGAGATACAGTTAATATGATAGATAAAAATTATTCTGATGAAGAATGAATCTTTATTGAAAATAACTTTGAATCTTTATAAATGAGTATCCATCCTGCAATAAACATGAAAGAATTTTCGATTATCTTTTGAATTCCGATCTGATTTCCAGTGCCGAAACATCCGCATTCTATATCAAGCCCTCTAATCAAACTAATTCCAATAGCAATAATAAAAACAGAAAGCATTGCAGTAATTATCGCCGCATTTTCCTTAACAGATATTCCAAGGATTAACATTGATCCGGCAACAATTTCAATCCAGGGTATTGTTATTGCAAAAAAGTTAATCATAAAAATTGGTAGAAGGCGATAATTTGCTATTGAAGTAGAAAATCCAGCTGGATCAGAAATTTTTTCTGCACCGGCATATATGAATACAAAGCCAAGGAGAATTCTAAGCAGAAATAATAAAAATTTATTTGAGATAATTCGTTTCATGATTACTTATTAAGTGATTCAACAGGATAGCCGGCTTCCAACCAATCAATCCAGCCGCCGTAAAAAATGTAAATTCTCTTAAAACCTTTTTCAAAAAGTTCATCGCTAAGCATAATACTTAGGTCACAATCTTCACCGCTGCAATAGGTAATAACAGTTTTATTTTTATTAAGAGTGCTTAACACACTTTCATACTTTTCAGACTCATAAAAAGGAATATTAATTGAATTTTTTATATGTCCTTCTGCAAACTCCTCTTTTGTTCTTGCATCAATAAACTTGGCTCCATTTTTATACAATTCGTAAGCTCTGGGGAGTTTTATTGCTATAGGTTCCGAGAATGGAGGGTCGATTTCTGTTTTTGAATCATTATTATTTTGATGTTCATTGTCCTCAATTTTATTAGAATCTGTTAAATCTGAAATAGCTGATTCCTGATTTTGAATATCTTCATCTTCAAACTGGAGTATTCGTTCTTCTTTAATCAGAGGAATGCCTTCGGGATTCAGAAAATTATATGCGAATCCTATTAATGAACTTATAGCGATAATAAGAAATATGTTTTTGTAGTTTAAAATCATTTTGAAAAAAAATATACGTAAAAATAATCTTTTGCCAGCTTATGTGAAATGAATATTAATTGACATTAAGCAAGATTTACTCTAATTATTTTTAAGCAATAGGTCAAATTTATTTTGAAATTATTTTATTTTTTACTAATTATTACTGCACTTAAATTTTATAATAGGAGGATGCAATGAAAATAGTACGAATGAATAAACTGGATAGCAGTGGAGGCAAAAAAACCGCTGCTTTTTTTGATGTTGAAACATCAGACGGTATAATAATAAAAGGATTTCGAATCATTAATGGTTCGAACGGCTTATTTGTTTCATCTCCCGATGAAAAAGGTAAGGATGGAAAGTTCTACGACAGAGTCATTCTTCCAAAGGAAATGAAAGAAGCACTTGAGAAAACAGCTCTTGAAGATTACAATAAGAGCAGCGAATAAAATTATAACGTACTTGATATTTGCATGATCTTTTAAGTAAGTAAAGCCTTGGCTAACAAGGCTTTACTTATTCTGCGTATAAAAGGTCTGCCAGAACTGAAAGAGTGTTCTGTCAGATAAACCGGACTCGAATTTATCAACCGTAGGTTGACCGGCAATGGGGTAAACAAACCGAAACTTCAATATTTCCAGAAGTTTGGTAAACCAACCTAAAGTTTGGTAAACTGAATTTAGAGTCTAGTTTATTTTGGTAAGGACCATTTCTTATTTAGATATTTTACAATGATTTTCTAATAATTCGTTTGCCAGGTTTTTTAAATTTGTCCTGGAAATAGTCCCATTAATTTTCTTGAAGACATTTTTATTATTTATTAATAAAACTGTTGGAAAACTTTCTATTTCAATTTCCCGAAACAGTTTTTTATAAGTTTCATAATCTGTTCTTGCAATCCTGATATTATTATCAAATTCATTTTCAATCTTTTCAATAATGGAATCAATTAAATAGGAGTAGCTGCAACATGTTTCCCTTACTTCCAGAAGCACTAGTTTATTGTTTGACAGTAACTCCTTCAATTTTGTCACTTCGTCATTTCCAGTAGCAGTTTTCTTCATTATCATCATCTCCTCTTGATGGAAATTTTCAGATAGGGAGGCAAAAAGTTTGCCAGATGTACCAGTTTAAGGGGAGTGGTGCATATAAATTAGGAGCGGTTTTAAATTCTGATGAGGTTTTTTTAATCAATAAAAGTTATGGTTTTTTTTGCCAAAATGTTGGCAAGTGACAATATGTCGGCATGTGTTCACTTTAATAATCTAGCAAATTCTTCGTTTCTTTTGGCGGAATAGCTTACTATTTTTTCTTCTCCGACAACAAGACAAAACCTATCTAGATGTAATCTCGTTTAAATTAACCGCTTGAGTTTTCGATATCACTTAATTAGGTTTCCTATTACAAATTATAAAATTCCAGATGGTGATTTGTTATGCTCATTTACAAATTCTTTTTTCTCCCTGATCAGAAGCATAAGTTCAGATACTTCTTTAAAATTAGTTTCTTACTTATATCCCTTATTTTTTTCCTTTTATCAAATTTTACTCTTATTAGAGCTCAAAGTAATGACCTCATCTTTGAACAAATATTTTTAGAGCAGGGGCTTTCTCAAAGTATTGTAAAATGTATTCTGCAGGATAGAGAAGGATTTATGTATTTCGGGACTGAAGATGGATTGAATCGTTACGACGGTTACACATTTACAGTAATGCGAAATAAACCGGAAGACACAAATAGTCTGAGCTATAACGATATAAACACTTTATGTCTTGACAAGGAGGGAAATATTTGGATTGGTACATTTAATTCGGGATTAAATAAATACAATCCTTATACAAAAAAAATTACTCGATTCACTCATGACAATAAAAATCTAAATAGCATAAGTCACAATAATATAACTGCAATCTGTGTCGACAGTGCGGGAATTATCTGGGTGGGTACTGATAATGGTTTAAACAAGTTAACACTTAAAGATTCTAGCAAGGGCGAGTATTTAATCGAAAGAATTTTACATCAATCAAACATACAAAACTCTCTTAGCAACAACTCTATTTATTCCTTACACCTGGATCGTTACTCAAATTTGTGGATTGGAACCAGGAATGGATTAAACTTCATCAGTAAAAATCAACTTCACTCAAAACAGATCAAGTTTAAGTGTTACAAATCTAATGACAACAATAACTCACTCAGTAACAATATCATCAGAGTAATTTACGAGGATAGTAGAGGTGAGTTATGGATTGGTACTGACGGGGGATTGAATCTTGGCATAAAAAACAGTAAGGGTGAAATATTTAGTTTCAAAAAGTACTTACATGTTCCAAATGATATTAGCAGTATTAGTCATAATGAAATTTATGCAATAAGTGAAGATAACGCCGGAAATTTGTGGATAGGAACTAATGGTGGAGGATTGAATTTATTGGATAAAGATAGAAAGTCTTTTACTTGCTATACTCATGATCCATTGGATATTCGTTCCTTAAGTTATAATGAGATTCGATCCTTATTTAAAGACAGGTCAGGCACAATGTGGATTGGAACTTATGGAAGCGGGATTGACAAAGTAACAAGAGGTGCAGGAGAGATAATTCTTTATAAATACAGACCAAACGAACGGAATAGTCTAAGCCACCCAATTGTATGGTCAATTTATGAAGATAGAGATGGAAATTTATGGATAGGAACTCATGGTGGAGGATTAAATAAATTAGATCGTAAAAATAATAAGTATACTCATTATCAACACCAACCCAATAACCAAAATAGTTTGAGCAATGATATAGTCAGAGTTGTATATGAAGACAGTGATGGTATCTTTTGGATTGGAACACACGGTGGAGGTATATGCAAATTCAATCCACGTACAAACATTTTTAATACATATCAACACGAAACGAACAATCCAAACAGTCTGGCATTCAATGAAATAAGATGTATTTATGAGGATAGTGAAGGAGGATTGTGGATAGGAACCTACGGGCAAGGAGTTGATAGATTTGATAAGGAAACAGAAATATTTACTCACTATAAAAATAATCCGAACGATAGCCAGAGCTTAAGTAACAATTTTATTAGAACAATTTATGAAGATAAATCGGGAAACCTTTGGATCGGTACTGAAGGGGGGGGATTAAATAAATTCAACAGAGTGAATAAGACATTTCAAAATTTTATGTCTGACCCAAATAGTCCATCAAGTCTAAGCAGTGATTATATTT
Organism: uncultured Ignavibacteriaceae bacterium; assembly: GCA_963714415.1. GTDB lineage: Bacteria > Bacteroidota > Ignavibacteria > Ignavibacteriales > Ignavibacteriaceae > JAGXRK01. The sequence continues at coordinate 164,293 of CAVQOL010000003.1, forward strand.
TTGCTATACATGAAGATCAATACGGAATTTTATGGCTTGGAACGTGGGGAGCAGGTTTAAATAGATTCGATCCGGAGACAGAAAAATCAATGCATTTTACAATTGAGGATGGACTTCCAAGTAACGCAATCTATGGTATCTTGAGAGATAAAAAAGGAAACCTTTGGCTAAGTACTAATAATGGTATTTCCCGATTCAATCCGCAAAGCAAATCTTTTAGTAATTATAATGTCAAAGATGGTCTTCAGAATAATGAGTTTAATGGGGGTTCATATTTTAAAAGCAAAAGTGGGGAAATGTTTTTTGGCGGAATTAATGGTTTCAATTCATTCTATCCTGAAAAAATAAAAGACAATTTATTTATCCCTCCGATTGTAATTACTTCCTTCCAAAAGTTAAATAAAGAAGTAGATTTTGAAAAACCTGTTTACTCTATAAATAAAATCGACCTATCATATCAAGACTATGTATTTACTTTTGAATTTGCATCTTTAGATTTTTCTGCGCCTGAGAAGAATGTGTACGCTTATAAATTGGAAGGATTAGATAAAGATTGGATATACACAAATTATTCAAGAAGATTTGCTACATATACTACACTTCCTCCAGGTGATTATATCTTTAAGGTTAAGGGTACAAATAGTGATGGTATATGGAATGAAGAAGGTGCTTCCGTAAACCTTACAATTCATCCGCCGTTTTGGATGACCTGGTGGTTCAGAGGATTTATATTTTTATTAGTTGTTCTTGTAGTTTACTACATATATAAGAAAAGAGTAAAAAACCTTGAAGCAAAAAGAAAAGCATTAGCGGAAAGACTTGAAGAGAAAACCAAACTTTCTGATGAACTGCAAAATGCTTTATCAGAAGTTGAACGACTTAAAAACAGGTTAGAAGCGGAAAATATTTACCTTCAGGACGAAATTAAACTCCAGCATAATTTTGAGAACATTATTACTCAAAGCGATGAACTCAAGAAGGTTTTATATAAAGTAGAACAAGTCTCAACCACAGATGCAACTGTTTTGATTTTAGGCGAATCCGGTACAGGAAAAGAAATTTTGGCACGTGCAATCCATAATATTAGTAACAGAAGTAACAGACCTTTAGTTAAGGTGAATTGTTCTGCATTGCCTGCAAGCCTAATTGAAAGTGAATTATTCGGACACGAGAAAGGCTCATTTACAGGTGCAACTTCAAGGAAAATAGGAAGATTTGAATTGGCTGATGGGGGAACTTTGTTTCTGGATGAAATAGGCGACCTTCCTTTAGCACTCCAGCCTAAAATTCTAAGAGTATTGCAGGAAGGAGAGTTTGAAAGAATTGGTAATGCTAAGACTATAAAAGTTGATGTTCGAATAATAGCCGCCACTAATAGGAATTTAAACCAAGAAATTTTAGATGGGAATTTTCGTGAAGACCTTTATTACAGACTAAATGTGTTTCCAATACTCATACCTCCGCTAAGGCAAAGGAAAGAAGACATTCCACTTTTAGTAAATCATTTCGTTAATACTCTCAGCAGAAAAATTGGCAAGAAAATAGAGACTATTTCTCAAAGTATGATGGAAAAACTTATTCAATATGACTGGCCGGGTAATGTTCGCGAGCTAATTAATACAATTGAACGTGCGATAATTACAAATGAAGGTAGCAAACTTACGTTAAGTGAATTGTTACCTAAGTCGGTTTCAGCTTCTTCAACTGATATTAATCCAGCTACTCTTCAAGAAATTGAACGAGAGCACATTATTAAAGTGCTCAAGATGACAAACTGGCAAGTGAGCGGTGATAAAGGAGCAGCGCAAATCTTAGGAATGAAGCGAACAACTCTTGAAGCAAGAATGAAAAAACTGAACATTGAAAAGGGGTAATTAATTGCCAATATATCGGCAATTGCTAATATTTTGGCATCATAACCATATTGGGCAACTCTCAATTTTAATTCTTTACTAGCCAATTAGTCTGTTTTTTAGCTATTTCCCCAACCACAGCCTTCAAATATTTGATGGCAAATCAATTGCATTCCATTTTACAGATCTATTACTACTCAAAATGAAAGAATCGAATATATATATGAAAATTGAAAGTCCATTTATTGAAGAATTTCCTCCTGTCTATGATAAATTGACTATGGTTGAAGTGAGAGCAGAATGGAGCGGAGGAACTCACCTGATGGATCTAATTATCAAAAAGATTGAAAGAGAATTCCAAGAACAGATTCAGGTAGAGCGGATAGATTTTGAAACAAGTAGAAAATTATTAAGCCAGTTCGGTGTAGAAAGTGCACCTGCAATCTTATTCATAAGTAAAGGTCAGATTATTGAAGTCATCAAAGAAACGCTCTCACAAAAAAAATTGGAAATATTAATTGTGAAACTACTTGCTAATAAAAATCTATCAACATAAAAAAGTAAAAAAAAATTTATTCCTGAACGTATAAAATCACTAAAGTGAATTAAAATAATTTCGGTCTAAAATAAAGGTTAAAAATACTATGAAAAAACTCTTACTCTCATCTCTTTTGATTCTTGTACTGTCTCTTATTCCATTGTGCTTCTTGTTTCCACAAGATATCACTTTTAAAGAACATATCGTTGATAATAATTTTAATGGTCCTGCAGGCATATTTGTGATTGACATTGACAAGAATGGAAGTAAAGATATTATATGTGCCGGATACGATGGAAATACTGTCAGCGTCTGGTTGAATAATGGCGATAATCCCGCTACTTGGTCAAAGGAAGTTGTTGACAATAATTTTTTAGGGGCGATTTATGTAGTTGCTGCTGATGTTAACCAGGATTCTCTGATCGATATTGTCGGTGCTGGCTGGTATGCAAGCCAGATTGTATTGTGGAAAAATCTGGGTGGACAGAATCCTATTCAGTGGGAGAAAATAGTGATCGATAATAATTCGCTAAATGCTCATGAAGTATTTGTGTGTGATTTTGATGAGGATAATGATATTGACATACTTGCCGCTTCGGCTTATGATAACAGTTTAACTCTATACAGAAATGGTGGTGGTAATCCAGTTTCTTGGTCAAAGGAGACTATAACTTCGGATTTTTCCGGTGCCAGATCAGTCTGTGTTGGAGACATTGATAATGACAATGATAATGATGTTGTTGGTGCCGCACTAGCAGGTAATGAAATTGCCTGGTGGAAAAATGAAGGCGGAAATCCTCTTGTCTGGACAAAATATTCTATCGTAAGTGATTTCACATATGCACATAAAGTATGTCTTTATGATATGGATAATGATCAGGACCTCGATATTCTGGGAACTGCAATATCATTAAATCAGATTGCTTGGTGGCGAAATGATGGCGGTGATCCTATTGAGTGGACCAAGATTATTGTTACGTACTAGCTTTTCTTCTGCATTTGTGTTCGTATCCGGCAGATCTTGACCTAGACGGTAATACAGATGTAGTAGGAACTGCCTGGGGAGGCGATCAAGTTGCGTGGTGGAAGAATAGCGGTTCTGATCCAATTATCTGGGCAAAGGGAATAGTTAAAAGTTCCTTTAACGGAGCCTGGCCCTTGTTTCTAGCGGACATTGACAATGATTTCGATACGGATATAATATCCGGTGCTCAATATGCTGATGATATAGTCTGGTGGGAGAATTCATATTATATGGCCGACTTTACGGGTGAAACTATATCCGGCATTATTCCCCTGGAAGTTCAGTTTACTGACAATTCAAATTTAAAATCTACGATAGTTAGTTGGGAATGGGACTTTGATTATGACGGAGTAATTGACTCTTATGAACAAAATCCGAGTTTTATTTATGATGAGGAAGGCACTTATACGGTTTATTTAAAGGTTTCGGACGGACAATCTGAGGATGTTGAAATTAAAGAGGCATATATAAATGCTTCTGTAACTGGAATTCAAGAAAATGTCATACCGCTAACAATTAAGTTATATCAGAATTATCCAAACCCATTCAATCCTAATACAAATATCAAATACGAACTGCCGGAAGGATCAAATGTTATAGTTAAAATATATAATCTGCTAGGGCAGGAAATAGTCGAGCTGGTCAATGAGTTTCAACCATCTGGTATCAAAACTATTAATTGGAATGGAAAAGATAAAAATGGATATTCTGTTGATTCGGGTGTATATCTATGCACATTAATAAGTAATGACTTTTCACAGACAAACAAAATGTTAGTAATAAAATAGAACGACATTTACTTGATAAATAACAGGTGAAAATTAAACTACTCATAACAAAATATATTTAAACGAGTTTCAAAATTCTACTAACTAATTTTTGAAAGGGAGAAGAGATGAAAATTATAATTATTTGCTTGATCATTAGCTTAACAGGATTTGCTCAAGAAACAGTTACAGACTATGACGGTAATGTATACAACACAGTTGTAATTGGTGAGCAAACCTGGTTGAAAGAGAATTTAAAATCTTTGCATTATAGTGATGGTACGCCCATCCCAGATGTGCTGGCTTATAACAACAGCGATAGTCTGGCTCAGATATATGGTTTGCTTTATACCTGGGATGCCGCAATGAGAAATTCTACACAACCCGGTGCTCAGGGAGTATGTCCCGATGGATGGCATATTCCAACCGATCAGGAATGGAGCGAAATGGAAAATTATCTTGGTGGGGCCAGTGTTGCAGGAGGAAAGATGAAAGATACCGGAACAGTTTATTGGGAGGCACCAAATACTGGTGCAAGTAATAGCAGTGGGCTTAGCGTATTACCGGGGGGAGAGTTTGATGCATTTTATAATCCAAATCAATTTAGTCTCATAAATCAATATGCTGTATTCTGGACATCAACACAAGTATCAACTCTAAAGGCGAGAGAAAGATATTTGGCATATAATTCTTCAGCCTCTTTAATATACGATTGGTATAAAGTAATGAATTATTCCATAAGATGTATCAAAGACGATCCAACAGGGATTGAGGATCGAATCGTTAACTCCAAACAAATTTAAACTTTTACAGAATTATCCAAATCCATTTAATCCTACTACCATTATACAATTTGAAATAGCACAAAAAACTTTTATTTCTCTAAAAATATTCAATGTTCTCGGGAACGAAATTGCAACACTTGTTAATGAAGAAAAACCTGTTGGAATTCATAACGTTGAATGGGATGCAAAAGGATTAGCCAAGTGGAATTTATTTCTATAGTTTAAAAGCAGTCGATCTTGAATCAGGTTCGGGAATAGCTTTTACTGAAACTAAGAAGATGTTATTGTTAAAATAAAATTGAACTGTGAACTTCAAATTGTTTAATAATAAAAGGGCTGAAGTATGAAAAAAATATTTATAACACTTTTTATAGTGTTTCCCTTCATCTGTATCTTTTCACAAGATACTTTAAAAGTACCAACAGATTTTTCTACAATCCAACTTGCAATAGATGCTCAGAGAATGGAGATATGGTTTTGGTTGCACCTGGAACTTATTTGGAAAATATTAATTTCAAAGGAAAAAATATTACTGTTGCCAGTCACTTTATTCTGAATGAAGAATTGGAGTATATCAAGAATACAATAATAGATGGAAGTAATCCTGTTAATCCTGATTCAGCAAGTTGTGTATCTTTTCGTTCAGGTGAAGGTCCTGAAGCAGTAATACAAGGATTTACAATAACAGGTGGCACGGGAACAAAATGGGTAGATCCGAATAATCCTGGTTATACCTGGAGAGGTGGTGGCGGCGTTTTTACTTTCAGGTCATCACCAACAATTAAGAATAATATTATTATCAACAATAATGTAACAAATGTAACAGGTGTTAATGGTGCACAAGGTGGTGGTACTCTAAGTTATGATGGTAATCCTCTTATTCTAAATAATCTTATAATGCAGAATGAAGCCCGCTATGGTGCTGGAATTGTAATAGATTATTCCGGTGGAGTGATTAAGAATAATATAATCTACAAAAATATTGGTGGTCAGGATTATGGCGGTGGTGGTTTCTGGTCAATAGGCAATGGCTCTTCACCCATTATTATTGAGAATAATCATATCATAGAAAATTCAGTAAGCGGTAGCGGTAATACGGTGGTAAAGGTGGTGCTATGTTCATTTGGATGAGTATTGTTACTGCACGTAATAATATTATTTGGGGAAATATTCAAAGTAGTGGTGGACCTATTGCACAAGTTGATGGCGGAGTGGCAAATGTAACTTACAGCGATGTTGAAGGTGGATTTACGGGAGTGGGGAATATATCTGACAATCCTGAATTTTCTGACTCTAATTTTTGTTTAATGCCAAACTCACCGTGCATCGACGCCGGTAATCCGGATTTAATATATAACGATGTTGAAGATCCCAACAACTCTGGTTTTGCAAAATGGCCGAGTCAAGGTGGATTAAGAAATGATATGGGTGTTTACGGTGGTCCCTTTTCAAGGACATTTCCATTTTTTTTTGTTACGGAGATTGAGATAGATAATTTTAGGCAACCTGATGAAGTATATCTTATTACAAAATTATCCGAATCCATTTAATCCAACTACTACAATTATTTATAGAATTCCAGAATTAAGTTTTGTTACTCTTAAAGTTTATGATGTTTTAGGAAATGAAATAAAAACACTTGTTAATGAGGAAAAAACTGCTGGAAATTATGAAATTGATTTCGGAGGAAAGGAATTACCGAGCGGAGTTTACTTCTATAAATTGAACAGTAATAATTTTTCGATGACAAAAAAAATGATTTTAATTCGTTAGTAATACTAATTCGGAAGGAAGGTAAATGTTCTCAAAAAAAATATTGATTATAATGATTATTTATTTCATGAACTTCTCTGGTTTTTCACAAGAAAGCGAAATAAAAAATTTATCAACAGCAAGTGATTATTTAAGCTATCCAAAACCGGGTTCGATACCAGAAATTTTTGCCCCTAACTTTATTTCAACTCAGTATGCAGAATTTGCAGGCACTTTTGCACCGGATTTTAGCGAATACTATTTTACTAGACGAGGTCCTTTTCCTGATGGATTAGCACAAATAATGGTAACAAGAAAAATGAATGAAAGTTGGACTACTCCAGTTGTTGCAGCTTTTTCAAGTAATAACTATGAATTTGAACCATACATTACTCCTGATGGAATGAGATTGTACTTCGGCTCAAGGAGATCTGTCGACGGAGTGGCACCACCCGGAGAAATGCATCAATGGTTTTTAGACAAGCAAGACTCAACTTGGTCTGAGCCAAAACTCTTAGGGTCACCGTTTTTTGAAAGAATGGTTATGTATCCAACGGTATCGAACAATAAAACATTTTATTTTACAAGTCTTGATGGAATCTACTATTCAGAATTTATAAATGATGTTTATCAAGAACCAATTAAACTAGGTTCTGAAATTAATTTTCTTCCATTAACAGCTCATTCATTTATTGCACCGGACGAAAGTTATCTTATATTTGATGGGCAGCCTAGAGGTGAAGGTAAGACTGATATTTTTATAAGTTATAAAAAAACTGACGGTTCCTGGACCAAGGGTAAATTCATGGGAAAAGAAATAAATTCCGGAGAATCTCAGGCAATTGCCAGCGTTTCTCCTGATGGTGAATGCCTTTTCTTTACTAGAGATTCGGATATTTATTGGGTGGATGCTTCAATAATTGATGAGATTAAACTTATACCTGAAGTAACTTTAGAACCTGATACAGGCAATATTCCATTAACAGTACAATTTTTTGTTGATTTGAATACTGTACCTGATTCAATTATTGCATTCGAATGGGATTTTACAAATGATGGAGTAGTTGATTCAAGAGAACAAAATCCAGAATTCACTTATTTGGAGGCTGGAATTTATTCCATAAGACTATCCGTTTTTACATTAACTGATTCAGCCACCAGAGTATTTAAAGATATGGTTGAGGTTTTTGACGAAAGCACAGGATTCAGATTAGACAACAAAAATCATTTTTATCCTAATTATGAACTTTGTCAAAACTACCCTAATCCATTTAATCCAACAACTAAAATCAGTTATTCGATTCCACAAGAGCTTAAAGTGAATGTAAACATTTTTGATGTTCTTGGAAGTAAGATAATTACATTAGTTGATGAAGAAAAAAAAACCGGATATTATGAAGTTGAATTTGATGCTAAGGATCTTTCAAGTGGTATATATTACTATCAATTTATTGCAGGGAATTATAGTCAAACAAAAAAAATGATTTTAGTACGTTAAAATATCTAAGGAAAATTTTGAAAACATTATTATCAATATGCTTGTATACTAAACCAAATCTTAAAAAGGTGAGAGCATTAATTAAATTAATGATAATCATCATTATCTTAATCCCGGTTGATTTAACTGCAAAAGTCGTTAAGGTAGAAATTATTAGTCGAGAAGTAGTATCATCCTCAGCGGAACATAGTTATGCTGGCGCGTACGAACGAATTACAGGAATCATTTATCTGGAAGTTGATCCAAATGATCCAGCAAATGAAATGATAGTTGATTTAAAATACGCCAGAATAAATGACCGTGGAATGGTTGAATTCTCCACTGAATTTGAGCTTCACAAACCAGTTGATGCAAATAGGGGAAATCATCGGTTGATGTATTTTGTCAACAATCGTGGTAATAAAATGGGAGAAGAACATTTCAATTATCAAACCGGTAAAAATTGGCTCTATAGCCAGGGTTATTCATATTTATGGTGCGGCTGGAATTGTGATGTGATTGAAAGCGATCAAAGTATTAATATCTATGTACCAATAGCAACAGATAATGGTGAAATAATAACAGGAAAAATTTATGCGGAAATAATTTCTTTTGCTAATGATATTACTTTTTCACAGCCCATTGTTTGGGGTGGTTCTTTGGTCTATGCTCCATTAAATATGGACAAATCAGATGCAAAATTAACAATGCGTCAATACCGTTACGAAGAACCAATAGAAATTCCACAGACGGAATGGGAATTTGCTCACTTTAAAAATGGCGAGATAATACCTGATTCAGGATCTATTTATATTAAAGAAGGATTCAAACCGGGTTGGTTATATGATCTAGTTTATGTAGGTAAAAATCCAAAAGTGACAGGTCTTGGACTCGCTGCCATTAGGGATGTAGTGTCTTTTTTCCGATATGAAAAAGCTGATGAAGTTGGAAATAGAAATCCTCTTGCTGGTATTATTGAACAGACCTTTGCCTGGGGGCATTCTCAATCGGCGCGTCTTCTCAATCATTTTGTTTATCAAAATTTTAATGGAGATGAAAAAAAACAAATAGTATTTGATGGCATTATGTTGAATTGTCCGGGTGCAGGTAAAGGATTATTTAATTCGCGCTTTGCTCAATTCACACGACATGGCAGTCAACATGAAGACAACCTCTTCCCAATAGATTTCTTCCCATTTGCAACAGTCAAGCAATATGATCCTATTTCAGGAAAAACGGGTGATGCATATGATGAAGCTCGTAAATCAGGTTTTATGCCTAAGATGATGATTATTAATTCATCAACGGATTATTGGACGCGGGGAGCTTCATTGCTACATACAGATGTACAAGGGAAAACCGATATTGATATAGACAGTGAAGTTCGTATTTATAGTATTGCGGGATATACCCATGTAGATTCCCGTATTGGAATCATTGGACGAGCTTTACTAACTGCTTTAGATCAATGGGTTAGTTATGGTATTGAACCCCCGGTTTCTCAAATTCCAAAGATCTCAGATGGTACTTTGGTTTCTTTAGATGAGTTTAAAAAGAATTTTCCCGATATACCTGACATTATAATGCCGGAATCATTTTATCAGCCATTAAGATTAGATATGGGACCACGTTGGGAAACAGATGGCATAGCCGATAATGTACCGCCCAAAATAGGAAAATCCTATGTTTGTCTTGTACCACAAGTAGATAAAGATGGAAATGAAATTGCTGGTATTCAGTTGCCGGCAGTGCAATTGTCATTAGCTACATTTGTCGGATGGAGTATGCGTAATCCTTCATTTTCAAATTCATTGAAGCGTAATACAGGAAGTGTCTATCCGATGCCTGTAACAACTGAAGCGCAAAGGAAAGCAAACGATCCAAGGAAGGCAATATTGGAAAGATATCCAACAAGGGAAGATTATTTAGCACAAATAACAAAGTCTCTTTTACATTTGAAATCCAAGCGTTTTTTACTTGACGAAGACGTTACAAGGCTGCTTATGGAATTTGCTCAACTAACATATTGGCCTGTGGCTAAATCCAAACCACTAGTGACCATTAATAGAATATCAGCACAGCCTGCTGAAGTTGAGGCTGGAAATACAATGCTGATTTTCGTGGAATTTTCAGAATCAAAAGATCAAGTTCTAATGGTGAAAGCTTCATTTCGTGAGGCAAACGATGTAATCTTTATTTTAAATGATGAGGGTAAAAACGGTGACGTAAAGGCTGGTGATAATGTATGGTCTTGTACCATCGAAATACCTCTTGGTGTGCCCAGTGGCCAATTCCATTTTGATTTCCATTGCATAGACAGAAACCTTGACCGCATTTATATTAAGGATTCTATTAAAGAAGGAATAGGTGAAGAAGGATCTTTAATGTTTACAGTAAAAAAATGATTTTAGTTCGTTAAAATAAATTTGGAGAAATGATGATATCAAAACTATTTGCTTGCGTTAGAAGTGTTATGATATTATTCATAGTTGTAAGTTCAGTCTTGCTGGCTCAAAATAATCATCTTCAGACATTTCACAAATTAGTTGACAAGGAGTGGGTAGGACATTATGTGGATTCAGAAGATTCGCATTATGTGCATAAAGTCAAGTTTGAATATATTTTAAATGGACAAGCTGTTAAAGAAACTAAAATAGTTGATGAGTTGCAGTTCGAAATGGAGACTTACTACTACTACGATTGGGATAAGGAGCAGATTTCATTCTTATCTCTTCTTAATAAAGAAATGTACTCTATGGGTAAAGTTGTAATTGATGGTTCAATATTTACTTTAGAAGGCACAAACTTTTTTAGCTCTGGAAGAACCGAATTCAAAAAAAAGTATGAGATTACAAAGTTGGGAAAGTTTTATGATCATTTCTATCGTAAAAAGGAAGACAGTTGGATAAGAGGTCATTTAATTGAATATGAATGAGAAAGAAGAATTTTAATATCAAAAAACAAGGTCTAGAAAAATGGTTGAACAATGAAAACAGAAATTATAAATAATTACAGACACCAAAGGAGATTCTTATGACAGGTATTACAATAATTATTATCCTTCTTGTTCCCATTGCATTCCAGGTTTTTATGCTTCAGATTAAACAAGATAAGAGACATAAAGAAACTCTGGAAATCTTAAAAAGGATTGAAGATAAATTGTAAAAGTAGATCAATTAATTAAAAACTTTTTTTGACTCATTTGATAAAAAGGATTAATTATGAGGTACAAAGTCCATCGCTTAGAAATTAAAATGGAAAGTGGGCAAAGCAAGTTAGAACAATTTTTGAATGGTTTGGAAGGGGAAGTCGTGTCGATTATTCCAAATATTAAAAATACTTCCTTATCTCAAATTTATGGGCTCTCTAATAAAATTGATTTTCTTCTAATTGTTGAAAAAACTAAATAACATGTCAGTTGGCTTTTATCCAGATATTAAAAAATTGTGATGAATAAATGGTATAAGACATTAATTGCTATTATGGTAACTTCAGTTTTTATGCTATCCATCTTATTGGGTAAAGATATTCTGATGAGTAAAAACGGAGTTAAAGAAACTTCAGAGTTAAGATTATTTGGTCCATATTTAGGTCAAGCACCGCCTGGGAAAATACCAAAAGTATTTGCACCGGGATTCATCTCAACAGAAGAACATGAATTTAGTTGTACATTCTCAGCAGATGGAAAAGAATTTTATTTCAATAGGAACAAAGACATTTTGTACACCCAAATGACAGATTCAGGATGGTCAATACCAAAAGTTGCTGAATTTTGTTCATCAAGTTTAGATAACGAGCCATACATAACACGTAATAACAAATATATGTTTTTTGGAAGCAAGAGACCTTGTTCCGGTAATAATTATTCTGATCAATATGGGATTTGGGTTGTTGAAAGAATAATAGGCGGATGGAGTTCTCCACAATATGTTGGACCAGCAGCTTATATCTCATCATCCAACAGCGGTGTAATCTACACCAGAAATATTGTTCCAGATTACCAGAAGGGTAGGGTTGTTAAAACGAATTTTGTGAAGGGCAGCTTTACTCCATTTATTCAACAAGAAGGAGGTGTCGTTACTGCCTGCTCCAAAATATCTACAAGGAATTCATCCTTGTATTGCTCTCGATGAAAGCTATATAATATTTGATGCAATGTATGAATCATGGGGAAATTCTCCCGATCTATTTATTTGTTACCGAAAAGCTGATAATTTTTGGGGAGATGCCATCAATTTAAGTGAAGTACTAGGTATGAAAGGAATTATTACTCCATATATTTCTCCTGATGGTAAATACCTGTTCTTCTATTACGATCATGATATCTATTGGGTTGATCTAAATTTTATTAATAATATTAAATAGGTTTATTATGAAAAAAATAGAAAATTTTATTCTGCTTCTGTTGATTTTTGGTTTTGTTTCATGCAGCACTAGTAATCTTGCAGATAATCCAGAATCCTTCCAGGTTTTTTCCGGAGAATATTTTGGACAAATACCACCTGGCGATGAACCAAAACTTTTCGCACCCGGAATCATTTCAACTCCCCTTTATACAAGAGATATTACTATGATGCCGGACGGAAATGAAATATATTTTTCCATATCACCTTTTGGTTATAATTTGATTTATTTTACTAAGCAGGAAAACGGTAAGTGGACTGAACCTAAACCTGCAGACTTTATTTCGGATTTCGATTTTCTTTATTACGAACCTCATATTACTCATGATGGAAAAAAGATGTTCTTTCTTTCAAACTTGGTGGACGATGATAGTGTGAAGAACGACCAGGATATTTGGGTAGTGGATAGAGTGGGAGATACTTGGGGAAATCCTTATAACATAGGTGATCCAATAAATACTGATGGAGCAGAATACTTTCCTTCAGTCACAAAGAATGGAACTCTTTATTTTACCCGGGCAGATAAGGGAACTAGAATCCATTTTATTTATCGTTCAAAATTGATCGATGGACAATACGCTGAACCTGAAAAACTAGGACCGGAAGTTAACTGTGGAACAAATCGCTATAATGCATACATTGATACAGAAGAAAGATTCATAATTTTACCGGCAATCGGAGTTGATGATAGTTTCGGAGGAGAAGACTATTATATTGTTTTCCGTGATGAAAATGATAATTGGAGTAAACCAATTAATTTGGGTAGTAAAATTAATTCACCTTTGAGTCGTGAGCATTCCGTTTCTATATCACCTGACGGGAAATATTTATTTTTTATGTCGAGTAGAAATAATCCTGACATGGACTTTAATAAAAACCTTCCTTCTTTCTCAAAAATATTAAACGCATTTAATAATCCTCAAAATGGCAATTCAGATATATATTGGATAAGTACAAAATTTATAAATGATCTTAAGCCAGTTTACTGAGAACTGAAAATTAACAGTATTCCAGAAGAGGTGTAAAAAGATAAAGCCTTGGCTGACAAGGCTTTATCTTTTTCTGTGTACCGAAGGTCTGCCAGAACAGAAAGAGTGTTCTGTCAGATAAACCGGATTCGAATTTATCAATCGCAGGTTGACCGGCAATGGGGTAAACCAACCTAAAGTTTGGTAAACTGAATTTTGAGTACAGTTTACCTACCAATTCTGGTAGATAAACAAGTGATTAGCTTTCAATTAAAGATTTAAGAAATCTTTTACCTGAAGTTGATTTGAGGAATTTTTCTCTTTCTCTGGCTTGTTTGCCGTCAATACAATTTTCTGAATAGATCAGTCCGAATGGTGCAAATCTTTTTGTGGAGCGAACATATCCCTTATTATGTCTGATTAATCTCTCTTCAAGATTTTCAGTCATCCCAACATAAATAAAATTATGGTTTAGACTTTTAATAGCGTAGACTATAAACATAAACCAAAAAATATTTTCAGTACCGAAGGCCGGACTCGAACCGGCACATGGGGTGAACCATACTGGATTTTGAGTCCAGCGCGTCTACCAATTCCGCCACTTCGGCAAATCTCATTATTTTAAGAACTATTAAGAGAAAATCTCAAAAATGTGAGACAAACATAAAAAACTTAGAACCATCAAGCAAAAGTTTTGTTTTTGTGTATTGCACATTCTTCTTCTTATTAAAATTATTGTCTCATTTCGAAATACTTTCGAAATTTAAAACCTGTGATATGCAACATTATCTTGGCACAACTATTGTAATTATCATTAAAACCATTAGGAGGTTAAAATGAAAGCGAAGAAAAAAGCCAAAAAGAAAGAACGTTTATTGTTTAAGGACGTTTTTATCATTCAACCTAACTGGGTGGACATTGAAGATTATACCGAAGAGGAAATTGAGGATATGCTTGAAGAGAACAATATTCCCGAAATTTCTTACATAGATATGATCGAAAAACCTGAAGAAATACGTTTCGATTAATGTAAAAAGGTATTACAAAATGAGTAAAACTTACATTGGTTATGACGGACATTACGATATTGAGGATGATGGTAAGATTATTCAGAGAGTTGTAAATCATCTGGGTGAGCTTACCGGTATTACAAAAATTTATCGTGATGCCAAAAAAATTCCGAATCTTTTAGACAGAGATAAATTAGAATATTTTCTGCAGTTACTGAAAATTTATAAGATCGGTGCAAAAGTTTAATTCTGCTGTTTATTTCTCATCAGCTTTCAGAATTTTTGCCCACGTATCTTTTAATGTTACAGTTCTGTTGAAAACCAGATTGTCTTCCGTCGAGTCTTTTATATCCGCACAAAAATATCCCAATCGCTCAAACTGAAATCTTTCTCCCGGTTTTGTTTTAGCCAAACCAGGTTCCAATTTACAATTTGTAATTACTTCTAATGAATTAGGATTTAAATGGGATTTAAAATCTATTTCTTTATCACCGTCGGGATCAGGATGATTAAATAATCTGTCATACAATCTAACTTCAGCATCAATTGAGTGTTTTGCCGAAACCCAATGAATTGTTCCTTTTACTTTTTTATTACTGCTTCCGGTTCCGCTTTTTGTTTCCGGATCATAAGAACATCTTAACTCTATCACATTTCCGTTTTCATCTTTAACTACTTCTTCACATTTGATAATATATGCGTAACGCAAACGAACTTCATTGCCCGGTGAAAGTCTGAAAAACTTTTTCGGAGGGTTTTCCATAAAATCACCACGCTCAATATAAATTTCTTTGGCGAACGGAATTTTTCTCTTTCCCATTTCGGCATCTTCAGGATTGTTCACTGCTTCCAGTTCTTCTGTCAGATCATCAGGATAATTTTCAATTACAACTTTTAGTGGATTAAGTACAGCCATAACCCGTGCAGATTTTTTATTCAAATCTTCTCTGATACTAAACTCAAGTAGTGAAACATCAATCACATTATCTCTTTTTGCTACTCCAACTCTATCAGCGAAATTCCTGATTGATTCCGGTGTGTAACCTCTTCTTCTTAAGCCGGAAATAGTCGGCATTCTTGGATCATCCCAACCGAAAACAATATTTTCTTCCACTAAAAGAAGCAATTTTCTTTTGCTCATTATTGTGTAGGAAAGATTTAATCTGGCAAATTCAATTTGCTGCGGATGATAAATTTCCAGCTCTTCAATAAACCAGTTATAAAGAGGACGATGATTTTCAAACTCCAGTGTACAGATTGAATGTGTAATACCTTCTATTGAATCAGACTGACCGTGTGCCCAATCGTACATAGGATAGATGCACCATTTATCTCCGGTTCTGTTGTGTGAAGCGTGACGAATCCTGTACATAATCGGTTCGCGCATATTCATATTAGATGATAACATGTCAATCTTGGCGCGAAGAACATGTTCGCCGTCTTTAAATTCTCCGGCTTTCATTCTTGTAAATAGATCAAGATTCTCTTCAACAGTTCTGTTTCGGTAAGGACTTTCTTTACCCTGTTCAGTCGGAGTTCCTCTTGTATCTTTTATTTCAGTGGCAGTTTGAGAGTCTACGTAAGCTTTGCCTTTTTTTATCAGTTTGATTGCGTATTCATAAAGCTGATCAAAATAGTCCGAAGCATAAAGTTCTTGTCCATTCCATTTAAAGCCGAGCCAACTTACGTCTTCCATAATTGAATCAACATATTCCTGTTCTTCTTTGGTCGGATTAGTATCATCGAATCGTAAATTACATTTACCGTTATATTTTTGTGCTAATCCGAAGTTCAGGCAAATAGATTTTGCATGACCAATATGAAGATAACCATTTGGTTCAGGAGGGAATCTTGTGTGAACTCTTCCATTGTACTTATTAGTTTTAAGATCGTCTTCGATAATTTCTTCAATGAAATTTTTTGTTACAGATTTATTTTCGTTGTTGGTTTCGCTAATGTTTTCGTTCATAAGATTTATTTTAATGTTTCAATTGCTTTGTTAATTCGCTTAATAGTTTCTTCTTTTCCAATGATATGAAGGATATCATAAACACCCGGACCATTTCCCATTCCGGACACTGCTAATCTTAATGGATGAATTATTTTTCCAATTCCAATTTGTTTTAACTCCACTAGAGATTTTAATCCGTGCTCATAATCTTCTTTAGTTGGATTATCCAGTTTAGAATATATTTCCGAAAGTGCTTTAAGAAGCTCTGCTGAATCCGGATTCCATCTCTTCCTGACGATTTCTTCCTCGTACGAATTTGGAGCTTCAAAAAAGTAAGGACATTTATCAATAAATTCTTTTACGAAGGAAACTCTTTCCTTCATTGCTTCAATTACTAGTAAGCAAATAATCATTAGAAAAAGTTTGAGTTTTATAATTCTGAGTTCTGAATTTCAACTTTCAACATCTACAGAATTTCGTTCATTAGGATTTTCTTGCGGAGATGTTCTGCATTTAACCAATTTAATTTTTGAAGATCGAATACAGCACCGGCTTTATTAACTCTTTCAAGAGAAAATTTTTCAACAAGTTCATCTAAATAATAAAATTCTTTATCATCACCAGCATTCCATCCAAGCAGAGCAACAAAATTAATTAAAGTTTCTTTCAAATAACCTTTTGATTGATAGTCCTCAACTGCAACATCACCTTGTCTTTTACTTAGCTTTGATCTATCGGGATTTAATAAAAGCGGCAGGTGAGCAAAAACAGGTTTTTCCCATTCGAAAAAATCATAAAGAAGAATATGTTTTGGAGTTGATGATAACCATTCTTCACCACGGATAACGTGAGTTATTTTCATTAAATGATCATCAACCACATTTGCCAGATGATAAGTGGGGAAGCCATCGCTCTTAATCAAAACCTGGTCGTCAATATTGGAAGTATCAAATTCAACTCTTTCTCTTATCACATCATCAAATGTTACTTTTTGATCTGCAGGTACATTCAATCTTATCACGTGCGGAATACCTGATTCAAGTTTTTCTTTTATTTCATCCTTTGTAAGATTAAGACAATGTTTATCATACTTTGCTTGAGGAAGTTTTTGCCGCTGTTGTTCTTCACGAAGTTCCTGCAATCTTTCTGGAGTGCAAAAACAACAATATGCTTTACCATTTTCCAGTAAATCATTTGCATATTTCTTGTAGATATCTAAACGTTGTGACTGCATATAAGGTCCGAATTCTCCCTTAGCATCAGGACCTTCATCATACTTTAAACCAATCCAATTCAAAGTGCTGATTAAATTTTCAACTGCACCTTCCACATAACGGTTCCGGTCAGTATCTTCAATACGAAGAATAAATTTTCCGTTATTGTTTTTTGCAAAAAGATAATTGTATAACGCTGTTCTTAATCCGCCGATATGAAGATAACCGGTTGGACTTGGTGCAAATCTTACACGTACTGTTTCGCTTATCATTTCTCTAATTAATAACTATGAAAAATAATGATTACAAAATTAGTCAGCTTTGATGACTAAGAAAAGTTAGACTGAATGGCAGGATAAAAATATTTCAGTTATCAGCGACTGACTTTACTTTCAGTATAGTATTTAACTTTCTGAATAAACTCCTGACTGTCAATTGGTTTTGGTATGTAGTCGGTTGCTCCTGCTTCAAGACATTTTTCTCTGTCGCCCTTCATAGCAAAAGCCGTTAAAGCTATTATCGGCGTGTCCTTGTACTCAGGTATCTCTCTGATCTTTAGAGTTGCTTCAAATCCGTTCATAACTGGCATTTGCATATCCATAAGTATAAGATCGTACTGTTGCTGTTGAACTGCATCAACAGCTTCAACACCGTTTTCAACAACCACAATTGAATCAAAATTATTTTTCTTTAAAAGTCTTGTTACAATAATTTGAGAATGTTTGTAATCTTCAACAAGAAGTATTTTGACGGTATCAACTTTTTCTTTTATTTCTTCTGGTGTAGAAGGTTCATCGTATCTGTTGATCATCGCATTAATTGTTTCTGCAAGATCTTCGATATTAGAACTGCTCTTAACCAGCAATTCTTCAAACAATCCGTCAATTTTCTTTAGATCATCCTGATAATTTTCTTTACCCGTATAGATAATTATAGGAAGCCTGGAAAAATTTTTATTTGACTTAATCAGCTTTATAAGATCAAAGCCATTTATTTCCGGCATATCCAGGTCAATAATTGCTAAATCGAGACTCATATTCTCAATCATACTAATTACTTTGGATGAATGAGATTCTGCAATAGCATTAAAACCTGATTGTTCAACAGCTTCTTTCATCAAATTAAGAGTAGGTACGTCGTCGTCAACAATAAGTATATTGGAATCATTTTTAAGTCTGTAACTCATCAATATTTCAACTAGATACTTATAGTTAATTGGTTTTACAAAATATTCAACAGCACCCATTAGAAAAGCTTTTTGCTGTTCCGTTTCAACCGAACAAACAATAACCGGAGTATTTTTTGTTTGTGGATGTTCTCTTATTTGCTTAAGAAGTTCAAATCCGTTTGCGTCAGGAAGAACTATATCCATCAATACAGCTAGGAAAGATTCATTCTCTACTGATTTAAGCGCTTGTTGAGCAGAGTTAACAATTAGTGGCTCGTATCCCCATTTAGTTAAATAATTGCTTAGAAGTTTTGATGTAGCATAATCATCTTCAACAACTAAAACCTTATTCCTTTTCTCTGATGGTTTTGGTAGCGAACTTAGCTGTGTTTCGATTGAGCTGCTGATATCGGCAGCAATTGAGAATGTATAAGTTGTTCCTTTACCAATTGCGCTTGAAACCGAGATATCTCCTTCAAGCATTTCGATATATTTTTTTGAAAGTGTTAAACCTAATCCTGTCGTGTTACCAATTTTAGAACTGAATAATTCATTTAATGCAAATGGCTGAAAGATTTCTGTAACTTTCTTAGCCGGAAGACCGCTGCTTGTGTCAGTAATTCTGAAACTTAGCTTACCTTTTCCCGCAGAAAAAATCGAGATGCTTATTTTCCCTTTCTCTGTGATTCTTACAGAATTGGTAATAATATTAATTAGTGTATATCTTAGTTTTTGCGTGTCAATCTTCAGATGTTCGGGAAGAGACTTGTCAATGTCAATCATGAACTCGATCTTCTTAGAATTAACCTTATCAGAAAAGAGAGTAATAACTTCATTTATAAAGTCTTTTAACTTAACATTTGTCTTTACAATTTTATTTAAACCGTTTTCAAATTTTGCAAGATCTATTACATCGTTGATAATTGATAGAAGTTCAAAAGCATTTTCCTTTAAAGTGTTAACATACTCACCTTGTGAAGGGGATAAATTTTCTTCATTTAAAAGCGAAGCAAAACCCATGATGCTATTCGTGGGAGTTCGCAGTTCCTGTGCTATTGATGAAATAATATTACTAACAGAATTTCCCGATATTGTACGGGTTCCGTTCCATATCTTTAATAAATTTTTAACACTAGTATTTACCGATGTGAGACTGTCCAATTCACCTCTGGTAAATTTACTTTTTTTAGAAATTTTGAAGAGAATTTTTTCAGTTGGAGAAAGAAGAATGTATGAACAAGCTTCATTTTGAACAATATCGGTAATCGAGATTTTACAATTTGATTGCGAAATAAATTCATCAGAAACGGATTCATTTTTTAGTTGCTTGCAACTTTCACATTCAAGCACCGAGTATTTTGTAAGAGATTTTTTTGCTAAAGAAGATTTTCCCAGCATTTCGAAAGAATGTGAAGGAGTTACTCTAAATATAACAGCAGCTTCTAATTCAAATTCAGTGGTTACAAAATCACATAACTGAGAAGGGAATTCTTCTGAATAAATTAATGCTGACTGAATAAGTTTGTTTTGTTTAGCAACAAAATCTACTTTGGCACTTTGCATATCAAGTTAAATTATTTTGTTAGTGTGTTAGAAAAAGCTTATTAAAAAGTAAATATAAATTTAACAACTGCAAAATATGAAAAATTCTTCTGTCTTTCATACTATTACCTCATATTTTTAATGAAATTACCGGTGTTTATATGGCTTTAGTTTTCTTTGCTGCTCAATTTATTACTTATTATATCGGCAAATATCGGACTATAAATTGCCGTTGAAAGTGTGGGCTTATTAAAGCTTCTGGCTTGGACGATATTCCTTATCGAAATTCATTATTCTCCATTTATCGTAACTTCGAATATCTAAAATTTCTTAGGCTAATAATAGCGCACAATATTTATTCATTTATTTTATAGGGACTTGATAAAACGTTTCACTTCACTTAGATTTCGCACAAATAAATCCGAAACCGCTTTTGAAATTTCGAACAGTTTATCTTTTAACGAATATTTTTTGCTTCTTCGTAATAACTACGATATTTGCTCAGCAAAACTATAACAAAATAATTGTTTCCGACACACTCACAATAAACTTTGAAAATAAATATTTCCTTTCTGCTGTAAACATCGTTCCGAATTCAGAAAGCATTATTCTTCGCGGAAACATTCTGACAAAAGAAGATTATTTAATTTCCTACTCTAATGCATCTTTTCAATTATCTGAATCTTTGCCATACTCTATTTTTGATACTTTAATTGTTACTTATCAAACCATAAGACTCGGACTTAAAAAAGAATATAAACGGAGAAGTCTTGTAGTTAAATATGATGAACAATTTGGTGATACAGTCAGGATACTTCAATCAGAAAAAGGAGGTTTTACCTCTGAATCAATTTTTGGTTCTGGGATTCAGAAAAGCGGAACGATTGTTCGTGGTTTTACTGTGGGAACTACAAAAGATTTTTCGCTGAATAGTGGATTACGATTACAGCTATCCGGAAGACTTTCAGACGAAATTGAAATTGTTGCCGCACTGACTGATGAAAATACTCCAATCCAACCTGAAGGCAATACTGAAAGGCTGGAAGAACTTGATAAGGTTTTTATTCAGGTTAAGCATCCAAATGCAATTGGTACTTTTGGAGATTATCAACTAAGAAAAAGATTCGGTGAGTTTGGTGTTATTGATAGAAAACTACAAGGACTGATGGGTGAATTTTTTGTGTCTGATTATTCAGGTTACGTTGCAATTGCAAGCTCAAGAGGAAAATTCAATTCAAATTCATTTAACGGAATTGATGGTGTTCAGGGACCATACCGTTTAAGTGGAATAAATAATGAAAGAGATATAACAATTATTGCAGGTACTGAAAAAGTTTTTCTTGATGGCATCGAAATGAAGAGAGGCGAGAATAATGATTATGTTGTCGAATACTCAAACGCAACTGTTACATTTACTCCAAACAGACTTATCACTTCAGCTTCGAGAATAAATATAGATTTTGAATATACAGACAGAAGATATTCCAGAAATTTTCTCGGTGCAGGAACGGGTGGAAAATTTTTTAATGATAAACTTGATATAAAGTTTCAGTATTTGCGTGAAGGTGACGATCAGGATGCACCAATTGATATTACTTTATCAGATCAGGATAAAGAAATACTTTCGCTCGCTGGAGATGATCGAAATAAAGCTGCAAAATCCGGTGTAACATTAGCAGAACCGGATTCACTTGGAAACATAAAAGGTGTTTACGCAAAAATTGATACAGTTATTAATGATAATCCTTATACATACTACATTTATGCTCCCGGTGAACCTAATTCAATTTATAATGTTAGTTTCAGTTTTGTAGGTGAAGGTAAAGGTGATTACATACGCGAAAGTCTTGGTAATTATAAATTCATTGGAATTGGTCGTGGTGGTTATTTGCCAATTATTTATTTACCGGCACCGCAGTTAAAACAAATAGGGAATTTTGTTGTTGACATAAATCCTTTCAAAGATTTAACAATTAGTCTTGAGTACGCCGGAAGTCTATGGGATAAAAACAGATTCTCAAGTTTGGATGATAATGATAACTATGGTTATGCAAGAAATATTTCACTTAAACTTAATCCAACAGAAGTTAAGATAGGATCACTCAACTTAGGTAAAGCAGGTTTTAATTATCGTGATAGATTCATTCAGGATAAATTCACTTCAGCCGACAGATTTAATGAAGTTGAATTCAACAGAAATTATAATACAATTCAATCTCAGGAAAGCGAAGATGAACTTCTGAGAGAAATCGGATTAACATTAATCCCAAATGATAATTTAAAACTTAACAGCACAGCAGGCTTCCTCAAAAAAGGAGAAAACTTCTCGTCCGACAGATTTAACAACGTTCTTACTTTTTCAGATAATAAATCCTTTGGATTAAATTATAATCTTGATTATGTGAAATCAAAAAATGTTTTATTGTCAAGCAGTTGGTTCAGACACAGAGCGAATGCTTATTACGTGATTTCTATTTTCAAACCGGCTTTTGAATTTCTTGCTGAAGATAAAACAGATAAACGCAGAGAAACAGACTCGCTGATTTCAGGGAGTTTGAATTATTTTGAATATATTCCTTCAATTCAGCTTGTTGATGTAAACGGTTTTAACTTTGTTGCAAAGTACTCCATTCGTGATGAATATCTTCCGGTTGACGGCGTTATGCTGAATGAATCGGTTGCAAACACTCATTCTTATGAAGCTTCATATTCCGGAATTAAGGAAGTGAATACATCACTTAACTTTACATTCAGAAATAAAAAGTATTCTGATACTTTCAAAGAAAAAGGATTTCTAAACAGTGAAACAATTTTAGTCAGATCACAATCAAAGTTCAGATTGTGGGAAAGAATTTTGAATGGTGATTTGTTTTATGAAGTATCAACACAACGATCGGCAAAGCTTCAAAAAGTTTTTGTAAGAGTTGAACAGGGAACAGGTAACTTTAAATATATAGGTGACCTTAACAATAATGGCATTGCGGATGAAAATGAATTTGAACCTACGATTTATGATGGTGATTACATTCAGGTTACACTTCCAACTGATGAGTTATTCCCTGTAATTGATTTAAAAGCAAGTACACGGTGGAAAATTAATTTTGCCAATCTTTTTGAAAAGAATACTTTTGCAGGAAAAATCCTTGGTCCTGTATCTACGGAAACTTTTTGGAGAGTCGAAGAGACCAGCAGAGAAACTGATTATGCAAAAATTTATTTGCTTAACTTTAATTACTTTTTAAATGAAACGAATACAATTCGCGGATCAAATTATTTACAACAGGATTTCTTCTTATTTGAAAATGATCAGGATTTGTCTTTCCGATTCAGATTTACACAGCGCAACAGCTTAAATGAATTTTACGACGGCTATGAAAAAGGATACAATCGCGAAAGAAGCTTAAGAATAAAATTTAAATTGATAAAAGAAATAAGCAATCAAACAGATATTATTAATGAATCTGATAACGTGAGCGCAAATGAAAGCTCGAACAGAAGAAGAAAGGTTAATAATAATAATATTACATCTGATTTTTCGTACAGACCTGTTAGAAGCATTGAAGTTGGATTTAGAATAAAAGTCGGCAGAAGTGAGGATACTTTTCCGATAAGTCCAACGGTTATAGATTTGAATTCTCAAATGCTAAGGTTTAACTTATCATTTCTTGGAACAGGAAGATTACGAGTTGAGCTTGAACGCAATGAATTGATTGCCAATTCAACACAAAATATTATTCCATTTGAACTCACAGGTGGAAATCAAATTGGAAAGAATTATTATTGGAGAGTTAATTTTGATTATAGATTATCAGCAAATCTTCAAACAACATTAAGCTATGACGGCAGGCTGCAGGGAGCAGGAAGAGTAGTGCATACCGCAAGAGCTGAAGCGAGAGCATATTTTTAAATTAGGAATTAGGAAGTAAAAATTAGGAATGAATTTGTTGGAATATCAAATGACGAAGAATTATTTTGACTTCCTTAGTCTAGATGAAATTACAAATATTGAACATTGTAAATAACTCGTAGGAGTTAAATGTTTGTAACAGAGAAAATCCCAAGAAAAATAGAACTCCGTAGGGATTCAACAATATACAATAAAAAAAATAAAAACTATGAACATAATATAAAACCTTATCGAAGCTCACATTTTTCGAGAAATGAACGGACAGATAGAATTTCTTCTTCTAAAAAGATCACCAATTCAATATTATCCGAATTTATGGCAAATGATTTCAGGTAAAATCAAACCAAAGGAAAAAGCTTTTGAAAGTGCTTTGAGGGAAATAAAAGAAGAAACGGGATTAACTCCGCTAAATTTGTGGGTCGTTCCAAATGTAAATTCATTCTACACAGCAGAAAATGACAGCATAACATCTGTTCCGGTTTTTGCAGCAAAAGTCAATTATAATAGTGAAGTTGTCCTTAGCAATGAACACGTAGAATATAAATGGTTATCAGCTGAAGAAGCAAAAAACCATTTAGCCTGGGTTGGTCAACACAGATCAGTGGATATAATAACAGACTATTTTGTGAATAAGAAGAATTTCTGGGCTCTTGTTGAAATCAATATTTAACAATATTACAATTTTTTCAGCAAGCTCAGTTAGTTTGTCTATCTCAAACTAGTTCTAAATCTTATCTACAACAATGTGTTTAACTTATGCACTCCTATGGTATATTATTACCAATTGATTATTTTAACATTATCCAATTTTTAATTTTAACCAGGAGAATATTTTGGGTCTCTTAGTCGTCGGATCTTTGGCATTGGATTCAGTATCAACACCATTTGATAAAGTTGAAGATGCACTTGGTGGATCAGCCACTTACATTTCGCTTGCAGCAAGCTATTTTACCGCACCGGTTAATTTAGTCGGAATTGTAGGCAGCGATTTCCCTAAGAATTATATAAAGATGCTTGAAGAACATAATATTGATCTTGAGGGATTAAAGATAGTTGAAGGCGGAAAAACTTTTCGCTGGTCGGGAAAATATCATTATGATCTTAACGTTCGGGATACTCTTTCAACAGAATTAAATGTATTTGAAAAATTTGATCCGATCATTCCGGAGAGCGCAAGAAAATCAAAATACATTTGTCTCGGAAATATTGATCCTGTTCTTCAGAGTAAAGTTTTGGATCAGATGGATGATCCGCAATTTGTAGTTTGTGACACTATGAATTACTGGATTGAAGGAAGGAAAAAAGAATTGATGGAACTTCTTCCCAGAGTTTCTGTCTTAATAATTAACGATTCTGAAGCACGTTTACTTGCTCATGAACCAAATTTAATTAAAGCATCGAAAAAGATTCGGGATTTTGGACCTGAAATTCTGATAATTAAAAAAGGCGAACATGGCGCCTTGTTATTTACAGAAGATATAATTTTCTCTGCGCCTGCATATCCTATGGAAATGATTAACGATCCAACCGGTGCAGGTGATTCTTTTGCAGGAGGATTTATTGGTCATCTTTATAGTAACAGAGATTTATCTCCCAACTGTCTTAAGGCAGCAGTTATTTATGGAAGTACTATGGCTTCCTTCTGCGTAGAAAGATTCAGTACAAAAGGTTTAGAAGAACTTTCCTTATTCAGAATAAAGGACAGGTTCAGAGAATTCATGAATTTATCCAGATTTGATGAAAGCTAACAGTTACTACAATCTGAAATTTGAATCAGGTAAACTGATTTATATCGATCAAACAGTCCTTCCTCTTCAGGAAAATTATATTTCAACTGATAGTTATGTAAGGATTGCCGAAGGCATTGAACGTCTTGAATTGCGTGGCGCTCCACTTATTGGCATTGCAGCAGCCTATGCACTTGCTTTATCATTGAAAAACTCCCAAGATTTAAAAAATGATTTTGAACAGGCTTATCAAAGACTTGCATCAACTCGTCCAACTGCTGTAAATCTTTTCTATGCACTCGAAAGAATAAAAAGTAAATTTGAACTAATACAAGATCTAAATAATTCCTTTGAAATTTTACTAGCTGAAGCTAGGCTAATTCATAAACAAGAAGATGAGTACTCAGATAGAATTGCACATAACGGATTAAGAATATTCCAAAAAAAATCTAATGTGCTTACTCATTGTAACACGGGTGCATTAGCGGCAGGCGGTTTCGGAACCGCATTTGCAATTATCAAGCACGCTTATGATAGTAATTTAATTTCTCATGTTTTTGCTGATGAAACAAGACCTTTATTGCAAGGATTAAGACTCACTTCTTTTGAACTGGATAAAAATAAAATTCCATTCTCATTAAACACAGATTCTTCCGCGGCTGCATTAATGCAGCAGGGCAAAGTTGATCTTGTTATTACCGGTGCAGATAGAATAGCGTTGAATGGTGATTCTGCTAATAAAATTGGCACATATAATTTAGCTATACTTTGTAACTATCATAACATCCCTTTTTACATAGCAGCTCCTTCGACAACCATAGACAGAAAAATTGCAACTGGTTCTGAAATCCAAATTGAATACAGAAGCGGAAAAGAACTGACTGAAGTAAAAGGAATAAAAGTTGCTCCTGAAAACTATCCAACGTTTACACCGGCATTTGATGTTACTCCATCTCACCTGATTACGGGAATAATAACTGAAGAAGATCTATTTCTTTTCCCATACAATTTTATAAGATGAGCGAAATAATAAAGACAGAAGCAGTCGTTTTGAGCAAACTCAATTACGGCGATACAAGTTTAATAATTTCAGTATTAACGGAATTGTATGGCAAGATGTCCGTTATCATAAAAGGAGGAAGAAATCCTAAATCAAAAATGGGAATGATTGCCGATCCTCTAAATCATGTTCAGATTGTTGTTTATAAAAAAGATACTCGCGATTTACAATTACTTTCAAGTATAGATACAATTTCACATTACCCAAGAATTAAAGAAGACCTTGATAAAACTCAATATTCATTAGCAATTATTGAATTGGTAAAAAAACTAACTGTTGAAAATGAAGTTAATAAAAAATTATTCAAGGGATTGGTAAGAATTTTATCACTTGTCGATTCCGATAATGAACATCCTTCAATTTTATTCGGAAGATTTTATCTTTTCTTCTTGTCTGAACTGGGGTATGCGATTCAAACATCCGAATGCGGAATTTGTAAAAAAGAAATTGGTAAAGGAAGTGGCGGTTACAGTTCTGATACAGGTTTTGTCTGTGTTAATTGTTTTGAATCTCATCCAGGATTGAATTTTGCCTCTGCGGAACTTTTGAATTACTTTTTTTGTCTAAACAATAAAATTTCAGTTAAAAATATTTCGCTTGTTTTAATTAAACAAGCTAATATATTTTTGGACAGATATACAAAACATCATATTCCGGGTTTTAACGGAATTCAGTCATTAAATATTTTAAACAATTTTAAGTAGGTGACTATCGGCTAATCTGCTACTATTTGATAACCTTAAATGTGAAAAAACTCAGGAGAATAAAATGTTGAATGAAATGAAATCCCGACAAACGGGAAAGTTAAAAGGAATAATTGGAGCAGGTGCTCTTATTGTTTTAGGAATGATGTTTGGTGCTTTACTCGTTTCCGGTTTTGGATTAGTCAGACCGGGTTTTGCCGATATCGAGTTAGGAGCAAACAACCCTCCGGTGAATTTAGATGCCGATGCTACATCTTTCAGTAAAGCATTTATTGAAGTTGCTGAAAAAGTAACCCCGGCTATTGTCCAAATTACTGTTGTATCTGAAAGAGAAAATCCACACTCAGATATGTTTTTCTTTCCATTCCGTGATATGCCCCAGGAACAAAGAGGGTCTGGTAGCGGAATAATTATTTCGGAAGATGGTTACATCGTCACAAATAATCATGTTGTTGAAAATGCAAACAGAGTTTCGGTGGGACTATATGATAAAAGGACTTTTACTGCAACTGTTGTTGGAACTGATCCATTGACTGACCTTGCAGTTATAAAAGTTGATGCTAATAATCTTATTCCGGCTTATCTTGGGGATTCAGATAATCTTAAAGTTGGTCAATGGGTTATGGCAATCGGCAATCCTCTTGCTTTAACATCTACAGTTACTGCAGGAATTGTTAGTGCTGTTGGTCGTGGTTCACTTGGATTGATCCGTGATAATTATGGTGTAGAAAATTTTATACAAACTGATGCTGTGATAAATCCAGGAAACAGCGGTGGTGCATTAGTTGACCTTTCAGGTGCAGTTGTTGGAGTCAACTCTGCTATTGCTACAAGAGGAACCGGAACTTACATTGGTTATGGTTTTGCAATTCCGATCAACCTGGCAAAATCTGTTGCTAAAGATTTGATTTCTACGGGCAAGGTTAATCGTGGTTATATCGGTGTGAGTATTCGAGAAGTTGATAATGCTATGGCTAGATCACTTGGGTTAGACAGACCGCATGGTGTAATTATTGATCAAATAATTGAAGGTGGCTCTGCTTCAGCTACAGATTTAAAATCCGGCGATGTAATTCTGAAAATAGATGGAAAAGAAGTAAATCAACCTAATGAATTACAAAGTTATATTGCTTCAAAAACAGCAGGAAATGTTGTTACTTTAGAAATTTTCCGTGATGGAAAAGAAATGGAAAGAAAAGTAACTTTAAAAGCACGGGAAGATAATAGTAAAACACAAACTGTAATGAAAAAAGATGATAATGGCTCTAAGAATGAGGTGAAGGAATCTACTGCATCATTTGAAAATATTGGATTGGTTGTTAAGAATCCCACAGAGAAAGAAAAAAATACATTTGATATTGATTCCGGTGTATTAATAACCGATGTTACATTGTACAGTAAAGCTTATGATCAAGGACTTTTTAAGGATTTAGTTATTATTGAAGCAGATAGAAAACCAGTAAAAGATGTTACTTCGTTTACTAAAATAATTGAATCTAGAAAAGGAGAGGCTGTGTTGCTTAAAATTCAGGATTCAAAGGGTAACACAAGATTTGTAGGTTTAGAGATTCCCAAATAAAATTTTCTGACTTTAATTATTTAAAACGTCCCTACAAAATCGGGACGTTTTTTTTATATATTTATTGTATTAAAAAGGAAAATTAATGATCAGATTTCTTACTGCAGGTGAGTCTCACGGCAAAGCATTAACAACAATTATAGATGGAATCCCTTCTAATTTAAAGATCTCTGCAGATTACATTAATCTTCAACTTACAAGAAGACAGACTGGTTATGGCAGAGGATTAAGAATGAAGATTGAATCTGATAAGGTTGAAATATTGTCCGGCGTTCGTTATGGTAAAACTCTTGGTTCTCCAATATCTTTGATCATTAGAAATAATGATTGGGAAAACTGGACTGATGTTATGTCTGTCGATAATATTCCTTTGCATTCTAAAAAAATAACAGTTCCAAGACCCGGACATGCAGATTTAGTGGGAATCACAAAATATAATTTTAATGATATAAGAAATTCTATTGAAAGGTCATCCGCAAGAGAAACTGCTGCAAGAGTCGCTGCTTGTACTTTTGCTCGTGCACTTCTTGAAGAGTTTGGTATTTCGATTGGCAGTTATGTTGAAAGTATTGGAAACGTTTACTCAAAGATAAATTTTCTCGATACACTTCTTGAAAATAAAATTGCTTTAAATTTTAAAGCTGTTTCACTTTCCAATAAAGCTGATAAAAGTTCTGTCCGTGTTTTAGATAAAGTGCAGGAAGAAAAAATAATTTCGAGAATTAAATACGCTAAGAAAAAGGGCGATACTCTTGGTGGGACTTTTATAACAGTTGCTTCAGGTGTTCCTGCAGGATTAGGTTCTTTCGTTCATTATGATCTTAAACTAGATGCTGATATTGCGCAGTCAGTTATGTCTATCAATGCTGTTAAGGCAGTTTCAATTGGTGCCGGATTCGATAGTGCTGATTTGTTTGGTTCACAGTTACAGGATGAAATAATTAAAAAAGGAGAAACTATTACGCGAAAAACAAACCGGGCTGGTGGAATTGAAGGAGGAATATCAACAGGTTTACCTATCATAATTCGCGGTGCTATGAAACCAATTGCTACGTTGATGAGCCCTATTCAAAGTATCGATCTTAAAGGAATGAAGAAAGTTAATGCAAGAAAAGAAAGAAGCGATTTTGTGGCAGTTCCTTCTTGTGCCGTAATTGCCGAGTCAATGCTTGCCTGGTCTCTTGCAAAATATTTTGTTTTAAAATTTGGTGGAGATTCACTTGAGGAAATGAAGGAGAATTACAAAAATTATTCTACAAAAATTTATAAAAAAATAAAAAATAATTTCGTGTAAATTTTATGTTTAAGATTCAAAAGTTTACGTTTAATCCTTTTGCAGAAAATTCATATCTTGTGTGGGATGATGCAACCAAAGAAGCTGCTATCATAGATCCCGGTTGTTATGATGATTATGAAAAAGCAGAAATTGATAAATTCATAACAGTTAATAAATTGAATCTAAAATATTTGTTTAACACACATTGTCACGTAGATCATATCTTCGGTAGCTGTCATATAAAAACAAATTATGATGTTATTTATTATGCACCCGAAGAAGATTTACCGCTTCTTCAACAGGCAGCAACTCAAGCTGCAATGTTTGGACTTGAAATTCGCGAAACGTGTGTGCCTGATAAATTCATAACACCCGGCTTAACACTTCGACTTGGTAATATTAATTTAGAATTTTTATTTACGCCCGGGCACTCTCCCGGTGGCTATTGTATTTATTTTAAAGATGAAAATGCTATGTATAACAGGTGATGTTCTGTTTGAAGGAAGCATCGGAAGAACAGATTTACCGGGTGGCAATTATGATCAGCTATTAAATTCTATCAGAGAAAAACTTTTTGTTCTTCCTGAGGAAACTGTAATTTATCCCGGACATGGCGAATTCAGTACAATTGGAAAAGAAAAAATATCTAACCCGTTTTTTAATTGATTGTTGAACATATTTAAGTAATCAAATAAAAGTTTGAGGAACTAATGCAGGAAAAAATCAAAGAACTTCTGAAGAAAAAAGAACAAGCTAAATTAGGTGGCGGTGAGAATAAAATTAAAAGTCAGCATGCTAAAGGAAAACTAACCGCACGTGAAAGAATCGAGTTACTTGTCGATGAAGGTAGTTTGGATGAAGTGGATATGTTTGTTCAACATCGTTCAAGTGATTTTGGTCTAGATAAACAATTATTTCCCGGTGACGGAGTTGTTACTGGATTTGCGAAAATTAATGGAAGACCGGTCGCTCTATTTAGTCAGGATTTTACTGTATTCGGCGGATCACTTTCTGAAACTCACGCTGAAAAAATTATTAAGATTATGAATATGGCAATGAAAGCGGGAATACCGGTAATCGGACTCAACGATTCAGGTGGGGCAAGAATTCAGGAAGGTGTAAACAGTCTTGGCGGTTATGCAGATATTTTTCTGCTGAATACACTTGCTTCAGGTGTAGTCCCGCAAATCTCTGTTATTCTTGGTCCATGTGCCGGTGGTGCGGTTTATTCTCCTGCAATAACAGATTTTATTTTCATGGTAAAAAACACAAGCTATATGTTTGTAACCGGTCCAAACGTTGTTAAAACTGTTACACACGAAGATGTAAGTTTCGAAGAACTAGGTGGTGCTGAAACTCACGCAACAAAAAGCGGTGTGGCTCATTTTATTTGTGAAAATGAAATTGAAACTCTTCTTTCAGTCAGAAAATTATTTGGCTTCCTTCCACTCAATTTTATGGATAAATCGGTTGAGAAAGAATTTGATTTTAGCAAGCTTGTTAATGAGCATAAACTTGAACATATAATTCCTGATTCTCCAAATAAACCTTACGACATGAAAGAAATTATAAATCTTCTTGTTGATGAAAATGATTTTATGGAAGTCCACACTGATTATGCAGAAAATATTATTGTAGGTTTCGGAAGATTAGGTGGAATGTCTGTAGGTATAGTTGCCAATCAACCAAATGTTTTAGCTGGAGTTCTGGATATAAATGCCTCGGTTAAAGGAGCCAGGTTCGTGCGTTTTTGTGATGCGTTCAATATTCCTTTACTAGTGTTAGTTGATGTTCCCGGATTTTTACCAGGAACAGAACAGGAATGGAATGGAATTATTCGTCACGGTGCTAAATTATTGTATGCCTTTGCTGAAGCTACAGTTCCAAAAGTAACTGTTATAACCAGAAAAGCATATGGCGGTGCTTACGATGTGATGAACTCAAAACATATTCGGGGCGACTTTAATTTTGCATGGCCTTCTGCCGAAATTGCAGTAATGGGTCCAAAAGGTGCGGTAGAAATTATCTTTAAAAAGGAAATATCTACCTCTACGAATCCTGAAACAGAGCTTGAAAAAAAGCTTTCTGAATACATTGAGAAATTTGCCAATCCGTATATCGCTTCAGAAAGAGGATTTTTAGATGATGTAATTCTTCCTTCAGAAACCAAACGCCGAATTATTCAGGCATTTGATTTGCTGAAAAATAAAGTTGATAAAAATCCAAGGAAAAAACACGGTAATATACCTTTGTAAATTTTAACTCTTTAAAAAACAAAGAATTAACCTTAGCAGCTTAAGTTTTTACTTGACTTGAAAATCTGTTTGACATATATTGCGCATTGAAATAACATACATTGGGATCATAATGAAAAAAAGCCTACTATCTTTCTGTGTTATTTTTTTATTTACTTTATTGATAGCATCCTGTGGAGTAAATAAAGAGATATCAAAACAGTCCTACCAAGACGACTCTTCGAAGAATAGTGAAAGATTCGGAATTGTATCTGAAATGCTAGAACAAGCTCGACAATACTATGTGGACGCTCTTGAAAAACAAAATTTAAACAGTACTATTGAAGCAATTCAGAATTTTGAGGCATCATTACGAATAGTAAATAACCTTAGCTATTATCCCGGAATTGATAATAATGAGGCGTACAAAGAATTAGAGAATTCAATTATTGAAGATTATAGAAATCTTGTTGATCAACTTGCTGAACTGCCCGAAGGAATTTCTTTTTCCGCATATGAAGAATGGATGGCACAGGCAGCCCCGGAAATCGACATGAATTTTGATGATACAAAAGAAGAATATTCACAGGTGATAATTCCTGCTGATATTCCGCTGGAATATAACAGTCACGTTGAACAATGGGTTAATTATTTTACTGGAAAAGGGCGAGGAGCAATGGATAGATGGTTAACTCGTTCAGGAAAATATTTTCCAATGATGACAAAGATTTTTAAAGAGGAAGGAATACCTCAGCAATTAGTTTATTTGAGTATGATGGAGAGCGGATTAAATCCTACAGCGCGTTCATGGGCCTCTGCCGTTGGATTGTGGCAGTTCATAAAATCAACCGGACAATTGTACGGATTACAAACGAATTTTTATATTGATGAAAGAAGAGATCCTGTTAAATCAACTCACGCTGCTGCCCGGCATCTTCATGATCTTTACAATTCACTTGGTGATTGGTATTTGGCTCTTGCTGCTTACAACTGCGGCGAGGGAAGAGTAAAACGTGCTCTGCGCAAATCCAAGTCTGACGATTTTTGGTCTTTAAGAAAATATCTACCAAAAGAAACTAGAAATTATGTTCCAACTTATATTGCTGTAAGCATAATAGCACTTGAACCTGCAAAATATGGGTTTACAGATTATGTTTTAGAAAAACCGTATGACTATGAAATATTTAATGTTAATAGTGCAATTGATCTTGTTTATTTGTCCAGTGCAGCAGGAACAGACCTTTTAACTTTGCAGGATTTGAATCCTGAACTGACTCAGTTATCAACTCCGGATAATTATTCTGGCGGTTATCAATTGAAAATTCCTAAAGGTTCTTATAATCTATTAGCTCAGAATCTTGAAAATATTCCTGAATCTGCCAAAAGGAACTATCTGGTTCATACAGTTAGAAAAGGTGAAACTATAAATAAAATTGCGCAAAGATATGGTGTGTCTAAATATGACCTTGCAGATGCTAATAATATTTCTACAAACTCAAGGCTATATGCAGGTGTTGATTTAAGAATTCCGGTTTCTGTAAGCCTTTCTGAAAACAATTTTGCATACAATCCCGATGTTCAAACTGCACGTGAAAATAGTTCCGGAGAATATATCTCACCTTATGCAGGTCTCAATAAAGAAAACATAAATACTGACAACGTCAATGTTACAAACAATGACAATCTTGAAAATTTAACTGATGCAAATCTTTTAGAATCTGAAGACTTAGCAGCAAATGAAGAAATCAACACAGAGACAGAAATAAAAAGTGATGTTTTAATTCCTGCAAATCTGGCTCCTGTAACTTATCATGTTAAGAAAAACGATAGTCTGCTTGGTATTGCAGATTTATTCCACGCTCGTGTAAGCGATGTCAGAAACTGGAATGACATTCCTTATACATCAACAATAAGAGTTGGACAGAAACTTACAATTTATGTTCAGGAAGATAGAAAAGATTTTTATGCAAGTTTGGATAATCAGACTGCATTAGAAAAAACTGTTGTTAAGAATACGGTTAATATGAATTCAAGCGGTCCTGTATATCATAAAATAAGAAGAGGTGAAAATTTAGGATTAATTGCATCAAAATATGGTGTTTCAGTTCGTGAATTAAGGAACTGGAATAAAATTGTTGGTAATAAAATTCTTGCCGGTAATAAACTAAAAATTTATACTGATGGCGGACCAAAGAATGTTAGCAGTGATTTAACTAGCTCAAATAATTCTAATCTATATCGCTATAAAGTTAAAAGAGGAGATACCATAGGCGAGATTGCGGAGAGATTTGGTGTTTCTGTTTCTATGGTTAGAAAATGGAATAACATAAGTGGAAATAAGATAATTGCCGGCAAAACGCTAAAGATTTATTCGAGCACTAATACAAGCACACTTGGAGATATAACAACAAAAAGTACTTCAAATACTAATTATCATAAAGTGAAGCCCGGTGAGACTATCAGCGAGATAGCTGAAATGCATAAAGTTAAAATTGCAGATTTAAAAAATTGGAATAATCTTAGTAGTAATAAAATTATTGCTGGTTCTACATTAAAGATTTTTTCTAATACAAGTGTTTATGATATTCCTTCAAACGATACGAAAAAAAGTAAAAATTCTAATTCAAACGCCCAGTTTCATGTAGTAAAAAAAGGTGAATCCCTTTACTCTATCTCGAAAAAATATAATATTCCTGTTGCAAAACTGAAACAACTTAACGATATGAGAGATAATAAAATTATTATCGGTCAGAAGTTAAAAGTGGGGTAAAATAATCTTTTAATTTACATTTTGTTTAACCTAAAGCCGTTAGGGGTGTTATCCCGAATTGTCGTGATATCTGAGATTATACCCTTAAACCTGACCTGGGTAATTCCAGCGTAGGGAAACGGGCTAAAAGAATAATTTGTTTTCCTTTTAGCCGTTCCTAGAACGGCTTTCTGATTTTAAAGGAGTTAGTTATGAAAACAATAATTATTCTTTTTTTGCTATTCATTTCACAAATCTATCCACAGGTTAAAACTCTTGAAGGAATCGTTACAGATTCTGAAACTGAAAATCCACTCAGCAGTGCGAATGTGTTTATCTCCAGAAATAATCTTGGTACTGTCAGCGACTCTCACGGAAACTTTAAACTAACAGGTGCTATAAAAAATAGTGATACTCTTGTAATCAGTTACCTTGGCTATGCCTCCAAATTCATTTCTCTTTTTGAATATGATGATATTGAGTTTTTAGAAATTAAACTTGACCGAATAATTCTCCCATCACAAACTGTATTTGTTGAAGGAAGTGTAGGTCGCTATGGTATTACACCATTAGCGTTTAATCAAATCAAGCGAAGAGAAATTCAGAAAGATTATATAGTTCAGGATATTCCGGAATATTTAAGCCGTCTTCCTTCAACTACATATTATTCCGAAAGTGGAAATGGAATCGGTTACAATTATTTGTCAATAAGAGGATTTGATCAAAGAAGAATTTCTGTTTCAATAAATGGAATACCGCAAAATGATCCGGAAGATCATAATATTTATTGGCTGGATTTTCCCGATCTGCTTGCCAGCACAGAAATGATTCAGGTTCAAAGAGGAGCAGGTGCAGGAGTTACTGGTTATCCAGCGATTGGCGGATCAATTAATATAATCACATCGACTTTTTCCGACAGACCAAAATTCAATCTTTCTGCTTCTTATGGAAGTTATCATACAAGAAAATACAGCACTGCATATTCAAGTGGATTGATTGATAATAAATATTCTATATACGCAAAACTATCTCAAATACTCAGCTCCGGTTATCGCAATCTTGCCTGGGTAAAATTCAACGCTTACCATTTATCTGTAATTCGTTATGATAATAATATCACTTCACAAATTAATTTTTATGGCGGACCTATTGAAGACGGACTTGCTTATACAGGAATAGCAAAATTTGCAGTAAAGGACAAAGAATTAAGAAGAGAAAATTATTCATACTGGGAAGCTGATGAATCAGGTTATACTTATACAGCAATCAGGCGAAATGATGAAATAGAAAATTTTTCACAGCCGCATTATGAACTATTAAATGAAATAAAAATTTCTGATAATATAAAATTTAACTCTGCTTTATTTCTTGTTATTGGAAAAGGATTTTTTGACTACGATGGTTCGTGGGCTGATACAAACTATTTACGACTAACTTATGAAAATGGATTTACTCCAACGCAGAATCCGGGTAATGTTCTTATCAGAGCAATGGTTGAGAATAAACAATTCGGATGGATACCCCGATTAAGCTACAAACATAGGAACGGTGAATTGATTGCAGGAGGTGAGTTCAGAATTCATCGATCTGAGCATTGGGGCGCAATTAACTATGGTGAAAATCTTCCGGAAGGTATAACAAAAGATTTTAATTATTATTTCTATAATGGCTCAAAAGATATTGTTAATGGCTTCGTTCATGAGACTTATAATTTTAATGAAAGGATAAATTTATTGGGCGAAATTCAAATATCGTATCATAAATACAGTATTAATAATGAAAAGTATGTTAATAATAATTTTGAAATTGATGATCTGTTTGTCAATCCAAGATTTGGAATTAATTATAAATTTTCTCCACAGGTTAATATATTCTTATCATTTGCAAGTGTAACACGTGAACCTCGATTAAAAGACTATTATGATGCGGCAGAATCTAGCGGTGGTGCCGAACCAATGTTTGAATTGAATTCAGATAGCACTTATAATTATTCCAATCCGTTAGTTAAACCTGAAACAATGAATGATATTGAATTAGGTTTCGCGTATAATTCCGGTAACTTGAACTTGAACCTGAACTTATTCTACATGCTTTTTGATGATGAGATTGTAAAGAAAGGAACTCTCGACAGATTTGGACAGCCAATTACAGGCAATATTGATAAAACGACTCACACAGGAGTTGAACTTTCTTTTATTTATAAATTTCTAGGAAATTTTGAATTATTCGGTAATGCAACTTACAGCAGAAATGAAATTAACGAAGGGAAGTATTTTCTTGATGATGGAAACTATCTTATTCTTGACGGTAACAGTATAAGTGGTTTTCCGGACTTCCTGACTAATTTTGGTATAACCTTTAATGCCAACAATATTTATTTAAGATTGAGCGGAAAGTTCGTTCGTGAATTTTATTCTGATAATTTTGATAATAAATTAAATATGTATCTATCGGAATTTTCTAACTTTGTTGATTACTCAGATAATGTTAATGATTCTTATTTTGTTATGGATCTTTTCGGAAGTTATGAATTTCCTTTATTCAACGGAAAATCCTTGTCAAAAGTATTTTTACAGGTAAATAATTTGTTTGATAATTTATATAGTGCGTATGCAATAGGAAAAGAGTTTTTTCCTGCAGCGGAAAGAAATTTTATTGCCGGAATTCAATTGGGATTATAAAAAATCCTTTACTTAAATGGTTGTCTCTTACGTCCCAATTTCTTTGTCATTCCCGTGAAAACGGGAATCCAAAGTTCATAAAACAAAATGGATTCCCACTTCCATGGGAATGACAAATGACCAAAATTTATTTTTGATACAGCCTCCTTTTATTATTAGAGTGTAAGGCATTAGTCTGATAAAGAATTATAATTAAGAAATGAAAAAGCATGTTGAAAAAGTGTATTATACTTGCAAACGGAAAACCGCCGCGAAAGCAAGTAATTAAGTACTTGTTTAATAAAGGTTACACAACTTTAATTTGTGCTGATGGTGGCGCTAACTCTGCACACAGGATGAATTTGATTCC
Source organism: uncultured Ignavibacteriaceae bacterium (assembly GCA_963714415.1). Taxonomy (GTDB): domain Bacteria; phylum Bacteroidota; class Ignavibacteria; order Ignavibacteriales; family Ignavibacteriaceae; genus JAGXRK01. The sequence continues at coordinate 203,011 of CAVQOL010000003.1, forward strand.
CGACTACATTATTGGTGATCTGGATTCAATAACAAAATCAACTTATGAGCATTTTAAAATTATAAGTAAGATTATAAAAATATCACGACAAAATGATACTGATGTAGAAAAAGCTCTTAAGCTCGCAATAAAAAAAGGATATGATGAGGCAATGTTACTTGCAGTAACAGGTGACAGACTTGATCACACATTCTGTAACCTTGGTATTGTTCTTAAATTTTATAGTAAGATTAGAACAAAAATTATTGCTGAAAATTCTGTACTTACAACTCTCTCAAAGAATAATATTATAAAATCTATTCCCGGTGAAATTATTTCACTTTATGGCTTTAACAGAAAAACAAAGATCACAACTGTTGGATTGAAATATCCGTTAAAAAAAGATTCATTGCCATTTGGCGAGAAAGAAAGCACAAGCAATGTTTCCACTAAGAACGAGATTAAGATCAATGTAGAAGGTGGAATAATATTTTTAATAAGAGATTTTAACTTCCTTAGCAAAAATGATCTCTTTTAGTCCTTTAGATATTGCTGTAATACTTCTTTTCTTTGCTGTACTAATCTTTATTGGATTTTATTCATCTAGAAAAATTTCTTCTGCTGCAGAAGAGTACCTCTTATCGGGAAGAAATATCGGGTTAGTTCTTTTCATTCTTACCACAGTCTCAACCTGGTATGGTGGAATAATTGGAGTAGGGGAGTTCGGCTATCGTTACGGACTTCTTAGCTGGTTTACTCAGGGTTTTCCTTATTACATATTTGCTTTCTTGTTCGCAATATTCTTTGCAAAAAAAATCAGGAAAGCTTCTCTATTTACAATTCCGGATAAAATTGAATTGGAATACGGTAGGACAGGCAGGAATCATTGCCTCAATAATCGTTTTTGTTCTTGTATCTCCTGCACCATATCTTTTAATGGCAGCTAATCTTTTAGTCTTATCTTTTGAAATCGATATTATTCCCGCTTTATTGATTTCATTATTTCTTTCAATTTCATATCTGATAAAAGGCGGTTTCAGATCAAATGTTTATGCAGATGCTTTTCAGTTCTTTGTAATGTTTGGTGGCTTTATTCTGATATTTTTTGTATGCCTGACTAAATTATGGTGGATATGAATTCTTATCCGCTAATGTTCCTGAAACTCATCTAAAAGTTACAGGTGGAGCTTCGCCCGCATTTATTGTTGTGTGGTTTCTAATTGCTATGTGGACTTTTGCAGATCCGGGTTTTCATCAAAGGAGTTATGCAGCAAAATCGGGTTCTGTTGCAGTTAAAGGGATTTTGATTTCAATAATATTCTGGTTTCTATTTGATTTTCTAACCACTTCAACAGGATTATATGCAAAAGCCTTGCTCCCGGATTTGAAACAACCTATTTGGGCTTTTCCTATGCTTGCAGAAAAGGTTCTGGCCCCTGGAATTAAGGGTATTTTCTATGCAGCACTTTTTGCTACAATTTTATCAACCCTGAATAGCTTCTTCTTTCTAAGTGCTACAACTATTAGCAGGGATTTAATATTCAAACTTAAAAAAGAGAAAAACGATGCTAAGTTAAAGTATTATACGGTGTTAGGTCTTGTTATCTCAGGAATTTTATCTTCTTTATTAGCTTTCTTTATTCCATCAGTAATTGAGATATGGTATACAATCGGTTCGCTTTTTATTCCTGGAATTATTATTCCGGTTGTTAGTGCTTACTATACAAGATTGAAAATTGCTAATAGTTTTATTGTTGCTGAAATGGCTCTTTCATTGGGAGCAAGTTTGATGTGGTTGATTATTAGAAGTAATCATTGCAGAAGAATCAAATTTATATATTATTGAACCTATGTTGGTTGGAATCTTGATAGCAGTTTTAATTCATGGATTTGGATTGTTCGTTCTTTTTCTTGATAAGAGAAAAAATAATAGCTCCGGTTAAAATTGATAAAATTACTATTAGTGATACTTCTGTAGGAATCTTATACCAATCCGAAATCAGCATTTTAATTCCAACATAAAACAATACAAGCGCAACTCCATACTTTAGATATAAGAATAGATCAACTAATCCGGCAAGCGCAAAGTATAAAGCTCTAAGCCCTAGAATCGCAAAAATATTGGATGTTATTATAATGAATGTATCTCTTGTAATTGCAATAATTGCAGGTATAGAATCAACGGCAAAAACTATATCTGAGGATTCAATCAGCATCAATGTTAGAAACATTGTGGTAATATATTTTTTACCATCTTTTTTAATAAAGAATTTTTTACCTCTGTATTTTGCATCGAGGTTGAAGTATGTGGTGAAGAACTTAATAAGCCAGTTATTTTCCACATCGATTTTTTGTTCACCACCGAAAGCCATTTTATAAGCCGCGTAAATAAGTATTAATCCAAAAATATAAATAATTGGATGAAAGATATTTAGTAACGCTACACCGGCGAGGATAAAAAATATTCTGAAAACTATAGCCCCTATAATTCCCCATTTAAGTATATGAGGTTGATTTACTGAAGGTACATCCATCACGCTGAAGATCATTAAAAATACGAACAGGTTGTCAACTGATAAGTGATTTTTCAATTATATAACCTGTTAAAAATTCCAGAGCTTTCTGATGACCCTGATCAAGATAGAAGTATAGGAAAATGTTAAAGATAAGAGCGGTAAGAATCCATACACCGCTCCACATAAGACTTGCTTTTAATGTAATTTTTCCTCTGCGATGGTCGGTTACATAAAGATCAACAAAAAAAAGTAATGCAACAACAGCAGCGAAAATTATCCAAAAGGTTATTTCAGAAACCAATAAGTTATCTTTTCAGTTAAGGTAAAAATATTGCACAGGCAATTACTGTTGTCCACAGTCCATTCTTATCGCCCTCAGCAGACTGAGTGACATTAAATGAGCGCACAATTTTTCCTGACATTTTATAAATGTTTTCTCTTTCGCTCCAATCAGTTTCTGAATCGAATTCAACTCCCAATGTAGTTGCAAGCATAGTAGCCGCAAGATCTTCAGCATACTCGCCGCAAATTTTTTCTGTTTCACCATAGGGGTGATGCTCTGAAAGATAACCATAAGCGTTGTTGTCTGCAGGAAGTGCAACACCAATTGATGCAGCAATTAATCTGTTAGGTTCATTTGTAGAGTTTCTTGCCATTACACAATGAGTAATCTGACCTGGAGTAATGTATTTCAAACCTTCTTCAACCGAAATTCTTTTACAGCCAATAGGAAAAATACTACTGACTGAAACTAAGTTGCATATCTCAATTTTTGCACTTCTTAACGCAAGCTCAAATGAACTGAGATATTCTTTATGTCGACCCACACCCTTGGTGAAGAAGACTTTGGTTGGTAAATACAACTTCTTATCCTTCCTAAATTAATTTAACAAACTTCCTCTTGCCAACTTTCAAAATCATTCCATTTTTGATTTTAATTGATTGTAGAGGATCATTTATTTTTTCTCCGTCTAATGAAACGCCGCCCTGAGTTACTAATCTTCGTGCTTCTCCTTTTGACGGAGCGAAATTTACTAAAACTATTAGTTCTAAAATATTTATTTCTTTGTCTTCTTTAATTTTAAATTCCGGAATTTCATCCGGAAGACCTTTATTGATAAAAATTCTGTCAAACTCTTCTTCTGCTGTTTTTGCCGCTTCCTCAGTGTGATACATAGTAACTAGAGTTTTGGCTAGTTCACGTTTCAGATCTCGTGGATTAGTTTTTCCGTCATTTAATAAATTCTGAATTTCTTCTAGCCGCTGATTTGAAACATCTGTACTTAAAACATAATAAGTATAAATCAGATTGTCCGGAATCGATAATGTTCTACCAAAAATTTGCGATGGCGGATCGGAAATCCCTATATAATTATCCAGAGATTTGCTCATTTTCTCAACACCGTCAGTACCAACAAGAAGCGGCATTGTAAGAATAACCTGCGGTTCCATTCCAAACTCACGTTGAATGTCTCTTCCGACTAATAAATTAAACTTCTGATCTGTTCCGCCTAATTCCACATCGCTGTGAATTGCTACGGAATCCATTGCTTGGGCAAGAGGATACAAAAATTCATGAACACTTATCGGTTCGCCGCCTTTGAATCTTTTTGTAAAGTCATCGCGTTCAATCATTCTTGCAACAGTATATTTGGAAGAAAGCATTATCACATCTTCGAAATTCATTTTGCTAAGCCATTCGGAGTTATAAACAATTTTAGTTTTATCTTTATCTAAAATTTTTGATGCCTGTTGAAAATAACTTTCACCATTTATTTTTGTCTGCTCCAGAGTAAGTGCAGGACGTGTTGAATTTCTTCCCGATGGATCACCAATCATACCAGTGAAATCACCAACGATAAGAATTGCCTGATGACCAAGCTTTTGAAACTGTGCCAATTTCTTCAAGACTACTGCATGTCCGATATGCAGATCAGGGCGGCTTGGGTCGCAGCCAAGTTTTATATTAAGCGGTTTATTTTCTTTTAACGATCTTTCGATTTTTTTAACGAGTTCATCTTCAGGAATTATCTCAACAGCACCGCGTTTGATAATATCCATCTGCTCGTTCAGAGTAGGAAATAAATTTTTCATCATTTTTTTAATTTGTTCAATGTTTTTAATATCTGACCCAGTCACTTCTTTTTTACCACATAGGCACATTAGAAACACATAGTCTTTAACTATGTTTCTATGTGGTTAATTTTTTCAAACAATTATTATTAAGAATACAATCTTTAAATCTTTCAATATTTAAATCTTCTTTCCTGATCACGCTGTAAATCTTTCTTAGCAATTGATTCCCGTTTGTCATAAACTTTCTTTCCTTTAGCCAGTGCTAATTCAACTTTTACTTTGCCATTCTTAAAATATAATCTTAAAGGAACAAGAGTTAAGCCTTTTTCTTTCGTTTTACCAATCAGCTTTCTTATCTCACTCCTGTTCATCAAAAGCTTACGGTCACGTGTTGGAACGTGATTATTTATATTTCCCTGAGTGTATTCGCTAATGTGAGCACTCATAAGCCAGACTTCATTATTTTTTACCGTTGCATAGCTGTCAACAAGATTTGCTTTACCTTGCCGCAGCGCTTTTACTTCCGTTCCGACAAGGACAATACCTGCTTCAAAAGTTTGAATAATTGCGTATTCGTGTCTTGCTTTACGGTTTACCGTAATATTTTTTTCTTCGTCTTGCTTTGCCATTTTCTTGAAATTGGAAATCAAAAATTAACTTAAATGTTGTAAAATGCAAGGAAAGGAAAATGTTAATTTACAGGAAGGATATTAAAGTTATACTCAAGGCATACTAATGTGTCTCAGGAATTGTTATGTAAAACAAATCAAAGTAAGAGAAGAAAAATATCAACTAATGCGAGATTGATTTGTCAATAATTGGTTATCCAAGTATTTTTCTTTAATCTGAATCTCTACTTAAAACTGAAATAGTCATTATTCCAAGAATTGTGCCCCAGGGTATGGAAATAAGATTCAGAATAGCAATCGCATAACTGAATATTCTGTACTTTTGTTTTTTGAGAAATCCTGCTGAAATAATTATTAGAATTCCTACAACGAACGCAATCATAAAAACTACTATAGCAATATAAAATATTAGTTTTATTATCATCGGATCAAATTGATTCACTGCACTATAAGTTTCAAAAGGAATATTGTGGAAAATCTTTTCTAGAAAATAAGAAATGAAAACAAACTGCAACAGCATAATTATTGAATAAAATAGAACGATCCCTCCATAAATATAATGGAAAAGACTCAGCAGTCTTAAGTGTTCATTATCAATAATATCAGTTTTTAATTTTATCTCTTCCATTTGTACTCTCCTGAATTTTATTATGATCAATAAAATGCTAACTTAATGTAAAGAATAATTCGCAAAAAAAATAAATTTCAGAATATTTTTTCGTTTATTATGGTCTGTCAGAACTATTTCAAAATTACATTTGTTTAGCTATTTTTAACCTAATTTTACAATAAAATAAATACTGCATTTTGAAAAAAGCACTCTATATTTCTATCTTTTCTTTCATTACTTTAACTGTAATCCCTACATCATTTGCACAGGATTTGCTAATCGACAAAATCGAACCTCCAAACTGGTGGATTGGTATGAAGTGGAATACACTTCAATTGATGATTTACGGGAAAGAACTTTCGGATATAACTGTAGAATCAAAAGATAAGCGAATTGAAATAGTTGAAGTTCATAAGATTGAAAATTCTAACTATGCTTTTGTGGATATAATCGTTCCTTCAGATATCCAGGAAGGTGAATATGAGTTTATTGTTAAAAATATGTCAGGCAAAACATCATTTAAATATTTATTGAAAGCAACGGGAGAATAATCCGGAACTTCATAAAGGATTTTCAAACAAAGATGTTGTATATCTGATAATGGCGGACAGGTTCTGTGATGGAAATCCTGATAATAATACTATCGGTGATTCACTGGACAATTACACATCAAAAGATCTTGACGGAAGAAAAGGCGGCGATATTGAGGGTATCATTTCAAAGCTGGATTATTTAAAAGAACTTGGTGTAACTACGATATGGGTAACTCCGATTCTCGAAAACAATATGTATATGAGTTATCACGGTTATGCAGCAACAGATCTTTACAGGACTGATCCTCGTTTCGGTTCAAATGAATTATATAAAAAGTTTGTTGAAGAAGCTCATTCAAGAAATTTAAAAGTAATATTGGACCACGTCAGTAATCATATCGGCATCAATCATCGCTGGATTAAAGATCTACCGATGGATGATTGGATAAATGGCAAGCCTGAAAATCACAAATCTGCGAATCATAATAAGCTTTCATTCTTTGATATTCACAGCGACAGTATTGCGATGAGTGAAACCTGGGAAGGCTGGTTCACTAATTATATGCCCGATCTTAATCAGCGAAATCATTTCTTAAAAAACTATTTAATCCAGAATACTCTATGGTGGATTGAATACTCGGGAATTGACGGTATCCGTGAGGACACTTATCCTTATGCAGATCAAAATTATTTATCTGAATGGGCAAAAGCTGTTTTTGATGAGTATCCGGAATTTAATATCGTAGGTGAAATTTGGACAGGCATTCCGGCTTTTCTTGCAGCATATCAGGGGAATAATAAATTTAACTCGGCAGTAAATTCGCACTTACCAAGTATAACTGATTTTGGATTAGCCGATGCACTCAGAAAATATCTGAGCGGTGAAAAAGGTTTAACTGAAATTTATGAAACAATCTCGCAGGATTTTTTATATTCTGATCCGTATAGTCTGCTCACTTTTTTTGATAATCACGATATCTCCCGAGGATTGTTTGTAGCAAAAGAAAATATTGAAAAATTTAAAATTGCTATCTCGATTTTGTTAACAACAAGAGGAATTCCAAAGCTTTTTTATGGAACCGAAATTGGAATGGTAGGGGATGAGCACCACGGAAATATACGTTCACCATTTCCGGGAGGATTTGTGTGATGACTCTCTCAATGCATTTTCAAAAGAGGGAAGGAATCAGTTTCAGAATGAAATTTTTGATTATGTACAAGAGTTGTTGAAAATAAGAAAAGAATATCCTGCTTTACAATCAGGCAAGCTTTTACATTTTTATCCGTTCGATGATCAGTATATTTACTTCCGGATTTTGGATGATCAGAAAATTATGATTGTGGTTAATAATAAAGATGAAGAAAGAAGTATAGATTTCAATCACGTCAGGCATCTTGTTACTGAAGAAAATGAGTTGATAAATTTAAAATCTGGTGAAAAGATAAAGTTTCAGTGTGGTGATGCACTGAAGATTAGAGCTAAAAGTACTGAATTGTTTTTAGTTGAATCGCAATAGAACACTGATAGCACGGATATTCACAGATCAAAATTTGAAAAATAAAATATTAAAAAAGGTATAACTATATGTTAGAAATGCAGAAAAAATTAAACAAACCCTTCTATGCATTGCTAAGTCTTCCTGCAACCGCAATGGGATTTGCATTATCGATTCAAATAGCAGCGTTAAGCTGGTTAATGCGCACACAATATAATCTCGATCTTCACGAAATCGGTTTTGTATGGGCTGCCGGTCCTCTTGCAGGAATTATCGGTCAACCGATTGTCGGCTTGATTAGTGACAATGTATGGTTCTGGAATGGAAGACGCAGACCATTCATTTTAATCGGTGGTGCACTTGCTGCTTTGATGTTATTCGCTTTACCAAATATCGGTGCAATAAATGACTTTTTCGGAATTGGTAATATTATCATTGTGGCTGTTGTCGTTGCTCTAACGCTAGATCTTGCGATTAACATTTCTTTTAATCCAACCCGTTCAATAATAGCAGACGTAACGCCGGAAGGAGTTCCAAGAACCAAAGGTTATACCTGGATGCAGACAGTTTCAGGATCATTCGGTGTTCTTGCTTATGCAGTCGGTGCAATTTTCGGAAATTACTTTTTAATCTACTCCGGTGTATTCCTTGTATTTGCATTCTCAATTGTTCCAATGTTTTTTATAAAAGAGCCAAGAGAGTTAAAATCTGTTTTAGCTGAGGACCAAAAAGAAGAAGCATCTAAGACAGACTGGAATCAGTTCTTAAAATTATTATTTGCACATTCATTTTCGTGGATAGGCGTTCAAACAATGTTTGTTTATATGATTGGATATGTTGAGCAAAAATTAAATCCTGTTTCTGATGATCAAATCGGAATGATATTAGCAATTTCATTTCTTGTGCTTAATGCAGTTGGAGCTTTACTTCCTGCATTTGTTCTTGAGCCTGTAACTGAAAAAATCGGAAGAGTGAAAACGCACATAGTTTGTCTGTTTGTAATGTCGGCTGGTTATTTTGGAATTGTCTTATTCGGATATTCCTCTTTTATCGTTTGGGCAATGATGGCTGTTGCCGGGGTTGGTTGGGCTGCTATTGTCAGTTTACCTTTTGCAATTATGTCCGAGAAAGTAAATAAAGACAGAATGGGATTATTTATGGGAATATTTAATCTCTCTGTTGTTCTTCCGCAGTTATTCGTTAGCCTTGGTCTGGGAATTTTCATTCAGAATGCAGAAGACAAAAATTTAATATTTATTATCAGTGCTGTATCTCTTGCTATCTCTGCTTTGCTATGGTTTATGGTTAAGGAAAGTAAAGCTGTTGAAAAATCAATCAAAGTTCAGAGTTCAGGACATTAATTTTTGTAATATCTTTAGCCCTATTAAGATTTATGCAATTGAATTAACGTATGCTTTACATTTTACTTACTATACTATGCTCATCTTCAATTGCATTGATCTTAAAATATAATGCCACAAGAAAAAATCAGCCTGTAGTGATGTTAATGGGAAATTATTTTATAGCAAGCATAATTTCCGCAATAATGATTTTTATTAAAGGGAATGCTGAATATTCAAATGAGGCTTTATTATATGGTCTGATTCTTGGTCCAATGTTTATCGGTTCATTTTTTATTTTTGCTAAGGCAGTCGAGTTTGCTGGAACTGCATTAGCTACGGTAAGTTCACGTCTTTCGGTTGTTATCCCTGTATTTCTAGTTGTAGTTTTTTTTGGCGAAATTCCAAATACGCAAATCTACCTTGGATTTTCTCTTACAATTCTGACAATCATTTTATTTTATCTTTCATTAAATCATAAGAAGAACAAAGATGGTGATAAGAAAAAATATTTATTTCTTATAGGTGTTCTTTTATTTATTGGTGTAAATGATTTTGCAATGAAGTTTTTCCAGCTTCTTAGAACATCGGGGGAAGAAAGCTTTTTTGTTTATATGATTTTCACTACTGCATTTATTGTAGGTGCAGTAGTAATTTTTACGAAAAAAATTAAGATTGAAAAATCAGAATTCTTAACAGGATTAGTTCTTGGAATACCAAATTATTTCAGTACTGTATTCTTACTCGCAGCATTAAGTACACTCCCGGCAATGATAGTCTATCCTGTAATAAATATAGGAGTGATAATGGTTACTACATTAGCTGCATACTTAATATTCAAAGAAAAATTAAATTATTTTGGAATTGCCGCGTTGATATTAGGCACTGTCGCCATTATCCTCTTAGGTATTTAGTTTTGAGTGAGCTGTCTGCTTTCCGGAGTCAGGAATTTATGAAATTTGGATTTCCACAATTTGACTTTTTGATTTTGTGAAATAAGATCGAGCACTAGGAGAAGAAGACACTCATTTAGAGTGTCTTCTTAATATTATTTTTAGAGAAGCTCAAGAATATTTGTGTTGACGTTTTTATCTTGTCTTAAACCCTTCTGTAATCCTTGAGGGGACATAGCTTCCATACTAAAGGAGAAATTGATATTGGTTGTTGTTTTAGATTTTTGAATCAAACCTTTGTCAACATTAAAATAAATTTTTCCGTCAGCTATGGTTTTAGGTTTTGTAAAAATATATGTTACGCCGCTTTCTGTAGCTTTGTCATCACCGGTGATCTTTGATTTAACTCCTGCATTAAGCACAGCAATACGATCGTCACCAAGCTTTTCAAATCCCGAAACTTTATAAATATTTTCGTATTGAACCTGATAAACCATTAAAGTAATTGGCTGCTGTGGAATTGACCAGGATGTATCTTTAGCAACCGGTTCTGTTGGCAATACTCTGAAAATTTGCTGTGCAAGTGGTTTAATTGCACTTTGAGTAAAACTGTTTCTGAGCATGCCTTTTTCATCTGCAGTTACTGAATCAGCTATTTCTCTTAAATCAAGAAATTTATTTACAATTCTGTCAATCCTGCTAAATTCAATCAGGTTGCCTTTTTTATCAACTCTGACAAGGAATGGACTTTCAGTAATTGCATAATGTTCAGCATATTGTAATTTTTGACTTGAGTCGGGAGCAACATCAGTTTTTACATAATATTTCTGCCCGTTAACATCAGCATCAATTTTAATTGATTTGATTTTGATAACAATGTCAGCGACACCGTTTTCATCAACTTCATTTACATCCATGTCAATTATATAAGAAATTGTCTGTTGAAGTTTTGTAACAAGTGTTGTATCAGTTGAAATTGCTTGCTCATTATTTGTAATAGAACTGAAACGATATTTGAATTTTTCACCTTTCTCGAACTTATATTCTAAATCGTAAATTCCATTTTCATCATCAATTTTTTCAAGTTTAAGATCTGTTGAATCGAATTGATGAACTTCGGCAGTTGTTTCGGCAGGCTCATCTTTTTTTTCTCCGCATCCGATTGCAATGAATAAAAGTAAAATGGTGAATGCCAATAATTTGTTTTTCATTTTTTCCTCTTAATAAAGTAAATATTTATTTCGTTTTTTTTCAAACTTAACTAAGTCTTTTTGCCATGATGCAATAATTTTATCCGGTGCCATTTTGTTTTGTAATTGCTTTTGCAAAATATCACTTCCGGCAAGTTTATTGAATGATTCATTAAACTTTATTTTGTCTCCATATAACTTAATTACAACATATAATAGTTTTACTCCGAATTTAACTGCCTCAAATTTTATAGGATCGGTAATTTTGATTTTAATTCCGTAACAGGATTCATTTTCGAACTTCGGATTTTTTGCCATTCCCACAATTTCTTCTGGAATGAATACAACTGACTGAAACTCGGCACCCTCAATCTTTAACAGATTTAACTTTGCAATTATATCGTCTGCATTAAAAAATGGAGCACCGATTTGCAAGATAGGAAATCTTGTTCCTCTGCCGTCCGAAATATTTGTCCCTTGAAGTAAGCACGTACCCGGATATACTAATGCAGTTTGTAAAGAGGTTATATTGGGAGAAGGTGGATTCCATTTTGAATAAAAATCATTTGGAATTTCCCGTTTCCAGTTTTTGCATCGGATAACTTTTAGAGAAATATTTTTCCATGATGATATTAATTTTTCTCCAATAAAATAATTTGCAAGTTCACCAACCGTCATACCATAAGCTATAGGAATCTGAGCAACGCCAACAAAAGATTTGAATTTATTATCCAACACAGGTCCATCGACATAGTTACCGCCGATTGGATTTGGTCGATCAAGAATGATTACCGGAATATTAACTTCACCTGCAGCTTCTAAAACATTATACATTGTTGAGATGTATGTATAAAATCTTGCACCAACATCCTGAATATCAAATATTAGAATATCAACATTATTAAGATTTTCTTTTGATGGCTTTTTATCCTTACCATAAAGTGAAATGATTGGAATATTTTTATAAAGATTGTTTTTATAATCAATTACTTTCCCATCTTCTTCAATACCTTTAAAGCCATGTTCAGGCGTAAAGATTGCCGTTACTTCAAAATCTTTCTGATTCAGAAGGGCATCCACTAAATGTGTTCCGTTTGATAGTAGAGATGAATGATTACAAACAACTCCGACCTTTCTACCACTAAGGAGATTAAGATTTTCAGAAATCAATAAGTCTGCACCAGTAATAATTTGAGCATCAATCCTTATGGATAAAAAGAAAACAGAAAAGAGAATTAAGAAAACTGTACAAGTGATTATATTTTCATTTTACTTTACTTCCATTTAAAAAACAACCTCCTAAGAGGTTGTTCTAAATTCAACTCTGTCACTTCGACCATCGGGAGAAGTCTGTTCAACAATACAGATTTCTCACCCCCATAAATCGGGGGTTCGAAATGACATTTTAAATAACTACACTGTATAATTTTCAATCAACTCTTTACTTCTAAAAAAGAAAGCTATTTCAATCTCAGCATTCTCATTTGAATCTGAGCCGTGCACAGCATTAAAGGATTTACTTGTTGCATATAATTTTCTAACGGTTCCTTCTGCGGCTTCTGCCGGATCAGTGGCACCAATTAGTTTTCTGTAATCTTCAACCGCATTTTCTTTTTCTAACGCAATTGGAATACAAGGACCAGAAGTCATAAAATCAACAAGTTCATTATAAAATGGTCTCTCTTTATGAACTTCATAAAATGCTTTGGCGGCTTCCGTTGTAAGCTGAATCATTTTCATTGCTTTAATTTTAAAGCCGGCTTTTGTAATCATAGAAATAATTTCACCGATGTAATTGTCTCTTACGGCATCGGGTTTAATTATTGCCAGTGTTTTATTGTTCAAATTATTCTCCTTATTCAAGCGTAACGAATTATCTTTTTGATTTTGATACTTTCTTTTTTGCTATTGCTTTTGCTTTCTTCGCTTTGCTTTTTACCCGTTGAACCAATTTTTTCTTGCTGCTTTTTCCTGCTTTACCTTTTGATTTAAGTGGGCTCACTTTTTTCTTCTTTTGAATTTGCTTTTTCTTTTTCAAGCTTTCAATTGCTTTAATCATTGTGTTTCCCATTTCAGCAGGACTTTCAACAACTTTAATTCCAGCTTTGCGCATAGCTTCCATTTTTTCTGCAGCTGTTCCTTTACCGCCTGAAATAATTGCTCCAGCGTGTCCCATTCTTCTTCCGGGAGGTGCGGTTCTTCCAGCAATAAATCCAACTACAGGTTTCTTAACATTCTTCTTAATAAACTCAGCAGCTTCTTCTTCAGCGCTTCCACCAATTTCACCAATCATTACTATTCCATCAGTTCCAGGATCTTCACTAAATAATTTTATTATATCAACAAAGTTTGAACCTATAATGGGATCACCACCGATTCCAACACAGGTTGATTGTCCCAAGCCAACATCTGTAAGTTGTTTTACTGCTTCATAAGTTAATGTTCCACTACGTGAAACAACACCAATGTTTCCTTTTTTGTGGATGAAGCCAGGCATAATTCCTACCTTTGCTATTCCGGGCGAAATAACTCCCGGGCAATTAGGACCAACTAAAACAACATCTTTATCATTTATTGCATTGTAAACTTTTATCATATCATTTGCAGGAATACCTTCAGAAATACAAACGATAACTTTTATTCCTGCTGAAACTGCTTCAAGAATTGCATCAGCAGCAAATGCCGGAGGAACAAAAATTACAGATGTATTTGCCTTGGTTTCTTTTACAGCATCCTTAACAATGTTAAATACAGGAACGCCGAGATGCTTTGTTCCGCCTTTACCTGGTGTTACTCCTGCCACCACTTTGGTTCCGTAATCAATCATTTGAGTTGTATGGAATGAGCCTTCGCCGCCGGTAATTCCCTGAACTACAAGACGAGTTTTTTTGTCAATTATAATTGCCATAAATAATCCTTTAACTGTATTGAATTTTGTGAACAAAAATAAGAAAATTCTTTGGAAGTATAAACCTGACTTATAATGATAAATGTTGAATGTTCAATGTTCAATGAATTAAATCATTTTGTAACCAATTAAATGTATAACTGTCGTCGAGCCCATTTGAAATGGTTCTTCTTCAACAAAAGCGAATCCAAGATTCTTGTACCATTCCAATGCTTTTATATTTTGTTTTATCACACCGAGCCAGACTTTATTAAATTGTTTTGTCTCTGCAATTCTGTATGCTTCATTGAGTAATTTTTTACCCAGACCAAAATTTTGAAAATTCGGTAAGACATAAAGTGATGAAATATAGAATTTATTGTTTGTTTGATCTTCAAATAATTTCATCCAACCGGCAGGAACCGAATTAACTTCTAGCAATAATTCCTTTTGAAAATGGATCGTTTAAAATTTCGGTTAATTTATCTTCACTATAAAATTTTTCGAAGTGTGAAAGAATATCTTTTTCGGGAATAAATGAATAAGTGTTTTTCCAGGTTGTAAGTAAAATATCCTTTACTGAAGAAAAATCTTCTTTAGTCCAATTTCTTAGAGAGATACTATTATGTGATTTCATTTTGCAAATGCATTCCTAACTGAAATATTTTTTCTTCCTCAAAACTGTTGGATAAAATCTGCATTCCAATTGGTAATCCATTAGCAGATTTTCCGATAGGAATATTCATTCCCAGGAATTCCTGCCAGATTTGCTGACACAGTGTATATATCACTTAAATACATCTGGAGTGAATCACCCGATTTTTCTCCAAGCTTAAACGCAGTTGTAGGGGTCGTTGGAGTTAATAAAATATCAACTTGTGAGAAAGCTTTATCAAAATCCTGTTTAATTATTCTTCTAACTTTTTGTGCCTTACGGTAATATGCATCATAATAACCTGCTGAGAGAACATACGTACCAAGCATAATTCTGCGTTTAACTTCTTCACCAAAACCTTCTGTTCTTGAATTAATATACATATCCATTAAATCTTTACCCTGAGCAGAACGATAACCATATCTCGCACCATCATATCTTGCAAGATTTGATGAAGCTTCTGCTGTTGCAAGAATATAGTAGGCTGCAATTGTAAATTCTGTTAATGGCAGGGATACTTCTTGTATCTTAAAACCTTTTTCTTTCAGGTTTGAAATTACATTTTGAATTTTCTCATTTATCTCAGCATCTAATCCTTCCCCAAAATATTCTTTTGGAATTCCGATTTTCAAGGAAGTTATATCTTTATGGGATTTTAAAAAATTTATTTTATTTGATTTGTAAGAAGTTGAATCTTTCTCATCCCAACCGGCAATTACTTCAAGAACTGCAGCGATATCTTCCACATTATTTGCAAAAGGTCCGATTGAATCAAAAGAAGATGCATAAGCAGTTAAACCATAGCGTGAAACTAATCCATAAGTAGGTTTTAATCCATACACACCACAAAATGCTGCTGGCTGCCTGATGGAACCACCTGTGTCTGTCCCGATTGCTACGTCACATAAATTAGCAGCAACTGCTACAGCAGAGCCGCCGCTTGAACCGCCCGGAACGTGCTTCAATATTGTGAGGATTTAATACCGGACCAAAATATGAGTTCTCATTTGACGAACCCATTGCAAATTCATCACAATTAGTTTTTCCAATTATAATTGCATCTTCATCAATTAATTTTTGAACAGCGGTTGAAGTGTAAAGCGAAATAAAATTGTTTAGTATTTTAGAAGAGCAGGTGAGTGGATGATCTTTTATTGAAAGTAAATCTTTTACTGCGATTACCATTCCGGCAAGTTTTCCATAATTACCTGATTGAATTTTTCTTCCAATTTCTTCAGCTTGCTGTTTTGCTTCTTCATCAAAAACAAAATTGAATGCATTTAGATTTTTTTTCTTTTCTATTGATAAGAGAAAATCGTTTACATTTTGAACTAAACTAAGTTCACCGGTTTTAATTTTATTTATTTTTTCAGAATGATTCTTGTATGCTTGCAATTCATTGCCTCGAAGTAATCAATAAAAAACCGTTCCTGGATGAGAAACGGTTTAAGTGAAAATAAAATTCAATAAATAATACTATTTCTTATCATCAGTTTTTTTAATTTCTTCATCGGTCTTTTTTAATTCATCTTCAACATCTTTCAATGACTTCTTGAACTCTTTCATTCCTTTTCCAAGTCCTTGTGCGAGTTCAGGTATTTTCTTTGCACCAAACAGAAGAAGTACTACAAGCAATATCAGAATTATTTCACCGGCGCCTAAATTTCCAATAAATGCTAACATATCATCACCTTAGTTTTTTAAATGACTAGCTATTGATTTAAAAATAATTTGTCCATCAGTATTATTTAAAACAGGATTACAAACTCTTTCCGGATGCGGCATCATTCCAAGAATATTTCCTTCTTTATTTATAATTCCGGCAATATTTTTTGTTGATCCATTAGGATTAAACTCTTTGCTGACTTCACCAACTGAAGAAGAATACCTGAAAACGATTTGATTATTATCTTGAAGCATTTTCAAAGTATCAGCATCGCAAAAATAATTTCCTTCACCGTGAGCGATCGGAATCTTTAGACTTTTCTGTCCGTTAATAAGATTCGTAAAAATTGTATTTCTGTTCTCAATTGAAAGATAAACATCTTTGCAAACAAATTGCAGTGATTTATTTCTGAACATTATTCCGGGTAAAAGCCCGGCTTCAAGTAAAATCTGGAAACCATTGCAGATGCCGATTACAATTCCGCCTTTGCCTGCAAATTCAATAACAGAATTCATAATAGGGGAGAACCTTGCAATTGCACCACTTCTCAAATAATCACCGTAGGAAAATCCACCCGGCAGAATAATTACATCTGATTCTTTAAGATCGGAATCTTTATGCCACAAAAAATTAACATCGTAACCAAGAACATTTCCCACAGAATAATAAGCATCGTGATCGCAGTTTGAACCGGGAAAAACAACAACTCCAAACTTCGGCATTACTTAACCTCTTCGAGTGTAAACTCAAAATCTTCCATAATGGGATTTGCAAGCAGCTTCGAGCAATATTCATTAACTTCTTTTTCTGCTTTTAATCTGTCTTTAACATCAAGATCAAATTCAATATACTTACCGATTCTTGTGTTCTTAATATTGCTCAATCCAAGATGTTCAGCACCTTTTTCAACAGCTTTACCCTGAGGATCAAGAATAGATGGTCTTCGCTTTATTAATACTTTTGCTTTAAACAATTTTAGTCTTTCGTTATACTTTTTTTCTGTGTTTTAGATAAAGAAAAATGTGACGAAAAATACCAAATACAACCATGAAAACAAAAGTGTAGAAAACACCTTCAATCCTGTAGAATATAACTACAATCAATCCTGCTAAAATAAAAATATAAGTGAACGGTTTTTCTTTAATTGATCTTAACGAAAATTTTGGAATTGAATCGTACTTAACTCTGCTTACCATCAAAAAAGATAAAATAAGTGTCATTGGAATGATGATCTGCGAATGAAATTCTGAATAACCTTCTTTATAAAAAGCAAGTATAAAGCTAATAATTGTAATGGCGGCGGATGGAATTGGTAAACCGGTGAAGAAAGATTTTTCAAATCCAACTAATTGAACATTGAATCTTGCAAGTCTAAATCCACCAGCTATCAATGGGAGTGAAGTTAAAATAATTCCAATTGTGTTTAACTGATAATAATAAGTTGAATAAAGAAGAAAAGATGGTGCAGCACCAAAACTCACAATATCTGAAAGAGAATCAAGTTCAACTCCAAGTTCACTGCTTGAGTTTGTCAATCTAGCCATTGCACCATCAAGCGCATCAAATAGGGCGGCAATAAAAATTAGCCAGCAGGCATAAACGTAATTACCCTGACTTGCATTAATGATTGAAAAAAATCCGCAAAACATATTCAGCGAAGTGAATAGGTTTGGAATAACAGAAGGTGTTATGCGAAGACGATTCATCAGTTTTTAATTTACTTCAAAGAGAATTGTTTCACCGGCAGAAACTTTATCACCTTGTTTGACTTTAGGAGTCCAATTAATTGGAACAATTACATCAACCCGGCTTCCGAATTTAATCATTCCGAATCTTTCACCCATTGTTACGGTGTCACCTATAGATAAATCATAAACGATTCTTCTTGCAACAAAGCCAGCAACTTGAGTAAATAAAACTTTTCCGTGTTTGCTTGTAATACCAATTTCAGCTCTTTCATTAACTTCTGAGGCTTTATCTTCAAACGCTGCTATGTATTCACCTTTATGATATTCAAGAAAATCAACTTTACCGTCAATTGGAATTCTGTTTACGTGAACATTTAATGGTGACATAAAAACAGATATCATTTTTGCTTTATCATTGAGGAACTTATTATCAACAATTTCTTTTATAAATAGAACCTTTCCGTCAGCAGGAGAAACTACAACATCATCTCTGTCAGGTGCTTTTCTTTCGGGATCTCTAAAGAAATTTAATGTAAAAATTACTAGTAGAATGGCAAGTGTGATTAGCGAATATTTCACAAATCCGTTGTTAATTAAAATTCCTGCAGCAATAAGAAGGAATGATATTAAGGCAACGACACCAATAGTTGAATAACCATATTTAGTAAGCATTTTAAACGCTTATTATTTTTATTAGTTGATCTGTATAACCTTTAATATTTGAGGCAGTTATGAGATTATATGGATCCTTCCATTTTGAATCTTTCTCAATCGGAAATGCCTTCAGACTTTCCGGAGAAAAATTTCCCGTCATATAAACTTTTCCTTCAAACTTTCCGAAAGTACAGGAAAGTTCTGCCAGAGTGTAATTTCTTCTTTCAAAAAAAGATTTAAGAACAGCATTAATTTTTGAACACATCCTATTTATCATCTTCAAATCTTCCATACTGCAAAGATTAAAAGAAATTAGATGACTCTCACTTATTAAACTTTTTTTAAGTTCGCCGTAATGAAATTCAAAAACAGGTAATTCTAAAGGGTTACCTTCTTTTAGTGAGAAGATTTTTGCCGTTCTTTTATCAACAGAATTCAGGATTTTAACACTGAAAGAGAATTTTTCATATTTCACAAATTTTAATGAGTGCTTTTCTTCTCTTTTGATAAAGGCAACCGGAATATGATATTCTTTTAAATAGTCGAAAAAGTAAGTATAGATAGAAGCAACTTTTTGTCCTAAATCTTTTACTTTTGCTTTTTTCTTATTATTTACGTGAAAAATATCAGAAAACTCAAGTATTTGATAATTTGCACCGTCAAAGGGTAGGTCTTTTTTTAGATTTGTTTCGATCATAATTCGTCTTAATTAATGTTAAAAATCAATAAAATTTAACGAAATCAAATTAGGGATAATCGATGTATAAAGTCAAATAAAGTATTATATTTGAAGACAAAATCAACAATTAAACGAAATTCTGACAAAATTTAGGAGATTTTAGCGATGAAAGGTGGAATGCAGGGAATGCTTAAACAAGTACAGAAAATGCAGGCCGAGATGCAAAAAGTTCAAAGTGAATTAGTAAATAAAACCGTTAGTGAAGAAGCAGGCGGCGGAATGATAAAAGCTACAGCTAACGGAAATAGAGAAATTATTTCAGTTGAAATTGATCCTCAGGTTATAAATTCTGAAGAAAAAGAAATTCTGGAGGATTTGGTTGTTGCTGCTGTAAATAAAGCCTTAGAATCGGCAGCTAAACTTGCTGAAGAAGAAATGGCTAAAGTTACTAAGGGTATGATTCCTCCGGGAATGAATATTCCGGGGCTTTAAATTGTTAATTGCGGAACCATTACATATTGCAATTGAAGAACTGAGTAAGCTTCCGGGCATTGGGAAAAAAACTGCTCAACGTCTTGCACTTCATCTTCTTAAAAGTTCACCTGAAAATGTTGAGAATCTCATTAATGCAGTTCAGGATTTGAAAACTAAAATTCACTTTTGTAAAAGATGCTTTAATATATCTGAAGAAGATTTCTGTAAGATATGTCAAAGTCCTAAAAGAGATTCCAGCATAATTTGTGTGGTTGAAGAAGCGAGCGATGTTATTGCTGTTGAAAAATCCCATGAGTACACGGGTTTGTATCATGTTCTTGGTGGAGTTTTATCGCCATTATCAGGTATAGGTCCCGATGAACTTAAAATAAAAGAATTGATGATGAGATTTGAGGCTGAAGAAATTAAGGAAATAATTCTCGCATTAAATCCTGATACAGAAGGTGAAACCACATCACTTTATTTAGCAAAATTATTAAAACCTCTTGGTATTAAGGTAACAAGAATTGCCAGAGGTCTTCCAATTGGCGGTGATCTTGAATTTGCCGATGAAGCTACAATAGGCAGAGCTATGTTGAACAGGATTGATTTATGACATCCGAATGGTTCAAAGATTGGTTTGAAACAGAAGAATATCTGAATGTATATCGACATCGAAATGAATCTGATGCTGAAGATTTAATAAATCTGATAATAAATAATATATCACTCCCAAAATCTTCAGAAGTATTGGATATGGCTTGCGGAACAGGAAGACATTCCATACTTCTTGCTAAGAAAGGATACAAAGTATCTGCAGTTGATCTAAGTAAGAATATGCTTTCTGTAGCTAGTGGTAAGGCAGAAAAAGAAAACCTGAAGATAAATTTTATTCAATCTGATCTCAGAAATTTTACTCATTCTGGCAGGTTTAATCTTATTGTAAATCTGTTTACAAGTTTCGGTTACTTTGAAAGTGATAAAGAAAATTTTCAGATATTGAGAACTGCTTATGAGCATCTTAAAAACGACGGATATTTTGTGATAGATTTTTTCAACAAGTATTTTGTTGAAAAAAATTTAATTGAGGAATCCCTTAATAAATTTGACAATACTGAAATTATCCAGAAGCGCAAAATTGATGGATTAAGAGTTGTTAAGGAAATTTCAATTAAAAAGAACGGTCATCTAAAGAATTTTTATGAGTCGGTAAGAATGTATAACAGAGATGAATTGATTGATGAGTTGACTAAAATTGGATTTGCAATTGAAAAAACATTTGGTGATTTTTTTGGAAATAAGTTCGATCAGCTTTCCTCACAAAGGCTAATCATCATTGCAAAAAAATGAAAATTAAATTTTTTATATTGTTTTTAATTTTCCTTTTATCGGGTTGTGATCTGTTTGTTACCAGAGATGCAGAAGTGCCGGATCAGGGAAGATCGAATTTCCAGGCGGCGACTGAACCTGAAATTGTAATGTCAAATCTCATAAACTCTTTTGCAGATAAGAATGTTCAAAACTATCTGGCTTGTTTTGTAGACTCTGCTTTCTCATCACGAAGTTTCTTATTTCAACCATCCAGTGAAGCTATTGCTCAATATCAATTTCTTGCCGAAGGTTGGGATTTAACAGATGAACAAAGATATTTCAGCAGTGTAGTGGCAAGTGTTGAACAGGATTTTTCGCTGACTTTATTGTTAGAGGACACATCTTTAACTAGAACCGGTGATACCGTTCTTTATTCTGCTTCTTATTTCATTAACATTCCATTAAGTCAACCGGAATCTTCAAACTACCAGGGCAATTTACAATTTACTTTAGTTAATGATGATCGTTCAGTTTGGGTTATTTACTATTGGCAGGATATTAAATTACCTGATTCACCAAGCTGGAGTGAATTAAAAGGAAAATATTATTAAAATTTTATTTTACATATTTATAACGTCCTTTTTACTTGTAATTGGATGCACGAATCCATTTGCTCCTGCATTCGATGAATCCGCATCTGATATAAGAGCACCGATATCTGATTTGAAAACTATTCCGGGTGTTTTTCAAAATTTTCAGTACTCATACACTTTTAAGGATACAACAATTTATAGTGAACTTCTTAGCAATGATTTTATTTTTACTTATCGCGACTATGACCAGGGATTTGATGTAAGTTGGGGCAGAGATGAAGAAATGAGAACAACCTATGGACTGTTTGAAAATTCACAGCGATTGGATTTGATATGGAATAATATAGTTTTATTTACAGAAGATTCTACTAATGCCAATGTTGTTAGAAGTTTTAATTTGACTATAACTTTTAATCCCACTGATGTTGTCCGTGTTGATGGAAGAGTTAATCTATCTCTTCGGAAAAATTCTCAAACTGAAAAGTGGCAAATAACAAGATGGATAGATGAATCGAATTTTTAGTAAATTGACATACATTTTTTTAACTAAGCTAACTGTTTTTATCTGAGTTTAAGTTATTCAATAATATTGTTTTAAGACTTCTATGATCCTGTTCTTTATTAAAGAATCATTAAGATTATTTTCAAGAGCCAAACTATCTTCATTTCTTACGTTTGTCTCAACAACAATAGCAGTAGTGTTGATTGTAATATCATTCTTTCTGTATCAATCTTCCGAAAGACTTGAAAACTATTTAAAGGGAAATATTAGCATAAGTGTTTTTCTTGCAGGTTCAGCTGAAAAGAACAATGTTGAAGATATGGAAAAAGAAATTCTTCAAACCGGATTTGTTGCACACGCTGAATATATCAGTAAAGAAGAGGCAGTTGAAATATTTATACGGGAAACGGGTGAGGATTTTAGAAAAATTCTAGATTACAATCCACTTCCGGCATCTTTTAATTTAAAATTAAAAAGTGAATATGCAGACCAGGATTCAGTAAAAAAGATTATCAAAACATTATCATCATTTCCCTGGATTGAAGAAGTTGTTCATCGTGATGATTTTATACAAAAACTTCTTTCATATATTAAAGAATTTAGATTATACGTAGTAGCTTTGACAATAATTATCCTTCTTGTTTCTTTATATCTTGTTTACAGTACTGTAAGACTTATAATAAATTCCAGAACCGAAGAATTTGAAACTATGAAACTTGTGGGAGCCAAGCTTTCTACAATCAAAATGCCAATAATTATAAATGGAATGTTGATCGGATTGTTCTCAGCAATGGCTGCCGGTATTTTGTTTTACTTGATAATTTCTTACGCTGGTAATTATATTTCAATATTAAAAGTGATAGACTTTGATAAGGTGCATTATTTATTGGTTATATTATTTAGCGGACCATTGTTATCACTGGTTGTAACAATATTTTCTCTTAGGAAAGTTACTTTAAAAGTAACATCATAACTTTACTATTAACTATTCGGATATTCAGTTGAAATCATTTTTTGTTTCTGTATTACTGATATTTTCTATTTCCAATTCCTTTAATTATTCCCAAAGCATTCCTAACTATCAGGAAAGATCATTTAAAATTTTAAGTGACTCTCTTAAAGTTTCTGGTTATTCCGAAGATGCAACTGAAGGTGCCATAGATGCTGATTTATATTTTGTCGGTCCGGGCGATAAATTCTTAATTTCAATAAGTGGATTGGAAGAGATTCAGCATATTATTCAGGTTAATCCGGAAGGCAATTTTTATGTGCCAAGATTAGGTGGTATAAATTTAAGTGGAAAAACTCTTACTGATTCTAAAGAACAAATTACCGAGTCACTTAATAAAATTTACAAGAATGTAGATATTTTCGTTTCACTTTTAGAATTCAGAAAAATTAAAGTTTCACTGGTTGGTGATGTAAAAAAGCCTGCAACTTTTATCTTTAAATCAAACTCTAGACTTCTGGATTTAATTTCTTCTTCAGATGGTCTCAATTCAACGGCTGATTACAGGAATATTATCATAAAATCAAAAGACAATGCTGAAAATAAATATGATATACTTACTTTCTTAAGAAAGGGAGATTACTCACAAAATCCTTATCTGCAAGAAGGTGATGTAGTTATTATTGATCGTTCTGATAAAATGGTTTTTATAAGTGGCAGCATAAAATATCCTGCCTTATATGAATATGTTGAAGATGAATCATTTATTGATTTTATTGAACTAGCTGGAGGTCTTCTAACTGATGCAAGAAAAGATTCAATTGAAATTATAAGATTTTCTGATGATGGAATGACTCAATACAGTTTATATTATAGCTATGAAGATTTAAGAACAACACAACTAAAAATTCAAAATCGTGATCATATAGTTGTTAGGAAAATCCCAGAATATTTAGTTGGATATTATGTTAATATCGAAGGTAAAATTAAATTTCCAGGTTGGTACAGATTTACTAAAGATAAAACGAAATTGTCTGAAATAATTAATGAAGCAGGAGGTTTTCTTGAAGATGCATCTTTGGTCGATGCATATATTTTAAGACCGTCAACTGAGAAAACTGATGATCCGGAATTTGAAAGACTTAAACACATACTTCGTGCTGATATGACCGATGATGAGTATGATTATTTTAAAGCACGTTCACGACAAAATTCCGAAAAGGTTGTTGTTGATTTTCAAAAATTATTTATAGATAAAGATAAAACTGAAGATATTACGCTGAAAAAAAATGATTATATCTATATTCCGGAAAAAAGAAATTTTATTTTAATGCTTGGTCAGGTAACTAATCCAGGACAAATTGTTTACGATCCTGTTTACAAAGTTGATGATTATATAAAACTTGCAGGCGGATTTAGCTGGAGAGCATTAGAAGGTGATGTTCGCGTGATAAAAGTAAACACCGGTGAATGGATCGATGCAGACGATATTGAACAGTTGGATCCCGGAGATACAATCTGGATTCCGGAAGATCCCCCAGGACCAAAATTCTGGGAAGTATTCACAACATCCCTTCAAGTTTTAGGGCAGGTAGCTGCAGTTGTTGCAGCTACAGTAGCTGTAATTATAGCAACGAGGTAAAATATTTATGACTTATCATGAAATATTAAACATAATTATTTTTAACAGAAATAAAATTTTAAAGGTTACCCTCTTAACAACCATATTTCTTTTTTTGATATTATTATTTATTTATCCAAGAACTTACTCTTCTACCTCAACAATTCTTCCTCCGGAAAACAAAAGTCAAGTTGGTTCACTTAGCAGTCTTATTGGCGGGCAGGATTTATCCGGTTTGTTAACCGGAAGTTTTACAAATGCCAACTCGCAATTATTTGTTGAAATTCTAAAAAGTCGGTCGGTTTCTGAGTTTGTTGTTCGCAAACATAATCTTGTTGAGTATTTTAATAAAGATAGTGAATCGGAGGCAGCAAATAAGTTAACTGAAAAACTAAATTTATTCATTAATAAGGAAGGAATAATTTCTGTTAGTGTCGATGTTTCTACTTCATTCATTCCTATGTTATTTGATGATGTTGATACGATGAAGCAGTTTTCTGCAAATTTAACAAACTCATTTATTGAGGCTCTTGATAAAATCAACAGGGAAAAGCTTTCATCCAGAGCAAAACGTACACGTGAATATATTGAAACTGAATTATTGAGAACAAGCATCCAGCTTGATTCAGTCGAAACCGCTCTTATGAATTTTCAGGATACAAATAAAACGGTAGCTCTTCCCGAGCAGGTAAGTGCAGTTATTGATGCTGCAGCAAAAATAAAAAGTGAAATAGTCAAAACGGAAATAGAGATCGGATTTCTTAAAACTAATTTGACAGATGACAGTAGAGAACTTCAATCGTTAAGAAAAAAACTTGCACAGTTACAAGATCAGTTTAAAAAAATGGAACTAGGTAATCAGGATTATTTGCTAGCATTTAAAGAAGTTCCTGAACTTGGAAAAGAATTAGCTTCACTGTTAAGAGAAGTAAAAATTCAAAATGAAGTATATATGATGTTGCAGCAGCAGTATTACAAAGAAAAAATTCAAGAGAATAGAGATTTACCAACAGTTGAAGTCTTAGATGAAGCAATTGCACCTGTTAAAGCTGCTAGTCCCAGAGTTTTATTATCAACCGTCTTAGGCGGGATATTTGTATTTCTTCTAATGTCTCTGATTTTAATTATTTCCGAGCGAAAAACATATCTTCATTTAAGTTCAAATAAATCGAAAGAAGAAATAGTTGGATAAAAAGATTGCAATAGTAACTGGCGGAGCCGGATTTTTAGGTTCTCATCTGTGTGACAGACTTCTGCATGAAGGAATGAAAGTCGTTTGTATAGATAATTTATTGACCGGCAACACAGATAATATTTCTCATTTATTTGGCAATGAAAACTTTTCGTTTGTTAAGCACGATGTGACCAATTATATTTTTGTACCGGGTAAAGTTGACTATATACTACATTTTGCCTCACCGGCTAGTCCAATTGATTATCTGAAGTTACCGATCCAGACATTAAAAGTCGGTTCACTTGGTACCCATAAAGTGCTTGGATTAGCAAAAGAAAAAAAAGCAAGATTCTTACTTGCATCAACTTCAGAAGTTTATGGTGATCCTAATGTTCACCCGCAGCCTGAAAATTATTGGGGAAATGTCAATCCAATTGGTCCACGGGGAGTTTATGATGAAGCAAAACGATTTGCCGAAGCTTTAACAATGGCATATCATCGTTACCATGGAGTTGATACTCGAATAGTAAGAATATTTAATACATTCGGTCCAAAGATGAGATTGAATGATGGCAGAGCATTACCGACCTTTGTGACTCAAGCGTTGAAAGGTGAGAATCTTACAGTATTTGGTGATGGAATGCAGACAAGAAGTTTTTGCTTCGTTTCGGATCAGGTTGAAGGGATATTTAAATTATTGATTTCCGATGAAGTAGATCCAGTAAATATCGGTAATCCTGAAGAAATAACATTGAAGTTTCTTGCTGAAGAAATTATTAAACTTATTGGTTCAAAAAGTAAAATTGTATATAAAGAATTACCGGTTGATGACCCGAAAGTAAGGCAACCCGATATTAGCAAAGCTAAAAGGATTTTAAACTGGCAACCGAAAGTCGAAAGAGAAGAAGGATTGAAGATGACAATTGAATATTCTATTCAACAAATAAATAATTTATAATATCTATCAATAAAACAATCTTCACTTCACAAAAATATTTCCCGCATTTTGATTTAATGAGAATTTTTATACTAAATGAAGATTAATAAAAAAATTGCTTCATCGGTTGCCGGAGCTTCAGTCGTTCTTACTCTATTGGGAATTTTTAGTAAAGGTGTCGGATTTTTTCGCGAAATAATCTTCGCAAATAATTTCGGTTTAAGCCCCGAATTTGATCTATTTCTAACGAGTATTGCACTTCCAAATGTTATAAATACTGCAGTTCTTTATTTATGTCAACATTATTTTTTACCTGCTTACAATAAAATAAAAAAGGAATCTGAAGAAACAAGCATTGACTTTTTGAATTATACTTTCTGGTGGTTCGTTTTGGGCGGCGTTGTTGTGGCTGTTTTCTTGTATTTCACTTCAGGTTTAATACTCAATTCTTATTTAGCATCTATATCCTATGAAATGCAGCAGAAGGGACTTAAAATATTTTTGCTCTTTCTGATTACTATACCCATTAATGCGGGAATGTCTGTAATAATAGCTTATCAACAGGCAAACTTTAAATTTATTTATCCGGCTTTTTCCTTAATAGTACTAAATATAGTTGTAATTATACTGATTGTATTCTTTTCAGACTTACTTCTGATTTTCATCCTTCCAATAAGTTTTGTGGCTGCATACATTGCTGCATTTATTATTCTTTACAGTTTAGTAAGAAAAAATTTGAAATTTATTTCTCTAAAAATTTTAAAGATGCGATTTAATCTTTCTAAAACAAACGTTATAATATCGTTAATTATTATTGAAGGATTATCACTTTCTTTTGTGCTGATTGACAGGTATTTTATTGGTAGAGTTTCTGAAGGCGGAATTGCAGCCTTAAATTATGCCTTTGTGATTTATTCTTTGCCAATTTCACTGTTTTCTTTTCCTCTCATCACAACAATGTTTTCAAAATTTTCTAGTTTATCTGTAAACTTACCTGAGAAACTAAGAGTTGATTTTAAGCGTGCTGTTATAATGAATATGTTTATAATTATCCCATTCATTTTCATTCTATATTTCTGGGGAGATTTTTTTCTGCGGCTTTTTTATGAACGAGGAAAATTCACAGGTTCTGATACACTGATGACGTATTCTGTCTTACAGTACTATTCATTTAGTTTAATCTTTATATCAGGATATTCGGTGGTTGTAAAAATTCTATATAGTATTAACAAATATCATATTATACTGATGATTACAGTCGTCGCCTTTCTTTTAAAAGTATTTCTTAGTTTTATGTTTGTTGATGGTCTGGGACAAAATGGTTTAGCGCTTTCCACTTCATTAACATATCTTTTTTTATTTGCTGTTGGATTTTATTCAGGTATGAAGCTCATTCAAATGGATAACAAATTCTTTCACGTTAACAGTCTGTTATATTATGTAATTAATGCATTGGTTTCTTATCTGATAACCTATCTGGCTTTTTATTATATTGATGTTAACTATTATGTGTCTGACACACTTAGTCTAACTATGTTTCTATTAGTTTATGCCTTGAATTCATTTGTCCTCAAAGATGAAGAGTTTGGAATTTTAAGCAGTACTATTTTAAAGATGCTGAACAGGAAATAATGAAAGCGTTGATGAGTATTTTTTAATGACAACTTTTCTAGAATTATTACAAAAATTAAACAAGGTTTTCTTTAATACAAAGAGTTTGATAATAATATCACTTTTGTTGGCCATTGCGCTTTCCTTTCTCTCCCAATTTATTTTATTACTATTAATTTTTTTAATTAGTCTTTACGGAATCTTATTTTATAATCAGAAGTTAATTTTAGCAGTAATAATTATTAGTTATTTAGCTTTTACCAGCGAATTTTATGAAGAATATCGTATTTATATAACTGCATTTGCCACAATACTACTAGTTTTTTTATTTATTAGAGAATATGGTTTTCAAACAGAAAAATTTGTTAAAGTTCCTCGAGAAATTTTATGGTTCTTGTCCCTTCTAGTTTTAACTCTCACTCTATCATCAATATTTTCTTCATATCCTTTCATAAGCTTAACTGCAACAATTAGAATGTTTATTTTTTTATTAATAAGCTATCTGTTCTATGCACTATTAAAAGATGAAAGAAACATTTATACTTATATTTATTCCATTGTCGGGGTTGTTCTGATATTAGGCATTCCCATGATTATGGATTTATATATTTTGGGATTTAAGGATTACTTTGTAAGGATACTTTTAAGAGATAAATTTGATTTATACGGCAGTAAAGGATATACCGGCTTTACTATTTTCTTCATATCAATATCTCTTTTAACTGCAATGTTCTTTAAGAATAAGCTTAAATCAAAAAAATATACATATCTAGTTTCTTTTCTGTTAATATTTAACATAATGGTGTTGATTTTAGCTAGTTCGAGAGGTGGAATTTTCGCGGCACTGGTAAGCATAACTTTTTTCTTTGGGGTTATAAAACCGAAAGCATTTGCAAAAACCTTTTTAGCGGTATCTGTTGTAGTTGCAATTATATATTTAACCATTCCCACACTCAATGAAGTAATAAATAATTATATGCGATGGGAAACATTGAGTGACAGGGAAGTTTATTGGAAGATGGGTCTAGAGGTTATTAACGATTTTCCGGTCTTTGGTATAGGGCCTGATCTGTTCGATAGGTACTTTTATTATTATGCACCCTCAACTACAATTAGTTTGTTTCAATCTGAAATAATTCAGGTAGGCAAACCTCATCCGCATAATTTCTTTCTTTATTTTACTGCAGAAAATGGAATTCTTGGATTATTAACTTCGATAGCATTTTTTGTTTTGTTCTTTTATATTGCTTTTCAAGCAATTCAACTCACTAAAAATAGTAGTAGGGAATATTATATCTTATCTATTGCGATAACAGGTATAGGATTTGGGGAAATTTCTAGAAGTTTTATAGAAATTTCTGGCCATTTAACTTACGGATTATTAAGTGCAGATTTACCTTTTTGGTTAGTGTTTGTAATCTTAGTATATATTAAACAAAAATTTTCAAGACCATTTATAAATAATTTACAATAAAATAGTCAATATGAAGCTAAAAAATTTTAAAAATTATCTTAACAAAATTCTAATTTTTAATTTTCCTTTTAAAGCGGGATATTGGAACACAATTACTCATTGCTCAATATCTGAGAAACCAAAAATATTAGGCAAATACTATCTGGATTTTAGTTCGAAGGCTGATTATCCTGGGGAATTTTCTGAAAAGGGAATACCCTTATTTAGCTATACAGGACTTCCTCTTATAGAACAACCGATTGTTATTGCCCAGTATGCCCTTGGACTGTATGAAATATTGGAGAATAAAGACTTTATGGATGAGGAATTGAGAAATAAGTTTCTTCTTACTGCTAATTGGTTTGAAACCAACCAAGTGAATGTTAAGGGAGGTAAAGGATGGTATATTTATAAACTTTATCCTGAATACGGATTGAATAAACCCTGGATATCGGCTATGACACAAGGTGAAGCAATTTCAGTACTCACACGGGCTTCAGTGTTAACAAAGAATTATCAATTTGAACAACTGGCAATCGAAGCTCTTGGTCCTTTTGAATCTAATGTGAAAGATGGCGGACTTATAAATTATTTTAACTCTATTCCAGTCTATGAAGAATTTCCTTCACCACATAAAACCAGTGGGGTTTTAAATGGCATTTTATTTGCTCTATTTGGTGTGTATGATTTGGTATTACTCGAACAAAAATCAAAGAGCACAAAATACTATTCGAACAAGGAGTCGATTCTCTGAAAAAACTTTTACCTTTTTTTGACCTCAATTACTGGACTCGTTATTATCTTGTTCGACTATCCAAAGAAATATACTTCTTCATTTACTTACCATCTATTGGTGGCTGAACAATTAAAAGCTCTTTACTATCTCACAAACGACGATTTATTAAAAGAATATAGCAAGCGATGGAATAGTTATTCATCAAGTTTTATCAAAAAAACTTTTGCACTTTTTAAAAAGTTTACTGACTCAAATAAAATTAACTTATAGAAACGAATTTATCTGTGGAAATTTCCAAGCAGCTAAATAACCATACTCTCATTTCTTCAGTAGTGATTTTCTTATCAAAATTATTCTTTTATTGCTGCCGCAGAATTGCGAAAATATTTCCAATTACTAAGGGTAATGTTATTGTTATTTCTCTTCATAAGATTGGTGATTCAGTCTTAACTATTCCGGCAATTCGTGAAATCCAAAATTATTACAACAAAAAAATAATCATTCTCTGTTATCATTCAGTTGTTCCAATTTTTAAGTTAGGTTTGGAAAATGTGGAGTACGCTATCATGAGTCCCAATGACTTTTACTTTGACAACAGAATCGCAAACCGAAGAAGCAGAAAGATTCTAAAATCTTTTAAGCCGGAAATAATTTTTGATCTTAATGGTGTGATGACAACTGCAACTTTAATTTTTAATTCAAGAGCCGGAAAAATTGTCGGAATGGGTAGAGAACAATTCAAAACTATATATGATCATTTTGTTCCGATAAAAAGAAATTCTCATCTTATGGATATTTATATTGATGCCGTATCTCCAGTAGTTTCAATAAAAAATCCAGATTTAATTAAAGAATATCCTGTCAACTTTAACAAAAGTGAAAAAATATTAATTATTCCTTTGGCTGGATGGAAAGCAAAAGAATGGAACTTTAATAAATTTATAAAATTAGCGGAATATCTAAAACTTGAGTATAAGACTTCTATTATTTTGGAGGCAAATTATATTTCAGACGATATTATAGCTGAAATTAAGAATAATAAAATTGAGGTAATTACTACAGGCACTGTTACTGAGTTAATTGAACAAATTAAAGAGTGCTCTGTATGCATTGGTAACGATTCAGGTCCTTTGCAAATAGCAAGTCTATTGGGTAAACTCGACTTATCAAATCTTTGGACCAACTAATCCCAATTTCTCAAAACCAATTGGTAAGTTTCACAAATATTTTCAAAGTACATTAAAATGCGTTCCATCAGAAGGAGAGGAATTTTGTTTTACTAATGGCGGACGTCAAAATTGCCCTTCATTTGAATGCATGAACCGACTATCCTTCGATGAAGTATATTCTGATCTTCTAAACTTTCTTGATAATATAGATTTAAAAAGACTTACTTAACTTTGTCATGATTATTAAATTTTATGATGAAAATTTTATTTCTTGCTGATTCTAATTCTCCTCATACGTTACGATGGGCTAAGTCGATTCGTAATGCAGGCTTTGAAGTAGGCATTTTTTCTCTTCACAAAATAAATCCGTCAATTTACACTGACACACCTGATATCAAACTGAATAGCTTGAACCTTTCGAGGAGTTTTCAATCCAAGAATGAAAATAATATATCTAAACTGATCTATATTAAGGCAGTATCAACCGTCAAAAAAATTATAAAGGAATATAAACCTGATATTGTTCATGCCCATTATGCTTCTAGTTACGGATTAATTGGCGCATTAACTGGATTTCATCCTTTTGTTATATCTGTTTGGGGTAGCGATGTTTTTCGTTTTCCAACTTATTCTTTCATTCACAGAAGGGCTTTGATTTATAATTTTACAAAAGCAGATAAAATATTAGCAACAAGCAAAGTATTAAAAGAAGAATCAAAAAAGTATACTTCAAAAGAAATTACCGTTATACCTTTTGGTATTGATACTGAAAAGTTCTCTCCAAAAGAAGTAATCGGTATCTTTAAATCCGAAGATATTGTTGTTGGTACTATTAAGGCTCTTGAGTACGTCTATGGTATAGAATATTTAATACAGGCTTTCAAGATTTTGAAAACAAAACTTCTCAATCAATCAATAAAACTCTTAATAGCAGGGACAGGTGCTTTGAAAGAATCGTTAGAAAAAATTGTAAAAGAATTAGGATTAGAAAATGATACAGTATTTACCGGATATATAGGACAAGATAATATTTCAGATTATCATAATATGTTAGATATTTATGTTGCCGTTTCTCTTGAAGAAAGTTTTGGTGTCTCAGTCATTGAAGCAAGCGCCTGTGGTAAACCGGTTATTGTTTCAAATGTTGGTGGATTACTAGAAGTTGTCGAAAAAGGGAAAACCGGATTTATAGTAGAACCAAAAAATCCGGAGGCTTTAGCTGAGGCACTAATTAAATTAATTAATAATCCTGGATTAAGAGTTGAGATGGGAAGAAACGGTAGAAACAAAGTATTACAGCATTATCAGTGGGATGATTCTGTTAAAAAAATGATTGGTGTGTATAATTCTTTATTAAATTGATTAAAGAAAAAATTTATGAAACTCGCAGAATTATATTATAAGATTAGAAAAAAGCCAGTGCCTTATTACGCAAAATATCCTATGTGGTTAATAATGTGGAAACCAATAAGAAAATATTTTAATGTAGTTATAATACCCAACGTACCTTTTTCAAATTTGAGGGTATTTTTGTATCGGTATCTTGTAGGTTATAAAATTGGCAAGAGTGTTTTTATAGGTATGAAATGTTATCTGGATGATCTGGAACCAAAAAACATGATAATAGAACATAATGTTGTTATCTCGTATGGGTGTTATTTTTCGTTACATGGAATAGATCAAAAACATTCTCATATTCACATAAAAAAGGGAGCATATATTGGTATGAGAGCAACTGTTGCAGCTGGTAAAGATGGAGTCATTATCGGAGAAAATACTATAGTAGGTGCGGCATCCTTAGTAAATAAAAGTCTACCCGACAATGTTAAAGCTGTTGGTGTTCCCGCAAAGATATTAAACTCTATAAACAACTAGTCAAAAAATTATTAATAGAAAAAAGCTATTAAGTGAAAATAGTAACAATAGTCGGCGCTCGACCTCAATTTATAAAGTCTGCACCTGTAAGCAGGGAACTTATAAAGGCTGGAATTAACGAAGTATTAGTCCATACCGGTCAACACTTTGACCATAATATGAGTGAAGTATTCTTCCAGGAGATGAACATTCCTAAACCAGATTATTACCTTAGTATTAACAGTCTGAATCACGGTGAAATGACAGGAAAGATGCTAGAGAAGATTGAAAAAGTCCTATTAGAAGAAAAACCGGATTATGTAATGGTGTATGGTGATACAAATTCAACTTTGGCTGGCGCACTTGCTGCTTCAAAACTTCTTATAAAAGTTATTCATGTTGAAGCAGGTCTTCGATCTTTTAATATGAGAATGCCTGAAGAAATAAATAGAATTATTACAGATAGATTGAGTTACTTTCTTTTTTGCCCTACCGAAACAGCAGTAAGAAACCTTGAATCAGAGGGATCTGGACGATTCGATTGCAGGATAATTAAGAATGGCGACGTGATGAAGGATGCGGCGATAATGTTTTCAGAGTATGCTAAGAAACCTGATTTTGATGTTCCATCTGATTTTGTTTTATGTACTCTTCATCGTCAGGAAAATACAGATGATGAATTAAGATTGAAATCTATTGTCAATGCTCTTATTTCTATTTCAGAAAATAAGAAAATAATTTTTCCGGTTCATCCACGAACAAAAAAGAAACTTTTAAAGGTTGGTTTAGACTCACGGAATTATAAAAATTTAATTATGACTCAGCCTGTCGGATATCTTCAGATGCTTTATTTATTAAAAAGATGTTTGCTTGTTATGACTGATAGCGGCGGTCTTCAAAAAGAAGCATTTTTCTTCAACAAATTATGTTTAACATTAAGAGATGAAACCGAGTGGGTAGAACTAGTCGAGAATAAATTTAATCTTTTATGTGGAAGTAGTACTGAAAATATCCTTAAAAATTATGAAAAAATATTCTTAATGAATCCTGATTTCAATATTAATCTGTATGGTGATGGAAAGGCATCCAGCATTATTGCGGCGGAAATATTGAAATGAATATTTTAGTGATAAATCATTATGCAGGTGCTCCCTCAATTGGAATGGAATACCGGCATTATCACCTTGCTGTTGAATGGCAAAAAAAAGGACACAATGTTCTTATTGTAGCTGCTTCTAACTCACACCTCCGTTCCAAACAATTTGATTTCAAATCAAATATTAAGAATTATACTATTGAAGGTATAAATTATCTGGTTCTTAAAACACCTGAATATGAAGGGAATAACTTTAAACGAATTATTAACATTTTAAGTTTTGTCTGGCGCTTATCTAAACAAACAAAAATAATTGCTAACGAATTTAAACCGGATGTTGTAATTGCATCCTCAACTTTTCTGTTTGATATTTTTCCGGCAAAAAAAATAGCCAGACTATCCGGAGCTAAACTGGTATTTGAAGTACATGATTTATGGCCGCTTTCGCCGATGGAGCTTGGTGGTTATTCTAAATGGCATCCTTTTATATTTGCAATGCAACAGGCAGAAGATTTTGCGTACAAGCATTCCGATAAAGTAATCTCTTTACTTCCGAGAGCACTAGATTACATGGCTGAACGCGGACTGAATCCAGAAAAATTTGTTTATATCCCGAATGGAATTGTGGTTGAGGACTGGAACACTGATGAAGAAATTCCATCGGAAGTATTTGAACTAATCCGAAATTTAAAATCACAGAACAGAATACTGATAGGTTATGCCGGAAATCACGGAATTGCAAATGCTTTGAATCCACTTATTGATGCGATGAAAATACTTGAAAACGAAAATGTGGATCTATTGTTAATTGGAAAAGGACCTGAAAAAGAAAATTTAATTCAGCACTCAAAAAAACTTGGTCTCCAAAACGTACATTTTATTACAGCGGTTCCTAAAACTGTAATCCCGTCTTTACTTGATAAACTTGATATTTTATATGTCGGATTGCAAAATCAACCCGTATTTCGTTTTGGCATCAGTCCGAATAAACTGATTGATTATTTGATGGCAGGTAAGCCAATTATACAAGCTATTAGAGCCGGGAATGATATTGTATCAGAAGCTGAATGTGGTATTACTATAGAGCCTGAAAATCCTGATGCAATATTTTCGGCAGTAATGAAATTAATTTCACTACCTGTTGAAATATTAAAGACAATGGGTGAAAAAGGAAAAGATTATTGTTTAAAGCATCATGACTATATGATACTTGCTGACAACTTTTTAGAGGTTTTAAAATTTGATAAAAAGATTATTAATAAAAAATGAGTGCGATAAAATATAAACAAGATATTGCATCAATATTAAGTATAGAACCTGATCAGGTCTTTTTATATTGGAAAGGGAGGGTAGCTCTTTATGCGATTCTAAAAGCTATGGGCATCAAAGAAGGCGATGAAATTATTATTCCTGCGTTTACCTGCGTTGTTGTTCCTAATGCAATTTTGTATTTAGGTGCAATACCTGTTTATGTGGAGATCGATCCTGAAACATATAATATGGCTATTGAAAAATTAGAATTAGCAATTACAATAAAAACAAAAGTAATTATCTGTCAAAATACTTTTGGACTTTCTTCGAATATTGAAGAGATAATTCGTTTATCAAAAAAACATAATTTATTTACTATAGAGGATTGTACGCACGGTTTTGGTGGATATTATAATGGAAAACCAAATGGCTCTTATTGTGACGCAGCATTTTATTCTACTCAATGGAATAAACCTTTTTCAACCGGCATTGGAGGATTTTTGGTCGTTAATAAGGAGGCGTTAGTTGATAAAGTAAGAAAATTAAATCATGAAAAAGTTAAATCAACTTATTTAGATAATATAATTCTTGCTGCTTTACTTTTGTTCAGACGATATCTCGTAAACAGATTCACATATTACTCTTTTATCAGATTTTACAGATTTTTAAGTGATCACAATTTAATAATCGGGTCATCACAGGGAGATGAAATATCCGATGTTGAAATACCGCACAACTACTTTAAAGATATATCATTCATTCAGATAAAAGCTGGAATCAGAAGATTAAAAAAATTAGAAAATGTTAATCGGTTAAGAAAAGAAAATGCTTTAGCCTATTCTCAATTTCTCAAAGCTAAGAATAAAACTTATGTTAATGAAAAATTTTTCGACAATCATTTATTCCTAAAATATCCTGTAATTGTTAAAGATAGAAAACTAGTTTTTTTACTAGCTCAAAAAGCAAAGATTACTTTGGGTGATTGGTTCACATCACCTCTTTATCCGGTTAAAGGAAAGCTATATCCCTGGAAATATGATCCTAATCTTTATCCAATATCTGTCCAAATTTCTAAAAAGATTATGAATTTACCCACCGATGTAAAAGATAATTCAAAAGTTATACGTTTCCTGACAGATAATATTGATTTGATTGAATAATAGTAAGTTTATTAGAAAATTACTGCTTGGCACTATTTGTTCTTCCTTTGATTATACTTGATAATCAGTCAATTAAAGAATCAACTAACATTATTTTATTTATTAAGAAAAAAAGGTATTTTACAACTTAAATTTTAGAGTTGATTACTTTTAGAAAAATTTCTTTTCATTCTGAACTTTAGTTAAACATTAATCTATGAATAAAGATTTTTTATTGTTCCATAAGCCTTTTATTTCTGAAGATGAAGTAAATGAAATTGTTGATACTGTCAGATCAGGTTGGCTGAGTATGGGGCCAAAAACTCTAAGATTTGAGAAGGAATTCAACGAATACATAGGAGCCGTCAAATCAGTAGCTGTTAGTTCCTGGACAGCAGCAGGTCATCTTACTCTGGAAGCTTTTGGAATTGAAAGAAATGATGAAGTAATTGTTCCTACTATGACTTTTCCCGCGACTGCAGAAATTGTTTGCTATTTTGGTGCTAAGCCGGTCATTGTGGATGTTGATGAAGATACGCTTAATATTTCTCTTGAAGAGATTGAAAAGTCAATAACACCCAAAACTAGGGCTATTATTCCGGTGCATTATGGTGGTCAACCTTGCGATATGGATGAGATTCATGAAATTGCAAAAAGATATAACCTTAGAGTACTTGAAGACGCAGCTCATTCTTTACCCGCTTATTACAAAGGAAAAAAGATTGGCACCATTTCAGAGGTAACTTGTTTCAGCTTTTATGCCACCAAAACTCTTTCAACCGGTGAAGGAGGAATGATCTGTACTAATAATCCTGAAATAGCCGAAAGAGCTGCTATAATGCGTATGCACGGAATCAACCGTGATGCCTGGAAGAGATACAGTGAATCAGGTTCCTGGTACTATGAAGTTGTTGCTCCCGGATATAAATATAACTTTACCGATCTTCAGGCTTCTTTAGGACTTCCTCAGTTAAAAAAAGTTGATATGATGTGGGAATCCAGAAAAAGAATTGCTGCTCTTTACACAGAGGCATTAAAAGATTCTGATCTATTACAACTACATACAATGAAACCAGACAGGGAATCATCCTGGCATCTTTTTCCCATAAGACTTCATTTAGAAAAGCTGACGAAAAACAGATCGCAAATTATTGAAGAATTAAAAAAGAGGAACATAGGTATTGGTGTTCACTTTATGCCGGTTCATCAGCATTTATATTATTCAAAAACCTTTAACCTCGATAATAAAGATTATCCGGTTGCCACAGCAGCATTTCCAAGATTGATGTCACTTCCAATTTATCCCGGTATGTCCGACGAAAGCGTCTTTAAAGTAATAAATGTTCTAACAGACGTTTTGAATCAATACAGAAAGTAATCTTCTCTTCAATGGGAAAACAGGGAAGCTTCATAAAAAGATTTACCGATATTCTTATTAGTTTAATAACACTTCTTATTTCAACTCCATTTTTGATTATTGCAGCATTAGCCATCAAGTTAGAATCGAAAGGTCCGGTATTTTTTATTAAGGAAAGAACAGGATTAGATGGAAAAACATTTAGAATGATAAAGTTAAGAGGAATGGTTACAAATGCTTTAGATATTGGACCCGAATTAACTCAAGAGAATGATCCGAGAATAACAAGGGTTGGAAGAATTTTGCGGAGAACAAGCATCGATGAAATACCACAAACTATAAACGTATTAAAAGGTGAAATGAGTATTATTGGTCCAAGACCGGAGATTACTTCAATTACTGCTAAATACAGTGATTTTCAGAAACAAGTATTTAATTATAAACCCGGTATAACCGGAATTTCCCAAATAAAAGGAAGACAGTTACTTACACCTGAGCAGAGAAGCGAAATGGAAATTGAATATTATTGTAAAGCAACATTTTGGAGTGATTTAATTATTCTTATAAATACTTTCAAAGTAATTTGGAATAATGAAGGCAACCTGTAATAACAACCAGTATATCAATGTAAACCAGTTCTGAAAAATTTAAAATCACTTAGCTAAATTTTTGCCCTTGTACTGTTTTTTCAAAAACTATAAGTTCAATCAAAAATATTTTATCAAATCTGTAATTCAATGAATAAATTACATTTCTTCCTATTCATATTTCTTTTCGTAAATAATCTTTCCCAATCTCAAACTCATAGAATAATTGAAAGTACTTCTGAGTTACATAAAAATTGAATTTAATTTTGAAGGTTATTATCAGATTAAAGAAAACATTATAGAAGGAAAAAAGTTCAGTTTGATTGAAGGAAAAGAATTAAATATAAGAATACCGGGGCAACCCTCATTGCCTGGTTATGATGTAAGTGTTGGTATACCTCATAATGCTGTTTATGATATTAAAGTTTTAGATTTAGTGCAGGAAAAAATTACAGATACATTTATACTTCCAACGCCTGATTCTCTTAATCAATCTTTCGAACTATTACCTTATGATGTTGACATATATAACTCTGATAGGTATTTCCCTCAATTCTCTGCAGAAATTCAAGGTGATGCTGTTATACGTTTTGCACGTATTATTTACTTAAGTATCGCTCCGTATCAGTTTAATCCGATCACTAGGGATTTACTATTTAATAAAAAAATAGTTATTCAAATTGATTTTAAAGTAAAACCGAATGATTATACCGTAATAAATAAAATTCAGGATAAAGTGACTGATGATCTCTTAAGATCAACAGTAATTAACTATGATATTGCCAGACAATTTGTCGGCAAACCTGTTTTAGCTTCAGTGCCACAAGTTTTAGATGAACCTTATTGGTATGACCCGCAGAAAGATTATTATAAAATTTATTTAAATAAAAAAGGAGTTTACAGAATAACCTATGAGATGCTGACTAATACCGGTGTCCCAGCGAACAGAATTCAGGAGATGAATTTTGAGTTATTTAATGATGGAGTTTCTATTCCGATTGATGTTGTGGATGTAAATGAAGATGGACTTTTCAACCAGGGAGATTATTTCCAGTTTATTGGCAGTCCTCCAAAACCGCTAAATCAATTTACAAGAATGAATATTTACAATAATCAAAATGTTTATTGGTTTTCATATCAAGCAGATACAACGAATTATTATAAATATATCAACGGTTATAAAGCGACTTCTTCTCCAATAATTACTAATACGATTCTGACTTTAAAGTGGGAGAGGGATTCGAGTTATCAGCGCTTTGGTCTTGCTCCCAATGATCAGAGAGATTTTTGGCAGTGGAATTATGCAGAGGCAAGAAATAGATTACCTTTCCGTGATTTTATTTTCTACATTCAAGATAGTATAGCGTATCGCCGTGTTATTGAGAAACCTGATGTAAAAATACGAGTTGGTCTTCACGGGTTGACAAATACTTCCTGCCCTGAAAATATTGGTCATGATGTAACGGTTAAATTTAATGGTAAGATATTGGGAGTAAAACAGTGGAATAGTCAGGAGGCTGCAGTTTTTGAAAAAGATTTTTTTATCGCTGCAAATTCTTCTTTTACCGGTGACACTGCACAGATTTTTGCAGATAAGCAAAAATTTGAAATAAATTTGTATGGGAATATCTGTGAAGGATATGAGAACGACTATGTATTCATAAATTATATTGAGTTTGATTACTGGCGCTGGAACAGAACATTTGGGAACTATTTCTATTTTACAAGTCCCCCTAACAACTTTGAGGAAAATAGATATTATCTATGGCGTTGGGCAAAAGATAACATGAAAATATATATCCCGGAACGTGGAGAAGTAATGGATAATCCTTACATAGTCAACGATGCAGATGGGAGCGTTTATTTTGTAGATACTATTTCAGTTCAAACTGATTATTATTGTGTAGCTGATGATTATTATTTATTACCAGACTCAATGATTCAAAATATTCCTTCAGATCTAAGAAACCCATCTAATAGTGCTGATTACATAATTATTACACATCCGTTGTTTCAAAGTGCAGCTGAACGTTTAGCAGACTACAGGACTAATAATTTAACAGGATATTCTACACCAAGAGTAAAAATTGTAAATGTTTTCGATATTTATAACGAATTTTCCTTTGGATTATTAAGTCCTTATGCCCTCCAATATTTTGCGAAGTATGCTTTTGAGAATTGGCAGCAACCCGCTCCGGCCTATATTGTATTATTGGGAGATGCTAGTTATGACACTCGCAAGGTTTATTCAACAAGTCGTAAGAATTATATTCCGTCAATTCCTTATCATGCCTCACAATTTGGACAACTTCCCAGCGATAATTTAATCGCTTCTGTTCAAGGTGATGATATTTCACCCGATTTAGCCCTAGGCAGACTTTCTTGTGAAACACTCGATGAAGCAAATATTCTTGTGGATAAAATTATTAATTATCCAGCAGATATTTCCAAACCATGGAAAGAAAATGTGATTCTTTTAGCCTCAGGTTTGAATTATGAAGATCAAATTAATTTAGGATTTAATGATCGCAGTAAAGAGCTTGAAAACTCATTCTTACTACCAAACGGAATAACCGGTACTAAAGTTTTTAATTTCCCTGAACCCGAGGATATTGCTTTTTGGGGTGACGGACCAAGAATGAGAGAGGAAATAAATAATGGTGCTGCAATAGTAAATTATTACGGGCATGGAGGTGGTGCTCAATGGGATCTTATTTTTACAAAAGATGATATTCCCGAATTACATAATGGCAGCAGACTTCCTTTAGTATCTAGTATTACCTGCTATACAGCGTTTTTCGATAATGCTGAATCATTCGGTGAAATCTTTGTTAAAATTCCAAATAAAGGTGCAATTGGCTTTTGGGGAAGTACCGGTTTAACCTGGTGGCCTACCGGTCATTATATGAATGCAGAATTATTTAGACAGATATTCAATTATAAAAATAATGTTATTGGTAATGCAATATTAAATGCAAAGGCTTCTGTTGGTGGTGGTACCTACGATGCAATGATTGCACAACTTTCTTATCTGGGTGATCCGGCAATTGAACTTGCCATTCCTAAATTACCTGACTTCGAAATCAGATCGTCGGATATATCCATTTTACCTGCCAATCCACTTAAAGAGGACACCGTTAAAATTTCATTAAGCATACGAAATTTGGGTGTGATTTTTCCTAGTGATTCGGTTACTATTGAATTTTTTATAAACAATACTGATACATCTAATCTTATTCAAGAATTAAAGCTCCCAAGTTTTGGATATAGTACAACTGTTTCCGTTGATTGGATTCCTAAAGAATCTGGTCTTTATTCTATCATTGCTCGAATAAATGAAAAAAATATTATTGATGAGATTGATCATTCAGATAATATTGCCTCCAACAGTTTTTCAGTGTTCGATTTTGGCGAACCCAATATTATCAAACCTGTAAATGGATATTTTCATACAAACGATAAAATTGAATTTATTATATCGGACATTGGATTTTATTTCGACCGGAGTTTTAACTATCTGATACAAATTAGTGATGAAGCGGAGTCATTTGAAGAAAATATTTTTATTTCATCACCGGTGCTTAATTCTGTTGATGGTATAGTCAGATGGCAAAGTCCATCGCTATCTTCGGGTGAATATTTTTGGAGAGCCGTTATTTATGATAATATAGATACGAATTATAGTCCTGTTCAAATATTTAGTATAACCACAACCGATGGTTCAGGTTATTTATCACATAAAAAACATCTTCAACTTTTTGAAGTAGATAATTTAGATTATTCTGAACTGTTTAATAGTCTTGTATTAAACACGGAACTAAAACCGCCGCATCCGGAAGATAAGTTTCTTATAGATTCTGTTATGATATCTGTTCCTGCTGATTCAACAGAACCATCAACATTCACAACTGATGGAACATATTTTTACTTTGCACATTTACCGGTTTTTACAAATGGTGCACTTACTAAAATTTATAAGGTTGGAACCGGATTGAACGGCACAATTGCCGGTGAGAATTATGGTGCCATCCCAAATCTCTCAGTTAACATATTCAGTCACTTGATGCATCACGATGGATACTTATACACTTGTACGGGCTCGCTGAATAGTCTTTTAAAAATAAATCCCCAAACCGGTGATACAATTGCAGTTCCATTAACAGATAGTCTTTTATTAACTGTGGCAACTGCAACACAGATCGGAGGAGTATTTTTATATTCTGATGGTCAGTACGTTTATAATCTAGCTGTTGGTACATCACTTTATCGGGATAAGTTTGTACTTCGAATATTTGATCCTTCAAACAATTGGGAAAAAATAGGAGAAGATATTCTTTTTAGCGGAAATATTATAAGAAGAGTATCAAGCTTTATTGTGGTTAACGGCTATCTAATAGTTTATGAAAACTATAGTCACATTTATTTAAGAAGGTATCGTTTGTCCGACGGAGCATTCGAAGAAGAGTGGAGATATTCACCATACGCTAAAGATTATTACGCTATTGCTTATGATTATTTAAATAATTTTGTTTTTTTCTCCGCATTTCGTCCTGGTACTACACCATATGACCCTGGATTTTTCAAATATCGTGGTACTTATATCGAAGCAAATGGTACAATCGCCTCACAAGAAATTGGACCTGCTTCTAAATGGAATAATTTACAATTTGAAATTGACCAGACAAATTCTAACGGTACTTATAAAGCGTTCTTGTGGGGTAAAAACAGGACCTCGGGTGAATG
Source organism: uncultured Ignavibacteriaceae bacterium (assembly GCA_963714415.1). Classification (GTDB taxonomy): domain Bacteria; phylum Bacteroidota; class Ignavibacteria; order Ignavibacteriales; family Ignavibacteriaceae; genus JAGXRK01. The sequence continues at coordinate 247,059 of CAVQOL010000003.1, forward strand.
GATTGTATTGGATACTTTAACTCAATCTTACTTTTCTTTAGAAAACCTTAGTGTAAATGAATTTAATTATATCAAGTTAAATTTTGAATTAATTGATTCATCTTTTGGAGCTGGTGAGCCTATCAAATTTAATTCGTTAAAAGTAAATTTTGATTATCTGCCTGAAATTTCCATGCTTCCTAAGGATATGACATTTTTACCAGATTCTATCCTGCAGGGTTTTGATATAAATATGAATCTAAAGGTTAATAATCTGGGTTATATTCCGGTGGATAGTCTAAGATTAGATTTTTATCTGAATGAAGGTGATACAATTTTATTCACAAAGTTCTTATCTGTTAAACCAGACTCATTCACTGTTTTAGAACACCTGCTTGAAACTAATAAAATTATTTTTGAAAATAAATTAAAAGTTGTTGCTACATCACCTGTGCAAGAATATTATACATACAATAATCTAATTGGAAATAGTTTTTTCGTAACTCGCGATTCTCTGCAACCAACATTCCAAATTACATTTGACGGTAAAGAAATTATTGACGGCGATATTATTTCTTCAAAACCTACAGTTGTAATTACACTTGAAGATAATAGTCCGCTGCCTCTTACGCAAAATTTATTTAGTATCGTTCATGATAATATTCCTTTGAAATTTGATAATCCTGACCTGACTTTTATTTATACTCCTTATCCAAATTCCAGGGCAGAAATTATTTGGACTCCCGAATTGGATGATGGAAAACATACTCTTGAGGTTTTAGCCAAAGATTCCTCAGGTAATTTCTTCGATTCTACTTCAAATCGATCCGTGTTCTACGTTTATAATAATGCTGACATTTTAAATGTTTATAATTATCCAAATCCTTTTTCAGATAATACTCAATTCACCTTTGAACTGAGAGGAACTTTAGTCCCTGAAGAATTAAGGATAAAAATTTATACAATTGCTGGAAGATTAATCAGAGAAATAAATATTCCTCCTGGTCAAATGAACATTGGATTCAACCAATATTATTGGGATGGAAAAGATCAAGATGGTGATGAAATTGCAAATGGGTTGTATTTCTATAAAGTGATTACAAGGCACGAAGGTGAAACCAAAACAGTTACTCAAAAATTAGCTAAGGTTAAATAAATTTAAATTAATTTAGCATTATAATTTAATTCAGGGATATTTATGTGTGGAATTGTTGGTTATATAGGAAATAAAAATTGTGTTCCAATTTTAATTAACGGACTTAAACGTCTTGAGTATCGTGGTTATGATTCAGCAGGTATTGGAATTATTAAGGATAAAAAATCATTAGTTATTAAAAATAAAGGCAAAGTATCTCTCTTAGAAGAAAGAATCCAAAACCTGAATCTTATTTCAAATGTTGGAATTGCTCATACTCGATGGGCTACACATGGTATTCCAAATGAACTTAATGCACATCCTCATTCAAACCATGATGGGTCTCTTTTTATTATTCATAATGGAATTATAGAAAACTTTCTCGTTTTGAAGAAAAATCTTTTAAATCAAGGTTATAGATTTAACAGTGAAACAGATTCCGAAGTTTTGGTCCACTTAATTGACAGTTTTATAAAAGAGGGAAACGACCTGACAAAATCAGTACAGCTTGCTCTGAATGAAGTTGCAGGAACCTATGGTTTAGCAGTTATTTATTCAGGTGAACCTGACAAAATCGTTGCAGCCAGAAAAGGATCTCCTCTGGTTGTGGGATTAGGTGAAAATGAAAATTTTATCGCTTCGGATGTTTCTGCTATACTATCACACACAAAACAGGTTGTATATCTTGAGGATGGTGAAGTTGCAGTGATCACAAAAAACAGTTTTAATGCAAAAACTATTTATGATAAAGAAATAGAAAAAGAAGTTCACGAAATTACAATGACACTGGAGGAGATCGATAAAGGCGGTTATCCTCACTTTATGCTTAAAGAAATTATGGAGCAGTCTGAAACAGTCAGAAATTCAATGCGCGGAAGAATTGTTTTAGATGAGGGAACTTCTAAGCTGGGTGGTTTGATAGATGTAATTGACAGATTAATTAATTCCAAAAGAATTATTATTACAGCGTGCGGAACATCGTGGCATGCAGGTTTAGTTGGCGAATATATGATCGAACAATTTTGCCGCATTCCTACCGAAGTCGAATACGCATCTGAATTCAGATATCGTAATCCCATTGTTAATAAAGATGATGCAATCTTATTTATATCTCAAAGCGGTGAAACTGCAGATACTCTTGCAGCTTTGCAGGAAGCTAAAATGAAAGGAGCTTTGGTTTTAGGTATTTGTAATGTGGTTGGGAGTTCTATTGCAAGAGAAACAAATTCAGGTGTTTATACTCATGCGGGACCTGAGATTGGTGTTGCATCAACAAAAGCATTCACTTCGCAGCTTGTTGTATTAGCTCTTATATCTCTCTTAATAGCCAGAAGAAAAAATATGAGCTTAGTTGATGGCAAAGCATTAGCTGAGGAAATATTAGCCATTCCAGATAAAATAGAGTCAATATTAAAGTTAAACGATAAGATTGAACAAATAGCTGATGAATTTAAGAATGCCAAAAACTTTCTCTATCTTGGTCGTGGTTATAACTTTCCCGTAGCACTGGAAGGCGCGCTTAAACTAAAAGAAATTTCTTACATACACGCAGAAGGTTATCCGGCTGCAGAAATGAAACACGGACCAATTGCATTGATTGATGAAAATATGCCTGCTATTTTCATTGCCCCAAAGGATTCTACTTACGAAAAAATTCTTAGTAATATTCAGGAAGTTAAAGCAAGAGGCGGAAGAATTATTGCTATTGCAAATGAAGATGATGATGAAATAGATAAACTAGTAGATTTCAGTATAAAAATTCCTCAAACAATCAGAATGCTAATGCCTATCCTTACAGTAATACCGTTGCAATTATTGGCTTATCATATTGCAGTTAAAAAAGGATTAAATGTGGATCAGCCAAGGAATCTTGCTAAAAGTGTAACAGTAGAATAATTTTCTCTAAACTTTTAATTTTATTTGAGATTAGAAATAAAATCTATATTTTTGTGCGCTAAAATAAGGGCAGATAGCTCAGTCGGTAGAGCAAAGGACTGAAAATCCTTGTGTCGGCGGTTCGATTCCGTCTCTGCCCACTTGTCACGGCGAAGCAAAGCGAAGCCGGACATTAAACCCGCTTACCGAGGCGGGTTTTTTATTTTCCATTCTTATTTATTAAGTACCTTCTTATTGAATTCAGTAATCACTCTAACTATATTTGAAAACAAACAAATAAAGCATTTTTATGAATGAAAAAGTAATACTTCAAACAGACCTTCCTGAATTAAAACTTGTCAAACAAGGTAAAGTTCGTGATATTTATGATCTTGGTGAATATTTTCTGATCATTTCTACAGACAGACTTTCAGCATTTGATGTAATAATGGGGCAGGGAATTCCATTTAAAGGAAAAGTGCTTACAAAAATTTCTGAGTTCTGGTTCAAATTTTCAGAGGGAATAATTAGAAAATCATTTAGTATCAACAGATGTTAACGAATATCCTGAAATCTGCAAACAATACGCTGAGGATCTTCAGGGCAGAAGTATGCTTGTTAAAAAAGCAGAAGTAGTTCCAATTGAAAGTGTTGTAAGAGGATATATTTCAGGTTCTGGTTGGGTTGATTATAAGAAAACGGGAAAAATTTGTGGAATCAATCTGCCTGAAGGATTGCAGGAATCGGAAAAGTTTCCGGAAATACTTTTTACTCCTGCTACCAAAGCTGAAATAGGTTTACACGACGAAAATATTTCTGAAAATGAAGCGAAGAAAATTGCCGGCACAGATGTTATCGAAACATTGAAAAATAAAACTATTGAGATTTATAAAGCTGCCTCTGACTATGCACTAAGTAAAGGAATTATTATTGCCGATACTAAAATGGAATTTGGTATTTACAAAGAAAAAATAATTCTTATTGATGAACTCCTAACACCCGATTCATCACGTTTCTGGCCTCTGGATAAATATGAAAAGGGAAGAGGGCAGGAAAGTTATGATAAACAGTTCGTCCGTGATTATTTAATTTCCATTAATTTTAATAAACAGCCGCCGCCGCCCGAATTGCCAAAAGATGTGATTGAAAAAACTTCGGAAAAATATCTTGATGTTCTTTACAAGTTAACAGGAATGAAATTAATATAATGCTTCCCATTCAGATAAAAATAATTGGCAATAAAGATTTATATGTTAAGTGGGATGATAATTCGGAATCAGTAATTAATTTTATGAAATTAAGAAAGTTTTGTCCCTGTGCTACTTGTGCTTCAGAAAGAGAAGAGCAGAGCGAAACATTTATTCCAATATTTTCGGGTAATCAAATAACAGTTAAAAGTATTCAGCAAGTTGGAAGTTATGCAATTTCAATTCATTGGAAAGACGGACATAATACCGGAATATTTGAATTTCCTTTTCTTAAATCTCTTGCGGAAAACTGATGGTACTACCTAATCAGCTAACAGTTTTAAGGATAATTCTTACTCCGGTTTTCCTTTTTCTTTTTCTTTCCGGTGAATCGTACCTGATTCAAATTTCTCTGGGTGTTTTTTTTATTGCAGCATTAACAGATTGGTATGATGGCTGGCTTGCAAGAAAATTTAACTACATAACTGAATGGGGAAAATTCTGGGATCCAATGGCAGATAAAATATTAACTTCTGCTGCTTTTATTGGATTCGTCATTATTGGAGTTTTGCCGTGGTGGATGGTCTTTTTAATTATAGCAAGAGATGTAATCATTACTGCGTTGCGTTTGTTTGCAGAGAATCGCGGAACTAATTTTATCACTAGTTATTATGCAAAATGGAAAACTTTATTCCAAATGATTTTCCTTTATTATTTACTTATTGTTTACACAGCTATTAACACTGTATCAATTTATTTTGGTAATGAAGTTATCTTCTCTGTTCTCTGGGATAAGAATTTAATTTATTTCTCGACGCTATTAATAACTATTATTACAGTTCATTCCGGTTATACGTATCTTTATAGTAATAGAAAACTTATTGCAGAATTATTCCGTGAAACAAATAAGATTGTTTGAAAAAATTATTGGTTCGGGATTCTTTACCGGGTATATTCCGGTTGCATCAGGCACTTTTGGAAGTCTTGTAGCATTGCTCATTTATTTTATACCGGGATTCGAACAAGCTGTTATAATTATTCCTGTAACAATTATAACTTTTGTAATTGGTCTTTACATATCTGATAAATTTGAAAAAGTTTATGGTGATGATCCTGCTCAATGCACTATAGACGAAATAGTCGGAACCTGGATAGCATTATTATTTTTACCAAAAACAATTGGTATTGCATTAACGTCGTTCTTTATTTGGAGAATACTTGATATAATAAAACCGCCTCCGGCAAAACAGTCCGAAAACTTGAAAGGCGGTTGGGGAATAATGATGGATGACGTTATCTCCGGTTTTTATACGTTAGTCATTATGCATATTTTTATTCTTATTATCGGTAAATATTGAAGAGAAAAAAATGAAAGCTTATTTAATTTCAATTGGTGATGAATTACTGATCGGGCAGACAATAAATACTAATGCTGCTGTTATCGGTAATAAATTATCAGATATAAACGTTGATGTAGTTAAGGTTTGTGCCGTCAAAGATGATGAGCAGGATATTATTTCTGAACTCAATCTCGCAAAAGAAAAATCTGATGTTATTATTATTACTGGTGGATTAGGTCCAACACACGATGATATAACAAAGAAGACGATAATTAATTACTTCAAAACAGAGCTTATTGAAAATACGGAAGTGCTGGAAAATATCAGAACTCTTTTTGCAAAAAGAGAAAGACAGGTCACTCCATTGAATGAACAACAAGCTTTAGTGCCTAAAATTGCTGAAGTTATTCGTAATGAATATGGGACTGCTCCCGGAATGTGGATAGAAAATGAAAAGAAAATCTTTGTAATTATGCCTGGTGTTCCTCATGAGATGAAACCAATGATGGAAAATTTTGTTATTCCGAGATTAACAGAAATTGCAGCTTCTGAAGGATTACTAGTAAGAAGATTAATTCTTCAGACTACCGGAATTCCTGAATCAACCTTGTATGAAAAACTTGGTGACTTGAATGAGATTTTACAAGGTGCTGAACTTGCATTTCTTCCTTCAGCATTTGGTGTAAAATTAAGAGTTACCATTAAAACTGATAATGAAGAAAATGCTAAAAATAAACTTATGGAAATTGAACAGAAAATAAGGGGAAAAGTCGGTAGATATGTCTATGCAAGAGGTGAAGAAAAACTAGAAGAAACCGTTGGAAGATTATTAAAAGAAAGAGACCTTACTCTTGCAATTGCTGAATCCTGTACCGGTGGAAGTATTTGTAATTTGATTACCAACATAAGCGGAAGCAGTATGTATTTTGAACGTGGAGTTATTTCGTACAGCAATGCTGCAAAAGTTGAAATTCTTAATGTTGATGAAGATACTCTTACAAAATTTGGAGCAGTAAGTCAGGAAGTTGCGATGCAAATGGCAGAGGGAGTTAGATCAACAAGCGGTGCTGGTATAGGAATTTCTGTTACAGGTATTCTGGGCCCAACCGGTGCAACTACAGATAAGCCCGTTGGTTTGGTTTATATTGGCTATTGTGACGAAAAAGTATGTTCCGCTAAGAAATTTATGTTCGGTAATGACAGATTGATTAACAAGAAAAGAGCATCTCAGGCTGCACTTGATATGATCAGAAGAAATTTATTAGGAATTTCTCTGGATGATTAGACTTTTTGTTGCACTTGAAATTCCTGATTATGTTAAAGATGTTTTGTTCGAAATGCGAAAAACAATTTGTGATGATGAAATAAATTTCCGATGGGAACCAAAAGAGAAAATTCATGTTACACTAAAGTTTATCGGAGATATTAAAAATGAGTTATTGCCCGATATAAAAACAAATTTGTTATTTCTGGAAAGTTTTAATAAAATAAAATGTGAAATAAATAAATTTGGTTTCTTTTTTCGTGATGGTGTTCCGCGGATTCTCTGGTCTTCTCTTAAATTAGATTCATGTGTTGATGATATTGTCAATAAACTTAACAACGAACTTATAAAGTACGCTATTGAAAAAGAGAAAAGAAAATTCAAACCACATCTAACTCTGTTAAGAATTAAAAAAAATCCGGGTTCAGATTTTTTAAATAGTTTTAATGACTTTAGTTTCGAACCAATAAAATTTGAAGCAGATAAAATAGTATTATATAGAAGTGAATTACATAAAAGCGGATCAGAATATTTTGAAATTAAAACATATAATTTAAACTGAGGTAAAAGTTATGAGTACTGATAAAGAACAAAAGCTGAAGATAATTGAGGACGCTATTGCCAGTATTGAAAAAACTTACGGCAAAGGTTCAATAATGAAACTTGGCGATGGTGTAATTAATCACATCGAAGCTATACCAACCGGTGCACTTTCTTTAGATTATGCACTTGGTATAGGTGGGATTCCCAGAGGTAGAGTTACTGAAGTCTATGGACCCGAATCAAGCGGTAAGACTACTTTGTGTCTTCACGTTATTGCTGAAGCTCAGAAAATGGGCGGACTTGCAGCTTTCATTGATGCCGAGCATGCACTCGATGTTCATTATGCGAAAAGACTCGGTGTTGATACTGCAAATCTATTAATCTCACAACCTGATTATGGTGAACAAGCTCTTGAGATTACAGATACACTTGTTAGGAGTAATGCGTTAGACATTATTGTAATTGATTCAGTTGCTGCATTAGTTCCGCGTTCTGAAATTGAAGGCGAAATGGGCGATGCTACTATGGCAGTTCAGGCAAGATTAATGTCTCAGGCACTAAGAAAATTAACTGGAGCAATTTCAAAGTCTAAAACTGCCGTTGTATTTATTAATCAACTCAGAAGTAAAATTGGTGTTGTGTTTGGAAATCCTGAAACGACAACCGGTGGAAATGCACTTAAATTTTACTCTTCTGTTAGAATTGATATCAGAAGAATAGCTGCAATTAAAGAAGGTGAAAACGTAATTGGCAACAGAACAAAAGTTAAAATTGTTAAAAGTAAAGTTGCTCCACCTTTCAAACAGGTTGAATTTGATATTCTTTATAATGAAGGAATCAGCAAAACCGGCGATTTGATTGATCTGGGAATTGAACTCGGATTTATCAAGAAAGGCGGCGCCTGGTTTACTTACGGTGAAGAAAGGATTCAGGGCAGGGAACAGTTCAGACAAAAATTGCTTGAAGATCCTGCTTTTATGAATAAACTTGATAAGGAAGTTCGGGAAAAACTTGGATTCTCAGGTTCTAAACGAACCGATACTCCTGAAGTAAAAGAAGATGAAAAATCAAAAGGAAAGAAGAGCAAGTAGTTTCTCTTACTTAAAATGATTATTGAAAGAATTGCTAAAAAGGATAATGAAACTGTAATAATTTATTTGGATAACAGCGAAAAACTTTTTCTTTCATACGAAGTATTACTTAAAAGCGGTCTTAGGAAAGGATCTGAAATTTCCGAAGACCGTTTTGATTTTTTAGTGCTGCAAAATAGAAAATATCATATCAGACAAAAGGCAATTTCGTTCCTTGCAAAGCGTATCCATTCTAAAAGAGAACTTGAAATAAAATTAAGAAAAAAGAATTACGAAAAAGAATTAATTGATGACGTGCTTAATGAATTACTTGCAAAAGGATTAATTGATGACGCTGCTTTTGCAAATCAGTTTACTGATGAAAAGATAAACAGAAAAAAATGGGGATTGCTAAAAGTTAAAAGTGAATTATTCAAAAAAGGTATTGCCGCTGAAGTAGTTGAGGATGTACTAAAAGAATATTCTGATTCGGAAAATCAGATTAGTAATGCTTTATCCCTTGCTGAAAAGAAATTAAATATTATCTTAAAAAGAGAAAGTGATAAGAAAAAATTAAAACAGAAAATAATCGCTTATCTTGTTTCACGTGGTTTCAGCTATAATGTTGCTTTAGAGACTATCCAAAAATTAATCACTGATTCAGATGATCAGGAATGATTTAACATTTTTTCTAATTTAGTTAAATAATTTTTCAGGTACGTTAATTCTAATTTTTCAAGAGCATCTTCATAAGAATGCCATTTTCTTTTTCGCATATTCATTTCAGGATAAGTATCCAGTTCCTTTGTTACTTCCATTGAATAGACTTTTACAATAGTTATCCCTGCTCCTTTTTCAACTTTAAACTCGCCAAGCTCAACTGTTTCATTTGCTCCCTGAATTCCAGCTTCTTCATACGCTTCCTTTTTTGCCGATTCAAATGCTGAAAGATTGAATTCAACAAATCCTTTTGGAACAATCCACTTCTTTTTTCTTAAGGAAGTGATAAGGAGAATTTCAAGATTCCCATTATTAATGCGATAAGGAATTACGCAAGATTGATAAAAGGTGTATTCTGGATCTGCCATTTATTTAATTCTTATTTGTTTATTCATTAATTACTTAAAATTATTATACTAATCTAAGCAATAATTAAGTTTTCTTTTTGCTTAAATAGTCAAACAATTAACAATGCAAATAAATTCAGTTATAAAGTATTTAAATTATTTAATATTTTCATAATACTAGTTAAACTTGATAGTAGGTTGAACTATGGATAACTTTAACTACAAAGTCACAAATATTTTCATACAATTTTTTATTTTAGGAGTAGTTATGTCATTAAAAATAGGTGATAAAGCGCCGGATTTTACTTTGTTTAATCAAGACGCAGAGAAAGTTACATTAAGTTCTTTTACCGGAAAAAATGTTGTGGTACTTTTCTTTCCATTTGCTAATACAGGAGGTTGTACAAAAGAACTTTGTACATTCCGGGATGAATTAAAAGTATATGAGAATTTGAATGCTCAGGTTCTTGCAATTAGTGTTGATAGTCATTTTTCATTAAAGATGTTTGCCGATAAAAATAACTATACCTTTCCGCTGCTGAGCGATTTCAATAAAGAGGTAATAAAGGCTTATGGAGTTGAATCGGAAAATTTTGTTCCTGGTAAATTTGATTATTATGGTGTTGCAAAAAGATCAGCTTTTGTTGTTGATAAAAAAGGTATTTTGAAATATGTTGAAGTTCTTGATAGTCCAGGTGAAGAACCAAATTATCTAAATATTAAGAAATCACTCGAATCATAATTTATTGTAGTAAATATCAAAGCGGTTTGGATCTATTAATTCAGCCGCTTTCTTGTCATAGTAGGAGATATTAGAAATGATTAAAGAGGGAAACAAAGCACCTGTATTTTCTTTACCGGATCAGGACGGGAAAAAAGTTTCTTTAAGTGATCTGAGAGGAAAAAATATTGTATTATATTTTTATCCGAAAGACAATACATCAGGCTGCACAAAAGAAGCTTGCCAATTTCGTGATGCATTCCCTAGGTTTAAAGGAGCGAATGCATTAATTATTGGCATTAGTCCGGATTCAGTCGAATCACATAAAAAGTTTGAAAAGAAATATGAACTTCCTTTTACATTATTATCGGATGAAAAGAAATTAGTTTTAGAAAAGTATGAAGTATGGAAAGAAAAAAGTATGTATGGAAGAAAATATATGGGAGTTGAAAGAACCACATTTATAATTGATAAAGAAGGAAAGATTAGAAATATTTTTAATAAGGTTAAAGTTTCTGATCATGAAAAACAAGTTTTACAAGCTTTGAAAGAGTTAGAGTAATTATGGTTTATATTACAAGAAGAGAGACATTTGCAGCAGCTCATCGTTTATCTAAACCTGGGTTAACCGATGAAGAAAATTTTGAATTATTTGGCAAATGCAGTAATCCTCAGTGGCACGGTCACAATTATACTTTAGAAGTTGTAGTAGCTGGTAAAACTGATCCTGAAACCGGATTTGTAATGGATTTGAAAGAATTAAAAAAAATAATTCGTAAGCATATTATTGATAAAGTTGATCATAAAAATCTGAATTTAGACACAGATTTTATGAAAGGAATTATTCCAACCTCAGAAAATATTTGTATTGCAATTTGGAATCAGTTGTATGATAAAATTCCATCCGGAAAGCTATATTCAGTAAAACTTTATGAAACAGAAAATAATTATTTCGAATACCGAGGAGAATGATTATGAATCAAAAAAAAATGGAAGCACTCATAAATGATTTACTAAAAGAAATTGGTGAAGACACTAACAGGGAAGGTTTGTTAAAAACTCCGGAACGTGTTGCATCTGCTTACGAGTTTTTAACTCGCGGTTATCATATGAATATAGAAGAGGTAATGAATGAAGCTATCTTTACAGAAAAATATGATGAAATGGTAATAGTAAAGAATATTGATTTTTACAGTATGTGCGAGCATCACATGCTTCCATTTTACGGTAAAGTTCATGTTGCCTACATTCCTGATGGCAAAATAATAGGATTGAGTAAGATTCCGAGAATTGTAGAGGTTTTTGCGCGAAGACTGCAAGTTCAGGAAAGAATGACTCAACAAATTGCTGATACAATTGAAGAGTATCTTCAACCTGCAGGAGTAGCAGTAGTATCCGAGGCATTTCATATGTGTATGATGATGCGTGGAGTTGAAAAACAAAATTCATCTGCAACTGCTAGTGCAATGCACGGGATTTTTAAGGAAGATTCAAAAACCAGAAATGAATTCATCAATTTAATCGGTCCAAGGAATTTATAATGGTAAAAACTAAATCCGGTATATGGATAACTGGAGCAAGTTCAGGAATTGGCAAAGCCACGGCACAAGAGTTTGCAAGAACAGGAAGTAAAGTATTCGTCTCTTCAAGGAGGGTTACTGAACTTGAAAGATTAAATAAAGAATTAAATGATGATAATCTAAGTGTAGATATTTATCCTTGTAATGTAGCCTCTCAGACAAATGTTGAGCAGACTTTTAAGAAAATATCATCTGAAAGTAAAATTGATTGTTTGATTAACAATGCTGGAATAACATCGTTCAAATTTGCTGAAGAAAATTCTATTCAGGAAATAAATGATATTATAAACACAAATCTGTTAGGAGCAATCTATTCAATAAAAGCCGTGCTCCCTCACTTTATTGAAAATAGAGGCGGAACAATAATTAATATTTTATCAATAGTGGTAAAAAAAGTTTTTACTCGCAGTACTGCGTATGCTGCTTCCAAAGCTGGTTTACTTGCCTACGCCGATTCTCTGAGAGAAGAAGTAAGAAAACATAATATTAGAAGTTATTAATATAATTCCCGGTGCAACTGAAACACCAATGTGGTCGCAGGAAATGAGAAAAGAAAAATCCGAATTAATGTTGACCTCCGAAGATGTGGCGAGAGCCGTTGTTTCAGCTTATTTACAAAAGGATAATCTGGTAACAGAAGAAATTACGCTTCGCCCAATCACGGGTGATTTAAAATAATTATCAAAAATAAAAAGCCGGCTGCGAATCAACCGGCTTAAGTGTGAAGATTAGAAACGATTACACGGTCTTTTTCCCCTGGGTTCTCTTCCAGTTTTTTCTCTTTTATCAAAATCTCTATGACCAGGTCTGTTTGATTTTAAATCTGTCCAGATTTTTCTTTGTTCATCAGTCAATATTTCGTAAACATCCATAAAATGATTGTCTCTCATTTCAGACATCTTATTTTTAATGTTATTCATCTTTTGTGTTTGATTGAGCATATCGCCCCGGTTCATATTTATCAGAACTTCTTAATTGTTGATGTTCAAGTCGTGCTTTATCAAGCTCGGCACGCATGTCAATCATTTGTTTCTCATGTCTGTTACGCAATTCATCAAGCTTACTTTCTTGTTCTTCAGTTAAATTAAGTTGTTCGTGCATACGAGGCGATCTTTCTTTTCTATCTTTGCGGGTTTGTGCAGTTACATCTGCAAAAAGTGCAAAAATGAATATTATTGAAAGAAAAGTGATCAGCGTGTTTTTCATTTTGTTTTCTCCTAAGTTTTAATGTTTAATTTTATTTTGCTACTTAGACAATATAATTTTTATCTGGGTTTAATTTTGTTATAATTAAACCAAATGAGAGCAAGATTTTGTCTAATTACTTAGCTGAAACAAATTATGGTAGAAAACAGTCAAGATTTTGAATTAATAAAGAATTTCCTCGATGGTGACGAAAGTTCATTCAACAGGTTACTAAAAAAATATCAGGAAAAAATTTACTGGCAGGCAAGAAGAATGGCAGGAAATCACGTTGATGCCGATGAAATTGTCCAGGAGGTCTTGTTGGTTATGTACAATAAACTGAATACATTTAAATTTGAGTCGTCGCTTTATTCATGGATTTACAGAATTACCGCTACAAGAAGCATAAACTATATTAAGAAACGTGATCTGAAAAAAATATTTTCTCTTGATGCGTTAATCAATAAAAAAGATGATAAAAAATCATTTGAAACTAATATTGAAGAAGAAGAGCAATTGAATTTAATTAAAAAGAAATTACAAATGATTCCGCCGAAACAACGTGAAGTATTTATTATGAGAAGTTTTGACGATTTGAGTTATGATGAGATTTCCGAAATTACCGGTAAATCAGTCGGGGCATTAAAAGCTAACTACTTTCATGCTCTAAATAAGTTAAAGGAAATTATAAAAGATGAAAAATAGAGATGAAATAATAATCAGATATTTAGACGGGCAGATGAATCCCGTCGAAAAAACTGATTTTGAAAATGAGCTTAAGAGTTCAGAAGAATTAAGAAAAGCTTTTGAAGAATATAAAAAAGTTTTTCATTCTGTGGAATGTGCAAAAAATATTAAAATAAATGAAGATTACGCAGAATCAATCATCCCTGAATTTCGAAGAAGATTAGAAAAGAAATCATCTGCACATTTCAATTTCAGATTGGCTTACGGATTAACAACAGTTATAATAATTGCTTTAGCTGTTTTATTCTTTAGCCGGGTTTCTAACACGGATAAGATAATGGAAACAGAGCTTGTTACAAATAATATAACTCCAAATGAGATTGAAACAATATTCAATCAGATGAGCACAGAAGATTTAATTTTAGCTTATGAATTTGAAGAAACTAATAAACTCGATTCATTATATACTTCTTACTATTCAAGAGAAATAGTTGATCCTGAATATGCAGAAGAGAATTTGTTTGCACTAAATGGTATTGAGTTAAACGAAATTGAAGATCTACTTTCAGATGATGAAATGGATTTTGTTTATAATGAAATAATTAATAAAGAATTTTTCTAATTGAGGATAAAATGAAAAAAATAATTTTCCTTGCAATCTTAATATTACTCTCTGACATCTCTTTTTCTCAGATAATTAAAACACAAACGTCAGAAAGTTGAAGGCAGAATTGAAAGGCTTGAGAAAATTAAATTGATTGAAGTGCTTGATCTTGATGAAGAAACCACTCTAAAGTTCTTTTCGAGGAGGGCAGAGCACAGAAAAATTATGCAAGCCTTACAGCAAAGTGCTGATGATAAAATGTTTGAGATAGAAAAAAGCATACGTGATCAGAACATATCCGATTCAGATTCAAAAAAGTTGCTGAATGAATATTTGAACATTGAAAAAAATATCGTCAATGAAAGGATATCATTTCTTTCATCACTGCATGACATACTATCAGTTCATCAAATCAACAAAATTTTAATTTTTGAAAAAAAGTTTAAGCAGGAATTAAGAGATGCAATAATCCATGAAAGGCAAAGAAGAAAAAATTAGATTTAACGACTAATGTTAAATTTAATATAATAAAAACCGCATTTTATGTGTTGCATTTAATAACCCACGCCTATATTTTTTCACTTCAAATTTGCGGAAGTGGTGAAATTGGTATACACGCTATCTTGAGGGGGTAGTGCCTTAATTGGCATGCGGGTTCAAGTCCCGCCTTCCGCACTAACTTTTCCCAACCAATAATATAAGGATTACATAATGGTTATTATGAAGCAATTATTTGTGCTTGTTTTATTTATTGCTTTCTCAGTTGGTTCTTCTTTAGCGCAGGATAAAGAAATGAATTCTGAAGCAGGTAAATCATTTAATGAAGGTAATGCTTTACTTAAATCAGGTGATTATAGTGGTGCAATTAATAAATATAATGTTGCCTTAAAGATTGAAAAAGATTACAGAATATTTTATCAAAAAGGTGTTGCTCTAAAAAAGGCAAAGAAAAATGAAGAAGCTATAGACGCTTTTGAAGAAGCCATTAAACTGAATTCGGATTTTGAAGGTGGTCTAAATGCTCTTGGTGGTGTATATTTTTCTATGGGTGAATATGCTAAGTCAATAGATAAATTTGAAAAAATTCTCGACATGAAGAACGTTAAAGCAAATGTTAAAAACAAAGTGAAAAAGAATCTGGCTCTTGCCTATTCGAAACAGGGCAATGAATATTTATCAAAAGGTGATGCTAATAAAGGGATTGACAATTTAAAGAAAGCGGTTGAATACGATAATTATGATGCAGCTTATTTATCACTTGCAAAATATTATAGTGAATTGGGACAATTTGATGAATCAATTAAAGCTGCCGAAAATGCTCTAAAGTATAGAGCAAATATCGGTAAAGGCGGACCCTATTATTATATGGGATTATCCTTTAAAGGTAAAGGCGATAATGCAAAAGCACGTGAAATGTTTTCTCAGGCTAAGGCAGATGCAACTTATAAGAAAACCGCTGAATACGAATTAGGCTTAATTAAGTAAAATTTTATAATCAGTAAAACCCTCGTTTACTCGAGGGTTTTTTGTTTTAAATATATTATGGATCAATTTAAATTTAGGAATCTTAAACTAAGCTTTTTTCTTCCTCTTTTATCTGCAGCTGCTATACTAAGAAAAGAAAAATATCTTCGCAAGCTTTTACAAACTGCAGTTGATAAAGAATTTAATTCTCAGAAAATTTATGAAGCACTTCTTCAGACTTATTTGTTCGCCGGATTTCCTTCAGCATTGATTTCACTGAAAATTTATAGCGAATACTTTTTTTACAAAGATCAAAGCGAAAAATATAATTTTAAAGAGTTTAGTTTACGGGGAAGAGTTAACTGCAAACAAGTTTATGGAGTTAAATACGATAAACTGATTTCAAACGTAAATTCATTTTCTCCTGATCTTTGCGAATGGCTGATTATTGAAGGATATGGAAAAACTCTCGGTAGAAAATCTTTATCAATGAAACACAGAGAACTTTGTATAGTATCTATTCTTACGGCATTAAAATTTGAAGACCAGCTAATTTCACATATCAGAGGAGCGATACGCTGTGGAAATTCTAAAGAAGAGATTGAAAAATCCTTAAGAAATTTTGATCTGATCGGTGAAAGTAAATTAGCAAAATGGGGTAATGAAATTTTAAGAAAAATATACTCCTGACTTCAGTAGATTCTAAATTGTGATTTAATCCTATCCGCTTCCTAATAAAGTTCTTTAAGTGAATGACTATATTTTATTAAATAGCTTGACTTTATAGAAAATCAAAGCCTATATTTGAGTGTTCCAAGATTCTGTTTTTTCAAAATAATGAATGTTTTTTTAGAAGATTTCATCCATATTTGGAACAATGTCTTTAGGTTTTTCGTCTTTTTAGAAAATAATTTTCAATTTTCTCTCCATCCATATAGGAAATTATTTTTTAAGTTTTAAAATATTCTTAATAAGACCAGCAAATAGCCGGAATCAAAATGAGCAAAAAACTAATAATCCTTCTTTCACTCTTAATTACATCAATCACTTTTTCCCAGACTATATCCGAAAAGTATGACAAAGCAATGGCAGCTTTTCATTCAGAACAATTTGCCCAGGCAAACAGATTGTTTGAAGAATTTTTTGTCGAATATAAAATTACTGACGAGATGTATGCAAGCGCTAAATATTATTCGGCAGAGGCACTTCTAAAACTCGGGAGAAAAAATGAAGCAGCAATTGGATTTGAATATATTGTATCAAATTTCTTCTGGACAAACTTTAGATATAAAGCTCTTTATAATTTAGGTTTGATTTATTACGACTCACGAAAGTTTGAATTATCCAGAAACAGATTTAGCAAATTGCTTATTGTTTATCCTGAAAGTGAATACACCGGTTCGGCTTTATACTGGATTGGCGAATCTTATGCGGAACAAAATAAATTAGATGAAGCTATTAGATTTCTTGAAAATGCAGTTGCCGATAAACGAAATAATAAATTTGCCGACTATTCTATTTACACTTTAGCTACGGTTTATGAAAAAGTTGGTGATTATGAAAGTGCTGTTAAGAATTATGATAGATTGCTCACAGAATATCGTAATAGTCCTTTAGCTGTTTCTGCACAAATAAGAATCGGCATTTGTTATTTCAAGCTTAAAGATTATCAAGCATCAATACTGGAATTAAAGAATCCTATTTTAACAAATCTTCCCGAAGATCTTTACTCTGAAAGTTTATATCTTCTTGCATTATCTCATTACCGCGTGCAACAATATGATGATGCGGAGAAAAGTTATAACGAGATTATTCAGAGATTTCCCGGATCGAAACTTTTTAGAGATGCGCAATATGGATTAGCGTGGACATTATTTCAGCAGAAAAAATATAACGAGGCGTTTCGAGTATTTGATTTTCTTTCTAACGGAAATGATTCTCTTGCAATTAAATCGTTTTATTGGAAGGGTGAAAGTAAAAGATATGCAGGTCAGAATCAGGAAGCATTTGACATTTATAGAAACTTCCTTGAAAAATATCCAAATCACGAATTAACGGATGAAGTCCAATATCAGATAGGTGCTTTATACTTTAACAATAAAAATCCGGATTTGGCTTCAAGATATTTAATTACCTCAAGTGGTGCTCAGGATAAGCTTGTAAGAGCTAAATCACTTACACTTCTAGCTGAAATTGAACTTTCTAAGAAGCAATATGCTTCAGCGAGAAATTATTTTGAACCTGTTTTACAAATAAGTGAAATCGATATTAACATTCAGAACAGAGCATTGTTTGGATTAGGTGTCGCATTGTATAACCTTGGAAAATACAGTGAAGCTATAGAGAGATTTTTAAAAATAGATTTGAAAGATCCGAAATTTGAAACACAAAAAGTAAATTTCTACCTGGCTGAAAGTTATTTTGCGCTTGGTAATTATAATGAAGCAGTTAAAAGATACAACAATGCTTTCAGTGATGATGAAATAATAAATCAGCAGGCTTTATATGGCAAAGCTTACAGTTACTTTAACAGAGGTGATTACGAAAATGCTGCTCTTCAGTTTGCGGATTTTGTTAAAAAATATCCTGCAAGCAACCGCTCACTTGACGCCCGTCTTCGTTTAGCTGATAGCTATTACGGAAGCAAAAACTTTACTCAGGCAAGTAACATCTATCGTGATTTGTTTAAAGCCGGCAGCAAAGATATAGGAACACTTTACGCAAATTATCAATATGCCCAAGCACTTTATAAATCCGGAAGAGTAAATGAAGCTATTGCGGAGTTCATACAGTTGCAATCGAACTATCCACATTCGGAATATGCTGAAGGATCATTATTTACCGTAAGCTGGATTTATTTTCAGCAAGGTAAATTCGATGAAGCAATTTCGCGATATAGAGATGTATTAGTTAAATATCCGAAGACAAGTCTTGAACCAATAATTTATTATTCAATAGGAGATGCTTATTTCAATTTAGGGAAATATGACTCAGCAATTGAAAACTATGAAAATGTTATTACAAAATTTCCTACATCGATTTACATATTCGATGCAGTTAACGGAATTCAATATAGTTATGTTGCAATGGGTGCACCTGAGAGAGCAATTTCTTTTATTGATGAATTTGTAACTAGAAATCCTAATACCAAAAATGCAGATCAAATTTTCTTTAAAAAAGGAGAAATTCACTACGGTCTCGGACAATATGAAAATGCGCAACGCAGTTACAGAGAATTTGTTGCAAGATATTCGGGAAGTAGTCTGGTGCCCGATGCTTACTATTGGATTGGGAAAAGCGCCCAAAGTTTAAATCAATTTGAGGAGGCTATTGTTAATTTCGATAGAGTATTTCGTGATTACAATTCTTCTGAAACTGCTGCTGCTTCTATACTTGAGATTGGTAATATTCATAGAGCTACGGGTAATTATCAGGATGCTGTTTCTGCATATGATAAAGGAATTAAAGAACTTAATAAATCACCGCGATTGCCTGAGATACTCTTCAATAAAGGTAATACTTTAGTACAGATGGAAAAGTTCAGTGAAGCTTATGAAGTTTTTGATGAAGTAGCAATGTATTATCCAAACACAATTTTTGCAGACAAATCTAAATTTGAAATGGGATTGATTGAACTTGCTTTAGGCAGATATACTAATGCTGAAAATTTATTCAGATCACTTGCCGAAAAACGAGGTGATGATTTAGGTGCAAAAGGCCAATATTATCAAGGTCTTTCATTATTTGAACAGGGAAAAACTACTGATGCAATATCAGCATTGGTCAGAGTAAGAACTGTTTACTCTACATACGATGAATGGCTTACAAAGTCATATTTACTTTTAGGTGCCTGTTACGAAAAGTTAAAAGATTTTGAGCAAGCAAAAGAAATGTACCGTGCTGTTGTTCAAAAGCATAAAGGTAATGCGTTCGGGCAGGAAGCCCAGGAGAAATTGAGGAGATTAAAATGATTAAGAAAATAATAATTGCTATTGTTTTATTTACTTCTTTGATAATAGCACAGGATGAAACAAGACAAACAACAAATGTTGAATTACCTGATTTCGTAATTACAGGAAGAGATATCATCTCTGTAAAAAAAGTTAATAAAATGTCTCCTGATTTTATCAGTACGATTTCGGATGAATTTTTGCGTCCTACATTTTCACCAGAAGAACTTGAAATTCGCGATTTGTCTAATCCTATCAAGAGCGACTTAAATCTTTTGGATTCAATCAGTTTCTTCAAAGGAAATATTGAAGCCGGAGCGGGTTTATATACAATGCCCGTACTTAAAGGAACTTATGCACATCCATTTAATAATGGAATTGTTGAAGGTGTTTTTAGTGGATTTTATAACAGGGCTTATGATATTGAATATAGCGATCGCTACGCATTAAGTTTGGGTGGTAATTTTGTTTACTGGTCAGATATCGATAATGATTTCTTACCGGGAACGCAATCTAATATCAGTGCAGATATTGGAACCACATCATTCAAATTATTTACCGCCAATGATCCGCGAACAAAAAGAACTATCAATTCAGGAAATCTGCTGGTTGGACTTAGAAATAATTTTGGAAAGAATTTTCAGTTCGGATTTACTTTATCCGATCACGTAACTTCGTTGAGCGAAGAAAATTTTAATGATAATTATTTTAGATTAAAAGGTGAAAGTAAAATTGTCGTTTCGGTTGTAAATGTTGGAATAGCAGCTGATTACCAAAAACATTACATAAAGAACAGCTTTGGTGATAAGCAGGGAAGAGATATATTTATATTCAGACCTGTTGCCGGTTTTCAGTTCACAGAATTAATTAAAGGTGCTTTCGGATTTACGTTTGCCAATTCAGCAGGAAAAAATTTTAGCGCTCTTTATGCCTCCGTTGGGCTTAAATTAAACAAAAATCTTACCGTATTTGGCGAATATGCTCCAGTTCCTCAATTGGTAAGTCCAGGTACAATGCTACGTGAGAATGAATACTTCAATGCTGTTGATTATTCGAGCATCTATTATGAAAAATCCGATTATTATGATATTGCCGTGAAGTATGAATATGGTCCTTATTATCAGATCAATGGTGGATTAAGATATTTTAGTTCAAAAGATTATCCATATTATCTGAACTCCGCAGATACAGGTAAGTTTGATTTAGGTTATATAAAAATGACCAGTTTTAATCCTTACTTAAATTTACTTTATCATCTAGGTCCGTTCGGAAAATTTTATGGTTCAATTGATGTAGCATTTGTTAAGACCAATTTAGATACATTAAATAAATTTGTGTCATATCATCCAGTTCTTAATGTAACCGGAATGTATGGATATCAATTCGCAATGGGACTAGAAACTCAGGTTAAATTAACTTATCATTCGAAATCTTATGCTGATCTTGAAAATGATTTAGTAATTGATCCTTTTATTGATCTCGGGTTGAATTTTATTTATACTTTGAAACCAAATTTTGATTTAACATTAAAGCTTAGTAACCTATTAAGTAACTCAAACTACAGATGGTACAATTATAAAGAAATGCCGCTAAATGTTATTTTTGGAATTAACTATCGTTTATAGTTTGTAGAAGATGTAATTTAATTAAATGACCAGAGCAGAATTAATAAGAAAGATCTCAAAACAGTCAGGAGTTCCTGATTCGGAAACAAAAGTTTTCTTCGAGATTTTTTTAAAAAAACTCGTGGTTTTTTTAAAGACCGGTCAGGCTCTTTTCGTTGATGGATTTGGTTATTTTTATCTGGTTCAGGGTAAAATCAGTAAATCATTTAGTACAGGTGAAGAAGATGCTCCTGAATATGAAGTGATTGAATTAATTTACTTCTCAAATAATCAGGTAAAAGAGAAAACAGAATTTGACGGTTTATTTTTTAATATACCTGTTACGGATGGAGATGAATTTAATTCTGTTGATGCTGCTTTTAGTTTAAGTTTTGGTAAACCATTAATTCCTTTTAAAGGAATAGTGGAATCAGATTTTTATATTCCTCATACCGGTTCTGAGTTGAGGAGATTAATAGAATCAAAAGTAGATAAGACAGTTGAAAACTCTGCAATAACAGAGGTTTCTGAATTATTATCTTCAGTTATTGATCTTGATTTAGATATTCTTAACAAGAGTAAATTAAAACCGGATGAAGAAGCAAGTGGTTTAGTTTTTAAAGATTCTATCTCTGAAAAAGATATTTCAAAACAAATTGAGGAAGAACAAATACTTGATTTAGCTGATACAAATGTTTCAGATGAAACATCCAAGGATAGCCGCTCTGCTGTCAGTTGGGATTTTGGAAGCTTCGAAAAGACTAAAACTAAAGAAGAAGAAAAGAAGTTAGAAGTTCCTGATGACCAAATGAAAGTTGATGATTCAGCTATAATTAAAATTGATTATGATAAGGCTGAATCAAAAGAAAAATTAGCTGAAAAAGAAGATGAAGAGAAAAAAGATTCACAAGAAAAATTTGAAAGAGTAAAAACTTTAGATGGAATTATTGATAAAACAATTGAGAGACCGGTTATAACATTTCCAACCATACTTTTTGACGAAAGTAATCAGGAGCCTTTAAAAGAAGAACCGGTTAAACTAATATTTGATAAAAAGTCAAGTGAGTTTATTGGGATAGAACCTAAACGTAGAACAGTTCGTGAAAAACGCGAAAAAGAAAGAGTTAGGAAACCTGAAAAAACTTCAACTAATAAAACAAAGAGGGATATTCTTTCAATTGAAGAAGAAAAAGAGAGATTCAGACAGAGACACAAACACAGAAAATCAAGTTCATCTGTTACACCATATATTATGTTAATTGTCTCCATTGGAATTATAGCTTACGGAATTTATTATTATCTGAATAATATAAAAGGTGCAAGTAAACAACAGGTTCAGGAACCAAAGATTCAATTTAATACTGATAGAATGAATATTGTAGAAAGAGATTTTGATTTTCCTGTATCTTATCCGTATCCAAAGAGAACAGAAATTTATAAAGATGAATTAAGTATTTTTGATATTAAAAAAGAAGAAGCTGTTTCTACGGCGAAAGAAGAACCGGTTAAAATTGTGAAGGTTGAAAAACCTGAAGAAACTCCAGAAGAAATAAGACCTGAGGTCAATAATCAACCGCCTGCTGGAACGGTAAAAAAAATTGGTGTAAATTTGTTCCTGTATGGGAATGTTTATATTGTTCAGGTTGCTGCTTTCAGAAGTAATTCAGTAGCAGAAAATGAAGCTGGAAGATTCAGGAACAAAGGCTATAATGCATTCGTAGAACGCGCTGAAGTTGACGGTGCTATCTGGCACCGGGTTAAGGTTGGCAATTTTACAAATAAAGAAGAAGCTAAAAAGTTAGCTGTTCAGTTTAAATAATTCTCAGTATATCACATAAAGGTAAAATATGAATCTATTCGATATATTTCTAAAAGGCGGGTGGCTAATGTGGCCGATTTTGATTTGTTCAATAATTGGTCTGGCAGTTGTAATTGATCGTTACACAGTTTTAAGAAAAACCAGAATTAACCTTCCTGCTTTTATGGTTAGAATAAGAGGTATGATTAAGAAGAAAGATATTTCCGGTGCAATTAGTCATTGTATGCAGGAAAAATCTCCTGTTGCCAACATTGTAAGAAAAGGATTAAAAAAATACAGACTTGGTCATACAAGAGTTAAAGAAGCTATTGAAAACGCCGGGCGTCAGGAAGTAAGTAAACTTGAGAAAGGATTAACTATTTTAGCTACTGTTGCAGGTGTTGCTCCTCTTCTCGGATTTCTTGGAACAGTTACTGGTATGATTCAAGCTTTTATGACAATTGAAGATCTCGCCGGTGCTGCTAATCCAAGCGATTTAGCTGGAGGTATCTGGGAAGCTTTAACAACAACAGCATTCGGACTTATAGTTGGTATTCCGGCACTTGCATTCTATAACTATTTTCTAAGTGCAATTAAAAGAACTGTAGAAGATATGGAAACAGTGGCTAATGATGTTATTGATGTGATTCAGGATGAATCAACAGATATTAGCAATATTGATGATGAAGTAGAAATTGATATATAGGAATTAATATGAAATTTCAAACATCAAAACAACCAATAAGTATTTTCAGCTATTCATCTTTGACTGATATAGTGATGTTATTAGTGGTATTCTTTCTTCTCACATCACAATTCGTTATTCAGACAGGAGTAAAAGTTAAGCTGCCTAGTTCAAAGTTGAATGAAAGATCAGAACCGACAATGATGATTGTTACTTTAACTTCCGGCGGTGGGGTTTATGTCGGATCAGATGAGGTCGGTATTGATCAGCTAGCATTTAAACTGGGTGAATTAAAAGCTTCTACGAACGGTGATAATCTCATTATTCGTTCTGATAAGAGTGTATCAATTGAAATGATAATAAAAGTAATTGATGCTGCAAAAGCCTCGGCAATAGATAAATTCACAATCGAAACAGAAAAACAATTATGAACTACCAGGATATAAAGAAAATCTCCTATTCTGCTTCAGTGTTGTTTCATTCAATCCTGATGGTAATATTCCTGTTGGTTAATTTAGCCTTTGAATTTCCTGCAAAAGAATATGTTGAATTATCCTTTGGAATATCATCAGAGTTCGGTTCATCAGGCGCGATAGGTGAAAACCTAGATAAAACAGAAGAACTAGCACCACCTCAGGAAGAAAATATAACCGAAAATAAAAATCCTGAGGTTAAGGAAGTTAAGCTGCCTGTTGCAAAAAATACTCAAGATGATAATATAATTAAACCAGCCGAAAAGGATAAAGAACAAAAAAAGGAAACTAAAACCGAGAGTGTTAAGGAAACTACATCTGATGCTTCAACAACCGGTAAGGGAAACCTTGCAAAGGGTGAAGGAAGTTTCGGATTCGATATTGAATGGGGAGGAATGGGAACAAGAAAAATTTACAGCTACTCACTTCCTTCTTATCCTGAAGGTGTAAATAAAGAAATTGATATCCGTCTTCGTTTTACAATTAAACCGGATGGAACTGTTGGTTCTATTTTCTTATTGACAAAAGCCGATACCAAATTGGAAAATGCTGCTATTAATTCTTTATGGCAGTGGAGGTTTGAACCTCTTTCACCAGCACAGCAGCAGGCAGAACAAACTGCAGTTATTGTGTTCCCTTATCGGTTGCAGTAGAAGTCTCTTTGTAGTAGAATTTGTAGAAGAAGAATTCAGCAATAGTAAGCAGAGTTAGTGAGAAAGTATCTCTGTCATAATATATTCCTAACCCTTCCTGCTCCATCACTAACTTTGCAATCAAACCGGAAATTGTCCAACCGACTGCAAAAAGTATCCCTATCAAAACTAGATTAAGAAAACCAGAGGACAATCCTTCTTCCTGCCATTTCTTCGTGAAGATTACCAGCATAAAAATTAAGTGAAGAAAAAAGATAAACGCGGTTATCATTAATCAATCAGTCCTTCTGTTTAATATAGCCATACCAAGCGCACCGCCAATCATTCCAAATATAGAGTTGGAAATAAAATTACTGAAGAAAATCATTATGGCATATAAAACTGAAAATCCGGTTGTTTGAATATCTGTTGCCATTTGTTTTATTATTTTTAATGACTCATCAAATAATGGTCCCAGGTTCCATTGTCTCATCAGAACTTCTGTTTGAGGAAGTGAATAAATTAAATCGTTACTTTTTGTGATGAAGGTTATTAAAAGGTCAAACGAAGTGATGAAAAAAGTGGCAAATAATCCGGTTAGAAATCCAAACAGCAAAGCTTTTTTAAGAGTTATTTTCTCAAGATTATGATTTATTTTTCTATCAAGCAATAAAGCAATAACAGCCGCACCGGGTACAATCAGAGCAACAGCTGAAACTTTTTAACATAGGAATGGTTGTGAGAACTGACGCCGCGAATCCACTTACTAATGATGGAAAGACTTTTTTCACTATTTACCTTTTAGAATATTCAGAAAAAGAATTTTCAATTACAGACAAAATATATATAAACGCAGTTGAACCAAAAAGTACTCCAGTAAATAGTGCAAGTATCAGAGAATAATTATAAAAATTGAATAACACTCCTAACACATCAATTAGCATTGGAACACTTGCAATTGTCAAAGGAAGAAGATTTAAACGAAATGTCTTTTTATAGAAAAGAACTACAAATGACATCAGCAATGCGCCTGTATAAATACCAAGACATCTTGCACAGACAAATAAATGATTTGTATCACACAGAAAAGTTTTAGCTGGATTCTGATGACAAACTGTGGAATAGAATTGATCAGTTATGAAAAAAAGAAGAGGATTCTCAATATTTAAGCAGGGAATGAATATTCCTGCAGTCCACAATAACAGACCGGTAAAAAATATTATTCGTATTCTTTTTATAAAAAAGTCAAAAATCTTTTTCAATTCAAAGAGGAAAAGATTAAAATTTCTTTAGCAGTAAGAACGTATAATTTATCGTTATAAAATAGAGACGAAACAATTTCTACATCTTTGAAATCGAGAACGACCTCATTGAAGATTTGATCTTCTGTTCTAAGGTTGTGTGTAAAAATTTTATTTATTGAGTTAAAAGTCAAATTATCAAATAAAATTCTTAAGGAGATCAACTTATCTTGCTATCTCAATATTTCCAACGCCATTGCCAAATGAATCGAAGATTACAATGCCTGATTCATCTAAAACAAAAATTAAATTATTAGAACTTACTGCAAGAGATTTCGGATTTTCTAACATGTAACTTCCAGCATCAAATCCGCCAAAATTCTGAATAAAATTTCCAAACAAATCAAACTTTATAACTCTTTGATTTTCAGAATCAAGTATATACATATCCCCTTGATTTGAAACAGTACAACTTAAAGGATAACCAAATCTTGCTTCTTTATTATCTTTATCTTCGGTACAAAGAGATGAAATAAAATTAAGATCGCGATCGAATCTCTGAATACGATGATTATTTTTATCGGTCACATAAACATTTAACGGAGTGGCAAATACATCCACAGGTTCATCAAATGTCGCATCAGTCCAGCCATAACCGCCGGTAGTTTGAAGAATATTACCAAGAGTATCCAAACTTGTAATTTGATCATTACCACTGTCGGTTACATAAATTATTCCCGATGCAGCAATATAAAATGAAGATGCGTTTGCAAATTTTCCAATCGAGTATTTATAATCATATTGTTGAGCATTTATACCGGTTGATATAAACAAAAAAAATGCGATGTATTTCATTATTTTTGATTTCATATTAACAAATATACAATGAATAATTTCAAACCTGTTGCAATTTTAATTAATTGCATTTAGAAATCAAGTTCAACCTGACTGACTTTATTGGTAAAGCAATAGCAAAGCCTTGCTATTCTTACTCATTCCGTATTAACTTTGCAACGAATAAATGAAGAATATTGTCCCTTGGTGTAATTGGCAACACGTCGCACTCTGGATGCGAAGAGTTCAGGTTCGACCCCTGAAGGGACAACCAAACTAATTAACAATGAACAATTAGGAATTAACAATTCCAAAGCAATTATAAATTGTTCATTGTTAATTTTTAATTTATTCACAGGCGCGTTCGTCTAGTGGCTTAGGACGCCGCCCTCTCAAGGCGGAGATCACGGGTTCGAATCCCGTACGCGCTACAATTTCATACATCTTTCTCTTTCATTAATTTATTGATCTTGTACTATACTTATATACTGAGAAGTCTCAAGGATAAAAGTTATTACTATGGATCAACTTCTAGTTTGGAAGATCGATTGAAATATCATAATTCTGGGAGAGTAAGGTATACCAAGGGTCATAAACCATACGTGCTTCATTATTTTGAAGCTTTTACAAAGAGAAAAGAATCTGTAGCACGTGAAAGATATTTTAAATCAATAGAAGGTTATCTCTGGTTAAAAGAGAAAGAAATAATATAAGCAAGTGGAGATCACGGGTTCTCCCGAAGGGACTCCTTTGGAGGAATCCCGTACGCGCTACTATTCAAAATTACAAACCGGTTGATAGATAATTCATTTCTGATCTACAATTAAATAAAAATGCCAAATAAATCTGAACTCAATTTTTCCAAAAAAATATTTTCCGCTCTAAGAGAAGAATACTTAAAACCAAAATCTGCTCTTGAATATTCAAATCCTTTCCAGCTTCTTGTTGCTACAATCCTTTCTGCACAGTGTACTGATGAAAGAGTGAATATTGTTACTAAATCACTTTTTAAGAAATACAAAAAGCCACAGGATTATATTAAGGTTAATGTTGAAGAATTGGGAAAGGATATTTTTTCAACAGGATTTTACAGACAAAAAGCAAAAAATATAATCAATTGCTGCAAAGAGCTTGTTGAAAAACATAACGGAAAAGTTCCAGCTGATTTTGAAGCATTAACAAAGCTAAGCGGAGTTGGAAGAAAAACGGCTTCAGTTGTTGCCGGTAATGCATTCGGAATTCCGTCAATTGCTGTGGATACTCATGTAATTAGATTATCAAATATTTTTGGCTTTGTTAAAACAAAAGATCCTATTAAAATTGAAATGAAATTAAAAGAGCTATTGCCCGAAGAAGACTGGATTAGTTCATCACACTGGCTTGCAGCACACGGAAGAAAAATCTGTATTGCAAGAAGACCAAAATGTTTGGAATGTATTCTTGCAGATATTTGTCCGGGTTTTAATTCAAAATCAGGAGATAAATAAAATGAAAGAAAGAGATAGAGAATATTGTCATAATCTATTAAAGCAATACACCAAAAGTGAAAGCTTGCTTAAGCATGCTTATGCAGTGGAATCCTGTGTTCGTGCTTATGCAGAAAAATTTAATGAAGATGTTCATTACTGGGGTAATGTAGCCCTGCTTCACGATTTTGACTATGAAATGTATCCGACTGCGGAAGAGCATCCTTTCAAAGGAGCAGAAATTCTTAAAGCAGAAGGATTTCCTGAAGACTTTATTCAGACTATTCTTTCACACGCAGATTATACGGGAATTAAAAGAGAAACTCTTCTTCAAAAAACTTTGTTTGCTTGTGATGAGCTTGCAGGATTTTTAACCGCAGTTACTTATGTTCGCCCATCTAAAAGTATTGATGAAGTTGAAGTAAAATCTGTTAAGAAAAAAATGAAAGATAAGGCATTTGCTAAAGCGGTCAGTAGAGAAGATATTGTAAACGGAGCTGAAGCCCTGGGTGTAAATCTGGATGAACATATTCAATTTTGCATTCAAGCTATGAGAAACAATAAAGATGTTTTAGGTTTATAAAGTTAAGTGAGTTTTTTGAAAATTATTTGATAAATGCCATAACTTTTCTTGATTTATATAAACGAAAATTAGTATTGCTTGATACTGATAAAAATGTTATTTATGACAAGTCTGTTTTGCCGTTCAAGTATATTGATTCTGTATCTCTGAGCACAGAACTTAAAAATATACACTTATATAATGGGCTTGACTAATTAACCTAAAAGTACCTAAATTGCTTCAAAAATAGGAGAAATATTTTAGAGATTTTTGCTACGAAACTGTTTTTTATTATTATTCTTCAGATAATTAGTTTTTAATAAGTAAACTGTAAACTTTATGTACGGCAAAATCTCTGTATTATTTCTTCTAATATCTCTTCTTGTTTTCCCGCAAAACGATATTAGAATTATCTCCTCAGATGCTTCAGCATTAATTTTTGAGTACACCCCTGATTATTCTGATACTTCAATCATCACCTTTAACAATAAAGAATACCGTAGAGTTTCTTTTTCCGGTGGAACCAATCTGAATGAATTCAATTTTGGTGCACCTTTACTAGAAAAAAATATCATTAATGTCGGCGTTCCGAATGAATTTGGGACTACTTTTGAAATTCTCTCAACCGGTTATAAAGAAATATCAGGACAGCTCCTGCCAATTCCTGAAATAATTAAAGAAGGTGACTTCCCCTCATTTAGATATAATACTAATGAAGAGTATTTTAGTTCTGTTTTTAATGATGACCTGATTACTTTTGGTGAATACGGAATAGCCAGAGGAATAAAAATTCAGTCTTTTATTATATCACCGGTTCAATTCAATGCATCATTAAATTCAATAAGACTATATACAAGATTTTTGATCCGAATTAATTTTTCTGGCGGAGGAATTTTTGCAAAAACTCCTGCCGATAATTTCTTAAGTGATGCTCTGTTGAATTTTGATGTTGCAAAAAATTGGGTTGAGGAAAGATCAGATAGACTAAGTAAAGTCGCAACCAGCAGTGTTCTATCAAGCGGCAGATGGTTCAGGTTCGAAGCACCTGAAGAAGGATTCTATAAGATAACAAGATCAATGCTTGCTTCATATGGAATTGATGCGAATACTGTTGACCCCCGAACAATAAAAATTTATAACAATAGCGGTAAAGTATTACCCGAAAACATTACGAAACCTCGTCCAAATGATTTAGAAGAGAATGCGATAACTATTGTTGGTGAAGAAGATGGAAAATTTGATACAAACGATTATATAATCTTTTACGGAAGAGGACATAGTTTTTGGGATTTTGACCCTGATGTTTCCAAAATTGTCCGAATGCGTCATACTTATTCAGATAAGAATTATTTCTGGATAACCTCAAGCGAGGGACAAGGTAAAAGAATACAATCAAAACCGGGTTTAGATGCAACTACTCCTTCCGATTTTATTCAAACAAGCTCAGTAGCATTTGCTGATTGGGAAGTTGACAAAATTAATCTTGGAAAATCAGGCAGACAATTTTTTGGTGATGATTTCTCATCGGCAATTAGTTCGCGTACTTACATTAATTCTTTAACTAACAGAATTAATTCTGAGCCTGTTAAATATACAATAAAATTTGCTGTTGGCACTTCCACCGGAATGGAACTAATTATCAGCGATAATGGAAACCAGCTTTTTACTCAAAATCTTTCAGGGTATGGTAGTCTTTCATACACGGCAGGCATTGAATATCTAAGATCATTCACTTTTAATAATCCTTTGCCTGATAACAGAAGTGCATTGACATTTAAAGTTAATCCTGTTTCGGTATCATCAGTGGGTTACCTTGATTATTTCGAGATTGAATATGTTAAAGAACTAAAGGCTAATTCAGATTATCTGATGTTCTTTGCAGAACCTAATACAGGAATAATTGAATATCAGTTAAATGGATTTACATCATCAAACATAAAAGTATTTGACGTTACGGATTATGCAAATGTAAAATTAGTAAGTAATTTTTCATTTCATTCAGGTGGTGAGTGCAGATTTAAATTTAATGAATCATCATTATTAAGAAGTAAGTATATAGCTATTGGCAATGATATTTATAAAACACCAATTAGTCCTTCGGAAGTTGCGAATTCCAACCTTCGCATTGAATCAACAGGAGCTAAGTTTATAATAATCACCCATAAAAATTTTATGGAACCTGCAAACAGGTTAAAAAATTATAGGGAGTCACAGACAGTTACTCCGCTATCTACGATTATTGTAGATATAGACCAGATATTTAATGAGTTCTCCGGCGGCACACTGGATGTTACTGCGATAAGAGATTATTTAAAGCACGCTTACAATAATTGGCAAATAAAACCTGAGTATGTACTTTTTTTTGGTAAAGGTACTTACGATTACAGAAATACAGAAAAATTCGGTGACAATTTTATTCCTACCTGGCAGACTGTTCAATCTTTGGCGTTATTAAACTCTTACGTTACAGATGACTTTTTTGCTTTTATTGATGGCGATGATCCATTAGTTGATATAGCTTTGGGCAGAATTCCTGTTAGCAATCTTGCTGAAGCAAATAATGTAGTAACAAAAATAATTGATTATGAAACCTCAAATGACAAAGGCAACTGGCGTAATCTTGTAACATTCATTGCCGATGACGGAATTGGTTCCGGTGGAAGATATGAGGGTACCGAACACACAGCCCCCACAGAATATATTGCTGAAAGTATTTTGCCGGCTAATTTTAATAGAAGTAAAATTTATTCTGCAGCCTATCCCGATGTTATTACAGGGCAGGGAAGAAGGAAGCCGGCTGTAAATCAAGCAATTATCGAGGCAATAAATAACGGTACTTTGCTGATTAACTATATTGGTCACGGCAGCCCTGAGCTTTGGGCGCATGAATATATTTTTGAAAAGAGCGTTGCACTTCCTTTAATGAAAAATGATAAATATTTCTTCATATGTGCAGCCACTTGCGATTTTGGATATTTTGATATTCCTAATTTTCAGAGTTCAACAGAAGCTATGCTGTTCCTTCCTAACTCTGGTTCGATTGGTGGCTTTACGTCAGCCAGATTGGGTTATTCAAGTTTAAATCACGATTTGAATGAAGAATTATTCAAGAATATATTTCTTTCATCCCGCGATACTCTCAATTTACCTATTCGTCTAGGCAAGGCAGTCTTTAAAACTAAACTCTGGAGATCCATAGACAATGATCGTAAATACGGACTATTTGCTGATCCTACATTAAGATTACATATTCCTCAGTATTCTGCAAGTATAGATTCTGTAAATGGAGTATTACTTACAACTGATGTTCAGATAAAAGCATTAAGTAAAACAAAAATCGATGGAGTTGTTCTTAAACCGGACAATACTATTTGGGAAGATTTTTCGGGCGAGGGTTTATTAACGGTTTTTGATTCCGAGCGTATAGTAAAACTGCTGATTCCAAGTTTGACTACAACACCAGTCTATATGGATATGAAGCAGCAAGGCGGAATTATTTTTAATGGCAGAGTATCAATTACGAATGGCAGATTTTCTGCTGACTTCGTTGTCCCCAAGGATATATCATATGAAAATAAAAATGGCAAAATTGTATTTTATTTCTTTGACAATACTTCTGATGGAATTGCTTATACAACTAGTGTAATAATCGGTGGAACTGACACAACTGCCAACGATGGTAAGGGTCCTGAAATTGAAATATATTTTGATGATATTAGTTATGGCACATCTTATCTCGTTGGGCCAAGTCCTAAATTGATTGTTAAACTTAATGATGAAACGGGTTTGAATACAACAGGAACAGGAATCGGGCATAAGCTGGAAGGAATACTTAACGAACAGGAAAACAATCCGATAGACTTTACAAATTATTTTATTGGTGACCTTGATGCTGGTGGAAAATCCGGACAAGTAAATTATAAATTCAGTAATCTTAACTTTGGCGAATATTCCTTATTTGTTAAAGCGTGGGATGTATTTAATAATTTTTCCTCTGAATTGTCATACTTTTCGGTTGTAAATGATAGTGGATTAGTAATTCGTGATGTTTATAATTACCCAAATCCTTTTACTTCTTCAACAACTTTTACATTTAATCAAAATCTTACAGAGACTATTGATGTAAAAATTAAAATCTATACAATTGCTGGTAGATTGATTAAAGAGATTGAAAGATTTAATATTAACCAGAAATTTGTAACTGTTGATTGGGATGGCAGAGATGGAGATGGGAGCAGTATTGCGAATGGGACTTACCTATATAAAGTAATTGTAAAGACTACTAATGGGGAGGGAAGCAGCAGTGTTACCGGAAAACTTGCTGTAATAAGGTGAAATAAATTTATTTTGATATAATATCTATTATTTGGTTATATTTTTAGTCCAAATTGTTCAAATTTAGAAACAGACAAAAAACTTATCGGAGGATAAATACAATGAAGAATGCTTTTAAGCTACTGATGATATGCTTAATGCTTAGTGGATTTGGAAAAGTTACATTCGGACAAGGTGAAGCAGCAGTTCCTTTTCTTTTACTTGCTCCAGATTCCAGAGCTGGTGGTATTGGTGAATCCGGAACCGGATTAGCTGATAACTCCGCAGCTATTTTCTGGAATCCTGCAGGTATTGCATTTTTAACAGGAACTGAACTTAGTATAACACATAGTAACTGGCTTCCACAATTTAATCTTGATCTTTTTTATGATTATCTAACTTATCGTCAGTACATCGAGGAATTAGATGGAAGTATCACTGCAGGTATTACCTATATGAACTTTGGTGAATTTGTCAGGACTGGCGAAACAGATCCGACTCCACTTGGAACATTTCGTTCTTTTGATGCAGCTCTTACTTTAGGTTATGCTACCAAAATACATTCAGACTGGGGATTAGGCTTTAACTTCAGAATAATTCATAGCAGACTTTCCGATCAAGCTACCGGTGAAGAACAAGGTACTGGCGTAGCTACAACAGTCAGTTTCGATATTGGTGCAATGTGGAGACCTGTAAGATTTGTTTTACCTTTAATCGATGAAGATATTGGTGGAAAATTAAGTATTGGAATGAACCTAAGTAACCTTGGTCCAAAAATTACCTACATTGATCAGGATCAGGCAGATCCGATTCCAACAAATTTCAGACTTGGTTTTGCTTACAAAGTAATAGACAGTGAATTTAATAATCTTATTTACACATTGGATTTCAGCAAATTGCTCGTTAGCAAAACTACAAAGGTTGTTCCTTTCGAGGATACTACAAAAACTGTTTCTGAATCCGATGAATGGTATGCTGCCATATTTACTGCATGGGGAGATAAACCTTTCAGCGAAGAGTTGAGAGATATAGTTACTTCAATGGGTCTTGAATATTGGTACGGAGTTCCGGGTGACTTTTTATTTGCTCTTAGAACAGGGTTCTTTTATGAAGATCCTGAATACGGCAACAGAAAGTTTATTACTTTCGGAGCAGGCATAAGATATGATATTTATGGATTTGACTTTAGTTACATTACAACATCAATGTTTGAGAACGGGGAAAACCATCCTTTATCAGATACCTTAAGATTTACGGTACTTATCGGTTGGGGTGCAGCTCCTGAAAGCACCAGAGGATTACCACGCGGAATTTAACCTAATATGAAAAAAATTCTCTCATTTTCCTTACTATTGTTTTTAGTTTTGGGCAGTTTATCTGCCCAAACTTTTTTAGGAAAGATAAATTCTTTTCCCGTTGAAAAAACTTCTGCCTTATTAGATGATACTGTGAAAATTCTTGCTGTAATGGTTAACTTTCAGGAAGATAATGATGCAGCGACTTTTGGTAACGGGAAGTTCGGTTCGATATACTCTCAGAATTATGGCAGTACTATTTTAGATCCACTTCCGCACGATCAGAAATATTTTGAGGATCACCTTCAGTTTGTAAGAAATTATTTTCAAAGAAATTCAAATGGTAATGTTGTTGTCGATTATACAATATTACCTGATACTTTTTCAGTTTCGCAAACGATGAGAAATTATTCACCTGAAAATACTTCCGACGATTTTACTCCACTTGGTAATTTTGCCTCTGAAGTCTGGACTATTGCTTCCGATATGTATCCAAGTTTTACTTTTTCGGATTATAATTTATTTGTAATCTTTCACGCAGGAGTAGGAAGAGATATTACTCTGCCCGGCAGTTTAGGAAACGAGAAAGATCTTCCTTCAGTTTATTTGAGTGAGAAAGCTTTAAAAAATATTTTCGGTAATGACTTTGAGGGATTTCCGGTTAAAGATGGACAATTCAAAATTACAAACTCTATGATAATGCCTGAAACCGAGAGCAGGGAATTATCAACATTAACCGGAAAAGTTCTATTTGAAATTACAATTAACGGATTGCTTGTTGCAAGTGTTGCAAGTCATCTTGGGCTGCCTGATCTTGTTCAATACTGAAACAGGTTTAAGTGCAATAGGTAGATTCGGATTGATGGACGGACAATCTATATTTGCATACAATGGAACTTATCCTCCTGAACCTTCTGCCTGGGAAAAAATTTATCTTGGCTGGGCAGAACCGGTTTCAATCGCTCCCGGCGATTATGATATTTCACTCGTAACAAAATTAGCTGCTTCATTAAGTGATACGGTTATTCTCAAAGTACCATTAAACTCATCAGAATATTATCTTATTGAAAATAGGAATCGTGATGCTAATAAAGATGGTTCAACAGTTCACTATAAAATAGGTGATGTTGTTTCTACAAAAACTTTTTTCAGCGATACAACCGGTTACAGAAGTTTTGATACAGACGAATTAGCAGGAGTTATTGTTGATGTTGATGAATTTGATTGGGCAATCCCCGGAAGCGGTATTCTAATCTGGCATATTGATGAAAATGTTATTAATGAAAAGCTTGCCTCCAATACAATAAATAATGATAAAAGCAGGCGCGGAGTTAATCTTAAAGAGGCTGATGGAATTCCTGATATTGGTGAAACATTTTATACGGTTTTCGGTGAGGAGGTAATAGGAGAGGGAACACAGGAAGATATGTGGTATTTCTCAAATCCTGCAGTGCTTTATGAAAACAGATTCGCTAAAGATACACGTCCAAATACATTAACTAATACAGGTGCAAATAGTCTTATTACTATTTCAGAATTTTCTGAAATTGATAATAGAATGAGTTTTAAAATCACTTATGGTGATTCGATTATTAAACCGTTGTTTACAACTACCCTTGAAACTAACTCCAGAATTATAGATTTGAATTATTTAGGAAATGGTCTTTCCTCTCTGGTTATTTATTCGCAATTCGTGCTTAGGACTGATTCATCTTTAATAGTTTTTGATGTTGACGGCAATTTAAAAAATGTTTACAATTTGATTACCGATCATAAACCAGCAATGGCACTGATTAATAATGTTGATTATTTAATTCAGCCTGCTGATTCACTTCTCTATGTGATTATGCAGAATGGAACCAGCACAAATTTGATTGAAGCTGGAGAAATTATAACAACTTCACCGGTCATTATTCAAAAGAATGATGGAACTAACCTGATTATTGTTGGTACGTTGAATGGCAAGGTACTTACTTACTCACCCGGCAGTCCGATTGAGCAGCCGGTACTTTTAGAAACTTTTTCAGCAGATCCTGTTCTACCGGTAAAAAAGATTGCAGGTGATGATTGGTTCTTTTCATTTATCAGTGACCAACCTGAGGTAAGTATTTTCCCATCACCCATTGCAGCAGTTTTTGATAATGCAGGTAACTCATATTCGTTCGTTGAGGAAATTCCTATTGATTTAGCTGTTACAAAAGACAAAAACGGAAATTATATTTCAATCGTTTTAACCAATCAAAACAAATTCTATATTATTTCAGCAAGTGAATTACTATCATCTTTCATTGTTGAAACTAGTTATCAAATAAATTCCTTCTCATTAACTGATCTTCGCAAAGACGGAAACATTTATATAGTCTTTAATAATGGCAATAAGCTGGAAGCACGTAATTTTGAAGGTGCTTTGGCTGATAACTATCCGGTTATGGATCCTGAAGGAAATAACTTTGTAATGACGCCGCTGGCAATGGATTTTGAAGGCGATGACAGATCAGAATTAATAACATTTACTGAAGACGGAAGAATTTTTGCTTTTGACGGACCTAAAGGAAGGTTAGTTGATGGATTTCCGATTTCATCCGGAGCTAATCCAACCGCAGTTCCAGTTTTATTTTCAGATAACGGCCAGCCCTCACTTGCAGTAATAGATGAAAATAATTTATTCTCTGCGTGGAATATTGGTTCCGTTGACGGAGAGTATTATTGGTCGGAGAAAAATGGAAATAATTTAAATTCAGCTTTTATTGATGGTGCCGAATCAGTTTCAGCAATAACAGAATTCTTCCCGAAGAATCGTGCTTATAATTATCCTAATCCGGTTTATGATGGACAAACATTCATCCGTTATTTTGTCTCCGAAGAATCAAAAATAAATATTAAAATTTTCGATCTTGCCGGTGGATTTGTTGCTGAGTTAAATGATTTTGCTTCAGGTGGTATGGATAGTGAAACTGTTTGGAACGTAGGAAATATTCAAAGCGGAGTTTATCTCGCCAGAATTGAAGCTGTGTCAAACAGCGGGAAATCAGAATCGCAGGTAATTAAAATTGCAATTGTAAAATGACAGTACTTTAAAATCTTCTAAACAAGCCTCTTAATGAAAAAATTAATTCTTTTATTCTTTTTATTTCCTATAAGCTCGACTGTATTTGCACAGTTTACGGATTTCCATCCACAGCTTGATTGGTTTACAATTAAAGGGAAACATGTTCAGGTTCACTTTCACGATGGGGCTGAAAGAACTGCTAAAGTTATAGCAAAAATTGCAGATGAAATCTGGGATCCGCTTTGTTCTTTATATGATTACGAACCTGATCTTGTCCATTATGTTGTTAAAGATATTGATGATTACTCAAACGGAGCCACTTACTTTTTTGATAATAAAATTGAGATTTGGACAAGCGCCCTTGATTTTGATTTGAGAGGAACTCACAACTGGCTTCGTAATGTAATTTCACACGAGTTCACGCATCTTGTTCAGCTTCAGGCAGGAATGAAAGCATCAAGAAATCTACCTGCTGTATTTTTACAAATTCTCAGCTATGAAGATGAAAGAAGACCGGATATTCTCTATGGATTTCCCAATGTAATTGCTTCTTATCCGTTTGCAACTGTAAATATGCCCGCCTGGTTTGCTGAGGGTACCGCTCAATATATGCGTAAAGAATTTAATTACGATAATTGGGATACTCACAGGGATATGATTCTTCGTTCATATATACTGGATGATAATTTGTTAACATGGAATGAAATGGGTGTTTTTGGTAAAACAAGTCTCGGTAATGAATCAGTTTACAATCTTGGATTTGCTCTTACCAGATACATCGCACAGAAATATGGTGAGGATAAATTAAAAGAAGTTACAAAAGCACTTGGTAACTTCGGTACGTTCACTATTGATGCAGCCTTTGAAAAAGTACTTGGTAAAGACGGCAACCAAATTTATAACGAATGGAAGGAGTTCTTAGCTGCCGATTATACAGAAAGAACTAAAGCGATAAAAAATAATTTAGTTGCCGGAGATACAATTGCATCAGTTGGTTTTGGGAATTTCTATCCAACATTTTCCAAAGACGGAAAAAAAGTTTTATACATTTCTAATAAATCAGCAGATTATTTTGTGTCGTCTGGACTTTACCTTTACAATATTGAAACTAAAAAAGAAAAAATTATAGCAACAGGAGTTCGATCTACTTTTTCCTGGATTGATAATGAAAGAAAAATTCTTTATGCCAAGGTTACTGATGATAATCCGAACTGGTATAATGTTCACGATTTGTACGTCTATGATATCGAAGAAGAAGAAGAAACTCGTTTAACTGAAAATTTAAGAGCTAATCAACCTTCGGTTTCAAACGATGGTGAACAAATAGTTTTTCTTTATCAAAAAGATGGAACAACAAATCTCGGTTTAGTTGATATTGATGGTAAAAATTTCAAACCATTAACTTCTTTCGAAAATGGCGAACAGGTTTATAATCCCAAATTCTCTCCGGACGATTCAGAAATATTTTTCGATTATTCCTATCATAACATAAGAAACATTGCCAGGATAAATTTAAATGGCGGAGAAGTTGAATTCATACTCGGAAACGAATTTGACGAAAGGAATCCATCTTTTGATAGTAATGGAAATTTGATTTATGCCAGTGATGAAACCGGCATTTTTAATATCTACTCAATGGATTTAAAAACAGGAGAGAAGAAGCAATTAACAAATGTGCTCGGCGGAGCATTTATGCCTTCGGTTAATTCTAGCGGCGATATTGTTTATTCGGGATATACTTCAACAGGTTATAAAATATTTCATCTGCAAAATCAGGAACAAGACAAAGTTCAATCAGGCGCAAATTATGTGAGAGTTGAAAATCCTCCTTTGGATGAAGATAAACCTAAAGGAGATATAGATAATTTTAACATAGCCTCATTAAAAAACTTTAATGATTACGAATTGCCCGAATATGTAAAACAGCCTTATAAAGGTGCTTTTTCGCAATTAAGTTTTTTCCCTTTTATCCGGTTTGATAACTATAACACGTCAAACAAATTTTTAGAGAAAATTAAACCCGGTGTTTTTGTTGCTTCCAATGATATGCTTAACCGCTATTCAATATTTGCGGGCGGTTCTTTGAATTCCAGGATGGAACGGGATCTGTTTCTTGTTTTTGAATATAAAAATAAACTGCCTTTTTTAACTTCACTCGGGCTTCGTCCTGAACTTGCTTTAGAAATTTATAATATCAGCAGGAAAGCTGATAATAATTTACTTCTTGGTGAATATGAAGATTCATTGGGGCAGGTGCAATACGATTTTAATATTCCTGTTGAGGTCACTTATAATTTATTTGAAGTGGATTTTATTGTTAAACATAGATTGTTTACAAGAGATCAAAATCTACAATTAAAATTTGCCTACAGCACTTATAATGCAGCACTAGGCAGTTTTTTACTAAATGATTATTTATATCAGACAACAAAGGATAATTATTTCATAGGCAGAAATTTTGAATTGAAATATACCTGGGATTCATTTCTTCCAACTAAAGACATAGTGATAAATCCCATTGGCTTTGCATTAGATTTTACATACAACTATGAATTTAATAAGTTCAACGAAGACGGCAACTACGAATATGAAGAAGGTTTACTTAAACCTATCTACAAGGATTTTAATTTTCATCGGTTGGAACTTAACTCAAGATTCCATTTACCTACATTTGCAAATCATACTTTGACGACAACTGTAAGAGCAGGATCGATTCTTGGTCCTGAAATGCCGGACTTTTTCGATTTCTATCTTGGCGGTTTACTCGGAATGAAAGCATATCCTTTCTATGCAGTCAGCGGAAATGAAGTTGCCTGGCTGAATCTTACTTATCGATTTCCATTGTTCAGAAATATTGATGCAAAATTTGGTCATCTTTATCTTGATAAAATATTCTTATCATTCCACGGGGATATAGGAAATGCGTGGACAGGGGATATTCCTGAATTCAATAACTTTAAAAAAGGTGCAGGGGCTGAGCTGAGATTCCAGTTAAATTCTTATTACCTGTTTCCAACAAGTATTTTCTTCAATGCATCTTACGGATTTGATACATTTGAAAGAACGGTTAGAGGTGAAACAGTTAAATACGGTAAAGAGTGGAATTTTTATGCAGGCGTTCTTTTTGACTTTGAAATATTAAATTCAAGTAAACATTTTAGAGCTAGATAAAAAATTTATTATGAAAACATTAATCTTTTCAATATTGATATTCGGTTCTTCTTTAATAATTGCACAGGATAATTTGCAGGATGAAATAAAATTAACCGGTGTGCTGTCTGTTGATTCAAAAATTTCATTACAAGATTATTCCGAACTACAGCTTCCTCAATTCTTGCCTTCACCACAAAACAAAAAATCGCCTCTTCTTGCGGGAATCTTCTCGCTCGTAATTCCGGGTGCAGGTGAAATTTATACAGAAGAATATTGGAAAGCCGCTATATTCGTTGCTTTGGAAGCCGGACTTATTACAGCAGGATTAATCTATGATAAAAAGGCTGACGACAAAACAGTTGACTATCAAAACTATGCAGATGATTACTGGAGCGTTGTTCGTTATGCTGAGTGGATGAATGAGTATAAAGGTATGAACATTGAAATTAATTCAGATGAATCTCTTCTTCCCTGGGAAAGAGTAAACTGGATACAGCTTAATGAAGCTGAAAGACAAATTGATGGATTCTCTCACACTTTACCTCCTTATGGCGATCAGCAGTACTACGAACAAATAGGAAAATATTTTCAATACAGTTCCGGTTGGAATGATTATACAAGCGGTGAATACAACTCACAGATATCACCCAACTTTACTTTTTATTCAAGTGAAAGGGGTTTAGCAAACGACTATTACAACACTGCTTCTAAACTTGTAATTGGAATTTACATCAATCATTTCCTTAGTGCGTTGGATGGTGTATGGTCTGCAATTGAATTCAACAGTGATCTGGCAGTAAAAATGAGAGTTGAAGGTCAGCAGTTTGCTAATCATTATGAGTACATTCCTACAATCTATTTCAGTTATGCCTTTTAGCTTTACTCATCTTTAGTGCTTCCAGTGGCTGTGTAAACAAATATTTTAATTTCCGTCAGTTTTAACTGACGGAATAATTAATGGGAAAAATACTTTGGCTTCAGCCGCATTTTATTTATTCTTCATTGGGCTAAAGCCCCTAATCTCCTTGTGATTTTATTAATCGTCTGCTAAAGCAGACGGCAATAAATAAACCAATGGCGGGGTTTTTTATTTGTCGATAGTTGCTCAACGTTAACCATTCCTGAAAAAGATAGTTTGAGTTTTAAAATTAATTCTTTTAATTTACCAGCGCACTTATATACATACCCTCCATACTTTCTACATTTCTTTCCGGAGGGGGGACTTTATGGGGAAAAAGTGAATACGGATGATGGTTAATAAAATGTTTTCCAAAATAAAGTATATAATATGGCAGTAAAAGATTCAATTGGTCAGATGGCTGAAAGAATTATTCAAAATGAAACAAAGAGAGTAAGCCAAAGAATTATTCTTTATTCAAATGGTGTGATAGCTAAGGTTGACCATTCAAATTATGCTTTATCTAAGTTAAAAGAATTGTCAACACAAAGCGATGCATCAACTACAGCAAATGATAAAACTTATTCTGTTTCAAAAAAATTACATTTTTATGTCGATTCCTTTTATGCGTTTTTGTATTCTTCATTGGATGTAATTGCCCAAGTGATCAATCAAAAATTACATTTAGGAATTGATGAAAGACGGGTTAGTATTAAAAGTGTAAAAAATACTATCGATACGCAACACGCTACTCATCCTCTGAAAAACATTTTAGATAGACTATTCAGAACAAATGCATTTATTAATCTTGAGAAATATAGGAATTGCTCAACTCATCGAAGACAGATTTTTATTAGAGCCTTAACAGTCGTTATTCAGGAAACACCCGGATACACGACAACCGGAGATTTAACATCTGTTAAAAGATTGTTGTGCGACGATCCTTTAGCCCTAAGTCCGACTGTAAATCAAGAAAGAGAATTAATTTCTTATTGTGAAAATGTTTTGAATCGTGTTTCTGAAGAGATAGAAAAAATTGCAAATAACTTATAGGTAGTAAAAATGGCAAAACAACTTAAAAAAATAGAATCCCCAAAAGATGCAAAACAGTCCATTAAATTGCTGGTAAATCCTGATGTCCAAAAAGGAATATATTCGAATGTTGCTTTGATACATCACACAAAAAACGAATATATTATGGATTTTCTATTACAGATTGGGGGGGAAGCTCAGCTTGTTTCTCGAATAATTTTAAGTCCTGATCATATGAAAGCGTTGCGGAAAGCAATTGATCAGAACATTGAGAAATATGAAAATGAATTTAATAAATAGTGCTGGCCAGCTTTTCCACCCGACCGCGTTTTCATTGCGGCATTGTTCAAGTTTTCGGGTTTGGTAAAAAAAGTAAGCATTGCTTGTAACATTGTTCTATTAAATAAATTTGTTAATAATTATTGGCATTAGCTTTTTCATTCGGCATTGTTGTTATGGGCGGACGGGTGAAAAGCAAGTCGTTAGGTGTTAAAAATGAATAAATTTTTGATCTATTTAATATTGGTTTCTATATCTTCAATTTTGTTCGGGTGTAATAAAGATGATAAATCACGCGATTCTTCAAAATTTTATCCTAAAGAAAAATTTTCTGTTATTGAGGCTACATTAAACAATGGCAGGCCATTAGTAGGTTCAATAAATATGGCATACAAGAATTATCCATACAAAGAAAAATATACTTGGTGTTTGAAAGTATATATTGGTCTTGATACAACTAAACTTTATGAAAATGGATTGCCTCTTCCAGAAGAGAGCAAAATTGCAAATCAACTTGAAGATGAGTTAATGTCAGCAATTAAAAAATTATCAATTGCTCATTATGTTGGTCATATATTCAATGATACTTTTCTTGATTTCTATGTTTACTTATCCGACCCTGAAATAATTCATAATTATTTGCAAACGCAAATCAACAAAGATGTATTATCAAGAGGTTTTGGTTACGAAATAAATCAGGATCCTAATTGGGAGACTGTTAAACCATTTTTTAAATAATAACACCTAACAAGCGTTTCAATGTCGACTGCCCCGACGAGTCGGGGCAGGCAGGTTTTACTTGGCTTCCTTGTTCCCGCCTTCGTAGTAACTTCGGCGGGCAAGCTGTGGGTGGCGGGTTTGGCGCAACGTTGTTATATGTACTTAGTATTTTTCAGACAGCCGGAGTTATTTGTTGAGTGAAGCACGAAAAATAATGTGTAACACTTTAAGAGAAAGTGTGCTCCCAGAATTTAGGAAACTTAGTTTTAAAGGTACATTTCCACATTTAAGAAGAATAACAAAATCTGAAGTTCATTTAATTACTTTTCAATTTGATAAATATGGTGGAGGATTTGTGATAGAAATATCCAAGACCAAAAATGAACCGTATAAAACTTATTGGGGTGAAATAATTGAAGTTACCAAACTGACCACACATTATCTTAATGATAGGATAAGAATACATCCTAAAGGTTTATTGAAAAACAGTAATACTAATGATTGGTTTAGATACGATAAATCAATACATATTGGAAGTATTTATAAAAAAGTCGCAAAACAAGTAATAGACCAAATTGATCTAATTGAAAAATTATTTAATAGTGATTCCAATGTATTTATAGAATGTTAATATTACCTATAACATATTTCATCAGACAATGGCTAACAGGTAAGTAAAAAGTCCAGCCAAGGGCGGACAGGCAAGAGGATATCATATTT
Organism: uncultured Ignavibacteriaceae bacterium; assembly: GCA_963714415.1. Taxonomy (GTDB): domain Bacteria; phylum Bacteroidota; class Ignavibacteria; order Ignavibacteriales; family Ignavibacteriaceae; genus JAGXRK01. Next base: position 291,465 of record CAVQOL010000003.1, read on the forward strand.
TCAGGAAAATAACGGAACTCTCGCAGAGCTGGATAAGCTAAGTTAGGTGCAATGCTGTTCCATTTATTAAATAGGTTTGACTTCTTAAATCAAAAGATTATTATACTTACAATTATCCATCATATTTCTTTTCAAGTTAAATTTTATGTAAAAGTCTTCTAATCTCCTTTAGTATCCATCTTCTTTCCTAAACCGTTTATCTATATCTTTCTAATATGAAATTACCATTAGTTGCAATAGTCGGTCGACCCAACGTAGGCAAATCAACGCTTTTTAATCGTATAGTCGGAAAGAGAGATGCTATTGTTGATGATAAAAGCGGTGTTACAAGAGATCGTAATTATGCTGAATCTGATTGGGCAGGTAAAAAATTCAGATTGATTGATACTGGCGGTTATGTTCCTGACTCGAAGGATCTTTTTGAAACAGCAATAAGGGAACAAGTTGAAGTAGCAATACTTGAAGCTGATGCAATTCTTTTCATTACTGATGTCCGTGATGGTCTTCATCCGATGGATCATAATATTGTTGATATGCTAAGGGCATCCGGAAAAACATTTTATCTTCTTGCAAATAAAGTTGACTCGGAAAAGTTTGAAACTGCTGCCGTTGAATTTTATTCACTTGGTGTTGACGTTGTGTATGATATTTCAGCATTGGCTGGAAGAAAACTCGGCGATCTTGCTTGATGTTATCACTGCAAATTTTCCTGATTACAGTGAACTCGAAGAAGATACAAGGTTAAAAATTGCTGTTGTCGGAAGACCAAATGTTGGTAAATCATCGCTTACAAATGCACTATTAGGCTACGACAGAAGTATTGTAACTGAAATTCCCGGCACTACAAGAGATAATCTTGATTCAGTTCTAAAATACTACGGCGAGGAAATAATTCTTGTTGATACTGCCGGATTAAGAAAAAAGAAAAAGGTTCAGGAAAGCATAGAGTATTTTTCTAATATCAGAGCTTTGAAAGCTATTGGTGAATGTGATGTTGCAGTTGTTATGATTGATGCAAAATTTGGATTGGAAAAACAGGATCAGAAAATTATTGATGAAGTTGTAAGGTGGAGAAAAGGACTTATTATTGCAGTTAATAAATGGGACCTGATTGAAAAGGAAACAAATACTGCCCACGAATTTGAAGTTTCAACTCAGAATAAAATGGGATCTATCGGCTATGCCGTTGTAATTTTTATTTCTGCATTAACAAAACAGAGAATCTTCAAACTGATTGATCTTTGCAAGAAAATTGGTGAAGAACGAAAAAGAAAAATTCCAACAAGCGAATTAAATAATATTCTTCTTCCCGAAATTGAAAAAAATCCACCGCCTGCTACACATACAGGCAGGGACGTAAAGATAAAATACATAACACAGGTTGGCGATTATTATCCGATTTTCATTTTCTTCTGTAATTATCCCAAACAGGTGGCTGATCATTACAAAAGATGGCTCGAAAAACTTATTCGTAAAAACTTTGGGTTTGAAGGTGTCCCGATTACATTATCATTCAAAGAAAAATAAATATGAATAAAAATTTTATTTTGCTTGGTCATCCGCTGATCAAGCGCGATATGACAATACTTAGAGATAAAACTACAAGCACTGAATTTTTCCGCTCTGCAGTAAAAAGGATTTCCAACATTCTTGCAGTTGAGATAGCGAAATCTTTTATTCTAAAAGAATTAGATATTGAAACGCCGCTTGAAAAAACAAAGGGTTATAAGGTAGACCAGGAAATTGTTTTAATTCCAATACTTCGCGCAGGTCTTGGAATGGTGAGTGGATTCATTGAGGTTATTCCCGAAGCAAAAGTCGGTCATATTGGTCTTCAGCGAGATGAAAATACACTCAGACCGGTTGAATATTATTATAAAACTCCTAAAGATATTTCAAATGCTTTCGTCATTCTGCTTGATCCAATGCTTGCCACCGGCGGAAGTGCTTCCGAAGCAGTTAATTATCTTAAGAAAAAAGGAGCAAAGCAAATCGTTTTTTCCTGTCTTGTTGCTGCTCCCGAAGGTCTGAAAAAATTCACTGAAAATCATCCTGATATTAAAATATATGGAGCAGCTTTGGATAGACAATTAAATGAAAAAGGTTATATTCTTCCCGGATTAGGTGATGCTGGTGACAGGACATTTGGTACATTTTAAATTTTTGCTGATACTTTTTTTCCCTGCTTTTCTCACATTCTGTAAATTCTCAGATTTTTCCAGATCCCAAAGTTGATAGCTTATTAAAAACAGGCATCAAGTATGTTATTGATCAGAAATATGATGAAGCAAAGTCTGTATTTAATTCGTTAGATCAGAAATACCCTGAACTTCCATTCGGTAAAGTTTATTTAGCAGCGACTGAAATTGCGTATGCTTACGACTTCGATCTTCCTTTCAACTCTAAAGTTATTGAAAGTAATCTTGAAAAAGCTCAAATTATCTCTGAAGAAATACTCTACCAGAAATAAAAATAATAAATGGAATGTTTACTTTTTTGCCTTAACACGCGGTTACAGTGCTTATTATCAGGCACTTCAGGGAAATTGGTTCGATGGATTTAAAGACAGGATTAAGTGCAGTATCAGCATTTGAAGAATGTATTGAACTCGATCCTGAATTTTATGAAGCCTGGATTGCAATCGGTACTTATGAATATTGGAAAAGCCGTAAAATTGAATTTTTATCCTGGTTGCCATTCATAAATGATAATAAGGATTTCGGTATTGAAAAATTAAATTTTGCTATTGAATCATCAAATTATAACACCCACATTGCAATTCATTCCTTAATATGGATTTATATTGATCAGAAAAATTATTCTGCCTCAAATGAACTTGCAAAATATGCCGTTGAAAAACATCCTGAATCAAGAATATTTAAGTGGGGTCTTGCAAGATCTTTTGAAGATATTGATCCGCAAAAATCAATTGATATTTATTTTGAAATTTTGGAATCATACAAAAAAACAGGAGTAAGAACCCGGATAAATGAGATTACTCTTAAACACATTATCGCTCAGCAATATGTGAAGTTTGGTAATAAGGATAAGGCAAAAAAGCTTTGTGAAGAAATCCTCATTCTTAATGATCTTACGAAATACGAAAAGGACAAGCTGGAAGATCGAATCAAAAGAGTACGCGCTCTATTAACAGAACTTTCCTTATAATTCCAATCTTTAGTCCAATTTTAACTACTTTAAGAAGTCAAAAAAAACAAGTATTTTTCCTGGCAATTATAGCTTTATTTTAGATGAGTATTGAAAATCCTAAATATGATAAAATGCTTAATGATCTTATTAACCTGAGTAAAAAAAATATTGCTAAAGTTAATGAAGATCTTATAAAAAAAGCATTTGAATTTGCTATTGAAGCCCACAAACATGATCTGCGTGCTTCCGGAGAGCCATACTTTACTCATCCTTTTGAAGTTGCAATGATCGTTGCTGAAGAATTTCCGCTTGATGATACAACAATAGTTGCCACACTGCTCCATGATGTTGCAGAAGATACTGATTTTAACATTGAACTGATTTCAAAAGAGTTTGGAAAAGAAGTAGCGGAAATAGTTGATGGAGTAACCAAGATAAGTGGAATTTTCAGAGGTCAGGAAATTACACAGGCTGAAAATTATAGAAAACTTTTGCTTTCTCTGATCAAAGATGTCCGTGTTATACTAGTAAAGTTTGCAGATCGTCTTCATAATATGCGAACGCTTGAATTTGTTAGTCCCGATAAACAACGCCGCATAGCTCAGGAAACAATAGAAATATACGCACCGTTTGCCCATAGGTTTGGTCTTGGTAAAGTAAAATGGGAACTTGAAGATCTTGCTTTCAAATATCTTAACAAGGAAGCTTATGAAGAACTGGCAAAAAAAATTAAAGCTAAGCGAAAAGAACGTGAAACGTACATTAAAAAATTTGCTGATCCGATTATAAAAAAACTTAATGAATATGAGCTTAAGTTTGATTTAAGCGGAAGACCAAAACATCTTTACAGTATTTACAGAAAAATGGTTCGGAGAAATAAACCATTTGAAGAAATATATGATCTGTTTGCCATAAGAATAATCCTGGATACTGAAGACAGAAATGACTGTTATACAAATCTGGGCATCTTAAATCAGCTCTACCTTCCGGTGCCTGACCGTTTTAAGGACTATATATCAATACCTAAAACAAATAATTATCAGTCAATTCATACAACAGTTGTTGGACCGGATGGAAGATTAGTAGAAGTTCAAATCAGAACTAAACAAATGCACGAAATAGCTGAGAGAGGTGTAGCTGCTCATTGGAAATACAAAGAAAGTAAAACTGCAACAGATAAAGAACTTGAAATGTGGGTGAACTGGATAAGAGATATTTTTGAAAATGCTTCTCGTGATGATCAGAAAAAAGAATTGCTTGAAAGTTTTAAACTCAATCTTTATCAGGATGAAATTTATGTTTTTACTCCTAAGGGTGATTTGAGAAGATTACCTGTTGGTTCTACTCCTGTTGATTTTGCCTTTGAGATTCATAGTAATGTTGGATATCACTGCATCGGTGCTAAAATTGACGGTAAGATAATCCCACTTGATACACAACTTAACAGCGGAGATCAGGTTGAAATCATCACTTCCAAGAATCAACATCCGAATAAAAACTGGATTAAATTTGTTAAGACTCACAAAGCGAAAAATGCCATAAGAAGATGGATCAATAAAGAAGAAGATGACATCATTCAAAAAGGTAAAGAACTTTGGGAGCGAAGAATTAAAAAACAAAAATTAACCTTTAATCCAAGTGATCTATTAAAACTTGCACACAATCTTAAGTTTGATAATACAAGACAATTCTTTAAGGCAATAGCACAGAATAAACTCAACCTTGATGAGATACTTTCTGTTTCAAAAGAAAAAGAAGTTAAAGAGCAGGCTATTGAACTTCAATTTGATAAATTTGCGAATCTTACCAGAGGTGATATTGGCGGTGTTCTTGTTGATGGCAAAGCTTCCGGAATAAAATATTCGTATGCCAAATGTTGTAATCCAATTCCCGGTGATCCTGTTATTGGATATATAACAATAGGAGAGGGAATTAAGATACATCGTAAAACATGTAATAATCTTATCAACCTTTCCTCTTCTGATTCAAGTAAGCTAATTCCTGTGCAATGGCCCGAAACTGAAGAAAGTTTATTTGTTGCCGGATTAACTGTAAAAGGGGAAGACAGACCCGGTATATTAAATGATATAGCTCATGCAATTGTGACTTATCAGAATACAAATATTAAATCTATAAATATCAGCACAACCGATTCAATGTTTGATGGAAGTGTTACAGTTTATGTTCATAATCTCGAACATTTAGGACGTATAATTGATAGAATTAAGAAACTCGAAGGTATATTTACTGTTGAAAGATTCGAAAGCAGTTAATGATTGATGAAAGTCTGACAAGGTTTCTGGGAATTGATTTTGGACTAAAGAGAATTGGAATTTCAGTTTCTGATCCGCTTCATATATTTGCTTATTCACTAACCACACTTCAAAATGATAAGGAACTTTTCAAAAAATTATCTGAAATAATTATTGAAAAAAATATTACAAAAATAGTTCTCGGGGTTCCATCTGACGAACAAACGTCAAAAACATCCGTTGTAAAAGAAGTAAGAAATTTTAAAGGTAGATTATTCAAAGAATTTAATATTGAAGTAATTGAGTGGGACGAGACTTTTACTTCAGCAATTGCGCAGAACAAGGTAAATGAATCTGTGAATAAAAAGAAAAAGCGACGCGATAAAAACCTAATCGATATGAATTCTGCTTCCATTATTCTACAGGAATATCTGGATTCAATTTAGATGTCTTTTCGGGAGCATATTGATAATTAAACAATCTAAACGTATTTTCGGATTGAAATTCAAATAAATCGGAGCACGTTAATGACAAAATCAGCAACCGGATTCCTTGAAACAAACAATCTTACTTCCGCAATAGAAGCTGCAGATCAAATGCTTAAAGCAGCAAATCTAAACCACATAGAAAAAATTGATCTTGGTGCTTCAATAACAACAATTATGATTAAGGGAGATGCTCCATCCGTTGAAGCTGCTTTGAAAGCCGGAGAAAGTGCATCAAAAAGATCAGGTGGTTTTTTATGCGCACATATGATCACTGATTTTAATCCTGAAGTAGAAAAATATTTTCTGAAAGGAATTGAACAATGACAAACTCAATCGGAATTATTGAAACCAGATCAGTGGCACTTGCCGGTGAAGCTCTAAATCAAATTCTAAAGATCAAAGAGATTGAATTGCTTAATATTGAATTCCCCGGTGAAGGATTTGTCACAGCATTTCTTTTTGGCGAGTATTCAAAAATGAAAGATGCTCTTGAAACAGCAAATAATTTATCAGCATCATTTTCAACTTATTTTAGTAAGAAGATTATTACAAAACCGGATGAAAAACTTTTTGAGCTTATTAAAATCAGAAAAAAAAGAATTTTAAGATCAAAGCAGGAATCTGAGAAGGAAACTGAAGTTAAGAAAAAAAGTGCCATAACTGTTGATGTTGCTCCCGCAGAAATTATTGAAAAGAAAACTGAAGAAGTTAAGGAAGAAAAAAAAGTAAAAATAAAAAGTTCAGGGAAAAGAATTGGATTAGCCAAAAAAGTTAAAAAAGAAAAAATTAAAGCACCTCGGCAACTTTCTTCCAAAGCATTAAAGACGAGGAATAATAATCCTACCATAGCGAGATTGAAGAAAGAAGCCCTTGGTGGAAAAGTTACCGAACAGAAGGAAAATAATTTTACAATTGAGAGAAAAAGTCTAAATCAACAAACAGATATGACACTGGCAGAACTTGAACAGCTTAATGTTCATAAGCTCAGACACTATGCCAGAAGCTTTTCGGGATTTCCTATCAAAGGCAGAGGAATATCCAAAGCAAACAGAGAAGAACTTTTAAATCACTTCAAAGAGTTGATTTGATTTCCTATCTTGCATAGAGCTAATACTAAATATTATTTTGTAACAAAATCATTTTTTTATCTGTGAAAAAAAATCTTCACATAGTCATAATAGCAATAGTATTCTCTTCCATTTTATGGATTTCAATTACTCTCTCTGAAGAATATTATTCAACATATAAAATTCCGATTAATATTATAAATGCACCTTCCGGTTATACCCTTGCCTCAGATCTCTCTGAAAACATTTCGGTTAAAATTAAGGGAATTGGCTGGAGATTGACCGGGATTAACCTGGGATCAGAAACTGTTTATAATATTTCGGCAAGAAATGACAGCGGAAAAATCATTACAAATGTATATTCAAATCTAATTGAAAATCCCTGGCTTTCTTCGGATTTGGAAGTAATTGAAATTTCACCCGATACTATTTCATTTATGATTGAACGGATTATAAGTAAAAAACTTCCTGTTGTAACTAAAACAGATATTACGTTTAAAGCTGGTTTTGGTTTGGCAAGTAAAATTAAAATAGCTCCTGATTCGGTTGTTGTTTACGGTCCGAAAAGTAGAATTGAGAAAATGGATTCTATCAAAACAAATACGATTGTACTGTCTCTTCTTGATAACTATACAAAAGTAAATGCAGATTTTGTCAATGGACTATATAAAACTGATATAGCTGGAGTGGAAGTTCGTTTAGATGTTCAGAGAATAGTTGATAAAAATATTGATGACATCAAAGTAGAAGTTATTGATGTTCCTAAAGACAGAGATGTTGTATTGCTTCCCAATACGATTTCCTGTTTAGTAAAGGGAGGAATTAATGTCCTGGGTAAAATAACCGCACAGGATTTTAAAGCATTTGTTTATTACCACGATGTCCTGCTTGATACTCTGGGAAGTGTTGGACCTACAATTGAGCATCCTGAAAATGTTGAATTGTTGTCGCGCAAACCGGATCGTATCAGATACATTATTAAAAAATTTAAATAATTCTTACGTAAAAAGTTAAAAAATATGTTCATAACATTTGAAGGAATAGATTTCTGCGGGAAATCAACACAAATTAAAAAACTTGAAGAGTATCTTGTCAGTAAGCATAAAATTGTAAAAGTTATTCGTGAACCCGGTGGAACTTTTATTTCCGAAAAGATCAGAGATATTTTACTTGATAAAAATAACGATCGTATGGTAATGGAAACAGAGATTCTCCTTTTCTCCGCCAGCAGAGCACAATTAGTCAGAGAAAAAATAAGACCATATCTTGAAAAAGGATTTTATGTGATATCGGATAGATTTCATGATTCTTCTACAGCATATCAGGGTTATGGCAGAGGTTTATCTGTTGATGCTATTAAAAACATTCACAAAATTGCTATTAGTGAAACGGTTCCTGATATCACTTTTCTGATTGACATTCCCATAGAGATTGCTCATCAGCGTAAATCAGTAAAATCAGGTGAACTAGACAGGATTGAAATGTCTGATATAAATTTTTATAACAGAGTTCGTGATGGTTATCTTCAGATTGCAAAGGAAGAAAAAAGATTCAGAGTTATTGACGGTAATCGTGATGTGGATATAATTCACAAAGATATAATTAGGGAAATACTTGAACATCGTAAGTCGGAGTTATTATGAAAACATTTAAGAAAAAGATACTGATATTTTTTATTGCTTCAAGCGGATTATTATTCGCAGGATTTTTCGCTAGCCAAACAGATATATATTTTGAAATAGCGAAAAACCTTGAATTGCTAGGTAAAGTTTATAAGGAGATATCATATAATTATGTTGATGATATTGATCCGAAAGAATTTATGCGCGCAGGAATTAAAGGGATGTTAGGCACTTTAGATCCTTATACAATTTTTGTAGATGAGACAAAACAGCAGGACATTGATTTGATGACAAATGGCAAATATGGTGGAATCGGTGTTTCAATTGGAGTGCGTGGTGAAAATGTTACAATTGTTGAAGTTATTGGAGGTTATTCAGCTCAGAAGCAGGGAATTAGAGTTGGTGATGTTATAATAGAAGCCGGTGGCATTTTAATTAGTCCCCAAAATGTAGATAAGATTTCTTCTATTGTTAAAGGAGAACCCGGTACTTATGTTGATTTTAAAATTCTTCGTCAGGATTCACAGGACACATTATTATTTAGCATTATAAGAGAAGAGATAGTTGTTAGAAATGTTACATTTGCCAACTTCTATCCGACAAACAGTAATAACGTTTACATAAAACTTTCAAACTTTAGCAGAACAGCCGGTGATGAGCTGCGTAATGCCCTAAAGAATTTGTCCCAGCAAAAAAATATTGAATCGATTACTCTTGATCTTCGAAGTAATCCTGGTGGATTGCTCGATGTTGCTGTTGATGTTTGCGAAAAGTTCCTTATGAAAGATCAGATTGTGGTTTCAACTAAAGGCAGAGAAGAATCAAGCCTTAAAAAATATTATTCTCAGGAAGAACCGATAGCCGGTAAAGAAAAGTTAGTAGTATTAATTAACGGAAGCAGTGCATCAGCCTCCGAAATTGTTGCAGGTGCAATTCAGGACCATGACCGAGGATTAATTATCGGTACACAATCTTTCGGAAAAGGTTTGGTTCAGACAATAATTCCTCTAACTACTAATACTTCACTGAAAATTACAACTGCAAAATATTATACGCCAAGCGGAAGATGCATTCAGAAAATAGACTATTCAAAGGATAACCTGATTATTGTTAATGCCGATTCGCTTTTATTGGATCCTTATGAAACAGATAATCAAAGAATAGTTTATTCTGCAGGAGGAATAACCCCGGATTCCACTGTGGAGTTAGATAAAACAAGCGAACTTACGGAACAGCTTTTAGCAAAAGGATTATTCTTCTCATTTGCAGATAAATATTATTATGAAAATGCGGATATTGATTTCAAAAATATCAGCGAGCAATCCTTCTTAGATGAATTTAAGAACTATCTTATAGAAAAAAACTTTGTTTATAAATCTTCTCTTCAAAAACGTATATGTGAAATAGTAGAAGGATTAAAAAAAGATGATGGTGAAAATGAAGTAAAGGAAGTGTTAATAAACTTAAACAATCAGCTTGAAAATTCTTTGAATAAAGAGATTTTGAAAAATGCTGAGGAAATTCTGATAGAATTAAAATCAGAATTAGCCAGCAGGTATTTTGGCTATGAAAAGAGTATTGAAGAAAAACTTAGATCTGATAAACAAGTTAAAGTTGCGCTTGATTTATTTAATAATGACAATACATTTAACAAATTGCTAAATAAGCTTTAACCGATTTTATTTTAAATGAAAAAAACTCAGGTAATCTACAAAAGTAATCCGCTTTATAAGATGTGTCCTTCCTGCAGTGGAATAGGTTTATTGCGTAAATCCCACGCTAGAAACTTAACAGAAAAAATTATCAAAAAAATAACTTTCTATGGACTATACCGTTGTAAGGAATGCGGCTGGAGGGGATATCTTTCTAACTTTACGCTTACTTCAAAATCGATAAAAATATTTTTTCTTTACGTCATAATATTTCTGATAACTGCATTTATTGTTTCCAGATTATTGAGATTTTTTGTATAGGATATTTGACAAAGTAAATTATTAACGTAAGAATCGGTTAAATATTATAAACTTCAATAAAAGCTATAATAAATACAAGTATCGAATCAAATATTTACTTAAATTATTTATTAAGATATCAGATTTTATTTAATAAATAAATATTCATTCAAACAATTGAGAGGCTGAAATGCTTAGAATCGACTTTACAATTATAATAACTTTAGTATTACTGCTGACAGTTAACATGTTCAGTCAAACTGTAAATTATCAAATTCAAGAAGGTAGTGTGGATACAGGCGCTATTGTGACTACAGGATCATTTAGGGAGGCTGAATTCATAGAGAAAACACCGTATGAAGCAAATCGAATGAATGTAGAAAGTTTTTCTGAACCTTCATATATCGATCCAAACGGTTCCCCTGTGTATGAGTCAACATATTTTGAAGACACTTTTGGTGCTAGGTCCATAGATGATGTTGGCGATAACGCCATGCTTTTAGGAAAAGTTAATGTTGCTCTTACTAACAACGTTGCTCCTCCTGATCCAACAATTGCTGTTGGTCCAAATCACGTTATAGTATTAACTAATAATGATAATGGTATATTAATTTTTGATAAGGAAGGAAATCTCTTACAATCTATTAACAGTGGTCAATGGTGGCGTGCAGTATGGCCCTCTGAAAATGGTGATCCACAGATAATTTATGACCATTTTGATAACAGATGGGTGATGTTATTTATGCAGATTGATGATAATGCTCTAACTGCCGGAAACCTTATTGCATTTTCAGATGATGATGATCCATTTGGTACCTGGACTATGTATAGAATGGATACTAGGATGCACGGCACAACTGATTCTGATACCTGGGGAGATTATCCGCAAATGGGTTTTGACGATCAAGCTATCTATATAATGACTAGATGTTTTACATTTCCAGGTTATCTCCAGTATAATAAAATAAGAATTATCTCTAAAGCAGAACTTTATGGAGCCAATGCAGGTCCTGTAACATATACTGATATATGGGATATTACTGCTCCAGGCGGTGCTTCCCACCCGGATGTTATTCACCCCTCTTTCAATTATTCAACAGGTAATGTTCATTATTTTCTTTATGCAAATAGCTCTGGCGCAAACTATTATTATATATATCAATTAACCGATCCGATTGGAAGCCCTGTTTTAACAGGTTCTGTTATTTCTGTTTCTAATTACGGAAGAGCACCTGATGCTCAACAACTTGGATCTGAAATACCAATATATGCATGGGGCAGCGGTGTTAAAACAGCTCCGGTATTTAAAGACGGTTACTTATATGCAACTCATTCTATCAGAAATTCATCTAATTCATCTTATGGTAGTGTAAAGTATTTAAAGATTGATGTTAGCACTAATGCACTGATTGAAAATTATGAGTTAGGTGCTGTAGGATATTACTACATTTATCCTGCTATCGCAATTGATAAAGATAATAATGTTATGATTACGTGCTCCAGATCAGGTGATGATGAATATGCAGGTTCCTATTTCCTAGGTAGAAGAGCTACTGATCCACCTGGATTAAGTAATGCATATACTTTACAACCCGGCTTAGCACCTTATGTTTGTACTTTTTGTGGTACAAGAAACAGATGGGGTGATTATCTTGGAGTCTATACCGATCCGGCAAATGAATATGAATTCTGGATGGTTTCAGAATATGCTGCTTCAACAAATACCTATGCAATTTCTATAGGTAATACAAGGTTACAACCATATTCTGGAGCTCATGGATTTTCTATTAATAAAAATTATGACTTTAATAGGATTGAGGTTGGTTTTGACAGTGATACTGCAAGTGTTTATCTAGCAAATTATGGCGATGCTGATTTAATAATTTCAAACATTCCGGATTCTGCAGGCGCGTTTCATCTTATTTCAACACATTCATTTCCTATTACTCTTTCATATTTTGATTCTGTTGAAGTTAAATTTCAATTTAAACCAAGGGTGCTTGGTCAGTTAGATCAGTTATATCCAATTGAAAACAATTCGACAAATTTCCCTGGTTTTAATCTTAAAGGTTATGGCTTTATAGTATTTCCTGCGGATGTAAATGAATTTTACGCTATTTCCGGTGCCAACAATAGCGGAAATTTGCTCAATATAAATCCTACTACTGGTGCAGGTACAAATCTTGGTCCCTCATTATTTACAGATATTCTCGGATTATCAATTAATCCTAAAGATCAAATGATGTATGGGCTAAGAACAAGTGCAATAAGTTCTGAAATTGTTAGAGTGAATGGATCGTTAGGTGATTCATATTCTCTCCAAACAGTAAATATTCCTAGCTTGTATTCAATAGCATTTGATTCATCCGGTCAGTTATATGCAACTACTTCAGCTAATCGAATTTACTCGATTGATATTAGTGACGGAAGTTTCGATTCTGTTTCAACTATGCCTGTATCAAGAGTGGCTATTACTTTTAATCATATTAATAATGAATTATGGGGATCAATCAAATCCGTTGTCGGTGCAAAAGATAGAATTATTAAAATTGATTTACTCACTGGCGATACGACCCTGATTGGGCAAACTGGATTTGGACTAAATACTAATGATCTTGCATTTGATAAAAACGGGAATCTTTTCGGCATAAATGGAGCAAATGTTACAGCTAATGATTTCTTTAGCATCGATCAAACAACCGGTGTCGGAACTATGATTGGTTCAATCGGATATCCGGATATTAAAGCATTAGGATATGTCTCAGATGGTGCTACGTCAGTAGAAGATTCGAAAGAAATTTTACCGAAAAGTTTTACTTTAGAGCAGAACTATCCAAATCCATTTAATCCTGCAACTACAATTAATTTTTCTTTACCAACATCGGCAGATGTTAAATTAACAGTATATAATTTGTTGGGAGAAACGGTTAGAGTGCTTATAGATAATCAGATGTCAGCTGGAAATCATTCCGTGGTTTGGAATGCTGATGGTAATTCCGGCCGGAAGATGAGCAGTGGAATTTATTTCTATGAACTGAAAGCAAGCTCGGATAACGGAAAAAACTTTAATCAAATCAGAAAAATGATTCTTATCAAATAAGATACGAGATAATTTTTCTTATATAATTAAGCCCCGCAAAAACGGGGCTTTCTTATTTTTCATTTTTAATGTTTATAATTCCGTAAATCTTGATTAAATTTATAATGTATTTATTCAACTAAATTATTACTGATATGAAAAAAATATTTTTACTACTGCTTATTTCTTTTATAACGTTTACAATTAATATCATTTCTCAATCAATACCTCCAAAGGTTGAGATGAGAGCTGCGTGGATTGCAACAGTTACAAATCTTGATTGGCCTAATTCACCTTTTGGAACAACAGAAGATCAAAAGCAACAGCTTATAATTCTTCTTGACGAATTAAAAAGAGATGGTATTAACACTGTTATATTCCAAATTAGAACAGAATGTGATGCGCTTTATAGTTCAGCGTATGATCCGTGGTCATATTGGCTTACAGGAAGTCAGGGAACTGCCTCCTTATCCATACTATGATCCTCTTGAATTTGCAGTTGAAGAAGCACACAACAGAGGTATGGAAATTCACGCCTGGTTTAATCCTTATAGAGCATACAGACAGACAAATACATATCCAACTGCTTCCAATCATGTTACTAAAACTCACCCCGATTGGGTAATAACTTGTCCGGATGCTTATAAGTTTTTAGATCCCGGTCTTCCAATGGTTAGAGATTATGTTACAAGTGTAGTGTATGATGTTGTTTCCAGATATGATATTGATGGTGTTCATTTTGATGATTACTTTTATCCATATCCTGAACATAGTTTTACAAATCAAGACGCTTTGACATTTGCAACTTATCCTCGTGGCTTTACTAATCTTGGTGATTGGAGAAGAGATAATGTTAACATATTAGTTAAACAAGTCTATGACTCAATCCAAGCCGTTAAACCCTATGTTAAATTTGGTATTAGTCCTTTCGGTATTTGGAAGAATGGAGTTCCAACTGGAATAATAGGCCTGGATGCTTATAGTACTATTTATTGTGATGCTATAGCCTGGTTACATGATAAATCTATTGATTATTTAACTCCACAACTTTATTGGCCTTTTGGCGGATCGCAAGACTATGCTAAACTTGAACCTTGGTGGGGTGATTCGGTTTACGCCAACGGAAGACATTATTATCCGGGTCATGCTTATTATAGAATTTCAGTCTGGACTAATCCGAGTGAAATGCCTAACCAGATACGCTTTGACAGAGCAAATTCAAAAGTGCAAGGTGGAGTATTTTTCAGGGCAAAAAATTTCGGAGAAAATCCCAAAGGTGTAACCGATACTTTAAGAAATGATCTTTACAGATATCATTTCAATTCTGCCCCAAATGGCTTGGAAGGATATTGTAGATCCAAATGAACCTCAAAATCTAAGGTATGAAAGATTACCGACTGGTCAGGCTGGATTAGCATGGGATTTACCAGCAACTGCTGGCGATGGAGATTCTGCTTCACGTTATGTTGTTTACAGATTTAATTATTCAAATGTTCAACCTGCTGATCTGGAAAATTCAGCCAATATTTTAAACGTTGAAGGCAGAAGATACAGTATACCCGGTGAGCCGCCCAATCCTGCCGGTCCATATTATTTTGTTGTAACATCTCTCGATCGTAATTATAATGAAAGTGTAATGACAAGTGTATTAACTGTAAATCCTCCTCCTGTGCCTGTTTTAGCTTTGCCGTCAAACGGTACGATTAAATTTAAGTGAAATAATTAATCTTAAGTGGTACTATCCGGATTTAGCTACATCATACCGATTACAGATATCCAGAGATCCTTCTTTTGCAAGTGATACTTTGTATGATCAAATTGGTTTGATGGATACAACTCAAACTATCACCGGATTAGAGGGAGCTACTACTTATTACTGGAGAGTTAATTCTACAAACGCAGGTGGTGCCAGTGAATTTTCTGCACCATTTAGTTTTACAACAGGTTATCCAGCAACTCCGGTATTAGTATTTCCGATTAACAATACAGGCGGGTATCCAATTGATTCAATAATGTATTGGTATTCTACACCAAATACTCAAACATATGATTTGATGCTTGCCAGGAGCCTGGATTTTTATCCAAATTCAATTGCTATTGACACGACCGGATTAACTGATACAACATTAGCTTATTCTAGTCTTCTTTATAATACTTTTTACTTCTGGAAAGTCAGAGCAATAAATCAGTATGGAACAGGTAATTGGTCTACTACGTTTAGATTTAAGACTATGTTAGATCCATCTTCTGTTGCAAATGAAATCAATAGCATAGCTGATGATTATTTGTTGGAGCAGAATTATCCTAATCCATTTAATCCAACAACAATGATAAGATTTAATTTATCTGAAGCTGGAATAGTAAGTTTAAAAATTTATAATTTACTTGGACAGGAAGTTGCAAGTCTTATTAACAACGAATATTATAACAGCGGCTCTTATGAAATAAATTTTGATGCATCCAGTTTTCCAAGTGGAATTTATTTTTACAGAATAAGTGCGAATGAATTCTCCGCTTCGAAAAAAATGATTTTTATTAAGTAATATCTGCAAGCCCGGCTCACTGAGTCGGGCTTTTTATTTCCTGCCATAAAATATTTTGTATTATGAAAACAAAAATCTTTTTTACAGCTTTTATCCTATCTATTTTATTAGTCAACTGTTCAACGGTTAAAGAATTAACTTTAGAAGAGAAATTTCTTTTAAAGAAAAATGAGTTCACGGAAAAATTTGATATCTATAAAGCAGATAATAATCTTCCCCGCAACACAAAAATTGAATTGGTAAATGTTGATTATGAAGCCAAAGTAATAAACATTGATTTCAGCAGAGATTTTTCTTTCATTCCTCTAAGAGAAGATAATGTGCAAAAAATGTATTCAGAGGTTAAGACATTATTCGGTGAGCAATTCTCTGATTACGATTTTGTTATTTCATCCATGAAATATCCTATCGAGGAATTAATACCAAATTATTACCGGTCTGATAAGAATAAAATTGATAATAGTCGCCTTCCAAAACAAAGTATAGATAAAAGAATTTCCGTTGTAACAAATCTGAGCAAAAAATATAACGCTGCAAATGGTTTAGATAAGATGAATATTCTTCTTTGGCAAAGCCACGGGTGGTATTATGATAACAAAGAAAAACGATGGGAATGGCAGCGTCCGAGAATATTCCAAACAATAGAGGATTTACTTCCTACATCTTTTACAATTCCTTACCTGATTCCAATGCTCGAAAATTCAGGTGCAAATGTATTTGTGTCCCCGCGAGAGAGATATTCAGGTTAATGAAGTAATAGTTGATAATGATTTTAACGGTGATAATTCATACATTGAAAAATCAACCGACAGCAATCAATGGAAGAATTCTGAACTACCAGGATTCGGAATGGAAGAGAAAATCATTAGAGGAAATGAAAATCCTTTTACGATGGGAACAAGCAGATATATTCTTTCATCATCTGAAGAAACAGCATCAGTTTATTGGTTACCGAATATTCCTGAAACAGGGGAGTACGCTGTTTATATTTCATACTTTTCTTCGCCGGAAAATGTTAGTGATGCTAAATATAAAGTCCATCATTTAGGAGGAACTACAGAGTTTTCGGTAAATCAAAAAATTGGCGGCAGCACCTGGATTTATCTTGGTACATTCAAATTCAAACAAGGAAGATATGATAGTCAAGGCGTGGTACTAACGAATAGAAGTTCTGAGCTAAATAAAGTTATTTCTGCTGATGCTGTAAGATTTGGCGGTGGAATGGGTATTGTTGAGCGTGAAGGACAAACAAGCGGTCGACCAAAGTTTATGGAAGGTGCTCGCTATTGGCTTCAGTATGCAGGTATGCCGGATACAATTGTATATAATTTGAATAATGATGTTGATGACTATAAAGATGATTACCAATCCCGTGCTGAGTACGGTAATTATTTATATGGCGCTCCTTTCGGTCCGAATAAGAAGCGTGATGAAAAAGGACTTGGAATTCCTATTGATGTTTCTCTTTCCTGGCATACTGATGCAGGTATAACACGAAATGATACTGTAATAGGTACACTTATGATTTACAGTATTCCCGGAATGGACTCACTTCATATTTTCCCGGATAGTGTTTCAAGATTAGCTAATCGTGATCTCTCTGACATAGTTCAAACACAAATTGTTGAAGATTTAAGATCAAAATATGATTCTGTCTGGACGAGAAGACAATTAATGAATTCATTATACAGTGAGGCAGCACGTCCCAATTTTCCATCAATGCTTCTTGAACTTCTTTCTCATCAAAACTTTTTTGATATGAAGTTTGCACTTGATCCGCGTTTTAAGTTTGATGCATCTCGTGCAATTTATAAAGGCATTCTTAAGTTTTTATCTAATCAATACAATTATTGATTATGTGGTTCAACCTTTACCCGTTACTAATTTCTCCGCTGAGTTAACTAATGAGGGAAAAGTTCATTTAAACTGGAAATCGAAACCGGATGAGCTTGAACCGACAGCAATTCCTGAGAAGTATATTGTTTATACAAAATTAAATGATGACGGTTTTGATAATGGAAAATTGGTTGATACAAATCAACTGGTAATTGACAATATTGAAGAAGGGAAGATATACAGTTATAAAGTTACGGCATTTAACAAAGGCGGTGAAAGTTTTCCTTCAGAAATATTATCTGTTTGCTGGTTAGGTGAAAATTCAAAAATAGCTTTAATAGTTAACGGATTTGATAGAGTTTCACCTGCGGCATCTTTTGAATCAAAAACATTTTCGGGATTTACAGATTTTATTGATGAAGGTGTTCCATATAAATATGATCTGGGTTATTCCGGTTCTCAATACAATTTTGATCCGGATTCTAAATGGGAAACCGATGATAAACCGGGTCACGGTGCAAGCAGTTCTGATTATGAAACTAAAATAATTGCTGGCAATACTTTTAATTTTCCTTATGTTCACGGTAAAGCTTTGATGCAAAATGGATTGTCGTTTTGTTCAGTCAGCAAAGCATCAATTAATGGATGGGAACATTAATCTTAGCAAATATAATATTATCGATTTAATTCTTGGCGAGCAGAAGAAAACGCCGATGCCGAAATATCAGGATCAAACCGAGTTTGAAGCTTTTCCGGTTGAGTTGCAGAACAGGCTAAGAGATTATCTTAATTCCGGTGGAAATTTATTTTTAAGCGGAGCTTACATAGCTTCCGATTTGTATGATGCTGAGGATGACAGTAGTTCAATTAAATTTGCAAATGAGGTGTTAAAATATAATCTAAGAACAGGACACGCAGTTAAAACTGGAAAGCTATTTTCTATAAATGAAAATTTTATATCTAAAGATTTGTCGTTAGAATTTAATACAAGCTTTAATGATTCCATTTATAAAGTTGAAGCTCCTGATGCAATTGCAGGGATAAATGGTGGGGAAATTTTATTAAGATACTCAGAAAATAATTTTAGTGCAGCAGTTGGTTATAAAGGTGATTATGGAGTAGTTGCTCTAGGTTTTCCTTATGAAACAATACTTGGAGAGAAGCAGCGGTATTGAAGTAATGAATTCTGTACTAAAGTATTTGGGAATTAAATAGCAGTTCTTATTGTCATTCCCACACTGCCTGCGGTAGGCAGGAGTGGGAATGACATAACAAGCTATCCCTTCAATCCGATTCCTGGATGATCAGTAAGTACAACTTTTCCGTCAATTACTTTTATACCTTCGTACGGATCATTTGAAGTCAATAAATTTCCATCCAGATCAGCCCAATCAACCATTGGTGAAAGTTGTGCTGCAGCAGAAATTGCACAGGAAGTTTCAACCATACATCCAATCATAACTTTCATATTGAGAGAGCGTGCAAGATTTAACATCTTGTTAGCTTCACGCATCCCGGTACACTTCATCAGTTTAATATTTATGCCTGAATAAACTCCATAAGCTTTTACAACATCATCAATCCTTTGAATTGATTCATCTCCGATTATTGGAAGGGGAGAGTTCTCAGTCAGCCAGGCAATATCGTCAACTTGTTCTTTCGGCATTGGCTGTTCTACAAATTCCACATTTCTTTCATTGAGCCAATTGATCATCTCAAGCGCAAATTCTTTATTCTTCCATCCTTGATTTACATCAACAACAATCGGTTTATCAGTTATGGATCGGATTGTTTCAATCATTTCTTTATCAGTATCTCTCCCAAGTTTTACTTTAAGTATTTTCAATTCTTCCGCTTCATTAACTTTTTGACGAACAACATCCGGTGTATCAATTCCAATTGTGAATGATGTATAAGGAGTTTTCGTTTTATCATAGCCCCAAATTTTATACCATGGCTGTTTCATTATTTTGCCAATCAGATCGTGTAAAGCAATATCAACAGACGCTTTTGCTGCAGTATTTTTCTTATCGATTGAATCAACATAGCTTAGAATGTTTTCCAGGTCAAAGGGATCTTTGAATTGTTCAAGATTAACTTTATTTAAAAAAGTTGCAACAGATTCCTGCGATTCGCCAAGATAAGGAGGCATTGATGCTTCACCATAAGCTTTGATTCCCTCAAACTCAATTTCAGTAAGCATAACAGGAGTTGTTGTTCGTGAATGAACAGCAACCGTGAAAACGTGCTTCATTTCTAAAGTAAATGGTCTGTATGTTAATTTCATTTTTGATCCAAAATTTTTAATAAAATTTTTTGAAATACCATTAGTGTGAAATCCGACTGCCAGCCCGCCTGCAATCAAACCACCTGTTTTAATAAAATCTCTTCTGTTTTGTTTCATAATAGATATTCAATGAATACTGATAATAAAAGACAGACTGAAGTCTGTTGTATAAAATCATTTAATAATTTTCAGTTAACTTTCTTAATTCCATAGAATGTGAATAGAATTCTTCCATAGTCAATTCTTTCAGGAACATCATACCAAATGCCGATCGAATTCTTGGATGTTCGTGTTTAATAAAAAAATCTTTTCCAAGACACCTTTTAATTGTCTGAAATTGATCTACCTGAATATTTTGAGCTAATCTGCAAAATGGTCCGTCATATTCCCAGCTGGGAAAACTTGCTGCTTTTTGAGAACCATAACTGTTCAAAAATGAGTTTTCCATGATAGCCATAGAATTAAGACTAACCGGAATATAAATATTTGCTTCAGCCGGATGAAAACGGTACCAAACATTTCTGTATCCCCAGACTTTTATATCTGAAATTCCCGTTTCTTTCTCATACAGTTTTAATGCTTCAGCGGTTGCCTGCAGGACTTTATAGTGAGTATCAGGTCCGCTGCCTTCGGGATCAAGTGCAACTGTAACAATTGTAGGTTTGATTTGCTTTAGAAGTTCAAGAATAGGTAAAACGTCACGAGTCATTTCAGGGTTCTCTGTAAAAACATCTCCCTGATAAAATCCCAACCTCAAATGAGAAACAGAGCTTGTACTAAATCCGAAAAATGCCCAGATTATTTCTTCTTCGAACTCACGCATCATTCCTTTAAGCTTTTGCACATATGCAATATCTTTTTTCCCGGGATATTGAGTCTTAAAATAATTTATCAATTCGTCAATTCGGTTTTCAAGATAATTAACGTTATCCTCTTCGTAAATCTCAATCATTATTCTTAACAATCTTCTTGAGACACCTTCTTTCCTTTTTGTTCTGCTGTGTTTTGCAAGTCCATCAAGATACACATGAATATCATTGTCACTGCCTTCTTTAAATTCAGGAGAGAAGTAGAGTTTTTGGAATTTTGCACGAAATTCCGGTACAGTAATAAAATTCTGTAAATCCTGGAGAAGTTCCAGCATATAAGAATTTGTTACTGCAGTAAATCCGCTCGTCATAGTAACAAAATGATGTCTGTTGGATGGGTCTCTGACAAGATGATTTATGTATGGCAAATAACCAAGAGGAATATCATCGTGATGCGGACCGGTATGAAGTATAACCTTGTCTGATAAATGCATCAATCCTTTTTCTATTCTGGAAATGATTGCATTTCTGATTTCCTTTCCGATTACCTCAGTAGTTTTCCCGGCTTTATCTAAAATCAGTTTTGTTAATCTTAGTCCGCTGTAATCCTCTTTACTCAATTCAAAAAGAGGTTTTTTTATTTCCAGGCAAAGATTTATTACAGCTCTTTCAACAGAGGTTTGAGAAATTGATTCTTCTTTGCTTACGTCATGATAACGTCTTTCAACTAATCTGAAAGCTGCACCATTTGTAAGATAAAATCTGGCATTCTTTAATCTTTGAAGAACACTTGCTGGATATTTATTTGATTGCTCTGATTGAATTGAATCACGGACAATATTCGCTTTAGCTTCACCTGCCGCAATAATAATTGTAGTCGCCTCAGGATTGTAAGTAATTGTATCAAGTCCTATTGTTATAACTAATCTTTTCTTTGCAACTTCAATACCGCCAAGATCAGATGCTGCTGCTGCCTGAGTTTCGTAGTTTGTCTGAATTAATCTTGTAGATGAAAAATGATCACTGCCCATAACATTAAACCCGATATGACCGTCGGGTCCGATACCGCCAAGGAAAAATCCAATACCGCCGAGGTCTCTTATTTTCTTTTCATAATCGGTGCAGAACTGATCAACAATTTCAATTGTTCGTTTCTGCAATCTTTCTAAAGTTGTACTTGCATATCGCGTTCGTAAAGAAAGATCTATAATCTGATCCGGGAAAATTTCGCTTAGTGGAAGATTATTAGCAGTTCCCAGTTCATTTATATTCATGAACAATGCTTTTTTATTATTAAGTCCCCAACTGCTGAAGTAATATTTTTGAATGTAATAATAGAAACTGTTGTGCTGGCTAGAATCAATTGGATAAAATTCATCAATTTGGACGAAGTGTAAACTGGAAATATCAGGTTTATTGCCTGGGTCAATATCAACTTTCTTTAATTGAGTAATTACATTTTCTTTACCCCAGTTTTTTAGAAAGTGAGCAACCCATTTAATAAAATGCTCCGGGGTTTTTCCTGTTGGCAGTGAAACTACTCCGCCGGGATTAGCCTGAACCCACTCGATAAATCTAAGTGCTGTCAGCTTTCCCAGCTCCGGGAAATTAGTTACCTGTATGACAGGTATTTTTTCAGTTGGTTCATAAATTAATTTATATCCCGATTGGTCTAAATAATATTTTTCTACTTTTGAAGGCATGAATGATCCAATAATTTAAATTTTTATTTTAGTTCAGTATTTAAGTAATTGATAATTTCCAACCCAAATATAAGTTATGTTAAAGAGTAATTAAAGAATAAGTAAGGGTAAGTTTTAACAATTACTGTTATATTTGATTAAAAATATTTTAAAGTTATTTACATCACAATTTTTAGCTTCAGGAATATGGAAACAGCAGACAATCCGCGCGCACTATTCGAAGAAATAAGTAAACTTACTACGGAGCACAGAAATCCAAGATCTATGGAGATTGATGCAAAATCAACTCTTGAAATTCTTGAGATAATTAATGAGGAAGACAAAATAGTTCCTTTTGCAGTTGAAAATGAATTGCCGTATATAGAAAAGGCAGTAGATATAATTGTTAGTGCGTTAAAGAATGGTGGTAGACTTCTTTATTTTGGGGCAGGCACAAGCGGCAGGCTGGGAGTTGTTGATGCTTCTGAATGTCCACCCACATTCGGAACACCGTTTGGCTTAATAGAGGGATTTATTGCAGGCGGTATGGAGGCAATGTTTCGTGCTCAGGAAGGTGCGGAAGACTATGAAGAAAACGGCGCTAAGGATGTAGTCAAAGCCCAAGTGACGGATAAAGATGTTGTTTGCGGAATTGCTGCAAGCAGAAGAACTCCTTATGTGGTTGGTGCTGTAAAAAAAGCAAAGGAGCTTGGTGCTAAAACTCTATTTGTAACTACTAATCCCCGTAAAGATTTTAATATAGAAGGAGTTGACGTAGCTATCTGTCCTTATATCGGTCCTGAAGTTGTTATGGGTTCAACCCGAATGAAAAGCGGAACTGCTCAAAAATTAGTTTTGAATATGCTTACTACCGCATCAATGATACGAATGGGTAAAGTATATGAAAATATGATGATTGATCTCCAAATGACCAACAAAAAACTTGTTGAACGCTCTAAAAAAATTGTAATGACTATTACAGGTCTTTCATATGATGATGCAGCAGTATATCTTGAAAAAGCAAAAGGACATGTAAAAACTGCTTTGGTTATGATTAAAGCCAATGTTGATTACAATGAAGCTCAAAGAAGATTAAAAGCAGCAGATGGATTTGTTCGAAAAGCAATTGAGATGAATTGAAAGTAGTAGTTTATTCATTAATCTCATAATCTGACACTCTAATATTCCATCCATCCTGAAGGTGTATGTTTATCCCTTAATTTAATTAGATTTTATACTTATTAATTATGTATTTATTAAAAATTAAATTAAGAAATAATTTAAATTCGTTTTATTGCTTAATATTAAATGTCGTCGATTAACAAGTTGTATTTTGTTAAAAAGTATTAAATATATTTTTAATTAATAAATATAGTTTTAAATTATTCAGTCATTAAGTTATTAATTATAGTAATTCATTATGTTTTATAAGGAGGTAGTATGAAACTTCTATATACTCTGCTCACTTCACTTATTCTTATTTTTACCATTCAAATTTCTGCTCAACAATCTTTTACAAGAGTTTTTTCTATTCCTACTGATACCTGGGAGGTGGGCGGATTTGGAGGACTTGTTGCTGGTGTTGATTTTGACGGCGATGGTAAACTGGAAATTTACGCCTGCAACACAAATATGGTTGACAGGCCTGAGGAATTAATACCACGCCTATACAAGTTCGAGTGGAACGGTTCAGATTGGGAAATGGTCTGGATGACTGATACAAATATTCCTCTTCAAAATAGCTGGCCTGGTTTTACCTGGGGTGATCTGGACAAAGACGGCAAATACGAAATTATCTGGGCTCCGGCTAATTTTTTATCATTTGGTAGTATTAGTAATCCTAATCCGCCAAGAATTCTGATTTATGAATATCCCGGTGATGGAACTGATGCAATGGGAGTCTTTGATGGTGTTGGAGGATATTTACCAAATGCTTATACCACAATTGTAGATAAGAATAATACTGAGGTGCGTCCTTTCAGGATAGTAATAGAAGATATTGATGATGATGGTGATGATGAGATTATTTTTGCTGACAGAAGAGCTAACACAGGCGATTATCATTTTGGTGTTATTTCAGTGAGCGATGTTCCTGACTTTGCTGACGGAACTGAAGAATGGACTTTTGAAGTCGATGGTATTGATTTTCCGGTTTTGGATGGTACAAATAATAAATGGGATATTGCAGTTATTGATAATTATATTTATTTGTGGAATGCTACTACTGCGAGACAAATTTTTCCGATAAAATATGATAATGGCGTGTGGGAAGCTTTACCACCTCAATCCGGTATTGGTGATAATTCTTTCAAGAGTGCCCAGGTTGTTGATTTAGACAATGACGGAAAAAAGGAAATTTTAGTCGGTAATTGGTATTCCACTACAAGCGGTGGAGCGAAGGTTCATCTTCTGAAACAGGTCGATGATACTCTTCAAATATTTGAAATTGCAGACTTATTAGATCTGGGAGGTATATGGTTAGTTGGTGGTGCTTCCGGTGATCTAGATGGTGATGGTTATCTGGATTTTGTTTTTGGTGCTGAATATAATGAATTTGCAACAACACAAAATCTTCTCTTCAGAATTTCTTATAAAGGTGGTGATATTACTAACCCAAATAATTATGTGGCAACTGTAATAGATTCGCTCTTACGAATCGAGGGCGGGGACTTGGATGTAATAGCTATTGCAAATCTGGATGGAGATCCAGAGGATGAAGTTGTTTATACTCAGGGATTCACATGGCCGGGCTATGAAGCTGCTGATGTAGCAATTCTCGATATTACCTGGACACCTCCAACAAGTGTTGAGAGAGAAAGCTCCAATATTCCAACAAACTTCTATGTTGAGCAGAATTATCCAAATCCTTTCAATCCATCAACTGTAATTAAGTTCGGTATAACTGAGGCTACAACAGTTGATCTGAGAGTATATGATGTTCTTGGTCGTGAAGTTGCAATTATGGTAAATTACCAGAATTTAGAAGCTGGATCATATAATGCTACCTTCAGTGCAGAAGGATTAGCAAGTGGGATTTATGTATATTGCATAACAGCGGGTAATAATACCACTTCAATGAAGATGCAATTACTCAAGTAAAAAATTACATTGTATCTTTCAAGGGTTGTTCGAAAAATGAGATAAATACAAAGTTTAAAAAATTTGAACAACCCTTTTCCTTATTTGATAAAAATTGAATAGGTAATTTAATATGCTCTTTAGATGAGGATATAAATATATTCACTATTCAATGACGAATTCCTTAAAAATTTAGTTACAAAATCACTAAAGCTCGGTTAGTTGCTGAATATAAAATAAAATAGTTGGTTTTAATTAAAAAAAGATGAAAATTATTTGAAAAAATATTTATTATAGCGTAAATTAGTCACTAAGTAAATTACTACTAAGTAATCTAAATAAATAACTCACATCAATATATGGAGGTCGTATGAATCGACTTTTAACTATTCTGAGCGTTTTACTTCTTTTTTCTATTTCACAGATTTTTGCGCAAGAGAATTTTACCAGAGTTTTCTCCATTCCCACTTCAACATGGGAAGTTGGTGGCTTCGGTGGAATTGTTGCAGGTGTTGATTTTGATAATGATGGAATGCCTGAATTTTATGCCTGTAATACTAATATGATTGATCGTTGCGAGGAACTTATTCCACGACTTTATAAATTTGAATGGAACGGTTCAGATTGGGAAATGGTCTGGATGGCTGAAACGGATATTCCACAGCAAAATACCTGGCCAGCATTAGACTGGGGTGATTTGGATAAAGACGGTAAATTTGAAATTATTTGGGGACCTACAAATTATCTTGAGATACCAGATCCTCCTTGTCCGCAAGTTGCAAATCCTAATCCACCAAGAATTTTGATTTATGAATATCCCGGTGACGGAAGCGATGACATGGGAGTTTTTGATGGTGTTGGTGGATATTTGCCCAATGCATCCACTACGATAGTTGATGTAGATAATTTTGAAGTAAGACCTTTTCGATTTGTAATTGAGGATATCGATGGCGATGGAGATGATGAAATTATTTTCGTTGACAGAAGAGCTGATACAGATAATTATCAATTTGGTGTTGTCTCTGTTGATAATATCCCTGATTTCGCAGACGGAACAGAAACCTGGACGATTAAGTCAAAGGGACTCGATTTCCCAAGCTTAGTTGGGACGGGAAATAAATGGGACCTTGCTGTAGTCGATAATAATATTTACTTATGGAACGAACTTACTTCAGATGTACATCGTATAAAATATGAGAATACCAACTGGGAAGTCTCTGCTCAAGTTGATGTTGGGGAGGGTTCATTTAAAGGTTCTGTGGTTGTTGATATTGATGAGGACGGAACAAAGGAAATTGTGGTTGGCAGTTGGTTTACTGCCGGTACTGCTAAAGTTTTTCTTCACAAACAAGATGGCGACACTCTTCTGACTTTTGAGATTGCCGATCTCTCTACTTTAGGCGGCGTTAGATTAAATGGTGCTGCCTATGGCGACCTTGATAATGATGGATATGTTGACTTTGTATTTGGTTCAAGAGACATGGCTACTAATTCTGTTAACAATCCTGTATTCAGAGTTTCTTACCAGGGTGGTGATATTACTGATCCCAATAACTATATATCCACTATGATTGACTCACTGTTATTTGATGATGGTGGTGATCTTGATGTTGTTGCTGTTGCCAATATTGACGGCGATCCTGAAGATGAAGTTCTTTATACTCAAGGATATTCTAGAGGGAATGCTGATGATACTCCGCTCGATATCGCAATTCTGGATATTACCTGGACACCTCCAACAAGCGTTGAAAGAGAAAGTTCCAATATTCCTGCAGACTTCTATGTTGAGCAGAATTATCCAAATCCTTTCAACCCATCAACTGTAATTAAATTCGGTTTAACCGAAGCTACGACAGTTGATCTGAGAATCTATGACGTTCTTGGTCGTGAAGTTGCAATATTAGTAAATAACGAGAATTTAGAAGCTGGATCATATAATGCTACCTTCAATGCAGAAGGATTAGCAAGTGGGATTTATGTATATCGCATAACAGCGGGTAATAATACCACTTCAATGAAGATGCAATTACTCAAGTAAAAAATGCATTTTTAAGGGTTGTTCAAAAAATGACTGGTTCTGATTGAATCGAATGATTTTGTAAGTATTTGGACAACCCTTTCATTTATTTTTGAAATTTAATTATCAGCTTAAGGGAATCAAATAGGAATAGATTCCTTTGAATTGAGTCTTTTGACCTAATCGGGCATAATTAAGATATGCTTCATTTAAAACAAATTGCCATTTGAGGTCGCGATGAAAAAAAATCTACTTAAACTAATTTTTCTTTATTCTGTCTTTTCTATTTTATTCACTACTATTCTGTATGCACAAACCGGTAAGATTGCCGGAAGAGTAACCGATCCCGATACCAGGGAAGCCCTAATAGGCATTAACATTCTTATCGAAGGAACTTCTACTGGTGCTGCTACAGATATTGAAGGTTACTACGTAATCAATAATGTTGATCCCGGAGTGTATACTTTAATTTTTTCGGGCGTTGGTTATCAGAGAAAAATTGTAACCAATGTAAGAGTTAATACTGACTTTACAACCGGTATTGATGTTGAACTGCCCGTTGAAGCAATCGGGCTTGGAAACAATTGTTGTTGAAGCAGTGAAGACCATTGGTAAGAAAAGATCTTACTTCTTCACACACAGTAATTGATAATTCTCAAATTGCAGCTCTACCTGTTGAAAGTATTGATCAACTCCTGTCGCTTCAAGCCGGTATTACAAAAGGCTCAGGCGGTGAACTTCATATCAGAGGTGGTCGGTCTACAGAAATTTCTTATAACGTAAATGGAGTTTCGGCTGTTAATCCTTTCGATTTTGGTAGAACTGTTCAAATTGCTCCTAATGCTATCAAAGAGTTATCGGTTGTTAGTGGAACATTCAATGCTGAATACGGTAACGCACTCAGCGGTATTGTTAATACAGTTACTAAGGAAGGCGGTAGTCAATACAAAGGCTCCATTTCTTATTACACAGGTGATTATTTCAGCAGTAATAAAGATATTTTCTTAAACATAGGTGATATTGATCTAAGAAATAACCAGGTTGTTGAAGGAACATTTGGCGGTCCGATTCCTTTTACCAGTAACGATGTTACATTCTTCTTGTCAGGCAGGTACAATTACGATAAAGGTTATTTATACGGACAAAGACAACATACTATTTATGACTCTGTTGCTAGAGATATTAATGATCCAAACATAATTTATTTAGCGCAAACAGGTGATAATAAAATAGTTTCCATGAATCCTAATGAAGATATCAATGCAACTGCTAAATTCACTTTTAAACCTTTTACTACATTTAAAGTAAATTATGACCTGGTTTATTCTCAAGCTGAATTTCAATCGTACACTCATAATTATAAATATGTACCGGATGCAAATTACAACAGGTATGAATGGGGATTGATTAATTCTTTAGAAGTAAGACATGCAATCAGTAATTCTACATTTTATTCTGTTAAAGGATCATATAGTCTTTATGATTATAAAAGATATCTTTTCCCTTTATTGGATGCTGATTCAAATGAAGTCTCATTCCGACCGGGAATGAGTCTTGATGGTCTTCATGCCGATCCGAGATATCAACCTTCACATAAAAATAACAGAATATCTACATATACTTTTAATTCCGGCGGAACACTTAATGATCATTATTATCAGAGATCCGGTACCGGTGAAGTAAGATTTGATATTACTAGTCAGGTTACCAAAGAACACGATGTAAAATTTGGTGTTAAGTACAAATGGGATGAAATGGATTTCCAGAACTTCTTCGTTCTTCGCGATACAATTACATTTGTAGAACCAACGATTCAAGCTCCCGGTTCTCCAACTCACGATTTATACTCCAGATCACCAAGACAATTCTCAGTTTATCTGCAGGATAAAATGGAATTTACAAGTATGATTATAAATGCCGGTCTTCGCTATGATTATTTTGATTCTAGATTTATTTATGCTCCGGACATTAATGTACCTAATGATAATTTTGAAAATGCTGAACCAAAAATAACTTTTAGTCCTAGATTAGGAATTTCATTCCCGATTACCGATCAAGGTATTATACACTTTTCCTATGGTCATTTTTACCAGATTGCCTCCATACAATTATTTATATGCAAATCCTGCTTTCATAGGACTGGTGACAAATGATGTATTCGGAAACGCAAATCTTAATCCTGAAAAAACTGTAAGCTATGAATTAGGACTACAGCAGCAGTTAAGTGAATCAATTGCATTTAATGTTACAGGTTTCTATAAAGATGTTAGAGATTTACTTGCATTACAGCAGATAAGAGTAAGTACTAGCGTAACTTATCAGAAGTATGTTAATAAAGATTATGGCAATATTAAGGGTATAACTTTTTCACTTACTAAAAGAAAACTTCCGAGCGATCTGTTAGGAGCATCAGTAGATTACACTTTTCAAGTTGCTGAAGGGAATGATACAGATGCTAATTCTTTCTTCTTAGATATTTCTTCTGGAAGACAAAGTGAAAAACTTCCTGTTCCGCTTGCCTGGGATCAGACTCATACGTTAAACGGTGTTGTTACTTTTGGCGGAGATAGAGATTGGATGGTTACTGTGGTCAGTACAATGGGCACCGGTCTTCCTTATTCTCCGTCATTGTTTGAACAGCAACATTCTACTCAAACCAAACAGTGAAAGAAAACCCCTGCAGACAAATGTTGATCTTTTAATGGAGAAATCATTTGACTTCAAGAGTATTTTGTTAACACTTTTTGTAAAAGTTTTTAATTTATTCGATACCTTGAATGAAAGGTATGTCTATAACGATACCGGAAGAGCAACATATACATTAGAAGAGACCCAGGGCGGAGCAGAAGCAACTAATGAAATTGCTAAAGAAGTTCCCGGAGTTAAATCAGCAACTGAATATTTTGTTCGTCCTAATTATTACACAGCGCCCCGGGAAGTAAGATTCGGACTTACTCTTGAGTTTTAATGAATTTTTTTTGGAGTATTAAAATGTTGAAAAATAATTATTTGAAAATATTTTCAATTCTTATCCTGATTTCTTTCATGTGCTCTTCATTTCTGTTTGCTCAGGAAACAGTGGAAGAGAGAAGGGCACGAGAACATCAGGCTGTAATTGATTATTTGAATTATCAATTAAGCACTTATCCTGTTAACACCAGCCCTATTGATTATCCAATCGATAAGAATTCCTTAACAGATCAATTGTCGTCCAAATTATCTAAAACGAGTGCTTTTGCAGATAGAAAACGGTACATGATGAATGGAAATGGCGTGACAGTTGAAATCTGGAATTACGGAGGTATTGGCGGTGGATATCCCGGCAGAGATTTGAGAGATTTATTAGGCTTAGTCTGGAGAGATGCACCATATATATTTCAATTCACACCTTTGATTGGTGCCTCTGTTCCAAGTGCCGTCGATCCATCTCAAAGAATTCATATTATTTCAGATGGATTATATGATTATGAAAATTACCGAGAAGTTGATCCTAACAACAAAGAATTTTTCTGGACCTGGGAACCGATTCCCGGATATGCTGATCCGGATCAGGAATTTATGGCATCAAATCCTGCTTTTGATTCAGATCGGGACGGTAAACCAGATAGCTGGCCAAGAGAATGGTACAGTGATGCTTTAGGTGAATATGTCTGGCCCGGATATCTTACAGTTGGTGAAAATAATGCCGATGTTGAAGTCTATTGGGCTATGGATGACAGGGACAATCTTGAATTTCCCTATTATCCTTTTGAAAATGATACTACAAGGAAAGGGCTTGGTGTTCAAATTGACGGCAGAGCTTTTCAATGGAGTAACTCGCTTGCTGCTAATGCGATCTTTTTTGTATGGACAATTACAAACGTAAGTGGTAAGGATCTAGACACGGTTTTCTTTGGTATTTATGGTGATCCCGATGTTGGAGGCAAAGACAATAAAGATGATAATGGTTTATTCATTCCACCATTTAATGGTCCTAACTATCCTCCTGTTGAAAATATTCCCGTCTATGCACGCAGCATGGTTTATTTCTGGGATGCGGATATGAAGGGCGATCTTGGATAGACCTCTCGGTTATCTTGGTTGTAAATTCCTTGAGAGTCCCGGTAATCCTAATGATGGAATTGACAATGACGGCGATGGAATGATTGATGAAAGGCAGGATGACTTGATTGATAATGACGGTGATTGGGATATTGAAAAAGATGACGTTGGGGTTGACGGTATAGCCAATACAGGTGATGAAGGTGAAGGTGATGGAGTACCTACACGAGGTACAAGATTACCGGATGGTAGACCTGATCCGCTTGCTCCCGGTGAACCTAATTTTGAATATACAGATCTTGATGAAGCCGATCAGATAGGTTTGACAAGTTTTAATAGCTGGATCTGGGCGACTGATGCAGTTAAAAATGATGAATCAATGTGGAATAGATGTATTCCCGGTAATTTTGGTGAGATTGAAAGTGAAAATGATATAGTATTCGTTTATGGCTCCGGTTATATATCATTGGCTGCAAATGAAACAAAAAGAATTTCAATGGCTTTTCTTTTCGGAGAAAATTTACCTGATCTTTTAGTTACTGCCGAAACTGTTCAGGATATTTACAATAAAAATTATCGCTTCTTCAAACCTCCGGATAAACCTACTGTATGGGCAGTACCAGATGATAAAAAAGTTACTCTTTACTGGGATACAAAATCTGAAAAAAGTATTGATCCAATTACCGGTGAAGATTTTGAAGGATACGTTATTTATAGAAGCACCAGACCTGATTTTGCTGATGCGTTGACTATTACTGATGGAAGAGGAGCAGCATATCTTTATCAGCCGCTTACGTGATATAAATGGATTTGAAGCTAAATGGGATCTTGTAAATGAATGGTAGGGATACCATCCGGTCTCATATCTGGGCAGAGGATTGCACTATTATCTCGGTGATAATACGGGTTTGATTCATTCATTTAAGGATACAAATAATGTAATAAATGGTCAGACTTACTATTATGCAGTTGTTGCATATGATCATGGATGATTCACTTGGAATTCCTCCCATCTGAAACCAGTAAAAAAATTACTGTTGATCCGATTACTGGACAAGAGAGCTTTGATTTTAATACTGTAAAAGTTATTCCCGGACCGAGAGCCGCCGGATATAATGCTCCTAATATTTCAACTAACCGATGTTGAAAAGATAAGTGGTTATGCCAATGGAACTGTTGAGTTTACAATTATGAATGACATAGATGTTGTTGATGAAAAATATACTTTAACATTTAGTGATACTCTTAATTTGGGAGATTCAACAATAATTAAAAAGAACTATTCTGTACTTGGTGAAAAAACTAATACAGAGTCTTTCTATTTATTTGATACAAAATTTGCAACGCTTTCCCGTCAATATATAATTGATGATGAAAATTTGGTTGTTGAAGATAAGCTTGGAAATATCTATCAGAAAGATATTGACTATATAGTTGATTTTGAAAAAGGAAAAATAGCAAGAACCGAAAATTCCTCAATGCCGAATAACAGCGAATATATTATCACTTATATGAGTTATTCAATTTATCAAAGTCTGGCTCTGAATTCAGAAGATTCTAATCCAGTTTTCGATGGAATTAAACTTAAGGTATTTGATCATCCTAAACTTGTATTCAATGCTGAAGATTCAAAATGGAATACAGATCGAATTAATCTTCCGTTCCGTTTATTTTTAAGAACTACCGGAACTGTTATTCCTCAACCGGCAGATTATACTGTAAGTTTCTCCGATCAGCCTATTTCAACAGCAAAGAAATACGTGCTTGGTAAAGGCTTTATTGATATTCCGGTTAAGTATAAAGTGGAAGATGTAACTACAGGCGTACCGATTGAAGTAATTACAAACTTACAGGAAACGGCTGCAGACTAATGATTCTGCCTGGACTATTGGCGAAGAAATTATTTTCTATACTACGGGCTCGCCCGGTGGTCAGGGTGAACCGATTTCCTGGAGTTTGGTAATCTCAAAATCTGAAGACTCGGTTCAGACAATTCCAACAAATGGCGATTTGCTGTTTCTTTATACTGACAGACCGTATACGGTAGACGATGTTTTCACGCTTACAACCAAAACCGGTTATGTAGATGACAGATTAGCAGCATCCAGACTCGATAATATTTATGTAGTGCCTAATCCGTATGTTGGTGCAAGCATTCTGGAGCCGGCTAATAAGCTGCCTGGACAAAACCGCGGTGAAAGAAGAATATATTTTGAAAACCTTCCGATGAAATGTTCTATAAGAATCTATACTTTAAGTGGTGAGCTCGTGAATCAACTTGAACACGATTCCGGTGTAGATAACGGAAGAGAATACTGGAACCTGCTTAATAAAGATGGTTTCAGCGTATCTTATGGAGTATATCTTGCTCACATAGATGCACCCGGTGTGGGTGAAAAACTTATAAAGTTCGCATTAATTAAATAAAGTTGATCGTTAACTGTTAATCGTTAATCGGATTAAACTTGGTTGAACAAAAAGAACAAATAAAAAGCTTTGAAGATCTGGAATGCTGGAAAGCAAGTATGGAAGTAAGAAAATATATTTCTGTACTTATAAAGAAGTTTCCTGCCTGTGAGAAATATGATTTGGTGGATAATATGAAAAGAGCATCACATTCTGCTACTAGAAATATTGCAGAAGGTTACGGAAGATTTCACTATAAAGAGAATATACAGTTTTGCAGGCATAGCAGAGGTTCTTTGTTTGAACTTATTGATGACTTAATAACTTCGAAAGATGAAAATTACATTTCCGAAGAAGAATACCTTGATGGTAGAAACAAAATTGAACGTGCCTTAGCAATCTTAAATGGTTATATAAATTATCTTGGCAGGGCGTTAAATGGAAAACCTAAAGAAAAACGATTAACTGATAACGAGTAACTAATAACGAATAGCTGGAGATCTTTATGAAAAAATATAAATACTTTTTAATTGTTACTTTAATTACTGCAATAGCTTCTGTTTCTTTCGCTCAGACTCAGAAGACAGGAACCACCGCTGCGCAGGTTCTTAAATTTAACGTAGGACCACGTGCCATTGGAATGGGCGGGGCATTTACAGCAGTTTCCGATGACATTTCTTCGATGTATTGGAATCCCGGCGGAACAGCAAACATTGAATTCAATGAAGCGTTCTTTAATCATACTTCATTGTACGCCGATGTTCGTCATGATTTTGCTGCTATTGCCAGTCATCTATCCGATTTCGGTACTGTCGGAGCATTTGTCTCGGTTCTTTCTATGGATGAAATGATGGTAAGAACTGAAGAAGCACCTGAAGGTACTGGTGAATATTTTAATTCTGGTGCAATAGTAATCGGTATTAATTATTCCCGATACCTTACGGAAAATTTTGCAATCGGAGGTAATTTAAAGTACATCAATGAATCTATCTGGCATATGAGTGCTACCGGTTTTGCTGTCGATATCGGAACAATGTATAAGCTGCCGTTATTTAATGAATTAAGAATTGCTGCGAGCATTTCTAATTTCGGAACTAAAATGCAGCTATCTGGCAGAGATGTGACAAAAATAATTCAGTCCGGTGCAGGTGATCAAAATCTTATCAATACAAATATTGAACTTGATCGTTTTGATTTACCTTTGTTGTTCAGATTTGGTTTATCTGCGGATGTCATTAAGGATGGTACATCAAAATTAACTACTTCTGTTGACGCAATTCATCCGAATGACCATACCGAATATGTTAATGCCGGTGCTGAGTATTCCTGGAATGAAATAGTCTATCTTCGTGCCGGATACAATTCATTATTTGAGAAAGATACTGAAAAAGGTTTAACACTCGGATTTGGATTGCACTACAGAATTATAGATATGGTGAAAGTAAAACTTGATTATGCATATCAGGATTTTGGTCGTTTGAAAGACATTCATTATTTCTCAGTGGGTGTGAACTTTTAATAAAGTGAGGATTGGATAAGTTCTTTTTTACGTTCATTAGCTTTGATATTTATTTTGCTTTTTATTGACAATTTACAAGCGCAGGAATTCTGGTTCCTGCGCTCTGTACATGATACAATTTATTGAACAACTGATATCTGTGCTTTTAATTTTACACTATTATTTTCCACCTGTTCAAAAACTCTTCTGAAATTTCCACCAAGAATTTTTTCTACATCCTGCTGAGAATAGCCATGCTCTAATAAAGCCATTGTCAAAGCAGGAAATTTGGAAACATCTTCCAAACCAATCACTACATTTGTTCCAATTCCGTCAAAGTCAGAACCGATTGCAACATACTCAACACCAACTAAGTTAACAATATAATCAATATGCTGAATAACATTACTAATGTAAGCAGGGGAAGTGCTTGATAAAAAAGGAGGATAGAAAACAATTCCTATAACTCCGCCAGAGTTAGCTATATCCTGAATCTGCCAGTCGTACAAATTCCTGTAATGATCTCTAAGTGCTCTTGCGCCTGAATGAGTAGCCACAATTGGATTTGTTGTAACGTCTAAAATATCCTGAATAGTTTTTATTCCAACGTGTGATACATCAATTACAATTCCTAAAGTATCCATTTTTCTAATAACGTCTCTTCCAAAATCATTCAAACCAACTGTAAGTGTACGGGAATCTTGCTGCAGAAACAGCCCAGCTTGTACTATTATTCCAGGTTATTGTCATATATCTCATTCCAAGATTATAAAGATTCTCAAGTTTCTCTAGACTTTCTTCTATTGAATGACCACCTTCAACACCAATAACTGCAGCTATCTTATCCTTGTGCATTAATGTTCAGCGTTTCATCCATAGTAAATGCCTGCTGAATTGTTGATTGATTCTGATTCATCGTGCTGTTAAACAAATTATACATTGTAATGTCTGATCATAATAATTGGTATATATTCTATAGATCGACCCACAATAGCAAAAAATTGCATATCAACTTCACCAGCTTGCAATCTGGGGATATCTGTATGGTTATAAGTGTTCCATATATCGAATTTGTATGAAGGTTGATCTATTAATTTTTCCATAATATCGTTATGAAGATCAACCATTAAAGCATTCGAGTGAACAGTGACTAATGAAGATTCAAAAAATTCATTTCCATTAATTGTTGTAGATATTTCATCAGGGACATAACCGAGCTTATAAACGACAATTTCAACCGGAACATTTTGAATTTTTCTTGCAGTACCGGAATAATTTATAATACCGGATTTAAATTCATCTAATCCTGTTCCGCTTCCACCATCAAGTTGAATCATTTTTTTTGTAAGAGATTGATTATTCGTTTTAATCGTATAAAAATATACTCCAGCACTTCCTCTGCTTATCCAATTTATGCTGTAATTACCAGCAGTTAGAAACTGGCTTTTTAAATCAATTAGCTCTCCGAGAATGTTATGTACAGAAACTTCAACGAGTCCATCAACAGGAATTGAAAATTGAATTCTTGTTGAAGGATTGAAAGGATTTGGAAAATTCTGGTCAACATAAAGGGAATTTGGGATTGTAAAATCATCACCATTAACAGACGTTATAAGATTATAAGTCCAGTTGCCGGATTGATCTGAAAAAACGGAATCTATAATTCCATTGTCAAGATTTTTTATTTCAACTTTTGAATTAAGAATAGGAGCATTAGTCTTTAAATCTTTTACATTTCCTGTTAAAGTCTGAGCTGAAAATTGATATAAATTAGCTGAAAAAAGTAATAAAAATATAAATCTAAAAGTCGTTTTAATTGAACAGCGCATTAGAAGAAATTCCTTGTTATGGTTCTAGATAAAAAAATACATTTAATTATTAAGATATAAAAATTTCTGCTATATGCGAACAAATTAAACAGTTGTTTTTATACAAAAATTGATCCTCAAACAACATTTATTTTAACTAAGAATAGCTGCTTTTTACATTTCTATGACACTTACTCAAAATATTTTTATAAATTATAAGCGTGAAGATTCCGTCATCTAAGAAAAGGAAGAATAATGAACAAAATTTACTTTGCTTTAGCAATAATTATCTTCATTAACTCTGTGATATTTTCACAGCAGGTAAAAGAGGAATCCAACCGAGCTAATTTCGAAATACTTCCGATTATAAATTATGATTCCGATGTGGGATTTGGGTATGGAGCGAAAGCATTTTTATATGATTTTTTCAGAAAGAATGAAAGCTTCGATCTCATTCTTTACAATAGCACGAAAGGGGAGAGATGGTACAGGTTGGTTTTTTCTCTCACCGATTTTGAGAAGAGACAGGGAACGGTTTATCCATTCGCATTCGATCTTATTTTAGATTACGATAAATACAATAATTATAAATACTTCGGCATTGAAAATTATTTTGACTATGATGACGAAGATGAATACGAAATTTATACAAGGGAGCAATTTGAAATTACCGGTATGTTCAGTAAAGGATTTACTAAAAATCTTGTTGCGGAAGTGGGAATCAGTTATAAACTAATAAACAGTTTTAACTTTGATACAAGCGGAGTACTTGAAAATACTATTTCCCAATTCAATAATAAAAATATAAATTTCCCATCATTCCGGATTAATGTAAGGTACGATACAAGAAACAGTTTCATTAATCCTTCAGCCGGATTTGTTGCACAACTTGAAACCGAATCCGCTTTTAAAAGCAGTATTTCAAATGTTGGTTTTTTTAAAACAGGATTAACTCTTCAAAATTATACTTCTTTATTCCATCCGAAAATTACTGTAGCCTCAAGAATATTGGCGCAGATGATTTTACCATCCGATATTCCATTTCAAATTCAACTACCGATTGGTGGAAACAGGACAATAAGAGGATTGCAGCAGGATAGATATCTTTCAGCTTCAACTCTTGTTATAAATAATGAAATAAGATTTCCGATTTGGTGGAGATTTGGTGGAATTGTTGGACTTGATATGGGTATGACCGGAACTACTTCAGATTATAATTTTTATGATGATAAATTATCAGGTTGGATTGTTGCTCCTGCAGCCGGATTAAGACTTTATATGGATAATTTTATTGTTCGTTTCGATGTTGGATTTACAAAAGACTACATGGGCATTTATTTTAACTTCGGGCATATGTTTTAGCGTTTAGGTTAAGGTTCAAGTTTAAGGCTTCCTGAATGCATTTGGATTTAAGTAGGGATAAAGAAAATATCTTAACGCATAAGCATAGCATAATAGTTTACATTCTTTTGACAATTTCATGACAACTAATAATTGGGATATTTTGAGATTGTAACCAGCAATTTCAAAACAAATTTAAAAGGTGATGTCATGAAAAAAATTAACATTTTCATTTCGATTCTTTTATTAGCAATTCTTCCGTACACGGGTTTTTCTCAACAAACCGTTACAATTCTGCATCTTAATGACACGCATTCTACTTTAGCTCCACTTGGACCAAGAGATGCATTTCTTAACGGAACCACGGGTGGAATTGCCCGCGCTACATCAGTAATCGGTTTCGAAAGATCTATAGATCCGAATTTAATATTACTGCATGCCGGTGATATATCAATTGGCGATCTTTTTTTTAATTATGGTTTTCAAGTTCCAGAGTTAACCTGGATGAGTATGATGGGATTTGACGCAATGACTCTCGGTAATCATGAATTTGATCTAACTCCTGCGGCTTTGCTTGGTTCATTACAGAATGTTTTTCCGAGTCCCGCTGGTGCGTTTCCTATTCTGGGTGCAAATGTTGATGCAGCCGCAATTTCCGACCTTGACGCGTATATAAGTGATTATACCACAAAAACGGTTGGTGCGGTTAAAATTGGAATATTCGGATTACTTACTCCGGCTACTAATATTCTTTCACTACCGGATCCTGTTGTTATTGAAGATAATATTGAGGAGATAATGAGTATTGCTGGAACCACATCCTTTATCCTACGTAATACAGAAGGATGCGATATTGTAATTCTATTATCTCATCTTGGACTTGAATTTGATATGGCAATAGCATCGATGGTACCCGGAATTGATGTTATAATTGGTGGGCACGATCATTATAAATACGAAGCACCATTACCGATTCCAAATCCTGGTGGTGGAACTACATGGGTTGCTCAGGCCGGATCGAATTATATGTATATCGGTAAGATGAATTTAAATATTGATTCTGAGGGAAATATAACTCTTTCTGATTATGCTCTTATTCCACTTGATGAGAATGTACCGGAAGAACCAACAGTTAAAGCAATGGTTGACGGAATGATTAGTGATATAGAGACTTTTTATGATACTCCTTTCTTTACACAACCATTTGGCTATTCAAATGCTTTTCACAAAGAAGAAGCAACAGATCTATTAAGTTTAGGTGCGCATGATACACCTATTGGTAATCTTGCAGCAGATGCATTTAAAAATTTAACCGGCACTCAGATAGCGATTCATGCCGGAGGATCAACTGCTTTACCGATATGGGAAGGTCCATTCAATCTGGCAGATATTTTCAGAGTTAATGGGTACGGTTTCAACACTGTAAATACGTTGGGATTTCAACTAGCAACATTTCAGATGACTGGTGAAGCACTTTGGATGGGTTTAGAATTCGGATTAAGCGAAATAGAAAAAAATGATGAATTCTTTATTCAGGTTTCCGGACTTGAGTATAAATATGATGCTACAAAACCTGTTTGGGAAAGAGTCGTTTCTGTAACTGTAAATGGAAATATGATTAATCCTTATGCAAAATATTCTGTTACTGCAAGTGAATTGGTTTTAACTCTTCTGGACTATTTAGGAATACCATATTCTGATCCAAATATTTTAGTTGGAGTTACAGAATTTGAAGCATTAGCCGCTTATGTGATGACTTTAAATAATTTTCTCCATCCAAAGGAAATTGGCAGAGTAGTAAATGTTGGGAATTTTGAATTAGCTAATCATATAAACATAAATGGATGGTTTAATTCTGAACCCGGTCAGTTTTTGCCTGATTTAACGTTAGGCGGGCCATTCAGCTTAAATATAAACATTAAAGAAAAATTACCGAATGTATTTCAGGCAAGATAATGTCCAGATGAAATTTCCTGCAGCAAACTTAGTATTCAATGGATCAGAAGTTGAATATCTTTTAGTTGATCAGAACCAGATTACAATCCGGGGAAGCGGTATAATAAAAGGATATGGAAACTATGAGTATTTAATCACTGCGTATGATGGTGGTGCAGTGCCAGCCTATGATAAGGTTAAAGTTGCACTCTGGAAAAAAAGTAACGAAGAAATAATATATAGCAATCCTGCATTAACTTCATTAAACTCAGGCGCGGTTATAATTCATAAATCAGTCTTCGCAAAAGATGGGGTAGAATCATTACAACCAGAAGTCTATACACTGGAACAAAATTATCCAAATCCTTTTAATCCAACCACAAAAATTAGTTTCAGTATTCCTGAAGCAGGACTAGTCCAGCTAAAAGTTTATAATTTGCTTGGAGAAGAAGTTGCTACTCTTTCTAATGAAGAAAAATTACCTGGAAGATATGAAGTCGTATTCGATGCAAATAATCTTTCATCGGGAGTATATCTGTATTCCATCAGGGCAGGGAATTATACAGAAAGCAGAAAAATGATATTACTTAAATAAAGATTAAAAAGTATAGTAACTAATATTTTAACCCCGGTTATCT
This sequence comes from uncultured Ignavibacteriaceae bacterium, assembly GCA_963714415.1. GTDB lineage: Bacteria > Bacteroidota > Ignavibacteria > Ignavibacteriales > Ignavibacteriaceae > JAGXRK01. Next base: position 332,994 of record CAVQOL010000003.1, read on the forward strand.
GATCGGGGTTTTTAATTGCTAATTAGTTTACAATCTATTATATCTTTTTTACAATTTCATGACACCTGTTAGCATTAAAAATTTGATATTCCATTAGAGACTTTAGGAGGTTATGATGAAAACAAAAATTGTATTTATATCGCTATTTCTTATATCGCTCAACGGTTATACACAGGTAAATGAAGCAGAATTAAGACATTGTTATAAGCAGGGAAATATTGAGTTAAGTTTCTTTACAAATGTAGGTAAGGTAGTTAGAACTACTATTAGTACATATGAATATTGGGATGATAATTCTATTTATCAAGATGTTGATATCGACTTTTTTATAGGTGCAGCTGTTGACTATTATATTTTCGACAGACTCTCTATTGAACCGGAAGTAAACATTATCAATATAACAAAAACCGATCCTTCTTATGCTATAATCGGGAATTTATGCTATACTTTCTTTTGTCCTTCAGAAAACAATCACTTCTATGTAAAACTTGGGTACGGCTGGGGGGCTAAAGAAAATATTGATCATGCTAATAATGGTAATGGCGGTTATAGAATTATCAATGGTGCTCTTGGATTCAAAACAAGAATTTCGTCGAGTTTTACATATAGGGTAGAATTAAATTATAGAAGTATGAGCTCAGAAAGTTCTAATGAAAATATTAGTTATATAGTATCTAACCAAAATAATACTACCAGTAATTCTATGTCTATATCAGCAGGAATAAATTTTCTTTTTTGATAAGAGGTAATCAGAAATGAAAACAAAAATTATATTCATATCGTTAATTCTATTATTACTAGACGGATATGCTCAGGTAAGAGAGGTAGGCGTTAGACAATACTATAAGCAGGGAGATATTGAGTTTAGTTTTTTTATGGATTTAGGTAATAAAACCAGGATAGTAGAAAATTCCTCTACGGAAATTTATATGCTGGACGATACAACTTATTCAAACAGTTATAGTTTTAAACATGATTCTAAGTCCGTTGAATTTATTATTGGTGCTTCTGTGGGTTATTATATTATTGATGGTCTGTCTATTGAGCCGGAACTTGGCATAAATCTTACAGATGAAGGACCTTCAGTTACTCTTATCGGAAATCTATGTTATACTTTTTATGTTCCCATGAAAAGTATCTTACCATATCTGAAGATAGGTTACGGTTGGGGAAAGTATGATAACGAATATAACTATCCGGATGCCTCATTTGAATCTAATGACTATAAAATAATTAATGGATCTGTCGGTTTAAAATTTAAATATTCTTCAAGTTTAGCATTAAGAATTGAAGCAAATTATAGAAATCTGCGCGCCGATTATTCAATTAAAAATGAATACATTGGTTATTCTGATTTAAATCAGACAAAAATTAGCAATGATATCTTTTCTCTTTCCTTTGGAATTTATATTATAATATAATGAGAGAGTATTAAAAATGAAGACAATATTATGCTTTGTAAATATCTATGCTGATAAGATATTAATCTTTATGATAATTTTTAGTTTAATATTTTTTCCTCATTGCTCTGCAAACAGAATAGAAAGACTAACTGGTTCGGCGGAAGAAATTGGTGCTACGGTACCTTCAAAGGATTTTCCATATTTAAAGCTGCACATGAAAAAGGGGGAGGTTTATGTATTAAATAACTGGGAACTAAAAATAGACGAAAATGTAATATCAGGCATAGGCAATCATCTAGATATTAACAGACAACAAATTGAAGAAGGTCAGTTTACAATTCTATTAAAAGATATTGTTTTAGCTGAGACTAATCAGATTAAATCCTCGAGCGCAGTCGGTGTTCTTGCTGCACTTACGGTTGTTACAGGGCTCTTTACAATATTTTGTATTGCAAATCCCAAAGCCTGTTTCGGTTCGTGTCCTACTTTTTATGTGCACGACGGAAATGATTATGTGGTTAAATCCGAAGGTTTCTCCTCTTCGATTTCTCCGGCTCTCGAAGAAAAAGATATTGATGCGTTGTACAACGTTAAAACTGAAAGTGAAAATTTTGAAATTCAGTTGAGAAACGAAGCTTATGAAACTCATGTGATAAGATCAGCAAATATACTTGCAGTTCCAAAACTTAAAGATGGAAGGACTTTTATAACACCGGAGGGGATATATTATCAAGTAAGTAATTTAACTGAAGCATCTCAAGCAGTTGATGAAGAAGGTGATTGCTCGGAAAAATTATGTTCACTTGATGGTATCGAAAGATTTAGTCCGGCGGATTCAAACAATCTGGCTGAAAAAGAAGAAATTGAAATTTCCTTTTATGATTTAACAAAAGGAAATAAAGGACTTGTAATAGCTTCCAGGCAAACTCTACTCACTACATTTTTATTCTATCAAACCCTCGCCTATATGGGAACTTCTGCAGGTTACTGGTTTGCAAATCTGGAGCGAAATAGCAATACATTCAAAGAGATATTAAACAATCCGCGAAAAGAAATGGGTGGAATTGAAGTCTTTATTCAAAACGAAAAAGGCGAATGGGAAAAGACAAATGAAATTAGCGAACATGGTCCAATTGCTACTGATACAAAAATCATTCCCTTAAAATATCAAACAGATAATTCAACATTGAAAATAAAACTGAGAATGACAAAGGGTTTGTGGAGAATTGATTATGTAGCATTAGCTGATTTAGGAAATGAAGTTCAAGCCGTTACAATTGAACCTCAAAGTTCGTTTCCTGAGTTTTCAGATGGAAGCAAAGTGACTTCACTTCTTAGGAATCCGGATTCAGTCTTAGTTACCTTTCCAGGAGACAAATATTTCCTTAATTATAAACTTCCAAAGAATTATAATGATTATGAATTATTCTTAGAAAGTCAGGGTTACTATCTTGAATGGATCAGAGGTGAATGGCTAGCAGAAGAAAATCCTGATAAAGTATACCAGATGTTTTTTAATCCAAAACAATACTTTAAAGATCTTGCACCGCAGTTCAAGGAAATTGAAGCTGAGATGGAAGAAACTTTTTGGAGTAGTAAATATGTATTACCATAATATAGTTATTAAACTGACCTGTATTCTCTCATTCGTTTTTATGACCAGTTGTGCAGTTACTAATGCCCCCACTGATTGGCTGTCCGATACTAAAGATGTTGCTAGTGATACATATGGCGGTTGGATAACGATTACTGCTTTAGATGCCACTGAAAAAGTATTTGAATATAGTGGTGAATTTATTGCTGTAGATGAAAAAAACGTCTATTTACTTTATGATTCAGTCTATATCATTTCTAAAACTGATATTCGAAAATCTGTTCTTGAAATAGATGAAAAAAATTCAATTGAGTATGGGCTATGGACACTGGTTGGAACTTTGGCCACAATATCAAATGGAAAATTTTTAATTATCACAGCTCCGTCTTGGCTTTTATTCGGAATACCTTCTGTAGCTGGAGAATCGTACAGAGATTATTATGAATCGGAGTATCCAGATTCTCTTTACTGGGAGAGTGTATCTAAGTTTACGCGGTTCCCGCAAGGTCTTCCCGATGATGTACATCATTATAGCCTTAGAGCTAAAATAATTCCGGAGAACTGAATTTTCCCAATAGTTAGTCTAAAATCATTTAGAAAAAAAATCGAATAAAAAAATAATTTTATCTAATAATTATTCGAACTGAATATACATTTAGGCAAGTTTTCAACTATTATTTCCTGTCCTATTTAAAATACTCAATTCCTTATCGTTGTATCTATTTCTCTCTCCATAGCAAAATCATCTGAATCAATTCAAATTATTCCAATTTTTGGATATAAATAATGTATATCAGTTGATAATGATTAAATAATTATGCAGATTTAACAATAAATCTCAGAGATTTTGTCATTCCCTTCGCTCAACTGAGTAAGATTTCAAAATAATTATTTTTAGCATTGAATTAATGTTGTAAGAAAATATAATATTTTCACTAGAAAGTTTGACAAGTTCATTTATACTTTGTTTGAATAGTGGAAAATTCTAAAAAAATAAAATTATTCTTACTAGGCGATTTGCTCTTCTTTGCTTTGTGCTGTTTTGGCATCTATTTCATATCAGTTAAAGCTTCTCTTCCATTTGATGTCATTTCATACCAAGATCAATTAAAAATTATTAATGGTGCTGCGTATAAAATTCCCGATAACAGTGAGTTGCTTTCAATTGAAAATTATTTAATCGATTCCCGTGAACAAATTGAATTTCTTTTAGACGGTAAAAATATTAGCGATGCTATCACTGTAACCTACTCATCACAGGAAGTAAGGGGAGCAGTGAAAATTCCACTTACTAATTTTTATAATCCTTTTTATATAATTTCTGCTGCATTAACGGGATTAGTATTTTTTATACTTGGTATTTTTGTGTTGATAAAATGCAGAGCTAACAAAGTTGCTGCACTTTTTCACTGGATTGCGGTTTCTGTTGCAGGAATAATAATGCTATCATGGGGGAAGTATGCCGATACTTTTTTTGAAGCCGGTTACTTAACACGCATTTTATTTCATCTTGCTTACCTAATGGCTCCGGCAATGTTTATTCATTTTGCATTAATATTCCCCAGTGATAAATCTTTCAACCGAAAAAACTTAATTTTATCAGTATATATTCTTTCTTTTTTACTAAGTGTTCTTGTAAATGTATTTTTCATAAATGCGGTTATTAATCCAACCCTTAATAATATATCGTCCTACCTTGCCAATTTCAATTTTTTAAGGATATTTATCATTATTTGTGTTTTTACAAGTGTGAGTATATTTATCCATTCTTACTTTTCTGAGAAAGGTTCTACTGAGAGAAAGAAACTCAAATGGATTTTATTTGGATTTATAGTAGGACCGATTAGTTTCATAGTATTTTGGGTTATCCCTCAATTGATAACTTCACATGGTTTAGTCCCTGAGGAAATCATTATACTGTTGAATAATGCTGTCCCTGTCACGTTTGCAATTGCAATCGTAAAGTATCATCTTATGGATATAGACTATATCTTAAACAGGAGTATGGTTTATTCAATTTTAATTTTTATTCTGGTTATCATTTATATAGGGTTAATTTTATCATTTGTTGCTGTATTTAACATTTCTGAAAATACATCAACTTCTGTTTTATCAGCCCTTACAGTTGCCTTTATGTTTTTGCCCGTAAAACAACGTGTACAGAAATTCGTCGATAAAAAATTTTTCCGGGTAAATTACAATTATAAGATTGCAGTCAATCAATTTATTTCTGCTTTAAAAGAATTTAATAATGTTGAGTCGCTTTCCGCATTTTTAGTGAAAGAGATAGATAAATTAATCCCGGTGGAAAGTATTGGAGTATTTAAGTATCGTCACACGAAAAAAATATTGAAATTGCTTTCCGCTAAAAATCTGGTATTGAAATCTGAAATAAAAATTAGTATTGAAAAGTTTAAAGACTTAACTGAAGATGTGGTCGCACTGATCGAAAAAACAGAAAGAGAAGCTAATGTTATTTGGAATTACCAAAATATATTATTTAGATATAATCTTGCTGTTGTTGTCCCAATATTTGAATCAGAAAGTAAATTTTTCGGATTGTTACTTCTTGGAAATAAACTTTCAGGTTACCGGTTTACAAGTGAGGATATAGAATTGCTTAAAAGCATCGCCTCAACTGCAGGTTCCACAATTAGCAGAATTAACCTGCAAGGACAACTTATTACTGAAAGACTTGCAGCTGAGAAACTTGAAGAACTTAATGAAAAAAAATCGTTGTATGTATCATCTGTATCTCACGATTTAAGAGTTCCCTTAACTTCTATTAAACTTTTTACAGAACTTATATTAGAAGATAAAGAAGTACTAAACGATAAAATCAAAAAACACCTTAATGTAATTGAAGGGGAGACAGATAGGTTAACAAGACTAATATCAAATATTCTTGATGTTGGAAAAATAGAAAAAGGAACAAAAGAATATCATTTAAGAAAAATTCATCTTAATGCAGTTATCGAGGATTTGTTATCTGTACTTGGAAAACAAATCAGCGATGAGGGTTTTTATTTGGTAACTGATCTGGGAAAATTTGCAAATCATATTTTTGCGGATGAAGATGCAATTAAACAGGTTCTTGAAAATATAATTATTAATTCTATGAGATATTCTAAGGATAATAAATCAATACATATCCGGACATTCTGTGAAGATAGTTTAGTATGCGTAAAAGTTGAAGATAAAGGCATAGGGATTTCTGAAGAAAGTCTGCAAAAAATATTCGATCCGTTTTTTAGGGATAAAGATGATAATAAAGGAATCGGTTTAGGACTCTATATTGTTAAGCATATAATGGATTCACACAATGGCCTCATAGATATTAAAAGTAAACCGGGTGAGGGAACATCTATAACTCTGAAATTTCCTTTAACACAATTAGTGGAATGAGGTTATCATGAAAAAAGTATTAATTATTGAGGATGATAAATCCACTAGAGCCGGAATAATTGAAGCATTGCAGATCGAACAGTACATCTGTGATGAAGCTGAAGATGGACAAGAAGGCTTTGAGATGGCTCTTAAAGGAAATTACAGTTTGATTCTTTTGGATCTTATGCTTCCTTTAAAAAGCGGGATGGATATATGTACGGATTTAAGAAATAAAGATATAATGACTCCAATTATTATGCTTACAGCGAAAAAAGATGAAATTGATAAAATAGTTGGACTTGAGTTAGGTGCTGATGATTATATAACAAAACCATTCAGCATAAGAGAACTGCTTGCAAGAATAAAAGCAGTTTTAAGACGTTCTGATTTTGATAATGTAAACAAGAATGAAGTTGAATTCGGTGATATAAAAATTAATTTCAAAAAGCAGGAGTTATATAAATCAGAAGAGGAAATAAAACTCTCCACAACTGAATTTAAAGTTCTGCATTATTTAATTGAACACGAGGGCGAGGTTATTTCAAGAAATCAACTTCTTGACGAAGTATGGGGATATGATGCTTTTCCAACAACCAGAACTGTAGATAATTATATTCTATCTTTACGCAAAAAAATTGAAAATAATCCTACAGATCCTGTATATCTTTTAACAGTCCATAAAGCCGGATACAAATTTGTAATGGACTGACACTTAGAATTTTTGAAATATTTATTTACTTTAAAAATTAAATCAAATACTTCTACCTTCGTTTTCCACCCATTCCAAGAACTCCAAAAATGCCGCGGGCAATTTCTCTGATCAAGGTTCTTCCTACCTGTTTGGATAACTGGCTGTTAAGAATTTTTTCTGTTGTGCTTTTGGGAGGTCTTCCTCGCTGTTTTCTGGGAGCTGGGACTTTGTACTTGTATCTGGTCTGCTCAGGAATTTTTATATCTAATTCACTTGAAGCCGCAATTTTTTTGTTAAGGATTTCGTAGGCGCTTTCTCGGTCAATTTCCTGGTTGTACTTATTAATTAACTTTGAGCGGTTTATCAGGTTATCAATTTCCTGAGTTGATAAAATATCCATTCTGGACCTTGGCGCACAAAGTAAAGTTGCTGCAAGCGGAGTCGGATTACCTTTTTCATTTAGTGCAGTAATTGCAGCTTCGCCAATACCCAGTGATGTAAGAATTTCATCTGTTTTATAATAATCTGAAAGTGGATAGTTCTCTGATGTAAGCTTTATCATTTTTCTGTCTGCTGCAGTGAATGCTCTAAGTGCATGTTGAATTTTTAATCCTAATTGACTTAATACACTTGCAGGAACATCGGTAGGATTTTGAGTACAGAAAAACACACCCACACCTTTTGATCTGATTAGTTTTATTATAGTTTCTATCTGGTCAAATAATGCTTTTGATGCTTCTTTAAAAATAAGGTGAGCTTCATCAATTACTATTACTAATTTTGGCTGCTCAAGGTCGCCTTCTTCAGGTAATGTCTGATATATTTCAGCAAGCAAACAAAGCATGAATGTAGAGAAAAGTTTCGGTTTATCCTGTATATCAGTTAGTCTGATTATAGAAATCATACCATTTCCATTTTCATCAATTCTTAGAAGGTCTTCAACTTCAAATGATCTTTCACCGAAAAACTTATCAGCACCTTGCTGCTCAAGCTCAATTATTTTTCTGAGTATAGTTCCAGTTGAAGTAGTTGAAATTTTACCGTACTCTTTTTCTATTTCGGATTTACCTTCATTCGAAATAAATTGAAGCGTTTTCTTTAAATCCTTTAGATCTAATAAAGGTAATTGGTGATCATCACAATATTTAAATATTATTGATATTATACTCGATTGAACTTCGCTTAACTCTAATATTTTTGATAGCAATACAGGGCCAAATTCAGATACAGTAGCCCGAAGTCTCACTCCATTTTCATCTGAAAGAGATAACAATTCAACGGAATAATTTTTAGGTGTATAAGGTAAGCCAATTTTAGTGTGTCGGTCATTAATTTTAGGATTATTCACTCCGGGTGCAGCTATGCCGCTCAGATCTCCTTTGATGTCCATTAGCAAAACAGGAACACTTTTATCTGAAAGTCCTTCAGCAAAAAGCTGAACTGTTTTTGTCTTACCGGTTCCTGTTGCACCTGCAATAAGTCCGTGTCTGTTTAATGTTTTTAATGGAATTTTAATGTGGGAATCGGTGATGGGATTATTGTCAAAAATTGCCGTTCCAATTGTTAAGGAATCTCCCTTAAATGAGTATCCTTCTGCAATCTGCTGAATAAAATTATCTTTTGAAGACATAAATTCCTCTTTACAAAATAAATTAAGATACAATTACTGGTTATAACTTAATGTTTATGCTTTAAAATAAAAAGAGGAAGTATGAAACTTCCTCCATAATAATTTATATCAATCTATTTCGTTAAAATAAAGTATAAACTATACCAATCTGAAGAGCTTCTTTTAACTGCGTTTTTCTTGTCTGACTAATTTCATGAATAAGTGTAACAGCAAAATTTACATTTATATATTTATTCACTTTTGCGGTGATTATGTTATCCCATCTCACATCCCAGACATCAAGAGAATTAAATCTGCTGAAAAGACGAAGGAAAGTACTGTATTGCATATTTTCCATAAACGGATATTTTGCAGCAGTCACTGATTCAAGTCCTGTTTCAAACTTGAATTTTTCAATTTCATCCAGAGTTTCTGGATCATCGCTATATCTTGCGGCAAATTGATCGGCAAAAGTCTGCTGAATAGCTATACCCAAACGTGATGAAAAATTATCAGAAGGTTCATACAAGAATCCTAATGCTTCAGTTATATAGCCGGGATCAAAAAAGTCAACAATTTGTGTGGCAGGATCAGTTGAATAATCATATCCTTTTGTTATTGGTGTTCTTACAGTAACAGCGAAATAAGGATCAACAGCCCAACCAATTTTTCTTGACACGATGCTTTCAAAATAAATTTCATTATCTGTAGTTCTGTAACCGGCATCTTCAATATTTGTTCTTCCGAAAGAAGCTTTTAACATATTTTTCCATTTCCAAGGATGACTTAAATATGCAGCTCCTATATTTGTGTATGCAACAAAAGCTAGGGAGTTCGAACCGCCTTGAGTCCAGTTTTTAAACGCAACCTGACTAAGATTCAAGCCAACAACACCGAATGGATTCCAACCATCGACAAGTGTAGAATCTTCGGGTTGTGCTAATACTGGTAATGTAAACAGTACTATAAATAGAATAATTATTTTTTTCATAAATAATCCTTTTTATTATTGTTTTAGAATTAAATTAAAATAAAACGATTGGTCACATATAAATAGAGAAATTTTTAACTAATAAATTCAAATTGCAACATTAAGTATTTGTTCAACTTTGAATGGAAATTTGAAGTAATAAAAATTCTCATCTTCTGAACTAATTTTATCTTTTGTCAGATAGTAATTATCAAATGAATCAGGATTTTTAATATCGTTTAAATACCTGAAGTATAAATTATCTTCAAAGAAATATTTCAGTAGACGAATTTTTTTATAAGATCCAAAATATGCCATATCAATGGCAACTTTTCTTGAAATCCCGTTTTTTTCTACATAAAGATATATTGTTCTCATAATTTTTATCTAATTGTTATACGAATTTAACGTTATAGTATTTAACATAAAACTTTTAATATTCCTCCTATATGATGCACAAATTTGAATTTGGTATATTTCAGATGTAAAAAAATCATAAAAAGATGAAAAAACTTCTTATATCATTCATATTATTACTTCTTTTTTCGCCGCAAACCAACCTAAATGCACAGGTTGAAAATGTGCAAATCTCGCACCCGGTGTATACATTTCTTAAAGAAATGAAGGTAAAAGGAATCATTGATTATTTCAGTGAAGATGAATCTGTTATCTCCAGATTTGAAGTAAAAGATTTACTTATTAAAATATCCGAAAACATTACTTATCTGAGTTCAACTGAAAAGAAAATTCTCAATAAATATTATATAGAATTTTCTGATATCTACTGGGATGATAACACAGCATTTTTACTTGATCCGGATAAAAGTATTTCATCAAACCTATCGGATGCTTTATCAGATAAAGTAAAATATTTATATGGCTATAAAAGCGATGGTGCAAATGTTTATCTTGAATGGTTAGGTCATTTTTATCACGGGCATAGACTAAAACCCGGAGTAAATAATGCAAATCTTTTTGATATCGGATTTAGAGTTCGGGGAACTGTTTTTGATAAACTCGGATATAATTTAACCGCAATAAAAGGTGGAGTAAGCGGCAACGATATACTTGCCGAAACTATTGAACCTCGTCTTCTTACTAACTTTAAATGGATAGAAGCCGGAGAAAATATTGGTAATTATGATTTTACATACGGCTACTTGAAATATCATACATCACCTGTTGAAGGAATGGACTTTGCCGTTCAACTTGGCAGGGAAGACATAACTCTTGGCTACGGATATGGAAGTAAACTTGTTCTCTCTGGTGATAATCCCGTAATGGATTTTATTAAGTTTAATTTTAATTACGGTATTGTTCATTTTACTTCATTGCATGCTTCCACGGTTGGAACATTCAGTTTTACACGCGATGAAAGATATACGAAATATTTTGCATTTAATAAATTGAAATTTGTATTTCCAAAGCTATTCGATATTGGAATTGGGGAATCAATAATTTATTCAGGCAGAGCTCTGGAACTAGGTTATTTAAGTCCCGTTAACTTTTATAAGTTTGTTGAGATGGCAATTCAGGATAGAGATAACGGAAATCTTTATTTCGATATTCAAACTAAATTTATAAAAAATGTTGAATTCCAGGGAACATTTTTTCTTGATGAAAATATTTTATCAAACCTTCAGGACCTTGAAATATATACGAACAAAACAGCATATCAGTTAGGTGCATTCTGGTATGAACCATTTGGAATTGCTGATCTATCATTAATATTAGAGTATACCAGGATAAGACCTTTTACTTATACACATTTTGATGTAGAAAATAATTATTCAGCTTATGGAACAAACCTCGGTCATAGAATCGGTCCTAATGCCGATGAAATTTTTACAAAGGTAGCATATAACTTGAACGAAAAAGTTCGTTTATCATTGGAACATAGTCTCATTCGTCGCGGCGAAAATGAATATGATGATTACGGAAATCTCATTAGAAATGTTGGAAGTGATATATTTCTTTCGCACGGAGAAGTGCCCGAAAGTAATTATGCATTCTTTCTTGATGGGATAAGGGTAAATGACAATTTATTCAAGTTTGAAGTAAGGATTGAACCTATTAGAGACATTATTTTTGATATTTCATACAATTACCGCATTTCAAAAAATCTTACAAAAGAACTTATAGAAGATATAAGTTTTGCTATGCTCAAATTCACAATAGAGTACTGATTATTCATCATTCCTACCACTAATAGCAGTTTTAGTTTCTCTCATTTTTGAAAATAAATTGCAAAAATTCTTTATAATTAGAATCTATATTTATAAATACCAATAATTTATGCGCCTAAAGGAATCTTTTGATAAATATCAAGTATTGAGTTTTAGGAATGCTTTTTGTGAATAAATGATCAAAATGAACTATTTATAATTCATCACTAATCATCATTAAAGGATAGAATCCATGAAAAAATATGTACTCAGTATTCTCTTCCTGGCTTTTGCTTGCCAAATATCCTTTGCTCAAACTGTTAGTATTACCACTTATGGAGTTTCTCCACGTGATGTGGCAAAAGACTCTGTTGAGCAATATTTTGACCGCGTTTACAGCGGATTAGCAAGTGTCGGAAAAGAGACTAAAGTGTTTTTAAAGGGTATTTCGAGTGTTGCTCTGGATAATCCAACCTGGACAATGACACAAAGGCCATCCGGTTCGAGTGCGACATTTGGTGCAACCAAAAACGTTGATACTTCAACTCAATTAATTACTTTTATACCCGATCAAACAGGAACTTATAAAATTTCCTTCCAGTCAGGTACAGTAACAGCCACAATAACTATTAACTCTGCATTATATCTTGGTGTCGAAGGCGGACTTGCATCTTGTATGACTTGCCATAATAATACTCTTTTCAACTTTGTCGGCGACAAATGGGCTGAGACAAATCATGCCGATATGTTAAAAAGAGGATTAAATGGAGTAGCCAGCGACCATTATGGAGAAAACTGTATAAGCTGTCATACAACCGGTTTTGATACAAATGCTAACAATGATGGATTTGATGATTTTCCGTTTGTATTTCCTGGTACTTTAGGTCAGGGAGTATTTGATCAGATGGTTCTTGATTATCCTAATGCAATGAAAAGAGCAAATATACAATGCGAAAGTTGCCACGGTCCGGGAAGTGAACATTATAGCCAGATGGCTGATAACAAGATGGTCACCTCTTTGTTATCTGATAATTGTGCTGTTTGTCACGACGCCGGTAGTCATCATGTATTCCCGGAACAATTGGATCATTCTGGTCATGATGCAACAGATTTTGATGGACGCGGTTTTCACGGAGGTCATGGTCTTGGAGCTTTTGTTTCTTCCACTGACAGAGATGGATGTACTCCATGTCATAATGGTGCGGGATATGTTCAATGGGTAAAAGAAGGAAAACCAATCAATTCTGACGGATTGCCAATAAAAACAGCAGTTCGTCCTGAGCCAACGACAATTACTTGCGCTACTTGTCACGATCCTCACGATGATTCTAATGTACATCAACTGAGAATGGCTGATAGTCAACTCGGAGACGGTACTCCTGTTACATTTGATAAATATGGTACCGGTACTCAATGTATGGAATGTCACAGAAGTCGTCGTAATGCTGTAACGTATGCATCCGATATCAACAATCAAAGTTCACACTATGGTGCACACCATGGACCACAGGCTGATATGTTGATAGGTAAAAATGCACCTGATTTCGGTATTCAATTACCGACCTCACCTCATGCTATTGACGGTGGAAACTCCTGCGTTGATTGTCATATGGCCGATACTGAAAGTCTTATAGTTGGAGGACACTCTTTCAATATGAATGATGCTGAAGGAAATGATAATGTTGAAGCATGCGCTCCTTGTCATGGTAATGTCGGCAGTTCATTTAAAGATAAAAAATATTATATAAATGGTAATGCTGACCTAGACGGTAACGGAACAGCTCAAGGTCTTCAGTTAGAAGTTCATGGTTTAATGGAACAACTCTCTACCTTTTTACCTCATGATACTTCGGGCAAGGAGCGTAGCAATAATGACAGCAAACTACGAAAATATGGCACTGACTCCAGAAATTATGAGAGCAGGTTATGCCTATATATGGGTTGAAGAAGATAGAAGTTTTGGTATTCACAATCCGGCATTCACAGTTGCTTTATTAAAAGCTGCTATTGAAGAGCTTGGCGGTGTGGTTTCTGTTGATTATCCTGAGAGTGGAATGCCTCAGGAATTTCAGTTATCGCAGAATTATCCAAATCCGTTCAATCCTTCAACTATGATCAAATATTCTGTACCATTTGAAAGTAATGTTAAAATAACTGTTTATAATATAAATGGTGAAATAATTAAAGAACTGGTTAATGGTGTTCAAACATCAGGAAGCCATGAAGTAAGCTTTAACACAACAGAGCTAAATCTTGCATCTGGTATTTACTTCTATTCAATAAATGCTTCTGCTGTTGATGGTTCTAAATCATTCCAGAAAACAAAGAAGATGGTATTAATTAAATAGTCTCAGAGCAGTTGTGATTCCTATAAAGCCCTGTCAATTTAGGCAGGGCTTTTCTATTTTAAACAGGTATGTATTTTAAAAGATAAATTTATGATGAAAATTAAACCTGATATAGAAAATTTTATTCGTACGCTTAGAAGAGGTAAATCAGAATTTATTCCAATTGCAGAATTAGGTGTTCACCCTGTCATCAAAAAGAAATTAATTGGAAGAGAAATTCTGACTCTTGAAGATGATATAGAATTCTGGTACAAAGCAGGATATGACTACATTAAGATTCAACCCAAAGCAGATTTTAATCCTCTTAAAATAGGAGTTTCAAATAAATTCACTTATAACGATGACGGAACAGTTTTTCGAGAATGGGCATCTGAAGGGAAGGGTAGTTATATCCAATCAGCAAGATTTTGAGCAATACTTTTTTCCCTCAAAAAGTGATTTTAGTTATTCTAACTTTGAAAAAGTAAAATCAATACTGCCTGAAGGAATGGGTGTGGTCGGACAATATGGTGATATTTTTACAATGACCTGGGAAATGATGGGTTTTGAAACTTTTTCACTTGCATTATTTGAGAACCCTAAACTGATCGAGCAACTTAACGATAGGATAGGTGAATTGGTTTTAAGTATGTTTGAATATTTTGCTCAATCAGACAGCGTTGATGCTATTTGGTACAGCGATGATATTGCCTATACTAACGGGTTACTCGTTTCTCCTGAGGTTCTTAATAAATTTTTCTTTCCGTGGTTAAAAAAGATCGGAGATTTAGCAAAACAGCATAACAAACCTTTTATATTTCACAGTGACGGTGTTTTGTTTGATGTAATGGATAAAATAATTGAATGTGGTGTCGATGCGATTCATCCGATTGAACCGAAAGCCATGGATATTACTGATGTAAAGAATCGTTACGGCAAAAAACTCTGTTTGATTGGAAATATTGATGTGGATCTTCTTGCACGAGGGACAGAAGAGGAGATCAGGAAAAATGTTCTGGAAAATATTGAAAAGGTCGGATTAAATGGCGGGTATTGTGTTGGTTCAGGTAACTCAATTCCTGAATACGTTAAGTATGAAAACTATATTGCAATGATTCAAACCGTGAAGGAGTATAATTCAAAGCTTTATTAGAGAGATTATAAATATTTAATTTTCTATAATATTTCTAATAGATTTTTATGTTGAGACATAATTATTTCTTCTTATCACGTTTGTAGCAAAAATCAGTATCACAAAGAGAACATTGATAATCTTCTTTTTCAGAATTAGCACCAATGCCAATTACTGCACTGATAGATTTTATTGGAAGCATAAGGGCACTATCGGTCAAACTTACACCACAAAAATTATCTGGAAGGAATGAAAATAATTTATGCTGATCGTTCACATTCCAGCCGCAATAACCAGGACTGTATCTATTTGTAACGCCAAAATTCTTTCTACTGACTATCTTTAACAACTCTGATTCAAGCAGATCTGTGGTTTTTTCAACAAGTTCAGATGCAGCGATGTCAATTATATAACCCTTTAACATGTCACCATCATTCATAAATTGCTTCGACAGGTTTTCTAACCTGCTTCCAATTGTTGCAACTAAAATTGCCAGTAGTATCTGAGTTCTGTAAATATCTTGAAATAATTTTTTCACTCTGGATAATAGTATTATTAATGAAAAACTGATCTTTTTCAATTATCATTTTTTTATCTGAAAGAATTAAAAATCCACCTTTTGGCTCTATGTATTGTGGAATTATTTCTAAAACATTATTTATAACAGCTTCAATCGGTGGAGGGATTTTTTTTACTGAATACCCTAATAAGTGAGCCAATTCATTTTTAGTAATCTTAACTTGAATAGAGGAAAAATTAAACTCGGAAATTCCAGAAAGAGATTTTAAATCTTTATTCATAATTAACTTATTTGTTGGCATAATTAGTATTGATATATTCGAGCATACCTTGCGGATCAGCGAAGTAAGCATCGGCATTAATCTTATCAGCAAATTCAACTGTCACAGGAGCGCCGCCTATTATCATAGTAACATCGTTAAATTCTTCTTTAATTCTTTTCACAATCATTTCCATATTTTGCATTGTAGTTGTAAGAAGCGCACTCAATCCTACAATTTTAACGTTATGTTCTTTTATAGATTTTATGAATTGCTCAGTGCTTACGTTTACGCCAACATCAATTACCTGCCAGCCGCCGCCTTCAAGAACCATTTTAAGAATATTTTTACCGATATCGTGAAGGTCGCCGAATACAGTTCCAAGAATTACTTTTCCTTTAAGTTTTATCTCACCAGACTTAAAGTAAGGTTTCAATAGTTCCATCGAAGCGTTCATCGCTTTTGCCGAGATAAGTACTTCGGGAATGAATATTTTACCATCCCTGAATTTGTCACCAACTCTTTGCATTCCACTTAACAAACCAGTATCTAAAATTTCTTTTGCAGATATACCTTCACTTAATGCTCTTTGTGTAAGTTCGGTTGCTCCTTCTCGTCCTTGCATATTAGCGGGGTGAGGGGATTGAGTGTTTATTTTTCCCCGTTCAATGCAAATGCTAAGTTGATTTAGAATGTCTTTCATAATTCAGTTTTACAAGTTTGATAAATATTAATAAACAAAAATACTTATATAAAATAAAAAAGCACTATTTAATAAATTATTTACTTTTATATAAAATAACTTCAATTATTTACCTTAAGTCTACAAAATACTTGCCGATTAGCATACATTAAAAATTAGTTATTCAACAAGGAAATACTTTTTTATATTAAAATTATTTGTAACTTTATACGGTGTTATTTTTAATAAACAGAAGGGAGAAGTTAAAATGCAAAAGTTATTATCCGCACAACAAGTAGCAAAGAAACTTCGCAAATCAAAACAACAGGTTAATAACGACATTCAGGCGGGCAAACTCAAAGCTCAAAAAGTTGGAAACTTTTGGGTAATTTCTCAAACTGATCTGGATAGATTTATTCAGGCAAAAAGAAAAAGATAAACTACTGCTCTATTTATAATTCCTCCTTTTGCCGAAAACTCCTAATAAATGTATTTAATAGGTGTGTCGGAGGCGTCTGTCTTTCTGTTTATAAATTGAATTGAAATTCTTTTCAATTTCTATATCTAATCCTCCGAAAAAACATTCTTCATAAAATTAAATTCTTCATCTGTAAAAGGATTATCCATTCCGCTTAGATTAGATTTAACCTGGGCAAGATTTCTGAAACCCGGAATCACCGCTCCAACTTGTTTATAGTATAGAAGATATTGCAAAGCTGTGCGTGATAATTCCTGATTTGAAGAACCAAACTTTGCTTTTAGTTTCTCAATCTTTGGTTCAATTTGTTTAAGATTTTCAAGCTGAAATCTTTCTGCGTTTGCGCGATGATCTCCGGATTCAAACTTTGGCGGATTACTTGCATTGTATTTCCCAAGTAATATTCCTTGTGCTAATGGTCCAAAGGCAATGAATGATATTTCAAATTTATCTAATAATTTACGAGTAGGGGAGCCATCTTTAAGAAAGCGATCGTCTAATGCACTTGCAAAGCTTTGAATAACGTCAGGTTTTACTTTAGGAATGAGTTTTTCAAAATCTTCGTGACTGTAAGCGGATTGACCTATCAACCTTATCTTGCCTTCATCTTTTAGTTTGTATAATACTTCAATTGCGTCATCAAGATATTTATCATTTTCGCCAAAGTAACCGTGGTGAAAATAATAAAGATCAATGTAATCTCTGTTAAGATTAATTAATGATTGTTCACATTGATGACGAATATGTTTTGGTTCGTAAGCATTCTCTGCTGTACCAGGGAACCATCCGATTTTTGTTGCTATGATAAAATTGTTAGTACGTTTTCCAAGAATTCTGGCAAGCATTCTTTCAGCTCTACCGTTTCCGTAAACATCGGCGTTATCAAAGTGATTTACACCTTGATCAATAGCATAATTTATGGCTTCAGCAATTTCCTTTTCATCAACATTTGCCCAGCCGTTTGGAATACCGTCTACCCAATTAAGTCCGCCCATTGTCCAGCAGCCGAGGCTGATTTCCGATATTTCTATATTTGTTTTACCAAGTTTTCTGTATTTCATTTTTTATCCTTCATTAAATATTTCAATCAATAAGTTATCTGGTTGATTAGTAATCAAAGAATGACATTATTTACCTTTCACTAAGTCTCATAAAAATTATATAATGTTCACCATAAGGAAGTGGTTTGGTAAATTCATTCTCGCTAAGTCTGGCCAGCGCCCGGCTAATATCTCTTGAATAAAATTGAATATCAACTTTGCCTAAAAATCCATATTTATCTTTTGAAGGACTAATAGAGTATTTCATAACTATTCTAACAAAATCCTCACCATTCAATAAAGCAATATAAGCTGAATCTGCCTCGGAGGAAGTTTTGAACAGTGCTTCGGCGAGCAATATTTTTTCCGATTCGGAAAAGACAACGCTAACTTTTCTGCGAACTAAAACTTTCATCGGTTTGCCATCAGATAATGCAGGAGAAAATTTCCAATCGAGCAGTGAAATTGCAGCAAGAGAATCCCATACTACATCACCGCTTCCTTTCAATAATCTTGCTCTTTCAACCGAACCGTCTTCTCTAATCAACATTTCACAATAAAATTCAAAGCTTTCATAGAACAATGATTCAGGAATAGGGGGGAGTGCCGATTGTTTTAACAACTGTGGCTCGGTTGGATTAGTTTCTTCAGGTTTGAAAATAGAGCAACCTGAAATTATGGTTATATAAATCAACAATAAAAATATTTTCATTCATCACTCCTCAAAAACAGGGCTTACATATTCTATTCTAACAAAAAGAATAATTACCAACTATAATTAGCAATTAATTTTCATCAAAGTCAAAAACATTTGAGCATTACTTTTAGAAATAATAAATCCCGATACAAAGTACCGGGATATTAAAACCGTTTAGAGTTTATCTTACGTTATTTCTAAGAAAATAAATTAATCATAAATTAACGAAGAAGGATCATCTTCTTAGCTTCAGAATAATTTCCTGCCTGTAATTGATAAATGTAAGTTCCGCTTGCCAGGTCAACAGCATCAAAATTAACTTCGTAAATGCCTGCCGGTCTTTCTTCATTTACCAATGTCATCACTTCTGTGCCGGTAATATCATAAACCTTTAGTACGGTAAATGATGTCTGCGGAATTGCGTATCGTATTTTTGTTGATGGGTTAAACGGATTAGGGTAATTGGAATACAATTCAAATGAAGCTGGATTAGTCCCAATTAATTCTTCATCAATTCCGCTTACATTAATAATAGCTGATGTTGTTCCCCATTTAAATGATGGGCTTTTAAAACCTGCATTGACTGTATAAGTTCCGGATGAAGGTGCTGTTAATATAAATGGATTGCTCGATGTAGAATTGATAACAGCAACTACATTGCCTCCTCCATCAACAAGTTCACCGGCTACTTTTGAAGTAGTGCCCGAAACTGTTATTCTCACCTGAAAATTATCCAGTACTTCCGCAGAAACGATGCCTGCTTCTAAAACATGACAACTCGAACCGGCACATCCAGGAGCAGATCCATTAAATGACGGTTCTGAATTTGTAAATGAAATAAATATAAGCAATATCGCAACAGCTGAGAGAAATATTGTAACTCGCATATAATCTTCCTTATTTATAAATAATTAACATTTAGCAATAACTGTGCCTTAACATACATAATTATTTTACAAATAATAAAGGGGAAAATGAGTTTATTTTGAAAAATTTACAGGAAATTATTTCTTAGAAAGTTGGAATATAACCGTTTAATAGAAGTAAAATTTGTTTAGACTAAGCAGCTTACCTTATGCACATAACTATAATCCAGTCATTCTGGCTTGTTCCGGCAGAACGGAGTTCTGACGAACTTGTCCAGGGTCATAAATATATACTCTAAACTCAAAGATTCCGGACTCATTTCATTCGCCGGAATGACCTCTTGCGTAAGGTGAGTATGCAGTTAATTGGTAAATAAAAATCCCTACCGACTTGTCTACTGATAGGAAAGTTTGAATTTATATGGCCCAATTCTGACGGAAGGATGTAGGTTTACACTTTAGACATTATACTTTGAATCATACAAACTAGCTTTATCTCTTTAAGTTCTAAATTTCCTATCTGTTTTCCTTTCATTTTAATAGTAAGCAAGGATTATAGGAAACGAGTAAAATTATCATTGAACTATAAAGTGAGAGATAGATATGCGACTAATGCAATTGAGAAAAAAATAATTCCAACAACAAGACTTACTTTGAATATTTTCTTCATCTTGGGGTCATTCATAAGTTTTTTATTTCCGAAGAAGAAAATATTCAACAGGGTAGTTATAATAATAACATAAAGGATGAGATATGTTACGGCGGGTTTTGCCATTTTTCACTCCAAATATTATTAGTTGAATATTGACTACAATGAAACTAATGCAAAAATATTAATAGAGCATAATTAAACAAAGTTTTAATGATAAGGGGAGTAATATTATGAAGTTAGGTAAGATAAGTACACCTATATCAAGTCTCATTTATGGTAATAAGTTTTATTGTAAGATTATTTGTTACTGAATAAGCCTTTTTCAGTCTTAATTGATTTAAGTAAAAGAAAAATATTTTTGGAAAAATATCATAGCAAAATTACTGTACCTGCTATGTAGAAGGGAATATCCAGCATTCCTTTTTTTCTTTTCTCTTCTTTTACTAAAGTAAATAAATCTTCATTCATTTTTTTATTTCCTTACTTGCTACTTCATTAAAACTTGTCCGCCGAACTAAAGCTTCGCTTAACGTAGGAGGATCATTTTTTTTGTTTGAATAAAGCCACCTGCTTTCAACTGATAAAAGTATACTCCACTACTCAATCTTGCTTCATCAAAAACAACTTCGTGATTGCCAGCAGCAAGTTCTTCGTTAACAAGAGTTGTTACTTCGTTTCCTAAAACATCGTAAATTTTAATTGTAACAAAGCTTATTTCAGGAATCTTATATTTTATTATTGTTAAAGGATTGAAAGGATTGGGATAGTTCTGTGAAAGTGAAAATTGAATCGGCTGATTAAGAATAATATTTTCGACATCATTAATCTGATCTAGGTTTATCTTTGTAATAAATATATCAGCTAGAAGATGAGAAACAAGGAGACTATCTCCGAAGAAGACAGATTGCTCAAACTCACCAATTGTATAAGCAAAATTGTTATCACTTAAAAATACGTCAAATGCTGAATCATCGCCATTATTTCCAATGGAAAGAGCAGTTTGAAATAATCCTGTTGGAGTAAAAAAAGCAAGAAATATATTTTCTGTTGTATTACCAGAGAAAGTAGAATCACCAATTGTAAATTCATTTTCATAACCACCGCAGATTGCTAATCCATTAGTTTGATTATAGTGAATTGACAGGGGTATAGCACGAATACTTCCGGTACTTTGTTTGATCCACTGAAAAATTCCTGAAGGACTAATCATACCATAAAAAATATTCCTGGCTGTGTTGGAAGGTATAAGTGTAAAATTCCCGAATGTAGCTGTTTGCGTAAAATCACCAGTAAGATAGATATTATCAGATTCATCAACTGTAATTGCTCTTCCGTAGTCATCATAATCTCCTCCTGCCTGCACAACCCAAATCATATCCCCATTGCTTCCATACTTAGCTATAAATATATCTATACTTCCGTCATAGCTGTAAAATGTAGAATCCTGAAAAATCATAGTATCATCAAAGTAACCAGTTACAATTACATTTTTATTATTATCACAAATTAAATCATACGAAATTGATTCACCAAAATCTTCTCCAACAGCTTGCTTTGCCCATAATACATTTCCAGAAGGAGATATTTTAGCAACAAACATTGTAGAAAAAGTAGTAGTTGATAAGACAAACGAACCAATATGAAGTGTTTCTTCAAAATATCCGCTTATATAAATATTATTATCCGAATCTGTTGCTATGCAAAGAGCTTCATCGTGATTACTGCCAGCACCGTGCACAACCCACTGAAAATCACCATGGGAGTTGAACTTAGCAACAAACACATCACTAAAACCAAGACTTGATAATGTTGTATCTCCAAAATTTGCAGTACTGCTAAAAAATCCTGTGACTATAATATCATCATTGCCATCTACTTTCATATCGAGTCCTCTATCCAATCCACCGCCGCCACAAATCCTAATCCATTGTAAATTACCATCATTACTAAATTTAGAAAGAAAAATATCTCCAAAGTTTGCCACAAAGGAAGTATCGGCAAAATAAGTTGTATCACTAACTTCCCCTGCACAATAAACATTTCCAAAACTATCCATTTCAATTGCAGTGCCTCTTTCATTGGATTTTCCCCCGGCTTGATGGACCCATTCAAAGTAAGAATCTTGAGCAGAAACTTTTATTGAAATAGCACAAAGAGACAGAACTGCTAAGACGTAAATGTTTTTTATTTGCATAACAACCTCTAAATATGAGGAAAATTATTTTATTAGCAACATTTTCTTTGTTTCTAAAAATTCTCCGGATTGTAATTGATAGAAATAAACTCCGCTTGTTAATCCATTACTGTAAAAATTAACTTCGTATTCTCCAGCAGGTTTTTCTTCGTTAACAAGTGTAGCTACTTTATTTCCTAAAACATCAAAAACTTCAAGTTTAACAAAAGGATTTCTCGCTCCGCTCGAAATGACATTTGGAACAGAGTAGTGAATTTTAGTGCTTGGGTTAAATGGATTGGGAAAGTTTTGTTTCAAAATAAAAGTTTCCGGAATAGAGTTTAAATCCTTTGGATTAACGTCACTTGGATCGGGGGCTGTTTTTATAAGCCAGTAGTCATTCAGAGTTGGATTCGAGTAGGTTTGTGCCAGTAGAATATATCCTCCATCGCTGGTTTGCTGAATATTCTTTCCCGAACCACCTGCAATAGTCTTAGTCCAGAGTGTATCTCCTGATGAATCTGTTTTAATAATCCATGCTCCTTCAGGCGAATATGCCGATATTACATATCCACCATCCATAGTTTGCTCCACAGATGATGCTCCCTCAAATCCTGAAGTACCAAATGTTTTTGTCCAGCTAGTATCACCGATGGCATTAGTTTTAATTAACCAGACATCAGAATATCCATTACCAAAAGATCTTGTTGTTCCCGCAAGAATGAATCCATTATCGCTAGTCTGTTGTACAGAAACAATATGATCTGTATCAGTTCCACCAAAAGTTTTTGCCCATAAACTATCACCCTCATAATCAGTTTTAAGCAATAAACCATCGTAATCGCCAGCACCAAAAGATTTTGTACTTGCAGCAATAATATATCCACCGTCCTTTGTTTGCTGCATCGAATGACTTATATCATTCTCAGCTCCACCATATGTTTCTGTCCAAATTGTATCTCCGGTAGCATCAGTTTTTACCAGCCATAGATCTTCCTGACCGGCACCAGTGGCCTTAGTATATCCAACAAAAACGTAATCTCCACCTGATATTTCTTGCCCGGATTGCGCAAAATAATGTCTGCTCCCACCAATAATATTTGTCCAGGTTGTATCACCCGAAGCGCTGGTTTTTAAAAGCCATACTTTCCAATAGTCGGAACTATAAAATACCGTTTCAGCAAAAAGAATATAACCACCGTCGCTCGTTTGTTTAACACAAGCACAATTATCATCTTCACTTCTTCCAAAAGTTCTAGTCCATATTGTGTCACCAATAGAATTGGTTTTAATTAACCAAACATCATTCAAACCTGTTCCAAAAGACTTTGTCTCACCTGTGAGAATATAACCACCGTCGCTGGTTTGCTGAACAAATTGGGGCATATCCTGATCACTTCCTCCATAAATCTTAGTCCATAATGTATCGGGTGATTGAGATAGTAAAGTAGCTTGGGAGAAAAAGTATAAAGTAAGTAGTAATGAAAAATTTTTCATAACATACCTCTTATATTATTTAGTAAAAACAAAAAGCCTCTACATTGAGAGGCTTAGTTTATTCTTTTTATTTAATTAATACCATTTTTCTTGTGTTTATATAATCTCCAGCTTTCAATTGATAAAAATAAATTCCGCTACTCAGATTCCGAACTTCGCCGGAATGACTGTTAAACTCAACTTCGTGATTGCCAGCAGCAAGTTCTTCATTAACAAGAGTCGTTACTTCCCGGCCTAATATGTCGTAAATTTTTAAAGTTACAAAACCAACTTCCGGCAACTGCCAACTGATTGTTGTAACAGGATTAAATGGGTTTGGATAATTTTGCATAAGATCATAAGTATTTAGTAATTCTGATTCGTCAATGCTCGAAGGATCGAAGTAAAAATAGGCTCCCATATCTGCAATGGTACCATCGGGATCAAGAGGGGAGTTTGGATCGCCGGCATTTATACAGGGAGATCCAACCATCAGACCAAAAGTCACCGTTTTCTGGATCTACAAACCTTGGATCAAGATCGAGATTGCCTGTACCTGTCCAACCACCCATTATATCACTGTACGTAATTGTTGGAGGAGTACTTAGGTAACCAACTTGATTGCCGCCAGATGTAGAAGTATTATTCCAAATTATGTTGTTGTAAATCGTTGGGTTTCCTGAATTGTAGTACAGTCCTCCTCCTCCTAGAGCAGCACTGTTACCATATATTGTGTTATTGGCAATAACACCATCAGTTCTGAGTAAATATATGCCACCGCCCCAACTTAGCTCAGAACTATTATTTATTATCAGGTTATTCTTAATGGTAATAGCACCTTTATTGACAAAAATTGCAGCTGCACCCCCACTGGTATGATTCTCTCTGAAAATATTATTTATTATAGTCGGTGCTGCTATATCGTAACAATATACACCAGCCCCAACCTCGGCACTGCCATTTTGAATGATGAATCCTTCGATAACAGATCGATCATCTTCACTATTTTCAAAAGTAAATACTCTGCCTGCAGCACCGCCATCTATAATAGTTGAAAAATTTTCGTACGAAACTGCTGGTTGCTTTCCGAGCATTTTTTCAGCAGTATAATCTGAAGGCATTAATACAATATTTTTACCATTGAAGTTAATATTATCAACATATGTTCCCGGCTGAACAAGTACAGTGTCTAAGTTCCACGCGTAATTTATTCCATCTTGAATGGTTGGCATATCATCGGGAATTAAAATTCGTTTAGAGTGTTGTGCGGCCTGGCTTAAAATTATTGTAAGGCTGTCAGTACCTCTAAGTCTCATTGCAATATCGTTATCACCGTCACCGTCTAAATCTCCGCCGCGCATACCACCGGCTCCAAAGTTTGCAAAAATTTCATTTTCAAATACATTAAATGCCAAGCGACCGTTGTTGAAACCGCAGATAATATAATGCATATCGGGCGCGCATATAGCAATATCTGAATATTGATCACCATTGAAGTCCATAGCCAAGGGAAAGACACCATTTAGCCATCCCGGAGTTGAGGTCCATGCCCAGGTCCAATCGGAGAATGTTCCATCTCCTATTCCAAGCGAATATACCGGGTTTGGGACACAGGCATATTCCCTCATACTGAGCAAATCAGGATATCCGTCGTTATTAATATTAACCAATTGAGAACCACCGTTCAGAGAGCTAAAGGGTTCCCCAAACGTACCATCACCGTTGTTCAAAATACTGCTATAACCATCTCCGATAAAAAAAATATCTATATCATTGTCGTTATCCAAATCAGCTACAAGGAATAAACTACCAATATCGGCTGGCACAATAAAAGTGGGGTCTGCAAAATCACCGTTACCTAATCCAAACAAAATGCTAATTCCAGAACCTTCTGAACCTCCTGAACTGTTATTATAAGCAACATCCATAATGTTATCACCGTTGAAATCTGCTGCACGCAAATAATTGCCGTAGCTAGACAATTGCCATCCAAACTGCGCTGAAAATCCTAGATAAAACGTACAGTCTCCGTTGTTATACCAAAAATCTACAGTGGATCCCCCGTCTATACTACCTATAAGATCGTAGAAGCCGTCATTATTAAAGTCGGCAGTACCTAATATATGCATTGGAGGTATGGATTCGGATTCAGTAGGTGTGAAATGCGCTGCACCGTCATTGATTAAAAGATTTGTACCACTTTCGCCATCGTAGTAGCCCACCGCTATGTCAATATCCAGATCTCCATCGAAATCGGCATATGCGATCCCTCTAATATTTGGCCCGAGGTCATACATCTCCCCTGTAGCGATTAATACCTGTGCTCTTGACGGAGTTACTAAAAAAGTAATTACAAAAATAAAAATGGCGCGGATCGATAAAAAGATTCTAATATTTCTCATAACATTCTCCTTTAAAGAAAAAAGTTAAAACAAATTGAAGCTTATTTAATTAATATCATTTTTTTAGTTTCAATAAAATTCCCGGTTTTAAGTTGATAGAAATACACTCCGCTACTAAATCTTGCTGCATCAAAAACAGTTTCGTGTTTGCCTGCAGTTAGTTCTTCGTTAACAAGTGTAAATACTTCTCTGCCTAAAACATCATATATTTTTAAAGTTACTAAACCAGGTTCCGGCATTTGCCATTTTATAGTTGTTGCTTGGATTAAATGGATTTGGAAAGTTTTGCCACAATATGAAATCTTCAACAATTGGTATCTCACTTTCATTTTCGATATTTGTAATAATACTTCCGCCATCCACAGTTTTAAATATCAATCCATCATTACCAACGATATAGCCGGTATCGGGTGTTGGAAAAAAGACTGATATGAAATTGAAATTTGTGAAATCTTGTGCAACCCAGGTTTCACCTGCATCTGTGGTTTTTGCAATCGTACCGCTCATTCCTGATGCGAATCCAGTATTTGCATTTGTAAAGAAAAGTGAAAGTATATCCGAGCTTGTGCCTGTTGTTTTAAGGTCCCAGCTTAAACCACCATCTGTTGTCTTGTACACCATTCCGGATGAACTTGCAATGTAACCAGTGTTTAAGTCGGAAAAATAAACCCACCGTAAAGTTCCGCTTAATCCTGAATTTATGCTAAACCAGTTTGTTCCGCCATCAGTTGTTTTTAGTGCAGTTAGATTAGCACCTACAGTATAGCCTGTGTTATCATCCACAAAACAAATTGAGTAAAGCGCATTGCTTGTACCCGAAGTTTTTTCTTGCCAACTAGCTCCACCATCGATTGTTTTGAATATATAGCCGAACGCAGAGCATACAAAACCAACGTCACTGTTAAGAAAGTAAATTGAATAAAACCACCGATCTCCTGAAAATGAAATATTCTGCCAGTTCGTTCCTCCATCGGTAGTTTTGAGAATCGTATTATGTCGCCCTGCAGCATAACCGTTTAAATTATCTGTAAAAAAAAGTGATTCTAGTTCATTCGTAGTACCAGTTGTTTGATGATCCCAATTCAAGCCACCATCTGTTGTAATAATAATATCTCCATCATTATCACAAATGTAACCTGTTAGTGCATCTGTAAAAAAACAGGATTGAAAATCACTATACGTAAAATAAGTATGCAAGCCATCCCAACTCCATCCACCATCTGATGATCTTGCCATGCTACCGTAATCTCCAACAATCCAACCATTTGAAAGATCTGTAAAATAAATAGATGTTAGAGAAGGCCCGCCAGCTGAATTGCCCCACCACGTACTTCCACCATCTGTTGTAATTAAGCCAGTTGCATTAGCGGCACCACCCCAGCCATGCAAATCATCACTAAAGTAGATTGAATAAATATCTGCAGAAATTGTTGAGTTTTGTGGAGACCAGGTTAAACCTGCATCGGTTGTTTTGTAAATTTCCCCATCATCACCTGCAGTATATCCAATATTGGCAGAGGAAAAACAGATCGTGTTCATATATAAATTAGCTCCGATCGTGCTGACATTCCAGGATAAACCAGCATCAGTAGTTTTCAATAAATATTCATTAGCAACGGCAAATCCGTTATCCTCATCAGTAAACCAAATTGATTTTATGCTGTATATTAAACCTGAAGGAATTGTCTGCCAGCTGCTGCCGCCATCGGTAGTTCTTAGAATTGTTCCGCTTTCTCCAACAGCGCATCCATTCATTACACTAGTGAAGTAAATTGAGAATAGGATGTCATCGTCTGCAATAGTTTGTTCAATCCAATTTTCACCCCCATCCGTTGTAGCAAGGATTAATCCATATCTAGGATTATAATCTCCTCCAACTGCCCAGCCGTTGTTTTCATCGTAGAAAAAGATTCCATTTATAAAGTATTCCTTTGTCTGCGATTGTATTTGCCAACTGGTACCAGCATCCGTGGTTTTCATTATTGTACCGTAACTTCCACCTGCATAACCAATATTAGCCGTTGGAAATGTAACTGCGAAAAGGTCATTACCTTGCGGAGCGGGGTTTAACCAAAACCAACTTGTTTGTTGTGCGTTTAAATTAAATAATGCATTTGCAATTACGAATAAATAAAGTAATCGTAATTTCATTTTACTCTCCTGTTTATTTGATTAATAACATTTTCCTCGTTAGAATAAATGATCCTGCTTTAAGTTGATAGAAATACACTCCGCTACTAAATCTTGCTGCATCAAAAACAGTTTTGTGTTTGCCTGCAGTTAATTCTTCGTTAACAAGTGTAATTACTTCTCTGCCTAACACATCATATATTTTTAAAGTTACTAAACCAGCTTCCGGCAACTGCCAACTGATTGTTGTACTAGGATTAAAAGGATTAGGATAGTTTTGGTAGACTTCAAATTTATCTGGAACAATGGAGTAATTTGATTCAACTTCAGTTGGGACATCAAAGAAAAGTTTTAATCCCCAAGCATGAAGAATGCCGGAATTTCCCGAAACCATATCAACTACTTTTAGAGTCCATTCACCATTTGGATCCATACCTGAAAAAACTGATAGGGGATTGTGTGGTTTGTAGTTGCCGCGATATGGAGATTCACCTTCTGCAATGAAAATGGAAGCTGCATCTGTTAAGCCACAATTGATAATATTAGTGTCTGCAATTTCTGATTGAGCAATCAGCGTATCCGTTATTCCATTGTGAGTGAGTAGAAAAGCTAAGTCGGAAACTTCCGGATGAATAACAGAATCTATCATTACCGTAACGCCCGAAAGAGTTAAATCAGCAAGCTGTCTAACACCTATCTCTACTTCAATAAAATCATTTACTTCACCAGGATCAGGAATTGAAAGATTGAGCGCCTCTCTTTCATAAATTTCGAATATTATTGTACCGCCGCCATCCATTGTATGAAGAATTACACCATCCCAGCCGCAAATCCAGCCAATACCAGTCTCCGGAAAATGTACTGATGTCAGATAGCCATTACTCGGAGAATCCTGTTTATACCAATTTACACCGCCATTAGTTGTAATTAGAATTGTACCATTATCACCAACAATCCAACCGGTATTTTCATCTACAAACTTGACCTTATTTAAAGGTTCATTGGTCACTTTTGGTGTAGTCTCTATCCAGGTTGAGCCACCATCAGTAGTACGGAATATGCAGCCATCGAGACCTACAACCCAACCTTTGTTACGAATAAAATCAATAGATTTGAAAAAATATATGCTGCCTGGAGAGATATCAAACCAGGATTCACCATCATCAGTAGTTTTTAATACAGCACCACTCATTCCGGCAGCGTAGCCGGTTTGCGAAGAAGCAAAATCTATTGCGTATAAATGATAAGAAGTGTTCTCATGTTTTAAATACCAGTTGTCACCATAATTGTTCGTTTTCCAAATTCTACCCCATTCGCCGGCAACGAACATTTGGCCAGTAAATCCAGCCAGGTAAACATCGTGTAGTTTATCTGTTGTTAGAATATTTACTTCGTGCCAATTACCAGAATAACTAAGTAATACAGTACCATACTCACCAACAGCTACTGCATCGGGATCAAAGTAACCACAGGTATAAAGAGCTTCAATGTCATATAGATCGTAACTTGTATGACTATCTTCAGGCAGCCATGTAATTCCGGCATCAGTTGTTTTAAGAATTAATCCATCTGCACCAACAGCAATACCATTGTCTGTGAAGATGTCAAAATCAATTCCGTTGAGATTGTTCGTATATCCTTCGGATATTAATTCCCAGTTAACTCCACGTTGCAAAATCGTACCAGCCCATCCAACGGCATAATCATTTTCAATTCCATAAATAATATTGATTCGTTGGTGATGTCTGAACGCTCCACGTATTGCCATAGTTTGTTGTATGTATAATTGTTCCATCGTAACCTACAGCCCATCCTTCGCCAGAAGAATTCATGTAGAAATCTCTCAGGTCTGATGTAGTATTGCTTACGGCTAAATTCCATTCTATACCAGCATTAGTAGTTGTATAAATTCTTCCATCGTCACCAACAACGCAACCAATATTTTCATCTATAAATTTTATTGAATTCATTCTGTTGGTTGGGATAAGCGAATTTGACCAGTTGGTTCCACCGTCGGTTGTTTTTTTGATAACGCCATATTGATTAGCCGCACCCGCAATCCATCCATTTAATAAGCTTGTAAAGTAAACCGAAAAGTAATGTTCTGACCCTGTAGCGTATTGACTATTCCAGTGCGAACCTCCATCAGATGTGTGCAGAATTGTTTGATCCTGTCCAACAATCCAGCCATTTAACTGGTCGAAGAAGAAGACGGACAACAACTGTTTGGTTGTTCCGCTGTTGTTAAGTGGATACCACGTTGTGCCAACGCCATCTATATTTTGCAGAATTGTACCATTTAAACCAACAGCCCAACCATAATCACCTTTAAAGTAAACTGAATACAAATTCTCAAAATTACCCTGTTCAATTAATTGCCAGTCGGAGAGACTCTCTTTCTTCAGAATAGTACCGTGGTCACCAACGGCAAAAAATCTTCCGGGATGATTAGCATCATCACAAATGTCCCAAAGAATGTTACCCTGCGGTAAAGGATTTTGCCAGTACCAGCCTTGTGCAAAGGAATTAAAAGTGATTATTGTAAAATGTAGAATTAAGATTAGTGAAAGCTTTTTCATAACTCCTCCAGTGAATAATTTTCTCAGTGATAAAATAGACTGACCACAGAGAATATTTATATCGCTGCGCCTTAGTGGGGAGTATGGAGAAATGAAGAGAAAATAAGAATATTTCAACCGGACAGCCCAAAAAGGTCCAGAGGTCAAAAGTTTGAATTATTTGCTTTTAAATTGCAAATCATCTTGTCAAATGTCAAGAAAAATAAGCTTAAAATTTGACAACTGTATTTAATTAACAATAAAGCCCAGCCTTCCATTATGCAGGCATTATTTATTGGGAGCTTTATAAAAAGTTAAAATATTTTTATTTCATTAAAATCATTTTCTTTGTGTTAGCATAATCTCCAGCTTTTAGTTGATAGAAATATACTCCACTTGGTAAAGACGCATCGCGATGCGTCTCTACAGAATTGAATTCAACTTCATATATACCTGCTGGTTTATATTCATCAACTATCGTTGAAACTAAATTTCCCAAAACATCATAAACTTTAAGCGTTACCTGCGTGTTACTGGATACTTGATACTGGATTCTGGTTGATGGATTAAACGGATTTGGAAAATTCTGTTCCAATGAAAAATCATCCGGATATGTATTTGGGCTGTCAGTTATTCCTGTTATAATTTCTGAAAGAGGACGATACCAGACACCACTTGTTTCTGTTCCCGCAAAAAGAATAGAGTCTCTTACAAAAAGTGAATTTACAGTATAAGTCTCCCAAACCAGTATTAATTGCAGACCAGCTTAAGCCGTCATCCGTGGAATAGTAAGACACCATGATCAGTTATTCCTACAAAAAGATAATTTTCTTTTACAATTATTGTGTTCATTGGTCTGCCAGGTAATCCTATATTTGCAAGGCTCCAGTTTGCCCCATCGTCGGTTGAAAGATAAATTGAACCTGTTGTTCCAACAAAGATTTTGTCGTCTTTAACTGCAATACAACGAATAAAAGTGTTTGTTAAACCAGTATTGATTGCATTCCAGTTTGTGCCGTTATCGGTTGAAATAAACATACCGTCATTTGTTCCGGCAAATAGATTTGAATTAAAGTAATACAAGGTCATATACATACAAATTTGTTAATCCGTTATTAACCGTATGTCCAGTTCGAACCATAATTGGATGAGTAATAAACACCGCTACCGTGAGTGCCTAACGAAGATGTCTGTGCCATTAATTATTATAGAATAGACTTGAGTATTAGAAGAGATTTCGCTATTGATAGCAAGACCAGTTATTACCATTGTTAGTAGAAAGAAAAATACCACCACCAGTGCCTGCAAAAATATCCAAACCATCTGTTGCAAGCGAGTAAACAACCGGGCTGGATAAACCATCACTCACTCTATTCCAATTTAGTCCGTTATCTGAAGATAGAAAATACTCCTCCACCATAAGTACCGGTAAATAGATACGAAGAATTTTCAGCAAAAGTATAAATTTTTGTATTTATTAGATTGTGGTTAACATCTGCCCAGTTGTCTACCATTATCAGTTGAAAGAAAAACTCCACCGGTGTGCCTGCAAATAAATATGGTTCACTATAAGCTAAAGATATAATCTAGGGAATAGTTAATCCATTATTTACTGGATTCCAACTTGTTCCGTTATTAGTAGAAAGGAACATTCCACCATAAGTTCCAACAAAAATATTCTGGTTATTAAAAGCAAATCCATTAATTGAAAGGTTTGTTAAACCAGAATTAACCTGGGCCCAATTTGTTCCGTTATTTGTTGAAAGAAACACACCCTGGTTAGAAGTTCCCGCAAAAATATTAGTACCGTTAATAGCAAGAGAATAAATATACAGTCCTGTCAAACCGGTATTAACTGCATTCCAATTTGCTCCGTTATCGGATGAGTAAAATACACCACCGCCAAAAGTACCTGCAAAAATATCTGAACCGCTTCCGGCAAGGGAATAAATTTGATTGACTGTTAAACCGTTATTTATTGCTGTCCAGTTTGCTCCGTTATCAGTTGAACGAAATACACCGTCGCCCCAATGTTCCTGCAAAAATATCTGTCCCGATTACAACAAGACTATTTATCGAGTTGTTTGTCAAACCATTATTAACTGCTGTCCAGTTTACTCCATTATCAGTTGAACGAAACACTCCGCCGCCCCACGTTCCTGCAAAAAGATTAGAACCATTTACGGCTAGAGCTTCAATATTTTTATTTGTTAGCCCGGTATTAACTGCTGTCCAATTTCCACCGTGGTCTGTTGAAAGAAACACGCCGCTTCCCTTGGTTCCTGCAAAAGTATTAGAACCAATTACGGCAAGAGAATAAATTTGTCCGCCGTAAGGTCCGTTTGTTTGCAGCCATTGTGCTTGTACAGTGCTGCCAATAAATATGAAGATTTCTAAAAACAGAATAGCAATATACTTTTTCATGACTCCTCCTGTAGTAATTATTCTAATTAAGTAATTCTATAATAAACTTTGTAAATTTTTATTTGATTAGAATCATTTTCTTTGTGTTCACATAATCCCCAGCTATCAACTGATAGAAATAAATTCCACTACTGAGATTCCCGCTTT
This sequence comes from uncultured Ignavibacteriaceae bacterium, assembly GCA_963714415.1. Lineage (GTDB taxonomy): Bacteria > Bacteroidota > Ignavibacteria > Ignavibacteriales > Ignavibacteriaceae > JAGXRK01. Next base: position 366,776 of record CAVQOL010000003.1, read on the forward strand.
CGCGGGAATGACGATTGGGATTAAATTCAATTTCATATCCTCCAGCAGGTTTATCCTCATCAACAAGTGTTGCAACTTCTCTTCCAAGTAAATCAAAAACTTTAAGCGTTACCTGCGTGAAACTGGATACTTGATACTGGATTCTGGTTGATGGATTAAATGGATTTGGATAGTTCTGATAAAGCATAAAAATCTGTGGAGTGGAAATAGGCTCTTCAACATTTACGATGTTTAACATATATCGAGCAATATTAACAAGAACTTGTTTTACTTCAGTAGTCCATACACTGTCTCCATCATATTGTCCTGCCATATTCCAGTGGATAATTTCTCCAGAGCCGTATTGGCCAAGAACAACTGCATCCCCGCTTGAAGATCCTGTAAAAATTGTTACCGCCTGTTTTGCTGGAGTGGTATCACGAATCGTTAAGCTGTAAGACCAGTCCACAGGAACTACAAAGGAATCAGGAAGATCGATACTTAACGGATGATTAATATTTTTGTAATACATTTCCTCATCATATCCATAATCATCATTATAGACAATTGGAAGAATTTCATATATCAACGGATAATAATCATACTCACCGTAAGCAATCCATTCAGTAGTAAGTAGTTTCCCTCCATTAAAAACGTAATCGCATATTATTTGTTGAACAGAACTATCCATTGATTCCCCATAATCCACACCACACAGGAAAATGACTAATCCATACTGATTAATTCCCGAACCCGTATACTCCCAATAATTTCCTCCAAGAGTAGTGTTAATACCATTGGAAGTTAATATAGTATTTACACTGTCTTCTGTCCCATTATCCTCAAGTATAAGAACTGATTGGGATAAAACAGAGATTGAACAAAATAAAACAATAAAAAAAATGCTAATAAAATTTTTCATTTATCTTCTCCTCTAAAAAGTGCAACCTATACTGTTTAATAATTCAAAAATTATCTAAGTAATACCATTTTTTTTGTTTGAGTATAATTACCAGCACGAAGCTGATAGAAATATATTCCAGAACTTAAATTCTTCATTGTAAATTGTACATCGTACATTCCTGCTGGCTTGTATTCATCTACCAATGTAGCAACTTCATTTCCTAAAACATCATAAACTTTTAATGTAACTTGATTGCCAATCGGTGACTGCCAACTGATTTTAGTACTCGGATTAAATGGATTGGGGTAGTTTTGATTTAACTCAAATGAAACAGGTTCAAAATTAATTTCATCTACGTCAGTAACAGTTGATGTTGTGGTTTTAAATATAGACATACCATTTGTTCCCGCATAAAGATAATCATCAGCATCAACTGCAACAGATCGGATATCCATTATTGGTAATCCGGTATTAATTTGTTCCCAGGTTTCACCGAAATCTGTAGAGCGCGAAACTCCATCGCCATAATTGTATGTTCCGCAGAATAAATGTCCTAGTGAATTTTCGGCGAATTTAGAAATATTGCTTCCTACAATGGGCATGGAAGACCATGTTACGCCGTTGTCTGTCGATTTGTATTTTTCAGCATAAATATAATCATTGCTGCCTATAAACAGCGAACCGATATATGGATAAAGCGAAGTCCCTATGTTGGTCCATAATGTATCTCCACTCAACTTTCGCCACATTCCCCCTCCCCAAGATGCCGCAATTATGTCTCCATTGGAATTTATACCTACTTCACCTGGACCAAAAGTTAAATTGTATCGAATATCTGTCCAGCTAACGCCATCATCGGTTGAAATATGGCATATGCTTCCCATTCCCGAACCTGTTGCTACAATTTCTCCACTTGGACCATAAGCTAAACCGTTAATTGCCAGGGCAGTTGGAAAGTTATCTACTCTTGCCCAGCTTTCTCCATTGTCCGTAGAACGAAATACTATTCCATTCAGGACTATCATTTGTTCCTGCAAAAAGATATCCGTTGCTTTTTTTCACAATCAAAGCCCGGACATCATAGTTACCAAGTCCATTATTAATTGGTTCCCAGGTTATACCTAAATCTGTTGAACGACTCATGCCCCATACACTAGTGAATATATCATCATTAGAATTTATAGCAATTTTCCTTACACCTGCAACATATAATCCAACCTGCATCCAGCTTTCACCCTCATCTGTAGATCGATAAATTCCACCACCGTCTAATCCTGCATAAACATCACCGTTTAATGCAATGTGCATAGACCGAACATAGTAGTGCCCGAGCCCAGAATTATTTTGATTCCATGTGTCACCATTATCGGTAGACTTCCAGATTCCGTAGCCCCAGCTGCCGACAATTATATCTCCATTATTATTTATCACTATATTTTTGCTGAAGTTAACCCTGAATCCTGGTTTTACAAAAGACCAGCTATCTCCATTGTTTGTTGATCTGTAAATCCCAGAGGTTGAAGAGTATTCACCCCAACTTCCAGCAAATATATGTCCGCTATCATTTATTGCAATGGATCGAGCTTCGTCTGATAACCCATTATTTAATGCAGCCCAATTATACCCATTGTCTGTAGAACGATATGCAGGTTGCCCGGCAAGAAAAATATGGCCGCTATCATTTAATGCAATGTCGTTTACACCGCCAAGGGGAATGAATCCTGGTACCCAGGTTTCTCCACCGTCGGTTGATCTGTGATATTGTTGGTAACCAGTATGAGCAGCAAATATTTGTCCGCTATCTATTTCTGCCAAGCATTTCGTACCGAGATTTGCAACTGAAGACCATGAATTTCCGCTGTTTGTTGATTTGTAAATTATTGAACCAATATGACTAATTGTACCGATAAAAATATGTCCGCTGTCATTAACAAGAATACATTCAATCTGTCTGTCGGTTAAATATATTCCATCGCTTGATTGATGCCAAAGCATCCCTCCGTCAGTGGAGCGGTAAATTCCTTTCTGATTATAATCGGAGCCTGCAAAAATATTACCGTCTGCAGTTGAGGCGAAAGATAAAGCTGTTCCGCCGTGTGGCCCATTAAGTTGCTGCCAGGAAATTGTTTGTGGGAGTAAAAAAGAATTGAAAAAGAAAAAGGCAAGAAAAACCGGTAAAGAACTTTTCATAACACCCTCCGAACAGTAAAATATAAGTGAAAAATGGTGTTTTTAGTCTGCTTCGTGAGGGTGTTCAGCATTAGTGCAAATGCTGAGCAGCGAAATAATACCTAACTCTGAAATCTGACCCTCTCGGAGTAGAAAATATTTCCCATTGCAACATTTGAATATTCTTGTTTAATGTCAAATACTATTCATTGAGCAATGGCAAATAAAAAAAGCCACAACTTTCAAAAAGATTGTTGTGGCTTAAGAAGCTATATGAACTTATGAAATAATTTTTACTTCATCAGGATCATTTTCTTACTGCTTGTAAAGCTGCCTGCAATTAATCTGTAGAAGTACACACCACTAGTTAACTTTGAAACACTTCCTCCAAAGGTGGATCCGCCTATGGTGGAAAAATCCACTTCGTAAACTCCTGCTGGTTTATATTCATCAACTAACGTTGAAACCAAATTTCCCAAAACATCATAAACTTTAAGCGAAACATTGCCGCTTACTGGCAACTGATAACCGATCACGGTTGACTCGGATTAAATGGATTAGGATAATTCTGATAAAGTGAAAAACTATTTATGATGGTAGATTCAGAATAAACATTTACGGTACTTGTAGTATCGGTTATATAACTGTAATAAACATCTTGTTCACCATTAAACGTAGCTGCCCATGCCAGGTTAGCGCCATTACTATCTGAAACCATATCGAAGTAATCACCCATCTTATTCTGGTTCGGCCAGCCAACGTGGGGATCGAAATAATCAGAAAGTTTTTCGTTTGCCGACCAGCTTACACCTCCGTCTTTTGAATTTGAGTAATATAAAGCTGATAAATAAGTTCCGGGATTATCCCGAGTATCCAGCCATACTACATCAATTCGTCCGTTTGGAGCAACCGACATAGTACCGAACCACTGATATGCCGTAGTATTGGAATCATCATTAATTTTAATCGGCGAACTCCAGTTAACACCTCCATCTGTACTGCGAGTAAACATTACATCTAGTGGGTCAGGATTAGAATTTCTATCAACAGAGCATAGTAAGTAAACATTGCCGTGATAAGGACCGTTAGAAGTGTCAGTCGCTATTAACGTTTGTCCGAGTAAGCCACCAGGATTGGGTCCACGGCCACTTGAAATAGAGCCATCCAGATCTACAATTGTAGTCATATCCCATACTATTGTTTGATCGGAGAACTGCGCATTTGTAGATATTGCAACCACGAAATTATTTCCGGTTCTTCCGCCGATATAAAGTTCACCGTTAGGTCCAACCATAAGGGTACCCCAGGAAGGATCATCGGGGATTGTAATACAATCTTCAAAACTTCCACCGCCATCGGTTGATCTAGTAAAAAAACCGGGACTACAGAAGCTGTAATAAGAATTCCAGAAGGAATAATTATTTCCAGTTCCGGGTCCACCAGTTTTATCTATTGTCATCCATTGTTTATCTCCGCCCTGAGCAAAAGTTCCGCCATCCCAGGAGGATCCTCCATTGTTTGATTTAAATACATGACACATATAATCCGGATTATATTGTCAAACTATTATAATAAAAATTTCCATCAGCATCGGAATCCAGTACCGGATCTGAACGAAATACACCGGGTTCGATTACATCGGGAAACGTCCAGGTCTGTCCACCATCCGTAGTAAATCCATATCCAGCCTGACGGAAATTACTTGTAATTGTGTTGAATTGCCGCCACCCAATTGCCATTCTATTCGGATCATTTCTATCAACAGCAATTGAAGGTTCATTTGCAGCATCTCCAACTATGTTTAGCCCGCTCTCATCAACATTTACCTGAACAGTAGAAATACTACTCATTGAGTATTTATACGCCGGTGATTTTTCCTGATTTTTTCTTAAAATTGGGACATAATCATCGTCTTTAATTTCGTGATGTGCGGTAGGATCAGGTGCCTTACCTTTTTTTTGTTCGTTAGTTTGAGAAAAGATTAGATTTGGTGATATGAGAAAAACTATAACCAGAATTAAAACTAATTTAATAATATTATAATAATTTTTCTTCTCAAATATGTGATTCATATTATTCCTCCAAATTTAGATTTCGGAAGTTGTGAAATTTTATTTTAACCATAATTTACAAACAATATTATTGTTCTACTCCAATATTGCAATACTATTTATTAGTATTTATTAAAAAGGGATATCAATGTTTGAATCATTATTGAATAAATCATAAAAAGCCGCTTAGCTGAAGTATAAGAAATCGGCGTATAAAATTTATATCTGACTCTGTACTTTTTTTATTTCCATTAAAAAATCTTTTTAGTCTCAATAAAACTCTGTCCTGAGCCTGTCGAAGGATCAACTGCTCTAAATTTATAGAAATAAATTCCAGATTCAGGTTGCTTGATACTGGATGCTGGTCCGCCTGTGGCGGAAAATTCAACTATACACTAGGAGAAGCGCTTAGTGAGAACAAGGGTAAGAAAACGACAATTTAAGTGTTTCTCTCAGAGAGAAAAATATCACTAGTTAATAAAAACAAATGGTGATTCAATGTCAAGCATAGTTGTCAAAGCGGAAATAAATAAAGCCACAACTTTCAAAAAGATTGTTGTGGCTAAATAAGTTATGTGAACTTATGAAATAATTTTTACTTCATCAGGATCATTTTCTTACTGCTTATAAAGCTGCCTGCCTGAATAGTATAAATATAAACTCCGGAAGTTAAATTCTTGGCATTAAAATTCACTAAATGATAACCTTCAGATTTAACTTCATCTACTAAAGTAGCAACTTCATTACCTAAGATGTCATAGACTTTAAGAGTTACTAATCCGCTTTGAGGCAAAGTGTACTCAATAAAAGTGGACGGATTAAAGGGATTTGGGTAGTTACCAGATAGGGAATACTCGGTTACTGGACCAAACATTGCATTTTTGTAATAAGTATTATGGTCTTTTACTAATCCAGCTGGTATCCGTTTTTGTATATTAACCCAATCGCAAATATCTCTTGCTAATTTCCAATCTGCCCACTCTTGAACATTTTTAGTTAGTCTTATTGATGCCTCGGTAATTACATCTGCTACATCACGACGAGTCATCGGTAACAACAGCAGCTTGATGCACATAACCACGGGCCCAGTTAAGCAACAATGTGGCTAAATGCCCCTTTGCATTTTCTCTCATATCGGTACCTTGATAGTTGAGGACTTTGTACCAGTAATTATAGAAATCAGGATTATCATAATCGAATACATCAACTTCATATCTGGAACGGTATCTTGTTTTGATGGTCTCGACAAGATTCGGTAATTCAAGGTATTCTTCAGCTAAATAACCGACTTTATCGTATTGGCGAACATCAAATTGATGTTTCCAGTAGCCTTTAGGGCGTGCTTTGTTAGTTAAATCTCCAACAACAAATAGATTAAAGTTGTTATCCATCATATCATTATCACAATCAGGAACATAAACATTTACGGGTTCAGCTGGTTCGAATCTAAATCCGAGAGGTGCAACAAGCTCTACTAAATATTCACTTGGAATGAGGTCTGTCAAATTTATAGTGTCCGCTATTTGGAGCAGAAGTAATTGTCTCAACCCACTCAATGGTTTCACCATCAAGCTTTGTTAATTTTACCACTACACTTACACCTTCTCCTTCGTAATAAACAGCGCCTGAAATACTTCCAAGTTCATAGAGTTCAAATCCTGTGAAATGCTCTCCTGAGCTCATATTGTCTTTTATATCTGTTCCACGAACATAGACAACGTGCGGTCCGCAATCTAATTGGTGAGTGCTTAAAGTTGCTGTTACGTTTTCAATCGGGGAATTGAAGGAGCCATCGGAAGCAGACATAGCAATCCATTCCATTCCATCTATACTACATTCAGCAGACTTAATATTAGAATTGCCTTTTTGAGTATCATCAATAGTTGCAGAAACAACAACATCTTCGCCCATCAATTGTCTGCTTGGAGTAACCGCAATGTTGAGTATTTCAGGAGCGGATAAGTCCGGGGGAGTTAAATAACCTACTGAAATACTTAATAAAATTCGATCCGCCCTGATTTCCCGATAGTATAATATCTCCGGTAACTGGAAAAGTCAGTGGAAGAGTTGAGAAAAAAGTTATATGAAAAATGTTTAATGGTACCAGACGGTGCAACAAAGTCATAACTTGATGGGTGTACCATTTATTTTCAAATTTTTTAGAGAAACTTACTGAACCTATCCTGACTCGCTCTTAATTCTATAGCAATATAGTTTAGTTCACCAAGATTACCTGAACCATAAGTAGCAGTCTGGTTTGTGGGAACAGTAGTTTGAGTTTGTGTACCAGTATAATTAAAAGATATGGGATTGAGCCTTGTTATAGTTGTTGTTGATGATAACCAATTAACTGCTCCAATGGTAACTAAAGGAGAAGTTAGATTAGCATTACCCAATTTAACCGCCGGATTTTGAGTTGTATTACCTGAATTGTTCAATCTTTGGTAAAGGACGGTTGCTTTTAAATCCGCGTCACCTCTATGACCTAAATTAACAGTTTGCGGAAAAATTGCTCCTGCTAAAAAAATAGTTAGCAAGGAGGGAACGTAAAAGAAATTTTAAAATATTTGTTCATTTTATTTACTTTCTTAATTAATTATAAAATATTGAATTAAAACACCTGGATTTACTAAGTTGGGAAAAGATAGTTCTTCATAGCATCAGCCCTTTCGTTGGTTATAGAAAGTTAATTAATCCGCATTGAGAGAAATTATTTCTAAATAAATTTTATGGAACTGTACTTTAAATACTATTCACCTGCGTTGGGTGCTAAGAAAAAAAAATAAGGGATCGTAACGAAACAAAGTGAACAGTACTTGTTTCAAACACTCATCGGATGATTACTAGACACACATTTAGCTAAGCATATTGTTATTGCTCTAAGTTGACAGGCGAAGTTTTTGCTTTGATTATTAATTTATAGATGCAATAATCATCTCTATCTCACTAATTCTTATGCCAAGTAATTGCTTATAATTCATAATAAATTCGACGTGTGACGCAGAGGAATATGCCTCAATTCAAATCATAGTATTAAAAATGGATGAGAATGAGATTTTTAAGTGACTAGTAAAGCTTGTTCGAAATACTATTTAACCAGGTTGTCACAGACCATGAGTCTTTCTGAGAACTAGTTATTGTCACTTTGAACTTGTTTCAAAGTCTTTCTATTAAATAATTTCCAATGGTTTAGATTCCGAAACGAGTTCGGAATGACAGTATTCGGACAGACTCCCATTCCGTGACAAATACTGAGAGGTGATGAGTAAGAACAAGCTAGTCCAATCGAGGTTTTGCTCGTAACTACCGATTAATTAGTGGAACGACATTATGTGGGCGCTCAGGGATTCTTCCAAGGGAATGCCTTTGGCAGAACCCCGGACCCCTCCGACTATGTCGGAGTGCTCTAAACCAAAGTTTTTAGAAAATCGATAGCTTTTGCAGAATTCTTAAAACTCTTTAATTTTAATTCAAGTTGATATGCTTCAGATTTTGTATTACACGTATAAGAAATAACTAATTGCCAAGGTCCTTTACCTTTTGTAAACTTGTTTCTGTTTTGATTGTGCCTGAGAATTCTGTCACTGAGATTTGAAGTGTGTCCGATGTAATGGAGACCAATTGACAAAGATTTTATTATGTAAACGTAATATTGTTTCATAAAAAAATCCCGAAACATCGGGATTAAAGTATGTGGGCGCTCAGGGATTCGAACCCCGGACCCTCTGCTTGTAAGGCAGATGCTCTAAACCAACTGAGCTAAGCGCCCAAAAATTTTAAGAACAATTTTTGTAAAAATTTGTGGCCAAATATGTGGTTTTTATAATATAAAACCAAACATATCTTAAACCTTATGAGCGGGCGACGGGACTCGAACCCGCGACATCCAGCTTGGGAAGCTAACACTCTACCAACTGAGTTACGCCCGCAAAATAAAATTTTAAATAACTTATGAGAAAAGTAATTTAAGAAGGGGAGATAATCAATCGGATTAATTTTATTTAATAACAGAAATTATTATTTGATCTTTAGTTACTAACGTTTCAACTGCATTGAAATTATTTTGACTGATCTTTGGAGAGGAATGAATTATTAAACTGTCCTTAGTGCTCATTAAGATTGAGTGATTTATAGAATAGCTTTTTTCAGAAGCAGTAGGCAATTTCCAATTAGTGAAACCTGATAGCGCTTTGGTTGAATATTTTTGAGCCTGACTACCTAAATTCTCACATTCATCGATTAATGTAATTTTAAATGATTCTTTTGCATTATTATTTGATAAATAGTTGGAAACAGACACGCCTGAACCAATTAAAATTGAGCAAACAAGAATGACAAGTACTTTTTGAAATCTGATATTTATATGTGTGAAGTTCAAGGTTTAAATAAGAGAATAAATTTTGTTAATAAAATTATCCTGTTTAGTCTCAAAACTTTTTACTGCGTCTTCCAAACTTTCGAATGTTTCAAAAAGTTCGATTGTACCAGTATAGTTTAACAATGAATTAGCAAAAAGTCCCGGTTTAATTAATTTCATTTGTCCGCCGCGACCTTTAAGTTTTTTATAAGTAATTACCATTACGCCTATAAAAGTTGAATCCATAAATTCACATTTGCTAAGGTCAACAATCAAATTTTGGTGACCATATAAAATATCTTCGTCAAGAATTTGTTTAAATTCTTTAGCTTCTTTTGCTGTTGCCCTGGTTAAACTAACTATCTCAACCAGATAGCCGTCAAATACTTTTCTTTCAAAATCTGCCATATTATTACCCTTATGAATGAAATAGTTCATTTAATTAAATTCAACAAATATGCCAGTAAAATGTGATGGATTTATTAGTTATTCTCAAACAAAATGTACCAATTTATAACAAAAACTGCTAATCCAGATAAAGTGAATCATTTTAATAGTAAGAAAAATATTTACTTAAGTAAAAAAACTTAATGATCGAGTATATCAATATCTTACTGTATTCAGCTAAATAGTAATTATGTTTGAACTAAGTCAAGTGCTGCATTAACTAATTCTTTATGCTGCCATTTAGAAATTCCTGCAGAACTAATAGATGGACAAACACTTTCAAATTTCACTTTTGCAAATTTTCTCCCACTTAAATTTCAGTAAAGTTCGAGAAAATTATTTGTTCACTTATTTGATAATACTTCTATGATTCTTAATTTAACAGAGTACTTAGATTTATTGCAGTCAAATCGCCTCACTTCTGCTAAATAGGAAGTAATTCAAACAACTAAAATTGTGAATTAAAATAAACTAATATCTTTTAAAAATCCTATGGATGCAAAAAAACAAATCTCAATAATCAGAAAAGAATATTCTCTGAAATCAATTAAGATGAAAAGAGTATTGATAAAAATCCCATAAAACAATTTAAAATCTGGTTTGATGAAGCAATCAAGTCTAAGATTGATGAACCAAATGCAATGACTTTAGCTACAGCCGATAAGAATGGTTTCCCATCTGCAAGAATAGTATTGCTAAAAGATTTAAACGAAAGAGGATTTACATTTTTTACTAATTATAAAAGTCGAAAAGGGAAAGAACTATTACAAAATCCTCATGCTTACCTGGTATTTTTCTGGAAAGAATTAGAAAGACAGGTTAGAATTGAAGGATTAGTTGAAAAATTAAGCAGGGAAGAGTCAGAAGAATATTTTAAACTAAGACCTTTTGAAAGTCGCATTGGATCCATTGCTTCTAAGCAAAGTGAAATTATTCCCGACAGAGAATATCTGGAAGATAAATTTGAAATGGCACAGAAAGAATATGCCGGCAAGAATCCCTTAATGCCTTATGATTGGGGAGGATATTTAGTTATTCCGTTTCGATTTGAATTCTGGCAGGGAAGAGAGAATAGATTGCACGACAGAATTGGTTATGAAAAATCCGGCAGTGATTGGAAAATCTATCGTCTTTCACCTTAGACATTAAATTTGGATTTAAATACCGGTGCCCCTAAAACTAAAGTCCTTACACTAATAGCTGAAATTATAATTATCCCTCCAATTATGGCGTATATTGTAGGGACCTCACCATAACCAATAAAGACCCAGAAAGGATTTAGCACAGGTTCAAACATAGAAATTATTGAAGCTTCAACAGCAAGTATTCTTTTTATTCCGTAAGTGAAAATTGCATAAGCAACAGCAATTTGAAACACACCTAAAAATGAAACCATCCATAAGTCACTAAACGAAAGCTTTTCAAGCTCAAGAATAAAAGGAATACAAATTAAAGCTACTATAATGTTTCCATAAAAAATTGCACTTTGCTGATATTCTTTTTCATTTTTTTTCATTCCAAGAAAGAATGCGGCAAACGCTGCACCTGAAAGAAGTGCAACTATATTCCCTTCAAGATGACCCGGTGAAAGTTCCCCGATAAAAAATAAAATCATTCCGAGAAAGCAGACAGCAATTGTAATGATATTTATTTTTTCCCATTTTGTTTTACTTATTATTGGTTCGAATATCAAAACATAAATTGGTGCAGTTGACTGAAGGAAAATTGCATTAGCCGCAGTTGTGGTTTTTGTTGCTATAACAAATGATGTTAATACTGTAGCATAGAAAACAGCATTTAAAATTGCAAGCTTATTAACCTTTAATACTTTTTTCCCGAATATTATACCGAATACAATTGCAGCTATCAAACAGCGAAAAAATGATAACTGCATTGGAGTCAGAGTGATAAGTTTTATTAATAATCCGCCGCTGCTCCATAACAATGCAGTTATTAAAACAGCAAACATACCTTTTGAATGATCAGAAAGATTTTTCATTTAATTACAAGCATTTCATCGAAAAAAATCTTTTGCAAATATCACCTAAAATATATTACTTATTTTTAATAAAAGGTTAGGTAAATTTAGACAGAATAATAAAATAAATATCATCTTGGCATCACAACATAAATTTGTAGATCATACCGCTGATATAGCCGTTGAAGTAACGGCGGATTCATTTGAGGAACTGTTGACTGAATCATTATCAGCATTTAACGAGACTATTCTCGATTTAGAAAACATACAATGCGTTGAAGTACAAGAATTATATTTACAAGCATTGGACAGGGAACAGTTATTAGTGTCGTTTCTAAATGAAATAAATTTCCTGTTGACGGTAAAAAAATGGATTTCAAAGAGCATTGAAAATATTTTAATTAAAAAAGAAAATAGTTCGTACAAATTAAATTGTATTGTTAAAGGTTCTTACATAAAAGACGGCGTCGAATTAAAAGAAGAAATTAAATCAGTTACATATCACCAGATGGAAATTGTTGAGAAAGACGGAATTTTTAAAACCAGAATAGTGTTTGATATTTAGTAATAGGGTAAGTATAAAAATAAATCAAAAATCTTAAATCGTTAATCCTTGTTCTGAGTTCGAAATGAACTTTGGTTGCCTACTTTATTGCAGTGGGGATTAATTCACATAATCGCTTTAAGAAGTATGAAAATGACAGTAAATGAAATAGAATTAATTAAGATAAGGGAAAACCTCTGGGAAATTCCAAAGACAGGATCAATGCGAGTTCCCGGAAGAATTTATATTTCTCAGGAGATGATTGAAAAATCTCTGAAGGATGATGAAGCACTTAAACAGGTAGTTAATGTTGCGCATCTTCCCGGAATTGAAAAATACAGTCTTGCAATGCCTGATATACATTGGGGATACGGGTTTCCAATCGGCGGTGTTGCAGCAACAAATCTTGAAGAAGGTGTAATTTCTCCCGGCGGTGTTGGCTATGATATTAACTGCGGAGTAAGACTTGCAGTAACTTCTTTAGAATATGAAAACATAAAATCAAAAATAGGAAACCTTATTTCAAAGCTATTTGAAAATGTTCCTACAGGTGTTGGTTCAAGCGGAGCAATTAAAAAATTAACAAACAAAGATTTGAAGCAAGTCCTTGAAAAAGGTTCCGTTTGGGCTTTGGAAAATGGTTTCGGCAGTCCATCGGATATAGAATTTACTGAAGAAAGTGGAACGCTTCGGAATGCAGATTTTAATTCCGTAAGTCAGCGTGCTCTTGAACGCGGAGCTGATCAGGTTGGAACACTCGGTTCCGGCAACCACTTTCTTGAAATAGATGTTGTTGAAGAAATTTATGATGCTAACGCTGCTGAAGTATTCGGAATGTTTATCGGTCAGGTTGTTGTTCTAATTCATACTGGCTCACGAGGATTGGGTTATCAGGTATGCGATGATTACCTGAAAGTTTTATTAAATGCCAGTTCTAAATACGGATTTAAACTGCCGGATAAACAATTAGCTTGTGCTCCAATCAATTCACGTGAAGGACAAGATTACCTTGCCGCCATGCAATCGGCTGCAAACTTTGCATGGAATAACCGTCAGGTAATAATGCATCTTGCCAAAAAAAGTCTCCTTGAAACTTTTAATATGACAGAATCAGAACTTGGTTTCAGATTAGTTTATGATGTTTGCCATAACATTGCAAAAATTGAAAAACATAAAATTGATGATCAGGTAAAAGAAGTTTGTGTTCACAGAAAAGGAGCAACAAGAGCTTTTCCTCCGGGCAGTGAACAAATTCCTTCTAAGTATAAGAAAGTTGGTCAGCCGGTTTTAATTCCCGGCGATATGGGAAGATATTCTTATGTTGCAGTCGGAACTGAAAAAGCCATGGAAGAAACTTTCGGAAGCTCATGTCACGGTGCTGGAAGAAATCTAAGCAGAACAAAAGCCTTAAAGAGTGCTAAGGGCAGAGATCTTATTAAAGAACTTAAGGATAAGGGAATTATTGTTCAGGCAAAAGGATACAAAACTATTGCCGAAGAAATGCCCGGCGCATACAAAGACGTTGCTGATGTTGTTGATGTGATGCATAATGAAGGGATTACTAAAAAAGTCGCTAAGATCAGACCGGTAGGCGTTATTAAAGGTTAAGAGTAAGCAATTTGATGGAAGATGTATGATGAATAAGTCTACTGTTGTCCTTTGTCATTCACTATGAAATTGTTAAATAAAAAATAAATTATATTTGCAGGACAATTTAACAGTTATACATTTTGATTTTGAATTTAAATTACAATCCACCTTTTATTATAAAAAAACTGTTCGGTGATTTCTACTGGACAACATCCAACAACAAAATTCTTCTTACTTTTGATGATGGACCAACTGTCGAAGCAACAGATCTTATTCTTAAAAATCTGGATGAATTTAAGATAAAAGCTTTGTTCTTTTGCGTGGGACAGAATGTTGAAAAGAATCCTGAACTAGCTAATGAAATTATTAAGCAAGGACACTCACTCGGAAATCATAATTATAGACATAGACAATTAATTAAACTTTCAAAACAGGAACAGATTAACGAAATCAAAAAGTGCAATGATGTTTTGATAAATACAACAGGAATAAAACCTACATTTTATCGTCCACCGTATGGAAAATTTAATTTATCAACAAATAAGTTTCTTAAGAAATTTGAATTGAGAAATGTTATGTGGTCTCTGCTTACTTATGATTTTAAAAACGATTTTAATTTGGTTAAATATTCAGTTGATAAGTATCTGAAATCAAATTCTATAATAGTATTGCACGATAGTATAAAATCGAAAGATATAGTTGCAGATTCAATACACTACATCGCTGAACAAGTAGAAAGAAGAGGATTTTCTTTCGGAGAGCCTGCTGAATGCTTGAAATAATTTTCATTATATCTGTCACAGGATATTTTATTATGTCTTTTATTTTCACCATTGGGGTGATGAAGAAATTTCCAAAGATAGCTGATGAATCAAAGCTTCCAACAGCAACAGTAATCGTTGCTGCCAGAAATGAAGAAGACAAAATATTAAGAACACTTCAATCGCTCGATAAACTTGAATATCCTGAAGGTAAACTTGAAATTCTATTGGTTGATGATCAATCGGAAGATTCAACCGGGAAAGATAATTGATAGTTTTATTAAAGATAAATCTCGTTTCAAAAAAATCACAACTGAAAAATATCATTCTAAACTAATAGGAAAGACAAGAGCTTTAACCTATGCTTTAGATAAAGCGAACGGAGAAATAATTTTAACGACCGATGCGGATTGTGAAGTAAAACCAGAATGGGTTAAATCTGTATGTTCTTATTATTTTGATGATGTCGGAATGGTAAGCGGATTTACAACCCAGGAAGCGAAAAATGGTTTCAGCGGTATGCAGGCTATTGATTTTATTTATCTGTTAACTGCTGGTTCAGGCACGGTGAATATTGGCATTCCAATCAGTTGCATTGGAAATAATATGAGCTATCGCAAAAAAGCTTATGAAGAAGTTGGTGGTTATGAGAAACTTCCATTTAGTGTTACTGAAGATTTTATTTTACTAAATGCTATAAAAAAACTTAAGAAGTATAAAATACTTTTTCCGTTAGAAGAAAAAGCTTTGATAACTTCTTTACCTTGTAAAACCTGGAAGAGTCTGCTAAGGCAAAAAAAGAGGTGGGGAGTTGGTGGATTAGGAGTACCATTTATCGGCTTCATAATAATGGTGTTTGGTTTTCTAAGTAATCTGTTTGTATTGCTTACTCCTTTCTTTTTCTCACCTGTCTGGTTATATTTAGCAGTCTTCAAAATAGCAATTGATTTTTTTGTTTTACTGCCAGTTCACAGGCAATTGAAGATCACTAAAAATCTTAAATACTTCATTCAATATCAGCTTTATTATTTGATTTACGTTATTGCTTTACCATTCATAGTTCTGCCAAACAAAAAAGTAATCTGGAAAGGCAGAGAGTATTAAATGTTATTACTCTGCAATTATTATCTCACTTATAAATGTAATGCTTTTTGTGAGTTCTGCCATTTCGGTGATCACAGTATGTTTAAAGATGCACCTTTTGCTAAACTGGAAGATTTCAAATCTAATGTTAAGCAGTTAGCTGAGATAGGCGTTAAGTTTATTGATCTCACCGGTGGCGAACCTCTTCTACATAAAGAGATCCATCTGATGGCAGAGTATGCAAAAAGTTTTAATATGCAAACCAGCATAACATCAAACGGATTGCTTTATCACAAGTTTGCTGAAAAGCTTGCAGGTATAATTAATCTTCTGCATTTCTCTCTCGATTCACCCGATGAAGAAGAACACAACAGAATTAGAAAAGTTGATTGTTATAAAAGTGTTTTCGAAAGTATTAAGATTGCAAAATCTTTAGGTGAATTCCCTGACATCCATTTTACAGTTACAAATGAAACTTATAAAAAGCTGCCGGGAATGCATGAAATTGCGCAGAAGCACGATCTGGTGTTATTGGTAAATCCGGTTTTTTCTTACTTTGGAAATCCGGGATTAACTCCGGAAGCAGTTGATTATATTGATGAATACTGTGACGGCAAAATGGATATTTATCTGAACAAAGGTTTTATGAAGTTAAGAAGAGATGGGGGAAATGATATTAACAATACTTCTTGTAAAGCTGTATCAAGAGTTGTGGTGATCTCTCCATACAATGAAATAATTCTTCCTTGCTATCATTTTGGGAATGAAAGAATTCCAATTGATCAACCGATAAAAGATATTCGTAACTCAGAAAAATTTAAGTACTACAAACAGATGGAAGGCAGATTTGATTTCTGTCAGGGCTGCACAGTTAATTGTTATTTCGAACCATCATTTGCTTTTCCTACAAATCTTTATGCGATATCAAGTTTAACTTCAAAATTTAAATACAGTTATAACAAGCTTATAAAACAGAAAATTCGTAAGCTGAAAATCTCAAACTCTACGGAAAAATAATGCATAAAAT
The DNA here is from genome assembly GCA_963714415.1 of uncultured Ignavibacteriaceae bacterium. GTDB lineage: Bacteria > Bacteroidota > Ignavibacteria > Ignavibacteriales > Ignavibacteriaceae > JAGXRK01. Next base: position 383,666 of record CAVQOL010000003.1, read on the forward strand.
TAGCGTGATATTATTACTTATTTCTTCAATATCATTTTCTCAGCAAACGACGAATTGGTTTCCATCTGAACTTAACATTCAGCCATTTACTGCAAATTTTATTGAACCGAAAGCCGGATTTGTATTCGGACTTGATGAAAACAAAATTCGTTTGGATGTTGGAACTTCTCAGGATATTGTTCACTTAATTGACAATGACTTTACAATTTCTTTTGGTGCTGATCTTTTTACATATACAAGATTAAGAAGTACAAATGACTTTAAGTTTCCTGTAGAAACGATTGATTATTTATTCGGAATAAATGCAGGTTATAAAAAAATATTATGTGAAAATGAAATAGGTTTAAGATTCAGATTCAGCCATATCAGCGCCCATTTGGTTGATGGACAGTACGATGAACAAGAATCAGAATGGCGGGATGGTAGAAATCCTTTTGTGTTCAGTAAAGAGTTTGTTGAAATATTTCCTTATTACAGGATTAATAGTTTTAGATTTTATGCCGGGTTAACTTATATATTTCACATAATTCCGGAGAATATTAAAAAAGGTATTTATCAGGTTGGTTTTGATTACTATGCACTGCCAATAGCAACCGATTTATTTACTCCATTTGTTGCTTACGATTTTAAATTAAACGGAATTGAAACATACTTGGAAATAATATTATTACTGCTGGAGTTAAATTCGGTAAGTGGAATAAAAAAGGATTTAGTATTCATTTTACTTATATATCTGGCAAAAGTGTTCATGGTGAATATTATGATCTTAGTGAAAATTATACAAACATAGGCTTCAATCTGGATTTATAATGTCTGAAGTTAATTACGTTTTTACAACGACTTCGAAAAAATTAAGAAATAAAAAGATCAAAAGTTATTTTATCCATATCGGATTATTTATTATAACTTTTATCACAACTACTTTAGCAGGAGTTGAGTGGACGACTGGAAGATCCGGTCCTTTTGAACTATCAACAATAATTGAGAAAGGATTGCCATACTCAATAAGTATAATGCTTATAATTACTTTTCATGAATTTGGTCATTATTTCGCTGCAAAATTTCATAAAGTAAGATCTACCTTGCCATTTTATATTCCATTCCCGCCGATACCAATATTTATAAACTTTGGAACACTTGGTGCGGTTATAAAAACTAAGTCACCGATCTATACGAAGAAGGCAATGTTTGATATTGGTGTCGCAGGTCCAATCGCTGGATTTATGGTTAGTGTTGCTTTACTTATTTATGGATTCTTACACGTTCCGGGGATTGAATATTTACTTAACATTCATCCTGATTATTTTTCAGATGAATATGGTAAAACCGGTCTTCATTTAGTATTCGGAGATTCTATATTATTTTTACTGTTTAAAGAAATCTTTGTAAGCAAGGAAATTTTCTTTCCACCTATGAGTGAGATTTATCATTATCCTTACTTAACTGCAGGATGGTTTGGATTATTTGTTACTTCAATGAATATGATTCCTGTTGGTCAATTAGATGGAGGACATATCGCATATACAATGTTTGGAGATAGAAAACACTATAACCTTTCCGTTGTTAGTTTTATTGCTTTGTTTGTATTGGGTATTACCGGTATTATTGAAGCAACGCTTGAGATGAGTATTGGTTTTGGATGGTCTGGTTGGTTATTTTGGGCGCTAATATTATACTTTGTAATTAAATTGAAACATCCGCCAGTTATGGATACAACTCCATTGGATAAAAAAAGGATGATGGTTGGTTATATAAGTTTTACAATTTTTATTTTAAGTTTTTCTCCTGCTCCAATTGTTCTAAATTTCCTGGGTCAATAATATTTACCTTATTTTTACCTTGTAGCAGTTAGGATGTAATTAAATATTTCAATATGAAAAAAGCAGTTATTATTATTTTCTTATCGTCTCTGATCTTTACTTCCTGCGAAAAAGATTATTCTGGAATTGTTGATCCCTCCATTAATGAATTCCAGGTTATTAGCGTTTCACCTTCGGGTAATGTTTTATTTAATGCTATTGATTCATTGATTACAATAAAAATTAATTTTACTCAAACAAGTACTGTTGGTGAAGTCAGTTGTGATATTTATTCATCAGATAACAACCGATTGAATTCCTCGCGAATTATTCTTTATGATAATGGTAACCTTGATTTCGGTGATGATGTTGCAAATGATAACAGTTTTGCTAATAAATTTCCCTTAAGTTCAGCTTATCCTATTGGAAATTATACAATCCGATATTACATAACAATTAATTCAGGTGACTTTAAACAAATAGCGCAAAGCAATTTTGTTTATGATAATGGGCAGACAAATGTAGCACCAGTGATTTCAGATGCAGTTGTTGATCCTGATACAGTGGTAGTAACCGGTCCTACTTTAATTTTCTGTTCGGTTAAAGCTGATGATCCCAATGGCTTAAATGATATTGAATCAACTTATTTTATTGTTTTTAGACCGGATGGAACTACAAGTGGGAGTCAAACTCAGTTATTCGATGACGGCAGTTCACAAAACGGCGATTTAATTGCTGGAGATGGAACATTTTCCAGACTAATACAAGTTGATCAAAATAATCAAAAGGGCCTATACCGATTTGAATTTCGTGCGCGTGACAGAGGCGGCTTACAAAGTAATATTATTAACTACAGTGTGCTGATCCAATGAGATTTTACATTTTTTTATTCTTTGGTTTTATTCTTTCCTTAGATAGTTTTGCTCAGTTTTCTCCTGATAATTACTATCTGTTAGTAGAGAATAAATCATTTTCAAAATCAAGTTCACTAAATCCAACAAGCAATACTATTACAGATATAATTACAATTGGTGATACCGTATGGATTGGTACAAGCCGTGGCGTAAGCCTATCAACTGACCGAGGTGAAAATTGGACTAACTTTTATGGTAATCCGCAATTCGGTACAGATAATGTTTCTGCAATCGGATATGACAATGGAATATTTTGGGCAGCAACTGCAACTACAATTGAAGGTCGAGGTGGAACAAAGTTTACCACAAGGAACCGGATTAAAATACACTTCAAACAACGGAGTAACATGGACTTCAATTCCACAGCCAGCTTGATAGCAACTGATACAATGGTCAATTATGGAATTAATATATTACGGGCTTTACCGGTTACTGTTAGCGAATTCAAAATTTGACTTATGATATAGCATTTACTCCTGGTACTAATGTGGATTACATCTTTTGCGGCGGGATTAAGAAAAAGTACTGATATGGGACAAACATGGCACCGTGTGGTTCTTCCACCGGATTATCTTAATTCGATTTCACCTAGATGATACTTTAGATTTTTGTCTTTCACCAGTAGCAGGAAATTTTTGTTCTGTCGGAAATTTAAATCATCGTGTTTTTTCAGTTATATCCATCTGATGATACTACTTATATGTTGGGACTGCAGACGGAATTAACAAATCAACTGACGACGGAATAAGTTGGATTAAATTCAATGCTCAAAATCAATCACGAACCAATAGGTGGAAACTTTATTACAGCACTGGTTATAGTCAGTTGGCAAACTATTTATGGGCATCAACATGGAAAGCAGAAGCTCCGTGAGAATTTTATGGTGTTAGCTTCTCAACTGATGGAGGTGAAACTTGGAGTACAACTTTTTAAGGATGAAAGACCGCATAACTTTGGGTTCAAATTAGGTCAGGTTATGGTTGCAACTGATAACGGAGTTTTTAGATCGAGTGATATTGGTAAAACCTGGATTTTACCAGGCTCTATTTACGATCCTGTCTCAAATACTTCTATTACTACGAGTGAATTTTTTAGTGCCGCATCGCAGGGACAGGATGTGTGGATTGGTTCAGGATGATGGTCTTGCAAGATTACGTGAAAACGGTTTCTGGCAGGGAACATGGAAAATATTTATTGCTTCATCTCCTTTAACTTCTGATGATGATACTTATTGTTTTCCCAACCCCTTTTCACCAAGGCTGGAGCGATTAAAAATTAAATACAGTACAGGTGGAAAAGAGTCTAAAGTTACAATCAGAGTTTATGATTTTGGAATGAACTATGTCTCAACAGTTATACAAAATGCTTCGCGTAATAAAACCATAGAAGGTACGCCAGATTATTGGGATGGACGTGATGCTAACGGGAGCTTCGTTACAAATGGTGTTTATTTTTATCGTGTGGAAGTTGAAGGAAAAGATCCTGTTTATGGAAAAATATTAGTGCTACAGTAAGAGGTTTAATGAAGATTTTAATATCAATATTGATTTTAATTAGTTCGACAGTTATTAATGCTCAACCTGCATTTAGTGAGATAGCAGTAAAACCCGGCTCATTTAGTCGAATAGGTTTTGGTGCACGTGGAATTGGTATGGGTAATGCAATGAGTGCAGTTATTGAAGGTAATCTTGTCTCTTATTATAATCCTGCAATCACAGTTTTTCAAAAAGATAATTCCTTTCAGACATCTTATACATTTCTATCGTTAGACAGGGCATTAAACTTCTTAAACTTCACAAGAAGATTTGATTTCTATTCATCAAGAGATACATCAACTGTTAATAGAAAGCCTTCATCAACTGCCGGTGTAAGCATTGGAATAATAAATTCCGGTGTTGGAAAAATTGACGGAAGGGATAACAACGGTTTAAAGACTGAAGAACTTTCAACTTCGGAAAATCAATTTTTTTTGAGTGTCGCAAACAAATTTTCCGAACGATTATCAATCGGTCTTTCTGTTAAAATGTATTACTATAAATTATATGAAGATATTACTTCAACAGGAATCGGACTTGACATTGGTGCTCTTTACAGAATAAGTGAGGAATGGAATGTTGCTCTAATGTTAGTAGATATTAACAGTAAATATAAGTGGGACACTGCTCCTGTCTATGAAAGAGATGGAATAATCACCAAAGATAATTTTCCATTATTGAAAAAAATAGGCTTTAGTTATACCAGGAGAGATTTAGGTTTTATAGCTGGTTTTGAATTAGAGAACAGTAATGCCGGTACTAACATTATCAGATTTGGTGCTGAGTACAATATTTACGATGCACTATTCCTGAGGGCAGGATTGGATCAATTCAATTTAAGCAATCAAGATTGGGCTGCAAAACCATCTGCAGGTTTTTCATATTTTAAACAAATTGATGGAATTATTGTAGGTGTTAATTACGCTTTTCAATTAGAGCAATATTCATCTTCAGACAGGCATATTGCGGGAGTGAATATTAATTTTTAATCGTAATAGCAAAACAATGTATCAATGAAATAATTTAACAATATGAAAAAAATTCTTTTAATATTTATAATATCATCGGTTACAATCTTCTCACAATCTGCCGGTAATACTGGATTATCATTTCTAAAATTCGGATTTGGTGCACGTAATATTGCAATGGGTGATGCTGGTACAGTAGCAGCAAATGATATAACTTCATTGTTCTATAATCCTTCTAAACTTGCTTCATTCGAAAATTCTGAAGTAATTTTTATGCATAATGAATGGATACAGGATGTAAGAAGTGAAGTTATAGGAATCAGATCAACTGTTCTTGGAATCCCGCTTGCACTTGGTTTTAATGTAACAACTTTGAGCGATATTGAAGTACGAACACGTCCCGGTGAACCGGATACAAAATTCGATGCAAATTATTTTTACGGAAGTTTATCAACAGGATTTAATCTAAACGAAGATTTAGCCGTCGGAGGAACATTAAAATATTTATACGAGGGAATATTTTCTGATGAATCATCGGGTTATGCCCTTGATTTCGGTACTGAATATCAACTTCCTTATGAAGGTTTATCTGTATCGGCTGCAGTTCGTAATCTCGGTTCAATGAACAATCTCAGATTAGAAAGCACAAAACTTCCGGCTGAAATAAGAATTGGTCCTGCTTACAATTTCAAAGTAGAAAACATCAAGCTTGATATTACAACAGTAGCAGAATATCACAAATATTTTGATACCGATGATAATCATATCAATATCGGAGCAGAATTTTTTTACGATAATCTCATAGCATTAAGAGGTGGATATCAATCCGGATATGAATCACGTGATTTTACATTTGGTATTGGTTTGAAATGGGGAAATCTAAATTTTGATTACGCATTTCTGCCATTTCAATTAGGATTAGGAAGCGCGAATCTGTTTTCGCTTCAGTTTAAGTTTTAAGGATCTTCATCAAAATAGTTTAAAGGACTATTTTATATCAGATGCAAAAAGTAATCTGTTTTCTTACCGATCACATAAAATACATTCTAATACTCTATGTCTTAATTCAACTGATTTATATATTTTTTTTCCAGCTTCCGTACAAAAGCGATTCACTTTACTATTATCAACTTGCATCATCAAGCCTAACGCAAGGCACCATTTATCCATCTAATATTCATACTTACGCTGACTATATAATTGCACCATTATTTGTAAATCTTCAAATCATAGTCCTAAATATTTTTAATTCTCCTTATTCGATTGGATTACTGCACATAATATTAAACTTAGTTCAACTGTCTTTATTATATGCAATAACTAAAAAGTACTTTAATAAAGAGAGTGCAGTAATTTTTGTTCTACTTTATATGTTTTATCTTCCAAATATCGGATTTATTCTTCTGAATATGACAGAACTATTCTTCGGTGTACTTCTTAGTCTCTCAATATTTTTTATGCTGAAGGGTACTAATAGAGATTATTTTTTGTCAGGTATTTTTGCATCTGCTTCGGTTGCAGTTCGTCCAATGGGATGGGCATTACTTGCTGCACTTTTCGCATACATACTTTTTTCCCAGTCCGGCAGAAGGTTGAAACAAATTTTATTTTTGAGTGGGGGAGCAGTATTGTTATTTCTAATGATTGGTACAACAACATATTTAAGTTCCGGTCATTTTATCGTCACGTCAGTTAATTATGGTACTAACTTTTTGATTGGAGCAAATGATGATGCATCAGGCGCATATAATGACAGAGTTTTTCAGGAAGGCAAAGCAGGCTTTATCGAAAATCCTGAATCCAAAACCTATATCGAGAAACAGCAATTCTGGTTTCAAAAAGCTGTTAATTGGATAAAAGAAAATCCGGGTAAATGGATAGAAATATTTCCGCTTAAACTAGTTCATATTTTTGTATGGGATGATTATGCTATTTCACCTCTTTTGCACATGCAAGAGTGGAATCTTTACATCATTATGAAGCATTTATTCTTAAACCAGGATTATGATAAACTAATGACAGATGTTCCGCTAATAAAGAAGATTGGGTATATTTCTCTTCAAATTCTTCATCATATCTATTATTTTTTGATCGTGATTATGTTTATTCTTTATTCTATTAAAAATTTCAAAACATTTAAGTCAGAAAAGTTATTCATGTTATTTTTATTAGTTATAGGATTTGCAGTTATTATTCCTTTATTTTCGTTTGGTGATCCGAGATTTAAATATCCGTACATCTTATTGATGATGATTTTAATCAGTCCTTTTATCAGTACACATTTTTATAAAACAGATACAATTAAAAAGAAGAATTATAATGCTTGAATACTATAAATATGATGGAAAAAATTTATCTCCCGAAGAATGGGATAATTTTGTTGATCAGTCAGATAATGGCACACTGTTTAACAAAAGACAATTCTTAAATTATCATCCCCAAAACAAATTTAACGATGTTTCATTTTTTGTTAAAAAAAACGGAAAGCTCTTATCAGTTTTCACTGCTGCATTAATCGAAAGAGATGGTAAAAAAATTCTTGCCTCGCATCCTGGTGCTTCTTACGGAAGTTTTGTTTATCAATCAGATCTGAATTTTAAAGAAGCGCACGACCTGATTGAATATTTGATCGAATACAGTAAAGCAAAAAAGGCTGACGGAATTCAGTTAACACTAGCACCAATCATATATCAGACAAAGTATTCTAATTATTTTGATTTTGCACTTGTACGAAATGGTTTTTCTTATCTAAAAAGGGAAGTATCAAGCATAGTTCAACTTGATTTCAATCCTGATGATCTGCTTAATACTTACCGCGCAGAAGCAAGAACGGCAACGAAGAAAGCTTTGAAAAAAGGTGTTGAAATTGTCGAGACTGAAAGATTCGATGAATACTATGAAATGTTAAAAAAGAATTTAAAACTCAGGCATGGAGTAAATCCTGCTCATACTCTTGATGAATTAAAAAAACTTAAAAAAATGTTTCCAACAAAGATTAGATTGTGGGGAGCATTTCTTAAAGATGAATTGATTGCAGGGGTATGTAATTTCTCAGTAAATAAAAATGTTGTGCTTGCTTTTTATATCAGTCACGATGAAGCTTACCAGGAATATCGTCCGGTTAATTTATTGTTTTACGAAATAATGAAAAAATATCAAACCGAAGGTTATAAATTTCTTGATTTCGGAATTTTTACTGTTGCGATGGAACCTAATTGGGGATTGGGAAGATTCAAAGAAAATTTCGGTGCGCGTGGAATTTTCAGAGATACATTCGTTAAAGATATCTGATGTTGAAGATTCTTCACATTGCTGCTCTTAATTTTGCGGGAGTACCTTACAGCTTTTATCAAATGCATAAAGTTGTTGGGGATCATTCCAGGATAATAACCCTTCACAAAAACGACAAAGATTTTTCTGAAGATATTTGTCTCAACTTACTTCTTCCCAAATCAGATGTTGCTAAGAAGTGGCGCAAAAAAAAAATAAATTTAGTTGAATCACAATTCGCCAATTCACTTCATTACTTCGAACCGAAAAACACTTTTGAAAAATATTATTTTCTCTTCAATGATCTTCTACGAAAAGGAATTGTTAATGAGACTATCGAAAAATATAATCTGAATGATTTTGATATTATTCATTACGACGGCGGATTGGATTTTTACCGCAACTCACATCAGGCAATTAAATGGAAGAAGGAGGGCAAGAAAATCGTTTGTGCTTACTATGGAAGCGATCTTCGTTCACGAGGATTAATAAAAGAGATGGATGAAATATCTGATCTTAACATTACTTCTGAATATGATCATCTTGCCCTTAAACCTGATTTAGAGTATTTATTTTATCCGTATGATCCTTCTGAGTTACCGGAAAGAAAAGTAATTAATGATGAAAAAGTTAGAATAGTTCATTCTCCAACAAACAGAAAATTTAAAGGAACCGATTTAATAATTTCTGTGCTTGATAAAATCAAAAAAGAAAAGAGGATAGAATTCCTTTTACTTGAAAATTTGCCAAGACAGAAAGTCTTAGAAGTTAAATCAACTTGTGATATTTGCATTGATCAGGTTGGCGGGACGATGGGCGGAACTGGCTACGGTAAAGCTGGGCTTGAAACTCTTGCAATGGGTATTCCAACAATTACCAATATGACAGATGATTATGCAAAATGGCTTCCAGAAAATCCATTTGTGATTGCCAATACTGCTGATCAGCTTTACAAAATACTTAATGAACTGATTGATATTAATGATTTAAGAAATGAATTAGGAAAAAAAGGAAAGGTCTGGGCAGAAAAGTACCATGGATTTCAAAACGTAAATCTTAGACTTAAAGAATTATACAAAAATTATAATATCATCTAATTAGATTCTCTATGAGCTGGTTAATAGGATATAGTGGTGATTTAGATTATTCACGTCGTAAAAAAATTAGTTCTTTAGTATCTAACTCTGAATTTACTATCAGTAACGAAAATATATTTATTGCGGCAGGTGGTAATAAAAATACGTTTAGGTATTCAGAAAAATCAAAATTTATAGTGCTTGGTTTCGGTATTTCTGATTCAGGTGATCGTTATAAATGGATGAATCAAAATGATTGGGAAAGTATTGTTGAAAATAATTTATTAAATGCTGTTGAAGGTCACTATCTATTTTTATTATGGAATAATAACCAAATAGATTTTATATCTGATCCTATTGGTATGAGGACAATTTACTTTTTTAAAACACGAACTGCTTATATATTTTCAACTAAAATTGATTGGCTTTCGAAGTTAAGTTCTGGTACTAAAATAGATTTCCATGAATTTGGAGCAAAATGGCTTCTACACAATAAAATGTCTTTCAATTATTTCCTCTCCGAAATAAAAAAACTTCCACCTAATTCTACAGCAAAACTGACCGGTGAAAAACTTGAGATTAAAGCAAATGGTTCTATAGCAACCACAGAGATTGAAGACAAAGATGATCTTATTGATAACCTAATAAAACTCCTTAGAATTAAAATTCCGTCAGACTTCAGGATAACTCTAGGTATTTCTGGCGGACTTGATTCACGCTTCTTATTGTCACTGATATTGAAAGAAAATTTAGATGTCTCGTTACATACATTTGGTTATGAGGATGAGCCTGATATAATTATTGCAAAGAAAATATCAGAGAACTTAAAACTTAACTTCCGATATCTTGAATCCACTAAGATCTTCGATCAAAACTTTTTTAATCAAACGAGTTACTATCTGGTTAACAACGACTTGGTTGAACCAGTTTCTACTTTTCTTAAACTTCAGACTTTTAACGATGATTACTTTAAAGATAAAGTTATTATTGATGGGGCACTTGCAGAATTTGCCAGAAGACAGCTGCATAATAAATTAATATATTTTGGCAAAAAATATCTTATCACAAAAAATCCACTGGGTATTTTCCCGTATATAGCTTCATCCAAGCCAAAATTCTTTAAACAAGAATATTTAAATCAAATGTACAACGGCGCAATAAACGAAATAAAAAATATCTTTAATGAATTACCTGAAATCAAAGAAATAGGCGCTGAGGCTTTCGCGGATTTATTAGTTTATAAATTCAAAATACCTATAAGTATCGGAGCGGAACAATCCAGACTTGATCAAACAGTTGTAAGTTTCATGCCATTTGCTCAAAAAAGAATATTTGAATTAACTCAAAGAATTCCATTAGAGAAAAGAAATAACAGTCGATTGTTTTATGATACTATTTCAGAATTTTCACCGCAACTAGAGAAGTTTCCTCTCGTAAAAAATAATTTGATATATCCTTATAGTAGTTCAACGATTAAGGCACAGCTTATTAGAAAATTTAAACAGATTTTCAGTTCCAGATATGACAACAATAAAGTATTTATGCTGCACTCCATTAAGGATTATGTTGTTGAAACTTTATCTGTAGAATCTTTGAAAAATTATCATCCGTATGATTTGAAGATTGCTGAAAAAATAGTGAGAGATTTTTATAACGGAAGAAATGAACTTGCAGACGATCTCGATTGGCTTTTAAGTTTTGAAAAATTCAGGAAAAGACTGGAGATAATTGAGTGAAAAGTATATGATTTATTTCTAAATTAGAAAATCACTTTCATCGAACCCTATCAATTTCATTCCTTTTTTTACCGTATCAATATTATCTATCGCTATCTTCCTTTTAGGGATGTTCAATTACTTAACTCAATATTTTGTAAATTTATTGTAGTATTTTAATATCTATTATCAACATATGAAAAATAAAAATAAAATTTCGGTAACAATAATAACCGGAAATGAGGAAGACAACATCCGCGAATGCCTGGAAAGTGTAAAATGGGCAGACGAAATAATCGTTGTTGATTCAGAAAGTTCCGACAAAACGGTTGAAATTGCAAAAGAATACACAGATAAGGTATTCATACACAAATGGGAAGGATATGCCTCACAGAAAAACTATGCACTGAATTTAGCAACAAATGATTGGATTCTGAGCATTGACGCTGACGAAAGAGTAACTCCCGATTTAGCGGAAGAAATGATTAATAGTTCACTAGATCAACATAACGGTTATAAAATCCGTCGTGAAAATTATTTTATTGGAAAAAAGATTACTGGTTGCGGGTGGGGGAATGACTATCAGGTTAGATTATTTAAGAAAAATAGAACCAAACTATCTAACAGACTTGTTCATGAAGGTTTTATTGTTGATGGTTCTGTATCTAGAGCTTCAAAATTCATTACTCCATTACTCATATCGTAATCTTAAAGACGGATTTAGTAAGATAAATGAATATTCAACCCTAGAAGCAAATGAAAAGGCTGACAGGAAAAAAATAACCGGTTTCAGAGTAGTATTTTATCCAGTTTGGGCATTTCTGCAGCACTATTTTGTCAGAAAAGGGTATAGAGATGGGAAGCACGGATTAATGGTTTCTCTTATGCATGCTATGACAAAACTTCAGGTTTATATGAAGATCTGGGAAATTAAAAAGTGAATAAAACCCTTCTTCTTGCTCCCAATTCATTTAAAGAATGTGCTGATTCAATAACAATATCTGGACTATTAGCTAATGAATTAAAAACCATAGGTGATATAAGCATAATAGAAAAACCTCTTTCTGATGGTGGGGATGGTTTTCTTTCTATTTGCGAAAGGTTATTTAATGGAGGACGGATTAATTATTCTATTTCAAATATCTATGATAAAAACTTAGTTCAAGCTTCAATAGTTTATGATGAAAATTCAAAAACAGCTTATATAGAATCTGCAGAGATAGTCGGATTAAAAAAAGTACCCAGAAGAGTATAGGAATCCATTAGAACTTAATACCAAAGCTTTAGGTGAATTACTTCGAAAAATTTCAATTGATGTGCTTGATCATAAATTAAACATAGAGAAAGTAATAATTGGAATAGGTGGAACAGCAACTGTCGATTTTGGATTGGGTGTCGCGTCCATTTTTGGTCTTAAATTATTTGATGAGAATAAAAATCTAGTCGATATAAAACCATGTAACTATCATAAAGTAAAAGATTTAGAAATTCCCGATATTCGACTTCCATTTACTTTACAAGTAATTTCAGATGTAGATACTCCTCTTTTTGGAGAAAATAATTCGATACAGATGTATTCAGCCCAAAAAGGTGCTGATCAAAAAGATATTCAATTACTAGTTAATGGTTTTAATAATATTTATAACATCTTAATAAACAATAAGTTAATAGATTGTTCTAAACCAATAAATGGTGCTGGTGGTGGATTAGCTGCAGGATTAAATATCTTTTTTGGGGCTGAGATTATCTCTTCAACTGAATTCATAAATAGTCAAATATTAAATGATATTGATCAAAATCAGATTGATGCTGTAATAACCAGTGAGGGAGCATTTGATGCACAAAGTCTGGAAAATAAGGGAGCACACGTTATAATTCAAAAATTTAAGGAATTGAAAATTCCAGTCTTCCTTATCTGCGGGACCATTGATGATTCTGTAATCCATAGGCTGCCTTCAAATGTTCAGGTCATCGAGCTAAGAAAATATTTCTCGTCAGTCGAGGAATCAATAAAAAATTATGTCGTTGGATTGAAAAAAGCTGCTGTTGAGATAATTAATCACCTCAAAAACTAACTTTTATAGCTTCATCAAATTTTATTAAATTGCATTGAAATTGTTAATATGTTCCACAATATCATTTTGGAAAATGTAAATGACAGAATATCTTGATCTGGTCAGATTAGTTATGAATGAAGGAGTTCGAAAATCTACGAGGACCGGAGTAGATACTATTTCATATTTCGGTGCTTTTTATAAGGTTGATCTCTGACAAGGTTTTCCGCTTCTTACAACAAAAAAGATGGAGTGGAAATCTCTTCTTAACGAAGTACTTTGGTATTTATCAGGTGAAAATCATATTAGAAATTTGAGAGAGTACACCAAAATTTGGGATGCCTGGGCAGATGAGAATGGTCGTTTGCAAACTGCTTATGGTCGATTTTGGAGAAGATATCCTGTTCCTGAGAATAATTCTGTTTTGGATGGTGAAGTGTATGTTGACGATGAGTAATCCTTTTGTAACGAGGGAAGAAAATGGAGCTTTAACATTTGACCAAATTGGATGGGTGATAAATGAGATTAAAACAAATCCCAATTCCAGAAGATTAGTAATTTCTGCCTGGCATCCGGCTAATGCTGTTGTAAGCAAATTACCTCCTTGTCATTATACTTTTGCATTTAATGTTAGTAACGGAAAATTAAACTGTCATCTTAACCCAGCGCTCAGGTGATATTGCACTTGGTATTCCTTTCAATCTTGCAGCTTATTCAATTCTTACTCAGATTATAGCAAATGAAACAAATTTACAATTGGGATTCTTTGCACATACAATTATTGACGCACATATTTATGTTGCCGAAAAGGGAAGAGAAATGGAAAAATTCGATCATCTTGAAGGATTAAAACTTCAGCTTAAAAGAAAACCTCTTCCACTACCGAAATTGGTGATTGCGAAAAAACCTATAAACGAACTAAAGTTTGAAGATTTTGAATTGACTGGATATCAGCATCACGAAAAAATCAGATTCGGAGTTGCCGTTTGAAAATTTCCATTATTGTTGCAGTAGCAAAAAACGAAGTGATTGGAAAAGTAAACGGTGAAATGCCGTGGCATATAAAAGAGGAGTTTCAGCATTTTAAAAAAACTACTTTCGGTCATCCTGTAATAATGGGAAGAAAAACTTTTGAAACTCTTGGTAAACCTCTCAAGGGAAGACAGAACATTATTGTTTCAAGAAATGTATCTTTCTCTGTAAGTTTTTCTGATGTACTGATTTTTAACAGTCTTGATAATGCAATTGAATATTGCAGAGAAAAAAGTGAGAAACAAATATTTATAATTGGAGGCGGCGAGATTTACCGTCAGGCAATTTCATTTGCAGATGAAATGATAATTTCAAGAATGAAGTTTGAAGCGGAAGGCGAAGTAAAATTTCCTGAGTTTAATAAAAATATTTGGAAAGTTGTTTCAACAGAGGACCACGAACAATTTGAAGTATTCCGATACGAAAGAATCAAGTAATGTCATTAAGTAAAATCAAAATATTACCTGAAAATCTTGCAAACAAAATTGCTGCCGGTGAAGTAGTACAAAGACCTGAATCAGTTGTTAAAGAACTTCTTGAAAATGCAATTGATGCCGACGCTAAAAACATAGAAGTAATTATCAAACAAGCAGGTAAAGCTCTTATCCAGGTTTGTGATGATGGTTCCGGAATGAGTGAGGATGATGTAAAGCTTTGCATTCAAAAACACGCAACAAGTAAAATATCTGATTATGCAGATCTTGAAGCTTTAAAAACACTTGGTTTCCGAGGTGAAGCACTTAGTTCAATTGCTGCAGTGAGTCAGTTTGAAATTAAAACTGAAACTCGTGATGAAGAAATCGGTACTTTATTAAAAATTGAAGGTGAGAATCAGATCACTATTGAAAGAACTTCTGCATCAAAAGGGACTTGTGTCTCGGTTAAAAATCTTTTCTACAATACTCCGGCAAGAAGAAAATTTTTAAAAACAGATGGAACGGAATTAAAACATATTATTGATACATTCAATAAAAGCGCATTAAGTCATCCTGAGATTTCTTTCAAGTATTATAACAATGATAGTCTTGTATTTGATTATCCTTCAGCTGCTACTGAAGAAAGATTAAAACAAGTATTTGCTGATAACATTTTAGATGGTGTAATTCCCGTTAACGAGGAAACGGAATATATCTCTTTAAATGGTTACATCGGCAAACCAGCAATGATGACGAAGAGCAAAGGTGATCAATATCTTTTTCTGAATAAAAGATTTGTCATAAGCAAACAGATAAATCACGCTGTGTTCAAAGCTTACGAGAACATTCTTGAAAAAGGTGATTATCCTTTCTTTGTTTTATTCCTCACTATTGATCCTTCAAAAATTGATGTTAATATTCATCCATCCAAGCTTGAAGTTAAATTTGATGATGAAAAAGATGTATATCATTTTGTAATGGCAGTTATCAAAAAGAGTCTTGGAATGTTTGATCTTGTCCCAACTATGGCATTCGAAGAAAGTGATGAAAAAGAAAAATTAAGATTCGATCCATTCAACAAAACTTCTCAAGGTGATTTTTCGGATCGCCCAACCTCTTCAGAAAGGCAAACAAGAGTACCCGTAACTGATAAAGAAATTGATTTAGTTTTTGGTTCATTGACTTCAGATATTCAACGAAAGGAAAACTCATTACTCACTAATTCATTTCTTGAAGATGAAGAAAAACAAATTCTTTCGGGAAATAAAACTTTTGAAAGTAAGGTAAAAGGTCCTGAAGAAACAACTTTTATTATACAACTTCATAATAAATATATAATTTCTCAGATAAAATCCGGTTTGATGATTATAGATCAGCATGTTGCTCATGAAAGAATATTATATGAAAAAGTGTTAAACCGGCTTGAAGCGAATATGCCTTTTTCACAGCATTTGCTTTTTCCTTTAACGATTCAGTTTGATCCGGGAAGTTATGGAATACTTGAAGAATTAAATTCTCTATTAAACAGATTAGGTTTTCAATTAAAATTCTTCAGTAAAAATACAATAATTGTTGAGGGCGTTCCGGAGGATATTAAAAGCGGATCTGAAGAAAGAATTCTCAGAGAATTTATTGAAGAGTATTCAATCAATCAAAGAGAAAAAAAATTAGAGCAGAGAGATAATATCGCTAAATCATATTCATGCAAAGCAGCTATTAAAGCAGGCGATAAGCTTTCGGAAAAGGAAATGCATTTACTAATTGATCAGCTTTTTGCAACAAGTATGCCTTATGTATGTCCGCACGGCAGACCTATTATGATTAAAATTTCTTTGGAAGAGTTTGACAGAAGGTTTGGAAGAACCTAACTTTATTTATAAAATTAATAACTTGGTTAAATACTAATAAACGAAGGATTATTTATGATCAATCAGGATTATAAAGACAAAAGACATGCTTATAACGAAAAAGCCAAGTCTGCTAAAACAACAGGAATGAAGTTCACAACAGTTAGCGGTGAACCCATAAATGTTTTTTACGGTCCTGATGATATTGAAAATATCAATTATTTAAGTGAAATTGGATTCCCCGGTGAATATCCATACACACGAGGAATTCACGTTAACGGATACAAAGGCAAAATATGGACAATGCGTCAGTTTGCCGGATTCGGTACGCCTGAAGATACAAATCAACGATTTCATTACTTATTAAATCATGGTCAAACTGGATTGTCAGTAGCATTCGATCTTCCAACATTAATGGGTTGGGATGCTGATTCTCCAGTAAGCGATGGTGAAGTTGGAATCTGCGGTGTTGCAATTTCTTCACTTAAAGATATGGAAATACTTTTCGATAAAATTCCTCTTGATAAAGTCTCTACTTCAATGACTATCAATTCTCCCGCTGCAATGGTCTTTGCTTTCTATCTTGCCGTTGCACAAAAACAGGGAGTTGATTTTAAGTTGTTAAGAGGAACTCTTCAAAATGATATTCTTAAAGAATACATTGCACAAAAAGAATATATCTATCCTCCACATCCTTCAATGAGAATTATTGTAGATATGATTGAATACTGTAAAAATGAAGTTCCACAATGGAACCCTGTTTCTGTAAGCGGTTATCATATTCGTGAAGCAGGTTCAACTGCTGTACAGGAACTTGCTTTTACTCTTGCAGACGGATTTGCATATATCGAAGCTTGCATTGAAAGAGGAATGGATGTTGATGAATTTGCTCCAAGAATATCATTCTTCTTTAATTCTCATTTAGATTTCTTTGAAGAAATCGCAAAGTATAGAGCAGCAAGAAAAATCTATGCAAAAAGAATGAAAGAAAGATACGGTGCAAAAAATCCTAGAAGCTGGTGGTTAAGATTTCATACTCAAACCGCTGGATGCACTTTGACTGCTCAACAACCTGAAAATAATATTGTAAGAACTGCATTCCAGGCGCTTGCAGGAGTGTTGGGAGGAACACAATCACTTCATACAAACTCCATGGATGAAACTCTTGCCCTGCCAAGTGAGAAAGCTGTAAAGATTGCATTAAGAACTCAGCAGCTTATTGCTTTTGAAACCGGAGTGATAAATACTGTTGATCCATTAGGTGGAAGTTATTTTGTTGAAGCTCTTACAGATAAAATGGAAAAGGAAGCAAACGAAATATTTGATCGGATTGATGCTTTGGGAGGTGTTATAAACGCAATTGAAACCGGATATTTCCAGAAAGAAATTGCAGATGCAGCGTATCGTTATCAGAAAGAAGTTGAAAGAAAAGAAAAATTTATAGTTGGTGTGAATGAATTTGTTGAGGAAAGTGAAAAGATTGATATTCCAATTCTTACTGTCTCACCTGAAGTTCAGAAACAGCAATTGAAAAGATTAGCAGAAGTAAAACAAAGTCGAAATCAAAATGCTGTGAATGAATCATTAAAAGAAATTCATGATGCAGCGGTTAATGGAAATAACATAATGCCTGTATTGCTTAAAGCAGCACAAAATTATGTTACTCTTGGAGAAATGATTGGTGAACTGAAAGAAGTGTTTGGCACTTATGAAGAAGTTGCGGTGTTCTGATTATGAAAACATATTATAAACTTTTCCGCATTTCGCAGTGGATAAAAAACTTCTTCGTTTTTGTACCACTGTTGTTTTCTTTGCATCTCTTCCAGGGGAATTATTTTATAACAACTTTCCGCGCTTTCATTACTTTCTGTCTGGCTTCAAGTTTTGTCTATATAATTAACGATATTATTGACATAGAAGCGGACCTTTCTCATCCTGAAAAAAAGAACAGACCGATAGCCTCAGGGAAAGTATCCGTAAAACTTGCTTTGATTATTGCGTCTTTGTTAATTGTGCCGATTGTTCTTCTGATGTCAACTTTTAATGCAACTTTTAATATTGCTGTGATTGCTTTTCTAACGTTGAATATGTTCTATTCATTTTCATTTAAGCATATCGTTATTTTGGATATATTCAGCATAGCGGCAGGATTTTCGCTGAGAGTTCTTGGTGGTGCATTTGCAATAGATGTTGAAATATCTAGTTGGCTTATTTTAACTACAATGTTTATATCTTTATTTCTTGGCGTTATGAAACGTCACGCTGAACTTTCTGTTGCTGCTGAAAATGATAATTCACATACAAGAAAAGTTTTACAACATTATACATTAGATTTTGCAAATCAGATGGCAACGGTGGCAGCAGCTGGAGTTATTATTTGTTATGCATTGTATACTGTTGCTGCAAGAACGGTTTCAGTTTTTGGTACAGAAAATCTAATTTATACAACTCCGTTTGTTGTATTTGGCGTTTTTAGATATATGTATCTTGTTTATAAGTTTGATAGAGGAGAAAATACAACTTTGATAATGCTTTCGGATATTCCAATGATAATGACGGTTATTTCTTATGTGGCAGTTACAATTTCAATCATCTATAAATTGTTATAATCATTTTGAAAATATTCATCTATATTCTACCGTTTTTAATTTTATCTTCAATTAGCTGTTCAGGTTTGAAAGAAGCAAATAATGTGGATGTTGACCTTAAAATTCTTGAAGTAAATGCCTGGTTGAATTTAATGCCCGGGTTTAGTCCCGGTTCATTTCATTTAAGCGGAGAGTTTGCAGTCTATTCTGATACAAATAATGTGATTAAAGATGTTGAACTTGAAAACATTCTTGTCTTTTCTAATAATGAACTTCTTTATAATATTAAACCGGTATTTAAATATTCAAGAAATGAAACTGATGATTCTTTAAGTCTGAAGAATATTGAGGTTTATCAGTTTTACAATGAAAGCGGATTGGAAATAAAAGAAGTTCTTATGGCAAATAATCTTATTAATGTTGAAATAAAATTTATTGTTGAAGGTGAAGAAATTAATTTATTAATTGATGATGTTGAAGTTACACGGGCATATTAATGATTGAGCAATTACTCATACTGATTATACTCATTTT
This sequence comes from uncultured Ignavibacteriaceae bacterium, assembly GCA_963714415.1. Classification (GTDB taxonomy): domain Bacteria; phylum Bacteroidota; class Ignavibacteria; order Ignavibacteriales; family Ignavibacteriaceae; genus JAGXRK01. Next base: position 403,414 of record CAVQOL010000003.1, read on the forward strand.
TCTTAGTGCATTTTTCTCATCTACAGAACTTGCATTTATTGTGGCTAATCGGCTCAAGATTGAGATCAAAGCAAGATCGAAAAATATTGCTGCAACACATGCTCAATATTTTGTAAACAACACACAGGATTTCTTTTCAACAATTCTTATAAGTAATAATGTCATCAACATCGCATTTGCTTCTTTAAGTGCAATCTACCTTTCATTTCATTTTGGATTAAGTGAATACGAAGTTTTAATTGTATCAACCATCATCTTATTAATTTTTGGCGAACTTATTCCAAAGTACTTTGCAAGAGAAATGGCTGACCGTTTTGTATTTGTCGTATCAGTTCCTTTACGATTGATATCTATCCTTCTTTATCCGTTTGTTAAACCATTATCACACTTAATAAACATTACAATGAGAAGTCGGCGGCAGCAGGCAGACAATATTTATCATTTGTTTGATAAGGAAGATGTAAAATCATTAGTTGATGAAAGTCATAAAGCGGGGAAAGTTAAAAAGCAGGAAGGTAGTTTTATCAGTAAAGTATTTATGCTTGGTGAACAAAAAGTTTATGAAGCTTTAACTCCAAGAACGGAAATAGTTGGTCTTGAAGTAAATCAAACTGTTGATGAAGCAATTTTAACTTTTATTGAATCCGGTTTTTCCAAACTTCCTGTTTATGAAGATAATCTTGATAACATTAAAGGTGTTATTCTCGCAAAAGATTTGTTCACAAATCCGGAAAGCATAAAAAGCATTTTGCGTGAAGTTCAGTTTTATCCTGAAACAAAAAAGAGTCTGGAAATTCTCAACGAGTTTCTTGCACAAAATATGTCAATCGCAGTTGTGGTTGATGAATTCGGCGGTACTGCAGGAATCGTAACTGTTGAAGATATTATCGAAGAATTATTCGGTGAGATAAAAGATGAATATGATGTTGATGAAAACATCTGCAGAAAAATCAACTTAAACTCTTATATCATAAGCGGAAAAGTTGAAGTTGATTTGATAAACGAAAAGTATCATCTGAATATTCCAGTTGGTTCTTACGAAACAATTGGCGGATATATCATTGAGAGAACAGGTAAGATTCCAAAGCAAGGTGAAACATTTCTAGTTGATGATTTTCAGATATTGATTATCCGGGCAGATAAAGTAAGAATTGATCTTGTTAAACTGATTCACAAAGTTAACGAATAAAATATATTCACAAATTCCTTCCCATAAGAAATTATTTGGTTTTACTTAATTATAGTCTGAATTTGTTTAATCAATTCTTAAACCATTAAATTTCTCCACAAATATTTATGAGATTTACGTTTCAACCTTAACCTTCACAAAAGGTATGACCGTGCTTCCGCTATTCAGTTGGGTATCATTTAATTTTGCCTTAAATTTGCACTGCAAAAAATGACAAGAAAACGATAATAATTTGCTGAAACTGAACATAATTGCAAAGGATCTTAACTCCAAAGCCCGAACCGGATGGTTCGAAACTGATCACGGAAAAGTTGAAACTCCTATCTTTATGCCGGTCGGCACACAGGGAACGGTAAAGGCAGTTAATCAGCATTATCTTGAGCATGAAATTAAAGCTCAGATTGTTCTTTCAAATACTTATCATCTTTATCTAAGACCCGGAACAGAAATTCTGGAGCAAGCAGGCGGACTTCATAAGTTTATGAATTGGAAAAAACCCATTCTGACAGACAGCGGCGGTTATCAGGTTTTTAGTCTGACTGAATTGAGAAAACTTAAACCGGATGGTGTGGAATTCAGTTCACATCTTGATGGATCCAGGCATTTTTTCACTCCGGAAAAAGTTATCAACATACAACGCAGTATTGGTTCTGATATTATGATGGTTCTTGATGAATGTACTCCTTATCCTTGTGACTATGATTATGCGAAAAAATCTGTGCAGCTTACCTCTGATTGGGCAGTCAAGAATAAAGAAGCATTTGAGAGTTCAAAATCTTTATATGGACATAAACAATTTCAGTTTGGAATAATTCAGGGAAGTGTTTACAAAGATCTTAGAGAAAAATCTGCTGAAGATTTAATCAAACTGGATTTTGACTCTTATGCAATTGGCGGATTAGCAGTCGGTGAACCAATAGATATTATGTATGATTTGGTTAACTTCACAACTGATTTTATGCCTGAAGATAGATTAAGATATTTAATGGGAGTTGGTCGTCCTGAAAATATTCTGGAAGCTATTGAACGCGGCGTTGATATGTTCGATTGCGTTATGCCTACGCGAAATGCGCGTAATGCAAATCTGTTCACACATTCCGGAACTTTATCAATGAGAAATGCTCGGTTTAAAAATGATTTCGATCCGGTTGATGATAAATGTGATTGTTATACTTGCAAAAATTATACACGTGCATATTTAAGGCATTTATTTATTGCGAGTGAAATTCTTGCTCTTGAACTAGCTTCAATTCATAACCTTACTTTCTATCTTAAGTTAGTAAATGAAGCACGAGATAAAATAATTGAGGGAACTTTCCTGCAGTGGAAAAATGAATTTGTAAATAATCTATCAATTAAAAACTAAACTCTTAAGGAGGATAAATTGGAACTTTTATTTGCTATGGCACCGCAAGGCGGTGAAGGCGGCGGACAGTTAATGAGCACTCTCATTATGTTCGGTGCAATCTTTGCAATATTTTATTTTATGATCATCAGACCCCAGCAGAGACGTGCTAAGGAAAGAGAAAAACTTTTATCAAACCTTGAAAAAGGCGATAAAGTTGTTACAAGCGGCGGCATTCACGGTGTGATTGCAGGGATTGATGAAAAAACTGTTTTGCTGCAGATCAGTGAAAACACAAAAATAAAAATTGATCGCAGTGGTATCGGTACAGTATTGTCCAAGGAATCTAAATAGTAAGAGAATATTTTATGTTTTGCTCAGTTGAAGAAGCCATTGAAGAAATAAAAAATGGAAGAGTGATTATTGTTGTTGACGATGAAGATCGTGAGGATGAAGGCGATTTTATTTGTGCTGCAGAATATGTTACTCCCGATATCGTTAATTTTATGGTAACACACGGCAGGGGAATGCTGTGTGTTGCTCTTTCCGGTAATAGATTGGATGAATTAAACCTTCCCTTGATGGTTGATACTAATTCTGCATTGCACGGAACCCAGTTCACTGTCACTGTTGATGCAGTTGAAGGAACGACTACAGGAATCTCTGCCGCTGATCGTTCTATAACAATCAAAAAACTTATTGATGATAAATCAACTGCTAAAGATTTTGCCAGACCTGGGCATATTTTTCCTCTTCGTGCTTTTGATGAAGGAGTTTTAAGAAGAGCTGGTCATACTGAAGCTGCTGTTGATATTTGCAGACTTGCAAGCTTGAAACCTGCTGGTGTTTTATGCGAGATTCTTAAAGAAAATGGTGAAATGGCAAGACAGCCTGAGCTTTTTGAGATTGCTAAGAAATTTAATCTGAAAATTCTTACTGTTCAGAATTTAATTCAGCATAGGATTAGAAACGAAAACCTTATTGAGAAGATTACCGATATTGATTTCCCATCAAAGCACGGAAATTTCAGACTTCATCTATACCGCAATTTACTTGACAGAAAAAAACAAGTCGCATTGATTAAAGGGACACCCGATCCCGATCAGCCATTCCTGGTTCGAATGCATTCAGAATGTTTAACCGGTGATGTTTTTCATTCTTTACGATGCGATTGCCATGATCAATTAAATGATGCGCTTGATATAATTGAAAAGAATGGATCCGGTGTTTTGGTTTATATGCGTCAGGAAGGAAGGGGAATAGGACTGGGAAATAAAATTAAAGCTTACAAACTTCAGGATGAAGGTAAAGATACTGTTGAAGCAAATGAAGAGCTGGGCTTTAAGGCTGATTTGAGGGATTATGGAATAGGAGCACAAATCCTCCTTGATCTTGGAATTAAGAAAATAAAATTGCTTACTAATAATCCTAAAAAAGTTATTGGGTTAAAAGGATACGGATTGGAAATTATTGAACGAGTCCCTATTGAAATTCTGCCAAATGAAAATAATGAACGTTACTTAAAAACTAAGCGTGATAAGCTCGGGCATATTATTTTACAGTAAACGTTCGTTCAATAGCCTACAATATTTCACACGGTGATGAGAAAACCTAAAAACTGTAATGGATTACAAACCCATATAACTTGATCTCTTCTAGTTGCTTTTCCAGTTTTATTAGTCCTGATTAAGTGCTATTTTTAAATAAAAATTTCGCAGAGAGTTATTAAAATGAAAACCATAAAAATATTTTTGTCAATTCTGCTTTTATCGTCTGCTCTTATTTACGCACAGCAAAAAAAAGTATACATCGCATACATAGAAGATGAAATTGATCTTGGACTTGCTCCATACATCAGCAGGGCTATTTCTGATGCTGAAAATAGTGGCGCAGATGCAATTATTTTTAAGATCAATACATTTGGCGGCAGAGTAGATGCTGCTACTCAGATTAAAGATGCTATACTTGACAGCAGAATTCCAACGGTTGCTTTTATAAACAACAGAGCGATATCAGCTGGAGCATTGATTGCTATTTCTTGCCAGACAATTATTATGGCTCCGGGAAGTTCAATAGGTGCTGCTACAGTCGTTGATCAAACCGGAGAAAAAGTAAGCGAAAAATATCAATCATATATGCGTTCTGAAATGCGTGCAACTGCCGAAAGAAACGGGCGTCGAACAGATGTTGCTGAAGCTATGGTTGATGAAAGAGTTGTTATTAAAGGGATTGGTTGATTCTTCACAACTAGTAACTTTAACCTCTGAAGAAGCACACGAATATGGCTTTGCAGATACACTTTTTACTAAGATTGAGGATGTTTTAGAATTTCTAGATCTAAAAGGAGCAACCTGTAGTAAGAGTTGAACCAAATTGGGCTGAAGATGTTGTGAGATTTTTAAACCATCCGCTGGCAGCCTCTTTATTAATAATGATTGGTTTTTTTGGATTGTTTGCTGAAGTGAAGACTCCTGGCTGGGGTGTTCCCGGTACTGCAGGACTAATTGCCTTAGCTTTATTCTTTGGTTCATCATACATACTTCAACTTGCAACTATTGTAGAAATCCTAATGTTTATTGCGGGACTAATTTTAATTGCAACAGAAATATTTATCATACCCGGATTCGGAATTGCAGGTATTAGTGGAATGTTGTTAGTGGTTGCATCACTATTTCTATCTCTTGTTGGAGGAAGACCATTCCTAGATTTTGAAATTATTTCTATGGCAATCATTCAACTAGCTGGTGCAATTACAGGTGCGCTAATAATGATTTTAATTCTTGCAAAGTTTCTTCCAAAATCTGCAATCTTTAACAAACTGGTTCTTTCAACGGCCACTGCAGCTAATAGAGGTTATATATCAAATCCTGATTTCAGCTCTTTAGTTGGAAAGGAAGGTATTGCATTAACAACCTTACGTCCTGCCGGCACTGCAGAAATTGACGGACAAAAAGTTGATGTAGTTTCTGATTCCGAATACATAAAAAATGGAACAAAGATAAAAGTTATAAAGACTGAAGGAATGCGTGTTGTTGTTATTCCAATCAAGGAAAATTAAGTTAATCAAAGATGTCATCTTTTGTGGCTGAAAAGATGACATCTTACAAAATATCATCCTTTAACTTCGTCAACATCATCTACAAATAAAACAAGAAACGCAGCCAAAATTAAAGATGCTCCACCCAGCAGTAATGCGTAGATTGCTTCTCCACCTACAATATTTTTAACAAAAAATCCCAAAATAGCTGCGGCAGTTATTTGGGGAATTACTATAAAGAAATTAAAAATGCCCATATATACACCCATTTTCTCAGCAGGAAGTGAACCGGCAAGAATTGCATAAGGCATAGATAAAATTGAAGCCCACGCTAAACCTATTCCAAGTTCTGATATTAAAAGAAGATTTGGGTCTTTGATAATAAAGAAAGATGCAAAACCTAATCCACCGCAAATAAGTGAAATCATATGAACGGTTTTACGATTCGTTCTCTTGGCAAGCCATACTAATACAAATGCCATTACTGCAGCAAATCCATTGTAGACCGACATTAAAACTCCAACCCAATCTGCACCCTGATTATACAAAGCTGAAGTTGTATCACTTGTTTCATAAATGTGTCTTGTTACTGCCGGAGTTGTGTAAATCCACATTGCAAATAATGCAAACCATGAAAAGAATTGAACAACTGCAAGCTGCTTCATTGTCTTAGGCATTTTGTAAAGGTCGTTCAGAATTGTAACAAATCCACCGGAAGTTTTTCCTGAGTTTGATAAGTAACCGGAAAGCAATTGAAGCAATCCGAATATAAATGAACCTATGAAAAGAACGTATAAACCAAAATCATCTTCTTGAAGAATGTAATGAAGAAACAAAGAGCCAAGTAATCCAATTAAGGTCCAGATTATTCCAAACTTATTAAATTTTGATCCTTCAATTGGTTCAGTAATATATTTTAAAGCTTTTATTTTTTCCTTTTCATCTTCTTCAAACTTTTTTAATTCTTCTGGAGAATATTCTTTTGATGAAACAACCGTCCAAAGAACAGCAAGGAAAAAAACAACACCGCCTATATAAAAGGAATACTTTACCGAATCAGGAATTTCACCCGCCGGAGCGGTGTTTGGAATACCAAACCAGTTTGTCATCATATATGGTAATGCAGAAGCAATTACAGCGCCTGTTCCAATGAAGAAGCTTTGCATTGCAAATCCGGTTGTTCGTTGTTCTGATGGAAGCATATCACCTACAAATGCACGAAAAGGTTCCATAGAAATATTTATTGATGCGTCCATTATCCAAAGCATTCCGGCTGCAACCCAGAGAGCAGGGGAGTTAGGCATAAAAATAATTGCAACTGAAGCTAAAATTGCACCAACTAAAAAGAACGGTCTACGTCTTCCTAATCTGTTCCATGTTTTATCACTCATATGTCCAATTATTGGCTGAACAATAAGACCGGTTACTGGTGCTGCAATCCATAATAGAGGTATTGCATCTATGTTAGCGCCAAGTGTTTCAAATATTCTGCTTACATTAGCATTCTGAAGTGCAAAACCGAATTGAATACCAAGAAATCCGAAACTCATATTCCAGATTTGCCAGAAGGATAAACGAGGTTTACTCATAATTTGTTTTTAACTTAATGTTAGAAATAATTTCTTATTCTAGTGCCAAAATAAGGAACTGTTTCAATAAATTATATCATTCAAATAAATTTATTTTTCTTGTCGGATGGAATTAAAAAAGATACTTAACACTGTTGTTTCTAATACTAATTCCGCTTTTTTCTTTACTCCAACCTACTATGAAGCATCATTTTCGTTTTTATTCTTAAATCCTTTTAAGGTTATAAACATTCAAAGTAATCGTAATCTTGAAAAAAAACTACAAGAAGTTGATCATTTAATTAAGGAAGGTTATTCATCCTACTCAATTTTAAAATATGAAGCAGGATATTTGTTTGAAAAAAAACTGCAGCCTTATTTACAAGGAAATGAAAAATTAATTCAATTCTTTTTCTTCAAACCAAAAGATGTAATTAAGCTTAGTTCATCTTCTTTAAACATAGCTGATAATAAAATCAGGAATTATTCTATAAAGAATTTTCGATTAAACAATACAAAATCGGAATTCAAAAAGAATATTAATAAGATTAAGGACTACATAGCTCAGGGCGATACTTACCAGGTTAATTATACTGTTAAGGGAAAATTTAATTTTAAGGGCGATGTTACCGATCTTTTTCATAAACTTATTTTCAATCAATCTGCACGGTATTCTGCATTCATAAATACAGGTGATAAATTCATTTTATCAATTTCACCAGAATTATTTTTTGAAGTTGATGGAAGAAAAATATCAACGAAACCAATGAAAGGAACAGTAAGGCGAGGATTCGATATTCAATCTGATAATTTGATTAAATACAATCTGAAAACTAGTGAAAAGAATCGTGCCGAAAATGTAATGATTGTTGATCTTCTTAGAAATGATCTTGGAAGAATTGGTCAGTTTGGTTCGGTTAAAGTCGAAAGTTTATTTGAAGTTGAAAAGTATGAATCACTTTTTCAGATGGTAAGTGAAATTTCATCTAGACTGAGAAAGCAAATCACTATTTCGGAAATTATAAAAAATATTTTTCCTTGTGGCTCGATTACCGGCGCTCCGAAAATCCGAACGATGGAGATAATTAATGAATTGGAGAAAGAGCAGCGTGGTGTTTATACAGGGTCAATCGGATTCATTCACAAAAAGAAAAAAGTATTTAATGTCGGAATAAGAACTTTAGTAATAAATAAGAAATCACAAAAAAGTGAAATTGGTTTAGGCAGCGGAATTGTATGGGATAGTGATGTTGATCAGGAGTTCCAGGAAACACTTCTCAAAAGTAAATTCTTAACAAATCCAGAAAGTGAATTTGAACTATTCGAAACTATGCTGGTTGAAAACGGAAAAATATTTTTATTGGAAGATCATCTGAACAGATTGAGTTCAGTCATCATCATTTTTTCTATTCAGATATGATGAAAAAAAGATTCGCAAAATATTGGAGAAGGAAATATCAAAATCTCATAAACAATCAAAACAAAAAATTAAACTTATTCTGAACAAATGGGGTAAAATAAAAATTGAAGCCAGCCCTGCATTAATTCCCCCGAAAGAAATAAATATCATTATTAGTAAGAAGAGAATTATTATCGATAATAAATATCAGTATTTCAAAACAACAAACAGGAAACTTTACGACAAGGAACATCACTATTATTCTAAAAAAGGTTTTTTTGATGTAGTATATTTCAATGAAAAAAACGAACTTGGCAGAAGGTTCAATTACAAATATATTTTTACGGATTGGTGATATTGTCATTACTCCACCAGTCAGCTCTGGAATACTTGGTGGTATTTACAGAAAATTTTTACTTCATCGTGATTCAAACATCCACGAGCGAACTATGTTTTTTGAGGACCTAATCACGGCAGATGAAATTATCCTTACTAATGCTCTTAAAGGTGAAATTAAGGTAAACAAACTTTATCTTAATGAGACTGAGTTCAAAAGATTCGGTTAAACTGTTTGAAGCATCTTTTAACAATTTTTAATATCTTTACCCAACAAAAATCATACTCAATATGCCGCAGAAAAATGATAGAACTTCCAAACGTAAAAATGAGCACATTGAATTGTGTTTGACTGATGAAGTTGAGTTCAAGAAAAAGACAAGCGGATTTAAGAATTATGATTTTAAGCATTTCGCAATAACAGAAGTTGATCTCAATAAAATTTCTTTTGAAACAAGAATTTTCAAAAAGAAAATTAAATATCCGTTCCTGATTTCCTGTATGACGGGTGGATCCACAGAAGCAGAAAATATAAATGCCAGGCTTGCCGATGTAGCAAATCAACTTAATATAATACTGGGAGTTGGAAGCCAACGCCAGGCACTTGAAGATAAAAAGTATCATCGATCATATAAAATTATCAGAGAAAAAGCACCGGATATTCCGGTTCTGGGAAATATCGGTGCTGCGCAATTAATAAAAATAAAATCGATTGATTCTTTCAAAAAATTGATCGATTTGGTTGAAGCAGATGCAATGGTGGTTCATCTAAACCCTTTGCAGGAACTTCTTCAGCCTGAAGGTGAAATTGAATTTACCGGGCTCAGAAAGAAAATTGGAAAGCTCGTCAAGGAACTTCGTGTACCAATAATTGTTAAGGAAGTAGGTGCAGGAATTTCAAAAGAAGCTGCAAAAATTCTTTTAGAATTGGGTGTAAAAGGAATAGATGTCGCCGGTTCAGGCGGAACCAGTTGGGCAGGAGTTGAGCTTTTAAGAAGTAAGAAAAATAATGATGAAATATTTTGGGACTGGGGTTTACCAACTTCATACTGTATAGAAGAAGTTTCATCTTTAAAGAAAAAATATAGCTTTATTTTAATTGGTTCCGGCGGAATAAATTCTGCAATGGATATGTCGAAGGCGTTTGCACTTGGTTCTGATATAACAGCATCGGCACGAATAATTTTACAAAATTTAATTAATCACGGCGAAGAAAATGTAGTAAAGATGATTACTGAATGGTTTGATGTTTTAAGAAAAATAATGTTTTTAACAGGTTCCAAAAATCTTAAAGATTTACAGAATAATAAACTGATTAGAAGGGAAGAACTTTTTTGACTGATAGGGAAATTAAAAAATATTTTAGAGTTTACGAGACTGAAAGAAAGAAGGTTGATCTAACACTTCGAAAAGTATTAAAAAGCAGAGAGCCAATTTCACTATATGAACCGTCATCATATATTTTGGAAAGCAGCGGAAAGCGTCTGAGACCGTTACTTGTTCTTTTTTCCGCCAAAGTTGCCGGAGGAAAATTTAGTCAGGTTTCAAACGCCGCACTAGCTGTTGAAATGTTGCACAATTTTACGCTGATTCACGATGATATTATGGATAAAGCTGAACTTAGAAGAGGAAGAGAAACTCTACACAAAAAATATGATCTTAATACTGCAATTATTGCAGGCGATAGTCTTCTTTCTGTAGCTTACGAATATTTGTTGAAAGATTGTAACGGAAATGCTAAAAAGGCTTTGGCTTCGTTCACACACGGCTTGGTTGAAGTATGTGAAGGCCAAAGTTTGGATACTGATTTTGAGACCCGTGAAACGGTTACAATAGATGAATATATTACAATGATTACTAAAAAAACTGCAATGATGTTAAAGATGAGCTGCGAATTAGGAGCACTGCTTGTGGAAGCAAAACCTCGCGACATAAAAGCATTGTCGGAGTATGGATTAAATCTTGGTATCGCATTTCAGATTCAAGATGATTTACTGGATATAATCGGTGATGAAGAAAAATTCGGGAAGAAAGTTGGTGGTGATCTGATCGAAGGTAAAAAAACATTTTTATTTTTAAAAGCACTTGAAAAAGCAAAAAGGAATGATAGGAAAGCTTTGTTAGAGGTTATCAGAAATAAAGGTATAAAACGATCGGAAATAAACAAGTACAAAATGATTTATGAAGAACTTGGTGTGATTGATGATGCAAAAAAAGAAATTAAATTATACACAAAATCGGCATTAAAAGCAGTTAATAGAATTTCAAATAAAAGAAATGTCGGAATATTTCACTGGCTTGCCAATTCACTAATTAAACGTAAACAATAATGATTGAACGTATAGTAAAAATAGTAAATCAAGCCGGATTGCATACTCGTCCAGCTGCAACTGTTGTTAAACTGGCAGCTAAATATAAATGCGAATTTTTTATTTCGCGTGATGGTATGCATATAAATGGGAAAAGTATAATCGGAGTTATGACTTTAGCAGCTGAAATAGGATCTGAATTAACTTTGTCTTTTAATGGTGTAGATGAAGAAAAAGCGGCAGAAGAAATTATATCCTATTTTGAGAGGGGGTTTGACGAACTTTGAAATCATTTAAAGGAATTTATCGTGATGCTGAAAATAAAATTGCCGGTCTTGCTGCTGCTCCGGGAATTGTAATAGGTAAAGCATATCTATTTACAAAAGAAAAAATTGAAATAAATAAATCAGAAATTTCTAATGTTGATGAAGCAATAGGAAACCTTGACGAAGCCGTCGATAAATCAAAAAAAGAGCTGAATAAAATATTCTCTATTGCTCGTGAAAAAATGGATGAGAAAAGAGCAGGAATATTTGAGGCTCAGTTAATGATTTTAGATGACCCTATTCTCCTAGGTAATATTAGAGAGAGAATTAGCACAGAAAAAATTCAGCCTGAGTATATTGTTGCCGATGAAATTTCTAAATATCAGGAGTTGATGATAATTTCTAAAGAATCTTATTTGAAGGAACGTGCACTTGATATTGAAGACATTAAGTTTAGAATAATTCGTAACCTTCAGAAAAAAAGATGGGTATCCAAAATTGAAAAAGAAATGATTGTCGTCAGCGAATCTCTCACACCAGCTGATACATTACTTTTTTCAAGAGTTGACACGCTTGCATTTGTTACTGATCATGGAGGATTAACATCTCACGCTGCAATAATATCGCGCTCTTTAAATATTCCGGCAGTGGTTGGAACACATAATGCATCCAAAATTATTAAAGATGGTGAACTAATTATCATAGATGGTTTCCACGGCTATATTATTACTTCTCCTACTCAAAAACAAATTGAATTCTTTGAATCAAAACAACAAAGACTAAAAGAAATTCAGGTTGATCTTAAAGAATTTGAAAATAAACCTGCTAAAACAACCGACAACAAAATAATAAATCTTGAAGCTAACGTTGATGTCACAGGTGAAATTGATATTGTAATTGCAAGTGGTGCTAAGGGAATCGGATTGTTCAGATCAGAACAGATTCTTGATGAATTTGGCGAATATCCAAATGAAGACGAACAAATCAACATTTATGAAAAGTTGGCCTCCAGGATTTATCCTGAAATTTGTACAATACGAGCATTTGATATTGGCGGTGATAAATTCAGGTTGTTTGATTACAAGGAACCAAATCCGTTCCTTGGTCTGCGTGGAATAAGATTCTTACTTGAAAACCGTAGTTTGTTTAAAACACAAATTCGTGCCGTACTTAAAGCAAGTGTAATTAAGAATATTAAGTTTATGATTCCCATGATCTCTGCAATTGAGGAAATTTGGGAAACAAAAAAAATTATTAATGAATGTAAAGAAGAGCTTCGAAAAGAAAAAGTTAAGTTCGATGAAAATATGAAGCTGGGTATAATGATCGAAGTTCCTTCAGCGGCTATTATGACGAAAGAATTAGCTTCCGAAGTTGATTTCTTAAGCATCGGAACAAATGATTTAATTCAATATATGATGGCAGTAGACCGTGGGAATGATCTTGTTTCTAATCTTTATCAGGAATTCAGTCCGGTCATAATTAGAACAATCTATCACATCATTAAAGAAGCAAGGTTACAAAATGTGCCTGTTAGTTTGTGCGGCGAAATGGCAGCCGACACTCTTGCCATTCCGTTATTAATTGGATTAGGTCTCGATTCACTAAGTATTTCACCTGCAACAATTTTGTATGCAAAAAAGATTATAAACAGTTTTAGTTACGAAGCTGCAAAAAAATTAGCCGACGAATGTGTGGCTAGTAAATCCGAGAAAGAAATTCAAGAGAAAGTAGTTAAGTTCTTTGAAGATAACAAGATAACCAGAACAAGGAATATAATTTAGAGTATGAGAATTAAAGAGTTTGTAAAAAAGTACGATCCGCAAAATCAATTTGATGTATTAGTCAATTCCTGGCAGCAAATTGAATATACGCTAAACAATAATTACGATTTAATTCAACTTCAGTCCAAAAAGTTTTCTGAACATTGTCGTTACAGGATTAGGCGGTTCGGCAATCAGCGGTGACTTAATAAAAAATTATCTAAAAGATGAACTTAAAATTCCTTTTGTTGTTAATAGAAATTATTTTCTTCCTGAATTTGCCAACGACAATACTTTGCTGATCGTATCTTCATATTCAGGTAATACTGAGGAAACAATTTCAGTTCTTGAACAGGCAATAGAAAAAAAATGCTCAATCCTTGTACTTACTACCGGCGGTAAAGCAGAAATAATTGCTAAATCGAATTCTATTCCTGTTATAAAACTTCAAGCAGGTTTTCAACCAAGGTATGCTCTTGGACTTAGTTTTTTCTCGCTTTTACTAGCTTTAGAAAAAATTGGAATCATTAATTCACAGAAAAAGCAAATTGAAAAAATATTAAATCTTTGGAAAGTAAAGGGGATTGAGTATTCAACAGACGGAAATTACGCCTTCACTTTGGCAGAAAGTATAATTGGATTTATTCCTGTTATCTATTCAATATCTGATTTAACTTCTGCTGCTGGATACAGATTCAAATGCCAGCTTAATGAAAATTCTAAAGTTCACGCATTTCATAATGAGATTCCGGAAATGAATCATAATGAAATAATTGGATGGGAAACATACCGGGAAAATACTTTCCCTGTAAAAGTGATATATATTCTTGAAGATGAATGTCATCTACAGATTAAGAAAAGATTTGATTTTCTAAGTGAAATATTTAAACAAAATAGAATTGAAGTTATAAATTTGAAGAGTAATGAAGAAACTTATAAAACCCGATTAATGGATTTAATTTATTTGTGTGATTGGATAACTTTTTACATAGCAGTACAAAGAGGTTATGATCCGAGTGAAATCGATAATATCTATAAACTTAAAGAAAGACTTTAACAGATTAAAATCAATTATTCCTAATTTAGAATTAATACGGCTACACGAAATATATTCTGCTTATTATATTTTTCTTTGCAGAACTATCATCAGCTCAATTCTATTATTTCGGCAGGAATAAAGTTCAGTATGAAGATTTTGATTGGAAAGTTCTCCGTACAAGGCATTTTAATATTTACTATTATGGGGAAATGGAAACGGTTGCTGAAATCGGAGCTTTTTATGCTGAAGAGATTTATGATGAATTAAAAGTAAGATTAAATCACGTTGTCACCAGGAAAATCCCGCTTATATTTTATAACACATCAATACAATTCCAACAAACAAATGTTACTCCGGGATTAATTCCTGATGGAGTCGGTGGTTTCTTTGAATTTATGAAGGGTCGGGTAGTATTGCCTTCCACAGGTTCGTTACAAGATTTCAAACATGTTATCCGTCATGAGCTTGTGCATGTTTTTATGACAAATAAAATTTACCGCACTTTGTCAGATCACAGAATTCCTCCTGATGCTCTTCCGCCTTTGTGGTTTGTTGAAGGTTTAGCAGAATATCTTTCAACAGAAGTTGATGCACAAGCTGAAATGGTAATGCGTGATGCAGTTATAAATAATTATTTTGTTGGACTGGAAAATATTTACGCAATTTACGGTTCATTTTTGATGTATAAAGAAGGGCAAAGCTTTCTTGAATTCATTAGTGAAAATTATGGCGAAGAAAAAGTTCTGCTGATGGTTGAAAATTTCTGGATGTATAAAGATTTTAACAAACTTCTTGAATATATTTTAGGAAAAACAATAGAGGATATAGATAACGAATGGCTTTATTCGCTTAGGAAAAAATATTATCCGTTATTCGATGAAAAAATTCCTCATAATATTGGAGCAAAGAAAATAACGGAAAAAGGTTTTCACTTTAGTCCTGTGCATATTAAAATAGATGGGAAAGATTATATCTATACTTCTGCCAACAGAGATGGCTATTCTTCAATATACAGGATTGAATTAGATGAAAATTCTAAAGAAAAAAATGATCCTGAATTAGTTTTACGCGGTGAAAAAACTGATGAACTTGAATCATTCCATCTTTTCCAATCTGCTATTGATATATCGAAAGAAGGATTGTTAGCTTTTGTTACAAAAAGTGGTGCAACAGATGTCATACATTTTCTTAATACTTCTACAAATAAAATAGTTAAATCATTTCAGCAGGATAATTTAATATCCATTAGTTCTCCCAAATTTTCTTCAAACGGAAATAAAGTTACTTTTCAGGCAGTTGATCAAAAAGGATTCAGCGATATTTATATCTATAATATTCTTTCAGATTCACTCGATCGTTTAATAAATGATTATTACGATGATAAAGATCCGGCATTTGGAAAAGATGATGATGAAATAATTTTTGCTTCTGACAGAACTGCTGGGAAAATTGAGCGAAAGTATAATTTGTTCTCAATAGATATTAATTCAAAAAGAATCAGATATCTCACTTATCTTGATGCTAACGTTTCCTCTCCGATAGTTTCACCGGACAAAAAGGAAATTTATTTTACTTCTGATATTGACAGTGTAAGAAATATCTGGAAAATGGATTATCCTGAGGATCAAAAAAGAGTTGATACTGTTAAAAGAGTATCTCGTTTTATCACAAGCGCATTCGATCAAAGATTCTATGATATAGATAAAATAATCTTTACGGGTTTTGAAAATTTTTCTTTTCAGATATTTTTGCTTGATTTGCAAAAAGACCAGGCTGATTCATTAGTAATTATTACAATGGATTTATCAGATGCCAGAGGAAAATGGTTTTATAGCAGTCTTAGTTCATCTTCAGAACGTGAAAAAGTTGTTTATGAGAAAGAATATACGCTCGATTATGCTGCCGGATTAGTATCTACAGATCCGGTTTTTGGAACTCAGGGCGGTGCTATATTTGCTCTTAGCGACTTGCTCGGTGATGATAAATATTTTCTGCTGCTTTATAACACTGCAAATGTTCAAAGTGATTTATTAAAGAGTTTTAATGTTGCAGTTGAACGGCTTGATTTAAGTAAAAGAGTTAATTTTGGATACGGAATATTTCATTTCAGCGGAAGAAGATATGATATAAGAGATTCGGATGAATATTACTTTGAAAGAATATTCGGCGGATTTTTCCGCTTCAATTATCCAATCTCACAATTTCAAAGGATTGAAGCCATGGCTTCTCTGGCGAACTCTGATAAAGAAGTATTTGCAGGAATAAAACAACGAAAAGCTTTACTTCTTACTAACTCGGTCTCTTTCGTTCACGATAATTCTTTATGGGGTCCTTCCGGTCCTTTAGACGGAAGCCGCTTACTTTTTCTGCTTGGTTATACAAGTGATATTAAATTCAGTAATGTAAATTATTTTAGCTTGATTGCTGATTTAAGACACTATTATCGAATTGGATTGACAACAACAATAGCAGGCAGATTAGGACTATTTTACAATGAAGGAAAAGAAGCACGTAGATATTTTATGGGAGGAAGCTGGGATTTAAGAGGCTGGCCTCGATGGACAATTCGAGGTGAAAAAATGTGGCTATCGTCTCTGGAATTTCGTTTTCCATTGATTGATGCACTCTATATTAAATTTCCATTTTTTGGATTAGGATTTTTTGGAATTCGTGGTGCTGCATTCTTTGATGCAGGAAGTGCCTGGGATACTGATTATAAAACAACCTATGGCAGTGTTGGCGGTGGAATAAGGTTTAATCTTCTCGGCGTATTAGTTCTTCGATATGACATCGGAAAGAAAATAGAAAATAATTTTTCAAGTTTTCAACCAGGATTATTTTATCAATTCTTTTTCGGATGGGATTTTTGAAAAAAATATTATTCAGCTTAGTTGTATTATCATCCATTTTAGTTTTTAGCGGATGTGCGAAATCTATAATTAAGATAATGGCGCAAGAAGATAATGCACCTGTAACTATGTTTGCTGAAACGGGGGAGAGGAATTTTTATGCTCCTGTTAATTTTAGTGATTCTCTGAATCTGCTCTGGGAGAATGATGTTCACGGAAGTTTTAATAATTCATCATTCATATTTTTTGATTCAACTATTTTTGTTCATGATTTGAGCGGACGAATTCATTCATTTAATATTTTTACTGGAAAACAAACAGGCGTTTTAAAATATAAAGGAGCAATTTTTTCAACTCCGATTCTATTTAACAGTATAATTGTTACAGCACTCGTATTAAATAATGAAAATAAAACTGAATTGATTTTCTATAATTATTTCGAGGGAGATGAAATTAGAATTATTGAGATTGAAGGAAGAGTGATTAATCAAATGATAAAAATTAACGATGATATGGTTCTTATTACTGAAGAAGGAGTAATCAAAAAATTTAATTCAAAAGGAACTGAAGTCTGGAATACAAAAGTTGAATCTTTCATCCATTCTAATCCAGCATACTCAAATGGAAGAATTTATTTTGGAACAGACAATGGTGAATTTATTTGTCTAGATAGCGAGACATCTTCCGTTATTTATAAAAAGAAAATAGGAACATCTTTTAACGGCGGTGTAACAATTAAAAATAATTTTGCTTATATAGGCGATGATAATGGTACGCTTTATAAGATAAGTATTAAGAATGGTGAGTTAATTTGGAAGTATGAAACAGGTTCAAGAATACTTATGAATCCAGCCTTAGATATTGAAAATGTTTATGTAGGAACTCTTTCAGGGCAATTATTTTCAATAATTAAAAAAAGCGGTGAATTAGACTGGAAAGAAAAATTTAATGGTGCAGTTTTCAACAGTACTCCACTGATAACTGATAATCGAATCATCATTTCAGATTTATTTAAATCTTTATTGGTTATAGATAAAACAAATGGGAATGTCCAAAGTAAAATTGAATTGGATGCAAGAGCCAAAATGACTCCGGCAATCAGAAATAACATTTTATTTATTGGCTTTGATAGTGGTATGGTTAGGGCTTATGAAATTATTAATTAATATTTCTTTTTTGATATTGTTTCCATTTTTGTCTTTTGCACAGGAATGTGAAACCGGAATTATTATTAATTCGGATGTTCCAAACTTCATGGTTGTGATCAATGACTCTCTTGAATATGATAATCGAAATAAAATTCAATTAGGAAAAGGATTCTATAAAATTACAGTTAAAGGAAACAACAACAGTTGGAATACAAAATCTTTCTCAGATTCCTTTCAGCTTGATTCTTGTGAAACTAAACAACTTAATTTTAATTTTTTAAGTGAAACATTAATTGATTCTGATCCGCAGGATGCTCAGGTAATTGTAGGCGATTCTCTACTTGGATATACTCCATTAATTCTACCAGGTAATTTTAATAGAATAGTTCTTAAAAAAAGCGGATATGCTGAAAAAGAAATTTTGATTGATCAGCGTATGTCAAAAATTAATATTACTCTTGATTTTGTAGGAGAAATGAAAAAAGAAAGTTTCTTCGACAAAAGCATTTCTAAAATTCTATTTGGGTCTATGATCGCACTGGGTGCAACTTCAGCGTACTATAAAATAAAAGCTGATCACAATTACGATGAATATTTACGCACGGGTGAAGTAAAGTATAAAGACAAAACCAGTCAATATGATTTAATAAGCGGAATAACTTTTGGTCTTACACAAATAAACTTCGGTTATCTTATTTATAAAATATTTATCGATAAGTAATCAATTATATGCTAACAGTTCTTGAAGCAATAAAATTATCTGATGAATATCTTCAAAAGTATAAAATTGAATCATCACGTCTGAATGCAGAACTTCTTTTAACCGATATTCTTAATTGTAAAAGACTCGATCTTTATCTTCTTTACGACAGACCTCTTAAAAATGATGAATTAAACAAATACAGAGAGTATTTGAAAAGGAGAATCAAGCGCGAACCTTTACAGTATATTATCGGGCACGTTGAATTTTACGGATTGAAATTTATGGTCAATCCATCAGTTTTAATTCCAAGACAAGAAACAGAGCTACTTGTTGAATATGCGATAAAGCAAGCAGAGATTTCAAAAAGAATTAAAATTTTGGATATTGGTGTTGGAAGCGGCAATATTTCCATTGCACTGCTTAAAAATCTTCCTGATTCTTTTGTTCTTGGAATAGATATTAGCGAAGATGCATTAACATTATCCGAATTTAACGCAAAACAAAATATTGTTGAGGACAGATTGGAGTTAAAGAAGTTTGATATTCAAAAAGATGACCCGGCAACATTAGGGAAGTTTGATTTAATTATTTCAAATCCGCCTTATATTTCTTTAGAAGATTTTGAAAGCCTCGAACCGGAGTTGAATGTTTATGAACCTGCTGTTGCATTGACGGATTATTCTAACGGTTATAGTTTTTATGAAAGAATAATATTGGTATCAAAACAAATATTAAACAGTAATGGAAAATTATTTTTTGAATTGGGAGAAGGTCATCATCAAAAAGTAGCAGATATGTTAAAGTTGAATGGATTTACTAAAATTAACATCTACAAAGATTACTCAAATATTGAAAGAATTATTTCCGGAGAATTTTAAATGAAAGCAGTAGTTCAGCGAGTTAGTGAAGCAGGAGTTTATATTACTAAAGAAAACTATAAAGCTGAAATAGGTAAAGGGATGGTGATTCTTCTGGGAATCAAAATCGGTGATACTGAAGCTGATGTTAATTTTATTGCTGATAAATGTTCTAACTTAAGAATATTCGAAGATGCTGAAGGCAAAATGAATATTTCAATAAAAGATATTAATGGTGAAGCGCTTATTATTTCTCAGTTTACCTTGTATGGTGAAACAGCAAAAGGGAACAGACCAAGCTTTATTGAAGCTGCCAGACCGGAAGAAGCAATTCCATTATATGAAAAGTTTATTGCTAGATTGAAAATGAATTTAGGTGAAAGTAAAATTAAATCTGGTATTTTCGGTGCAATGATGACTGTGAAAATTTTGAATGATGGACCAGTAACTGTTTTAGTTGAATCAAAATAAATGGTGAAACTTGAATCCCGTTTTAATGATATTTATAGATGGAGTTGGGATTGGCGAAAATGATGCTGATAAAAATCCGTTTGTAAAATATGGATTCAAAACATTTGAAAATATCTTCGGCACAATTCCTCATAAAAATAATTCCATATTAATAAATCATCCGTATTACCTTTTCCCTGTTGATCCTGTTATGGGAATTGAAGGATTACCACAAAGCGGAACGGGGCAGGTTTCTATTTTTTGCGGAATTAAATGCACAAAAGTTTGTCGGTAAACATTTTGGACCATTTCCATATTCAACGACAATTCCAATTATTGAACAGCAAAACATTCTTAAGCACTTCAAAAAAAATGGCAAAAAAGTTTTTTTTGCTAATGCATATCCACAAATATTTTTTGATTATTTGAATTCCGGTAAAAAAAGGTTAAGTGTTACTTCTTTGAGCTGCGTACTTTCAGATATTCGATTGAACAACGCTACAGATGTGCGAGAGGGAAGAGCATTAACTGCAGAGATGACAAATTCAAGATGGAATATAAAACTAAAGTATAATCTTAAAGTCATTTCACCAAAAACAGCGGCAAGAAGACTTTTGCGAATAACAAGTAGAAATGATTTTACTTTGTATGAATTTTTTCTAACGGATCATCTTGGTCACGGTAGAATTCAGGATGAATTTGATGACATTTATAAAAATTTAGATGAATTTTTGTTTACCATTCTTTCAGAAATAGATTTGGAAAAATTTACTCTAATAATTTGTTCAGATCATGGAAACTTTGAAGATCTCTCTGTTAAAACACATACGACGAATCCTGCATTAACAATCACCGCTGGGAAATATGCGAAGCAACTATTTGAAAACATAAAAAACCTGAGTGATATAAAACCTTCAATAGTTAAGTATTGCAGATGAATAATTATCCGGTAATTAAATATGCAATACTGTTTGTTATCGGTATTCTAATTGCTCCTTATTTAAATGTTGATTGGGTAGTATTTCTAAGTGTTATTCTTTCGGCATGTTTGTTTTTGTTTTTATCAGTTTTATTCATAAAGGATAAGGCAACATTTCTAAAATCAATAATTGCATACGTACTGATTATCATTTCTTCTGCTTACATTACTCAACTCAGAACTGAACCGTTTGATTCTGCATTAATAAAGTATCTACAAAGAAAAAGATGTTATCGTATATGGTAAAGTAGAATCTGTCGAATTGAAACGTGAATACGAAATTAATTTTACGATTATTACTGATTCAATCATAATCGCAAATAATAATTATCAGCGAGCAGGAAAAACTATTATGTAAGTTCAGGGGAAATACTTTAGATAGAGACATATTGTATGAAAACATTATGCCTGGAAATTTTGTTTACGTTGAAGGAATATTTTATAAAGGAAGAGAAAGAAGAAATCCAGGTGAATTTGATTATAATAATTACCTTAACAGTAAAGGAATATCCGGCATTCTTATTTGCTATGAAGGTGATAGCCTGAATATACTTAAGAGTGTGGAACATTTTATCAGTTCACTCATTTTTTCTGTAAGAAAAGTAATTGATAAGAGAATTCACGATCTGTTTGAACCTGAAACAGCAGGACTTCTAAGAGGTTTATTACTCGCAGACAGAAGTGAAATAGATTTTGAATTAAAAACTCAGTTTATCAATTCAGGTGTAGTTCACGTACTTGCGGTATCAGGTTTACACGTTGGATATATACTTCTGATATTTATTTTTCTTTTTGGAAGATTTAATATCTATCTCAGAACGATTCTCATCTCATTAGGTTTAGTGTCATTTATGCTAATCACAGGCGTTCCGCCATCAGTATTTCGTGCCACTGTAATGGCGTTAATAATACTTTTAGCTTTTATATCAAACCGAAGCACAAATCTAATAAATTCAATTTCACTTGCAGCCATTATAATATTGCTTGTTGATCCGGCAGAAATCTATAATCCCGGATTTCAGTTATCATTTTCTGCAGTATTATCCATTGGGATAATTTATCCGATTATAGAAAAGCAGATTATTTATCTCAAAATATCAAACAGATTTATTCGAGGTGTAATATTATTTGTTGGTGTATCACTAAGTGCACAAATCGGAACATTGCCATTCACTTTAGCATACTTTGGTAAGCTATCAGTAATTGCTTTGTTAGCAAATCTAATTGTAATTCCTGCTATAGGAATTGTTATAGCACTTGCATTCACCTCCTTATTTGTAAGCGTAATATCTTTTACGATTGCATCATATTTTGTCGCGATGAACGATCTTTTAACATCATTTTTATTTTCAATTATATCCTTTACTGGAAATCTCAACTATTCTTTCATCTGGATACCTGATTATTCATTTATTGATGCAATAATCTTTTATATAATAATTGCATTAGCAGTATTTATTATAAAAAACTCGATCCAGTGGAAAGCGAAACTTCTTAGTAACAATATTGGCTCTTGTAAATGTCATCTATTTATCATCTATTGATGATATTGAGCTTCTGCCGGATAATCAATTAAGCATTATGATGATTGATGTTGGACAGGGTGATGCTATCCTAATCAAGTTTCCGAATAATCAAACAGCACTGATTGATGCAGGTGATGTAACTCCTTTTTTTGATAATGGAGAAAGGATAATAATTCCACTCTTCAGACACTTAGGAATAAACAAAATTGACTACGGTTTTATTACGCATCTTGATTCTGATCATTTAGGTGGCTTTATTTCATTACTTCATAATGGAATAGTGGATAAGATATTTAAACCATTTCCGGATACAACATCACAAGACAAGAGATTAGAAATATATTTATCAGAACTGAATGTAAATGTCAATTACTATAACAGGGAGATTTATGAATTTGGGGGAGCTAGACTTTATATTTTGAATGATGATAGTGATGATTTCTATAGTACACTGTCAAGTAATGATAAAAGTGGAATGATGAAGCTTATGTATGGTCAATATAGTTTTCTTTTTACAGGCGATGTTGAGAGAAAAGCTGAAGAATATTATGTAAAAAAATATGGTCATTTTCTTGATGTAGATATTTTGAAAGTCCCTCACCACGGCAGCAAGACCAGTTCCACAAAACAATTTTTAGATTTGGTTTCTCCCGAAATATCTATAATCAGTGTGGGAATTAAAAATAAGTTTAATCATCCGTCACAAGATATTATTGAGAGGCTTGAAGATTATAATACAAGAATTTATAGAACTGATATGAGTGGTGCGATTTTGATGCGGAGTGATGGCAAAAATATTGAAATGGTTGACTGGAAGTAATTTGTTATCTTTAAACTACAAAACATAAATTATTTGAATTCAAAATGGAGTTTATATGCCAAAAAATATATTAGTGGGAATAATTATGGGTAGCGATTCTGATCTACCAATAATGAAAGAAGCTTCAACAATATTAAATGAGTTTGGGATAGCTAATGAAACGAAAATAATTTCAGCGCATAGGAGTCCAAAAGTCTTAGCTGATTATGTTTCCGGTGCACATGAAAGAGGTATGAAAGTAATTATAGCTGGTGCAGGTGCAGCGGCTCATCTGCCTGGCGTAACCGCAGCATATACACCGCTTCCGGTAATCGGTGTTCCTATAAAATCAAAATCATTGGAGGGTTTGGATTCGCTTCTCTCTATTGTTCAAATGCCCTCTGGCGTTCCTGTTGCAACTGTGGCAATAAATGGAGCGAAAAATGCCGGAATACTTGCTGCTCAAATTATTGCTGTGTCCGATAAAGACTTACTAAATAAGATTATGGTTTTCAAGAAAAATTTGGAAATTGAATCAATAAAAAAGAATGATAATATTAATTTAGCAGTTAATAATTTAGTACTACTATTTTGGGAACTATAATTTTAAGAACTTGTTTATGAATTGTTTATTTATTGGTTTTTCTGGATTTAAAGGTTCGGAAAGCAAATAGTGTTTGCGAAAAGTAATTATTTGGAAAATATGTCTTGAGTCCGTACTCGTCAGGTTTTGTTTCTGGTAGATAAGCAGTTCCCCACAGCCAATCCCATATAGCAAGTTTTGTAGCAAAATTTCTGTTTCTTCCTTTTCCCGTTGAATGATGCCACCGGTGCATTTCAGGTCCGTTTATGATGAGCTGTAACTTTCCGGTTCTTACATTAAGATTTGAGTGAATATACATTCCCCAAACAGCACTAATAGTACCTTTATATGCTATTACTTCTGCAGGAGCACCGAGTAGAATTATTGGCATAAATTCAATTGTTTGATTGATTAAAATTTCAAATGCGTGAGAACGTGAACCTGAAAGCCAATCAACTTTTTTGGGTGAGTGATGTGCTTCGTGAATTCGCCATAACCATTTATTTTTGTGCTGCCAGCGATGCATCCAGTAGATATAGATTTCATGTGTAATTGTAAAGAATACTAATTGAATCCAGATTGGAACATTTGAGAAAAGATGAAGCCTTGATATTCCTGTAGTATTATCAATATAATAAATGATATATCCGAAAATTATTATTCCAAGAATATAACTTTGTGCAACAGTATATAATGCTAGATCATCAAAGAATCCTTCACGAAAAACTTTTTGTCCCTTGGTATATGGAAATATTCTTTCAAGTATTATGAATAAAATTGCTGCAGAAATTATAATAGTAAAAGAAATTTTCTCTGCTGAGGAAATATTGTTAAGGTAAGAATTTACAGTATGTAATAAATCTCCAAATAAGTTTGATGTCTGAATATTCATAAAATCAAATAGATGGAATTATTAGTTTCTTACTCGTCTTAATTTTTTCATAACGGGAATTTCACTTTCATAGACACGCTTTACTCCATCTCCAAGAGATGCTTCAATATCTCTTATGTTTGAAATTAGCCTTTGTAATCCTCCAATTTCAACAGATGCAGCCTGATCGGTTCCCCACATTGCGCGGTCTAATGTTATATGTCTTTCTACAAAACAAGCACCCAGCGAAACTGCAGCCCAGGTTGGAGCTAATCCAACTTCATGACCGGAATAACCAATTGGAGTTTCAGGATATTTTTCTTTTAATGTTAAAATCATTTTAAGATTTAATTCTTCATTTTTAGCAGGATACGCAGAAGTAGAATGTGCTACTAAGAGATTTTTTTTCCCAATAGTTTCAACTCCTTTTTCAATCTCATCCATTGTTGACATTCCAGTTGAAATTATTACTGGTTTGTCAAGTACTTGGTGCTTCTGTAATAGTTTAATATCAGTAAGCGAGGCAGAAGAGGTTTTGTAGAGCGGGGGATTGAACTGTTTTATAAATTCATTAGCTTCTTCGTCCCAGCAGGAAGCAAACCAAATGATATCTAATTCTTTACAGTAAAGATCTATCTCCGAATATTCATCTTTGCCAAATTCAACTTTGTGACGATAATCAATATAAGTCATTCGACCCCAGGGCGTATCTCTTTCAATATACCATTGATCTTTTGGAGTACATATCTCGGGAGTTCGTTTTTGAAATTTAACAGCATCACATCCTGCAGATTTTGCACCTTTAATTATTTTTTTAGCAATATCAATAGAACCGTTATGATTAATACCTATCTCTCCAATTACAAAACAAGGATGACCATCACCAATGTATCTACTACCGACCTTAATTTCTCTTTTATTCATTTAGTTATCCAAACTGTTTTAAGAGCTTATTTCTTTTAAAGCAATAATTAATTCAGCAAATTCTCTGAAAGCACCATAACCGCCTTTATTTTCACAAACAAAATCACTTATTTCTTTGATGAATATCATTCCATCACCTGGACAAGCAGTAAGACCAACTAATTTCATTATCTCAAGATCATTAACGTCATCGCCAATGAAAGCTATATTTTCCGGTTGTAAATGGTTCTTTATTTAAAATTTCTTCAAGTAACGATTTTTTATCAGTTATACCAAGATATAATTGAGTTATTTTTAATTTTTGAGCACGTGCTTTTACTGTTCCTGAATTTTCACCAGTAATAATTCCAGTTTCAATATTTACATGTTTTCTAAGCCTTTCTACACCCATTCCATCTCTGATTGAAAATCTTTTTATCATTTCTCCATCTGGAGAATAATAAATTCCGGTATCCGTAAGAACTCCATCTACATCAGTAAGAACAAATTTTATTTTATCTGCTTTACTTTTCAGATGTTTATTCCTTGCTGCTAATTTCTGATCTGTTACCATGCAGTCCAACCTCCATCTACTACTAAATTAGCACCTGTCATATATGATGATGCATCACTCGCAAGAAAAACAATAGCTCCTTTATAATCATAAGGTTGAGCCATTCTGTTTAACATAGTTTTTTGTGAATAATTATTTACAAAATATTCGTCCTGATTATTTTCGACTCCGCCGGGCGAAAGTGTATTTACTCTTACTCCTTTATTTCCCCAGTAAGCTGCAAGAAATCGTGTGAAGTTAATGATTGCACCCTTTGTGGCAGGGTAAGCAGGAGATTTATAAAAGGTCTGTGATCCATCCGGCTTTTTATATATTGATTGATCAGGTCCAACCATTCCGTAGGTTGAAGCAATATTTATGATACTGCCTTTTCCTTGCTTTGCCATCTCGGTACCTATTATTTGAGAGCATAGAAATGTTCCTGTTACGTTTACATCAAGAGATTTTTGCCACATTTCAAGAGGATAATTTTCAAACATTGAAAGTTCTTCTGCGGCTTGTGGATTTTCAAACATATCGTTTATTGCTGCATTGTTCACAAGTATATCAATCGAACCGAATTTATCTAACGCAATATCTCTTAATCTTTTAATTGAATCCGGCTTTGTTATGTCAGTTCCAATTCCGATAGAATCAGTTGCAAGTTCTTTGGCAAATTTGATGCAATTTTCTTCATCAATATCAGCAACAACAATGTTTGCACCTGCTTCTGCCAATGCGTAACAATGATGTTTTCCTATAAGTCCAAGTGAACCGGTTACAATTGCTACTTTATTTTTTAGTGAGAATAAGTCTATAGAGTTCATTGTTTTTACTAATTAGATTTTAATTGTCACCATGAGCTTGCTTACCTTCTGTAAGCGATTAGCTCAGACAGGTGATTATTATTTGTGTTTAGGCTTCAAGTTAAAATTACTTGTCTTTCTGAAAACAGGTTCAACCGGTTCACCGCGTAAATAAGCTCTTACATTATTTTCGTCAACCGCTTTTTTTAGAATTGGAAGAACTTCACGATAAACTTTTAAAGTATATTCAACATCTAAATCAGAATGTGAGAAAGACATATTATGAAAACCACCCCAGAGAATTCCTCGTTTAATCATTTCCTGCTGTACTAAAGATTTCATTTCAAGAGGATTACCAACTGAAGCATCAAAAGTTATAATTGTTCTGCATTCAAACCCGGTACATTTTGTGTAATTCATACCAAGTTCTTGTGCAATTTTATTATAACCATCTTTCAGTTTTTTACCCTGTTTAGCCAGATAAGCAGGAACATTTTTTTCTTTAATTTCATTTATCGTTGCTTTGGCTGCAGCAAGTGATAAAGCTTCACCGCCAAAAGTTGTGAAGAAGAAAACATCTTTCTCCAATAAAGACATAACATCTTTTCTACCTGTTAAGATTGCTATAGGCATTCCATTTGCAACCGCTTTTGAAAAACAGGCAAGATCGGATTTCACTCCGAAATATTCCTGAGCACCACCAATAGCTACTCTGAATCCCGTCCACATTTCATCAAAGATCAATAAAGTTCCGTTTGCTGTGCAGACTTCTCTTAGTTCCTTAAGAAAATTATTCTTTGGTTCTTCAAATACAAATGGTTCAAGAATAACTGCTGCAGTGTCTTCATCAATAGAATCTTTAACTGATTGAATATCATTATAATTAAAAGTAAAACTTAAATCCAGAATAGCTTGTGGAATACCTTTATTTCTATCCGTGACACCTATATACCAATCATGCCAGCCATGATAACCACAGCAAAGCACTTTATCTCTTCCTGTAAAAGCGCGGGCAACACGAATAGCTGCCGAAGTTACATCAGCACCGCTTTTACTATAACGGATGGATTCAGCATTAGGAACAACTTTATTTATCAGTTCTGCAACTTCTACTTCAAGCGGATGCATTAGTGAAAAAGTAATGCCATCTTCTAATTGTTTTTTGATTGCTTCATCAACTTTATCGTATGCATAACCTAAAGAGAGAGGACCAATTCCCATATTAAAATCTATGTATTCGTTGTCATCAACATCCCACACGTGCGAACCTTTTCCACGCTGTAAATATTTTGGGGCAACTCCTTTGATATTCTGACCTGGTCCTTTGGCTAAAGTTTGTGTTACAGCGGGAATTAACTCTAATGCCTTCTGATAATATTCATCGGATATTTTTATGACCGGATAATCTTTATTAAAATCAACTTTGTTTGGCATATTTTTAAACTCAAATAATTACTTAATAATTTTTGTTTGTTTTTTAGAAATTGTTTTTAATTCATTTAAATGATTACGATACCAGTTAACACCATTATACTTTTCATTTATTTTTTTTATTTCAGGTTTTCGCTGAAGTAATTCAAGTATATCATTTAAAGAAAAATTTGTATTACCGTCATAAAGTTCATCATAAACTGCTTTAATAAAAAGGTAATCTTCCATATAATCTATAGTGAAACGATGAGACATTGAATAATCTAATCCGGTTTCCCATACAACATTTCCCAGCCTGAATTTATCGGGATTTTCCCATAAGTATGGAGTTGTATGTTCTCTTTCAAAACTTTTAGTCGCATTTTCCCAAGCAACTTTTAATGTCGGCAAAGACATTACCTCAACATCATTCCCATCGGGGAAAGTTGCAGGATGAAGATTACTTACATAATCATAACGATCAGAATTATCTGTATAAAACTTCAATACTTGATCAATTACATTAGGATCGATTAGAGGACAATCGGATGGAATTTTTACGACTGCATCAGCATCGTATTCAAGTGATACTTTGAAATGTCTGTCAAGTAAATCAGTAGGATGACCGCGGTAAAAATTAAAATTATTTTCCTCACATATTTTAACTAATGAATCGTCGGATTCATCCACGGTAGTGGCAATAACAACAGTGCCGCAGTACTTTGATGAAGAAACTCTTTCAATCATTCTGACTAATAGTGGTTTGCCGGCAAGAGGTAAATTTACTTTTTGAGGAAGTCGTGAAGAACTCATTCTTGCTTGAATAACAGTAACAATTTTCAAATCGTTATTCATATCTAAAAATGCTTGGCTTTAACAAATTTTATTTTGTTACGAAATTTCTGGAACAATGTGTTAATGTTGTTAAAATTACTTTTAAAGCTATAAACTTTTTTGTTCTCTGCTTTAGCTACTAATTCTCTTGCTTCAATAGCGATGTTATTTGCAGATATTCCTCCATTTTGTAAAGGTATTAACTTTTCCAATTCCTTGATTGGAATGTCTGAGATCACTTCTTTACCCAGAACCAAGGCTGTATAAACAACACTAGAGTATCTGGTAACAAGAGTCTCACACTTTGCAATCATTGGTTCTATGCTTACTCCATGATAGACAAGAGCACCTGGTGCAAACTGATTAATTTCAGCAGTAGCTTTTTCAACATTCTCATTTGGATGTAATTTAAAGATGAGTTTTCTTCCGTTTGCGATCTCAACTGCCTTTTGAATAAACTTTTTACGATTTTCATATTTATAAGTTTCACGCATATCAGATGTAGCAACAAGAACAAAGTTCTTGTGCGCAAAGTCAGAATTTTTTAATTCTTCTATATTATCAAAATTCGGAATGCCGGTTACTCGCATCTTCTCAGGTTTAATTCCTTTTGAAATGAATAAATCTCTATATCCTTCAGAAGCAATACAAAATAAATCATACTTATCAGATAATCCTGTCATCGAAGTACTTGCAGCCCATCGGGGAAGATGTAAAAATCTTACTATTTTATACCAAAAAGTTTCAGGATCAGTCATACCTTCCTGAATAAGAATCACTTTACTTTTAAGAATATTTTTTGGAATTATAAGATCCTGGCAGGTAAAAACTAAATCGTAATTATTATTCTTTCCTTCAATATCAATCTGAAGACTATTTTCTTTAAAGTAATCCAGTGCTTTTCTCTTGAATTCACCGCCCATAATCGTGAAGTCAAGAAATCCGATTTTAGTGAAAAAATATAAATATCCACTTGCATAATAAGGTGTGAAATAAGAATCAAATTCAGGCAGTTCCTTAGATATTTTGTGCATTTGTGACGTTTGATTTGGGGAACCGCAAATAAATAGTACTTTAGGTTTTTCCATTTACTTTTTTGAATTTATTAAAGCGTACAAATTTATATAGAAAAAATCTTAATGAAGCTAGTTTTTGTTAAGACATTGTTAAATCAGTTACTCTGACTTTTTTCAAATGATCTGCTAAATATTTGCTTAAAGATAATAATTCTATTTCGTTAATGAAATAATAAAACAGATGCTAATGGAAATAACTTATAATTTTGGATATTCTGAACACGCTATTGGCATAAACTTATCACAGTAAACAATAATTTTAGATAAAACTCGTTATTTGAATGGTCAAAAATTTATAACTATGGTACATAGATTTACTTCAAAATAAATTTAAGAATATTACCTTAACCTATTATATATAGAATACTTAACAAAATTAGCTTTAGCTAAAAATCGTATAAAAAATGTTAGTTATCGGATTTTCAGTACTTCTTTTATTTGTTCCAAAATAACTTCTTATTTATCTTCGACTTCAAATTTAACATTATCATTACAAGGCAGGTTCGATATGCGAATTGTGAAACCAAAGAAACTTAATAAAGGTGATTTAATTGGTGTGATTTCTCCCGCCTCATCGCCAGAAGAATCAATTAGAATTGAACAAGGAGTAAAATATCTTGAAAAATTGGGATATAAAGTAAAAATTGGAAAGAATGTTGGAAAAACTCACGGTTATTTAGCAGGTGAGGATAATGAAAGATTAGAAGACTTTCATTCAATGTTCAAAGATAAAAATGTAAAGGCAATATTTAGTTTAAGAGGTGGATACGGAGCATTCCGTTTAATTGATAAAATTGATTACAAATTGATTAGTCAAAATCCCAAAATTTTTGTGGGATACAGTGAAATAACCTCTCTTCAAAATGCAATATTTAGCAAGACAGGATTAGTAACTTTTGCTGGTCCAATGGTTGCAGTTGATTTCTGGAATGAAGTAAGTCCATACACAACAGAAATGTTTTGGAAAATAGTAACTTCTAACAAAAAGCTTGGAAGAGTAAAACTTCCGGAAGATTATACTAACGGACTTCCAAAACTTTGCAAAGGAATGGCTTCAGGTAGAATTATTGGTGGAAATCTTGCTGTATTTACCGCTTTATTAGGTACAGAGTATTTCCCATCAATGAAAGACAAAATTTTAATTATTGAAGATATAAACGAGAAACCGTATAAGATTGACAGATTGTTAAATCAATTAAGATTGGCTAAAGTTTTTAAGCAAGTTAAAGGAATAATTCTAGGAAGATTTGTTGATTGTTATGAACCTGATCCAAATACAAAATCTTTATCTCTCGGTGAAGTAATTGATGATTACATCTGCTCTCTGAAAATACCGATAGTCTACACATTTCCTTATGGACATATAAAAGAACTTGTAACTATTCCTTACGGAATTTCTGTTAAAATAAATGCTACAAAGGGATTTGTTGAATTTACTGAAGGCGCAGTTACTTAATCGTTGATAAATTTAAAGTAATTATCAGGTAATATTTGAGCAGCCTCAATGGCTGCTTTTTTATTTTCGAATATTCCGAAAACCGTAGAACCTGTTCCTGTCATCATTGAAAGCAAAGACTCTGCCTCAATCATTTTATCTTTTATGAATTTTATATCAGGATATTCTGAAAAAACTATATTTTCGAAATCATTAACTGCAATTCTTTGTAATTCATCCAACTCAATTATTCCTGATTTGACAAAAGTTTTTAAACTGATTTCCGGTGAATGCGGTTTGATAAGACCAAAAGCCCATCTTGTTGATATGTGAATACCGGGGTTTACAATCAGGATTGGTTTGTCAATCCTTAAGTTTAGCGGAAAAAGAATTTCACCTCTGGATTCAGCAAAAGCAGGAACTGGATTCAGAAAATAAGGAACATCAGAACCTAATTGTAAAGCAATGTCCGAAAGTTTTTCAGCTTCGATATTTAATTCATATATTTTATTGACAGCTAACAATGTTGCAGCGGCATTTGAACTGCCGCCTCCGAGTCCAGCTCCGATAGGAATATTTTTGTTAAGAACTATTTCAACATTGATTTGAGTCCCTGAATATTTTTCCAGTTCATCTTTGGCTTTAATTATAAGATTAGATTTTTCTTTATTCAAATTTTCATCATTACTTCTAAAAGAAAATTTATCGGACCTTGTAAAAGTTATTTCGTCGTTTATTTTAAGAGGATAAAAAATTGTCTCAAGATCGTGATAACCATCATCTCTTTTTTTGATGATATTTAGTCCGATATTGATTTTAGCAGGTGATTTAACTTTTAGTTGATTCATCAGTAATCATTTTATTTAGCTTACAAAAGAAAATGGATTGAAATTGATTGAGATCGTTCAGGTTTTATTTTTGAAATAATTTTCAACTTCTAAAATCATTCTGTCTAAATCAATCATTTTTATACATTCAAGATCATAAGGACATTTTTTCTTCCAGCATGGTGAACAGAATAAATCTTGCTGAAATAATTTTAATCCTCTATCATATAGGTCTATTTCTGTCCAGCAGCTTAAACCAAACCAGGCAATAACATATTTTTTTAACGCAATTGCCAGATGCATTCCAAATGAATCGCCTGTAATAATAACATCAGGGATTGATTCATAACAGGCGCCTCTTCTTACTCCGTGGATTGTTGGTGTGTTGATAATTCGGTTTTCAAAATGAGAATAAATTTCATTATTTCTTTCAGTATCCTCTAATCCGCCAACTAAGAGAATTTTATATTTATTCTTGTCAAGAAGTTTTTGAATAATATAAATGTGTTGTTCAATAGTCATTTTTTTATTCTGGATAAAGTGTAGAACAGCCTGTATTAAATCCTACTACTTTATCAGTATCTGAAATACCGATTTCTGTTTTATACTTAGAAATAAATTCTTTTTCCTCATCGCTAAAATTAAAAACATAATCGTGACTATGATATTCGAGTTCAAAAGTGTCTGCAAGATATTGTTGTCTTACAATTTGATTCTCTTTGAACTTTAGGTGATCATCCATTCCAAGTTGATAGTTATAATATGCACCTTTATTCACAGGAATAATTTTACCGTTCTTATTAATACCAAATCCCAATTTTTGTTTAGCATTTACTGCATTTAACAATGCACCTGACCGTTGCGACTTATCAACGTTCATGACCAAATCAAATTCCATTTGACTTAAAATTAAAATTGACTCGGCATCATAGCTGAAAACCTGATCAATATATTCATTGTGATAAAGAAGCGGCACAGCAATATTTAATGTTACCCAATAAATTGTTGATTCCGGATATTTCTTTTTAATTGCCGGAAGTTGTGCCGTTGTCATTAGCACATCTCCCATTGCATCAAGATTTATGATAAGAATTTTTGTTCCGGTTGGAATATTATCTTTACAGCCTTCAGTCCAGCAATCATGATCAGGGAAACAGGGTTTATAACCGGAAAATCTTTTACAATCAGGAATTTGTTTTGGCATTTAAGTGCTTCTCCAGAAATGGAATTAATTTATTCTTAACTTCTTCGAAAGAAATATTTGTTAACGTTGGTTCTTCTGTTACAACATATTCAAAATCGGTATTATAAGGACTCCAAATCATATCATTGGTTTTATATTTTACATAAATACCAAATACAGGAATTTTATTTATTGACGCAATATGAACAACCGAAGTATCCGGAGTAAATAGAAAATCAAGTTTCATAATTGCTGCTGCAAAAATACCAAAATCTTTTGTAGGAGGATATATGTTTTTATACTCTGTAATTTGTTTTGCTAAATGATAATCACTTTCTGAAGAAAAGAGAATTGTTCTGACATTATACTTAGATAACTCATTTAAGACTTTCCTAAAATTATCAACTCCCCAGAATCTTGCGTCACTTCCGGCAGAAATATTTATTCCGACTAGATATTTTTTATCGGGATTTAGCGTTTCTATTTGTGAAGCTGCTGTTTTAATCTCATCTCTTGTCGGGTGAAATCTTACAGAAATGTTCATTTTTTTAATTGATAAATCAAATAACTCACCTAAATGTAAAATTCTATCAATCACATGATTCTTCTGTGGATCTAATTTCTCAACAGTGTGAGTAAAGATAGAATGATTTGATTTCCTTAACGCAAATTTATATTTGACTTTAGCTAAGGCAATAAGAAAGCTTACAGTTGTTGAAACATCATCGTGAAGATCAATTATTGCATCAATAGATCTTTCTCTTATTAATTTATTAAAATTAAAAAATCCCTTTAAACCTTTTTCAAACACTATTACTTCATCAATCGACGTATTATTTCTGAACACAAAATGATTTTTGATATCTGCAAGTACAAAAATATTACAACCGGTTTGGTTTTTTATTTCGTGAAGAAGGGGAGTGGTAACAAGTGCATCGCCTATCCTGTTCAGTCTTATAAACAGCAAATTTGATTTTGAATTGAATGACGGTTTGGAAGAATCTTTTTTAATTGGATTAAAAAGAAGTAAAAGCTTGAGCAAAATATTTTTCAAAAAATATTCAACCTTTTTCATTTATGAGATTCTCAACTTTTGAAAGTAATAAATCTGCTGAAAGTTCTTTCATACATTCGTGATTGAAAGGACATTCAAGTTTATCGCAAATTATACAATGTAAATCATCTTTAATTATATAATCTGAGTTTGATGAATAAGGTCCGTGTTTTTTAGGATTGGTTGGTCCAAATATTCCGAGTGTAGGAATTTTCATAGCAGCAGCAATATGCATTGGGCCGGAATCATTAGCAATTATGAGATTACATTTTGAAATTAATCCAGCCATTTCACTAACATTTGTTTGAGGTGCTAAAACGGAAATATCTTTTAAATTATAATAAATTTGAGTTGCATCGTTTTCATCTCCCGGTCCCCACAGAATTAAAAATTTATTTCTATACTTGCTGTAAATATTTTCGCAGAATTCAATCCATTTTTCTGCATCGCATCTTTTTGAGGCCCAACCGCCTGAAGGAATTATTCCAACAACAAATGCATTCTCTATCAAACATTTCTTCAAAATATTTATCTGCTTTTTGTTTATCATTATCACTTAAGTAATAGTGAATGTTTTTTGTTTTAATAGGTATCGATAACACTTTCAACAATTCTAAATTATGCTCAGCCGAATGAGTATCACCTCTCCCAACATCAGCAACTATATTGTACGCGTATTTTCTTCCCCTATAGCCAAATCCAACTCTGTATTTCGCACCGGACAAAATTGTAATTTGTGCAGTTTTTGGATTTGACCAAAGATCAAATACTAAATCATATTTTTCTTTTCTTACTCTTGCGATAACTGATAAAATGAATTCTGATTTTTTAAAAGTAAGAACTTTATTTACAAGCGGATTATCGGCAACAGAAAGTTTAGCAAATTCTTCAGTTAAATAATGCGTTTCAGCAGAAGAGAAGTGCTCTTTCAAATTTTCTAATATAATGGTTGAAAGGACAATATCACCAATTCCTCGTGGTTTGATACAAAGTATTTTTTTTATTTCTATTGGATTTATTTTCATTGGAATTCTAAAAAATATATTTCTTAAACTTATGTCAATGTGCATCAAGCCAGTTGTCACCAACTCCGGTATCAACAACAACAGGAACTTTTAACGGCAACGCTTTTTCCATTATTTCTTTAATCAAAGGACGTAGTTCATCTACTTCATCTTTATGAGCATCAAACAGGAGTTCGTCGTGCACTTGAAGAATCATTTTAGTTTTAGATTTTCTTTTATTCAGTTCATTGTAAATTTTAATCATCGCAATCTTAATCATATCAGCCGCAGTTCCTTGAATTGGCATGTTTATGGCAACACGTTCTTCAAATTGTCTAACAACTCTGTTGCCGCTGTTTATGTTTTTTAAGAATCTTCTTCGCTTCATTAATGTTTCTGCGTAACCTTTTTCTTTAGCAAAATTGACAGAATCATCCATAAAGTTTTTTACGCGCTTGAAAGTTTTAAAGTAAGTATCAATTATTTCTTTTGCGTGTGTTTGAGTTACACCTAATCGTGTCTTCAATCCAAATGGCCCAATACCATAAAGTATTCCGAAGTTAACTTCTTTAGCTTTACGACGCATATCAGGAATAACATCTTTTTTATTTACCATAAATACAAGAGCAGCCGTGCTTGTATGAATATCTTCACCTTCTTTGAAAGCTTTCATCAAAGCCTCATCTTCACAAATTGACGCCAATATTCTTAACTCAATCTGACTATAGTCTGCGCTTAGAATAACATAATTTTTATCTCTGGGAACAAATGCTTTACGAATTTCCTTTCCCATTTCTGTTCTAATTGGAATATTCTGAAGATTAGGATTTATACTTGAAAGCCTGCCTGTTGAAGCGACAGTTTGATTAAAATCGGTATGCACTCTTCCGGTTTTCGGGTTAATAAGATTTGGAATTGCATCAGCATAGGTAGATTTAAGCTTTGTAACCTGTCGGTAATTTAGAATTATATCAATCACTTCATGCTCACCGCGGAGATATTCAAGCGCACGCGCATCTGTTGAAAATCCAGTTTTTATTTTTCTTCCTTTAGAAAGACTAAGCTTGGTAAATAATATTTCCTGCAGTTGTTTTGTAGAGTTGATGTTAAATTCAGTTCCAACAGATTTATAAATCTCAGCTGTATAATTATCTAAAAGAATTAGTAGATCATCACTGAAAGATTTTAATGCTTTGCTATCTACTTTGATTCCGTTGTGTTCCATATCTTCGAGTACCGGAGCAAGAGGAAATTCAATTTCATAAGCAAGTTTCGCCTGTTCTTCTTTTTTTAATTCTTTCTCAAGTTTATCATAGAGACGAAATGTTATATCAGCATCTTCGCAAGCATAATCAGAAAGTTCTTTTATATCCACATCAAATATTTTGGTAGGATCTTTTTTAGTTCCAATCAGATTACTTAGTGGAATTGGTTTATAGTTAAGATATTTTTCAGATAGATTATCCATTCCGTGTTTCTGATCAGGATCGAGACAGTAGCTCGCAAGCATTGTATCGAAGTAAAAGTTTTCAACACCTATTCCTATACTTCGCATAACAGAAATATCAAACTTACCATTCTGACAAACTTTTTTAATCTTTTTATTCTCAAATAAAGGTTTGAACAGCTTTACAAAATCTTTGATGGGAAGACGGTCAGATAACCTTTCGTTAAACAAAGAATTATCTTCATCTTCAGGATTTATTGCAATAAATAAAGCTTCACCTTCTTTAACAGAGAATGAAGCACCAGCAAGCTTTAACTTAAACGGGTCAAGATCATCTGTCTCAGTATCAAAAACAAACAAGTCTGATTTATTTAGTTTATTAAAAAGTTTTTTTGCAGAATCAATTTCAGTAATTAGTTGATACTTTGATTTATTTTTATCGAACGATTTTAATTCATCTGATTTAAAATCTTCAACTTCAACTTTATTTTGTTCTAGGGTTTTGGAATCTGAATTATAAACTTTAATTAGGCGTGCATAAAGATTCTTGAATTCAAGTTCAATAAATATTTTCTTCAACTGATCGAAGTCCGGCTTTTCAAATTTTGCTTTGTCAAAATCAAACTCCATGGGAACATTACAATTAATGGTTGCAAGTTCCTTTGACAATAATGCATTCTCTTTGTCTTCAATAAGTTTTTTCTTTATTCCTGCCTTTTCAATTTCATCTATATGTTTATAAATATTTTCAATTATTCCGTATTTTTGAATTAACGGTACTGCACCTTTCGGTCCGATTCCTTTAACACCGGGAATATCATCACTTGAATCTCCGATAAGTGCAAGATAATCAACCATATATTTTGGTTCGAATCCTAATTCATCAATTACTTTTTGCTTATCATAAAGAACCGCTTCATCAGTTGATTTGCCCGGTCTTATAACTTTTACTTTATCGGTAACAAGTTGAAAGTAATCTTTATCAGGAGTTATTGCGAAAGATTCAAGTCCGGAAGTTTCCGCTTCTTTTACAGCCGTACCTACAATATCATCAGCTTCGTAACCGGGAAGGATATAGTAGGGAATATTCAAAGCATTAATAACTTGTTTAATTCTTTCTATTTGAGGAATCATATCGTCAGGCATTTGGGCACGAGATGATTTATAAGCTTCATACCGTTCATGACGAAACGTTTTTTCTTTTGAATCGAATGCAACTGCTATATAATCAGGTTTATGATCTTCCAGGACTTTTAATACCTGGTTTATAAAACCATAGACTGCTGACGTGGGTTCGCCACTGCTTGTTGTTAAAGGACGGTTTATAAATGCAAAGTAAGCACTGTAGGCAAGTGCAATTGCATCGATGATTACATATTTTTTGTTTTTCATAAAGAGGTTTTTAATGAGATAAAATTTTCTATCAGAAAATAAAGATTAGTTTTTTAAGATTGAAGTAAAATATCCTATTGTAAAATTTCATTACATGATTGAATTATTCTATTTTTGATAGTAAAATAATTTTAAGGAACAACGGACGTTTTACTTTTAGTCTTATAAAGAGTAAATCAAGTCACATAAATGAAAAAAACTCGATTAAGTCCTGTTAAGGATATCATCAAAGCAATGGGTATTGTATTCGGTGATATCGGAACAAGCCCAATTTATACTCTTTCAATAATATTTACACTAACAATTCCATCAAAAGAAAATGTTTTTGGTGTACTTTCATTAATATTCTGGACATTGATTACTCTTGTAACTATTCAATATGCCTGGCTAGCAATGAGTATGAGTACCAGAGGTGAAGGTGGAATTATCGTACTGAAAGAAATTCTTGTCTCAACATTAAAGAAGGGAAGGAAGGTAGGGTTTATTTCTTTTCTTGGATACATTGGCGTGTCGCTCCTACTCGGTGATGGTGTTATTACTCCTGCAATCAGTATTTTATCAGCAGTTGAAGGATTAACACTAATTCCGGGGTTTGAATCGATAGGTTTACAGACAATAATTATAATAACATCAGCAATTACTGTATTATTATTTGCCTTCCAATTTAAAGGAACATCAAAAATTGCTCTTTCATTCGGTCCTATAATGTTAATATGGTTTTTAGCATTATTTCTTTCAGGCTTCCTTTATCTTATTCACATGCCAGAAGTATTTTTAGCCTTTAATCCGGTTTATGCCATTGAATTTTTTATTCACAACGGTTTGCCGGGCTTTTTTATTTTAAGTGAAGTTATTTTGTGTGCTACAGGTGGAGAAGCACTTTATGCAGATATGGGGCATCTGGGTGGAAAACCAATTCGTCAGGCATGGGGTTTCGTTTTCTTTGCTTTAATTATTAATTATTTTGGACAGGGAGCTTACATCCTTGAGCATAATGATTCCAGCCAGGTATTATTTAAACTTGTAAGTACATCAGCAGGATATTTTTACATTCCGTTTTTAATCCTAACATTATTTGCAACCATTATTGCCTCACAAGCTATGATAAGTGCTGTTATGTCTCTTATCTTTCAGGGAATTAACATAGGAATCTTCCCATTAATGAAGATTAAATACACTTCTATAAAAATGCGTTCGCAGATTTATTTACCGTTTGTAAATTGGCTTTTACTTCTTGCAGTACTATTAATGATAATGGTTTTTAAAGAATCTTCAAATCTAGCGGCTGCATATGGACTGGCTGTTACTGCAACTATGTTTATTAGCTCTATTTTTATCGTTGCGATTTTATGGAACAGAAGAAAAATTATTAAAATGTCTCTAGCTATTGGTGTATTGCTGATAACAGGGTTATATCTTGTTGCAGTTACTCACAAATAATAAAATTTTTATTGCTCATTTATTTTGAAGTATTAAGTATGAAGAATAATTTGAAGTTCAAAATATGAATAAAAACCATAACTTAAAATATTAAGGCAGAGTGATTGGCGGATTTAATTCAGTTCATTTCTTATAGGTGTTGTCTTTCATATTTTAGTCAATAATTAATAAAAAGATATTGAAAGTCTAATGAAAAAAATATTTCTCTTATTATTGCTCATCTTTATTCAGTTCAACTGTTTTTTCTAAATGTGCTCAGAAATCCCGATGAATATTTATTTATCGCATTCTGGAATCTTGAAAATTTATTTGATACTACAGATGATCCGAATAAAAATGATGAAGAATTTCTTCCATCAGGAAGTTATGAATGGACAGAAGAACGACTTGAACGAAAAATGTATAATCTTGCACGCATTATCAGATCAATGAATGATAACAATGCTCCGGACATTCTTGGAGTTTGTGAACTTGAACATCAATATCTTCTTGATTCTATGGCAAATAATTTCCTTTCAGATTTCAATTATAAATCTGTTGCAGTTGAATCACCGGATAACAGAGGAATAGATAACGGACTAATGTATAGAGCAGATAAGTTTAAATTATTATCTGTAATCGGTGACACTGTTAAGTTATCTGCCGGATTCAATACAAGATTAGTCTTACACGTAACTTTATTATCACTTTCACAGGATACAATTCATATTTATGTAAATCATTTCCCAAGCAGAAGAGGTGGTGAAGAAGAATCTGAACCAAATAGAATTGAAGCGGCACAAACATTAAGAAACTCAGTTGATGAGGTTCTAAAGTACAGTCCTGATGCAAAAATTATTATTATGGGAGATTTTAACGATGAACCGACAAACAGTTCAATCTTAAATGCACTCAATGCAGCTCCATTTTTGTGTGATTCCATTTCCAGTATGGATTTAACTGAGGATAATGTTTCTGATCTATTCAATACTTCGTATGAAAGATATGAAGCCGGAGAAGGTTCTTATAAATATCGGGATAACTGGAATATGCTCGATCAAATAATAATCTCCAGGGAATTACTTACTGGTGACAGATTACTTTATAAATGCGGTTCATTTGAAGTATATAAGCCTAATTTTATGGTAACACAGTCAGGATCATTTCAGGGAACACCTTTCCCAACTTACGGAGGGAGAAGGTATCTTGGCGGATACAGTGACCACTTTCCGGTTACTGCTATATTCAGATATGTGAGGTAATAATTGAAAAAAGATTTGTTGATTTTTGGTTCTAGCGGTGCGTTAGGTTCAGGGGTTGTAAAAATATTAACGCAAAAGAATTTTGATAGTATTTATTTATTTGATCGTAAGTTTGATTTAAAAACTTCGGATAAAAAAATCAAACAAATTATTATTGAAGATCTTTCGGTTGAAGAAAATGTTCAAAAAGCATTTAAGAATGTTAAAAGAGAATCGGAAACATATTATTTTCTTTTCTCCGCAATTGGTGGCTTCTTTGGAGGAGTTCCGACCTGGGAAACTAAAATTGATGATTTTGACAAGATGATGAATATGAATCTTAAAACCAATTTCCTTATTGCTAAACATTTCACAAGTGTGGTAAAAGATTCATCTGGTGGATCTATATGTTTTACTTCAGCTTATGCTGGAAATTATTCTGCTCCCGATAAAGCGGTCTATGGTGCGGCAAAGGCTTCACTATCACATCTGGTAAAATCTCTTGCTGAAGAAGGAAAGAAAATTAAGCTTTCGGTTAATGCAATTGCACCTTTTATCATAGATACACCTGCAAACAGAAAGTGGATGAAAGCAGAAAATTATGAGGACTGGATGAAACCTGAGGAAATTGGCGAACTCATTTTTTCTGTATTCAACAGTTTTAATTATCTTTCAGGCAATGTTATTGAGTTAAAACACAGATTTAATGTGTAAATTTGCTAAGAGGATGTATTGAATTATTTAATCTGCGGGTAATAATATTTTGTTGACTTTGAAATGTGAAATACTTATTGTAGTCACGTTATTTTCATAAAATTCTTGAATTATTTTTACTATAGAAAACAAATAATACATATTAGGAGGAAATCTCACCATGGATCTATCAGGAATCATCGCGTCGATATATAATGTAATCGCTCAAGCAACAAATGATGGCGGCACATTAAATTATCTGACCGAAAAATTTGTAGCTGGCAAGGGCTTTATGTGGCCGATATTAGCTTGCTTGGTTTTGGGTTTAGCATTTTCATTTGAAAGATTGTGGACTCTTACCCGCGCAAAAACTAATACAAAACAATTTATCGTAAAAGTAAAAAAAGCTCTTAATGAGGGTGGTGTTGAATCTGCAAAAAGAGTTTGCGAAAATTCTCGCGGTCCAATTGCATCTGTCTTTTATGCCGGCTTACTTAGAGCTGATGAAGGTCTTGATGCAGCCGAAAAAGCTATTATTGCCTATGGTGGAATTGAGATGGGTTTCCTTGAAAGAGGTCTTATCTGGATTTCAACCTTTATTACAATTGCGCCAATGCTTGGATTTACCGGTACAGTTCAGGGTATGATTGAAGCTTTTGATGCTATAAAAGAAGCCGCTCAGATTTCACCTGCTGTTGTTGCAGGAGGTATTTCGGTTGCTCTTTTAACTACATTATTTGGTCTTGTTGTTGCTATTATTCTTCAGGTATTCTATAATTATTTTGTTTCCAGAATAGATAGATTAGTTGGCGATATGGAAGAAAGTTCCATTGAACTGATTGATGCTTTGTACGAAATTAAGCAGAAAAAAGGTTAATCTGATTTTTACAATCAGAATGAATTAAGAAAATTTTTAGAAAGAATTCTGGCAATGATTAAAAAGAAAAAAATAGCTGAAGCCTCAATACCTACGGCATCTATGGCAGATATAGCATTTTTACTTCTTTTATTCTTTTTGGTTTCAACAGTAATTGATGTTGATACAGGTATTGGCTTAACATTACCTGAATATGTTCCACCGGAAGAACAAGAGCAAGTAAAAGTTGATCCTGATCGTATGGCAGCTGTATTGATTAATGAAAACGGTGATGTATTAATTGATGGAGAATTCGTATCTGTATTTCAGGTTAAGAATACTATCAAACCGAGAATCACTTCCAAAATTGATCTGCCTTTGAACAAGAAACTTATAGTTTCTGTTAAAACAGATAGAAAAACAGTCTACAATGTTTATATAACTGCGCTTGATCAGATTAAAATGGCTTTCTTTGAAGTTAGAGATGAACACGCTAATGCAAGGTATGGTCAAAAATATAATGACTTGATCCCTGAACAACAAAAAGAAGTCAGGGATGCGGTTCCGATTATTATTTCACTGGCGGAACCAGAAGTAATTAAGCAATAAAGAATTTAGGAGAAACGATGAAATTTGAAAAAAAACGAGCCGGTATCAAGCAGGAAATTCCAACCGCTTCAATGCCCGATATAGTTTTTATGCTTCTTTTATTCTTTATGGTAACTACGACTTTAAGAGAAGTCGATGTATTAGTTGATTTCAAATTACCTGATGCTGAAGCGATAGAAAAGATTGAGAACAAAAGACTGATATCTT
Source organism: uncultured Ignavibacteriaceae bacterium (assembly GCA_963714415.1). Taxonomy (GTDB): domain Bacteria; phylum Bacteroidota; class Ignavibacteria; order Ignavibacteriales; family Ignavibacteriaceae; genus JAGXRK01. Next base: position 447,379 of record CAVQOL010000003.1, read on the forward strand.
ATATATGGATCGGTAAAGAAAAAAGAATTCAGATAAATGACAGCATTGTAAAGTTAGAAGAAGTTAAACCTCTTATGCATGGTAAAAGTCAGGATATGCCTAACATTATCGTATCACTAAGAATTGATCGGGGATCAGATATGGGATTGGTAACCGATATTCAGCAGGAGCTCAGAAAAGCATACTGCTTAAGAATTAACTATTCGGCAAATATAAAAATCTGATTTAGTAATTTTGTTACTTATCATTCAAGGGCAGGTTTGTTTATGATGAACCTGCCTTTTCAGTTTGTGAGGGTTTAATAATGAATTTAAAAGAAAAAATTAGTCAGGATCTTAAAGATGCTATGAAGTCCGGCGATAAGATCAGGCTTCAAACCGTCCGCTCTATCCGTGCATTAATTCTGGAATTTGAGAAGAGCGGAAGCGATAAACAACTTATGCCCGATGAAGAGATCAGAATGCTTACTTCTGCTGCAAAAAAACGAAAAGAATCTATTGAACAATTCAGAAATGCAGGCAGAGAAGAACTCGCAAAGCAGGAAGAAACTGAACTTGAAATAATTATGTCTTATCTTCCTAAACAATTAAGCGAAGACGAAATTCTTGCAGAAGTTAAAATATTAGCACTGGAATTGAATGCGTCAGCTAAAGAGGATTTTGCAAAGCTGATGCCTGCTGTTATGAAAGAACTTAAAGGTAAGGCTGATGGTAAAATGGTTAGAAGTATTGTTGAAAAATTCTTGAGTGTAAATTGAATACTGTTGATATAATTATTTTTATTACTCTTGTTGTTGGTTTTATTCTTGGCTTTAAAGATGGCTTTGTCCGCAAGCTGATTGGCATACTCGGTTTGATTGTAGCCGTTCTAGTAACCGCACTTTTTTCTTCGAAATTAGGTCTGATAATTGAAAATATTTTTGGTATAGAATTATATCTCGCGGAGATAATAGCAGGATTAATTTTATTTCTTGGAACAGTAGTAGTATTTGCCATTTTGAAAAGAGTTGTTCATCCTTTCGACAAGGTTAATAATCTTATCAATCAAATTGTTGGAGGAGTTGTTGGAGTAATTCAGTTATTATTTTTTCTTAGCGCTGTTCTTTTATTATTAAACATATTTGATTTCCCAAACAAAAAAGTGCAGGACTCTTCATTGTTATATCACAGTACTCACGATGTAATTCCATTCACAATAGACTATCTGAAAGATTATACTCCAAGTACCGAAGAAATAATTAAGAATTATATCATTCAAAAAGATTCCCTTCAATGATCACGCTTTCAACTCTTGAAAAACTTGAGTTCAATAAGATTCAAAAGCATCTATCGTCTTTTGCATTTACTGAAAAAGGAAAGGAATTATTACTCAACCTAATTCCATCTGCAGATTATAATTTTATTTATAAAGAGGGAACTATAGTAAATGAAGCAAAAGAGATTCTAATAAATCTTTCGAGTCCACCGATAGACTATATCCCTATGCTTGATGAAGCACTATCACAAAGCAGAATTGATGGGGGTTTAATTAGCAGTAAAAAAATCCTGGAAATATTAAACCTTGCAAAAATATCCAGAACTTTGCTGCAGTTTATAAAATCCAATTCTGAAAAGGCTCCATTACTTTATGAAAATGCTCAAGGATTGTTTAATGACAAATTATTTGAACATCAAATACTGAAAATTATTAATGAGCAGGGCGAAGTAAAAGAAAATGCCAGCAAACAGCTTGCTGAAATAAGAAAAGATATACGTAATAAAAAAGATGACCTTGTTAAATCAATTAATAGAATTATAAAAAGTTTAAAAGAAGATGATTTTGTAAGAGAAGAATATCTTACTTTACGTGATGGACGAATGGTTATTCCAATTAAAGTTGAGCATAAAAGACATTTAAGAGGATTTATTCATTCAGAATCATCTACAGGTCAAACAGTTTATATTGAGCCTGAAGAAACTTTAGAACTTAACAATGATATTGTTTCTTTGTCTTTTGCTGAACGAAGAGAAGTTGAGAGATTGTTAAAAGAATTGACTAAATACATTGGTGTAAATGCAAATGATCTAAAACATTCTCTTGATGTAATCGCCTACATTGATTCCGTTTTTGCCCGGGCAAAATATTCACTTGAAATAATCGGCTCATTTCCTGAAATAGATAAGAACAAGAAAATATCAATAAAAGATGCCCGTCATCCGCTTTTAATAAAAAAACTTGGAAGGAAAGAAACCGTTTCACTAGATGTTGATTTAGATAATTCAAAAGTAATTATTATTACAGGTCCGAATGCAGGCGGTAAAACAGTAGTTTTAAAAACTATTGGATTGCTGTCACTTATGTTACAGTCAGGAATTCATATTCCCGTTTCGCCTGATTCAAATTTTCATATTTTCGATAAAATTCTTCTTGATATTGGTGATGAACAATCAATTGAAGATGATCTTTCAACATTCAGTTCTCATCTGAAAAATCTTAAAAGTATTTTGGAGGAAGCAGACAATCAATCTTTAATACTTCTTGATGAAATTGGAACAGGGACTGATCCTTCTGAAGGTTCGGCACTCGCAGCAGCAATACTCAAAAAGCTTCTTGAGAAAAACTCTCTTGTTTTTGCATCTACTCATCACGGAAGTTTAAAGCTTTTTGCTTACAGTTTAAATGGAATGCAAAATGCAGCAATGCAATTCGATCATGACAGATTGACTCCGACTTACAAATTTGTATTGGGAATTCCCGGTTCAAGTTACGCTTTCGAAATTGCAAGCAGATTAGGATTTGAAGAATCGCTGCTCAATGATGCAAAAAATAACATCGAATCCGATAAACATAAACTAGAGGAATTCCTTTCAGATATTGAACTTAAGTCCAATAGTCTGAACAAAAAACTTGCAGAACTTGAAATTGAAAATACAAGATTGAAAGGATTATCAAATCTCTACAAAAACAGTTACGATAAACTTGAAAGTGAAAAAAAAGAAATATTAAAGAAAACCAAAGCAGATGCAGAAATTTATCTTAAGGGAATCAATAAGAAGATTGAAAAAGTAATAAAGGATATAAAAGAATCAGGTGCTGCTAAAGAAGTAACTAAGGAATCCAGAAAAGAAATTGAAAGCATAAAAGTTTCGGCTGAGAATATTATTCAGCCGGATGTTGATTCAATTGATGAAAAATATAATTTTAGTATCGGAAGTTTTGCTGCAGTGAAAAATTCTTCAACTTCCGGAAAAATTATTGAGCTAAATACCAATAAAAATAAAGCAACTTTATTAGTCGGCACATTAAAAGTACAGGTTAAATTATCTGATCTTGTTCCTTCAAAAGGAGTTAAAGAGAAAGAAATTCGTAATAATTATGACTATCTTATAACTACTGAATCAAGTTATCGATTAGATATAAGAGGAGATCGTTCCGAAGAGGCAGAATATAAAGTCATTAAATTCATCGATGATGCTTATCAATCGAATTTAGGAAGAGTTGAAATTCTTCACGGTAAAGGTACAGGAGCATTAAAGAAAACAGTAAAGGATTTGTTAAAAAATCACGATAAAGTTAAAACATTTTATTTCGCGCCGCTTGATCAAGGCGGTGAGGGAATAACAATAGCTGAAATATCCTGAGGTATCATTGTTCAACAAAATTCTTATTGCTAACAGAGGAGAGATTGCCCTCAGAATTATAAGAGCCTGCAAAGATTTAGGAATTATATCTGCGGCAATTTATTCTGAGGCTGATAAAAAATCTCTTCATACACGATTTGCAGATGAAGCTTATCTGATAGGTCCTGCCCAATCTAATCAATCATATCTCAATAAAGAAAAAATATTAAAGTTAGCTAAAGAAATTGGCGCTGATGCTATCCATCCCGGTTATGGATTCTTTTCTGAAAATGCAGATTTTATAAAAGATGTTGAAAAGAGCGGAATTACTTTTATCGGTCCATCATCTGATTCGGTTAAAATGATGGGAATTAAAACTTCAGCACGCCAACTCATGAAGAAAAATAATGTTCCGATTGTACCGGGAACAACAGAACCAATTTCTTCTGTGAATGATGGAAAAAAGATTGCTAAAGAAATCGGATATCCTATTCTGTTGAAAGCTTCTGCAGGCGGAGGTGGAAAGGGCATGAGAAAAATTTCCGATGAAAGTGAATTTGAATCTGCTTTAGAATCAACAAAAAGAGAAGCGCTTAAAGCTTTTGCCGATGACTCAATTTACATTGAAAAATTTATAGATAATCCGAAACACATTGAAGTTCAGGTAATAGCAGATAAACTTGGTAATTACAGGCATTTATTCGAACGTGAATGCTCGATTCAAAGAAGGCATCAGAAAATAATTGAAGAAGCACCTTCAATATTTGTTGATGAATTAACACGAAAGAAGATTACACAAGCTGCTGTTAGTGCAGCTAAAGCTTGTGGTTATTTTAATGCCGGAACAATAGAATTTTTGATGGATAAGAATAAGAATTTTTATTTCCTTGAAATGAATACAAGACTTCAGGTAGAACACCCTGTTACTGAATTTATTTGTGGTGTTGATCTTGTGGCTGAGCAAATCTCTATTGCGGCAGGAAATAAAATTTCGTTTAAGCAAGATGATATAAAAATAAAAGGTTATGCTCTAGAGTGCAGAATTTATGCAGAAGATTCTTTCAACGGATTTTTACCTTCAACTGGAGTGATTGAACATTATAATCAACCCAGCGGTCCGGGTGTTAGAGTTGATTCAGGATTTAGTTCGGGTTCAGAAATTTCTATGTATTATGATCCTATGATTGCAAAACTTGTAACATGGGGTAATAATCGTACTGAAGCTTTAACTAAAATGAACAGAGCGCTTTCCGAATATTACATTTCGGGACTAACAACAAATATTGAATTTCTTAGAATTATAATTAATCATGCTGATTTTATTGCAGGAAACTATGATATAAACTTTATAGATAAAAACCTTTCAAATATTTTGTCTACGACTACCGATAATGGAGAATACAATAATGAGGAAGCAGCCGCTATTCTTGCAGCACTAATAAAGTATGATCATTCTTCAAACGGATTTAAAGCTGTAAAACGAAGCGATAACAAATGGGGAGAATTACTTTATGAGTGAGTTTATAGTTACAGTAAATAACAAAAAGAGACAGATAAAAATAATTGATGATGAGACTTGTATTATAGATGGTAAAAAGGCTAATTTTGACTTAACTAAATTGTCAAATGGAACAAGTGTTCTGAAAATTGATAATAAAGTTTATGAAGTGTCAGCTCAAAAATCTGAGGGAGAGATACTAAATCTGTTTGTTGACGGTAAGTTATTTGAAACAATAAGCAGAACTGCATTACAGGAAAAAGCATCAAATCTTCTTGAAAAGGCAGAAGCATTATACGCGCATAAAGTTATTGTTAAAGCACCGATGCCGGGAATGATTCTGAAAGTAAAAAAGAAATCCGGGGAACAGGTTGAAAAAGGAGATTCAGTCATTATTCTTGAAGCAATGAAAATGGAGAACGAAATCAAAGCTCCTTCTTCAGGGATAATTACTGAACTGAAAGTTACAGAGGGCAATGCTGTTGAAAAAAATTCTTTTTTATTTTCGATCGAATAACTCTAAATTAACTTTATCAATAACATTTACTGAGGAGGTAAATTGAAACGTTTACTACTTACCATTTCGGTCGTGTTTATTGCTTATTCACTTCAGCTTTATGCAGGAGGGTTTCAGCAAAACCAACACGGCGCAAGAGCAAAAGCTATGGGCGGGGCATTTACAGCAGTAGCTAATGATCCTTCAGCTATTTATTGGAACGGCGCAGGTTTAACCCAGTTTTCTGGAACAAAACTTATGATTGGTACTCATATTTTAGCTCCAGCTTCAACATTTCGTGGTGTAGCACCTTCCACTGAATATTCATATATGGAAAGTCAGATTTTTACACCGACTCATCTATTCATTTCTCATACTCTTGATAATGGATTGGCCTTTGGTCTTGGTTTTACTCAGCCATTCGGTTCAGGAACTAAGTGGGGTGAGGATTGGGTTGGTAGATATATTGCAACTCAGACAAAGCTGCAAACTTTCGTTCTCCTTCCAACAGTTGCTTATGAGTTTTATGATGGATTTTCAGTTAGTGCAACCTTTGTTTACAGTTGGGCAAATGTATTGATTGAAAGAATGATTACGCAATATCCTTTTGAAGGCGATGCTAAAGTATCGCTCGAGGGTGATGCAAGCAGTGCTTTTGGGTATAATTTTGGTTTGATGGGAAAACCTACGGATTGGCTTACACTTGGTGTTTCATTCAGAAGTGAAGTAGAATATAACTTTGAAGGAACTGCAACAACAACTGGCTCAGATGTATTGGCTGCAAACTTTCCTCAAGGTGATATTGCTGCGACTCTTGTAACTCCGATGAATATTACCGGTGGTATTGCTGTAGATCTTACAGATAGACTAAAAATTAGTATGGATTATCAATGGGTTGGCTGGTCAAGCTATGATGTATTAGCTGTAGATTTTGCTGATGAACAATACGCTGATGTTTCCAGCCCTCGCGAGTATAAGGATAGTTATATTTTAAGATTTGGCGGTGAATATCGCTTTATTGATGAGTTTGCATTGTTAGCTGGTATTTATTATGATAAAATGCCGGTTGAAACCGAGCGATTAAATCCATCGTTACCTGATGCTGACAGAATAGCATACAATATTGGATTTACTGCTAGATTATCCAATAGTTTTTCTGTTACGGGTGCGTTTATGTACCTTAGAGGCGAACAAACAACCGTAACCGATTCAAAAGAAAATTATTATCCTATTACGGGTACTTTTGTACCATTTAATGGTACTTATAATTCTAATGCCAAAATACTCTCATTGAGTTTACAATACGATTTTTAATAAGGAGATTTAATTAAATGAAAAAGTTTTTATATCTGTTAGCTTTTGCAGTCCTTGCGATCGTATTTCTCAATGGCTGTGAAGATAGAAGTGATATTACTGGTGTTGAGCCAATATTAAATGGTAAAAGCGGTGATGCTGATTTAACGCGATTCGTTACAATTGGTAACAGCTTAACTGCTGGTTATCAATCAGCTGCGCTTTATGAAAGTGCTCAAATTTATAGTTTTGGCAATCTGATTGCAAAACAAGTCAATACTAAATTTGAAATGCCAATTTATTCAGATCCCGGATCCGGCGGAAGAATGGAAATTCAAGCATTAACTCTTACTGGAGCAGTTATAATTAATAATACAAATACTGGTGCTCCCACGAATTTATATTATCCGGCACCATATAATAATCTTGGTGTTCCCGGCGCTTTAACTTACGACGTTTTCTTTGCAACAAATTCTACAAATTGTGCATCTGCATTATTCGCAAATTCACCTAATCCGTTTCTTTGATCTAGTACTTAGGAATAGTGCTTTGGGCATCGGTACACAATTACAACAAGCATTAGCTCAACAACCTACTTTTGTTACGTTATGGACTGGAAATAACGACGTGCTTGGTTACGCAACTAGCGGCGGTGTTTCACCGGCGGCTCCAACTGATATCCCAACATTTACAAATCTTTTTGGAGGGATTTCTCAGCAGTTGGCAGGATCCGGAGCAGATGTTGTAGTTGCAAATATTCCTAATGTAAATGCAATTCCATTCTTAACTTATATAGGTCCTGTTGTATCCTCTTTAGTTCCCTGGTATCAGGTTGCTAAACAGAAGTGGAGTACCGAACGGATTAGTCTACCAGAAATCTGGTGAAACTGTTGGAACATGGTGTAGCTGACTCCTCATCTCTAAGAAATGGAACTGTTCTGATTTCATTAAGAGGTAGTACCTATGCTGCGTCTGATTGGTACATCCACAGGAATCTTATATAGAGGACTTCCTCAATTACCGGCAGGAATTGATACTACACAGCCATTTGGTTTTCATCCTCAAAATCCGTGGCCGAATTCACTAATTCTTGATCCAACTGAAATAAACATAGCACAAACTGCTGTTACTGGTTATAATGCAGTAATTCAGAACGTAGCCAATACATTTGGATTTGTTCTTGCTGATATGAATGCTTTATTTAATACTATTCGACAGGCAGATTTTACAGGTGGTTACAAAGTTGACGGAATGACTTTTAAAACAACTTATGTTACAGGTGGTCTGTTTAGCCTGGATGGTGTGCATCCAACCAGTCAAGGTCATGCAATTATAGCTAATGAATTTATTAAAGCTATAAATACTAATTTTAACGCTAACATTCCAAAAATAAATATTGCCACTATTCCTTCAAGTATCCAACTAGTAGGAAAGGTCAGTTATATTAACGGTTATCCGCAAATTGATCCAAAGGCATTTGATCATTTGCTCTATTAAAACTTCGAATTATCTGCAAATTAAAGGGATGGTTAACCATCCCTTTTTTTTATCCATTCTTTTTCTGATTTTTAACCTATAAATCTAAAAAAAAGGGCAATTATGAATCCGTATCATTTTTATTTTATTATTTTGCTGACAGGATTAGTTATCTTTTCTTCGTGTACACCTTCTGAAGAAACGACAAAACAGGAAGAAGTGTACATTTTTGATGAAGTGCCCGTAGAAAACACAATTACTCCACCAACTACGGGTGAATATCCTACTTTAGAAGAATCTTATTATGTCGTACAAATAGGAGCCTTCACTACTAAGGATAGGGCAGAAAGTTTTGCAGATATGAGTCGAAAAAAACTTCTAAATGAAGTCAGTATTTCATACAGTGACAGAGTAAATTTATATGTTGTTCAGATCGTTCCATTTTATAAATCCCGGCAGGAAGCAGAAATTGTAAGAGATAATGTAAGGCAAATTCCTGATTTTAGTGATGCATGGATAATTACTATAAATAAATAAGGATATTAATGCTTTTCTTATTATTTATTTTATTAAATTATTTCTAAACTCAATAACAAAAATTGGAGGCTGCTATGGCTTTTTCGTTAAATAGAATAATGTTGATTGGTAATCTGGGCAGAGATGCCGAAACTAGGTTTACTGCAGATAATAATCTTGCAATAACTAACTTTTCACTTGCTACAACATACGGCTATAAAGGAAAAAGCGGTGATTGGGTAAATGAAACTACGTGGCATAGAATCACCGGTTTTAATCTTTCAGATTTTATGAAAGATAATCTTAAAAAAGGAAAAAAGTTTTATGTTGAAGGAAGATTGACTACACGTGAATACACTGATAAAGAAGGAGTGAAAAGATATTCAACAGATGTTATTGCTGAAAAAATTATCCCATTGGAAACCTCAGGTGGCGGTGCAAAAGACGAAGAGACTTCTAACGGCTCAACAGAATCTGCTGCAGCTCCTGATGTTCAGGATAATAACGATTTACCATTTTAATTAGATTTGTATAATAGCGCGGGAATATTTTAGTATTTGGATATTGATTGGTCAGTAAAACTTGTAATTCTTGCTGTTCTTTTATTAGCATCAGCCTTTTTCTCAGGCTCTGAAGTTGCTCTGTTTTCACTAGATAAAAAGAAAATTGAAAGTCACTTCAAAGCTAATAGAATAATAAGCAGGTATCTGTTAAGTTTAATTAATTTCCCGCGCCGACTTCTTGTAACAATTCTGATCGGCAATACTTCAGTAAATGTTGGCGCTTCAATAGTGGCGGTTTTTCTTGCATTTGATGCAGCTGATTATTTCTCAATTGCGACAGAAATTGCACTTACAATTCAAATAATTCTCCTTACAATATTAGTTCTAATTTTTGGTGAGCTTTTTCCTAAAGTTGCAGCAACAAAAAATCCTTATCTTTTCAGCAGAGTGATAGCTGTACCTATGTATTATTTCAACATTGTTATTTATCCAATTGCTGAATTCATTACAGAAGTTATAAAACTTTCAATTTCCAGGTTGAAGATTGACAAATCTAAATCTGCAATATCCAGAGATGAAATTCCTCATCTTACTTCTATAAGTCATAAAAAAGGGGCAATTGAAGAGGATGAACACAATCTTATAAGCAGTCTTGTTAGTTTCGGTTCTGTGACTGTTGAAGAAATAATGACTCCGCGTGTAGATATAATAGCTGTTGCCACGGATGTTAAGTATGATGAACTTCTCGAAATTATTACACAGTCCGGTCATAGCAGAATTCCTCTTTATAAAGATGATCTTGATGAGATATTCGGAATTATTTTTGCTAAGGATCTTTTACCGTATTCAAGAAATCCTGAATTAAGAACACATCTTTCATTAAAGAAAATATCACGAAAAGTCTTATTCGTTCCTGAAGCAAAACTAATCAGCGAACTATTGAAAGAATTCCAGGAAAAGAAAATGCATCTTGCAATAGTTGTTGATGAGTACGGCGGCACATCTGGCTTGGTGACACTCGAAGATATTGTTGAAGAAGTTGTGGGTGAAATATGGGATGAATATGATAAAGAGGAAAATCCGATAACTTCGCTTGAAGAAAATATGTGGTTGGCTTTAGGAAAAATTTCAATTGATGAAATAAATGAAAGTTTAGGAACTGAAATTGGAAATGAGGATGAAGAATTTGATACCCTCGGAGGTTTTGTTCTAAATCATGCGGGAAGCATTCCTCAGGAAAGTTTTAACTTTACATTTAAGGGATTTCGTTACACAGTAAAAGAAATTCAGAAGAAGAGAATTAAAAAAGTATTGATTGAAAAAGTAAAATAGAATTCAACCATGAAAAAAGGCTGCTTCGTTAAATCGATAATAATATTAACTATTTTTGTAGCAGCAATTGCTTATATAGTTCAATACAAGCTAGATGAATGGGTTATTAAACCGGCAAAAAAAATGTTTATGCCTGTAGTTGAGAAAAGCTTTAAGGAAGAACTATCTTTTATTCAAGATTCGCCCGAGAAAGATTCTTTATTGAACTCTCTAAGTTTATATATAGAAGATCTTGATATTCTAAATGAATCTGATTCTGCACAAAAAATATTCTGGAATCAGTTTAAACAAATTACCTTTGACAGTATCATTACAAAATCTGAACTTGAAGAGATAAAAAAAATATTAGAGACAGAAAATGAAAAATGAAAGAAAAACTGAAATAAGAGTCGGACTTACAGTAATAGTCGGATTGATAGTATTATTATGGATTCTTGGTTGGGCTAAAAATTTCACAATTCATTCAAATGAACAAAATATTTCCGTAAAGTTCGATAATGTTGCTGGACTTGAAATAGGCGACATTGTAACCGTTAACGGAGTGAGAAAAGGTTTTGTTAAAGATATGAAAGTTGAAAGCAATAATGTTTTAGTTACTCTTTCAATTGATAGTGATGTTGATTTGCGAAGCGATGCCAGATTCACTTTGAATATGCTTGACCTGATGGGTGGAAAAAGAGTTGAGATCTTTCCGGGAAGTTCAGGTGAGAAATTAAATAGTAATGAAATTTACTCTGGTGATTTTCTATCTGATATTCCGTCTGTAATGGCTGTATTCGGTTCGGTTCAGGATGATCTTGTAACTTTACTTAAAGATATTAAAATCACTCTATCCTCAATGAATGTATATCTTACTGATAAAAAAATGGAATCTGATATTAAAACTTCGCTTTCTAATCTTACAGAAGTCAGCAGAAAATTAAATCTTATGATTGATGAAAACAGGGAAGGCATTAAAACTCTGACAAGCAATACTGTTGAATTAACAGATGAAGCCAAAGAGTTTATTAAAACAAATAAAGATACAATGGGTGAATCAGTTAAAAAGATTAAAGATGTATTGGATAAAACTGATGACTTGCTTTTGAAAATAAACAAACTCACAGATGAAACAATTGAGCAGGAAAATGCTTTAGGTAAAATATTATATGATGAAAAAATGATAAATGATATTAAATCTGCTTTAGATCAGTTAAATAATCTTACAAAAATTCTTGTTGATCAATTACAGGGTGATGGAATTAAAGTCGATGCAAACATATTCTAAAATATTTTTATTAATTATATTCTTTTCATTCTCAATAATTATTGAGGCTCAAGTTCCTGGACCAATTGCAGGCAAAAACGGAATGGTGGTTTCTGCAAGCGAATTGGCTTCCAAAGTAGGAATTGAAGTATTGAAAAAAGGCGGTAACGCAGTTGATGCTTCTGTAGCGGTTGGATTTGCCTTAGCAGTTACTCATCCGTCTGCAGGTAATATTGGCGGCGGCGGTTTTATGGTTCTAAGATTGAATGATGGAACTTCCACCACGATTGACTATAGAGAAAAAGCACCGGGTTCCGCTCATCCTGATTTATATCTTGATAAAAATAAAGTCCCAATTCCAAATATGAGTGAAACAGGGACAACATCATCAGGAGTGCCCGGCAGTGTTGCAGGACTAATCTATGTTCTTGAAAAATATGGAACAATAAAGCTTGAGGATGTGATTCAACCTGCAATTGATTTGGCTTTGAATGGCTTTGAACTTGAGTACAGAATAGCGAACTCGTTTAAGGCCAATTTAAAAGAATTCAGCGAATATGAATCTTCCATAAAAATATTTTCTAAAAATGGTGAACCTTATCAGGCAGGCGATATTTTCATTCAAAAAGATTTAGCTAAGACTCTGCTAAAAATTAAAAAGTATGGAACTGATGGATTTTATAAAGGTGAAGTAGCAGATCTATTAGTAAAACAAGTCTCAGAACTTGGCGGATGGATAACACTTGAAGATTTAGCAAATTATAAACCTGTTGAAAGAAAGCCTGTAATTCGGAACTTATCGTGATTGTGAAATTATTTCAATGGGTCCTCCAAGTGCAGGTGGAATTGTGCTTGTTCAAATATTAAACATTCTAGAAAATTATGAATTCAACAGAAGCGATTGGGGCAGCAGTGGATATATTCATAAACTTGTTGAAGCCATGAAATATGCTTATGCTGATCGTTCATTGCATATTGGTGATCCTGATTTCTATGATGTTCCTCAAGATGCTTTAATCTCTAAAGAGTATGCAAAAGAAATATTTGCCAGAATTACTGAGGTTGCAACTCCATCAGAATTGATTGCACCAACGGAATATTTTCTTTAAATGAAAGTGAAGAAACAACACACTATTCAGTTGTAGATAAATTTGGTAATGCTGTCAGTACAACAACAACTATAAATTCAGGTTACGGATCAAAAGTAGTTGTTGAAGGCGCGGGATTTTTATTAAACAATGAAATGGATGATTTCAGCATTCAGCCCGGAGTTCCAAATCAATTTGGATTGACAGGTGCCGAAGCTAACAAAATTGAACCGAACAAACGGATGGTCAGTTCAATGACTCCAACTATTGTCTTAAAAAATGATAAGCCTTATTTAATAATTGGTTCTCCCGGCGGTTCAACTATTATGACTGTTGTATTACAAGTTTTGTTAAATGTAATCGAATTCAATATGAATGTTCAATCTGCAAATGACAAACCAAGGATTCATCATCAATGGTTACCTGATTCAGTTTATTATGAACCATTCGGATTAGCTGAAGATGTAAAAGTAAATTTAGTTGAACGTGGGCATAAAATAGGTTCTGAAAGAATTCTTGGAAGGATAGATGCGATCCTGATTGATCAAGAAAATGGAATTTATTATGGTGCTACCGACTCTCGTGGTTATGGTGCTGCTGCAGGATATTAACGTAAGGGTAAATTATAAATGATATTAGGAATTGGAATAGACATAATTGAAATAGACAGGATTAAGAAAAGCGTTGATAAATTTGGTGATCACTTTCTTAGTAAAATCTATACTCCAAATGAACTGGAATATTGTCTTAATAAACATAATAAATATCAGCATCTTGCTGCCCGGTTTGCTGCCAAAGAAGCTATTTATAAAGCACTCTCATCGGAATGGGGGAGGGAAATCAGCTGGCAGGATATTGATATTATGAATGAACCAAATGGGCTTCCTATTGCCAAATTTTCCGGTAAACTTGAAGAGTTTATCAATAAAGATAAAGATATTAAAATATCTATGAGTCATTCAGATAATTATGTTACTTGTGTGGCGATTGTTTATAAAATGAAGTAGTTGCAAAATCTCTTACCCCCCAAATATCGCTTTGTAAAATAGTTTCCTTCTTTGTAGTTTTACTTAACTTTTTTGTAAAACTTATGATTCCTGATTGGTACAAATATTATAATTACGGTTCCATTATTGTTATTGCAGTTTTATTACTGGTTATGTTAACTAATATGGTCCCAAAAGATTCTTTTTTTGGAATATTGATTTTTTCAATTGCATTATTAGTTCTACGCGTTGTATTCAGAATTTATTTTCTAATTAAATATAAAAAAGTTAAGGAGGAGTAAGTCTTCGAACGATCTCATTCCTACAATGGTAAATTAAACGCTAAAGTTTTGGTATTAAATCAGAGCTATGAACCACTTTCTGTCTGCAATATTAAAAAGGCTTTTATTTTACTTTACCTTGGTAAAGCAGAACTAATCATTATTGATGATAGAAAATCAATCCGCACCATCAGAAAAAATTATCCATGGCCGAGTGTTATCAGAATTGCAAAGTATGTTAATGTTCCGTACAAAAAGGTTGTTCTTACCAGAAGAAACATTTTACGAAGAGATGTTTATAAATGTGCTTACTGCGGCAGAGGAGATCTTCCATTGACTGTTGATCATATCCTTCCCAAAGCCAGAGGCGGTGATGATGCCTGGGAAAATTTGATAAGCGCTTGCACTAATTGTAACAATAAAAAAGGTGATCGTACTCCGGAAGAAGCAAGAATGCCTTTGCTTTATCGTCCATTTAAACCAAATCACGTAATGTTTATTAAAAATGTGGTTGGTAAACTGGATGATAAATGGAAACCTTATCTCTATCTATCCTGATGTCTGACTGAGATTATTACTTTCATTATTATTATCTTTCGTCATTATTTTCTAATATTAATTAAAGTTTATGCAGAAAAAGCGAATTTTAAGCGGAATGAGACCGACCGGTAAATTGCATATTGGTCATTACGTTGGTGCACTCGAAAATTGGGTCGAACTTCAAAAAGAATACGAAAGCTTTCATCTGATTGCTGATTATCACGTTCTAACTACAGATTTGAATACCGATCAGGTCTATCAGAATTCTATTGAAATGCTAATTGATTGGTTGTCTGCAGGATTAGATCCTGTCAAAAGTCCTATGTTCAGACAATCGCAAATTAAAGAACATACCGAGTTAACTCTTATTTTCGGAATGTTAATTTCAGTAAATCGTCTTGAAAGAAATCCAACGCTAAAAGATCAGGTCAGAGATCTGCATATCGATAATGTCATTTACGGTCATTTGGGTTATCCTGTTCTTCAAACTGCTGATATTCTTCTTTATAAAGGGAATTACGTTCCTGTGGGCGAGGATCAGGTTCCACATATTGAAATATCAAGAGAGATTGCTCGCAGATTTAACAATCAATTTGGTGAAGATTTTCCTGAGCCAGAACCTTTACTTACAAAATTTGCACGACTCAGTGGTTTGGATGGAAATGCAAAAATGAGTAAATCTTTAAACAATACAATACTTCTTTCGGATGATCCTGAAACTGTAAAAGCTAAAATGAAAAAAGCTGTTACTGATCCAAACAAAATAAGAAAAGGTGATCCCGGCAATCCTAATATATGTCTCGTTTTTTCTTATCATAAAAAATTCAATCCTGCAGAAATGAAAAATATTGAGAGCGGCTGCAGAAGCGGTGAACTGGGATGTTTTGATTGTAAAATGAAATGTTCTGAAAAAATATCAGAAATGCTTGTACCGATAATAGAGAAGAGAAAACATTTTGAAAATAATCTTAATGAAGTAAAAGATATTTTAAACGATGGTGAAGCAAGAGCAAGAAAAGTTGCTGAACAAACGATGAGTGAAGTAAGAGAGAAAATGAAAATTGGATAATCTTTACAAAATAAAGTTAGAACATTTTGAAGGTCCACTAGACCTTTTATTATTCTTTATCAAAAGAGATGAATTGAATATATATGATATTCCAATTTCAAAAATCACAAAAGAATTTCTTGAATATGTGAATTTTATTAAACTAATGGATTTAGAAATTGCAGGTGACTTTATTTTGATGGCTTCTACTTTGATGCACATTAAAGTTAGAATGCTGCTGCCAAGAGAGATTGATGAAAAGGGTGAAGAGATTGATCCGCGTGCTGATTTAATCAAAGCATTGCTTGAGTATAAAAAATATAAAGAGGTAGCCGAAGAATTATTATTCTTCGAAGCTAATCAGCGTAAAATATCTTTTAGAGGTAATACGGATACTGATCCGAAAGAATCTCCTGCGGATTATGAATATTTGCTGAAGAATATAACTGTTTATGATCTGGCAAAAGCATTCAAGTCAGTAATTGAAGGAATAAAAGAAAAACCTGTTCACGAAATAAGAAAAATAAATATCAGCATTGATGAACAGATTCAGTTTATTCTTGATAAAGTAAATGAATTGAAAGAAATCCACTTCCTTTCACTTGTTCAAGGAATGAGGGAGAAGATAAGGATCGTAATTACTTTTATTGCATTACTTGAACTTGTAAAAATGCAACAAGTTGGAGTAAAACAATCAATTAATTTTAATGATTTCATAATTCATTCGATGGTAAATGGATAAAATATACACTAACATAATTGAAGCACTGATTTTTTCAGCTGATGAACCGTTAACTCAAATTGAGATTATCCGTGCGATAAAAGGAATTGACGGCGAAGAAATTGATATTACACCTGAAGACGTAGAAACCTCTGTTAATGAATTAAATAGTAAATATGAGACATACGCAGTTCCATTTAAGATTAGTAAGGTTGCAAAAGGTTATTTACATTCAACAAGAGAAGAATTTGCAAAGTATGTCGGGTTCTTATCATCAGAAAAAACAAAAAGAAGACTAAGTCAGGCTGCATTAGAAACTCTTGCCATCATTGCTTACAAGCAGCCTATAACAAAACCGGAACTTGAGTCAATAAGAGGCGTTAACTCGGACTATATTCTTAGTACCTTGCTGGAGAAGAAATTAATTACCATTACAGGTCGCACTGAAACAGTTGGCAGACCTCTGCTATACGGCACTACTGATGAATTTTTGAAGTATTTTGGACTTTATAATTTGACTGATTTACCGAAGCCAAGAGAAATTGAAGAAATTATGCAGGATGATGATTTCATCGAGCAGAAAAATAAAATAATGATGAACGCTATTGAAGAGGATCTTATGAATACTGTTGAAAAAGGTAATGAAGATGCCGGTCAGACTGAATAAGTTTATTGCGGAAAGTGGAATATCGTCAAGAAGAAAAGCTGAAGAATTTATTTTACAGGGAAGGGTAACTGTTAACAGGAAGACTATAACTGAGCTTAGCTTTAAAGTTAATCCTGATGAAGATGAAGTTTTTGTTGACGGTGAAAGGATAAAACAAAAGCAATACGTTTATTATCTTCTAAACAAACCCAAAGGTGTTATTACCACAACTGACGATGAAAAAAACAGAATGACGGTTGTTCATTTGATTAAGACTAATCAAAAAATATTTCCGGTGGGAAGATTAGATTACAATACAACAGGAGTTCTATTTTTAACTAATGATGGTAACTTTTCAAATCTTCTTACTCATCCCAAGAACAATATTCAAAGAATTTATGAAGTTAATCTTGACAGAAATTTAGAAGATGATGACAAATCCACTTTGTTAAAAGGCGTTTATATTGAAGGTGAAAAAGGCGTTTTTACAAAAGCTGAATTTCCAAAAATTAAAGATCGCAAAAGATTAATTGTAACCTGCACCGAAGGAAGAAACAAATTTGTTAAAAGAATGTTCGCAGCTTTGGGATATACCGTTGTTTTACTAAACAGAATTAGTTTTGCAGGTATGAGCGCTGATATTCCTTTAGGTACATATAGAAAACTAACTACTTTAGAAGTAAAAAATCTATTTAAGAATTATGCTAAATAAACTACTAATCATTTTTATTTCATTTCACTTCTTTACAACTTATGCTCAGGACTCATCAAATGTAAAATTACATGATTCTTTAGCGCTTTATACTTATTCCACAATTTCTGAATTTAGCGAACAAATGGAGGATATTTTCAATGATCCGACTTTCAGCAATGCAAATTGGGGAGTAGTCATTCAATCTCTTGAAACCGGGGAATATTTTTATAAGAGAAATGAAGATAAATTTTTTGTTCCTGCTTCAAATATGAAATTGTTTACAACTGCTGCAGGATTATTACTTCTTGGTGAAGACTATAAATATTCCACAAATATTTTTACCGATGGAAATTTGGATGGTTCTATTCTTGAAGGTAATCTTATAATTCAGGGTAGAGGTGATCCGACTATTTCAGGCAGATTTCATGATGGTAATGTTTATGCAGTTTTTTCTGAATGGGCAGATTCACTTATTTCTTTAGGAATAGATGAAATTAGGGGTAATATAATTGGTGATGACAATCTTTTTGATGATCTTGGCTTAGGAAAAGGATGGTCGTGGGATTATGAAAGTTACTGGTATGCCGCTCAGTCCAGTGCAATCTCATTAAATGACAATTGTGTTGATATTATTCTTAAGTATAATTCTGAAAAAGATACTCTGGAGCTAATTACATCGCCTGAAACTAATTATGTAGTAATCAGGAATGATGTTCGGTTAGTTTCTAAAGATTCAGTTACTGATGTTAGTGTAAATCGCGAAAGAGGAAGCAATGTAGTAACACTTTATGGAACATTCAGCAGAAAGATTGATTCACTTAAAACTTACGTTACAGTTAATAATCCAACCCAATTTGCAATGGTGGTTCTCCATAACGTTTTTCAGCAAAAAGGAATTACTGTTCAAGGATATCCGATTGATATTGATGATGATGGAAAAACATTGGATTACTCTTCTTTAAAATATTTGTTTTCGTATTATTCACCGGATATGACAGAAATTGTTAAAGTTATTAACAAGGGAAGTCATAATTTTTATGCGGAACAATTACTTAAAACAATTGGCTTGGAAATAGAAGGATTTGGTACTGTCCAAAATGGAGTAGATGCAAGCAAGGAAATATTTAAAGAAATAGGACTAAATCCTGAAAATATTGTAATGGCTGATGGAAGCGGTTTATCATATCAAAATATGGTAACTCCGCGGCAGATAGTTACTTTACTTAAATATTTTTTTAACAGCAAATTATTCACAACATTTTATAATTCACTGCCTATCGCAGGAGTTGACGGCACTCTTGGCAACAGAATGAAAAATACCCGCGCACAGAAACTGGTAAGAGCAAAGACTGGTTACATCAGAGCAGTAAGAAGTCTGTCTGGTTATACAAAAACAGGCGATAACGAACCAATTGTTTTTTCTATGATTTGCAACGACTTTAATGTTCCTGTAAAACTTGCAGAAAACATTCAGGATCTTGTTTGTTTAAGACTTATAAATTTCAAAAGAAAATAAATCGGAGATTAAATGGATAACTCAGTTCAACAGAGCTTTAATGAATTAGTTAAAAGAAGATACGAAGAGTTAAAGGAACTAAAAGAAAAAGGATTTGAAACATTTGCTTATTCTTGTGATGTTGATTCTGATTCAGAAGATATAAAAAAGAACTTTAAAGAAGGTGAAGAAAGAAATGTAAAGATTGCCGGGCGTATAATGGCGATTAGAAGAATGGGTAAAGCTTCTTTTGCTCATATTATGGATCATACAGGCAGGATACAGATTTATCTTAAGAAAGATGAAATCGGTGAGGTTTATGATGCCTTTAAACTTTTAGATATTGGCGACATAATTGGCGTTGAAGGTTTTGTTTTTAAGACCAAAACCGGTGAAATTTCTGTTCACACAACAAGTATGAAACTGCTTGCTAAATCTTTGAAGCCTTTACCTATTGCTAAAGAAGTAGTTGATGAGCAAGGAAATAAAATCGTCTATGATCAGTTTGCCGACAAAGAATTACGTTACCGCCAAAGATATCTTGATCTCATTGTCAATCCTGAAGTCAAAGATGTTTTTGTCAAAAGAACAAAAATTGTTTCTGCTCTCAGAAAATTTCTTGACGGCAAAGGATATCTTGAAGTTGAAACACCAATACTTCAACCATTGTATGGTGGTGCGGCAGCAAGGCCATTTGTAACTCATCATAATACTCTTGATATTAATCTTTATTTAAGAATAGCTGATGAACTTTATCTAAAAAGATTAATTGTTGGCGGCTTTAACGGTGTTTATGAGATTGCTAAAGATTTCAGAAATGAGGGAATGGATAAATCTCACAATCCTGAATTCTCGATGCTTGAACTTTACGTTCCTTATAAAGATTATAACTGGATGATGGAATTTGTTGAAGAGATGTTTGAATTTGTTTGCCTCGAAGTATTCAATACTTTAACATTCAAATTTGATGATAAAGAGATTAACTTTAAGCGTCCCTGGAGAAGACTTTCAATGATTGAAGCTATTCAGGAAAAAACCGGAATAAACGTAATCAATGCTCCTATTGAAGAACTAAAACAAACTGCTAAAAAATTTGGAGTTGATCTATCTGAAGTTCACGGTAAAGGAAAATTAATAGATGAATTATTCAGTTTAACAGTTGAACCGGAATTAGTTCAACCAACATTTGTTATTGATTATCCTGTTGAATTATCTCCTTTAGCCAAAAAACACAGAACAAAGGAAGGCGTTGTTGAAAGATTTGAAGGTTATATTGTAGGAAGAGAAATTTGCAACGCTTTTTCTGAATTAAATGATCCGGTTGATCAACGACAAAGATTTGAAGATCAGGTACGAATGAAAGAAGAAGGTGACGAAGAAGCTCATCAGATTGACGAGGATTTTGTTCGTGCTCTTGAATACGGAATGCCGCCTACTGCAGGACTTGGTGTTGGTATCGACAGATTAACAATGCTTTTAACAAATCAGACTTCAATTCGTGATGTTATTTTCTTTCCTCAAATGAAGCCTGAAGCAGATAAGTAGTCATATAGGCAAATATTAGTCATTCCACATTTGTAAATATTTTTTTATCTTTTATTAGATACATAATACTTTATTGAGTTTATTTTATTATTTCTATCCGGAGAGTTTAATATGAAATCAAACCGATTTCCATTTTTAATAATAATATTAATCATTGGTATTGTACTAGGGATACAACTTGAAAAGATATTTTCAGGAGACAGTTTAAGAGATGGAATTAGAAAATTAAATGACGTTCTTATTTACACGGAAAAATATTACGTAGAAGAAATTGATACTCCAAAACTTGTTGAAGCTGCCATTAATGGTTTTCTTAGTAAGCTTGATCCTCATTCTGTCTATATATCACCGGAGCAATTTGGTTCTGTTGAAGAATCCTTCAGAGGTGATTTTGAAGGTATTGGAATTGAATTTCAGGTAGTAAATGATACGCTCACTGTTGTTTCTCCAATTTCCGGAGGCCCAAGCGAAGCACTTGGAATTATGCCCGGTGACAGAATAATTAAAATTGACGGTACTGATGTCATAGGCATCACGAATGAAGAAGTAAGAGCCAAATTGCGTGGTAAAACCGGCACACAGGTTCAAGTTACTATTGTTCGTCCGGGTGTTAATAAAGAAGTCGATTATACCATATCAAGGGATACTATTCCACTATTTTCTGTTGATACCCACTTTATGTATGACAATCAAACAGGTTATGTAAGTGTATCAAGATTTTCAGAAACTACATTTGACGAACTTGAAGCTGCTCTAAACGATTTGAACAATAAAGGAATGCAGCAACTTATTTTGGATTTAAGAAACAATCCCGGTGGTTATCTAAATCAGGCTGTAAAGATTGCTGATCTCTTCATTGATGGCAAAAAGAAAATAGTATATACCGAAGGAAGAAGAAAAGAATTTGATGAAGAGTATTTCGCTGAAAAGTCATATCCATTTGAAAAAATTCCGATAATTATATTAATAAATAAAGGTAGTGCATCTGCCAGCGAAATTGTTTCTGGAGCAGTTCAGGATTGGGATAGGGGATTGATCGTTGGCGAAACTTCATTTGGTAAAGGTCTTGTTCAAAGACAATTTTCTCTTCCGGATAATTCTGCTTTAAGATTAACAATTTCCAGATACTTTACTCCTTCTGGTAGAGGAATTCAGCGTGATTATAAAAATAAGAAAGATAAAAATGAATATTATTCTGAACTTTCTGAAATGGATGAAGAAGAAGGAGATAACATCAATCATACTGCTGAAGAAGATTCCATAAAACCTGTATTCAAAACTAATAAAGGCAGAATAGTCTACGGTGGCGGTGGGATAACTCCTGATTATATTATAAAGTCGGATACGATCACTGATTTTACACGCGACTTATTAAGAAATAATCTCTTCTATCAGTTTGTGCTTTCATACCTCGATAAGAACTCTGAAAATATTTCTAAAAAGTATGGTAACGATCTTGCACTCTTTAAGTCAGAATTTGAGATTAGTGAGCAATTATTGCAAGAATTCATAAATCTGGTAAAATCAAAAGATGTTGAGTTTAAACAAGATGAGTATAAAATTGATAAAGACTACATCAAGATTCGTTTGAAAGCACAGATTGCTAGAAATTTTTGGAAAAATGAAGGATGGTATTCAGTACTACTTGAATACGATAATCAAATGTTGAAATCGGTTACTTTGTTTAACGAAGCTAAAAACCTGGCGAATATGTAAAATGTTAAAGAAGTTATTTCTTTCTATTTTTTTGATTTTAACTTTTTCATCATTCTCGTTTAGTATTAATCAAACAGATAAAAAAGTTGATGGTAAAATTCTTAAAGTCGGAGAAGAAATCCGTTATTTAGTGAAGTATTTGTTTTTTGAACTTGGCGAGATATGCTTAAAAATTACAGATGCTTATGTTGAGAACGGTGATACGATTTATAAAACGATAGCTTATATTGATTCTTATGATGTTCCTTTCGTAAGTCTTCATCAGGTTTATGAAGGTATTTTTAATCAAAACCAAATCCCTCGTGTATTTAAGGGAACTGTTTTTAGTGATGAGGATACATCTTACACTCAGTATACATTTGATAAAAATCATAAATCAGTTCACGTTTATAGAGGAAGGCTAAATCCACCACAAACCTGGGTCGATTCAACTGCTATTTTAGGAAAAGAACATCAGGATGGACTCTCAATTTTTTACTATGCAAGAATGAGAACCGGGCAGAATAAGACATATAATATTCCTTGTTTCGTAAATGAAAAAAGTGAAAACACAATAATTAATTTTTATAATAAAAGCATTCCTGTTTCAATTGATGCTCTGGATTATGAAGTTGACTGTGTTAAATTAGATGGAACAACTGATTTTGTAAGTATATTCGGACTAACAGGGGAGTTTGAAGGTTGGTTTTCGAATGATAGTTATGCAATTCCAATCCTAGCTGAGATGAAAGTGATTATAGGGAATATCACATTGCAATTAATTGAATGGAATAATAACGAGTGGATGCCTCCAAAATATATCAAACAGAAAAAGAAATAAAATTATTTCCTTACCAGGATCTTTTTCCTGAAATACACGAAAGTGTTTTTCTTGCATCCGGTGTAAAAATTATTGGTGATGTAAAGATCGGAAAAGATTCAAGTGTTTGGTACAATTCCGTAATTCGCGGTGATGTGCATTATGTTAAAATTGGTGAGATGACCAATATCCAGGATTGCTCAATGTTGCACGTTACAAACGGAAAATTTCCACTAAATATAGGAAACAAAGTTACAATCGGACACTCAGTAAAACTTCACGGCTGCACTATTGAAAATTCATGCTTAATTGGAATTGGTGCAATTGTTCTGGATGGTGCAGTAATTGGGGAAAAATCTATGGTTGGTGCGGGCGCTGTTGTTAAACCCGGATTTATTGTTCCTACAGGTAAACTAGCAGCCGGAGTTCCGGCGAGAATTGTCCGAAATCTTACCGATGAAGAAATGCTGGAATTTGAAATTTCAGCAGAGCGTTATAAAAAATATACTGAGATCACTGTTAACTCATTAAAATAATAATATTTACAGCTAGTGTTTTGATTAAAAATCTTTCTGTTACGACAAATCATTCAATTGTAAAGAAAGCGGCCGTTCATAAGCTTGTTAAATCCTTAAGGAATGAACTCAACTTTGAGATCGACTCACTGATAGTAAATTTTATAAAATCCGATCAGATTCATATGATCAATAAAAAATATTTAAAGCACGATTATTCAACCGATATTATTACATTCAATTATTCCGGAAGTAATTCTATACTTGACGGAGAAATTTTCATTTCCTATCAGGATGCTCAGAATAATGCTAAAAAATATGAAGTTTCGTTAAATGAAGAATTGAAAAGATTAGTTATTCATGGAATTCTTCACTTAATTGGTTATGATGATACAAAAGAATCTGCAAAAAAAATTATGAGTACTATGGAAAATCAATTGACTAATAAATATAATTTTGCTTTATTGTAGTTGAATATTGATTTGTTTGGAAAATATTGATAAAATTCAAAAAATTCTGTACTCTTTTAACTTTTAAAGTGGATTTAAATCTTTTCTTATGAAAATTAGAAGTGTTATAGAAGATTATCTTCAGGAACTTTCTTCAGTCAGACGGTACTCAAAGCATACTATCAGAAATTATTCAAAAGATCTTTCAAGGTTTGTCAACTACTGTTCAGATCATTCAAAAGAAAATATTAATGATATTTCTGAAAAATTTGTAAAATCGTTTTTGATGAAGTTAAATGATGAAGATTTAGATAAAGTATCAATCTCTAGAATTTTATCGTCATTAAGAGGTTTATTTAAGTATGCATTTCAACAAGATATTTTAAGTAGCAATCCGGCATCTTATATAAAAAACCCTAAGTTAAATCGTAAGCTTCCGGAAATTATATCAATTAAGATTATCCTCGAGGTATTTCAAAAAGCAGAGGAGGAAGAACAGGAGAAAGCTTATTTAATAAAAGCAATTTTTGAACTGCTATATGGTTGCTCGCTACGTGTTTCAGAGTTGTGCGGCCTTAATAGAATAGACTTTGATGATAAGGATAAAATCCTTAGAGTTCTTGGTAAAGGTAATAAAGTCAGAATAGTACCTGTTGGCAATAAATCGGTTGAAGTAATCAATGAGTATTTAAAAAATAATCCAACAGGAAAAATTTCTGACCCGCTTTTAAGAACTCCAACAGGAAACAGATTGTATTCCGAGTTCGTCTATAGAGTTGTAAATAAATATCTTTCTAAAGTAACAGAACTCAAAAAGAAAAGTCCGCACATATTAAGACACAGTTCCGCAACTCATATGTTAGATAATGGAGCAGACCTAAGAGCAGTTAAAGAAATTCTCGGTCATGAAAATCTTTCAACAACACAAATTTATACTCACGTAAGTATTGAAAGATTAAAAACCACTTATAAAAAATCACATCCAAAATCTTAGAGACGGAGGAAATTATGAATATTTCAATAACAGCAAGAAAATTTAAAGCACACGATTCACTAAAGCAATTTGTAAAAGATGAGCTTTCAGTTCTGAATAGATATAATGATGATATTCTCAGCGCAGACGTTAAATTGAGTTTTCAGAATCCTACTAACAGTATTAAAATTGCAGATATAACTGTAAGTATTCCAGGACAAATTCTTAATGCAACCGATCATTCTGAGGATTTTAAAAAATCAATAACTGCCTCTGTTGAAAAACTTACTAAGCAACTTAAAACTATTAAATCAAAAAGAACTACTGCCAGAGTAAAATGATAAAAATTGATAATAAGGCAATTTGGAGAAAGGAATCTATAACAGTTGGTTTTCTCTTTAACCAGGGGAATAACATCTGTAAGCTAAAACTCTATTCTCAAAATCACGATTTCGAAAAAAAAATATTTGAGCAGAATTTACACAGACCCGGTTTAGCCTTAGCCGGGTTTGTTGATTTGTTTTCTTATGCAAGAGTTCAGGTATTCGGAAATACTGAAATGCGTTATTTACAGCAACTGCCGGATGAGAAAGTTGAAGAATCTCTTGATAAGATATTTAAATTTGAAATGCCTTGTATAATTCTAACTAATAGTAATAAGCCTTCTGATATACTGTTAAAAAAAGCAGAAGAATATAAAATCCCATTGTTTGGTACTGAGTTTTCAACAACTAAATTAGTTTATTTCTTGAGTGATTTTCTTGATGATCAGTTTGCTCCAAGATTAACCTTACACGGTTCTTTTGTTGATGTATATGGAGTGGGAATTCTTTTTGTGGGTGAATCTGGCATCGGAAAAAGTGAAGTAGCCTTAGATCTTATTGAACGTGGACATAGGCTGGTTGCTGATGATGTAATTGTACTAACAAAAAAAGGTGAAGGAATATTAATGGGTGCCGGCACGGATATTGGTAAACATTTTATGGAAATTCGAGGACTTGGCGTGTTAGATATTCAGAGTATGTTTGGAATAAGAGCAATACGTTATCAGAAAAGACTTGAGATCATTGTCGAACTTGAACACTGGAACGATAATTCTCATTATACCAGAACAGGATTGGATGATAGTTCAATTCAAATTCTTGACGTTGATGTGCCTTATATAAAATTACCTATTCTACCAGGTAAAAACATTACAGTTATTTCAGAGGTGATAAGTCTTAATTATTTATTAAAGCATTATGGTCACGATGCGGCTAAAATTTTTCAGGATAGACTTAACAGAAAAATACAAGAAAAAGGCAATATTATTAACAGGGGAATAGACTATTTTGAACACGATTTTGAGTAGTTTTTCTCAGCTATTGACAATCCAAGACCTTAATATTATGTTTCGGCTTCATTTATGAAAAAATTCTACTACTTTTCAGAAAAAAGCTTAAAATTCGTTGAAATAAAGGATTTTAAGTTAAAAACAATATTGCTTTTCACAGTCGCTGTACTGGTTATTAGTACAACTGTATTCAGTAGTTTTTATTTCTTTTCAGATTATTTTAATCCCGAAAAAGAAATATCCTCACTAAAATTAGAGAACAAAGCTCTAAAATCTAAATTATTGGAATTAAGTGAGAATTATTCACTTATTCAAAAAGATTTAGGTGATTTATCACAGTTAAGCGATGAATTGAGATTAGCAGTAAACCTTAAACCTTTAAACCAGCAGGAGAAGTTAATTGGTATAGGAGGTTCTTCGTCTGATTTTTCGATGGATTTGTTGAAACTTGGGAAAAATCTTGACTTATCTGATGCTCTGGATTTTGCTGACAATATTCTTAGACAATTTGAATTTGAAAAAGCTCAGTATATTGAGATTACTAATAAGCTCGGAGAAAATGAAAAATTATTCGAAGCAATTCCAGCAATTCTTCCAACAGTTGGAGAATACTCTAACGGTAGTTTTGGGATGAGACGACATCCGATTTTAAAAACATATCAAATGCACAGTGGTTTAGATATTACTACTAATACTGGAACCGCCGTCTATTCTCCTGGTAAAGGTGTTGTTACTTTTACTGGTAGAAAAGGTGGTTACGGATTGGCAGTTGAAATTGATCACGGCTTTGGTTACTCAACAATTTTTGCTCATTTATCAAAAGTCCTTGTTAAAAAAGGGAAGACTGTTAAGCGTGGTGATTTGATTGCTAAAACAGGTAGTTCAGGTTTATCTTCAGGACCTCATCTGCATTACGAAGTTCATCACAATGGTATTGCTCAAGATCCAACGGAATTTTTCTTCGAAGATATTAATTATTTTGATACAAAGGTTAAATAATCATCAAACTGGAGTTTTAGGAATATGATATGGACTGTTGAACTTGCTTCATATTTGGATGATGCTCCTTGGCCTTGCACAAAAGAAGAATTGATTGAGTATGCTGAACGAATTGGGGCACCATACGGCATAATAGAAAATTTAAAAGAATTAGAAGATTCTGACGAACCTTATGAATCAATAGAAGATATTTGGCCCGATTATCCCACAGATGAGGATTTCTTCTACAATGAAGAAGATTTTTAACAGAGGCGCTTCGGCGCCTTTTTTTTATGAATAAATATTTATCTCAAATAAAGAGTCAACACAAAGCAGCTTTCTCGTTGAATCAAATAATTGATTCAGAAATGATTCCGCATGCTTTCTTATTTAAAGGTACTGATGGTGTTGGCAAAGAATTTCTTGCTCTTCAATTTGCAAAAGCTATAGCCGAGAAATTCTCAGTTGATACTAAAAAAGATTTTCTGATTTCTAATATTGAAAAATTAAATGAACCTTATATAAAATATATCTATCCTTTACCTCGCGGCAAAAATGAAACAGATTCTTCAGGTCCTTTCGAAAAACTATCTGAAGAAGAAATCGAAATCGTTAAGAAAGAGTTAAGTGAAAAATCTGACAATCCCTTTTATAAAGTCAAAATACCTAAAACAAAAAACATAAAGATAAGTAGCATTAGAGATATAAATAAATTTCTCTCAATAAGCTTCGGGGATATTAAATATAGGATTATCCTTATCTCCGATGCCCATCTTATGAATGAGGAATCACAAAATGCACTGCTTAAAAATCTTGAGGAACCTCCTTCAGGAGTAATATTTATCTTATGTACCGCATATCCCGAAAGATTAAGGGAAACAATCCGATCAAGATGTTGGATTCTAAATTTCGCTCCTTTAAGTAATGATGATATTATTAATATTTTATTGAAATACTTTAATGTAGAAAAATCAATCGCTGAAAAAGTCGTCCCGTTTGCTAACGGATCAGTTACTTCAGCATTAGAACTTATTGAAAATGATTTCGAAGACTTAAGAGAAAGGACGATCCGGATATTAAGATTTTCATTCGGGAAAAGATTTCACTCGGCATTTTCAGAATTTGCTGAGATTGTTGAAAATCAGGATCAAACCCAATTTAAGCTGCTTATAAAAATGATTATTACCTGGTTGAATGATCTGCATCGGTATCGTAATAATTATGATGAATATTTTTTCAGCGATCATCTCGAAACACTGCAAAAATTTAACTCGAAATTTCCTGATATTGAACTAACTGGTGTTACACACAAAATCGATACGATAAGTAATTCTCTCAAAAACAACATCAACTTAAACACAGCTATAGGAAATTTGGTCTCCGAATTGTCTGCAATAATTCCTCAATAACATATCTCCGCCTCTGATTCTTAAAATATTTTTCTTTAATTTTAAACCAAGAATAAATCATTACAGGAGAGCAATATGAAGAAAGTAGTAATTGTATCTGCAAAACGTACTCCAATTGGATCGTTTGGCGGAAGTTTAGCCTCTTTGAGTGCTGCTAAATTGGGCAGTATCGCAATTAAATCTGTCGTTGATGAAACAGGTATTGATGTTAAACTTATTGATGAAGTGATTATGGGAAATGTTCTGATGACAGCTCAAGGACAAGCACCGGGTCGACAAGCAGCTCTGTATGCAGGGCTTCCGCAAAAAACAGAATGTATGACTATAAATAAAATGTGTGGAAGTGGATTAAAGGCTGTTATGCTTGCTCAACAAGCAATTCAAACCGGCGACGCAGACATTATAATTGCCGGAGGTATGGAAAGTATGAGTAATACTCCTTATGCTTTGTTAAATGCAAGAAACGGTTATCGGCTTGGTCACGGACAAATACACGATATCATTGTTCTTGATGGTCTTTGGGATGTCTATAATAATATTCATATGGGAAGTTGTGCTGAAATGTGCGCAAAAGATTTTTCTTTCAAGAGGGAAGAACTCGATGAGTTTGCTATAAACAGTTACAAACGTGCAATAGAAGCTACTGGAAAGGGAAGTTTCAAAGAAGAAATTGTTCCAGTGAAAATTGAATCAAGAAAAGGGGATACAATAGTAGATAAAGACGAAGAGCCTGAGCGTGTAAAGTTTGATAAAATTCCAACATTAAAACCCGTTTTTGAAAAAGACGGAGTTGTTACTGCGGCTAACGCTTCAAGTATTAATGACGGAGCAGCAGCTTTATTGATTATGAGTGAAGATAAAGCAAAGGAGTTAGGACTTAAACCTCTTGTTGAAATCATTGCTCAAAGTTCGGTTGCAAAGGCTCCTGTAGAATTCACAACAGCTCCTGCTGATGCAATAAATAAAGTATTAAAGAAAGCTTCTATGAAGATTGAAGATATTGACCTTTTTGAGATCAATGAAGCTTTTGCAGTTGTTTCACTCGCAGTAAATAAATTATTAGGACTCACAGGCGAAAAAGTTAATGTCAATGGTGGAGCAGTTGCTCTTGGTCATCCAATCGGAGCAAGCGGAGCACGCGTATTAACAACATTGATTCATGAAATGAAGAAAAGAAACTCAAAATTTGGTATTGCTTCGCTTTGCATTGGTGGCGGGGAAGCATCAGCCGTAATTGTTAAAAATTATAATTAAATAGTGAGGTTTTAAATGAACATTAACAAAATTGCCGTAATTGGCGGCGGTACAATGGGTAACGGAATCACACATGTATTTGCTGCTAAGGGATTTAATGTTTTTCTTTGTGAAACTTCGGAAGAATTGTATGCTAAGGCATTAAAAACTATAACGGGAAACTTAGACAGACAAATTAAAAAGAATATTATAACTGATGAAGATAAAGTAAGTTCGCTGAGTAGAATAAATAAAATTATAGGTGTAGAGAAGATTCCTGCAGATGTTGACTTAGTTATTGAAGCTATTTATGAGAATAAAGAGGCTAAAATACATATATTTAAGACTTTAGATAAAATAGTAAAACCTGATTCTATATTTGCCTCTAATACTTCATCAATTTCAGTTACTGAGTTATCGTCTGTAGCAAGAGCTGATAAATTCATCGGGATGCACTTTATGAATCCGGTTCCAGTTATGAAATTAGTTGAAATTATCCGCGGGTACTCAACGTCTGATGAAACATTCGGTATCATAAAAGATCTTTCAGTCAAATTGGATAAAGAACCTGTTGAAGTGTTTGATTATCCTGGTTTCATATCAAATAGAATTCTGATGCCAATGATCAATGAGGCAATTTTTGCATTGATGGAAGGTGTCGCATCAAAAGAAGATATTGATACCGTTATGAAACTTGGAATGAATCATCCAATGGGACCATTGACTTTGGCAGATTTTATTGGGTTGGATGTATGTCTGGCAATAATGGAAGTTCTTTACAACGGATTTAATGATCCAAAATACAGACCATGTCCATTATTAAAAAAGATGGTTGCAGCTGGGAAACTAGGCAGAAAATCGGGAGAAGGTTTCTTCAAATATTAGATAAAACGATAAAGCCGGATGTTATAGTCTTAAACCGTTCGGCTTATTTGTTTGTCTGATAATGTATATTATGTAAACTATGAAAAATTACTATATCAGTTTATTCAGTTTAAGTATTAAATAAATAATCACAATTATAAGTAATAACCAGAAAATCGGACTCCTCTTCCGAGGTTTGAATGTACGAAGTCGTGAAAATCCTAATTTTCTTTTCTTTCGTTCTTTTTCGTCTTCTTCCGGTTTATAAAATCTTGGAGGATAATCAAAAACTCTGTGTTTAGGTCGTTTCATTAGCATAGTAATCAACTCTCAAATATCGCTAAGGTAAATGCTTCTGGATCAAATTCTTGAAGATCATCGATGCTTTCACCAATACCAATATATTTTACTGGTACTTGTTGTTTACCAACAATCTGAAAGATTGCTCCGCCTTTAGCTGTACCATCTAATTTTGTAATTACAAGTCCGGATAAATCAGTAACTTTAGAAAATTCATCAGCTTGTATGATAGCATTTTGTCCTGTATTACCATCCAAAACAAGTAGAGTTTGATGAGGAGCATCAGGTAAAAGCTTTGCAATAACCCGTTTAATTTTATTAAGTTCATTCATAAGGTTAGCTTTGTTATGCAGCCTTCCAGCAGTATCTATGAGAACTATGTCATAATCCTCATCCATAGCTTTTTTAACGGTATCATAGGCAACAGAAGAAGGATCAGAGCCTTGTTTACGTTGAATTAAATCTACGCCGGCACGTTCTGCCCAGATATCTAACTGCTCATTTGCAGCAGCCCTGAAAGTATCAGCCGCACCAACAATTACTTTGCATCCGATCTTCCTGTAATTGTTAGCCAATTTACCAATTGTGGTAGTCTTCCCTGCTCCATTCACTCCAACAATTAGAATAACAAAAGGTTTATACTTTGTGTGGTCAATTCCATTCGTTTTATTTTCACTGAGAAGTCTTACAAGTTCATCTCGAACAATTTTTATAATGTTCACTTGTGAACGTTCTTTTTCCGACTTAAGACTAATTCTAACATTTTCAATTATTTTTTCAGCAGTATCAAATCCAATATCTGACGAAACAAGAATTTCCTCTAATCGATCGATTGTAACATCATCAATTACTGCTTTACCGGTTAATGTTTCTTGAATGGAATTAGCAATCTTATTTCTGGTCTTTGCCAGACCATCTTTAAGTTTATTGAAATTAAAATTCTTAAACAGACTCATTATTATTTCGTTTTATAAATTCTGTAGCTCTGATTATGTAACCTGTAAATGATGCGAATATCAATACGATACTTAAATAGTAGAATACCATGTAAATCAAGCTTTCTTTATTTATACCGAGAAGTATAAAAAATATAATCAGACCAATATTTAACACAGTAATTTTACCTAGTTTATTTGATGGAAGAACCCTGCCAAGTTTTTTTGAGACATATAATCCACCCAAAAATATCAGTAAATCACGACCAATAATTAAATAAAAATATATTGGTGGAATCTCACCGATAAAATAAAGTTTAATTATAACTGCTGCCATTGCAACTTTGTCGGCAAGAGGATCTATTACTTTTCCAAACTCAGTAACTTCATTAAATTTTCTTGCCAAATAACCATCAAGTATATCTGTTAAAGCAGCAAATACACACAGACCAAAGACATAATATCTATTGGCTTCAAAATCATCCAGCAATAACCAAAGGGGAATTGCTAAAAGAAGTCTGAATGAACTTAATAAGTTGGACTTAGTATATATTTCTTTTAATGCAAACATTATTTTATCACTGCAAATTTACCAAGTTTTTCCTCACCTTCATTATTTTGATCATCAATCATAACAACTCTGTAAATATAAACACCTGTAGAAATCTTTTCTCCGAATTCGTTTGTAAGATTAAAATCTACTCCGCCATTGCCATCTAGTTCTTCTAATTCTTTTACTCTAATTCCATTAATATCCCATATTGTAATTTTTGCTCTTTGCGGAAGATTGGCAAAAGTAATAAAACCTTGACTCTCCCCTGCTCTGGCAGGATTCGGATAAACATAAACATCAGTTAAATCATTTGCAAAACCTGTGAGTACAATATAGCTGCCAGCACCTGAGCGAATTAAAATATTTCCCGTGGCTAAGTCGGAAAAAACATTTTCAATTCTTAGAATATATTCTTTTCCAATTGATCCAACAGGTTTTTGATTTTTAAGATCAAGATAAACTACTTTTTTATCATTTGCATCAATTCTTACTTCAGATACTTTGTTTGATGGCTCAAAGGAATAGTTATTTACATTCTTTACGGTTTGCTCATCGACCGGAAAATTGAATACTACTTTTATTAGATATGGATTTAATATTTCAAAAGAGGATACAAAGAAATCAATTTCATCAGGAGCATATTGTACCGAAAAGGATAATGTATCTTCTGCAATTGGTGAATTATAAAAATCCTTTATTTTGCTAACTATTATTTTATTATCCCCAACAGGCAAAGGTTCAGTATATGACAATAAATAAGAATACTGATCTGAAGGTGATATTGAATTCGGATAACCTACCCCGACTATTTCAAACGATTGAAGATTCTCAATTGTGTTTTTTATCTTGTTGGAAAAAGTAATTATAACACTATAGTTACTTTTACTTACTGCCTTTAAAGGTTTGGCAGGTTCGTGAGAATAAACTTCAATGATGTTACTTAAACCGGATAATGGTTCAGTGTTAGAAGGTTCGAATGCCTGAACTGCATAATAGTAATATTTATTTGAGTCAACATTATTATCAATATAGATTTTCTCTAATGTAGAATCTATAAGTTCTAAATTTGCAGCGTCAAGTCCTTTATAAATATAATATTTTTGTGCATCTGAAATCCAACTGAGCTGAACAGCATCTGAGCTCAGACTAAATCCCTGTAAGCTCGCAGGAACTAATGTCCTAATTACATTTGAAAATTCATAAAATTTAAATTCATTATTTATCCTTAATCCGATTTCAGTCACACCATTCTGATTCAAATCACCAATAAATACATTTTTAGTGTTGGATCCTTCAGTATAAAATACAATTTTATCTTCCTGATTCGAATGCTTGAATATATAAGTATAAGGAAATATGTTAACAATCAATTCATCCTGATCATCACCGTCAATATTTAAAAACTTTAGAGACTGATAGATTTTAGAAAAGGTCAATCCGCCGATATATTCTGCAGATTGATCCAAAAATATCTTTTGCGATATAACTTGTGGATTATGATTTATAAAAGTTACAATTAATAATAAAAATGAAGGAGATATTGAGTTAGTTTTATAAAGAATGGCAAAGTCTTTTATTCCATCACCGTTATAATCGCCAATACTCAAAACATCCTGATCCAATGGTGGAGTTAAACCTAAAGTATAAAAGCTATCGGATTTTGTAAAAGTAAGATTTTGATTTATTCTAAAACTCTTTAAATCGCCGTCATCATCTAAAAACCAAATTTCTTTCACGCCATCTTTATTGGTGTCATCTACTAAAATATTTTTTGTTGTATAATTAGATCCAAAAGTATCCGGTTTTGAGATATAAAAAGTTGAGTCTATTAAAGTTGTGCTAAGATCCTGGTTAACTTTCCAAAGAAGATATCGATCAGGATTAAAATTTTGTGTAATCAAATATTTATTCCCATCGTTGACCAGGTCATCAATTAATAAAGGATAAAATATTTTATTAGTAGAGTCTTTTCTGTTAAAAGAGAATGCTCCTGCTTGAGTTTGCTCTAAAGATATTACATTTGTAAAGTTTAGTGTTATTAAATCTTTGAGTCCATTATTATTAAAGTCACCGTATAACTGAGGATAACGATTAATTAGTGAATCAGAATCTTCCTTAATGAATTGATCAGCTTCTAAAACGTAATTGCCAAAAACCACATTCTGACTCGGATAAAAAAGTTGTAATAAAACTTCATTATGCTTATCTGAAAGAAAACTAACTGGTTTGGGAAATAGCGTTATACTATTTGGTAAACTAAATGGCATTAAACTGAATTGTATTGGCTCAGGTAATTTATCTGTTCTTATTAAAAAATAGTTGTTGTTATTAGTTGAATCCAAGAATATAGTTTTTAATCCTGCTAGATTCTCAGCTTCAAAATAGACTTCATATAATGTGGATGGCTGAACAATTTCTTTTGGAATAAAACCATAGTGAAATTGTTTTACAAACTGGTTATTCGTATTAAAACCATCAAGAGTAATAAAATTAAATTCGGGTTCGCCTAACATTTTATAATACATTCTGACAATCGATCGTTGATTTGTATATATCTCTGACTGAATTGTTGATTTGTCTCCATAATATAGAGCACCATATCCAACAAGAGATACTTCAGGTGGAGTCCTCACTATGTAAAAATTTGTTCTCTCTTCAAGTGTACGTCCATTCGACTGAAAAACAATTAAACGCAATGTGTATGCATCTTCAATAAATGTATTTACATCCAATTCGTAGATTAAACTCTCTGCAAATTGGTTTTTTCCATTTTCGATTAATTTAATCCATTGAGTTGGATTTATTCCTCGTCCAACTTCAAGATTATAACTGACAAAATATGGTGACAAAACAGAGGCAACTATTTCAATAGAATTTTTATCGGTTGCAAAATCCATTAACGGATGAAAGAATTTGATTTCTGCAGGAGCAAGTAACTGTTAATGCATTATTCATATTTAATCTGCCTGCACCACTCCTAAGATCCCATCCTTGTTCCCCGATATCATCGGTTGTTGATTTTATTATTTGTTTTACTTCTTCGTTAGTAAAATTTTGAACTGATAAAATCAGTGCTGCAGTTGCAGAAACGAAAGGCGCAGAAGCTGAAGTTCCACCTATGGTTGCATAACTACTATTTTTTGCTGTTGTTACAATGCTGCTACCGGGTGCAACAAGATCTATTGTTGAACCCCAATTAGAGTTCGGTGCAACAAAATCCTGATCTGTTGAATTACCAACACTTATGACTTCTGAATAACCTGAAGGATAATGTGGTTCACTTGAGCCTGAATTACCTGAGCTTGCAACCATCACCACATTTTGCAAATAAGCATATCTTATAACATCACGAAGTACAAATGAAAATGAGTTATCACCAAAACTCATATTAATTACTTTTGAACCAATTTTAACTGCATATAATATTGCTGCAGCTACATCATCTTCTTCTCCGTATCCACCGGGATCGAAAGCACGAAGATTGAGCAGTTTTATATTTGGAGCAGCTCCGGCAATACCAGTAATGTTATTCGTTTCCGCACCGGCTATTCCAGCGACATAAGTTCCGTGACCATTTTCATCGTAAGGATTATTATCCCACGCTAAATAATCACCGCCAATTGAGTCAAACGGAAAGCCGACACGATCTGTAAAATCCCATCCCATATAATCATCAATAAAACCGTTGTTATCATCATCAATTCCGTTAAATCCAATCTCAGCTCGAATTAAGATAGATTTTGTTCATCAAATCAGGATGCTCATAATCAATTCCTGTATCAATAATTGAAAGTAAAACATCGTTCAGAGCCAGTAAGTAACTTTCCATGCGTCAAAAGCCTGAATCTTTAAAGAGTCCCCATTGTTGATTAACTAATGAATCATTTGGAATTATGTTGATTTGATAAGTGACAGATTGCTGGAAATATTCAATCTCGTCATCGCCTGTGATTACTGTAGAAAATACGCTTTCACTAATCTGATCATCAAAAGTAACTTTGACGATTCTGCCAAGAACTTCATCTCCCCTTCCTAATCCTTTTGCAAGATAATTTAGATCAAATTCAGGAAGAGATGTACCCCGGTTTACTAATTGTCTGCTAAATCTTTTTTCAGATATTTTTCTGTGAACTTCTTCAATCGGAACAGAGTTTTTATATTTTATGAAGTAAGTGGTTTGTGAAAATGAAAAAGTTGCGGTTACAAAGAATAAGAAAAAAAACAGCGCATTAAACTTCATACATTTCCTTCTTAAAATTGATATCTACAGGTGTTGGATATTTACCTGAAAAGCATGCCGTGCAGAAGTTTTTAGTTCCTGCTTCAGAAACGGCTTCCAACATCTCTTCAATAGTTAAGTATTCTATGCTATCAACTTCAAGATAATTTTTTATCTCTTCAATATTTCCGTGCATTCTATGAGCGATAAGTTCAGAGCGGCTTGGAAAATCCATTCCATAATAACAAGGGTGCATTATTGGAGGTGATGAAATTCTGAGATGAATAGCTTTTGGATTTCCTTCTCTTAAAAGTTTTACGAGCTGCTTTGATGTAGTACCGCGAACAATTGAATCATCAACCACAACAATTGTTCTGCCTTCCAAAACACCTTTCACAATATTAAATTTTATTCTTACATCTGTTTCACGTTGGCTTTGTCCCGGCTGAATAAAAGTTCTTCCAATGTAATGGCTTCTTATCAAGCCGATTTCAAGCCGGGAATCAATTCCCTCTTTCTCAAACTCTCTTGCGTATCCTAAAGCAGTTGTATTGGAGCTATCCGGAACACTTATAACATATATCCTTTCACCATCAGGATCAGTAACAGGATGTTTTCGAGCAAGCACTTTACCAAGTTTTCTTCTCATCTTATCAACATAATGTCCGAAGATGAAACTATCAGGACGTGAAAAATATATGAACTCAAAAATACAGTGCTTTTGTTCCCTGGATTTTTCTTCAATTTTAAAGGATTTTATTTTTCCTGTGTAAACTGTGTCATCATCAATTACAATCAATTCA
The DNA here is from genome assembly GCA_963714415.1 of uncultured Ignavibacteriaceae bacterium. Classification (GTDB taxonomy): domain Bacteria; phylum Bacteroidota; class Ignavibacteria; order Ignavibacteriales; family Ignavibacteriaceae; genus JAGXRK01. The sequence goes on from CAVQOL010000003.1 coordinate 485,461, forward strand.
CCTGCTCGGACTTCTCTTAAAAATGTAGCTGATTGAATATCAAAAGCACAAGTTTCTGAAGCAACAAGAAAAGTATTATCAAGCATACCGATAGATAATGGTCTGAATCCATAAGGATCGCGTGCAGCAATAAGTTTATCGTCGGTTAGTATAGTAACACAATATGCGCCTTCTATTCTTTTTAATGCTTCAAGTATCTGGTCAATCTGGTCTTCAAGTTTTGATCGTGCAATAAGATGGAGTATCACCTCTGTATCGCTTGTAGTTTGAAAGATTGCTCCTTCATTAACAAGTTCTTCTCTTAACTGTTTTGCATTTGTCAAATTTCCGTTATGAGCTATGGCAAGATTACCAAGTCTGTAATTCACCATAAAAGGCTGAATGTTCTTTCTTGATTTTGCAGTTCCGGTAGTTGAATAACGATTATGCCCGATTGCAGAATTACCGATAAGAACATCACGTAGAAGATTTGAATCTTCAAATACTTCTGAAACTAATCCTTCGCCTTTAACAATATTAAAGTGAGCCCTTCCATCTCCATTGAATGATCGGGTTACAATTCCGGTTGCTTCCTGTCCGCGGTGTTGTAATGCATGAAGCCCATAATAAGCTTGAACAGCGGCAGTATCTGAACCGTAAACGCCGAATATTCCACAATAAGAAATTGGTTTATCTTCTTCGTAATTCATATAAAATTAAATGTGTACCATTAAAATATTTACAAACAAAGTTAAGTAATAAAGGATATTTAATGAAACAGAATAATAGTGGATATTTTCATATGAATTAAAAATTTTTGGTTACAGGGAAACGAAATAATTAGAATGGGAATTCTTCTTTATGATCAATTTCTATTTCAAGTTGTTCAAGCTTTCTTTTTTCTGCAATCTGATGAACTGAATTTCCTTCCACATAAATTGCTTTATATGGAATAGTTGGACAAGCATATTCACACGCTCCGCAGCCAACACAGAACTTATCAGTAACTTCAGGAATTTTTAATCCTTCTTTATAATCAACCATATCTACTGCTTTGGTTGGACAATGTTCCGAACAAGCACCACAAGCTTTCTTTTCTGTTTCAACAATACAATTATCTTTTACAAAAATTGCTTTACCAATTTGGACTACTTTTTTTTGTTCTTGTTTTAGAGGAATAATCGCACCGGTAGGACAAACTTCTAAACAAGAAACACAGTCGTAATTACAAAAGCTTGTTTTGAAATCCATATAAGGCTGAAGAATTCCAAGAAATCCAAATTCAAGAAATGACGGCTGTAAAACTTTTGTTGGGCAAACTGTAACGCAAAGATGACAAGCAGTACAGGTTAAGTTATAATGATCTAAGCTTTTGGATCCCGGAGGTGATGACATTAATTTTTTGTTTACAGGAACCGTACTTTCTTTTTCAGGAATTATTTTTACCTGAGAGAGTGATAGACCTGATAATCCAATGAAATAAATCAAAGTTTTTGAAATGAATTCACGTTTTGAATTATCCTTTTCGTTTACATCTGATTCATTCATCATCCAGTTTTGTTGATATGATATTACTTCACTTGGACAAACATCCATACAGTTAAAACAGGCAACACATCGTGTGAAATCAATTTCCTTTGTTTTGAAATCTATACATTCCGATTTACAGACTATTTCACAAACCCCACAACCCTCGCATTCAGTCTTGTCTATTTTAAGTTGATAAAAAGAATATTTAGATAAATATCCGAATAAAGTTCCGACAGGACAAATTGTATTACAATAAAGTCTTCCGCGTTTGTAAGACAGATAGACTATAATAACTAAAAATATAAATGGAAAAAGCGCCAGAAGATATGAATAAGATTTTGGATCGATTGGATAAATAAGATAAACATCAAGCTTTTCTAATGTAAATGATAGAAAGTTGTTTCCTGCTATGACTAAAGGATTTATAAGTTGTGCAAATATTCTTCCTGCGTTACTATATGGATCGAGAAGATTGAGAAGAAGCATATTTCCCGCCAAATATAAAAACTAATGTTAAAAGAAGAACTGTATACCTTAGCCATTTGTATTCTTTTGTGTAGTGATACTTTTTCCTTTTATTAAATTTCTTTGAAATATTTGATGAGATATCCTGAAGAGTACCGATAGGACAAACACTTGAACAGTATATCCTGCCGTAAAATAAAACCAGAATCGTAACAATTATGAATCCTGTTGCAAGAAGAGTATAAACATTAAAGAATTTTAGAATCTGAAGGGACAAATTGAAAATATAAAAAGTAGTTAATTATCCTTGATGGAAGAGCATGATTTATATCAAGAAAAGCAATTGCTGTAATTATTAGAAAAATTATAGAAACAACAATTCTTATTTTTCTGAGTTTTGATGAATTCAATTAATCAAAATATTTTTCGGTAGATATTCAATTTATCCAGGTCTATTGCACCCAGTTTCATTTCATTTGCAATTCTAATATATTCTATATTATCAGGTTCTTTGCCAAACAATTTTGCTGCCGCAGCATCGGCTGCAACAATATCTGATGAAACAACTTGTGATTTCATTGTAACAACATCAGTTTTTGAAACTCCTCTTGGTCCGTTTCTTTTCATTACATAATATGCGTCAACAACATTAAGATCAGGTTTTCTGAAAGAAGTAAAATCTGCAATACACTGATGAAGATCATTTCTATGCCAGTAACCGCGATCCCAGACTATTCCCATTAAATTTTTCATTGAAATTGTCAGATCTGCGGAACCGTGATGTTTCAGTATTGGAACATTTATAAAAACATCTGAACTTAAAATCAGCTCGTGGACTTTTGCTTCTTTTAATTTCTTGCCTTGCTTTACTGTTACTTTTTGATAATAATTTTCTGTTGCGCCGGAAACTATCTTTGCTTTTGCATCTTTTGCTGCTTTTTCAATTCCGCTATTTGTATAAGTACGTCTCCAGTTATCACAAGTGTTATCGAAAACATAAACATCCTTTGCACCTGCGTCAAAGCAATGCTTAATTATTCTATTTACTAAAAGTGGATTTGTATTACCTGCTCTTTCGGGAGATACATCCCAGCCTATATTCGGTTTTACAACAACAGTTTGACCTTTCTTGACAAATTTACTCATGCCACCTAAGGCTTTTATTGCTTCATCAAACATAGCATCCGGTTCACCACCTCTTATTGCAGCAAGATCGTAAGAATCAGGAGGGATAAAAGAATTGTAAGCAAATAGTTTGGAATAATTACCTAATGATAAAGCAGAACCAGCTAACAAGCCTGCTTTAACTGATTTACTTATAAAATCTCTTCTTTTCATAATGAGTCCTTAATAATCGTTTCAAATTTACACGTCTCATAGTAAAAAAGAAACAATAAAATAATTTTCTGCGGGGAATAATATTTTGGTTGAAGGCATAAGTTTTTTCAATTATGTTTGTAACACAATTTCATTTTTTTCTGAGGCAAGCATGGAAAAGGTTATCAGTTTACCGGTCATCAAATCAAACAGCGGGATCGTAATTTTTGATTTAGCAATTTTATCATTTATTTATTTTCTTCCTGCAGTATCTCATTTACTTGTATTTCCTCTTTATTATTTAGACCCGATGAGATTTGTGTTAGTGTTTACTTTGCTGCATACCTCAAAGAGAAATACTTTTATTATTGCTTTGACATTGCCTCTATTTTCATTTCTTATTTCATCGCATCCTTCATTTGTTAAAGCAGGGCTTCTCAGCACAGAGCTTTTGCTTAATGTCATTCTATACTTTGTATTTATTAAAAAGCTTAACAGCAGAATTATCTCTTTGCTATTAAGTATTATAGTCAGCAAGATTGCTTATTATTTATTGAAATATGTTTCAATCGAATACCGGAGTGTTAGCGGATAAACTTTTTGCAACACCTTTTTACTATCAGGCAATTACAATTTTATTGATTTCCTTTTATGTATTGTTTTTCGAGAAATTTAGTGGTTCTAAAAATAACTGAACAAAAAATTGAAGGTACTTTAAATGTTAGATCAGAATAAAGCAAAGAATTTTCTAAACGATAAACATATTGCAATCGTCGGAGTTTCCTCAAAAGGTAAAGGATTCGGAGTTGCGATTTATAATCATCTTTCAGATAGAAATTTTAATGTTTCCGCTGTTAATCCTAATGGTGGAAATATTAAAGGTAAGCCGATTCATAAATCATTAAAAGAAATTCAGAGTAAAGTAGATACCATTGTTACGGTAGTACCACCAACAGAAACTGAGAAAATTGTTAAAGAAGCAAAAGAACTCGGAATAAATCAGATTTGGATGCAACTTGGCTCAGTTTCTCCGGAAGCAATAAAATATTGTGAAGAAAATGGAATGGATGTAGTACAAAATCAATGTGTTATAATGTTTACAGAACCAATTGGACTGATTCACAAATTTCACAAATGGATTTGGAAAGCTACCGGACAAATATCCAAATAATTTTTATTTTTCAAAGAAATTGTTTATTTCTTCTCTACATCTCTCTAATTCACAGCTAACTGCGAGATGGCCACAATAATTATCTAAAACGAGAAACTTTGCTGGGATCATTTCAGCAATTTTAACAGATGTAGATGGATTAACCATTAAATCATTTTTCGAGATAATTATGAAAAGATCTGCCTGAATATGTTTAGCTGCTTCTTCCATTGAACTATTAAAACATTTTGATATATCATGTTTCATCATTGCTTTCATTTGAGCCACATAATTATCCACCGTAAATACAGTTAAAGGTTTATTTTCAAAAGATGAAAGATAGGGTTGAAATTCGTCTAATTTAACATTCTCATTAACATAGTCTGGAGTTCTGGCAAATAGTGCAGTCATCATATTAGTAATGGTTTTTATTTCCTTCTCAGAAGCTCCATATTTTTTTGAAGTTTCAATTATTTTTAGTTGAGTATTCATCCAGAGAAGATCATAGCTTGTCATTTTTGGAGTGCTTACATAGGCAACAATTTTATCAATAAAATTTGGATAAGCAACAGCCCATTCAAAAACCTGCATACTGCCCATTGATCCGCCTATTGCTCCATAAATATGATTTAATCCCAAATGCTTTGTCAGCATTTCGTGTTGAGCATTAACCATATCTCTTATAGTAATTTCCGGGAAACAACTATTTTCATAATTGGAGGGAGATGAAGAAACACCATTTCCAAGAGCATCAAAAGCAATTATGTAAAATTTTGATGTATCAACAAAATTTTTCTTTTCAATAAGATTTCCAATTGCTTCAGAAGTGCCTTCAAACCATGAACAATAAATTATTACATTTGATTTATCCTCATTTAAAGTACCAAAAGTCCGAAAACCGATCTTGCAATCTTTAATTATCTCATCATTAATAAGTTTATAGTCACCGATATTAACAAATTGCTGAGTAGATTGTGAGAAGATACTTAATGTGAAGAATGATATAAAAACGATAAGAAAAAATTTTATTTTCATTGTGCTTCTTAGTTATAAATAAAAGAATAATTTGTTGCTCAAATTTATAATTTTGTTCAATAAAACAGGTCTTCAATCAAAAAGAATAGTATAAAAATACCGTTTATAAAAGCACTTTGAAATACCTGGAAAAGGATTTAAAATAACAAATCCTCATGGTATGTGAGGATTTTTTTTAGTCGGAACGGGGGGATTTGAACCCCCGACCACCTGAACCCCATTCAGGTACGCTACCGGGCTGCGCCACGTTCCGAAATTTTATAATTTTGACACTAGAAGTTCTAAAATACTTTTTATTTCTTCAAGGTCTTTCTTTAGAGTAGATTTTTCTTTCTTTACCGGTACATGTTCAGCATCTGGGGATGAATTTTTTTCCGGTTCTGATACTTGTAATACTTTATCCGGCGTATAATTCTCTAAAATTTTCTTTGCTCCCTCAATTGTATATTTTCTTTCTCTGAGCAGATTTTTGATATGCAGAATTAATTGAATATCCTTATTGGTATATATTCTGTTTCCTGCCCTGTTTTTTTGAGGTTTAAGCTCATCAAACTCTGTTTCCCAGTATCGTAAAACATATTGTTCAATACCGGTTATTTTGCTTACTTCACTGATTGAGTAATAGAGTTTTTTTATTGAAAGATCTTTCATAAGCATAGATAATTTGTTGAAACGAAAATAACTAATGCTTTATTTAATAGCAAGATGCAGTTATTAAATAAAGTCAAAACTTTTTGGGAAAGATAGATTTTGTTGAAATAATAAGAATTTAGTATTGAACTAAAGTGTGATAGTAGAAGAAATAGGTAAGATTAAAACAACTATTATTCTAGTAGTTCTCTATAACTTTAATTAGTGCATAAACGCCTGACAGATAACTAATCTCTTTAAGTCCGGAGATGTATCCATTACATTGCTTTGCTGTTAAAGTCTTTTGTCTGAAATCCTCACGTTGAGAAATGTTAGAAAGATGCACCTCTACTTTAGGAATTTTACATAAAGCTAAGGCATCGTGTATTGCAACGGATGTATGCGCGTAACCTCCGGGATTTATTATTAGACCATCATATACCTTATTCGCTTCGTGTATTTTATTAACTAAATCACCTTCTAAATTTGATTGATAAAATGTAACCGATACTTTTGGAAATTCTTTCTTTAAAATATTTTCAATATCCCACAATGAAATATTTCCGTATTGATCCTTCTCCCTATCTTCTAGCATATTCAAATTAGGACCATTAATAATAATAAATTTCATTTAGTTTCACTCATTTCTTCAATTATTCCCCTTAATTTTGGATTAATATAAATATCGTCAACTCCAAGTTCTTTTAATGCCATAGAAAGGATAAAAACTTTCCTTTGGAGATTCGCCGTTTTATTGATTACAATTACTTTGCTTTCCTTAAGAATACAATAACCGCCCTTAAAGTCGCCCTTTTCAAATCTCACAGTAGCACCAAGTTGTGAAGCAAGTGCTTTCAAATCCTGAAATAAATCTTCAAACTCTTTCTCTTTGATTTTCATTAAGTAACTTTATTTTTAATAGTCAATGGTTTAAATATAATTAGAAATAAAATGCTTAAATAACTTAATATTTCAATAATAGGAAAACTGCTCAGAGCTGTAATTCTATCTCTAACAAGATTAATAATGGAGTCTGCATTAAATGATGATTGTAACAGCATAGAAATAATTTTGAAGTCTATAATTAAAAGATATAACTCAAACGGAAGTGTAATTAAAATTATCACTATAGAAATAAACAACCAACCGTTTTCTTTTAGCTTGATCTTTGACGATAATAGAAAAAGAACAAATGACATAATCATGATTATATAAGCCAAAAAAGGTGTTAAAAAAGCAGGCAGCAGAGATAATAGAATTGTGTTAATGTCATCAATTAAGAACATCTCTTTGAGAATTAAATCCTTGGGTTCGAATAACTGATAAATAAGAAAGAGTTTTACTAGATATGATCCTATCCAAATACTTCCGGAAACCAATGCAAATGATGCAAATAACTTAGAAAAGAATGATTGTTTTTTCATAAATTTAAAATAAATATTAATTAAAATTAGTAAAAAGTTATGAATATTGCCTCAATAGATATTGGCACGAATACAGTCCTTCTATTAATCGCAGAGGTTGATCTAAAGAACCAAACATTTACCGTTTTAAGAAATGAACACAGAATGCCAAGAATAGGCAAAGGATTAAATCCTGGTTTGCCTTTAAATTCTGATAAAATCAAATTACTTAAAACAGTATTAAAAGAATATAAAACTATTATCGATTCTTATAATGTAAAAGAAGTAATTCTAACAGCTACTAATGCATTCAGAATAGCTTCGAACAGTGAATCTATTATCAGTGAAATCCATGAAGAATTTAATTATGTTATTAAAGTTATATCCGGTGAAGAAGAAGCTTTTTATTCTTTTCTCGGTGCAACTTCTGGAATATTAAATAAAGATAAATTTCTGGTAATAGATATTGGAGGTGGTAGCACAGAGATTATATTCGGTTCAAGAAATAATATATATTTTAGAAAAAGTTTTCAGATTGGAGCAGTTTCTGCTACCGAGAAATTCTTTATAAATGATCCACCAACACCGGAGCAAGTTAAATTACTAAATGAATATATTCAAAAATTATTTGGAGAATTTAAGAATCTTCCGGTCAATAATGCCTTTTCAATTGCAATTGCTGGAACACCTACAACTTTATCAAGTATCAAACACGAATTAACCGTCTTTAACGAGAAAGTTATTGAATTAAGTGAGTTGAATTTATTTGATATAAATAAAATAGTTTCCGATCTCTCGCTCATGTCATCCAAGGAAATAAAAAATAAATGGCAAAATATTATGCGGGGACGTGAAGATATTATATTAGCAGGATCACTTATTTTATTGAATTTACTTGAAGTTATTAAAATTAGATAAAGTATATACTAGCACTAAAGGAATCAGGTACGGAGCTATTGTAAAATTTATGATTGATAATCAGGAGTGAACATTTTCTATTATCGTATCTCTAACTTCTGAGTCAGTTAACTTACCCGGATAATCAATCGTAAAGTGCAATCCCCTGCTTTCTTTTCTCAACTTTGCTGATTTAATTATAATGTGGGAGCATGTTATTAAATTTCTCAATTCTAATAATTTATTGAATACTTTTGTTTTTTTATAAAATTCCTCTATTTCAATAAATATTGTATGAATTCTTTTAGATGCTCTTTCTAATCTTTGATTCGAGCGAACAATTCCAACATAATCTCCCATAGTTTGCTTAACTTCTTTTAAGCTATGGGTGATTAAAACATGTTCATCTGCACTTAAAGTACCTGAATCATCCCATTCAGGTATTTCAGGAATATCAGATTGTTTCTCTTTAAGAAATCGTTTTATGTATTCGAAACTTCTGTATGCATAGACTAAAGCTTCTAATAAGGAATTGCTGGCAAGTCTGTTTGCCCCGTGAACTCCAGTCATCGTAACCTCACCGCAAGCAAACAATCCGTTTAATGAAGTTGCTGCTTTAAGATTTACCATTACACCACCACAAGCATAGTGTGCAGCCGGAACAACCGGGATGAAATCTTTTGTAATGTCAATTCCGTTTTGCATTAAAGTGTTATAAATATTTGGGAATTTATCTTTTGTTTCATCCTGACTTTTGTAAGTAATATCAAGATAAACAAAATCATCTCCCCTTTTTTTAAGTTCATTGTCAATTGCTCTAGCAACAATATCTCGCGGAGCCAGTTCTAGTCGGGAATCATAATTCTTCATAAAAGTATTTCCATCCATAGTTCGTAAAATTCCACCATATCCTCTAACCGCTTCAGAAATTAGAAATGACGGAGTATCATAAGAATTTTTTGTTTCTATCTGATAGAAAGATGTTGGATGAAATTGAATGAATTCCATATTAGCTATCTTTGCTCCGGCACGATATGCCATTGCAAATCCATCGCCTGTTGCAATAGCCGGATTTGTGGTATGAAGATAAACCTGTCCCAGTCCGCCAGTAGCAAGAATAGTCGCTTTCGCAGAAATTTTAATAACTTTATTTTTAGTAGAGTCCAGCACATAAGCACCCCAGCAATTACGATTGTTCAATTTTGATTCTTTTAATCCAAGTACATTATGCTCGGTCAGAAAATCTATAGCAATGGCATCTTCAATAATTCTAATATTGTTTTTATCGTTTACAGCTTCTATTAAAGCTCGTTCAATTTCTTTACCGGTGAGGTCTTTGGCGTGAAGGATGCGGGGCATTGAATGCCCGCCTTCTCTTGCAAGATCATATTTGCCGTTTTTTTGAGTGAATCGTGTACCAATTTCTATAAGATCTTGAATTCTTTGCGGACCTTCTTTCACCATTGATTCAACAGCTTCCCGATTACACAATCCCGCACCGGCAATAAGAGTATCCTGAATATGTTTATTAAACGAATCTGAAGAATCAATTACAGATGCAATTCCACCTTGAGCATAGTTTGTATTTGATTCAGCTCTATCTTTCTTTGTAACAAGAATAATATCTGCAAACTCTGAAATCTTTAGTGCAGCGAATAGACCGGCTATTCCGCTTCCTATAATTAAAACATCGGTCTTAAGCGACATAAATTTCTCTCAAAGATTATTTTAATACTTATTGGAAATTAAATGAAGAATACGGTAACGGCAAGTATTATAATGAGTGCAATCATAAGTAAATAATTTATTGCTGTTATGTTGAGGCTTAATGATTTGTTCGCAGTTAAAGCATAATTTGCTTTATAATTAAGAACAATAGACCATAATATCATTCCCAACTCAACTGAAAATAGTAAATACGCAATTGTTGCTTTTACCTGAAAGGGATTCGGATTGTTTGAAAAGAGATAATCGCCAAATACAATTAACTCTATTGGGAATAAAATTACAACTGCAAAAAGATTTGGAACGGTTGAATAAATGTTAAGCGAATATATATCCCTGAACCTTACTTTGTAATCTTTTTTATTTAATATAAACGAAATAAATGCTGAGATTAATACAAATAAAACAGTAACAGAAGAAAGTACGATTAAATAACTAATAATTAGTGGTGTAGTTGATCTTGCCGACTCTGATAAAATTAAGGAAACAAAACGGCTCAATATTAATATTCGTAATGCAAAAAGTATTGAAAGAAATACAATGAAATTTTTATGTTCAGATAATATTATTTTTTTAAAAGCAGCAGAAGGTGATTCTATAAGTGATCCGATGGTTTCCCAAATATCAATGTTCGATACTCTGTCCCGTATAAAATATTTACAGCTTGTACAAGTATGAGTATAGATTGAATTCTCAGCAGAACAATTTTTGCAGACGACAGCGTTTTTCATCTGTACCTCAAAAATTAATACGGATATTTAATTGCGGAGTTCTCGTAAGATATTCTTCGCTAACAGTAAAATCAAATAAGTGAGCATCCACATAAGCATCAACAAGATTAAGTAAATAGGTTAAGACTAAATAAACAGCAAAGTTATCGCGCTGATCTCGATAAAAATCTCTTCTCAATAAATAAATTCGCTGATCTGTTTCAATATATAAATCGCGACTCTTTATGTATTTATCATTTGTATCTATCCAATTATAAACAAACCATCCGGCAAATCCCCATACAACGGGAATCTTCCAATAAGATTCATTATATAATTGACCCCAACCGGGAATAACAGCACTACGAAGTACTGCTCCCCACGGGGATTTCTGCATAATAAACACAGTATCAGTTTTTTCCTCTTTGATCAGAAGTTCTTCACTTTGAGAGAAAAGATTTGATGTGAGAAAAATAAAAAGTATAAATGTACTAATTATAATTCTTATCAATGATTTCGAATAATTCGAATAGTCTTTCAAGTTCATTATTTGAATAGAACTCAATTATTATTTCTCCGGAACCGTCTTTCTTCTGTTTACAAGATACTTTTGTTCCGAATATTTTTCTTAATTTATCTTCAACATCTTTGAAGTTTGCAGATACTAATCTGCTCCCTCCTGGTATTGAAAAAGATTTTTTTTGAGGTTTTTCTTCTTGACTAATTTTTTTTACAAGCTGTTCAACTTTTCTTACTGAAAGATTATTGGCAAGGATTTTTTCAAGAATCTGAATCTGAGTTGACTCATTTGGAATATTTATCAATGCTCTTGCGTGTCCTGAAGTTATCTCTTCATTAACAAGAGCTTCCTGAATCTTATAAGGTAATTTTAGCAACCTAATTGAATTTGCAATTGTTGTTCTGTCTTTTCCTACTTTATCAGCAATTTCTTCCTGCGTTAGATGACATTCTTCCATTAGTCTTTTAAAAGCTCTTCCTATCTCAATAGGATTAAGCCTTTCACGCTGAATGTTCTCAATCAATGCAAGTGCTAATAAAATTTCGTCGGAATCAACTTTAATTATATATGCCGGAATTTCTTTGTAGCCAATATCTTTATAAGCACGCAGTCTTCTTTCGCCTGAAATTAGCTGATAACGATTTCCTTGAATTCTTCTTACTGTAATTGGTTGGATCAATCCGTTTGATATTATAGATTTTTTTAATTCTTCCAATGCCTGCGGGTCAAAACCCATTCTAGGCTGATAAGGATTTGGAGAAATAAATTCTACAGATATCCTGGCTAAAATATCAATCAATTTACCATCATCATCTTTAATTTTGGAATAATCAGGCGGTTGAACCAGATCCTGATTTACCAATGCATTGGGATTCATCAATGCATCCAAACCTCTTCCTAAAACTGGCTTAGCTTTGCTCATGTTCTTTATTCAGAGTAATTACCGAATTCCTTTCTAAAAATTCAGATGCGAATGACATATAATTTTTTGCACCTGATGAAATTGCATCATATAAAATAATTGGCTTGCCGTAACTTGGTGATTCTGAAATTCTAACATTTCTATGAATGACTGTATCAAAAACTTTTTCTCCAAAATACTTTCGTACTTCTTCTGCAACTTGATGAGATAACCTTAATCGTGTATCGAACATTGTAAGTAAAACACCTTCGATTGCTAAATCCGGATTGTAATGTTTTTTAACAATATTTATTGTATTAAGCAGTTGTCCAAGTCCCTCAAGAGCAAAATACTCACATTGAACCGGAATTAGAACTGAATCAGATGCAGCTAATGAATTGAGTGTAAGCAAACCGAGAGAAGGCGGACAATCAATTACAATAAAATCATATTCATCTTTTATTTGTGCTAAAGCTTTGCGCAGAATTGCTTCTCTGCTTTCTATCTCAACCATTTCGATTTCTGCACCGACGAGATTTATGTTTGCAGGAAGAATATCCAGGTGCGGCATAAAAGAATTAATTATTGCTTTCCTAATTTCTTCTGTTCCAATAAGTACATCATATACCGATGGTGATTGATTTGCAGCGCTTAATCCGGATGAAGAATTTGATTGAGGATCAATATCCACTAATAAAGTTTTCTTTTCGGCTGCGGCTAACAGAGAGGAGAGATTTATTGCCGTAGTAGTTTTACCTACTCCTCCCTTTTGATTTGCTATGGAGATAATTTTTGCCATTCAACGATACTGTTTAAAATTAAATACAAAAATAAGTCATTATTATCACTATAAAAACTAATTCTTAAAGAGTAATTTCTTCACCATAATTCATTACTTTACATCCAATTCCTTTTGCCTCAACTTTAGCTTTGAATTCTTTCGGATCGGCTTCAATTACAGGAAAAGTATTGTAGTGCATAGGTATAGCTGAAATTCTTGGAGAAACAAAATCTGCAGCTTTTACTGCGTCATCAATTCCCATTGTAAAATTATCACCAATCGGTAAAAGCATATAATCAATTGGATTCATCTCACCAATTAATTTCATATCATAAAATAAACCCGTATCTCCGGTATGGTAAATGCACTTATTATCGATTGTAACAATTACTCCTGCCGGTTCACCTGCATATTGATTATCAGGTGTAAGTGAGCCATGATGAGCGATTGTAAATTTCACTTTACCAAAATCAAACTTATGACTGCCGCCAATATGCATATTGTGTGCTTTAAAACCTTTGGATTTTATCCATTCAGCTAGTTCGTTAACGCATATGAAAGTTGAATTACATCTTTTTGCAATCTCCAAAGCATCACCAACATGATCACCATGAGCGTGAGTAAGAATTATGTAATCTGCGTCAACTTTATTTGACTTAACAGGTGAAGTTGGATTTCCATCAAGAAAAGGATCAATCAGAATCTTTAATCCTTTTTCTGTTGTAATTTGAAATGCAGAATGAGAAAAATATTTTAGTTTCATAATATATCTCCTCTTATTAATTATTGTAATGCTTTTGTAAAATCCTTAAAATTTTTGCTGTGTAAAAATTTCATAAGATCAAATTTGAATGTTTCTTCTAATTCACTTTTCTTTAAAATAACAATTTCATTTAATTCCGGTACTGCCTTAATTTTTCCTTGATCCAATAATAATTTTACATTTTCAAGTAGAACATCAAGATCGCGGACAGAACCTGATAAATCCTGAAGCTTTTCAATTTTGTTATAGAATTTTAGAAACAGTTTTTTTTCAAAACAAATTAAGAAAAGTTCCATTGAATATCTTATTCTTCTTAAAGAAATTCTTATATCGTGCAGGTTTTCAACCGAACTATCTTCAAAATATCTTATTACTGTTTCCAGGAAAGTATCAATCCTATCATTTAAAATCGTATTTGCAGTTACCGCTAAAGATTTTGTTTTTTTTAACGATTCAATTTCCCATTTTCTTTTCTTAGCCATATTCAACTCAATATAACTTTAATAAAACCTAAAATAGCTTGAATAGATTTAATTTTACTTTTTTCATTACCATAAATAGTTGGAATATCAACGAAACCAATAGTCATATTGTTTCTTACTGCTCTTACTAATATTTCACTTTCCGCTTCGAAACCATTAAACTTTGTCTGAAGCATTGCAGGAATATTCGTTCTATATGCCCTGAAACCACATTGGCTGTCTTCTATTTTGACTTTCAATTTTTTAGACAATAGATATGATGTGATTTTGTTACTCAATCTTCTGTGAAGAGGCATAGTCTTCAAATCATTTAGTCTGTTACCTATAACAATATCATAAGCATCAGTTTCTTTCAACAGCAGAGGAATGTAAGTCGGATCGTGTTGCAAATCAGCATCAATAGTAACAGTGAAATCAAAATTTTGCTTTACACTCTCATAAAATCCGGCTTTCAGAGCAACACCTTTCCCACAATTTTTGTCAAAATTTATTACTGATACCTTCTCAATTCCATTCAGCTCATCACAAGAACCATCAGTTGAGCCATCATTAACGGCGATTACTTCATCTACAAAATTTAATGTTTTATTGACTATATTTTTCAGAGTTTGTTTTTCATTATAGAAAGGGATGACAGCGCATACTCTATTTATTTTTTCTGTATTGTTCAAACAAACCTTTCCATCCCTTGACTGCAGGCGGTTTAAATGTTTCAGAAAGTCTTTTTTTCAAAGCTTCTTTCGATAATCCAGTTGTCAACTGTCCGTTCTCAGCAACAGAAATTTGACCTGTTTCTTCAGAAACAATAACACTTAAAACATCAGCAACTTCGGTAATTCCTAGACCGGCTCTATGCCTCATTCCTAAAGATTCCCCATCTATTTGAGTATGAGCAGATAAAGGAAGAGTGCATCGCGCAGCTTCGATGATATTATCCTTAACAATTACAGCTCCATCGTGCAATGGTGACCTTGGATAAAATATTGAAGTCAGCAACGACTTATTCAATCTTGCATTCAAAGGTTCACCGGTTTCGGCGTAGCCTCTTATTCCGGCTGAAGTAATTAATACTATTAAAGCTCCATGCTGCTGCTGGGATAGTTCAAATGCTGCCTCTGCTACAATATCTGTTGCCGTTGGAGTATCGGATCTAATGAATGGCTTTAAAAAAGGATTTCGTGCAAGTATAACTAGTAATCTTCTTATTTCCGGTTGAAATAAAATTAAGAACGCAATTACCCAAATATCAGTCAGTAGTTTTAGCAGCCAGCTAACTGCCCTAAGATTAGCTGCTTGTGATAAAAATGAGATTAAAAGAATGATCATCAAACCGATAAATATCTGAGCGGCTATAGTTCCTCTCAGCAAAGTATATAGTCTATAAACTATAAATGATACTAATGCTATATCAATAACATCTATAAGAGTTATTGTTAAAAATCCTATTTTGAATAATTCAATCAATATTATTCCTACATAATATTTTCAAGTAATTTTGTCGATTGCAATGCCAATTTAACATTATGAGTTCTAATTATTCTTGCTGAATTAAGAACCGATATGGATTCCAGAATTGTTGATGGTACATCTCTTTGTTCAATTGGTGTATCTAGAGTTTTTCCTATAAAAGATTTTCGGGATAATCCTATTAGAATAGGAAATCCGAGTGATTTAAAATCCTCAAGTCTTTTGAGAATTTCAAAATTATCCTCTACCCTTTTGCCAAAACCAATACCAGGATCAACAAATATTTTCTTAATTCCTTTCTGAACTGCAAAATTAGTTTGTTCATATAAAAAATCATAAACTTCACGAATCATATTATCGTATTTTGGTGAATCCTGCATATTCCTTGGAGTTCCTTTAATGTGCATTAAAACTATCCCAGCTTGTGATTTTTGAACAAGTGAAGCAATATTCTTATCAAATGTTAAAGCACTAATATCATTAACGATTGAAGCTCCGTTTTCCAGAGCTTTTTTTGCAACTTCAAATTTTGTTGTATCAATTGAAATCACAGCATCCGGTCTTAGTTTTTTTATTCCTTTTATAACAGGAATTGTTCTCTTTAATTCTTCGTCAATTGAAACTGGTTCAGAACCCGGACGAGTTGATTCACCACCAATATCTAAAAAGTCGGCACCCTCATCAATCATACTTACAGCGTGATCAACTGCAGCCTCATAGTTTTGAAATTTTCCTCCATCCGAAAATGAATCGGGAGTAGTATTTAAAATTCCCATTACATACGGTTTGTCAAATGTAAACACACGATTTTCAAAAGCAAAACTCTGAGAACCGTATTCCTCAAAATTTTTAATTACATTAACTATACGATAACCAAGGTCTTCATCTCCAAAAGATACAATTCTTCTTGAAATTTCTTTGAATAAATTTATTGATCCGGTAATAAAAAGATCGGTAGTATCTTTCTTGGCCTTTTTATAACAGATTTCTCTTTCCTGAAGTACAATTTGCTGAACCGTGTTTGCCATATTGGAGGATATATTTCGGATTTCGAGACCAAATAATCCAACAGAATAAACATCGCGGAATATATTATACTCGTTGCTGTAAATCTTAAAAACTTCTGAAGACGAAAGATTAAGGATTTGAAATATCAAGAATTATCACCGATCTCTATAAATGATTGGTCAAAATATAACAAAAAAAGCGACTTAAAGTCGCTTTTTTCATCTTAAAAATAGTACAAAACTATTTAATAAGGTTTTTCAACTCAGTAGTTGCGGCTGAAATATTATCTGAATGAAAAATAGCAGAACCTGCAACAAAAACATCACATCCTGCTTCTTTAATCTTTGTAATAGTCTTATTGTTTACCCCACCATCAACTTCGATTAAAAAGTTTGCGTTAAGTTTTTTCCTTAATTCTACAGCTTCCTTTATTCTCTTGAATGAGTTTGAAATAAAACTTTGTCCGCCAAAACCTGGATTAACAGTCATTATCAAGACAAGGTCAACATATTCAGCGATATCGGTCAAAGAACTTATTGGAGTTGCAGGATTAACCACTACACCTGCTTTTGCACCTAATTCTTTTATTTTGTTAATAGTTCTGTTTAAGTGAGAGACTTCTTCATAATGAACCGAGACATAGTCTGCACCAGCTTTAATAAAATCCACTAAAAAGCTATCAGGATCTTTTATCATCAAATGAACATCAATAGGAAGATGAGAAGCCTTTTTAGCTGCCTGCACTATAACCGGACCAAAAGTGATATTAGGAACAAACTTGCCGTCCATGATATCGCAGTGAATCCAATCTGCTCCGCCCATTTCTACTAATCGAATCTGTTGAGCAAGGTTTGTAAAATCACATGACAAAATTGATGGCGCTAATAATTTCATAATCAATATTCCGATTCATCAGCACTACGCGGAAGGTTACCTGTTTTTGTAATAAAAAGATCGACTTTCTCACCGGCATTTAATTTATTTCCCGGTGCTGGATATTGATCTAAAACAGTATTTGGAAGAAGTGTGCTCGATATTTGATAATTTATTTTTCCAACGACAAAGGAACTATCATTTAACAAAATTCTTGCCTGAGTTAAAGATTTACCAATCAAATCGGGAACTATAATATCACCGGTAGCTGAACCTGAACTTAATGTAATACTTACCAATTGTCCTTTCTTGAGCGGAGTTCCTTCAACAAATTGCTGATCAAAAATCATATCGCGTGGATAATTAGACGCTACTTCATTTACCTGACCTAATTTCAATCCTACTCTTTCCAAAGCAAATTTAGCATCTACAATTGTCTTTCCTTTAAGAAGAGGAACATTAACAAATTGTTCTCCACCGCCAACGAATAAATAAACAACTCTTCCCTCTTTAACAATTTTACCTGCTTCAGGCTTTTGTAAAAAAACATGATCCTTAGCAAAATTTTCTACAAAGGAAGTATCAGCAATTATTGGTTCAAATCCTGCATCTTCCAAAATCTTTATTGCTTCTTGTTTATGACTTCCAACAACCTTTGGCACAATCACTTCTTCTGAGTTCACATACCATGGTAACAAGAGATTATCAAAAAGAAGTATTAACAAAATAAAAGCTGCGAAAAAAATCAGTAATTTTTTAACGTAAGGTTTTTCTAATAGTTTCTTCATTTTAAAAAGTATAATACCAACGGAATAAAACGACTATGTTAATTTATCTTTTACTAAAATAGCCAAAATCGAATTTAATTAACAGATTCAAATTAAGACTGTTTTAATTTCCTCATATAAAGATTATAAAAAAACATCAAAATTGCTCCAGCAACTCCAATAAACCCGATTATTAAGAAAACAATTTCAGGTTGTCCTGCATTTGTTGCGAAAGTCTGGTAAATCCATCCACCAAAAGTTCCGCCCACTAGCCAAGCAATTGCTATCGGAAGGAACGCAAAACCCTGAAACAATGCAGCCTGACCTTTGGGAGCAAGGTCTGCAAGATATTCATAGAATCTTGGTGCCTGAGTTTGCTCACCGACTGAAAAAATAAAGATAGTAGCAATAACTAATCCAAGGCCAACTGTAATTCCGGCAATGTATGAAAAGTATAATAAGAACCAGCTAATTGCAGCAAAAACAAATCCAATCATTATTGCTGTATCAGTTGGAATATTTTTTGTTAATCTGTTAATAGGAATTTGTAATAAGATAATCGTCCATGCTCCGACAGACAGAATTAGTTCAATTGGAGCTTCGGGAGAAATATAATCAGAAATGTAAAATGGAATTACTATAAAAAATTCCCAGAAGACAATCCAATAAAGAGCAAAGAGTAAAAGGAAAATCATAAACTTAATATTTTTTACAACAGTCCATAAATTTTTTGTAACCTGAAGTAAAGAATCTCTTTCCTCACTCAATTTTGCAGGAGGTTCTTTGAAAAATATTAATGTAGTTACAAACATTAAGGCACAGCTAAATGCAGAAACCAGATAAACAAACTCTATTCCGATTGAATCACGAACCAGATAAGCAAGCAATGGTCCAATGGCAGCACCCATATTTACGAGCCAGTAATAAATTGCATAACCTAAAGATTTTGTTTCAGAATTTGTAGTAAGAGCAACTGTTCCTAAAACACTTGGTTTTATAAATGATCCGCCAATTGCCGTAAAAATTAGAATGATTGAAAGAATCAAAAATAAATTAGTATCCGAATACCAACCAGCGAAAGCGGACATTCCGGTTGAACCAATCAAAAAATATCCAATTGCAAGAACAAAGAAAGCAAACGAAAAAGCTTTTCTGAAACCAAATTTATCAGCCAGGGCACCGGCAAAAATTGGAAGAAAATAAATCAATCCACCAAATATCGAAGATAATTGTCCTGCTTCTACTTCACTGAATTTTAGATGATCGCGAAGAAAAACACTAAGAATTGTTGCCTGTCCGTAATAAGCCAACCTCTCAAAAAGTTCCATTCCGTTGGCAACCCAAAATGATGGATGAAATCCTTTTTTAAATTTTCCAACTTCTGCGGAGATGTTCAATTTGTACCTCGTAAAAAATTAACGATCAAATATATTCATTAGTATTGATTTTTCCTTAGCCTAAAATAAACCTCAACAATTATTTTATCCAAAGGTTCCCTATCTTTATTAGCAAATAATCTAAACTTATTAAACAGTAACCCAAATTGCAGCCTGATTTTTTCAAAAATTATTTTGTCCTGAATAGAATAACAGTTGAGCTTAGACCACTTATTGTTGGTGCTAAAATAATTAGCGTATTCACTCAGGAAAAAGATAAATTAGTTTTTATTATTGAGTCAGAGGGAAAAGAAAAGTTTATTGAAATATCTGTCAATCCAGGTTTTCCCTACGTTATATTAAAACAAGATTATTCTCGTGCTAAAAAAAATACTTATGAAGTATTTCGTTCGTTTATGAATTCAAATATTTCAGGAATTTTCATTGCCGATAATGACCGCATTATTACTATCAGTACATCAAGCGGGAACATATTTTTTACTGTCAGAGGAAAGTTTACAAATGTGTTTGTGATTGATAATAAGGAAAGACTCGAAACTTTTCTCAAAACTGAAGATAAAGAAGTAAAAAAGATTAAGGAAGAGTTATTGTCTGAAACCTATATTGATGGATTTCATAATCTTGATTTCATTGATGAAGATACAGAACTCAATTTGGAAAATATTCGAAATAAATATCCTATTATAAGTAAAGAAATAATTCAGGAAGTTAAATCAAGAAGCAGTGACGGACTATCAGAGTTAAAAAAAGTTATAAGTGAAATATATTATTCTAAGCCGGTCGTCGTCTTAGATAAAATTAATTTTACTACATCAATTTCTTTCGATAGCTTTCACTGTAATCAAGGGCAAGTTGGTGAAAGGTTTGAAAATATTCTTGACGCCCTAAATTTCTATCTCTTGAAGAGGAACTATCTAGAAGAGAAGAATAGTAAGATAAAAAGAATTGAGAAACATCTTGAAAGGCAACTGAAAAAAGTTTCATCTAAAATAAATGATTTAAGAGGTCTTATTGATAGAGGAAGTAAAGAAGAAGAATATAAAAGAATTGGGAATTTGCTTTTAATCTATCTGAAAAAGATTAAACCTGGTTTGAATGAAATAACAATTGAAGATATTTACAATGAAGGCAAAGACATTACAATAAAACTGAATCCAAAACTATCGCCTAAAGAAAATACAGATTGGTACTTCGATAAATCAAAATCGGATAGGATACTTATTCAAAAATCAGAGAAATTATTAAGATTATCTCAAATCGAATTTGAGAAATTAAAAAAATCACAAAATAATCTTAGTAAATTAGATTCAATCAAAGAGATAAATCTCTTAATGAAAGATTTGAAGATGAAAGAAAATGAAAAGAAAAGTCAAATGGCTGATATAAAAATAAAGTTCAAGCGTTATAAAATTGCGGGAAAATATGATGTATTTGTTGGTAAAGATAGTGCAAATAATGATCTTCTAACTACAAAATTCGCAAAACAAAACGATTATTGGTTTCACGCTAGATCAGTCTCAGGTTCCCACCTGGTGCTTAGAGTTGAAAACACCAAAGAAGGAATTCCAAAAAATGTAATAAAAAAAGCTGCAGCATTAGCGGCTTATCACAGCAAAGCTAAAACAGCAGGATTAGTTCCTGTTTCTTATACTTTCAAAAAATACGTTGTAAAGCGAAAAGGTATGCCTGTCGGACAAGTATCACTTTTACGAGAAGAAACTGTACTAGTTAAACCGGAAATTCCAAAAGACTGTGAATATATTACGGAAGAATAAAATTAAAATTCTTCATCACCACCAAATCCTTCTTCATTCCCGTTTCTTTCTCTTTTCTGTTTGAAATTATTAAAATTGAAACGAGCTGTCAGCATAACCATTGGTGATTCACGAACAAAATAATTATACTTATAGAAACCTGGACCTTCAGAAGTGAATTCATGTTTGTGAGATCCAAATAGATCCCGCACTTGAAAGGTTAGTGAAAATGCCCTTTCAAAGAAATCTTGTTTCAAGAGCCAAATCAGTTGCTATAATATCCTTCGGATCTTCCCTGAGAAGATACTGTTGGACTATTATACTTAAAATTAAGTTGAAACTGAGTACTAGTCCAGAGCTTAAATACATTATTTAATCTTGTACTCCAATTAAAACTTGTTCTCGAAAAAGGTTTATCGTACAAAATTCCTTCAACTTTATAGTCGTAAAGATTAGCCATCAAATTAACATTCCAAAACTCAACCGGATCAAATATTATCATAAACTCAGTTCCCAAGGAATAATCTCTACCAATGTTGCCAACAGTTGTAAATGTAACATTTTCTCCATAGGTTGGATCGATTATTCTAATTCTCTCAATTTTATTATGCGCTAAACGATAATAAAGTTCTGCTGACAAGAGATAGTTTACCAATAAATGTTTGAAATCCAGTTTCGTAAGAATCGATTAATTCAGGATTCAATCCGGGATTACCAATTCTAACATTATTTGCATCAACCCATGTAATAAAAGGTTCAAGATACCATCTTCTAGGGCGTTCGATTCTCCTTGTATAACTAGCCATTACTTGAGTGCCTTCATCAAATTTATATGAAGTATGGAAAGTCGGAAAATAATCCCACCGGTCAATCGTAAATGATTGAGCAGTGTTAATCACTTCAGTATTCCTATAAGTATATTCTGCTCTTAACCCACCCTGAAATGCTAAATTTCCAAGAGTATTAGAATACAAGCTATAAAATCCGTGTTCATTCTTCTTAAACTTTGACTCATTGCTATATAGCTCCTGAAATTCATACTGACCGCTAGATTGGTTGAATTCAAAAAATTCAGTTACATCATCTGATCTATCTCCATCAAACTGATAACCGGCTTCAAATTTACTGTTTTCATTTAACGGTAATGAATAGTCAATCTTTCCGCGAAAATCTTTAGAATCTCCTGTTCTCGGTAGTTTTTCTTCCGCTTGTTTGCGTTGAATTAAAAAATTCTGATGTTGTAGTAGATTCATCGGGATCATGATAACCGTAAAAGAGTTCAGTTTTTAATTCATGACCTTTTTGAGCGAATTTTTTGAAATAATTTGTTGCAAATGAATAATATCCGCCTCCTCTCGTTCTCAGACTATTGCTCTGATAAGCAGAATCCGGTATATCGGGTTTAATTGAATTATAGTCCAAAAAGGAATTCCTCTGCCCCTCTCTCGATCCGTATCTTCCATTTAAACTGATGACATCACTTTCACTTAATAAAAATTCCACTCCGCCTCTTAATCCATACATTGTTCTTCCAAATTCGGATGTTCCTGTTGAGTTAAGAAAAGATGGAGAATCATTTGTGTAGAAAATATTTTCTTCCTTGCTTTCACCTGGAAACATTCTCTTATTGTAATCCATTCCAAAATTATAATTGATAGATTCAGTTTTATACTCAACAATAAAATCACCACCATACTTTTCATTTAATCCAACGTTTGCATTTACAATTCCGCTTAAACCGATATTTTGATTTTTTTTCATTATGATATTAATGATCCCGGCTGTTCCTTCCGGATCATACTTAGCAGAAGGATTAGTTATAATCTCTATACTTTGAACCGAGCTTGCAGGAATTTGCTGAAGAACATCCTGAGGATCCATTATTGAAGGACGACCATCAATTAATACTGCAAAACTCTGGCTTCCACGTAAACTAACATTTCCTTCAATATCAACTCTAACGGATGGTACATTTTCTAATACATCTGCCACATTGCCTGAAATAGCTGTTTGAATTTGGCTAACATCAACAACTTTTTTATCAATGTGATAAGTTACCGGAGATCTTTCACCTTCAACCACAACATTTTCTAAGTTAATTGCAGCTGGAGTAATTAAAACATCGCCGAGTTCCCAATTTAATTTTTCGCTATTTATTGCTATTTCCTGACGAATGTCATGATACCCGATAAATCTAACATCCAGAATAAAATCTTCCCGGGCGGAGTTTATCTAATTTAAACATCCCATTCTTATCAGTAACAGTTCCGTTCACAATTGAACTGTCACGTCTTGAAATCAAAACAATATTGGCATACTCAATTGGTTCCTTAGTAGGTAAATCCAGAACGCGTCCGGAAACACTACCGCCTTCAAAGTTCTGCATATTGGGTCTTTGTTGAGCGAACGAAGTAAATAAGCTGCTGAAAAATAAAATGATTAGTAAAGTTAATTGGAAAGTGAATTTCATATGGTTTCCTTATTTCAATAAATCACATAATTAGACAATAAAAACTATTTTTTAGTTTAAACTCTGCGAAAATAGTCTATTTATTTAAAACTTAATAATTTAACATTGAATGTGATGTTGAAACCCATTGTTTGATTCAAACGGGAGATAAATTAAACCTCTGGTACATATATGTTCGTAAACTATTCAAAATGAATTATTCGGAATATTATAAGTTTTTCTTTATTATATAACATATTCGGTTTATTTTAGATAGTAATTCTTATTTTGTTTAATCATCGGGAGCTTACTAATATGAAAACTTCATTTTATGTTTTTGTTATCTCGGTGTTCTTTCTTACTGCAAATTCATTTTCACAGTATAAAGAATGGGGCACTAAGTTTGGGTTCAGGTATAGTCAAATCTTTCCTGAAAATGAATTCCAAAACGTTGGTTTTTACGGAACTGATGATTTTTCATTTGACACTTATAAATTTTCTTTTTTAACAGAAGGATTTATAGCCTTCGAGTTATCCAGTTTATTAGAATTACAATTTAATTCTGGATATGGTTATAACAGGGGTTTAGATCGTTCCAACACTTTGTATGAATCCTCAATAATTCCAATTGATTTAAGACTCAGATTTAGTCCTTTTGATATCATCGGTTGGAATCCTTATGCCTATTTTGGTGGAGGTGCCATTTATGTTGAGAGAACAAAAATTTCTAATACTGGTTTAGTTAATCCTGATAAATGTGGTGAAGATGGATGGTTTGCAAATTTTCCAGTGGGATTAGGAACAGAAATCGCTCTTTCTGAGAATGTGCTGTTAGATTTATCATTCGGAGGAGCAATTACTACCTCATACCATCTTGATTCATACCAGGGCAATACGAAAATATATGACACATATTTTTCATTAACTGCAGGATTGACTTTTACGGGAGAAAGCGGTTCATCAGATGGTGATAAAGATGGATTAACAAAGAGAGAAGAATCAGAAATCGGTACAGATCCAAATAATCCTGATAGTGATGATGATGGATTGAATGATGGTGATGAGGTTAATATATATGTGACCAATCCGTTGCTAGCTGATTCTGATTCAGATGGATTAAATGATTCGAGAGAAGTCCTTCACTATAAAACAGATCCTCTATCTATGGATACCGATAAAGACAAATTAAATGATATAGCTGAAGCTACAATCTATTTTACAAATCCTTTAATACCAGATTCCGATAGCGATGGATTAGACGATTTTGAAGAATTAAAGCATTATTTAACAAATCCACTTGAAAACGATACTGATCAAGACAGGCTGACCGACTATGAAGAAACATTAACTTATAAAACTAATCCAAAACTATTTGATTCAGATGCAGACGGATTGAGTGATTATGAAGAAGTTATGATCTACAAAACCAATCCAAATGTAAGAGATACAGATGGAGGAACAGTTGATGATCTGACAGAGATCAAAAAAGAAACTGATCCATTGAACGGTGATGATGATTTGGTAGCAGTTGGAGTTCCGATTATTCTTGAAGGAATTACATTTGAAATTGGCAGGTCATATATTAAGCCAGAATCAGAGTCAGTATTAAATCAATCATTAAATACATTAATTGATTATCCTGATATTACAATTGAAATTGCCGGTCATACAGATAATACAGGAAGCAAATCGATAAACCAACGATTGTCAATTCAAAGAGCAGAATCTGTTAGAAATTGGTTGATACGTAACGGAATAAATCCTAAAAGAGTATCAGTTAAAGGTTATGGACCTGATAGACCAGTAGCTACAAATGACACTGTTGAGGGAAGACAGAAAAACAGAAGAATTGAGTTAAAACGAATAAAGTAATTTATTTTTATTATATTAGTCAGTTACTATGAAGCATCTTTTGATTTAAAAAATAACTATCCAATAAAAAAAGGAAAGAAAATGAAAAAACTAATGTACCTTTTCGTTCTCACATTTTTGTTTACGAGTGTGAGTAATTATGCCCAGTATAAAGAATGGGGCACTAAATTGGGATTCAGATATAATCAGCTTTTCCCGGAAAACGAATTCAAGAATATTGGATTCGGAGGAAATGATGATTTCTCATTTGATTCCTACACATTCTCATACCTTGTTGAAGGTTTCCTTGCCTTTGAATTAACAAAAGCTCTTGAGCTTCAGTTAACAGCAGGTTATGGAACTTACGCCGGTGATGCAATGTTCACAGAGGAATTTACTTATGGTGAATATGAAGCTACCATTATTCCAGTCAATCTAAGATTCAGGGTAAGTCCCTGGGATGTTTCAGGCTGGAATCCGTATTTATACGTTGGTGGCGGAATTATGAATTATGACCTTAAAACACTACCCACTGGTGCAGGCGGACTTGAAGTAGATACAGACGGATGGGTTGGTATTGTTCCTGCCGGTATCGGTGCTGAGTTTGCAGTAACTCCTACCCTGTTGCTTGATTTTTCGATAGGTGGCGGATTAACTACTACATATGATCTTGATGGCTACAGAAGCGGCAAAGATGAAATCTGGGATTCATATTTTAATGTGTCTGCCGGACTAACATTTACAGGTGAAAGTGGAAATTCTGATAGAGACGGTGACGGATTAACTAAAAATGAAGAGGAAGCTCTCGGTACAAATCCAAATAATCCTGATACTGACGGAGAAGGATTAAAGGATGGTGAAGAAGTAATGAAATATAAGACTAATCCTTTAATGGCTGATTCCGATCTTGATGCATTAAACGATTATAACGAAATCTTCAAGCATAAGACAGATCCAAACAAACCGGATACTGATGGTGACGGTTTAAATGATTCTGAAGAAGTATTGAAGTACAAAACCGATCCTCTTAATAAAGACACAGATAATGATGGCTTAAATGATTTTGAAGAAGTCAGCAAATATCTGACAGATCCGTTAAAAGTTGATACTGATGGCGATGGCTTAACTGATGGCAATGAAGTAATGAAACACAAAACCGATCCATTGAAAGCCGACACTGATGGTGATGGCTTGTCAGATGGTGATGAAGTTAATAAATATAAGACTTCTCCGTTGAAGAAAGATACCGATGCCGGTACTGTTGATGACGGAGTAGAAGTAAAAAGAGGAACTGATCCGCTGAACGCAGAAGATGATGTCGTAAAAGTTGGTGTTCCTATTATTCTTGAAGGAATAACATTTGCAACAGGTAAAGCAACTAATTACACCTGAGTCTGAATTTGTATTACGTAAAGCTTTGAAAACCTTAACTACCTATTCGGAAATAGTTGTTGAGATAAGCGGTCATACAGATAATACAGGCAGCAGAAAAACAAACGATAGATTATCACAGCAGCGTGCTGATTCTGTAAGAGACTGGTTAGTCGGTCAGGGTGTTGCTCCTGATAGAATCACAACAAAGGGTTACGGACCTGATAAACCTATTGCTACAAATGATACTCCGGAAGGAAGACAGAAAAACAGAAGAATTGAGTTTACCAGAATCAAGTAAGCAAAATTCGAATTATGTTTCATCAAAGGGTGTTGGAAACGGCACCCTTTTTTTATGAAGTTGAACATTTATTAATAAATCAAAATAAACTATATTTGCACCGTAATTTATCATTGTTAATTTTTTATTATTTCCGCACCCGTAGCTTAATCCACCTGCATCACTAAAGTGATTTCGTTGGACAAGTTGGATAGAGCATCTGATCCTGATTCTATCGGGAGATCAGAAGGTTATTTTTATTATTTATTTGCACCCGTAGCTTAATTGGATAGAGCACCTGACTACGGATCAGGAGGTTCGGGGTTCGAATCCCTGCGGGTGTACTAAGAAAGCTTTAAGACTAAATGTTTTAAGGCTTTTTTATATGCTTTCCTTGTCTTTTGATTAATTACTTCTAGTGAATCCATAACTTTTGGTGATTAGCTAACTACGCCTCCGTTAATCAACAATAAATAATTTTGTACCGGTTTCAGTACTTGATTTGTGTGCTTCTGCATTGTCGGCGACCTGGTAGCTCATTCCGGGTTTTAAGATAAAAGTGCGTCCGTCTTTTAACTCTGTGTGTAATTCTCCTTCAAGACAGAAAATGATATGTCCTTTGGAGCACCAATGATCTGCTAAATAACCGGGAGTGTATTCAACAATTCTTAGTCTTATTGAACCAAAAGTTTTTGTTTTCCAATAGGCTCTACCTTTTTCACCAGTATGTTCTGTAGGTGATATGGTAGCCCAATCTGTTGTTTCAAAAGGGATATTTGATATTTCCATGATTTTTTCCAGATGATTAATTATTAAATGTAAATAACATTATATTAACTACTAAAAACACTTTAATGCCAGGATTGCAGTTCAATTATATTCCGTTCCGGGTCACGCATATAACACCATGTCACTTTATCTCCAGTTGAAGTTTGTAAAGTCACTATTTCTCCAACCGCCTGCCCTCCCGCCTGAATAATTGCATCTCTCGCTTCCTTAACATCATCTACAGAAAAAGCTATATGGGCAAATCCTGGTCGGTTTACAGCTGCGGGAATATTTTTTTCAGAAACAGAATAAGAAAATATTTCCAGTGTTGGACCATCATCGCCATATCCCGGAAGCAGAAGATGTACGCCGTGCAATTCTGAACCGGATATTCCTGTGCCCCGTTCGAGTTCCTTCCCTTTATAATGACGTTCGGGCGGAACAACCTTACAGCCGAATACTTCTTGGTAAAACTGAGATAACTTCTGCCAATTTTCGGCGATTAGATTTGTGTGAACGTACTTAGCTTTTATTGTTGACATTTATTCGTTACAAATATTTAGTGTAAAATATTAATTCAATTGCTCTAAAATCATTTTTACATGAGCATATTACTGTATTTTTTTTAAACCGCTGCTCATTCGTTAGCTAACGGACATCAACGCCAATTAACCGCAACTTTTTACTTACTTATCCGCCTATGGCGGAGGCTGATAAATTTGACGAATTAAAAAGTTTATGTTACGTTTATGCTATTAAGGTTTAATAATATACTCACCATACTCAATCAGAGAATCATAATTACAGTAAAACAAATATTGATCTTCCGGTAAACCAAATAATTCTAAATGTATTACATACCTGCAAATACAATTGCAAAGATGTTCTGCTGTATCTTTTACCGTAACGAACAATGTGTCTGAATTAATTGCATAATTTGTAACGAATCTGTTTGAGTCCGGACAACAATTGCCTACAACGCAAAAGTCGATTTTCAGGGTATCTTTAAAACTATACGTAAAGCAATAGTCATCAAGCAAAGCTTTTTCTAAAGAGGAAGAAGAATTACACCCTGGAATTTGATAGGAAATAAATTCAATTTCTCCTGTAGTTTCAATTGGACTATCTTCTGAACAGGAGAGATGATGAATTAATGCAAACAAAAGGAATAAGCTTAAACTTATTTTTATAAATATTTTCATAGCTTACCTCGAGACCTCTAAGTCTTCAAATAATTTTTTAAATCTTTCTTCATACATTCCAAACTCTATTTATCTTAGACAAAAATAATCCTTTTTTTGAATTAATCAGCAGGTATTTTTAGTATTTTTGTTAAGTTGTATTTTATTTCAACCATCTGAATAAAATATAATCTATAACATTAAAATCAGTTAAAATATTTTGGTTCTACCTATAATTGTGTAAAAAAGTTATGGCATCACCACTATCAATCTTCTAAAAGAATTTATCATAACAGGTAATAATATTGAGCAAGAAAGAAAAGAAGAAAAAATCACGCATAAAACAGGGTGAAAAACAACTTCAAAAAAAAGTTACTGAACTGATTTACGCAAAACTACCTGGCGACAAATTTAAATACATAATTTTACTTCCGATACTTCTGGCTGTAGCCGCTGTTGTTTATTTTATTTATTCATCATACAGTACAAATGGGTATTTTGGTTTCCCGCTTGATGATCCGTGGATACATCTCACTTTTGCGAAAAATTTTGCTGAGTACGGCAGTTTTTCATATTTCAAAAACGAGCTAATAACTTCAGGTTCAACATCTCCGGTTTATACTTTACTATTAGCTTTATTTTATTTCTTTATAAAGAATGAATTTATCATCAGCTATATACCAGGGATAATATTTGGTGCGTTACTTGTTTATATGATGATGAAACTTTCTTTTTTCCAATTTAAAAATGCATGGCTTCTCGGTATTCTTACAGCAATGCTAGTCGCCCTTCAACCAAAATTAAATCTTATAGCTGTCTCCGGTATGGAAACATCTATGTTTATCTTTTTGATAGCTGCAAGTTTATTTTCCTATCAAAGTAAAAAAATAATACCACTTGGAATATTTTTAGGATTAACAATCTGGTGCCGCCCGGATGGATTTGTTTTATGGATTGCCATCGCATTCGATTATTTTCTTCAAAAAAAATATTTTACGAAAAATGTAAAAGAAGTTTCCGAAGAAAGTTTTACTCTCAAGGAAATAGCAACTTCATTTACGATTGCAATTCTTATGGCTGCTGCATACTTCATTTTTAACTACCTGCTTTCAGGATCAGTATTACCCAACACTTACAAGGCAAAATTAGAATATTATCAAAATATGGACAGGGCAAATTTTCTTAAAGAAGATGTACTGAAATATTTTACGGGGTCGGAATTTGTTCTGATATGGATACCGTTCTTGTTTGCTGTATTTGAAATTATAAAATCATTATTTAAAAAAGATCGTAATACATACTTAGTTTACTTGCTTTTTATAGTCGGACTTATTGCTGTGTATTATATAAAGCTGCCCTTTGCACACAGGTTCGGAAGATACTTAATGCCTGTAATTCCATTTTATATTCTTCTTGCAGTTTCAGGTTTGAAGATAATTATAGACTTTATCTTCAAAAATATTTCAAAGTCAAGCAGCGCACTTCCGAATATAATTTTTATTCTTTATGTAATAGCAGCATTTGCAATGTTTATTAATCATAATTCTAAAAACCTTGATGAGTTTACGGTTTTATGCAAGTATCATAATGACAGGCACGTTGCTGCCGGCAAATGGATAAAACAAAATACTAATGAATCAGATATTGTTACTACACACGATATAGGCGCGATAGCATTTTACGGTGAAAGAAAAATAATTGACATGGCGGGATTAGTAACTCCGCAGCTTATCGATCACATTAATGACCGCTTATATTCCGAATACATAAATGATTACCTTGCAAAAAATAAAGTTGATTATGTAATAACTCTAAGAAACTGGTTTGAAGTTGTAAATGATAAACCTGTTTTTATTCCTGTAAACGAGTTTGAGTTTCTTGAAATATTTAAATACAAAGCATTACGAACACACATTCAACCTAAAGAAGTAACGCAAATACACAATGCAGCTATACAAATGCTGCAAAAAGGTAATTCATCAACCGCGCTTTCTTATCTCAACCAGGCGTTAAACATGGATAATCGTTCATCCAAAACATACTTTTTGCTTGGAGTTGTTTATGAATCTCTTAAAGATGATTTGAAAGCTGAAAGAAATCTTCAAAAGGCAATTGAAATTTACCCGGAATATGCAGATGCATTATACTGGCTAGCAAAAGTTAATTTTAATTTGAATAAGATAGAAGCTTCTTCTGCATTCTTGAACAGATGCCTTGCTTCTAACCCGAGTTTTGCACCTGCGTTACAGCTACAGTCTAAGCTTGCATCGATAAGTAAAAATTAATTTTTGGTTAAGAAAATTCAGGTGATAAAACATCAAACTTCAAATTTATCTGTCTATGGCGGAGGCTGATAAATTTAGCGATAACTTTTATTTATGACCAACATCAAGGATCCAAAATTCGCCTAGCCAAAACGGCAGCAAAATATTTGTATTTTAATTTATAGCATATGAAATACAATTACTGAAGCCGTTGCAATAAAATTGCGACTATCCAATACCAAGTTGTACAGATTTTGGAATCTTTATATTTATTTAATATGGCCTCATAAATTGTTGCTATAAATGGTGGAATGGCCAAAGATAAGTAGCCAATTGGTTCGGATAGCAACCGCTTAGATACATATGCCATTATAATAATACTTACACCTGTTGCAAGAGAAATTTGAATATGTGGTGATTTTATCAGTTCTTTTAACTTTCTCATATTTCAATCCTGTTGATTCAATTGTTATA
>CAVQOL010000004.1:0-128666 GCA_963714415.1 uncultured Ignavibacteriaceae bacterium
CTGCAACTTTTTTAGCAGGGGCTTGATAAAAAATAATTACGAGTTTATTTTATTAAAATCATCTTCTTCGTCTCAACAAAAGAACCTGCTTTCAACTGATAGAAATAAACTCCGCTTGGAAGATTGGCTGCATTCCAGTTTAGTTCATAAGTTCCAACAGATTTTTCTTCATCTACTAATGTTGCAACCTCACTACCCAATACATCATAAATTTTAATGGTTACAGAACTTAATTTGGGAATAGAATATTTTATTGTTGTCGTCGGGTTAAATGGATTGGGGTAGTTTTGCGACAATGAGTAGCTTTCTGCGACTGCACCATGATTAGATTCAACTCCTGTTACAATGAATTTGCGTTTAAATGAAATATTGTACCAATATTCAAAGAATTGATACTCGTTACCTGCGGAATCATTTAAAATATAGCCCATGAAAAAGTCACCACGTTCTATATCCTTTGGTACCCAAGAAGAATCTAACCACACGTAGTGCCATACTGAAGTCATATTACTTTGTGCATCATACGTGTAAGTGAACTTATCACCGCTATACATTAATTGGGTCCAATACTCCTCCAATTCTGAGAGTATGTTGTTGTTAGCATCATAGGTGTAAGTGGACCGCAAGCTAAAAATCCATTGACCGTTATGCCAATCTTCGTACAGACGTGAGAGCATATTGTTGTTCACATCATAGGTGTAAGTGTACCGCCAGCTATACACCCATTGACCGTTCTCCCAATTCTCACCCAGATGTGAGAGCATATTGTTGTTCGCATCATAAGTGTAGGTATGCCGAAACCAATGTGCCCATTGACCGTTTATCCATTGTTCGTGATATTCTGAGAGCAAATTGTTGTTCGCATCATAGGTAAACGTAAACCGGTCGCTATTTACCACTTGACCATTCTCCCAAAACTCCGACAGACGTGAGAGCATATTGTTGTTAGCATCATATGTGTACGTGTGCAGAACTCTATACACCCATTGACCGTTCTCCCACCATTCGTACAGATGTAAGAGTCTATTATTGTTAGCATCATATGTATAAGTGCGTCGACTGCTATACACCCATTGACCGTTCTCCCAAGACTCCCCTAAAGCTGAAAGTCTATTGTTGTTTACATCATAGGTGTAGGCGTACCGAAAGGAATGCGTCAATTGGCTGTTCTGCCAATACTCCGATAAAAGAGAGATCATATTATTGTTCACATCATAGGTGTAAGTGTTTTGATCGCTGTACTCTAATTGACCGTTCTCCCAATGTTCGGTCAGATCTGAGAGAATATTGTTGTTAGCATCATATGTATAAGTGTACCGATAGCTATCCACCAATTGACCTTGGTCCCAATTCTCTCTCAGATATGAGAGGATATTACTATTTGCATCATATGTGTACTCCCGACGATATTTAATCATCCATTGACTGTTTTCCCAATCCTCCCACAATTCTGTGAGCATATTGTTGTTTGCATCGTATGTGTATGTACGGCGCTCAGTATCCACCCAAAAGCCATCAGTAAATTTTTGAATCAAATCGGCTGTCATTTTTGCGCTGGTATTGAAAGAGTACAGATGCCTCATCGTGTCTTGCTCGCTTATAACAATTGCGGTGTCAATTACATAGATTTCTGATTGTGGGAAAAACATCTTATTGGTGAGAGGAAATGTTTTATCTCCGTTGGGATAAAATCTATCATTGTGGAAAAGGATATGATTCACCATTCTACATCAAGAGTGTCTATTCCAATTCGAAACCTATTCTGATATTCTGAAGATAAGAATCTGTTAGATTGATGAGCCTGTACATTCCTGTTAATTATTGGAAATTGTTTATCCTGTTGGTCTATTAAACCGTTCATTTTTTTTAAATTTGTTTCGTTTATCTGCTTATGTAACTGTGCAAAATTTATTTGCGTTACAAGCAAGAGGAAAAGGAAAAGTTTGTAATAAAGTTTTCATAGCGTACCTCCGACTCTAACAATTAAAAATAAAAGCCTCCCTTAATGAGAGGCTTATAAAAATTTTTATTTAAGCAAAATCATCTTTCTTGTTTCTACAAATGAACCAGCCTGAAGCTGATAGAAATAAACTCCGCTTGGTAATTAGATGCATTCCAAGTTAACTCATAAGTGCCAGCTGGTTTTTCTTCATTTACTAATGTTGCAACTTCACTTCCCAATACATCATAAATTTTAATTGTTACAAAACTTAATTTTGGGAATAGAATATTTTATTGTTGTTGTTGGGTTAAATGGATTGGGATAGTTTTGAGATAGAGCATACTCAGTTGGATAAACTGATAGATTTTCTTCAACTCCAACAGGATTTGCAACGGATTTTCATAAGCACCAATATCCGGCATAGACCTACAGGATTTGGTCTTATGTTTCCGTAGAAACAGTTGTAGGACAATAATACCATAGTGCTACCAATTTGAATTGAGTCAATTGCGGCACCAATGCAGGGACTAGTATCTTGTAAATGATAATCATTTGAGCTTACAAATAGTGGATCAGCATCTATGCAATTTTCATAAGCTCCTGTAAAAGCAGCTCCAGTAAATCCTTCTCTTCCTCCTTCAATCAGGCAATTATAAAATCCAACACTTGATGTCACGTCAAAATCTAACTTGTGAAGGTTATTTCCATATATAATATTATTAATTAAAGGTAGTAGAACTATCATTGAAAATATACCGCCCCCTGTACAGTACAGTATTATTTACAATAGTGTTATTTATTAGAACAGCATGCACCTACCACCGTTACTAAAATGAACAATACCGTGTCCGCTAGTGATGGTTCCGCACGTTAGAGTGATTTTGTTCTATTAAATTATTTATCAATACAGGGGAAGCATTGATGCCATCCAGTTCCAATATAATTGTACCATGCCCAGGTTATGATGAAAATGATTATTGCGGATAATGGCACTATGTTGCATTCCCCAGATACACATTGCGGAACCCATGAACTTGTGTTTTCAGTAAATTCACAAAATTCAATTATCGGATTACCGACATATAGTAAATTGCTCCACCTGCGTCACCATAAAGATTAGTACAATACTTACATTATTCCGGAAATGACAATGTGAAACTCTAAGCTTATCAATATTTGCACAGATGGCTCCTCCAACTGTCGTAATATCCTGCCGGTATTTGCTTTTCCATATTGAAAGTTACAATAAACAATCTTGCTTGAATCATTGTTTGAAGGCGTATCCATAAAACCAATCCCATGCCAGCCACCATCAGGAATAGTTAGATTGTGAAATCCTGTTGTGTCATTAATTGTAAATAACAATTGTATCGGTTTCTGTTCCTATAGCCAGTAGTCTTCCCTGTACATTGAATTTGTAATGACCTGTAAAAACAACCTCAACACCGGGTTCAATTGTAAGAGTGGAATCATTTGGTATAGTTATTTCTCCATTAATGTGATAGGGAGAAAATGCTTTAGTCCAGGTTCCGCTTACATCACCGGCAGGTATTTCAGTAGGTTCAGGAAGTGCCAAAGGATTTTCATAAGCACCAATATCCGGCATTGAACCTGAAGGATTTGGTCTTGGATTTCCTTCATA
Organism: uncultured Ignavibacteriaceae bacterium; assembly: GCA_963714415.1. Taxonomy (GTDB): domain Bacteria; phylum Bacteroidota; class Ignavibacteria; order Ignavibacteriales; family Ignavibacteriaceae; genus JAGXRK01. The sequence goes on from CAVQOL010000004.1 coordinate 3,585, forward strand.
ATCAGTTGAAGGACAATAATACCACGAACCATCAACCAAAATTGAATCTATTGCTGCACCTATGCAGTTAGATTTATTCTGTAGATGAAAATCATTTGAGCTTACAAATAGCGGATCAACATCAATACAATTTTCATAGGTTCCTGTAAAAGTGGCTCCACTAAATCCTTCTTTCCCCCCTTCAATCAGGCAATTATAAAAATCTAGTCTCGATGGTCACATCAAGATTGACTTGAGAAGGTGTATTCCCATATATAATGTTATTAATTAACAAAGGTGTTGCTACTGTAATTGACAAATATAGCACCTCCCGATACAGTCACAGCTATTATTTACAATAGTATTATTGATAAGAACAGGTTCACCACCACCGTTACTAAAATGAACAATACCATGTCCGCTAGGGATGGATGTGTGTCCGTTAGAGAGGTTGTTGGCGATTATATTATTAATCAATACCGGGGAAGTATTGCTGCCATTAAAGCTTCCAATATTAATTGTACCATGCCCCCGGTTATGGTGAAAATAATTATTCCGGATCAAAGGATGTATATTGCTGCCCCAGATACAAATTGCACTTCCAAATGAACTTGTGTTTTCAGTGAACTCACAAAATTCAATAATCGGATCACCTTATATCAATTGCTCCGCCGCCAGTCAGCATAATATCAGGGTGATAAGCACGTATTATTCCGGAACATACAATGAGAAACCAGCAACTTATTAATCTTTGCACAGATAGCTCCTCCCAACCTGTCGTAATATCCTGCACCTGTATTCGCTTTTCCATATTGCAGCTTACAGTAAACAATCTTGCTTGAATCATTGGTTGAAGGCGTATCTATAAAACGAATTCCGTGCCAGCCGCCATCAGGAATAGTTAGATTGTGAAATCCTGTTGTGTCATTAATTGTAAAAACAATTGTATCGGTTTCTGTTCCTATAGCCAGTAGTCTTCCCTGTACATTGAATTTGTAATGTCCTGTAAAAACAACTTCAACACCAGGTTCAATTGTGAGAGTAGAGTCATTTGGGATTGTAATTTCTCCGTTAATATTATACGGGGAGTTTGCTTTAGTCCATGTCCCGCTTACATCACCAGCTGGAATTTCAGTCTGAGCATATGTGCGTTGGGATTCAATTGGAGATAAAAATAGTATTATGAGAAAACAAAGACTTATAGTAAAAATTGATTTTTTCATAACTCTTCCTCCTTGTATCATGATAATTTTGTTTGTGAACAATTACCCAATATGAATGCCATTGAAGAGTAGAAATTCTGTTTTCACTAATTTGTTAATTTGTAAGGGATTCTGTGAGTTAATGAAGAAGTGATAGAGATTTGTGAGAGAAAAGTTCGCTAATTTAAGCGAGTTTCGGATTTGCTATTTAATTATTTTCGCCACTTTTAACGAGTAATAGGCAGGTTGTCTTTCTTTTGGTCTTAGGAATAGCAGAATATATTTAGATTCAGATATAAATCTGAGATAAAACATCAAACATGCATCCGGACTTGATCCGGAATCTAAAAGTCGAGTTTAGCTCATTTTAGATGCTGAAATAAATTCAGGATGACACTGATTAAGTTTTGGACAGTATGTTTTTGAATCTACGAATAACAAGAAATCAGAAATAAACATTTATTTTTCTGCCCTGCTAATACCCAACTTATTCATTTTATATCTAATTGTGGTCTCTGAAATATTTAACTGACGGGCTGCCTTTGATTGATTCCAATTACATTCTATTAACACTTTCCTTATCAATTTTATTTCATAATCTAAAAGGTTTTTCTCAAGTGAATTGCTCGTATCATATTTAGGAGAAATTGCCTCTGCTTTTTTCCATTCTTCCTGAAAGTCTGCGGGCAAAATACTTGCATCAATTACTTTCATTTCCGACGGTGCTAAAGTAACCAGCCTCTCAACAAAATTTTCCAACTCCCGTATATTTCCCGACCATGAATGGTATTTTAAAAAGTCCAATATTTCTTCATGAAACATTTCAATCTTTTTCTGTTGTTCAAGCGAGTATTTTTTAAGAAAATAGTTAGCTAATAATGGAATATCTTCACAACGCTCATTTAATGATGGAACGGAAATAGGATAGACATAGAGCCTGTAAAATAAATCTTCCCGAAATTTCTGCTCTTCTACTAATTGTTTTAGCGATGAACTGGAGGCAGTAATTATTCGCACATCAACTTTACGAGTTTCATTACTGCCAATGGGACGAATTTCACTTTCCTGAAGAAAACGAAGTAATTTGCTCTGTAATTCTATGGGAAGATTAGTAATCTCATCCATAAACAAAGTACCGCCATTAGCTTCTTCCAGTAAACCTTTCCTGGAAAAATTAGCCCCGGTAAATGCACCTTTGATATGACCAAAGAGTTCACTCTCAATCAGATTTGCAGGAATAGCACCGCAGTCAATTGCAACAAATTTTTGGTGATTCCTGGAACTGTATTGATGGATGGCTTTCGCAATCAGCTCTTTGCCCGTACCGCTTTGTCCATCCAGCAAAACACGAACATCACAGCGGGCTGCCGATTCGATTGTTTGTAATAACTGAATAAACTTTTTGCTCTTACCTAATAATCCATGGGCTTCATATTTCTTTAAAAGAGTTTCTTGGGGTAATGGAGTAGTAAAATATTGCTGAATTTTTTGAACGTCCCTTAAATATGGTGAGACGATTGCAGTAAATTTCTCAAGAAATGAAAAATCACTTTCAGTAAATATATATTCTTCAAATTTATTTAAAAGTAATAATGTACCAATTATAACTCCTTCTACAGTAAAGGGAACACACATAACGGATTGTAAATTAATATCCTTAAAGAGCTCCTTATTGAAACGGGAATCTTCCCGGATGTTTTCAGATAAAAAGCCGCTATTATTTGCAATAGTCCAACCGCTTAAATACGCGTGCACAAATTTATAGGGCTCATTTTCAGCTTCTTCAACTTCTTTGTAAAGCGTTTTAACTGTTTCACGGGTTCTGGGATTTATCATCATAATTAAAGTGGTTTCAGCCTTCATCAAACTGGATGCTTTTTCTGCAACCAGTCGTAAAGTTTCCTGGTAATCATTCTGTTTTGCCAGAACTGATGCCAGTTCAATCAATGATTCTAGTTTTGAGTCGTTCATATTCTTTATCATTGAGTTGTTTCAAAAATAAAAATTACTTGATCGTCATTCCCACCCCGATTTTCATCGGGATAAACTCCAGTGGGAATCCATTTTGTTTTAAGTGTTCTGGATTCCCGTTTCCACGGGAATGACACTTACTGCATATCCTTAAGACAGTCTCATCTATTTTATATATAATATTAACAGATTCAGATTCCGAAACAATTCGCCACGGCGAACGGAATGACGGTTCTCGGACAGACTCCCATTACGTCTCAGTTATATTTCGAAAATAATTTCAATTTAGTGTAAACTTTTTACTTTGCAACTAATTTAGCTAATCGGCTTTTTGCATCAACGAGTTCAGGTAAATCCTTATCTGCATCTTTCCAGAGTTCTAAAAATTTTTCAAACTCGCCAATTGCCTTTTCCTTCCAGCCTTTTTCCTCATACAATTTGGCTAAGCGATAATGATATTTAGGGTGAATGAGTCGTCTATTATTACTCTTAGGATCAAAAGTAATTAATCTTTCGTATTCGGCAATAGCTTTTTCCAACTCACCATTCAGGTAATAAGCTCTTGCCAGAACATCCTGAAGAAATGGTATATTGTAGGCAATCAATGCCTTATACTGCCAATACTAACTATTTCCAACGAATCCGGTTTTTCACCAACGGCTATTGCATCCTTAAAAGCACCTTCTGCTAACATTAGCTCCATGCTAAGGGAATTGTGCCAAAATTTTACCTGTGTTTCCTCCCAATATGGATTCCTTCTCTGATAGCTCAAGTATAAGAGGACTCGCTCACAGCCATCTTTGATTTTGCCGAATCAATTTTTCCTTCCATTAAATCCACACGTGCCAGAAATTGGATGCTTCCTAAAAAATCAAATGAATATCCAAAATCTTTCACAACAACTTTAAATTCTTCAAAACAACTTCTGCTAAGCTCATATTCTCCCTTTTCAAGATAAACCCAACCACTAAGCATGGTGCTAACAGCAACTCCGTATTTGTTTCCTGCTAATTTCATAAGTTCTTGTGTCTTGCCGAAATCTATCAAGGATTGTTTATAATGACCAAGAAACGCGTGATAGATTCCTTTCCACATATATCCATGTGCTTTTATACCAGGCGTTGGATTTGATGTAATAAAATTATCGAGCCATTTCATTGCTTCCGTATAATTTTCTTTAAGCGCATAAATGTAGGCAATATTTAGTTCCGAGCCGAAACCAGGCTTCACTTCAATAGCTTCTTTAAATTTGGCAAGAGCATTATCAAGCTCTCCCAATTTAAAATATAGCTCTCCCATAGAATCTAATGGATTTGCTTCACCCGGAGATAGAGAGGCGTATCTTTTAAAATATTCAATAGCCTTTTTATAATTTCCCATATCAGAGTATGTGTAAGCAAGAGAATTATATGCCTTACTAAATTCGGGGTCCAGTTCAAGCACCTTGTTAAAATTAATTATTGCTTCTTCGTACATTTGTCTATACCGATAATAAAAGCCCAAATAAATGTAAAGCCTGTTTCTCTTTGGGAAATTTCTTAACCATCTGTTTAAGAATGCTGAACCTTTTTTCCGGCAGGTTCTCTATTCTTCCGGCATATCCAGCTTCTATATAAAGTCTCTCTTTCTCTGTTGCCTTCTCTGAAAAAGTTTTTGCTCTCTCGTAAGCATTTAGTTCCTTTTCCACATATCTTAAATTATCGTAAACCCAGGCAAGATATAAATATGCTAAGGCAAATGTTGAATCTATTTCTATCGCTTTTTCAAACTGCTTGCAGGCATCATCATAATAATTTTTTTCATATTCTTCTTTCCCTCTCAGAAAATAGTTATACGCTTCCATTGAATTAGTTGAAACATCAGCAATTCGTAATTGAACTGATTCTATCTCCCCGGCAGAAAGCCCGATACCCTTCACAATTTCCTCGCTTAAATAGTCAATTTGACTTTCTAATATGCTTGCTAAACCTGCACTTCTTGTGTTAGCACTTTTTAATAATTTTTTAGAGGAAGCATCCAAAACTTTTACATCGGTTACAAAAACATCACCGGCTTTTATAAAACTGCCGATAACAATAGCATCAATGCCATCCATACGACATAACTCAAAAGCTAAATCTTTATCAATTACTTCTACTTCTCCCTTTCCAAGTTGTATTAAAAGATCATGCATCCTTTCCCAGGTTGTTACTTGCAGATACTCCGCTTGTTCAAGATTAGTAATTAAAAGATTTGGAATTGCTTTTTGAAGATAATTATAACTTGAATCACCGGTTTGATTTTCAAAACTAATTACTGCAATAGAAATGGGGATATCATTTTTCGAATCCGCTAAAGAAATTCGGATTTATAAAATAAAATACAACGGCAGCTACTATGACAATTAGAGTAGAAATAATTGCGGTCTTTAATCTTTTACTCTTTACTTTTCGTTTAATAAAAGATTGTCTGCCTGACGGGTTTGATGATTCATTTTTGAAACTCAGCAAATCAGCAAGCATCTCCTCAATATTTTGATACCTTAAATCGAGATTTTTTTCTAATGCTTTACTAACGATATTTTCTAATTCTAAAGGAATTTCCGGATTTAAAGATGTTATCTTTTCCGGCTCCTTATCAAGAATAGAATAAATTATAACTTGATCAACATCTCCTTTAAAAGGTAATTGTCCGGTTAACATTTCGTACATTACAACACCCAAAGACCATATATCGGATTGATGAGTGGCTTCTTTTCCTTGAGCTTGTTCCGGAGAAATATAGGTGATTGTACCCTTAGTGCTATCCATTCTCGTTATTTTAGTATAAGCACTGCTTTTTGCTAAACCAAAATCGAGTATTTTTACTTCATTCCGATCTGTAATAAAAATATTTGCCGGTTTTATATCTCTATGGATAATTCCTTTTTCATGTGCTGCCGATAATCCTTTAGAAACACTGACTGAAATTTCTACAGCTTCATCAATTTTTAATAAACCGGATTTAATCTTTTTACTTAACGTTTCTCCTTCATAGCAATCCATGCAGATAAATAATTGCTCATCATCTGTTTCATCTATTTCGTGAATTGTACAAATATTTTGATGCTGCAGTGATGAAGCTGCTTTTGCTTCGTGAATAAATCTTTGTTTTGTTTCTTCATCTGAACTAAATGAAGGCGGTAGAAACTTAAGAGCTACAAAGCGATCCAGGTTAAGGTCCTGAGCTTTGTAGACTATGCCCATTCCGCCTCCACCCAATTTTTCAATTATTTTATAGTGTGAGACTCTTGTGCCAATCATATCTAATCCCAATAAATAATAAGGTTCCGGCGGACAGGTCCACCCCCGCCGAGTTTTTCTAAAATTTTGTAATGGGAGATATTTTTTCCGATCATAAAGACTCCACTTAAAAAGGAATTTTTATTATCAACATTTCTGCTTCGGGAGAGGTATTGACTTTTCATTTTTCAGGCTATAACAGTTAAATGGTTCTAACGTTCAGCCCTCTCGGAATAAAGGAAAATCTTTAGGTGTAATTAGCAAATAATTATGATGATTGTCAAGAAAAATAAGCTTAGCGATTAGCTAATGTTCTTATTTAATAAAAAGTGTACTTATTATTCACAGAGGGTGGTCTTTAACAAAGAGTTACAAAAAAACTATGTGAACTTCTTCATCGGGTTTTTTATTGGCTAAGTCTTCTAATCATATTTTTAACATACCTGTCTCTTTGATCGATTTGATTTGCTAATCTGTAATTTCTTAATGCTAATCCTTTGTTCCCATCATTAAAATAAACATCTGCAAGTGCAACCAAGATAGGAAATGAATTCGGGAATAATCGATTGACAGTTTTCAGGTAGTCAATTGCATCCAAAATATTCTTTTGTTGTACTAAGTCCTTTCCAAAGCCTGCAATATCAAACTGATCAAGTGAATAACCTGATGAATCATTATTTTTAATTTCATTTAGTTTTGAAAAGACAAAATCTAATCCTTCACTTGAATAATTAGCCATCAATGTATCTGATATAATCAAGCCCGGTTTAATATATTCTATTTCGTTATATATTTTTAACAATTCATCAGCAGGACTTTCAAGATTCCTGTCAGAAATATTTATTAAATGAACAGCGACTGTTTTTTGAACAGGATCAATAATAAGCTTTGCTGAAAAACCTGTACCTACACCACTGTGAGAAAAGGTTCTATCCGATCGGTCATTCGAAAGAGAAAAACCTAATCCATAATTATTAATAAAACTTTTGCTGATTCTGGTTGGAGTAATCATTGAATCAAGAGTTGAAGATTTTATCAAAGTTCCATTCAAAATTGCTTTACCAAATAATAAAAGATCTCTTGCATTCGATAAAAATCCTCCACCCGCAACCTTAATGCTCAGATCTGCAAGTTGTGCATTTTCCAGCTTTCTAGAAGAAATTTTTTATATAACCACGCGCCCTATTGGGAATTATTTCTCTTTGAATGTCGATAAAAGTTGAATTCATATTAGCAGGAATAAGAATATTTTCTTTAATATAAACCGCAAAGGGTCTTTTAGAAACACTTTCAATAACGATATCTAAAAGAGTATATCCGAGTGTTGTATATAAATAATCTGATCCGGGTTTGAATATGAGCGAATCATTCTCAAAAACTTTAATAGCTTCGCGGGAATTTATATAGTTGGTCTTATTATGAAATTCTCCTTCGCGGTATGATCTTATCCCGGAAGTATGATTAAGCAGCTGCCTTATTGTAAATGTCCACTTCTTTTTTGGAAAATAAGGCACATATTTTCTAACATCATCATCAAGATTTAATAATCCTTTTTCCCAAAGCTGCATTATTGCTACGGCAGTTATTGGCTTTGAGATAGAGGCTATTCTGTATAATGAATTTGTTGTAGCCGGAACTGAATTTTCGATATCTGAAAATCCCCGGGAATTAAGCCAGAGTATTGAGTCTCCTGCTAAAATTCCTGCTGATATTGAGGGGACATTTTTTATCGTATAATAAGTATCAAGGTATTGATTGTATTTACTTAACTTGTCTGGTTTTGTTGTTTGAGGAAATAAGAGACTGTTTGATAATAAGTAGAAATAAAATCTAATTCATAAAAGAAAAAATATCTTTTTATTTGTCGGATAAGAGTATATCATAAAAATTCAAATTTTGATTAAAAGTGTGTGAAATTATTTTGCATTAAGCTGGCTGGAAATTAAAAGGGTTGACTAATAAACTTCAATTCATTTTTTAATCAACCCTGGAATAGAATTATCTTATTTCTTTTCGTGAATTCGTTTCTCGATTATATTGTCAATAAGCTTATATTCTTTTGCTTCTGTTGAAGATAAAAAATAATCTCTGTCACAATCCTTACTTATCTGTTCAATTGATTTTCCGGTATGCTCTGCGATAATGGAATAAAGGGTATCTCTTGTTTTCAGCATTTCCTTCGCATGAATTTCAATATCAGTAGTTTGTCCCTGCAAGCCACCAATCCATGGTTGATGTATCATAATTTTAGAATGGGGCAGTGCCGATCGTTTTCCGGAAGATCCTCCGCCAAGTATTATTGCTGCCATACTTGCTGCCATACCCACACAAATTGTTGCGATATCAGGTTTAATAAATTTCATAGTGTCATAAATTGCCAATCCTGACGTTACACTTCCGCCCGGTGAATTAATGTATAAACTAATATCCTTCTCAGAATCTTCAGCTTCAAGAAATATGAGCTGTGCAATTGTCAAGCTTGCAATATGATCATCTATCGGAGTGCCGATAAAAACAATTCTCTCACGGAGTAAACGAGAATAGATATCCATCCCACGTTCGCCCCTACCGGTTTGCTCTATTACATACGGTACCAGTTGATTATAAAATTCAGGATATTTATTCATTTTTTGCCTCAACTTTCTTATTAAATTTATCCGGATCAACTTTTGAGATATTATTATTTGATTTCAGAAAATCAAATAGTTTTTTATCCAACAATCTCTCTGATTGATTTGATGATTTATAAAAGTTTAAAAGTTTGTCAACTGCAATACCGGTTTTTTCGCTGTCTTTCTGAGCTAATTCCATAAGTTCCGGTTCGTTGACTTCAATATTTTCATTTTTGATAATTTTATTTTTTATCAAATACCATTTAACTTCATTCTCGGCAGGTTTTAATAACCTTTGTTTTGCTTCCTCTTTGTTAAAGTGCTTAGTCTTGTTTTTCTTGGCTTGTTCCTCTTCGCTTTTAACGTATTCTTCAAGAACATTTGTAACTAAGCTTGAAGGAGGGACGAAATCATTGTTCTTAACTATTTCAGAAATTAATTTACCTCTGATAAATTCATCCGTTCTTTCATCATAATAATTTTGAATATCTTTCTTAATTGAATCTCTGAGTTCGTTCTCGTTAGATGATTTATCTTTTGTAACATTCTTAATGAATTCTTCATTCAATTCAGGTAAAATAATTTTTTTGATTTCCAGTATATTGAATTTGTAACTAAACTCTTCATTTATTTTTTCTATTTCACCTGATTCTTTAGGTTTTTCCAATTCATTTTTAAATGAGAATTCAAAAGTATCACCAACTTTTTTCCCTCTAGCGTTTTCTTTTATTTCCGGTTGAACTTTTTCATCATTCAGATGTAAATGGAATTTTTCAGGTTGTGAACCTTCATAAGGATTACCTGCTTCATCTATTCTTGTAGCCTCAACATCAATTATATAATTATCGTCGTCACCAACAACATCAGTTATTTCTGTTGAACTTTTGGATTCGAGAATGTAGGCGATTTCTTTTTCAACTTCTTCTTCTTTTGCGATGAACTCGGGAATTTCAAAAGAAAGATTTTTATAATCTTTTAATTCAAGAGAGGGGATAACTTCATACTTAACTTTAAATGAAAGGTCTTTACCCGGTTCGAACTGCAAATCGGTCATAGAAGGTCGTCCGATTGGTTTTAAATCTTTTTCTTCAGCAGCTTTCCAGAACCAGTTATTAGCAACTTTTTCAGAAGCTTCATAATCAAGTGCATCGCCATAGAATTTCTTAACCATATTAGCGGGAACTTTGCCTTTTCTGAAACCCGGAATCTGAACTTTTTTAGATTCTTTTTTTATTTCCTTTTCTAGGTCTTCTTTAATTTCATTGTAAGTAAGCTTTATTTCTATTTCTTTTTCAGAAGATGAAATATCAACAACATTAAATTCCACATTTACCTCTAAGTGATTGACAATGTAATAAGAGTGCGAGAACGGGGACTCGAACCCCGACACCTCTCGGTACTAGATCCTAAGTCTAGCGCGTCTGCCAAATTCCGCCATTCTCGCAGTTATAATTTTATTGTAAAAATATTTGAAAATGAATAACAAATATAATTTTACTGCAAACGCTAAACAAATAAATGAATTACATCTTCACAGGTTTTTCTATAAGATAGGTGTCAAAAAGATGAATAATCACTATTTTTGCAATAGAGGAACATAGCTTAAATTATTTAATCACAATCACAAGGGAATTATGGGGTACAGATATACAAAATATTCTTCAATTGGAAGACAGAGGAAAGTAAATCAGGATGCCATTGAAATTGTAGAGGTTGATGGAGGTTTACTTTTTATTTTGTGTGATGGCATGGGTGGCGAGAATGGTGATGAAATAGCCTCTGTCATAGCAATAAAGTCTATATTGTCATTTTTTAGTTCTAATTCTGATAACGATTATCTGGATAAACTCAAAACATCTATACTCGAGACTAATGAGTTTATTCATAGTCATATAGAAGGAAAACCGGAACTAAAAAAAATGGCAACTACTATGGAGATATTTTTTCTGAAATCTAACATGGCCTATTTAGCACATATTGGTGACTCACGCATCTATCATTTGAAGAATGGGCATCTTAAACAATTGACTAAAGATCATTCTTTAGTTCAGAAACTACTTGATGAGGGATTCCTTACTGTTAAAGAAGCAGAAAATCATCCACAAAAAAATATTGTATTGAAGGTTATAGGTGATAAGAGATTTATTGAAGCTGATTTATTAAAATTAAAGTTAAATGAATATGACAAGAATAAATTTTTTATTTGCTCCGATGGTGTAACAAGCCTTTTGTCAAATAAAGAAATTGCAGATATTCTAAATAAGAGTAATTGCGAAAAAATATCGAAAAACCTATCATCTATTATCAGACATAGAGGTGCCGCTGACGACTTTTCGTTTATCTATATTGAGAATGACTAATGATTGGACGAATTGTTGAGAATTATAAAATAGTTTCTCTTCTAGGTGAGGGAGGAATGGGAACTGTTTATAAAGCTTTAGATATAAAACTTGACAGATATGCTGCTATAAAAGTTCTTAACGCTCAGCAAACCAGAAACCCGCATTTTGTTGAACGATTCAAAAGAGAAGCTAAAAATCAAGCAAAACTTTCACATCCGAATATTGTTTCCGTTTATGGATTTGTTGAGGCTAAAGATTTTCTTGGTTTTGTTATGGAACACATCGAAGGTAAGACTGTTGAAGAATATTTAAAAGAATATGGCAGGCTTAGTCTTAATGATTCTATCCAAATAATGAAACAGGTTCTTATAGGAGCTGCGTATGCTCATTCTGAAGGCTTCATTCACCGTGATTTAAAGCCATCTAACATTATCATTGATTTTAAAGGTGTTGTTAAAATAACTGATTTTGGAATTGCTAAATCAGTCAATGAATCTATGTCTCTTACAAGAACAGGTGCTAAAGTTGGGACTATTCTTTATATGAGTCCTGAGCAAATAAAAGGATATGATTCTACAATAAAAAGCGACTTGTACTCTCTTGGAATAACTTTATATGAAATGGTAAGCGGAAAAGTTCCTTATGACTTTCAGAATGAATATGATATTCTGGATGCGCATCTTAACAATATTCCTGTACCGCTTTCTCAAAATTTTCCTGAAATACCTACCGAAGTTGATGAAATTATATTAAGAGCTATGAATAAATCGATTTCAGGCAATTATAATCATTGTACGGATTTCATTTACGAACTTGAAATTCTTGAGTCGTCTTTACCTTCGTTAACTGACAAAGATTATAAATCGCAAAGTCAAATTGAAATTGCCTCACCAATGAAGAAACCGACAATAGCCAAAAGGATTTTTAATTTTTCACTTTTTTTGATTTTTATTTCTTTATTGGTTTTTTCTTTTAAAGCAGTTACGGATTACTTTGTTGAACAAGAAAAGAAAGAACTTGCTAAGAAGAATGATCTGAATATTAGTGCAGGACCATTATCATCAATAAAATCAGATTGGCAAAAAATAAGTATAGGCACGAATGAAACCATTAATGCAATATTGCTTAATGATAATCAGATATTTCTTTTTGGCGATAACGGATTGATTCTAAAAAGCAGAGATGATGGAAATTCATGGATTACTGTTCCATCCGGTACTAGATCCAATATTTACGCTGTAACATCTTTGCGTAGTAATAAATTTGTTGCGGTTGGTGAGAAGGGACTTGTAATTATTTCATCTGACAATGGTAAAACCTGGAAAAGTCAAAAATCAAATACCGATCAATCTTTGTTTAGCGTAAAGTTTATAGGAAATATTATTTATAGCGTTGGCTCAAAGGGCTCAGTTATGAGCAGTTATGATTATGGAGAAAGGTGGATTTTACTAAGTCAACCTTCCCAGAATATTATTTATGATATTCATTTTATTGATCCTTCAAAAGGATTTATAACAGGATGGAATGGATTAGTAATGCAAACGAAGGATGGCGGCAAAACCTGGAGAAGGCAAGAAAGAGAAACTGATAATTATCTTCGCTCAATCTCATTTATCAATGATAAAATTGGTTTGATTGTGGGCGGCGGCGGTTCAATTCTTCGTACAGAAGATGGTGGATCAAGTTGGGAATTAGTTAATTCTGAGACTGTGTCAGCTTTCAATAAAGTATTATTTATAGATGAGAAAACTTGTCTTGGCACTTAGCAACAAAGGAGAAATATTCCAGAGTTTTGACAATGGTCTTAAGTGGGAAAAGACACAAAGCGGCACATTCTCAACTTTAAGTTATGTACAGAAATCCAATGATAGAAAAATATTTATTGCAGGTAGTAATGGTACTTTAATTACTAATAAATATTAATCAATAACACTTCATAATTTTCTTTGCGCTTATTCTATTCGTTAATAATATGATTAGATTTTCAAAAAATATTTCATTAAAAGAATTATTATCAATCAAATTGGCAATTTTATTCTTTACCACTATAATAATTTCTTTCAATCTTATTTTATTACAGTATCCGCTTACAAATGTGCTGGGCTATGAATATTCAGCACTTAACTCGTTATTGAATACTGTAATAATCGGTTTATTTACATTAATATGGATTAAGAAGAATCCATCCTTTTCAGGCTCATTTTTTTTAATCGCAGCAATTTTTGTTTTAATACCATTCATCCTAAGTGTCATTTCTTCTTTGATAACAGAGTTTTGTTCATTTTGGGATGGAATTTCCTTTTACCTTACTATAACCATTCCTTCATCACTAATCGGTTTTGCGTTAGGAATATTGGTTTCTTACTTAACCGATAAATTTAGAATAATATTATTCTTCTTGTTAATTTTAATCATAGCATTTATACCGGTTCTAGAAATTTATTTCTACCCTCAGATATATTTTTATAATCCCTTAATAGCATATTTCCCGGGATCAATCTACGATGAAGGAATGAGTGTAGAACTCAAATTAATTGTTTACAGGCTAATAAATATTATCTATGCTTCACTTATAATATTGTTGATTGTGAAAGATGAAAAGAGAAGTAAAAGATTAAAAAACTCATTTTTAATAGTAGCTATTGCTCTTGTATTTTTCTTTACATCTCCTTTTATTGGTTTTTCAACAGACTATTCAAGGCTTGATAATTTACTTTCTAAAAAGTTGGTTACTGAAAATTTTCAGTTGCATTTATCGGAAAACACTTCCGAAAAAGAATCAAAATTAATTGCACTTTACTCTCAATATTATTTTGAGTCTCTTCAAAAATCAATCAATGAAACACCTAAGAAACGGATTGAGATATTCCTATTCGAAAACAGTGATCAAAAGAAAAATTATTTTGGTTCAGGCGCAGCAGATGTTGCCAAACCTTGGCTTTATCAGATTTATTTAAGTAGGGACTCATGGTTATATACTTTAAAACATGAATTAGCTCACATTTTCAGTGCAGAATTTGGGAGCACGGTATTTAAACTTTCTGACGGCTTCAATCCTTTTATGATCGAAGGATTTGCCACTTCTCAAGATCCTTTCCGTGATGAATTACACGTTGATTATCTTTCATCCTTAGCAAATATTGAAATTGAGGCTTCAAAAATAGACCACATGTTAACAGGGTTTAATTTCTTTACGTCAAACTCTTTTTTAACATATACTTACGCCGGATCATTTTCTAAATTTTTAATTGATCAATATGGAATCGAAAAATATAAGCTACTCTATTCAAACATTGATTTTATAAAAACTTACGCTCTTTCTTCTGAAGAAATTATTAAAAAGTACAATGAATATTTGAAAGAATATCCGATTGAATTTAATGAACATAGATTTAACTATTATTTTGGGAGACAATCAATTGTTCAGAAAGTATGTCCAAGATTTATTGGCAATATGTTGAGAAAAGGGTTGGGAGCAAGTTAGAAATAATGAATTAGAGAAAGCAAAATTATCATTCAGAAGAATACTAGCAAAAACTCAAAATTATTCAGCTTTGGTTGAGTTTAGCTGATTGCCTGGAAAAACAGGATTCAATTTATCAATCGATTAAATTATTTGAACAATCATTAAACGCATTTGATAAAACTCCATATTACTATTTGCTTTCGTTCAGATTAGCTGATCTGTATGCAAAGACCTCACAGCTTTCAAAAGCATTGAAGTTATATGTTCAACTGAATCAACAAAAACCTTCGATAAATCTTGATATTATTTCGTCATTAAGACTTAAGTTATCCGAAGAAAATATGCTTGAAAAATATCTAACTGCGAATGATTCTGTTAAATATCAAATTCTTACCGAAATGAATAGAGCTAAATATTTTTTTCCTTCGCATCCTGCACTTATTAGCTTGGCAAATTCAACCGGAGAAGATTACCAGACTTTTATAAGGCAATTTGATAAAACAAAATTTATAACTGATTTTTATTCTGCCTATGCTGTTTATAGTTTATCTGATTATATGCTTATGAATTTTGATTTCAGAAATGCAAGGAAAATGGCAGCATTAGCAAAGAGATTCAAAGAACTGGAGCACTTTAATCTTTTATTTCAGGAAAATTTTGAAAAGGCAGAATGGTTTTATTATAATGCAGACGAATTTCTACAACAATTTAATCCTGATTAAATAAATTGATCTATGGAAAATAAAAATCAGCAATTTAATTTGCAGATGATTACCTATTTCTTAGGTATAATCTGTTTTGTAATTTTTGTTTATGTGCTAATCGCGTTGAAGGATATTTTAATTCCAATCACGATAGCTATTCTTCTCACTTTCTTTTTTCATCCAATTCTAAATTTTTTGAACATAAAACTAAAAATTCCTAAGTCTATTGCTCTACTTATAATTTTTATTTTCAATTTTGGAATGTTTTATCTGATTGGACTATTAGTTGCCTCTAACATTCAAGGATTTACAGTTAAAGCAGACGATTATGTCCAAAATCTATCATCATTTCTGGGATCATTGCTAAGTCCCTTCAATGTAACCGTTAATGAATTTGCTAATTTTCTCAATGTCCAACTTGAAACTCTCGACACAACTACCTTATTGCGGGAATTATTTAATTCCCAAATAATTCAAAGTATTGTTGCATCATTTTCTTCTTTACTTGGAGATTTTTTTATTGTTATGATCTTCTGGATTTTTATGATTATGGGTAAAGATAAGTTTGATGAAAGATTAAGATTAGCATTCACTAAAAACATCGCCTACGTTGATGAAAATTTGAAAGAAATAAACGAACAATTGCAATCATACATTCTTTACAAAACAATAATAAGCTTTATAACGGGAGCAGCCTTTACATTTATTCTTCTTCTTTACAACGTTGATTTTGCAATATTCTGGGGCTTCCTTGCTTTCTTACTGAATTTTATTCCGAACATAGGTTCATTACTTGCGACAATTTTTCCCATAATCATTGCCTTACTGGACTACGGATTGGGATTCACAACTATATCCTTATCTGTTATTCTTGTAGGCGTTCAATTCGTTATGGGAAATATTGTTGAACCAAAATATCTTGGCGAAAAGATGGATCTTAGCCCGGTCTTTGTACTTTTTTCTCTTTTCTTCTGGGGATGGATTTGGGGAATAGTTGGTATGTTTCTGGCTGTTCCTATTGCATCTGTTGTTAAGATATTTTGCAGTAACATAGAACCGCTTAAACCGATTGCAGTTTTGATAGGAACGAATAAAAAAAGTAAAGAAATTCTAAATAGGAAATGACCTCTTTGAACTTTAAAAAAGAAATAGAGCAAATAAAGTTTCTAAAAACTTTCTCAGAAGTAGCTGAAAAAACGGGAAAGCAGCTGTTTGTTGTGGGAGGATTTGTAAGAGATCTTATTTTAAAAAGAAAAATAAATGAAATTGATTTACTGGTAGTTGGCAATGGTCCCGATTTTGCTTCTTTATCTGCAAAAGAACTTGGTGTAAAAAATGTAACCGTATTTAGAAATTTTGGGACTGCACATTTCATCTATGATGATTTTGAAATTGAATTTGTTGGAGCGAGAAAAGAATCTTACGATCGCCAAAGCCGTAAACCCGTAATTGAAGATGGAACTTTTGAGGACGATATTAAGCGAAGAGATTTTACAATCAATACTCTTGCTATTTCACTTAATACAAGTGATTTTGGCGATTTGATTGATACCTATAACGGCTTATCTGATATTAAAAATAAAATCATACGCACACCGCTTGATCCTTTAATAACATTTGATGATGATCCTCTGCGTATTTTAAGAGCATTCAGATTTGCGAGTCAACTTCAGTTTGATGTTGATGAATCTGTTATGAATGCCGCCAAACAAATGAAAGAAAGGCTCAAGATTGTTTCTCAGGAAAGAATTACAGATGAGTTCTTCAAAATACTTTCATCACCAAAGCCTTCAGTCGGATTAAAACTTTTATTCTTTTCTGAAGTTATGGAAGTTATATTTCCTGAAATTGCAAATCTTGAAGGAGTTGAACAACGTCAGGACCATCACCACAAAGATGTCTTCTTTCACACTTGTCAGGTAGTCGATAATATATCGGATAATACTGAAAATGTCTGGCTTCGTTTCGCGGCTTTAATGCATGATATTGCTAAACCGCCAACTAAAAAATTTGTTGAAGGGATTGGCTGGACTTTCCACGGGCATGAGGAACTCGGTGCAAGAATGATGAAAAAAATATTTCATCGTATGAAATTACCGCTTAATCAACTTGAGTATGTACAAAAACTTGTTAGGTTGCACTTAAGACCAATTGCACTTGCTAGTGAGGAAGTAACTGATTCGGCTATAAGAAGATTTGTAGTAAATGCGGGCGAAGATTTGGAGGACTTAATAACTTTGTGCCGTGCCGATATTACTAGTAAAAATCCGCAAAAAGTTGAAAAGTATCTTGGCAACTATGAAAGAGTGATGCAAAAAGTAAGAGATGTTAAAGAAAGAGATCAGTTAAGAGAGTTTCAATCTCCGGTAAGGGGGGAAGAGATTATGCAAATATGTAATCTTAAACCATCAAAAAAAGTTGGTGAAATAAAAACGGCAATCGAAGAGGCAATTCTTGACGGGAAGATTGGGAACAACTATGAAGAAGCTTATGAGTATTTAATGAAAATTAAAGACCAGTTCCTTAATGATGAATAATTTTCATTTATATATTTAATCGTAATCCAATCACATATTTTTATTTGCCTGATAATTTATTTTCTAAATCTTAATAAATCTAATAATCAAGAAAATGTAACCAACTACATCTTAAGTCTGTCAAATGAATTAACTTTTATAAAGTTATATTTAAATTTAGACTTATAATTGTAATTGAATAAATTACTACCGTATGTGTAGTAATTTTACCGTTCATAATGTAATTTTTATTTATTTTACAAATAAAGCTATTTTAGTATTGTTTTCTCAAAATAATTTGATTTTTTATCAATATAGAGTTTTAGAAAAAATGGAGATTAAAATAATGCGTGTCATTTTCACACTATTACTTACAGTTATATTTTCCTTTTCATCTTTTGCACAAGAGAGACTTTTACTTGATGATGCGATAAGAATTGCTCTGCAAAAGAATACATCCTTGCAGCAAGTTGAAAACAATGTTGCAACTTACGAATCATCACTTCTGGCGGCTTACGGTAATTTTCTTCCCACTTTAGGCACTTCAGGCAGTTGGGATTGGAGTCGTAATGAAAAGGTAGCAAGTACTGAAAATATTGGTGGAATTAATTTCGATATTCCGGAAAGTATAACCGAATCAAGAACTTACAGTGTAGGTATTAATTCAAGTATAGTTCTGTTTGACGGACTATCGAATTTCGCAAATCTTTCACAAAGTAATAATAATCTGGAATCAGCAAAATTAATTCTGGAGAGATTAAAACAGGAAATAGTATTTCGCACTATCAGTCTTTATTACTCTGTTGTGGAAACCGAACAATTACTTAATGTAAGAAACGAAGATGTTAAACAGCAGCAGAAAAATCTTGAAACAATAGAAGAGAGAAATCGTCTTGGCGCTGTTACTTTAGCAGATGTTTACCAGCAGCAGGTTCAGCTTGGCAACGCAGAATTAGATGTTATTCGCACTCAGAACAATCTTGAAATTGCTAAAAGTAATTTACTTTATTATTTGGGTCTTGATGTTTTGGATATTTATGAATTTTCAAAAGATCTTACGTCAGAAGAAAAACAATTTATTAAAACTGATGTTGAATCCGATTACGACAGAATATCAGATTTAGTTGATCAAGCTCTTAATGCCCGAAAAGATTATGTGAGCAAACAACTTGATCTAGAGAGTTCGTATGATGGAGTAACCATCGCCAGGTCAGGTCACTTTCCGAGATTAACAGGTAGTGCAGGTTTCCGCAGCTCTAGCAAATACATTTGATAATTTATTTGACGATAAAAAGTTATAGCGCAGGACTAACTTTAAGTATTCCTATTTTTTCTGGTTTCAGTGTAAGTAATCAGGTTCAATTTGCCGAAGTACGAGCAATGAATACTGAATTAGAATTAAGTGATCTTAAAAGAAAAATTAAGCTGGATATTCAACAGTCATTATTAGATCTTCAGGCTGCTAAAAAAGCTCTTGTTGTTAGTGAGAAAAATGTTAAAGCAGCAGAAGAAAATTTAAAGATTGAACGAGAAAAATATTCTTTAGGAGCAGGAAAGTTGCTTAGATGTTCTGATTGCTAATACTTTCTTTACAAATGCTCAGACGAATTATATCAATGCTCAATTTAACTATGTGAGACTTAGTGAACAGCTTAAATATAACTTAGGAATTTTAGATCATACCAAATACGAATAAATTTTATTTATAGGAGAATATCTCAATGGCAAACGGTAAAAAGAAAAAATCAAAAAAGAAACTCTATATTTTCGGCGGATTAGGACTATTAGTCGTATTATTAATAATAATCGCTTTAGTTGGCGGCAGTAAAGAAGAAATTATTGCAGTACAAACTGAGAAAGTTGAAAAAAGAACGATAACACAAACTGTTGCCGCAACAGGAAAAATAAATCCTGAATTTAAAGTAATTATTACCCCGGAAGTAACAGGGGAAATAATGTTCCTTCCTGTTGAAGAAGGCGATCAAGTAAAAAAAGGTGATTTGCTGATTAAGATAAAAGGTGATCAATATCAGGCGCAGAAGGAAAGGTCAGAAGCAATGCTTTTATCATCAGAAGCAAATCTTAAAATCAGAGAAGCTGAGCTTAATCGCGTCACTCTAGATTTTACAAGGGTTAAAGAACTTCATAGTAAAGGACTTATTAGTGATGCTGAACTTGAAAATGTTCAGAGCAATTATCTTACATCAAAAGCTTCTTATGAATCGGCACAAGCTTCGGTTCTTCAAAGCAAAGCTTCATTGAAAGAAATATTAGACCAATTATATAAAACTACTATACTTTCCCCAATGGACGGAATAGTAACCCAGTTGAATGTTGAGATTGGTGAAAGAGTGCTTGGTAGCGGTTTTTCACAAGGTACGAATATTATGACCATATCGGATCTTAATAATATTGAAGCCGTTGTTGATGTGGATGAAAATGATGTTGTAATTGTATCGATTGGTGACACAGCAAAAATTAAAGTTGATGCATTTGGTGATAGAATTTTCAAGGGTATTGTTTCTCAAATTGGTAATAGTGCAAAAACTTCAGGATTAGGATCCCAACAAGAAGTTGTAAACTTTGAAGTGAAAATCAAACTTATTGAACCTGATAGCTCATTACGTCCGGGTATGTCTTGCAATGCTGATGTAGAAACAGAAACAGTGGTTGATGTTTGGAGTGCGCCTATTCAAAGCGTAACTGCAAGAACGGATTTAAAAGAACAACCAGGTAATGATGAGAATTCTGAAGATGAAGCAGTTGTTGAAAAAAGAACGAAGTTTGAAAAACCAAAAGAAATAGTTTTTATAGTAAAAGATGGCGAAGCAAAATCTATAGAAGTTGAAACCGGAATAAGTGATGATAGCTATATTGAGATTAAGAATGGTTTAGATGGTAGTGAAGATGTCGTCTCGGGAAGCTATCGGGCTATTTCGAGAGAATTAAACGATGGCACTAAGGTTCGTGTTGAAAACCGTGACAAGAAAAAGGATAAAAATGAAACAACCACAGCGGATTAAATAAAATGAACATAATAAATATTGAGCACATAGCTAAAATATACCAGGTTGGTACTGAAGAGGTTCACGCTTTGAGGGATGTATCGTTAAGAATTGATAAGAATGAGTATGTTGCTATAATGGGTCCATCCGGTTCCGGTAAATCTACTCTGATGAATATGCTCGGCTGTTTAGATACGCCTACATCCGGGATTTATCAATTTAACAGTATGAATGTTAGTGAAATGAGTGATAATGAATTAGCTAAGATTAGAAACAAAGAAATCGGTTTTGTTTTCCAGACATTCAATCTTCTTGCAAGATCTGATACTGTGCATAATGTTGAACTGCCACTAATTTATGCCGGAATAAAATATCATGAAAGAAGAGAAAGAGCAGAACAGGCTTTGATTGAAGTAGGACTGAAGGATCGGATGCATCATAAACCCAATGAACTATCGGGTGGACAGAGGCAAAGAGTAGCTATTGCCAGAGCTTTGGTCACAAAACCTTCTATAATTCTTGCTGATGAGCCAACCGGAAATCTTGACTCCAAAACTGGAGAAGAAATTATGACGGTTTTTCGCGAAATCCATTCTAAGGGTAACACTATTATTTTAGTTACGCATGAAGAATATATTGCTGAAAACGCTGCCCGGATAGTAAGGTTAAAGGATGGTTTAGTTGAATCAGATAAAAAAGTAGAAAAGAATTTATTGCAGAAATAAAATCTGTTGGTATTTTAAAATGATATTAAGTGAGAAGAAATGAAAACAATTCTTTTTGAATTAAAGGAAGGTCTGTTGATTGCTCTAAGAGCAATGAAGGCGAATAAAATTCGTTCTGCGCTGACAATGTTAGGTATATTTATCGGTGTTACTGTTGTTGTAACTATGTCCACAGCAATCAAAGGAATAGATAATTCATTTCAAGATGGAATTAGTGCTTTAGGTTCTGATGTTCTGTATGTTGATAAATGGGCTTGGTTCACAAATGTTGATTGGTGGAAAATTAGAAATAGAAAAAATATCGAAATGGCTGACTTCGAGAAGTTTAAACGAATGGCACGAATGCCCACTGCTGTAGCACCTGTTTTAAATACATTTCAAACTGTTAAGTTTGGTGAAAAGAGAGTTGAAACAATAAATGTGAATGGTTCAAATGCTGATTATGTCAAAACTACTAACTTTACTTTTGATCAAGGACGTTTTTATTCTGAAGTCGAAAGTAATTCATCACGACAAGCTGCTGTAATTGGAAGTGAAATCGCAAAGAAATTATTTCCCAGAGGTGATGCGCTTGATAAAACCATTAAAATTGGTGCTGCAAATTTTAAAGTTGTTGGAGTATTATCGGAGCAGGGAAGTTTTCTTCTTGGTCCCTGGAATCCTGATAACCAGGTCTTTATCCCTATCGGTGCAATATACAAAAATTTTATTAGCCAGGAGTCGTGGTTCTGTTACAATCAATGTAAGAGCTCCAAGTCCGGCATTGCTTGAGGAAACAAAAGCTGAAGCAATCGGACTGATGAGAAAAATAAGAGGGCTTACATTACGATGAGGAAGATGATTTTTCCGTTAATCAAAGTGAAGGCTTAACTGAAAATTACAATTCAGTAGTAGGAGTTATTCAAATTGCCGGATTATTCATCACGGGATTATCACTTTTTGTTGGAGCTATCGGCATAATGAATATTATGTTCGTATCTGTAAGAGAAAGAACAAAGGAAATTGGTTTGAGAAAAGCTGTTGGTGCTAAAAAAAGGACTATCCTGGTACAATTTCTTTTAGAATCATCTGCTATCTGTCTTGTTGGAGGTTTAGCGGGATTGTTAGCAGCTATCTTGTTAAGTATGATGATCAATCAGTTTTTTCCAACTTCAATTCAAATTGATGCAGTTATAATAGCAATTGTAGTTTCAATAGTAACAGGAGTTTTATCAGGATTAGCCCCGGCATACACCGCTGCAAAAATGGATCCTGTTGAAGCTTTAGGTATGAGTAAATGAAGTTTAAGTTCAAGTTATTGATAGTCGTTAATATGTCATCTGATGTTTAGCATAATAATGAAAAGTGAAAATTGACTAATGACAAAAATAGGTATTTAAATAATGAATATAAGCCAAACATTAGCTTTCTCGGCTCAATCGATTAAAAACAATAAACTTCGTACGTCCTTAACAGTGCTTGGAATTGTTGTTGGCATTTTTTCAATTATTGTAATTATGACCATCATAACCATGCTTCAAAACAGTATTGAAGGTGGTTTATCACAATTAAGTAAAAATACTTTTCAGATTCAAAAGAATGATCCAACAGTTGGCGGTGGCGGGCATAGAAGAGATAGGTCACGAAGAGATATAACAATCTATGAAGCAAATCGTCTCAAAGAATTATTAACCTCGGCATTGTACGTTGGTGCAGAACAGTGGCAGTTTGGAAGAGTAGTTAAATATGGGAACAAAGAAACTAATCCAAATATTTCTGTTGCAGGAGCTACCACCGATGCAATGAACACAAATAACTGGTTAGTTGAAGAAGGTCGCAGTCTTAGAGAGATTGATATTGAAAATTCCAGAAATGTCTGTATTCTTGGACAGGACGTAGTTGATAAACTTTTTCCGAATATCAATCCGGTTGGACAAACTGTAAGAGTGGATGGTCGCCCACTCCAGGTAATTGGTATTCTTGAAAGAGAACCTTCTCTTTTTGGACAAAGTAGAGATAATCGCATAATTATGCCAATTACAACCTGGCAAGCAATGTTTGGAAAATATTCATACAGCGTAAATATTACGGTTATGTCGTACGGGAAAGATGATTATAATGAAGTGATTGAATCAGCAATTGGACACTTCAGGCAAATCAGAAAGAATGCTCCTGGTGAACCAAATGATTTTTATATCTTTAGTAATGAATCTATGATTGGTCTGGTTAACGATATAACCGATCCTATTAAAATTGGAGCTCTGGCTGTTTCAGTTATTGCCTTAATTGCAGCCGGTGTTGGAATTATGAACATTATGCTTGTATCTGTTACTGAAAGGACAAAAGAAATAGGTATAAGAAAAGCGGTCGGAGCAAAAAAATCTGATATTCTAACTCAGTTTCTTATTGAAGCAATCATTCTTTGTGTGATTGGCGGAATTATTGGAATATTACTAGGTATAGGTATTGGAAACTTTGCAGGCAGTTTCCTTAACGCTGAAAAAGCAGTTCCTGTTGATTGGGTTATTATTGGAATTACTCTTTGTGTTGTGGTCGGAATTATCTTTGGAACTTATCCGGCTTATAAAGCAGCAAACTTAGATCCTATTGAAGCATTGAGATACGAATAAATTATTAGAAATTTACATCAAGCTGAAAACTTATTCTGTTATCAATATTGTTTTGAATTAGATTGTTTCCGGAACTTAAAGTTTCTTCTTCTGGTTTATAGGTTTCAGAATATTTCATTGACAACGTTAGCATTCTCATCACTTTATATCTGACAATAAAATACCATCTCAAACCTTCATCATACATAGCTAAATTTGTCATCACACCTGTTAAATCATTTTCATATTCATAAATAGCCGAATTGAAAGAATCCGTTTTGAAGAATATTATTCTTCCATAAAGAACTAAATCATTACCCGGATTATACCGAAGATCCTGAAAGAAAAGATAGCCGTCTTCCTTTAAATTTGTTGCACTCACATTAAAATAATTATACTCTGCGCGGCTTCTTAGTCTGATTGTTTTTGATGCCGTGTGTGCAATTTCAAATCTTATTGCTTGTCTTAGTCTTTTTGTTACCTGCTTAAGATCATAAAAAGTTTGTGTTACATCTTTATACTCATATTTAAAACGAATTTTAGTTTCAGTATTTGTAAAAGGTTTTGAAGTAAGTTCGGCTAAAATCTCATCGCCATCGGAAGGAGAAACATTAGTAAAAGTACGATAAGGATATTTAAACTGATCATAGTACACATTCAGTATGCCTAATGGAATTCGCCATCTGAAACCTGTGTAAAAACCAATTTCGTTAGTTGTTGCTCCGGCTCTTTCACCAAATCCGCTTCCTCTGTAGTTTGAATAATTCCTTGGATAATTTCTAAAAGCAGTTATCAAAGAAAAATTTCTTGAAACAGAAAATTGTAATCCGTTAATCGAAGCAACAGAGGTTTGATCATAAGAAAATTCACCAAAGAAATTTATGTTTGAGTAAACAGCATCATAAAAAACTGAATAGTATCTGAATTCATCGCCGCTAAGTCCGAAAGTAGTTGAAGATTGTATAGGATTACTGAGTTTTACATTGTAACCTAATACTCCAAATTGAATTGCACTAAATGGTTGATATTCTATGACTCCTCCGAAAACTTTTTCCTCTGCAGAATTAATTCTAAATATTTCGGTTTCTGTTCGATGATATCCATCTAATGGGCGTGATGTAATAATATCTTCGACACTATCAATGCTTGCATCAAATTTATTTTGTGAATAGAAAGCTGAGAAGGAAAGATTATCAAATTGAATAGTTGCTGCACCGCCGCGCAAAAAATTTACTTCTGTTGAACTAGTGTATGGACGAACACCTCGTGCATTTTTCTTTGCAGGATAAATTGCATCTGTACTTTTAGAAATTGCATACGGACTCCACAAAGCAAGACCTTGCCCGAATTCGAGTAAATAATCGCCAAGTGCAAAAGCTTTCACTAAACCTATATCCTTTATAAAAAGATGATAAGAAATAAAATCAGCATAAGAAGTTTCCCCCGGATCTTTATCGGCTAAAATTCCAAACTGATAATTATTTTCTTGTCTTACTAACAGCCTGTTATAGGATTTTATTTTTGATCCGGCATATTTATCATCAATAAAACCTTTTCTTGTCTGTAAATCGTTAATAACTCGGCTTCTTAAATTGAAACGAAAATTTCTAAGTGCTGGAACCGGAAATTCTTCCGGAGGTTTTTCGGTAATTATCTTTGAAGGTCTTTCTATAATAGTAATAAAAGGTAAAATATTATTGATTATATCTTTTGACAGTTCTTTGATGGCAAACAATTCCTGAACTGAAAAAAAAGTACCGAATTTATTACGATGATCAATAATTAAATTTGCTGTATAAACGTCTACGAAAGGAAGACGTAATAGTTCTGTCAGGTCAGCGGCATTTATATCTATAGGATTATTTATCAAATACTCAAATCGATCAAACAATTCTGAATTATCGCTTTCCTCACTGGCTTCTTCAATCAATTCTTCGATAACATCTTCTGTATCAAGATAAGTGGTGTCTGTTTGTCCAAAAGACAGATTAACAAGAATAAAGATTACTATCGTTGATGAAATAAAAAATATTCTCAATTCAGTTTAATCCCAGATAATTTTTAATCATTTTAGTTCTGCTCATTTCTTTTCCAAAACTTATAATTACTCCTGCCTGATGAGTTAATCCAAGATCATGATGAGAGAAAAAAGCATAATCAAGACTGAATATTGAAAAATTAATTCCAACACCGGCAGAATAACGGGATGGTTGATTAGAGAAACCAGTTCTTAGTGAGAGATATTCTATTATTTCGTAATCAACTCCAAATTGAATTGAAGGATTATATCTTATATCTTTTTCAACAGCAAAATTGATTGAAAGCATATTTAGTAAATCATAACTAGCACCTAAATTAATAATAGTAGGAATCTGGTCATCTACATTTGCTAATGATGCCCTATTTATATTATGAACGACAAATCCTAATCGTAAATCATTTGTAATGTAGGTGAGTCCGCCCAAATCAAGATAAAATACTCCCTTGTTACCATAATTTTGAATTGAAAATGTATGATAATTAAACGCTAAACCGCCAAAAATTTTATTTTGATAATTGTAAGAATAACCCAATTTTAATTTTGACTCTCTGAATAACTCAAAGCCATAAGTCATACCCCCAAAAGCAAAAGATCCGAATGATGTAGGTTCGAGATATGCTACATATCCGTTAGCCATTTCTGATATACCAAACGGAGCAGGGGAGTAGTAAACACCAATTTCTCTCCAGTTAATTTGTGAAAGACCGGCTGGATTATTAAAAACAGAAAAAACATCATTGCTCAAGGCAACATCGGAGTTTGACAGTGCAATCTGTTTTGCACCCGGATTATATTGCGCGTTTACCGTAAATTGAAATTGTAAGATTAGGATTAAACCAATAAATAAGATTTTCATAGTAAATAAAAGTTTGTTGCCCGATTATATCTAAATTCATATATTAAAACAACAAAAAGAATAGAAGTATTTAAATGAAAAGAATATTGTTAATTGTAGCATTTGTATCAACGGTTAGTTTAGCTCAGGAGTTAAACTGTAAGGTAACTGTTAACTATGAAGGCTTACCCGTAAATAATCGTGAGATTCTTACCGGATTTGCAAATACTGTTGAAGCTTATATGAATACAACTCAGTTTACCAGTTCTGGCTGGGGTCAGAAGATAGATTGCTCAATAAATATTTTTTTCACAAGTGCCAGCAGTGATGTAGATTACTCTGCCCAGGTTGTAGTAGTTAGTACCCGACCGGTTTTAGATTCTGAACGTCAATCTCCAATTTTAACAATTAACGATCCGGTTTGGTCATTTCGATTTGAAAAAAATCAAGCACTTTATTCTCAGGCTTCTTTTGATCCACTAACAGGATTTTTGGATTTTTATGCAAACTTGATAATAGGTTTTGATACTGAGACATTTGAACAATTGGGTGGGAATCCATTTTTCAGAAAAGCTTTTGATATAGTTAATCTTGGAAACTCCAGTTCTTATTCAAAAGGATGGGAAAGAAATAACGCTTCGTACAGCCGATGGGGAATTTGTGAGGATCTTTTGAGCGATAAATACAGAGCATTTAGAGAATCATTTTTTATTTACCATTATGGGCTTGATGAATTACAATATGATAGAATATCTGCTCAAAATAAAATAGTCGGTCTGATTAATAATCTTGATGAAACGAAAAAACGGACAGAAATTAACAGTGTTTTAATAAGATCATTTTTCGATGCGAAGTATGGGGAGATTATGGATCTACTAATGATTATACTGAAATAGCAGAAATTGTTATTAAGTTAAGAAGGATAGATCCTGCACATTCTGCAAGGTATAACGACTTATTGAAATAAATATTTTGATTTAGCTAAAAGTCATATTTCCAAATGCGGTAAGTTTTATATTTATCACCGCCCATAACATTAGCTCCTCTGTTCATCATGTCATTATCTTCAAGAATCCAGCTTGCTTCACCTAGAATAATTCCAAGTTTTTGAGCTCGCTGTACTATTTCCCAATAGAAAACAGAATCCAAACCTTTCTTCTGAAATTCAGGAATAATTCCCAGTGTTATAATTCTTGCCCATTTAATTTTTTTCTTTTGAGTGAAAAGCTTAATAAAATTAAACGGTAATAATCTACCATTCATATTTTTAAAAATTTCATTATAATCAAGTACAACAAGTGCAAAACCAACTAGCTTTCCTTCTATCTCACCGAACAAAACGAGAGATGGTTCTATTAAAGGTTTCATGTCTTCTGCCATCGCATCAATTTGCTCATCATACATCGGGATGAAACCCCAATTTGGTGCCCAAGCTTTGTTGTATACGTATTTTACTTTTTCTAACTCTGCCTTAAAGTTCTTCATATCAAGCTGTGAGATATTTAGCTTATATCTTTCCCTAGCAAGTTGCTGAACACGTTTTAATTTTTCAGAGGACGTTACTTTATGATTTTCAAGTTTATATGCGTATAAATCTTTAGCCTTTGCCATTCCATAATTTTCACAAAGATCGATATAGTATTTTGGATTATAAGTCATCATAAGTCGTGGTGAGTCATCAAAACCCTCATACAACATTCCCCATTCATCATTACTTGAAGGATTTGCCGGACCTAACATTCCTTTCAATCCTTTATCTTGAAGCCAGTTCTTTGCTGCATTAAAAAGTGCATTAGCAACTTGTTGATCATTTATGCATTCAAAGAATCCGAAGAAACCATTATTATCTTTATGATGCTCAAGATGGACATCATTTTTTATTGCAGCAATACGTCCGACTAACTTTCCATCACGTTCTGCTAAAAAATATTCTGCTTCAGCTTGTTTGAAGAAAGGGTTTTTTGTCTTGCTTAATAATTTCTTTCTTTCCATTATCAGAGGCGGAACCCAGTAAGGATCATTCTTATAAATTTCCCATTGAAAATTTATAAATCTCCTAAGGTCGGATTTATTTTTTACGGTAGTGATTTTAATCTCACTCATATTTTCCTCTTCTTTTAAAAAAAAACATACTCCGTTTTCAGAGTATGCTAAATCATAAAATAAGAAATTTCAGGAAACTTAGATTATTCCTATTGCTTTTCCTGCTTTTTCAAATACATCAATTATTTCATCAAGATGCTCTTTTTCATGAGTAGCCATATAGCTTGTTCTCATCATTTGTCTTCCTTGAGGAACACCAGGAGAAATAAATACATTAACAAAAACTCCATGATCGTATAAATATTTCCACATCATAAAAGAACGCTCGTCGTCACCAATTATTACAGGCACGATAGCAGTTCTTCCCTGAATTATATTAAATCCCTTTTCGGTAAGATTTTTTCTCATATAATTTGCATTGTCAACCAGCTTGTTCACTCTTTCCGGCTCGGCTTCAAGAATATCCAAAGCTGCCAGCGCTGATGCTACTGAAGCCGGTGTCGGTGAAGCACTAAATATCAATGCGGAAGAAAAATGTTTAAGATAGTTTATAACTCTTTCAGAACCGGCAACGAATCCACCAAGTGAAGCAAATGTTTTTGAGAAAGTTCCCA
Source organism: uncultured Ignavibacteriaceae bacterium (assembly GCA_963714415.1). Classification (GTDB taxonomy): domain Bacteria; phylum Bacteroidota; class Ignavibacteria; order Ignavibacteriales; family Ignavibacteriaceae; genus JAGXRK01. The sequence continues at coordinate 33,488 of CAVQOL010000004.1, forward strand.
TTGTAAGATCAATTTCCTTCTCAAGATTAAACTCACTGGCAGTACCTCTTCCACCTTTACCAATAACACCAACAGCATGAGCATCATCGACCATTACACTTGCGCCATATTTCTTTGCAATTTCATACAATCTTGGCAGATCGACTATTTCGCCGCCAGTACTAAAAACGCCATCTGTTACAATTAATTTTCCGGCACTATCAGGAAGCTTAGATAATTGTCTCTCAAGGTCACTCATATCATTATGCTTATATCTTGCCAATTCACCCATCAAACCTTTGGTCATCATCGTTCCTGCAACTATACAAGCATGATTATCTTTATCAGAAATTACATAGTCGCCTCTCTGAACTAATGTAGGGATGATACCCTGAGCACTCAGGTAGCCTGTAGTAAATAATAGAACAGCTTCGGAATTAAAAAAAATGGCAAGTCTTTCTTCTAATTCGATATGCAAGTCAAGTGTGCCTGTTAAGTAACGCGAACCTGAGCAACCGGTACCATATTTTTCAACGGCTTTAATTGCTGCTTCTTTTACTTTGGGATGACCGGTTAGACCAAGATAATTATTCGAACCAGCCATTATGATTCTTTTACCTTCTATTTGAACTACAGGACCCTCATTTTCTTCAATTGGTCTAAAGTAAGGATAAATCCCAGCAGCTTTTACTTCATCAGCACGCGTGAATTCGTAACACTTTTTAAATAAATCCAAATATTCCTCCTCAACTGTTGGACGGAAACAACTAAATTATTAGTAGTAATTGTTTTTCGTTAAATTAGCGGGCAAAATTTATAACTAAATACCTATAAAAACAAATAAATTAACACTATGGAAAGCAATCAAATAGCTGTAGTTACCGGAGCAAATGGTTTTGTTGGAAGTCACTTAGTTGATCTTCTTATTACTAAAGGATTCAAAGTTAGATGCATTACTCGTAAATCAAGTGATCTGAAGTGGTTGGAAGGAAAAGATATCGAAATACATCATTGCGGGCTTTTTAATAAGGATGGATTAAGAATAGCTCTGAAGGGTGCACATTATATTTTTCACGTTGCAGGAGTTGTAAAATCCAAAACCCCAGAAGGTTATTATCAAGGAAATGTTGAGACTACAAGAAACCTACTTGATGTGGCTTTGCAAAACAAGGAAACAATTAAAAGATTTTTAGTTGTTAGTAGCCAAACCGTAACCGGTCCTTCACTCGACGGAGAACCTGTTAATGAAGAAACGGAGTGTAAACCGATAACAACTTATGGTAAAAGTAAACTTGAAGAAGAAAAAGTTGCATTATCTTTTTCTGATAGGCTGCCGATTACAATTTGCAGAGCATCTGCTGTTTATGGAGAAAGAGATACTGAAATATTTATTTACTTTAATACTTTCAGTAAAGGATTAACTACAACTATTGGTTTTGACAAAAAGGCTTTAAATCTTATTCACGTTACAGATTTGGTAGAAGGCATTTATTTGGCTGCAGTAAGCGATAATTCAGTTGGACAAATTTATTTCATAAGTTCAGAAAAATTTTACACATGGTCAGAAATAAATAATATTACTGCAAAAGTTTTAGGAAAGAAAGCCATTGTTGTGAAAGTGCCCCATTTTCTGGTTTACACAATTGCAGCTATTGCTCAATTCTTTGCTGTTTTCAGTAAGAAAGCTGCTACACTTAATATTGAAAAGGCGAAAGATATCACCCAGCAATACTGGATATGTGATACATCAAAAGCAATAAGAGACTTTGGATACAGACAAAATATTTCTGCTGAAGAGGGAATAAGAAGAACCATTGAATGGTATAAAAAAATAAAATGGATTTGATGAGATAATTAAAAAAATAAAAGATTGAAAGATTTTAAAAATTAATCTTTAATTATTCTCAGCACCTTCATCTATCCAAGTTCGAAATCCCTTTAGTTGATTGTCAGTCAGAGGTGGAGCAGTTCCCGTTGGAGGCATAGGCAGTCCGATTCCTGGAAGACCTTCAACTTTCCATATTAAAATACTTGTTTCTGGTTCAAAAGGAACAACAATTCTATTATCAACAAATTTGGTATATAAAGTGAGATCCAGTCCGGCTTCGTACCTGCCATTACCGTGACAGGAATAGCATTTTGCCTGTAAAACCGGTACAATATGTTCTGAATAACTTACTAAGGAATCTGGAATGATATTGTTGTCAACATCATTTACCGTTATTGTATCGTCGCAGCTTGTAAAAGTAAATACAAGAATAAAACTCGCAGCTAATATTCCTAAAATATATTTTTTCATAATTACAGATAATTTTATAAACAAGATAGATTTTTTAGTTATTCCCGGCAATAGAATTTTTAATCAAGGAATTATATAAAGTGAATTGATTTTCAATTGCAAAATCAGCTAAAATTTTTTAGGTTTGCATCAGATATTTTTACTTTACTGGGGCTATAGCTCAGCTGGGAGAGCGCTTGAATGGCATTCAAGAGGTCAGCGGTTCGATCCCGCTTAGCTCCACAAACATTCCTTATAATTCCATCAATGTTTTATTTATACATTATAAAAAGTAAAATTACATCAAGCTACTACATAGGTCACACAAAAGATGTTCATAGAAGACTAGAATATCATAATGCAGGATATAACAAATCAACGAAGAGGCATTTACCGTGGGAACTAGTTTATTACGAAGAATATTCAACCAGAAGTGAGGCAGTTGGAAGGAGAAAATTATATAAAAAAAAATGAAGAGCAAAGAATTCATAGAAAGGGGAGAGCGTCCCGATTGAAAATCGGGAAGGTCAGCGGTTCTCCCGAAGGGACTCCTTTGGAGGATCCCGCTTAGCTCCACAAAGAGTTCAATATTAAGTTCAAACAAAACTAATCCACTAAGAATATCTTAATTCTTTTTCTTCGGGATTCATTTCTTATCAAATAACCTTAGGATAGATTAAATATCCTTCATTTTTATAGGGCAGTTAATAGCTATAAATTTTATTACTTAGAACTCTGAATATAAATTCTTATTTTTCGATGCAATGAATTTACTTCCCGTTAATAACTATTATAAAAAAGTATTGCAGGTTGCACTTCCGGCGATTGCCGGACTCTCAACTCAAATGGTAGTTTCATTAGTTGATTCTGCAATGGTTGGTCGTCTTGATGAAGCTACTTATGCACTTGCTGCAATGGGAATAGGTGTTCTTGCAACCTGGGCATTGATAAGTTTTTTTTCAAGTCTCGCTACAGGAATTCACGTTATAGTTGCTAGAAAATTTGGTGAAAACAATTATCTTTCCTGCGGAAACACACTTAATAATTCTCTTTTAGTCGCAATAGCATTAGGAACAATTGTTGCATCAGTCGGTGTGTTTTTTGCACATCCGATTTCATCATTTTTTGCTTCTGATCCTGTAGTAGCTGAATATGCCTCAGAATATATATTCTACAGATTTCTTGGTATTCCGTTATTCCTGATATCTGTTTCTTACAGAGGATTTTATTTCGGGATAAATAAAACCAAAATATTTATGATTTCAGGAGTTGTTACAAATCTGCTTAATATAATTTTCAACTACATTTTGATCTATGGTTCATTCGGATTTCCGAGAATGGGACTTGCGGGAGCAGGACTTGGTTCAACACTAGCCACTTCATTTGATTTATTCTTTTATACTTCCATAATTTTACTTCCTTCTTACCGAACAAGATTCCGAAATTTCAGAAACTTTAAATTCGATTGGCAGATAATTAAGACGATCTTCAGAATCTCTCTTCCTGTATCTTTTCAAAATGTTTTTATACTTATTGGATTTTTAAGTTTTGTTTCTATAACAGGAATTATTGGCATACAAGAACAAGCAGCTACTCAAGCTATTATAAGTACTTTGTTTATTTCTATGCTGCCGTGTTTTGGATTTGGAATAGCTGTTCAGACTCTTGTTGGAAATAATTTGGGTGCAGGAAATTATAATCTGGCAAAAATATACGGATTCGAAACAGCAAAGGTGGCAACAATATACACTTTATTTCTTGGTTTTGTTTACATGATTATTCCACACATAGTTCTGTTATTGATAACGACTGATCAGGGAATTATTGAAGCGGCAACGCCGGCATTGAGGGTAGCCGGATTTGCGCAGGTATTTTATGCAGTTGGTATTGTCTTAGCTAATGGTTTGCAGGCTGCCGGAAGAACAGTATTCGTAATGAAAGCAGAAGTTATAACTAATCTTTTTATATTTGTGCCGCTTGCTTATCTTTTAGGTGTTACTTTTGAATTTGGATTAGTTGGAGCCTGGTTTGCTTTACCGATTTACATTATCATTTATTCTCTTACTATTTATCTCAGATTTGCGTCAAAAGATTGGTTTAAGCACATAAAAATTGGCTCTGATTGAAAGTTTTACTTAAGATTTTAGCAATAAATTCATTTATTACTTGACATTATCCGCATAACGAAATATATTTTGATTGTGAAAATGAAAAGTCTTAAATATTTCATTCCTTTCATTCTAATTGCCACTGTATATGCAGGTGCATTAATTGATTATTTTAATGCTAGGAGTGAAAATGAAGATATCAGACTTGAATGGAGATCAGGCGAAGAAACGAATCTCGCTAAATATGTGCTTGAAAGAAGAACCCCTCAAAGCACTTTCGTTGAAATTCAAACAATTGAGCCTAAAGGCAGCAACTCTGTTTATGTTTATTATGACAGGAATGCCTATAAAACCAATGATCTTTTATTTATTTACAGATTAAAAATTGTTGATAAAAATGATGTGGTTTCGTTATCAGCGGAAACTACGGTTTCACATAATGTTTCAGGTGTAAAAAGAACCTGGGGCAGCATTAAGGCAATGTTCAGATAAAAACAAATTATTTCTTGAAGTTCACTTCCAATTCACCCATCACTTACTCGAATCATTTAAAAATTAAATTTTACTCCTGCTTCTCTTGCTATCTTTTATTTATTGCAATAATTATAATCGTTAGCGGATGTTCAGGTTCCTCAAAGTTTACTTCGGTGAATGATGAATATAAAATTGAGAACAGGGACAAATCATTAATTGAAAAAGACAAAAATACGTTTCCTGAAACTTCCGGTGATGCAATTGAAATAAGAGTATTATTAAATGAATCTGCTAGCAGAAGTATCAACATTCAAAATAATGTAAATCTCTTTTCTGAAAATACTAAACTTGCCTTGATAAATAAGGGCAATACTCTCTCACTAAGTTTGCTTAACGGCAAAATTGAATTGACTATTGGTGATAAAACATTTTCTTCAAGACAATTTATTTTATCTTCAGCTGAGGACAATGAAATTATAAAGATTGACGGAAAAGCATACAGAGGAACAATAAAATTAAATGCTAATTACGATAATATTATTGTCATAAATCAAATAGCACTTGAAGATTATGTTAAAGGTGTTATGACCAGAGAGATGCCGTTAGGAAAAGATCTTGAAAATTATGGAGCATTGAAGGCATTTTCTATTTGTGCCAGGACTTATGCATATACTAAAATTTTCGAAGGCAAAACCTTTTATGATATTTTTCCGGATGTTCGTGACCAGGTTTATGGCGGAGTTGATAGTGAAACTGAATACTCAAATAGTATTGTCGATGAGACGCGCAGTCAGATTTTAACCTTTAATAATAAACCAGCAATAGTATTTTATCATTCGACTTGTGGCGGATACACCGAAAATGCAACAAATGTTTTCTCGAAAGTTGATGTTCCTTATTTAAAAGAAGTTAAAGATGGAACTCCTTCAAATTGTTCAATTTCTCCAAGATATGAGTGGACTGAAATATTCCCCGAATACAAGATCGTTGATAGACTATTTACTAAGGGTTATATCAAAGGAAATAATTATTCAATTAAAAAAGTAAATATTAATTCCAGATTTAAATCGGGTAGAGTTAACGAATTGGAATTTGTTTTAGCTCAAAATAATGGACAGGAAATAAGCGTTAAATTATATGGAAACAACATTAGGTCTGTAATCCGTACTGCCGATGATAAATCTATTTTAAGAAGTAATTATTTTGAAATTATTAAAAAAAATAATGGAACAGTTATTATTAATGGTAAGGGAAGTGGGCACGGAGTTGGTATGTGCCAATGGGGTGCGATTGGTTTATCAAAGAGTGGAACTGATTATAAATTAATCATAGACCACTACTATCCGGGAACTGAAATAAAGAAAATCAAATGATAAATAAAAAAATTATCATTACTCTTGCTTCAAAGTCTCCAAGAAGAAGAAAACTTCTAAAGCAATTAAATATTAAATTCAAATCGATTTCTGTTGATACGGAAGAAAAGGTTAGAAAAGGTGAGAATCCTGCCTCTGCTGTTAAAAGAATTTCAAAAGAAAAATTGGAAAAGGCAAAAGAGACAGTTAAGCGAGGAATTATTATTACTGCTGATACTATAGTCGTTCTCAATAACAATGTAATTGGCAAACCAAAAAATGAAAAAGATGCCTACCGAATATTAAAAATGTTGAGCGATAATAGTCACACAGTCTATACCGGTTACTCTATTTTTAATTGGTCAAACGATAAAAAGATTACAGAATTTGAAAAGACTTTAGTGAAATTCCGAAAACTTACTGACGAAGAAATTCGTGACTATATAAAAAGTGGCAGTCCAATGGATAAAGCCGGTGCCTACGGAATTCAAGATGATTTCGGTGCTGTGTTCATAGAAAAAGTTAATGGATGTTATTACAATGTAGTTGGACTTCCTCTTGCAAAACTATATCATTCTTTGTTAAGGATTTTATAGTTGACAAAAAAAATAAGACAAAGAATACTTTTATCAATTGCTTTAGCCGGAATATTTTATCTGGCGTTTTCAATTTATGCAGATTTTAACCAGGTTATAGCATCGTTCAAACACTTCAGCTGGGCTCTTTTACCATTATTACTTTTCCTATCGCTCTTAAATTATTTCTCACGATTCATCAAATGGAACTACTACTTAAATCTTATAGATGTAAAACTTAATAAGTGGGATTCATTCTCAATATTTTGCTCAGGATTAATTATGTCAATAACGCCGGGCAAATTCGGAGAGTTATTCAAAGCATACTTAGTTAAGCAAATAAATAATGAACCGGTAAGTAAAACTGCACCTATAATTTTTGCTGAAAGAGTTACTGATTTTCTTTCTCTGGTTATTATTTCACTTTGCGGCGCTTATATTTTTGATTATGGGAGAGAAATTATAATAGTGATTGGACTAGTAGTAATCTCCGGCATTATAATCATTTCAAATAAATCTATAGCCACTCTAATTATTCGATCAGTTTCAAAAAGTAAAATTTTAAGTAAACATTCTAATAGTTTACAGAACGCGTACGAATCATCATATAAACTTCTTGCTTTTGTTCCTTTAGTCAAGATGACTCTATTAAGTGTCCTTTCATGGGGTTTCGAATGTTTGGGATATTATATTATTCTAACTAATTTTAACATTGAATTAAGTTTTATGTGGGCAGCTTTTGCTTATGCTTTTGCCACTATAGTTGGAGCTGTCTCGATGCTTCCCGGCGGACTTGGTGTTACCGAAGGTTCATTATCTTATTTAGTTATTGCACAGGGATATCCAAAAGATATTTCCTTTATAACAACATTTATTATTCGGGTTGTAACATTGTGGTTTGCAGTTTTAATCGGTGTAATCAGCGTTTTTATATATCAAAAGAAATTTGGAAAATTAAAATTTGAATTAAACAACAGAATAACAGAGGAGTCCTTATGAATAATTTTAAGCACATTGTCGTTCCCCAAGGCGACAAAATAACAATTAAAAATAGTAAGCTTGCCGTTTCGAATAATCCGATAATTGCTTTTATCGAAGGAGATGGAATAGGTCCTGATATCTGGCGTGCTTCAAAAAGAGTATTTGATGCTGCAGTTGAGAAAGCTTTTAACGGAAAGAAGAAAATTGCGTGGATGGAAATTTATGCAGGTGAAAAAGCTTTAAAAGTTTATGGAGAAGACAAATGGTTGCCTGAAGAAACAGTAGATGCGATCAGGGAATTTACAATTGCAATCAAAGGCCCTCTTACTACGCCTGTTGGCGGAGGAATAAGAAGTCTAAACGTTGCCTTGCGACAGCGCCTAGATCTGTTTGCTTGTGTACGTCCTGTTAAATATTATTCCGGTGTCCCAAGTCCGATGAAAAGACCAAAGCTTCTTGATATAGTTATATTCCGGGAAAACACTGAAGACGTTTATTCAGGAGTTGAATTTAAAGCAAAATCCAGTGAGGCTGAACAACTAATAAATTATATCAATAAAGAGTTCAATAAAAAAATTAGAGTGGATTCTGGAATTGGTATAAAGCCAATTAGTGAATTTGGTACTGCAAGACTTGTAAAAAAGGCAATAGAATATGCAATTGCTAATAAGAAGAAGAGTGTTACGCTGGTTCACAAGGGTAACATAATGAAATTTACTGAAGGATCATTTAAAGAATGGGGCTACAAATTAGCCAAAACAGAATTTAGTGATGTTACAATATCAGAGGATGAATTGTGGTCAAAGTTTAACGGTAAAATGCCTGAAGGTAAAATTCTTATAAAAGATAGAATAGCCGATAGTATATTCCAGCAATTATTATTAAGACCTGACGAATACGATGTCTTAGCTACACCAAATCTTAACGGTGATTATTTATCCGATGCGGCTGCTGCTCAGGTAGGTGGTCTAGGAATAGCTCCAGGTGCAAACATTAGTTATCATACTGCACTTTTCGAAGCTACTCATGGTACTGCTCCTAAATATGCTGGTCAGGACAAAGTTAATCCAGGTTCTTTAATGCTTTCCGGTGTAATGATGTTTGATTATATTGGTTGGAAAAAAGTTGCAAAGTTAATTGAGAAAGCTATGAAAAAAACTATTAAGTCAAAGGTTGTAACTTATGATTTTGCAAGACTTATGAAAGGTGCAACTGAAGTTAAAAGTTCACAGTTTGCTGATACTATAATTTCTAATATGTAATAAATTCTTTAAGCCGGTATAAAAATTTCTGTACCGGCTTTTTTGTACTTTTTCGTCTCAAAATCTTAAAATATTTTTGAAATTCTAGCGTTATATTAGTATTTTTACAATGTAAAAATAGTATTTGAAAGGAGATTCTTATGGCACAGGATAATAATAATTTAACAAAAGGTTTGTTGCTTGGTTTTCTAGCAGGTGGTGCTGTCAGGTGCAATATTGGCTCTTCTTTATGCACCAAAGAGTGGAAAGGAATTTAGAGCCGATATAAAGCATAAAACTGATGAATACTTAGATGAAGCTGAAAAATATTTAGCTGAAGCAAAAGATAAAGCTAAAGATTTGATAAATGAAGGAAGAAAGAGATCTGAAAAAATTATCACTGATGCTAAATCTAAGTCAGAAGAAATTCTAAAAGATGCTGAAAAAATCTTCCACGAAGCAAAAACAAAAACTACTGAAACCGTACTTTCCGGAAAAGGAAAGGTTGACCTGGAAGCTGGCAGGATAAAAGAATCTGTTAAAGCCGGCATAGATGCTTATAAGGAAGCTAAAAAATCCTGATTGCAATGGATCCAGTAATAGTAGACATTTTAATAATTATACTTTTAGTAGCTGCTTCAGCAGTTTGTATTGCATTAATATACGGACTGAAGAAAATTATTCAGTCCGTATCAATGCTTCAAAAAGATGTCAATGAATTAACAACCTCATTAAAACCGCTCATAGAGTCAACACAATTATTAACCGAAAACATTAATAAAATAACTGAGGGAGCTAAATCTCAGCTAAATATATCAAAGTCTATTATTAACGATGTAAGATATAGAGCAGATAAAATACTTGATTTAGAAAATAAGGTAAGAGATGGAATGGAAAACGCTGTAATGCCTTTTATAAACGGTTTATCTGCTATCGGAAAAGGCTTTGATGCTTTTTGGAAAAAGTATAAGAATATATAATTAAAATCTCACCCGGAATATAGGAGGAAATCCCTTGAAAGAATTCGGTCCAGAATCAATTCGCAATATTACATTTATAGGTCACGGTGGAAGTGGAAAAACTTCGCTTTCTGAAATATTATTGTATACTGCAGGAGAAATTAATAGAATCGGTTCAATTGCTGAAGGTAATACTGTATCTGATTATTCACCCAACGAAATTGAAAAACAAATTTCTATTTCATCATCACTGCTTCATCTTGAATGGAAAAATATAAAAATAAATATAATAGACACACCCGGATATTCTGATTTTTTTGGTGATGTAAAATCTGCGATGAGAGTTTGTGATGTTTCTGTTATGGTTTTAAGATCAGCTGAAGGAGTAGAAGTTGGAACTGAAACTGCAGGAAGATATGTAAATGAATGCGCTTTACCCTCTGCCATTATCATTAATAAAGTCGATAACGAACACTCTGATTTTGAAACAACAGTTCAAAAAGCCAAAGATAGATTAACTTCTCATGCAACAGTTGTTACTTATCCAGTTAAGCAGGGAATTAACTTCGATACGGTAATAGATCTTATAACAATGAAAGCTTACAAATATGATACTGCCGGAAGCAGAAATGTTACTGAAATGGAAATACCTGCTGATCTAAAAGATCAGGCTGATGCTCTTAGATTAGAACTTGTAGAAAAGATTGCTGAGACAAATGAAGAATTGATGAACAAATATTTTGAAAATGGCATCCTATCTGATCAGGATTTTGAAAAAGGATTAACTGCAGCACTTGTTAACAGGAATTTCACACCTGTCTTTGCGGTATCTTCTAGTAAAGCTGTTGGTATGAATAACTTTTTAGATTTCGTTAGTTCTTATTTTCCTTCTCCTATAGATAGAATTGGTGAAGAAGCAACACTCGCTGAAAAAAATGATAAAGTATTGGTAAAACCCGATCCAGCAGGCGAACCTGTAATGTTTATTTTCAAAACAATTTCTGAGCAGCATGTTGGTGAACTATCACTCTTCAAAGTTTTTTCAGGAACAATTCAACCCGGATTAGATTTAATAAATGTTTCAAACGAAAAGACTGAAAGATTAAGTCAGCTCTCTGTACTTAATGGTCATAACAGAAAAGAAATTTCTAAATTATCAGCCGGGGATCTTGGTGCGGTTGTTAAGTTAAAAGATACTCATACAAATAATACTCTGGCTTCAAGAAATTTTCCGGTTGAAATTAAGCGGATAGAATTTCCGGACCCTGTTATACGAGCTGCTATTTTGCCTAAAGCAAAAGGCGATGAAGATAAAATTGCTACCGGATTACATACACTTCATGAAGAAGATCCTTCTTTCAGTGTGCATTATGATCCTGAAATAGCCCAGACTGTAGTTTCAGGACAAGGTGAATTGCAGCTTTCGTTAGCTGTTAAAAGACTTAAAGATCGTTATAAGGTTGATGTTGACCTTATTGAACCCAAAGTTCCATATAAAGAAACGATTAAAGGCAGAGTTGATGACGCAGAGTATAAACATAAAAAGCAATCTGGTGGTAGAGGACAATACGGTCACGTTCACTTTAAGATGGAACCATTGCCTCGCGGAACCGGATTTGAATTTGTAAACGCTATAGTTGGCGGAGTTGTTCCCGGTAGATTTATTCCCGCAGTTGAAAAGGGTATTATTGAAACTATGAGTAAAGGTGTTATTTCGGGAAATCAGGTTGTTGATGTTAGAGTAACTCTTCATTTTGGCTCTTATCACGATGTTGATTCTGATGAAATGTCATTCAAAATTGCCGGATCGCAATGCTTTAGGAGAGGGTTTCAAGAATGTAAACCTTGTTTACTCGAACCAATATACGAAATTGAAGTAATTGTTCCTGATGAATATATGGGCGATGTAATGGGCGATATTTCAAGCCGAAGAGGGAAGATATTGGGAATGGATTCCGATGGTCATTTTCAGATTATAAAAGCTAATGTTCCGCTTGTTGAACTTCATAAGTATTCATCTCAATTAAGAAGTCTTACTCAGGGAAGAGGTGCACACAAAGCTAAATTCTCTTATTATGAAGAAGTTCCAAAAGAAGTGGAACAAAAAGTAATTGATGAGTACAACAAATCCCGTGAAGAGGAAAAATAATTTAAAAGAGCAAGCTGCTTCTTAACCGGGGCAGCTTTTTTAGTATTATGGAAAAACTTTGGTCTCCCTGGCGTTCGGAATATATAGAATCATTTAAGAGTGATTCGGATTCCAAAAAGTGCATATTTTGTCAAATGGTTGGATTAGATCCCTTCGATGATAATAACTTAATAGTAGATCAGTCAGAATTTACATTTACAGTTCTTAATCTATATCCATATAATAATGGACACTTAATGATTGTCCCTAAGCGACATCTGAGTGAATTTCCGGAATTGAATGATAAAGAATTATTGGAAGTGATGAAAAAATTGCAACATGCTCAGTTAGCATTGACCAAAGCTATGAAACCTCACGGATTTAATATCGGAGCCAATATAGGTCGTGTAAGCGGTGCAGGAATTGAAGAACATTTACATTTTCACATTGTTCCCAGATGGAATGGTGACACTAATTTTATGCCTGTAATTGGGGAAGTAAAAGTCATATCACAAGATCTTCTTGATACTAAGAAAAAATTGTTAGAAACTTACAAAGAAATTAATCTGTAATCATAAACTGAGAACTCAATCATTTGAACATTAAGAAAAATATTATACTTAGCATTTTACTGTTTATTATGGTAGTTATTATCTCGTCGTGTGTTAGCGGGGAAAACAATGAGAATAAAGCATGGAATCTTAAGTATAGAGATGGACTATTGTACAAAGATTCTTTGTCAACTGAACCTTTTACGGGTCATTATAAAGGTAAAATAATGGGTAGAGATATAGAGTACGATGTTGTTGACGGAAAAAAACATGGAACTTTCATTTTGTATCATGGAAATGGTAATATAGAAACATTTGGATATATTTCTGAGAATAAAAATCATGGTGAATGGAGATATTATTATCCAAATGGAATATTAGAATCTGTAGGTATGTTCAAAAATGATAAACCAGACAGCATCTGGAACTGGTATTATACTTCTGGTTCATTAATGCAGGAGGGAAATTTTAATGATGGTGAGAAAGATGGAGAATGGAAATTTTATGATGATTTGGGAAATCTTCGGTTAATGATGAAATATAACAATGATGAACTGATGGATTCCGTTGCTTATGAGTTACCTGAAATTTATGATACTTTAGTTTTTCATAAAGATTCTATCGATGCAAAGTGATATTCGGATAATTTAAATTACATTGAAGCTTAAAAGTTGTTTTAATAGATTCAAGTACAATAAAAATCAAGACGGATAAAAAATGAAAATTCAATTGAAACTATTTCTTTTTTCAGTACTTATAATTGCAGTAATTGCCGGATGCAGCAGCAAAACCGATCAGGAATATTTTGATGAAGCTCAAAATTATTTTCAGCAAGATAATATTCCCGAGGCTGTAACTTCATTTGAAGCATTAATAAATGAATTCCCTGACAGTAAATTGGCACCCAAAGCTATGATGCAATTAGCTGGAATTTATCAAAGTAAAAAATTGACAAATCTATCTGAACAGGAATTAATATTAAAATCTAATGAATATTATATGACCGTATTTGAAAAATATCCTGATTGTGAAGATGCTCCAACCGCACTATTTATGGCAGGATTTTTACAGGCAAATGAAATGAATGATTATCCTCAGGCGACAAAAACTTATAATACTTTTTTAGAAAGATATCCTGATAATGAAATGGCTGTTGCAGCTAAACAAGAACTAGAAAATATGGGATTATCTCCCGAAGAGATTCTAAGAAAAAATCTTGCAAAGCAGGAATAATGTCTTCGTCAGTTTCCGATTTTAAAACTTATCTAAATCCCTCTACAGTCTCTAAACTTAATAGTCTTGAATTAAAAGCCAGGATGGTTGTAGAGGGTTTTATGGTTGGTCTGCATAAAAGTCCGTATCATGGATTTAGTGTTGAATTCAGTCAACACAGACCATATATGCAGGGAGACGATTTAAAGAGTGTAGACTGGAAAGTTTATGGCAAAACTGAAAAGTACTTTATAAAGCAATATGAAGAAGAATCTAATCTAAAGAGTTACATTATATTAGATTCAAGTAAATCGATGGATTTCAAGTCAGGTAGTAATATTTCGAAACTCAATTACTCAACTATATTAGCTGCAGCTTTAAGCTACTTGATGATAAAACAGCAGGATGCTGTTGGACTAGCCTTATATTCTGAAAAAATAAATAAATTACTCCCACCTAAAGCTTCAAGAACTTATCTTCAGGAAATATTAAAACTATTATCATCCGTGAGTGCCGCCGATAAAACAAATACTTCCTCCTCACTTGGAGAGATTGCAGAGAAGATTAAGAGAAGGGGATTAGTAATTATAATTTCTGATTTTTTTGATGATGTTGACACAGTTATAAAATCACTAAAAAAGTTTTCATATAAGAAGAATGAAGTAATTGTTTTTCAAATACTTGATCCGGTTGAAAGAAGTTTTGCTTTTGGTAGAGATGCAATATTTAAGGATATGGAAACTCTTGAAGAAATGACAACACAACCATATCAGATTCAGAAAGCATATAAAGATGCGATGGAAGAATTTACGAATAGGATTAAACGCGAATGCTTGAACTCAAATTTTGATTATAACCTGATTGATACGTCAACTCCTTTTGATACTGCATTGTATACCTACATACAGAAGAGAGTACGACTCTACTAAAAAAGCTTTTTTATCTCATCAAAATATTTATCCGAAAGTTTCTCAGCCTTAACCATCTCCTTAGCCTCGGTAATTATACGGATAATCGGTTCTGTATTGGATTTTCGAAAGTGCACCCAATGATCCGCAAAATCTATTCTTAATCCATCTTCAGTATTTACTTTTTCAGATAAGTATTTTTGTTTTAAGTTTTGGATAACTATATCAGCAGAAACATTTCCTAAATCTATTTTCTTCTTCGAGATGAAATATTTCGGAAGTTTTTCTTTCAAGTCTGAAAGTTTACAATTCTCTTCGGTTAAATGTTGAAGTGTAATCGCAATTCCCATCAAAGCATCTCTGCCGTAGTGAAGTGCAGGATAAATTACACCGCCGCTTCCTTCACCACCGATTACAGCATCAACTTCTTTCATTTTCTTAACAACATTCGCTTCACCAACAGGAGCACGAAAGACTTTACATCCAAAACTATCAGCAACATCTTCAACTGCTCTTGTTGTGGAAAGATTAACAGCTACATTACCCGGAGTTTTTGATAAAATGAATTTCACAACTTGTGTAATTGTATTTTCTTCACTAAATGGTTCACCTTTATCGGTAATTAAAACTAATCTATCAACATCCGGATCAACTACAACTGCAAAATCAGCTTTATGTTTTATTACAGCTCCCATGGTATCTGATAAATTTTCTGGAAGAGGTTCAGGAAGCCGTGAAAAGACTCCTGTCTTCTCACAATTTAATTCAATCACTTCGCAACCAAATAATCTTAACAGATCAGGAATACAATATGCCCCAGCACCGTTAACACAGTCTGCAACAACTTTAAATTTCTTTTTTCTGATCTTTTCAATCTCAATAATAGGAAGCTTAAGAATTGCATCGATATGATTTTTAATCCCTTCAGAGAACAATGTTCTTTTACCGATCTTTTCCCAGTTCTTATAATTTGATTTACCATCTAAATATTTCTTCATCAATTCATGTTCTTCGGGCGACATAAATTGTCCGGAACTGTTTAATAGTTTGAGTGCATTCCATTCATTTGGATTATGACTTGCCGAAATAGCAATTCCACCTTGTGCTTTAAGTGTTTTAACGGTGAACTGAACAGTAGGTGTGGGACAAATTCCGATATCAATTACATCTAAACCTTTTGCTAATAAAGTTCCAGTAACGATTTGATTTACCATTTCGCCGGTTATTCTTGCATCTCTACCAACAACGACTTTTCCTTTTCCAATAAAGTCCGCATAGGCATTTGTATATTTAATAATTACTTCAGGATCGAATCCATCACCAATAATTCCGCGAATGCCGGAAATACTTACCATTAATGTGGGCATTACTTCTCCATAATTCTTAATGTAAAAATAATGAAATAAAATTAGTTTTGTTTGAAGTCGGGGATAATGAAAGATTGAATTTGATTTATTAAGATTAGCCCGAACTTGAGCTCGGGGTTATGTAAATTTCCCAAAAAAACGGTTTAGCCAATCAAACATATTTTGATTTTTTTCTAAGAATCATTTTATAAAGTTTGAAACAACTCTTATATTTTAATAAACAATATATTATGAAAAAGAAAATCCGGAAAATAAATCAACTACTTGAAAAACACTTTGGAATTCCACAAAAAGCAGACAAACTTCCAGACCCTCTGAATACAATAATCGGAACAATTCTTTCACAGAACACTAATGATCAGAATTCATATAAAGCTTATAGAAATCTTAAAGATAATTTTAAGAATTGGGATGAACTTGCGTTACTAAAACCATCACAAATAGAAAAGTATATTAAAGTAGCCGGACTAGGTAAACAAAAATCAAAAGCTATTTATGAGCTTCTTAAATCATTAAAGAAAAAACAAAAAAGAATATCTTTGAATCACATTAAAAATATTTCTGATGATAAGATTCTTGAGGAACTGACTTCCTACAATGGCATAGGGGTTAAAACTGCAAGCTGTGTCTTGCTATTTTCTTTGGATAGGAATATTTGTCCTGTAGATACGCACGTTCATAGAACTTTAAACAGGATTGGAATTGTAAAAACAAATAATCCAGAAAAAACGTTTTATGAAATATTGAATAAAATTCCTGACGGCGTTGCTCATTCATTTCATACAAACTTAATAAGACTTGGCAGGGAATTCTGTAAACCTGCAAAACCAAATTGCCCACAATGTCCGGTAAATAAAAATTGTAAGTATGAGGACAAAACAACAAATACAAAATCAGATTATAAAAAGAATGATTTTATGTTATTGGATAATTTGAATTGAAAACTTAACAACCTTCTTTCTTTTTCTTTTTGGTTGTTGATCCAACCGGAGAAGTTGTTTGGATCTTCGGCATTGTTAATGCAGGAGTATTATTATTTTCATTAGTTGTTGAAGAAGTTTCAATCGGACTTCCACCAAAGAATTTACTTACTTCTTTCATCTTATTGAACATAGCAATTGATTCAGCAGTACTGTCAATTGGTGCAGAAGGGAAGAGTATTTTATCTTTCCATTCATCTAAACCACCAATTATAAAGTATGAACTTTTATATCCTTTGGATTTTAATAGAAACAACGCTTGTGAAGAATGAATTCCGCCGTCTGAATAAAGGATTATTTTTTCATTTCGCTCAATGGGATAATTCATCAAATCGGCAAGTGGTACATTCTCGGCAGTTGGAATATGATATTCGTTAAATGATTTTTCATCACGAAGATCAATCAATCTATAATCCAATTTATTCTGAATAATCCAATCGGCCAGTTCTTCAACTTCAATATGATCGGCTCCTTTTGATATTAGTAGCGCTAATTCATTTGTATCAATTTTAACTTTGTTAGTATCTGAAGGTGAACCAATTATTAAAGCAGTTAAGCCCAATATGACAGCAAACAATGCTAATTTTTTGTTCAAATTAAGTTTACTAAAAAACTGTAATCCCATTGTGCGGAATTTTACTTCATTCAACATATCTGAATTCCTTTATTTAAACTTTTTTATTTCCGAATTTTTTCTCAGCCCATTCTGAAGCAGCAAATGCACCAATTGATATCAGAACCACGAAGAAAACAATCATTCCGTATGGCAGATTAATTAATTCAGGTAAAGTAATTACACCCATATTTGTTGAATAAAAGAATCCTGATAATAACGGAAAAACTTCACCGAAGAAAAATATTCCTGCCATAACGCCAATCAGAAAAACTATGGCATCTATTCTACCAGTTGAAACAGCGACACAGGATGTTCCCGGACAATATCCGCCGATAACAAATCCGAAACCTAAAATTAATCCACCTGCAATTTGTGGGAGCAAATATGTATTACTTGTATAAACAAGACTTAAATCAATAAAACCAATCCAGTTTAAGTAAAACAGTCCGAGCATAGCAGTAACGATAGCAGTGAACATAACTTTTAATACAGTCATATCTCTTAAATAAAATTGAGCAGCAAGTTTTCTTGCGCTTCCGAATCCTGCTCTTTCAAGAAAGAAACCAAAGCCAATTCCAATTGCAAATGCAACAATCAAACTAACATCATAGTTAAATAAACCGAATTTATAAAAGGGTGCGTTCATATCCATTGTCTCCTCATAAAGTAAGCAGCAGCATAAGCTCCAGCAAAAACCATCAACATAAAAGCCCAGCTTCCAACGTTAAGTAAAGCACCACCGGTTAGAGCTTGTCCGCTTGTGCAGCCCCGTGCAAGCTTTGCGCCAAATCCCATTAAACCGCCACCGATGAAAGCAAATAATAATCTGCCTTTGATAGAAATTCTTTCACCTTTTTCGATTGTCTTTTTTATTCTTCCGCCTAAAGCGCCTGAAATAAATCCGCCCACAAAGACACCCAGTACTTCAAAAATTAACCAATCTTTCAACGGGTTGGTTGTTCCATCTCCGAGATATCCTTGAAAGAACTGATTTGATTGAGCGTGTGCAGGAGCAATTTTATCAACTCCAACTGCAACCAGAGATGAGAATGCACCTGATGCACCAAGTCCTCTTCCCATAATTACAAAAGCTGCAAGAAGAACGAGTCCTAATCCGATTCCGGATAAATAAGGATTCCAGTAAGGTTTAGGAACCTTTTCTGCTTTCTCTTCAACAGCAGAAGATATTTTTTCATTTAGATCATTTGATATTGATGACATTTATTTTCTCCACTAATAACTATTTAGCTAATGTTGTTGTAATCCAGCCACTGTATTGACCGGCTTCTACAATTATAAATCTTAAAAGTAATCCTCCTAGAATAACAAGAATCGGTGCAATAGGAGTATGTTGTATTTTGTGATTAACAGCAAGTGATTGTATGAATAAAGGAATTACTATTCCAAGTCCTATTACAAAAACCCAAAATACAGGCGCATAAGGACCGATGAGCAGTAAATTTGCTGCATCAATATGAACCTGGGCCGTTGTAAAAAGCCCGATAAAAAATAAAAGAAAGATAAAAAGTTCAATTATAAGAAAACCATTATCAGCTTTTGCGAGTAGTTCTCGTTCATATTTATCTTTTGCAATCATATGAACAAAGGCGGCAGCAGATGACAATCCTGAGACAAGGAATAACATCCCTAGAATGCTGCTGTTCCACAATGGTCTTGCAACGAGTGAGCTAAGCAGAACACCGGTATAAATGCCCAACATTCCACCTAAAATCATGTTTGCAATTCCTATGTTTTTAATTAGATAAGGATGTTTAGATAACAATTCATTTATCTTTTTAACAAAAGGAATTTTTTCTTTTAAATAATCAGACGGATTAATTAAAAGCATTGCAATCAAAGCCGGATAAACAATTATAAGAATCCAGGATCCCCAGGACATTGGTGATGTGATTTGAAAAGTTGTGTAAAATCTCCAGACATGAATTTTATATTCTATGTCAAGAAATAATGTAAACATACCAAGGCTTAATACTATCATACTTATAACAGGTAGGTAAAGACAGGAGCAAAGATGTTCTTTATACCTTCCTTTGAAAATAAAATAACCTGAAATTATCATCATCCCGGCAACGAGGCCGCCAATAAAAAGATAAACAGGAATTTCCCATCCCCAAACATGTACATTTGGGTCTATTAGGTGATTATTTCTGGTTGAATATAATTCGTTCATAATATTTATAATCTTTAAATCAAATAATAAACGTGTGGTTTAGTTCCGGCTTCGGGAATAAGTGTTTTATATTGTCGTTTTGCAAGAAGTTTACTTACTTCACTTTGCGGATCATCAAGGTCGCCGAAAAACATACAATATGTCGGGCATACAGATACGCAGGCAGGATTCAAACCTTTTTCAACACGATGTGAACAGAATGTACATTTGTCTGCATATCCTTCAGGATTTATGAATCTTGCATCGTAAGGACAGGAAGCTAAACAAGCTTTGCAACCTGTGCACAGATCGTGATGAACCAATACTATCTCACCTAATTCACTAACGTGACTTGCGCCAGTCGGGCAGCAGGAAACACAAGGTGGATTTTCGCAATGATTACACCTTTCAGATCTTATCTCCATACTCAGTTCAGGAAATTTTCCGATTGATTCGTAGTTTATCCAATCACGATTGTAACCTTCGGGAACATTGTTTTCTGTTTTACAGGCAACAACACAATCCATACAGCCAACACACTTTTTTGTATCTATTACCATTGCAAATCTTGCCATCTTACACCTCCGCCTCGAATGTCACAAAATTTACATTCATTGCTGTGCCGCCCATAAGAGGATCAATTACATAATTTGTTATCAGTTGAGCATCGCTTGCACCTTTGAGATAAGCACCACGCAAACCTTTTGACGTGTGGCCGAATCCATGAACCATATAAACGCAATCGGTTCTGATTCTCTCTGTTACTCTTACTTTAACTTTATTACTTATTACACCATCCTGATTTTTTAATCTAATATATTTTCCATTTTCTATTCCGTAACGTTGAGCAACATCTGTATTAACCCAAACTTCATTTTCATTCATCATATCTTTAAGAACAGGATTAGATTGTGTTCTTGAAAATGAATGGACAGGGGCTCGTCCGTAAAGTAATCTGAAATATCCGGAAGGTCCTTCATTCGGTTTTTTATATTTGGGAACAGGATCGAATCCTGCTTCAGCAAGTTGAAGTGAATAAAATTCCACCTTACCGGATGGAGTAGGAAATTCGACAGGAACACCTTCATCAAAATAGATTGGTTGTTTTGCTCCGCGAATAATACCGTTTTGTTTTAATTCATTAAAATCATAACCGGAGTTGGTTATTCTATGTTCAAGATATTCTTCAATATTTTCCCACGGGAAATAATGTCCAAGGTCTAATCGTTCAGCAAGTTTTTTTGCAATCCACCAATTCGGTTTTTGATCATTTGGTGAATCAACTACAGGCTGACGAATTGCAATGAAAGGATCACGAAACCATTCAACATTAAGTTCATCATGCCGTTCAAGATAAATCGATTCCGGTAAGACAACATCTGCCCAACCGGTAATTTCACTTGGTATCACATCGATGGCAACCATCAAGTCCAAATTTTGGATTGCTTTAATAGTTTCTTCTTCATTCGGTAGAGAATGAATCAAGTTGGTGGCATAAACAAACCAGCCTTTAATGGGATATGGCTTACCGGTTAAAGTTGCTTCACGAATTCCGGTTGTAATAGTTTCGTGTGCAAATGGATATTTATTATTCGGATTATCAACCTTTCCTTTTTCAGAGTGAGGATATCCCGGATATGGATAACCAACAACATCCATACTTTGAGGATAATAAAATCCACCTTTGCGTCCCCAGTTTCCCATAAGAGCATTTAACATAGCTATTGCGCGGCTGCGCTGAGCATCATCGCCATACCAAGTAACATGTCTACCGGGATGAATGAGAGTTGCAGGTTTGAATCTTGCCATCTCTCTTGCTGTAGCACGAATAACATCAGGTTCAATTCCTGTTTCAGGATAAGCCCATTCAGGAGTGTATTGCTGAATTTCTGCAGCAAACTGTTCGAAGCCGAATCCATAGTTACTAACAAATTCCTTATCGTATATATTTTCATTAACAATTACATTCATCCAGGCAAGAATTAACGCAAGGTCGGTTCCCGGTTTTATAGGCAAATAATATTTTGCTTTACTCGCTGCAATTGAATAACGAGGATCAACTACAATTATGCTGGCATTTTGTTCAATAGCATGAGAAAATTCCTGCACTTGTGTATTGTGCATGTTCTCACCAAGATGTGAACCAATCAACACAATACATTTTGCATTTCTAATATCAGTTCTCTCAGGTGAACTTATGTCTTCACCAAAAGTCAAGCGAAATCCAACATCTCGTGGACCTCTGCATTGTGCAAACGAGGGAGCTGAAATATTTGGAGAACCATAAGCTTTTATTGTATGCTTTAAAAAGTTTCCACCAACACCGTGACTGAAAAGAGCAACAGCTTCAGGTCCGTAATTAGCTTTTATCTTTTTCATCTTTTCGGCTATATAATCGAAAGCTTCGTCCCACGTAACTTCAATCCATTTTTCTTCACCACGATGACTTTTTCTTATTAGTGGAGATTTTAGTCTGTCAGGATCGTAATGTGCACCTACTCCACCTGTTCCTCGTGGACATAATCTTCCTTCACTCAACGGATCCAGAGGATTACCTTCAACTTTCCATAGCTTACCATCTCTTAGATAAGCTATTGTGCCGCATTTCCAGAAACAGATATCGCAATAAGTAGCAACTTTGCGAATACCTTTTTCTTTTTTGTCATTTATTTTGTCGGCACTTTTGACAATTGTATTGAGTGAACCTGTAAGTGCAGCGGCTGTTACTACTGTTGCCCCGCTGATCTTTAGAAATTTTCTTCTTGATAATGAGTTCATAAAGTAATGTTTAAGATATATTTTTTATAGCATCTTTAACTGTTGAGCAATCTTGAAATGAAATATAAACTTCACAATCCACACACTCAATTGATGCACAAAGATTATTTATATGTTTATAAGTCCAGCATGGTCGTTTTGATTCTGCATATGCCCGGCAATTTTTTCTATCTTCTTCGGTACAATGAATTATCTGCCAGCAGGGAATCATAGAAAAAAGAGATTTTATTCCTGCAATACTGATTTTTTTTTCCCTAATTGCAGTTCTTATACACAGTAATCGGTTGATATCTGAGTCAGAATAGAGCCTATGACCGGTATCTTTCTGATATGGTAGTATCAAACCTTCGCGTTCATACATTCTTAAAGTGTGAACGGAAATACCGAGCAATTTCGCAGCATTTCTTATTGGGTATTTAGGCTTAAAATAGTCTTCGTTCATAGCATTCAATAATTGATATTTATAAATATCAACTTGTTTGCCATTTAAGAAATGTTGATTATTTGTTCAATTATTCCATCAAAATAGGCATAAATTTTCATTTGAAAGAAAGATATAAGTTCAAATTCCAATAAATGAGAAATACGAAGTATTACTCATTACTAACTATTGATTGATAGCAAGCAATATTGACTATGGTGGATATTTTTATATATTTCTTTTGTTTTTTCATTTACATACGGATAACAGTACAAAATTTAAATTTTTTCTCATCTGATCTTCTACAATTAATTTGAAAGGAGAACGCAATGAGAGGATTATTATTCGTTACTATTCTTATTTCTTCTCTATTTCTTACTTCCTGCGGCACTGAAGATAACATCGATATGACCGCAGCGCGCAATGAGGTTCTGAGTGTTCTTGAGAACTATCAAACTGCTCATGAAACACAAAATATTGATTTACTCAGAAATTGTTTTTCTCCCAAGTCCGATATAATTATTCTGGGAACAGACGAAAATGAACTCTGGGTAGACCGGGAATCTTTACTCCAGGAGCAACAACGCTTTTATGAAACAGTTAATGAAGTAAAACTTTCGGTAAGAGATAAAGTTGTAAAGATGTGTCCTACCGGACTAAGCGGCTGGTTTTATATACGTGTAAATTGGTTTGTAAAATCGGGTGATGATAAATATACTCTTGAAAATATAAGAACAACCGGTGTCATGAATAAAGATAATGGTCATTGGGGAATTGTTATGATGCATACTTCATTGCCGGTAAAAGGACAAGCAGTTAAATATTAAATTGAAATAATACTCCTTGAATTTTATTAAGCATCGAAGTCAAGAGTAGTATATCAACATATTTAATTACAAAATTATAATAGTCTTCGTAATACAATTATTTCGAAGACAAGGTTAATTTACATCTTCATACTTCATTCCATCCCTTCTGTTTATAGTAATATCTAAGGCATAATATTTGTCATAAATAAAACCGTTATTAAAAATAATATTTTTACTAGCGGAATGGGAGTATTAGCCTTCTT
This sequence comes from uncultured Ignavibacteriaceae bacterium, assembly GCA_963714415.1. Classification (GTDB taxonomy): domain Bacteria; phylum Bacteroidota; class Ignavibacteria; order Ignavibacteriales; family Ignavibacteriaceae; genus JAGXRK01. The sequence continues at coordinate 57,638 of CAVQOL010000004.1, forward strand.
AATAAAAGAAATACATCAATATTATTAATACTTTTTCCAGAATTTGAGAAGAAAAATAAATCTAGTTGGTACTGCGAAGTGTTAATATAACTAATAATATATCTAAGAAAGCAAATTAGAGTTTAATGACTTTGTATTAGATTGTGGTGAATCTCTTTAGTAATAATGAAAACTTAATTCAACAAGTAAATAAAATATAGATTACTAAATAAATTAATCGAAAGGCAAAAATGAATAAAGTGATTCTTGTTCTTCTTGTAGTGTTTGGATTTATGATCCAGACAACATTTGCAACAGATGGATATTACCGTCATGGTTATGGAATAAAATATTCTGCATTATCCGGATCAGGCGTTGCAGTTTCTTTAAGTTCACTTGGAGCAATTACAAATCCTGCTTCAATCACAAATCTTAATTCCGGATTTGAATTTAACGTTTCTTATTTCAGTCCAGAACGATATTATAATGTAACGGGAAATCCGAGTGGTTATCCAAATACGTTTGCTTTAATGCCGGGAAAAGTTGAAAGTGAGCAAACTGCATTCTACTTTCCTACCTTAGGTGGAAACATAAATATTTCTGATAAGGTTGCAATTGCTCTTTCTCTGTATGGTAATGGAGGAATGAATACTGACTATCCAACAATGACATTTGGTGATCAATCTTCTCCGGCAACTGGTGTAAACATTGAGCAAATGTTTGGCAATTTAACATTCGCATATCAATTTGCAGAAAATCATTCATTGGGAATAGCCGGAATTTTCGGTTGGCAAAGGTTTGCTGCAAAAGGTCTGGCTAATTTTAGTCTATTCTCAAGTGATCCTGAAAACTTAACTGGTAATACTTTTTCAACTGCAACTGGTTTTGGATTTAAGGTTGGTTACCAGGGACAATGGGCAGAAGGTTTTAGATTTGGAGCAGCTTATCAATCAAAAATTTATATGAGTGAGTTTGAACGCTATGCCGGATTATTTGCTCAAGCAGGTGATTTTGATGTTCCGGCTAGTTGGCAAGCCGGTTTTGCTTTTATGCCGGGTGACTGGACATTCTTAGTTGATGTAAAACAAATTCTTTACAGCGGAATAAAATCTGTAGCTAATCCTTTATTGCCTAACTTGATGATGGCACCTCTTGGAGCAGAGGAAGGCGCTGGATTCGGTTGGAAAGATATTTTAATTCTAAAATATGGTGTTATGTATTCTGGCTTCTGCGGTTGGGATTTAATGGCTGGATTTTCTATAAGTCAGAATCCAATCCAGGAGACAGAAGTATTGTTTAACATACTTGCACCTGCGGTAATAGAAAACCATATTACATTTGGTGTATCTAAAGATATTGCAAAAAATCATGAAGTGACGATTGCATTCATGTATGCTTTTGAAAATTCAGTCAAAGGTGCAAATCCTTTAGAAGCTCCTAATCAACAATTTATAGAAATTGGAATGAAACAATGGCAGCTAGACATTGGATATGCATTTAGCAGTTTCTAATTAAATTAATTAGTATGAAAGAGGGCATCTGTTATGGTGCCCTTTTTTATATGTGATCGATCTTCAAAAATAACTTCATATTTCAACTCGCAATACTATATCATCAGAAAGAATTTACACACAAATAGGCATAATCAAGGATGCTTATAATTTATAAATGACTAACCGGTCATAAATTGATTTCTGATAGTTTCTTTTTATAAAATGAGGGTCTATATTTGCATCACCAATAACTTGAATTAGGATTAAAATAATGTCAAAACATTATGAAATTGCAGTTTTAGGTGGTGGACCGGGTGGTTATGTAGCTGCTATTCGTGCTAGTCAGTTAGGATTTAAAACGGTAGTAATTGATAAGGATAAATTAGGCGGAATTTGCCTGAATTGGGGTTGTATTCCTACAAAATCTCTCCTCAAAAATGCTGAAATATATGACACAATTCAGAATCATGGAAAAGATTTTGGAATTTATGCAAAAGATTTAAGTTTTAACTTTAATGAAATAATTAAAAGAAGCAGGGGCATTTCTGATAGAATTACAAAAAACGTTGAACTCTTAATCAAGAAAAATAAAATTGATAGGATAAAAGGATTTGGTAAACTATCATCAAAAAACCAAATTGATATTTATGATAGTGAAAGTAAAAAAACAGATTCAATTACGGCAGATAAAATTATAATCGCAACCGGAGCAAGACCAAAGTCAATTCCAAACATTCCGGTTGATTATAAAAATATTATTACAAGCACGGAAGCGATGAATCTTCCTGAACAGCCTAAAGAACTTATCATCATTGGTGCAGGAGCAATTGGAATTGAGTTTGCATATTTTTATTCTGTTCTCGGAACAAAGGTAACTGTAGTTGAAATGATGGATCAAATACTTCCGATAGAAGATATTGAAGTTTCTCAAACTCTTGAGAAGAGTTTTAAGAAGCGTGGAATCGAAATCTATACGAAAACGACTGTTGAAAAAGCTGAAGTAAAAGGGAAGAAAGTAAAAGTTGTAATAAATCAAAACGGTGAAAAGAAAGAGTTGACTGCTGATAAAGTCCTAAGCGCAATTGGTGTTGTTGGAAATATTGAAGGATTTGGTCTTGAGGAATTAAGAATTGAATTGTTTAAAAATCATATTAAAGTTAATAAAGAAACATACGAGACAAACATTCCCGGTATTTATGCAATTGGTGATGTGATTGGTCCGCCCTGGTTAGCACACGTTGCTTCTGCTGAAGGCATTCATTGTGTTGAACAAATCAAAGGAATTAAAAATCCACCTGTTAATTATGGAAACATTCCGGGATGCACTTACTGTCAACCTCAAGTTGCCAGTGTTGGACTTACAGAAAAGAAGGCTAAAGAACTTGGTTATGAACTCAAGATTGGTAAGTTTCCATTTATGGCAAGCGGAAAAGCATTTGCTGTTGGCGAAAGGGAAGGATTCGTTAAACTTATTTTTGATGCTAAATATGGTGAACTGCTTGGAGGCCACATAATAGGTTGTGAAGCAACAGAACTTATTGCAGAAGTTGTGTTAGCCCGTGCAATGGAAGCTACAGGTCACTCAATAATCAAAACAGTTCATGCACATCCTACTTTATCTGAATCTATTATGGAAGCCTCTGCACAAGCTTATGGCGAAGCGATACATATTTAATAGAGTAAGGTTAAGAAAAAGAGTAAGAAAATATTGATTGAAAATAAAAATAAAATACTTAGTTACGCAGATTTAGATTTTGTTGATTATAAAGAAGCGTGGGATTTGCAATATAGAATTCACGAACAAAGAGTTACAGGTAAATTAAAAGATCATTTACTGCTTCTTGAACATCCTAATACTTATACTCTTGGCAAAACTGCTGATAGATCTCATCTGGTTGGGGACGAAGAGTTTCTTAAAGAAAAAAATATTTCTGTTTATGATATTGACCGGGGCGGCGATATTACATATCACGGACCAGGACAAATTGTTGGTTATCCTATCATCAATCTGAATGAATGGCATCAGGATACTCATAAATATCTTCGTGCACTTGAAGAAGTCATAATTAGAGTATGTTTTGAATTCGGTTTGATCGGTAAACGTGATTCAAAATACACCGGTGTATGGATTGACAATAGAAAAATTGCAGCTATTGGAATTAAAGTTAGTCGTTGGGTTACGATGCACGGATTCGCATTTAATGTAAATACGGATCTTAGTTTATTTAATGGAATAATTCCATGCGGAATTTCGGACAAAGATGTTACTTCTCTGAGTAAAGAGACTAATAAAACAGTTGAGATAGGTTTGGTTAAAACATTATTACTCAAACACTTTAAAGAAGTATTTGAGTATGATTCTATTGAAACTATTTCAAGGAATGAACTTTTAAAACCTGAGTTAATCACTCAATAATTAAAAGAGTTTTTAATGACAAAGAAAAATAAGAGTAAAGCTATTCAAATGGTTAAAGAAAAAGTTTCGAATCCTCCAGCTAATAAAAAAGGAGGAAAACAAAACTCTATTAAGATCGGCAAGAAAGAATTTAGTCGAACAGAGCTTTTAAATATTCTGAGAAAGATGGTTCTGGCCAGGACTCTCGATAATAAAGCAATGAATCTGTTGAAACAGGGAAAAACATTTTTTCATATTTCTGCTTCCGGTCATGAAGCTGTTCAACTTGCACTTGGATTGCAGCTTGATCCTAAAAAAGATTGGTTATTTCCTTACTACAGAGATTTAGCGACTGTATTAACTGCTGGAATTACTCCTGAAGAAGTTTTTCTACAAACATTTGCTAAAGCAGATGATCCTGCAAGTGGTGGAAGACAATTACCTGTCCATTGGGGATCAACCAGATTTAACTTACCTTCACAATCAAGTCCAACCGGAACACAATTTTTGCAAGCAGTTGGAACTGCTCTTGCCTCGGTTAAAAAAGGTGAAAAAAATGTTTCTTATGTAAGCAGTGGAGAAGGAACTACGAGTCAGGGTGAATTTCACGAAGCCGTGAACTGGGCAAGCCGTGAGAAGCTTCCGGTTCTTTTTGTAATTCAGAATAATAAATATGCTATCTCTGTTCACGTTTCAGATCAAAGTGGTGGGAAAGATAGTTCTATTGCAGAAATGATGACCGGATTTCACAATCTTCACCGAGCAAGAATTGACGGAACAGATTTTTTTGAATCTTATGAAAAAGTTCAGGAAGCAATTGAGTATATAAAGAATGGCAAAGGTCCTGCTTTAATTGAAGCTGAAGTTATCAGACTGTCTTCTCATTCTTCCTCAGATGATCAAAAAAAATACCGTGATAAAAAAGAACTTGAAGAAGAATCAAAAAATTGTCCGATTGAAAAATTTTCTAAGATACTTATGGCAAAAGGATTGCTTGATGAAAAAGAATATGAGAATTTGAAAAAAGAAGTTGCCGATGAAATAAATGAAGCAGCTGATAAAGCAGTAAAAGCTTCTGACCCCAGAGCTGAAGACGTAGATAAGTATGTTTATGATGAAAGCGGATTCCGTGATACACTTGATTATGAATCATCAACACCTTCAGGTGATAAAATTGTAATGGTTGATGCAATTAATCACGCTTTAAATGAAGAAATGGAACGTAATCCGAATATGTATATTTTCGGTGAAGATATTGCAGATGCAAAAGGCGGCGTATTTACAGCTACAAAAGGATTATCAACTCGTTTTACTAAGAAAAGAGTTTTCAATTCTCCGCTTGCCGAAGCAAGCATTATGGGTGTTGCGATTGGAATGACTTACACAGGACTTAAACCTGTGGTAGAAATTCAGTTTGGTGACTATATCTGGCCTGCATTTCAACAAATGAGAGACGAACTTGCTACAATTCGGTATCGCTCAAATAATTCGTGGGAGTCGCCGGTTGTAACCAGGGTGCCTGTAGGCGGATATATTCATGGAGGACTCTATCATAGCCAGAATATTGAATCAATCTTTGCACACATTCCAGGAATTTTTATTGCATATCCTAGTAATGCAGCAGATGCAAAAGGATTGTTAAAAACCGCTTGCAGAATAAAGGATCCTGTTCTGTTCTGCGAGCATAAAGGTTTATATAGACAAAGTTATGCAATCACTCCCGAACCGGATGAGAATTATCTCATTCCTTTTGGCAAAGCAAAAGTTGTAAGAGAAGGAAAAGATGTTACGGTTGTTTCGTGGGGAGTTTCTCTTTGGGATTCAGTTCTTGCAGCAAAAAAACTGGAAGAAGAATTTAACTACTCTGTTGAAGTGATTGACTTGAGAACAATCATTCCACTTGATGAAGAAACAATTTTTAACTCAGTTAAAAAAACAAATAAATTAGTAATTGTTCACGAAGACACACTAACAGGCGGATTTGGCGGTGAGATTGCTTCAAGAGTTTCAGATACTTGTTTCCAATATCTTGATGGTCCTGTAAAAAGAATAGCTGCACTAGATACACATATTCCTTATTCACCAATACTTGAAAGTGCGGTGCTCCCAAATCGTGATAAAATTTATAATGGCATTAAGGATTTGATTGAGTACTGATTATTAAGGATAAGGCGGAGGCAAAGGTTAAGAATCATTAACCTAATTGATGTTTGAATAAATAAATATTAATTGATTAGGAAATCAGACAGGAAATATAAAATGAAATATCCGGATTTTGCATCTATGCCTGTTTGGCAAAAAGCAATATCACTACTATTGAAAGTTTATGAAATAACAAAGTCTTTTCCTCCAGAGGAAAAATTCGGAATGACAAGTGATATCCGCAGATCAGCAAATTCTATCGTACATAATATTGCAGAAGGATTTGGAAGATTTGAACCGAGGGATAAAATAAGATTTTACAAAATCTCCAGAGGAAGTGCTTATGAGTTAATGAGCCAGAGTATTGTTTCCTTTAAATTAAACTATATCCCGGAAGAGATAATATTAGAAAAGTTAATTTCCTCATCGAATGGGATTATTCAAGAGTTAAATTCATTAATAAAATCTATTGAACTTAAATAATCTTAGCCTGAGCCTTAGACTCAGTTTAAAGGAGTAACTATGGAAGTGATAATGCCTAAAATGGGTGAAAGTGTAAACGAAGGCACTATAATCAAATGGCATAAAAAAATTGGTGATCTGGTTAAAAGAGATGAAATCATCTTTGAGATAAGCACCGATAAAGTTGATACCGAAATTCCATCACCAGGTGAAGGTGTATTAAGTGAAATTTTGATTCAGGAAGGTGAAACAGTTGAGGTTGGTACTGTTGTTGCAAAAATATCAGGTGTTGGAGAATCAATTGTTAAAACGGAAGAAGCAGTTGAAAATAAAACTGAAGTAAAAGAAAAAAATATAGCTGATGAGAAAAAACATGAAACATCTCGGGAAGCTGAAGCTACAACTCAAACAACTGGAAACTTGATTGACATTGCAATGCCTAAAATGGGTGAGTCCGTTATGGAAGGCACCATTATTAAATGGTATAAAAAAGTCGGTGACAAAGTAAAAAAAGATGAGACAATTTTTGAAATAAGTACTGATAAAGTTGATACGGAGGTTCCATCTCCTGAAGAAGGTATTGTTGCAGAAATTCTTGTTGGAGAACAGGAAACTGTGGAAGTTGGAACTGTAGTTTTAAGATTATCGGTCGGAGCTGAAGTAATGGTTTCAAAATCACATGAACAAAAAGTTGAAAAAGTTCATGATCCGGATAATGTTCAAGAAGTTGAATCCTATGCACGATAACTTTGGAAAAAATATTACCATTCGCCCAAAAGAACAGGGAACCGGTTCAGGATTTTTCTCACCTCTTGTCTTAAGTATTGCGCAAAAAGAAAATGTAAATTTTGAGGAACTTCAATCAATAAGCGGCAGCGGATTAGAAGGAAGAGTTACTAAAAAAGATATCTTACACTATTTAGAATTAAGAAAATCAGGTAAAGCTGCAAAACAGACAACTTCTAACGGGCGGGTTTCTTCCGCCACTTATTTCTCCGGTGAAGTTGAAAAAATTCCGATGGATAACATCCGTCAGAAAATAATGCAGCATATGATATTAAGCCGCGATACATCTGTTCATGTTACTGAAATGACTGAAGTTGATATGACACGTATTCATAATTTTATTGAATCAAATAAAGATGAAATTATTAAAAAAGAAAACGTTAAATTAACTTATCTGGCTTTTGTTGCCGATGCGTGTGTTAAATCTTTGAAAAAATATCCAATCGTAAATTCTTCAATCGAAGGGAACACAATTATTCAGAAGAAAATTATTAATCTGGGAATTGCTGTTGCATTGAAACCCGATGGACTAATTGTACCAAATATTAAAGATGCCGGTGGGCGTAACATTACAGGAATAGCACGATCAATTTCAGATATTGCATATAGAGCCCGCAACAAAAAACTTACTCCGGATGATATTTCAAATGGTACATTTTCAATAACAAACTACGGAGTATTTGGAACAATTTTCGGAACACCGATTATCAATCAGCCGGAAGTTGCAATTTTAGGTGTTGGTGCCGTTATTAAAAAACCAGTGGTCATTGAAATTGATGGTACTGACACAATAGCAATCCGGAATATTATGACACTGACAGTAGCCCACGATCATCGTTTAGTTGATGGTATGATCGGCGGTATGTTCCTAAAAGAAATTAAAGACATCCTGGAAAATTTTGAACCACAATATTTTAATTAGAAAAAGATATGATAAACAAACATCAACGCGCATTTAAAGAAACAGCAGAAAAAGAAAATAAGGATTTAGGTAAAAGACCTGATTGGCTTAAAGTTAAATTACCATCAGGTGATAATTACTCTGATGTTAAAAAATTAATGCAGAGACAAAACTTAAACACTGTTTGCGAAGAAGCCCGATGCCCGAATATTGCAGAGTGCTGGAATCATCGTACTGCAACTTTTATGATTCTCGGAGATACTTGTACTCGTAGCTGCGGCTTTTGTAATGTTAAAGTTGGTATACCAACTGAACTTGATCTTGATGAACCAAAAAGAGTAGTTGAATCAGTTGTAGAATTAAACCTGCGTCATGTTGTCATTACTTCTGTTAACCGTGATGAATTAAAAGATGGCGGAGCAACAATATTTAAAGAATGTGTTCAATTAATCCGTGAACAAAAACCGGATTGCACAGTTGAAATTCTTATTCCGGATTTTAAAGGTGAAGAACATGCTTTTGAAGTTATAATGCAAATCCCGCCGGATATTCTAAATCATAATCTTGAAACTGTTCAGAGACTTTATCACGTTGTTAGACCACAAGCTAAATATGAAAGAAGCTTAAATCTTATTAGATGGTTTAAAAACAGGGGATTGAAAACAAAAAGCGGTATAATGGTAGGTATCGGTGAAAAACCGGAAGAAGTTTTGGAACTTATGAAGGATTTAGTTTCGTACGGCTGCGATATTCTTACAATCGGACAATACCTCCAGCCATCCAAAGTTCATTTACCGGTAGATAGATTTGTTACACCAGAAGAATTTGCACTTTATAAAACAGAAGGTATGAAAATGGGTTTCAAAATTGTAGAATCATCTCCTTTGGTTAGAAGTTCATATCATGCTGATGAACAAGCACGTGCAATCTTTTAATTTTTAGTTAGCTTTAGTTAACAGATTTTTCTTGTTTATTACTTTAGTTTGTGACTATTTTGTGACCCGGAAATAATATTTTATTCATCTTTTTATCAGCAATCTAAATGAAATTTTGGTTACCGCTTATCCTATCTTTTAATATAATCTTAACTGCAAATCCACAAAGTCAAGATGATTATACATTGTTAAAAACAATGGACGATGATAATTCCAAGTATACTAATGTTGGTAATATTGGTTTAACGGTTACAAATTTTGGCACTTACGGGCATGGTTTTTCTCTTTGGCCCGATCAACCAAGCTGCGAGTACCCAAGAGGTTCAGGTATCGAACACATTTTTGATGGTGGTTTATGGATCGGAGCATTTACATCAAACGATTCTTTAGGTAGCGGAAAACAGGGACCATTTGTTACTACCGGCGCTGTTGATGCTTCCTCAGTAACTACCAGAGGCGGAGGATTCGAATTTACTAATCGTACAGGCGAAAAAGTTGTAGAACGATCTTCTTTATATGATTCGCCGAAGTATCAACCATCTGCCATCTCTCATCAAGATTTTGTGATGAGTTATACTGACTCTAACATCGTTTTTATTAATGGTGAACCAATAATTGATCATAAACCTCTAGGTGTCGTTGTTAGTCATGAAACCTATGCGTGGAATTTTCCATTTGCAGATTTTTTTGTGATAATGAATTACACGATTAAAAATACATCCAGAAAATACATTGACAGCATTTACGTAGGCTTATGGACTGATGCGGTAGTGCGTAATACAAAAATTACCGGCAGACCATCTGGAAGTGCATTCTTTAATAAAGGTGGAAACGGTTATAATGATTCTATTAAAATTGCTTACGAGTTTGATTCTAATGGTGACCCGGGTTTTACGGATAGCTATATTGGTGTTCAATTTCTCGGAGCAGAACCAAGATTAGCAAAACAAATATTACTAAATGGTGATTCTGTTTCAACTGTTAATTTTGTAAGCTGGCAGTTTAGAAATACAGATGATCCAAACTTTTTTGCTCCACAAGATGATATTGCCAGATATTCCAAAATGCAAGGATATTTCGGTGGTTCTAATAGATGGTTGGATGGTATAGATCCTTCGTCATTAGTGACACCATCAAACAGATCTATAATGATTACACAGGGACCTTTTCATTCAATAGCTCCAGGTGATTCAATTAACGTTGTCTTTGCAATAGTAACAGCAAAAAAATATGGCGATGAGCTCGCATCATTAGATACAGAAGAACAGAAAACAAATCTTTATTTAAGTGCTGATTGGGCATTGCGTGCTTATTATGGTGAAGATCGAAACAGAAATGGTATTTTGGATTTGAATGAAGATTTAGATGGTAACGGAAAAATTACACGCTATATTCTTCCAACACCGCCAACAACACCTAAAGTAAAAGTTGTGCCCGAAAATCAAAAAGCTACAATTTATTGGGATAAACGTTCAGAGATTTCTGTTGATCCGATTTCCGGTAAAAAAGATTTTGAAGGATATAAACTTTATAGAACTCAAGCAGGATTTGATTTAACACAGGCTCAAGATCTTCAGAAATCTTTAGTGATATTAGCAGAGTTTGACAGCACTGGAAACAGCATTGGATATAATACAGGTTTTTCTGCGGTAAGATTAGATGAACCAATTACTTTTCCTAATGACACAACAAATTATTATTACAAATTTGAAATTGGAAACTTATTAAATGGCTGGCAATATGTTTTTTCAGTAACAGCTTTTGATGAAGGCGATCCGGAAAATGAACTTGATGTTCTTGAATCAAGCGCAATAGCAAATTATGAAAGAATAGTTCCCGGAACTCCGGCTGTGGAAGATGAAAATGTAGAAGTAGGAGTTTATCCGAATCCATACTACGGAAATGCTGTTTGGGATGGCGTTTCCGAAAGACTTAGAAAGATTTATTTTTATAATTTACCCGCTGAATGTGAAATCACTATTTATACATTAGCAGGTGATGTTGTAAAAAGGCTAACGCACGATGCTTTGAGTAATGGTTCGGATATGCGATGGTTCGAAAATTATGCAAGCGATGATAAACAAAAATTTGCCGGAGGTGAGCACGCCTGGGATTTAGTAACTGATAACGATCAGGCAATTGCAACAGGTTTATATATCTTTTCAGTAAAAAATTTATCAAACGGAAATATTAAAACAGGAAAATTTTTAATTGTTAAATAATAGGAAAATAAAATGAAAACTAAATTATTTTTGATGTTTGCAGTTATGTTCATCACCTCGATGAATTTGCTTGCACAAACTTATCCGGAAGTTTCAATCAGGGATATTCAATATATAGGTCCCGATTCATTAAATGTTTACTCCACTGATGACGTTGCTGGTCCTTATGAAGGAGATACAGTTACTGTTACAGGTGTTGTTATGACTACCACCTTATAAAGATGCAAATCCTGCAAATGGTACTTTAATGTATTATGGTAGCACACTTGCCGGCTTCTTTTTGCAAGATACAAGTGAAACTGAATGGGGTGCTATTTTAGTTCTTATTTCTAATCCTGCGAATTATCCGGCATTTCAAACTCTGGATAGCGGAGCTGTTGTTAAAGTAACAGGAGTTGTTACTCATTATGTTGGTACATCAATAACAACAGAATTATTTTTGTTAAGTTTTGACGGTACCGAAGTAATAGATTTTGTTCAGAGACCTGAACCCGTTTTATTAACATTAGATTCATTAAAACAAATTGGGACAAGCCTGGACCTGGCTATTGCCGAAAAATGGGAAGGTGTTTATATTGAAATAAGAAACGTAAAAACACTTGATAGAAATTGGACTTCAGGTGGAGTTTAGGATCATTGATGAAAATAATACAAGTGCTAGCATTTATACAAGATCAAATTATATTTATGGCTCAACACCCCCTGCAGATGGTACAGTATTAGAATATATTCGTGGATATATTGAGACTCGAACTGTAAGTTCTGGAGGTGTAGTAATTGATCCAATGTATTTAGACGAGATTAAAATTTCTGCATTTCCACCATCAATTACATGATATTACTAGAGATCTAATTTTTGTTACTCCTGGTCAGAATGTAACAGTTACAGCAAAAATTAAAGATCCTGATGGAACAGTTGCTAATGCAAAATTATACTGGAGAAAAAATTCTGGTACAAATGTAGAAGTTGCAATGACAAATATTAACAGATACAACTTTTCAGGCAATTATTCCTTCACAACCGGATTCGTGTATAATTGACTTCTTTTTACAGGCAACCGATAATCAGGATAATACTAGCAACAACACCATCTGATACAGCAAGAAGTCGATATTTTTATCTTGTACTTGACAGACCATTGACAATTCAGGATGTTCAATACAGTCCGTTTGGTGGTGGATATAGTGCTTACAATAATTATGAAGTTACTGTAAGAGGAATTGTAACTGCTGATACTTCTGATATTCCTGTTGGACCACAAGTTATTATTCAAAATGGAACCGGTCCGTGGAGTGGAATCAGAATTAATGGAACAGAAACTTTATTGTTAAATAAAGGTGACGATGTAACTGTAACAGGCACTGTAGTTGAAAATTATGGTGTTACAAATATTACAGGAATTAATAGTTCAGCAAATATTATTGTTAATTCAACAGGTAATCCATTACCTGCTCCGCAGTCTATTACTACTGCAGATATTAAGTTTAAAACAGGTGGAACTGTTTCAGCAGAGCAATGGGAGAGTGTGTTGGTTAAATATTCAGATATCACTGTTACAGATGAAAATGCCGATGGCAATCCTGGTCCTTCTACTGGATCAAACTTTGGTGAAATTCTTGTTGCAGACACAAGCAATGTGAACACGAGAGTAGAATTACAAGATGGAAATCACCAATATCATAATTTCTGGGATGCGGCACTTGAGTTTGTTCCGACAAGAGTTCTAGTTGGTGATATGATGGATGAGCTTATTGGAATTATGTATTACTCTTTTTATAATTATAAACTTTTTCCAAGGACGGATGCTGATTTTGTAAATTATGTGACAGATGTTGAAGATGGTGCAAACACTGTTTATGAATATAAACTTGTGCAGAATTATCCAAACCCGTTTAATCCTAGTACAAAAATAAATTACTCAATTCAAACAGAAGGATTAGTAACATTAAAAGTATTTAACATACTTGGACAGGAAGTTGCAACATTAGTTAACGACTTTCAAACTGCAGGCGCTCATACAGTCAACTTTGATGCAACAAAACTTTCATCAGGAATTTATTTGTATAAAATAGATTCAAATGGTTTTACTCAAACTAAGAAAATGATGCTCATTAAGTAATGAATAATGTACAATTAACAATGAATAATTAAATAGTAAGAAATGGAAAAATTCAAATCATCATACAAATATTTCTTACTCCTGATTTCATTAGGATTAATATTTCTTATTTCCTGTTCGGAGGAGTTTCCTGATCAACCCCAAGGAAACTTACCTCCGGAAACAGGAATGTTCTTATATCCTGACTCAACGGTTTCACAACAGCCAAGCCGCTTAAGAGTTCATTGGTGGGGTGATGATCCAGACGGATTAGTTATTGGTTATTATTTTATGTGGGAAGGTATTGATACTAAGTGGACGTTTACCACAAAAAATGATAGCACATTCTCTTTACCAATTGGGATCTTCCGACACAACTTATAGATTTTTAGTATCGGCTGTGGATGCTCAGGGTAATGGGAAATATGATTCGAAGATTTTTCAAAATGGAATTGATTTTGGACCGGAACCATTTGTCGATGAAAATAATAATGGTGTTTTTGATAACGGTGAAACTTATTACGATCTTGGTTTGATTGATCCAACACCGGCATCAACTTTATTCCCAATCAAGAACAGTTCACCTGTGCTTAGTTGGAATGAATTATCATTTTTACCGGATACATCTTTTCCTGTAATTACAATTGCATGGAATGCTTCTGATCTTGATGGAGATGAATCAATCACCGAAATTCAGATTGCCTTGAATGACACAAACAATTTTGTTTCAATTCCGGGCAGCGTTCGATTAGTAACCTTGCGAGGAATTAATTTAGACGACCAAAATCCCGAAGTTGAAATTTTAATAAACGCTTCTCCGCAAAATGTGCATTCAGAAAAACTTTTGGGATTAGTTCTAAACGGAAATAATAAAATCTTTATTAGAGCTTCCGATCTCTCGGGAGCTTCTTCTGATATCATTCAATTACCGGATACTTCTTCAACGTGGTATGTTAAAAAACCAAAGGGAGATGTATTAATATTTGATGACTTTAGAAGTTCTACTTCAGACATTGTGGCTGCGCAATTTTATAATCAGATTTTTTCGACAATGAATAATAACGCTTTGGCAGGAAAGTTTGATGTATTTGATCTTGCTAATAATCAAGTTGCATTTGAATCAGTTACAATTTTAGAAACGTTAAAATTATTCAAGTATGTGTTTTGGTATGCCGGTTCAAATCCACGTTTAGATTTATTGAACATTGTAACTGAAAAGTTTTTGCAAGTAAATGGCAAAATTGCATTCTCAATGACATTCCAGGCTTCAAGTTCAACATTCTTATTTGATCTTTCATCATTGCAGGGATTTCTGCCGATAGATAGTGTAAGTGGTATTTTAGGGAACGGCTTTTTGCTTTTAGGTGCTGATGTTATTCCATCATCACAAAATGATTTTCCTGTTTTGGAAACTTCTGTAACTATTTCCTTTGCAAGATCATATAGACCAAATTCAATAATTGCTGAAAATATTTATGATCTCTATGATAGAGATGGAATTGCACTCGGCAACATTGCGTTCAGAACGACTTCTAAAAATCTGTTTTTTATAGGATTACCATTGCATCAATGTAACGGTGGTCCAGCAAATGTACCTGCATTACTTACAAAAATCTTTTTTGAAGATTTTGGAATAACTCCATGAATAAGATTTTTATTGCACTTTTAGTTTTTGTATTTACAACATTATCGTATTCTCAAAATACAGGTAATATTGCCGGAACAGTAAATGATGCGGAAACCGGAGATGCCTTACCGGGCGTTAATGTTATTATCAAAGGTACTTATTACGGTGCGGCAACAGATTTAAATGGAGGGTTCAGAATAAATAATATTTCTGTTGGAACTTATAATGTTGATATTTCTTTAATCGGTTATAAGACTATGCAGTTTACAGGAATAAAAGTTGAATCCGGAAAAACTATTCAGCTTGATGTTAAGCTTGAAGAAAGTGTCTTGACACTTGACCAGGATGTTGTTGTAATTGGTGATAAACCGTTACTGGATGTTGAAGAAACGCAAAGCAAAAGAACTATTTCGAGGGATGATATTGAAATAGCAATTGTTGAAAACATAACCGATCTTGTTACCCAGCAGGCAGGTGTAATAAAATCGGATAATGCTATTCACATTCGCGGCGGAAGAGCTTACGAAAATGCTTTTTTATTAGACGGTGTATCGGTACAGGATCCTCTTGCCGGCACAGGTTTTGGTCTTCAGTTAAGTGCAAGTGCTATTGAAGAAGTTGAAGTTATAACCGGCGGATTCAACGCTGAGTTTGGTCAGGCAACTTCAGGTGTTGTAAATGTGAAAACAAGAGAAGGCGGCAGCAAATATAGTGGATTTATTTCTTATAAACGTGATAATTTTGGTGAGAAAACTTCTCCTCACGTTTTTAATCTTGATGTCCTGGAGGCAAATTTAAGCGGTCCTGAACCAATAACTTCCTCTTTATTGCCGGCACTTGGATTGCAGATTCCCGGGGAGATTACTTTCTTTTCAAATTTTTATGTCGGCATGAGTGACGGAATTACTCAAGGATACTATAAACCTACTGCTGAGCAAATACATTCATCAACATTTTTCGGAACAAGTTTTGCTCCAAGGGCCGAGAATAGCTGGTTCTGGCTTGGCAAAATTACTTACAAATACGCTCCTACATTAAAATTTTATTATTCTTTTAATCAATCGGTTAATATCAATCAAAATTCCCAATCACTTCAATCAAATCTTGAATACGTTGAACCAAGTCCGGGTTATCAATACAGTTATCAAAATATTTTAGATGATGCAAACACATTTACGCATAATAATAAATATCATTCAGTTGGAGTTACACATACTTTAAGTTCAAAAACTTTTTACGAATTTAAAGTAAACAGTTTCTACACAAACCTTCGTGCGGATGCAAATGGTAAAGATTGGTATTTGTACAATGAGCCAAAAGATATTGTAACATTTCCGATTGAATATTATAATCTTGATAGAGATACGATTGGTATAATTCCGGGTGATGGTTTCTGGGATGTCGGAAATCCCTTTACCTGGCGTGATCATTATCTACAGGAGTTTTCAGTTCGCGGAGATCTTACAAATTTTTTTGATGAGAAAAATAAATTTAAAGCCGGTTTCAATCTGCAGTTCCGGGAAATGCAGGTCATTACGATATATAGACCCTGGGTTGGGGAACTTGGATTAAATAATGATATATATAAAGTTTATCCTGCCCTTGGTTCTTTCTACGCACAGGATAATATTAACTTTAGCGGAATGATTTTAAATTTTGGTTTACGAATGGATTACTGGTTCCCCGGTAAATATGTTGATGACGCAATTGAAAATCCTGAGGTGGTTACTATTCCCGATGAGATAAGAGAAAAATATAAAAATGATTCTTTCTCATGGTTTGGCAACAGACATTTCAAAGCAAGATTAAGTCCGCGCCTCGGTATTTCACATCCGGTTTCTGATAATCAAACTTTATTCTTTCTCATACGGACATTTCAGTAAATGGCCAAGGCCAGCAATTTATTTATGCAAAGTTAGATCCATTAAATGCACAATCATCATTTCAAAAATTTGGAAATCCGAATCTAAATCCAGAAACAACAGTTGCATACGAACTTGGTTTAAAAACACAATTTTCTAATGATGATGTTCTGACTATTACTACATATTACAAAGATATTTTTGATTATGTAAATACTAGAACTGCAAAAATTGTATCGCCAAGATTTTCAACTCAAAGTTTTATAACCTATGTAAACTCTGATTATGCTCGTTCACGAGGGATTGAACTTGAGTACCGTAAGCGTATAGGAAAATGGTTTAATGGAAATGCTTCATTTACTTATGCAATTGTAACAGGTAAGAGTTCTTCTGCTGATGAAGGTGTTTTAGTGTTACAGGGAGATTTAAATGAATCTATTAAAGAGCAATTTGTTCCATGGGATAAGCCTCTTACTGCTTCATTATCAACAAGTTTTTATGTTGAGAAAGATAAACCATTACTTGGCTTTGCCCCCGGAATATTGGATGATTATAATATTTACTTAAGATTTTTCTATCAATCCGGTAAAAGATATACCCCGGCTGTGTTTACAGGATTTACTGATGAGCAGGGAAGAGCAGAATATGAATATGTTACTAATGAAAGATACAGCGAAGTTGGTGATGATTGGTTTTGGATTGATTTGAATTTTGAAAAATATTTTCAACTTATGGATGTTAAGTTCTCTTTATTTGTAGAAGTTAATAATCTGTTAGATACAAAAAACTCGGCAATAATAAATCCTGTTACAGGCAGAGCATACGAATATGGTGATGATGTACCTGGCAGCTGGAATGATCCGCGATATCCTGATTTACAAGCTCCGATTTCATCGTATCCTTTTAATCCTGCAAGATATTTAACTCGTAGAAATATAAAATTTGGTGTGAGTATAAGATTTTAAGATTAAAAAGTCAAAGGTCAAAAATTAAAATATGACTGAATTACTGAGGGTGAAAGTGAGTGAGAGATTCTAAAAATATTTATAATAGTAGGGATCAAGTGATAACCAAAATATTATGGATAATATTGCTAAAGAATAATTCAAATGATTTGTCCAAATGTTTAACAATTTATTTTTGAATTTTTTCTTTTGATTTTTGAATTGAAAAATATGAACAAAATAATTTTACTTCTAATAATACTTTTTTCAGCGTAACGGATATAAAACCTCAGCTCTTTCCCGTACTTGGTGGTCAGCGCGCAGGTATTTCTACAGCCCAGTTCTTGAAAATTGGTGTAGGTGGAAGAGCATCAGCAATGGGAGATGCTTTTGTTGCAGTAGCAAATGATGCTTCCGCTTTGTATTGGAATCCTGCTGGACTTACGCAATTCAATGAACACCAGGTTATTTTCTCGCACAATAAATGGGTTGTAGATATTAACCACGATTTTATTGGTGGTGTCTATCATCTTGATGATGCAAATTCATTCGGTATTGGATTCACGGCATTAACAATGCAAAAGATGCCTGTTACAACTGAGTTCGCTCCTTTCGGAACGGGAGAATATTTTGGATTCAGCGATATTGCAATTGCACTTTCATATTCAAGAAAGATGACAGACCAATTCAGTTTTGGCGGAACTGTCAGATATATTGAAGAGACACTCGACAAACTTAAAATGCGCGGATTTATGATTGATCTCGGTACTTTTTATTGGACTGGATTAGGATCAACGCGATTTGCAGTTGCGGTTTCAAATTTTGGAAATGATCTTGCTCCCGATGGTGAAGTTGTTCTGGTCGGAAACCGAACAAAATCAGATTGGCAGTCCTTTTCACCGCCGACAATGTTTAGAATCGGATTTGCTTTAGAACCTTACCAGGATGATGAACATATTGTTACAACATCAATCCAACTGAATCATCCAAACGATAACAGTGAAAATATTTCAACAGGATTTGAATACAGCTGGAACAGAACTTTATTTTTGCGTGGTGGATATAAGTTTAATGTTGAAGAACAGAATATTACCTTTGGTGCAGGTGTAAATGTACCAATAAGCATTGCACAGTTTTCTCTGGATTATGCATATTCAAATTTTTCAAGATTAGGTTCTGCTCACAGATTTTCAATTATACTTGGCTTATGATAAATATTAAACTTTCGAAATACGTTTTTGTATTAGTAATTTTATTTCATGCAATTTCCTGCAATGATAAATTTGATATAACACAATTTCAAACTGATGATCCCGGGAACATTGCAGGTGATACAATTTATGTTAAACTAAATCCTGAGTGGGGAGGTTTTAATCATCCGGAAGATATTATTATCGGACGAGAACCCCTGATTTATGTTGCCGATACTGATAATGATCAGATTGTAATGCTCAATCTTGATGGGCAAAGATTAAGTTCACGATTTATTAAACATCCGGTAGCAATTGCACAGGATTACAGATTAAATCTAATAGTTTGCGCTCAGTTTGATACTTTAGGGCAAACATTTAGTGCAGTTTATAAAATTGATTTAGCAGCAGCAAATCATAATTTAGCAACTGCTCCAATTAAAAGAATTTTACCTCAATTGGCTGATTTAAATAAACCTGATAGAAAATATACCGGGGCTGCGGTTTTTTATGATAACTCTTATTTAATTGCAAGAACAGGACCTAATAATTCTAACTTAATTGATCCGGATAATTCCTTATTGAAATTTGTGGTTAAGGATAATGGTACTAAAGACTCTCTAATTGGCAGAGTTCCCTTGCTGGATCCAATTAGCACCGGTATATTATCTGTTAACAAGGTAAGTTCAGTTAAATCATTTAATAAAAGAAGTTATGATATAGTAATTACTCTTATTGGAGATAACAGTTTTAAAACACAGTGGTTTAAGTATGTCAGCTCACAGGATTTTACCGGGTATCAGAATAATCTTTCTCCTGCGGTAAGTGATTTAATGACACCAGGTTTTTTTAGCACGCCCGAAGGTTCAGAAATTGATGCATCTGGTAACATATATGTTGCGGAAGCTTCAAAAGACAGCGTTTATAAGTTTAACTCTTTCGGAGATAAATTAATTGGATTTGGCGGTCCAAGAGTTTTTTCCGAACCTTATGCAGTCGCATATTTTGATAAAATACTTTATGTGGCTGACCGGGGAAATAACAGAATACTACGATTCATTTTATCGACGGATTTATAATGACAAAATTCACAAAACTGCTCTCACTTTTAATTATTTTTAATACATTCATTTTTGCTCAAGATCCCGTACCAATCGATTCTATTAAAAGAAATGATGCTAATGGTGTTTTACTTTATCTTGGTCAGACTGTTCACAGTTTCGGGAGTTGTTACTTCTTCAAATCATTTTGGTTCAACTGGACCAGCTTCTGTACAGGATCATACCGGTGGACTTTCAGTTTACGGTTATACTTTGCAGGAGCAGTTTCAATTGGTGATTCTGTTACTGTTACAAGTACACTTGCTCAATTTAACGGACTTTCAGAATTTGATTATTCTATTAGCGGTTCATCATTTATTAATCACGGACAGGTTCAATTGGTTGAACCTCAAGTAGTCACTATAAACAACATATTAAATCAAACATGGTATGATTTTGAAGAGTATGAAAGTAAACTTATTCGGATTAATAATGTTACTTTTTCGGCAACTGGAAATTTTGCAGCTGCAACTAATTATAATATAACAGATCCTACAGGAACTCTTATCGAAGGACTTAGAATCGATAATGATGTCACTTCGATTAATTGGTCAACCAATTCCAACAAGTCCTGTTGATGTAATAGGAATTTTAGGACAATATGATCCAACAGTTCCTTACAGTACCGGTTATCAACTTATGCCCAGATTTTTTGCAGACATTATTTATGATGATACACCATTAATACTTAATCCTGTTGTTGCAGCAAACATAGATTCAAATTCATTTACAGTTTATTTCAGCACTGCAAGAAGTGGTAACAGTCAGGTTAAATATGGTTTAACTCCAGCTCTTGAACTTGATTCAGTTGTGATTGATACTGATACAACCTATCACGTTGTACCTGTTGAAGGTTTGCAGGAAGCTACGCTTTATTATTACCGTGCTTATTCTGCAAATGAAGCAGGTACGAGTTTCAGTTCATTGCAAACAGCAACCACTTCATCTACTGATCCAACGCTGGGAACAATAAACGTTTACTTTAATTTTTCTGTAGATACTACCGTTGCAATTCCGGGCAATGCCGCAAAGGGTAACGTGAATTTTGAACAAAAACTTCTAGAAAGAATAAATAGTTCTGACTCTTCGATCGATATGGCTCTCTATAGTTTTGATGGATTGCCGAATGTTGCAAATGCATTAATTGCAGCTAAAAACAGGGGAGTTAAAATAAGAGTTGTTTATGATAACAGAACTACTCAAGCAAGTATGCTTGCATTAATAAATGCTGGAATTCCTGTGCTTAAAAGGACGAGCGGATTAGAAGGAATTATGCATAATAAATTTATAATTTTTGATGCAAGAGATTCAGAATCAACAAACGATTGGTTATGGACTGGTTCGTGGAATCTTACTTCTACCGAACTCAGCTGGGAAAATAACGTTGTTGAAATAAATGATCCTACTATAACTTCAGCTTATCTACTCGAGTTTCAAGAAATGTGGGGAAGTTCAGATGATTTACCGAATGCTTCTCTTGCAAAATTTGGAATTTTTAAGTCGGACAACACTCCGCATATTTTCAATGTTGGCGGAAAAGAGATTAGATCTTATTTTAGCCCATCAGATGGAACTTCTTTAAAGATTGTGGATGCAATTAATTCTGCAAGCAATAATATATATTATGCTCTGTATTCATTTACCAGAGATGAGATTGCTGCTGCAATGTATCAAAGAAATTTGGCGGGTGTATCGGATATCAGAGGTTTAATCCGTAATATAAATGATTCAGGAGGTGAATATACATTCCTTAATACTTTTTCTGAATCACTTCAAGATGTACTTAGTATTTTACATCACAAATACGGAATTGTTGATGCATCTTTTTCCAATAGCAATCCCTTAACAATTACTGGTTCTCACAATTGGTCTAGTGCTGCAGAAAATGACAACGATGAAAATACTTTGATTATATATGATGTTTATGTTGCGAATCAATTCATGCAAGAGTTCAAGAAAAGATATAATGAAGCTGGTGGAACAGGAGCGTTTGTAATTCCTGTCACAGATATCGAAGATTATGGAATAACAGAGTTTAATTATTCATTACATCAGAATTTCCCTAATCCATTCAACCCGGTTACAACAATCCGATTTGAAGTGCCGTATTCTCAAAAAGTTGAGCTAAAAGTATTTGATATTCTCGGCAGGGAAGTAAGAGAATTATATAATGAGATTGCCCCTGCTGGAGTAATTGCTATTGACTTTAAAGCAGATGATTTAGCCAGCGGTGTATATATATACAGATTAAAAGCAGAGAATTTTATTGATACTAAGAAGCTACTTTTGCTTAAATAAAGGCAGCTTATCTACTACAGTAAAATTTGTATAAAAAGGCTTCAATACTTAATTTTGGCCTTCTATTTTCATACTACTAAGGATAAAAATGAGCGAAAAAAAAGGAAAAATATTACAAATAATCGGACCTGTTGTTGATATTGAATTTGAAGAAGATCACCTGCCTGAAATTTATAATGCATTAAGAATCCCTAGAACTTCAGTTGAAGGCGTTAAAGAAGATCTTACGTGCGAAGTTCAGCAGCATCTTGGAGAAGACCGTGTACGCGCAGTTGCGATGGATTCTACAGATGGTCTAGTCAGAGGTATGGATGTTTTCGATCTTGGTCAACCCATTTCTATTCCGGTTGGTCCTTCAACTCTGGGAAGACTTATAAATGTAGTTGGTAAAGGAATTGACGGCTTAGGCGAAATAAAAGCAGAAAAAAAATATCCCATTCACAGACCTGCACCTCTTTTTAAAAATCTTTCGACACAACAAGAAATGTTTGAAACAGGTATTAAAGTTATTGATCTGATGGAACCTTACAGTCGTGGTGGTAAAACGGGTTTATTCGGTGGTGCCGGAGTTGGTAAAACAGTTATTATACAGGAGTTGATCAATAATATTGCTAAACAACATGGCGGTTACTCGGTATTTGCAGGAGTTGGAGAAAGAACAAGAGAAGGAAACGATCTCTGGCTTGAAATGAAAGAGTCCGGTGTTATAGATAAAACAGCACTCGTGTTTGGTCAGATGAATGAGCCGCCGGGAGCACGTTTAAGAGTTGCCCTTACCGGATTAACTATTGCAGAATATTTTCGCGATGAAGAGGGAAGAGACGTACTTCTTTTTATTGATAACATTTTCCGTTTTACTCAAGCCGGCTCAGAAGTTTCTGCTTTGCTTGGAAGAATGCCTTCTGCAGTTGGTTATCAACCAACCCTTGCAACAGAAATGGGTGCTCTTCAGGAAAGAATCACTTCAACAGATAAAGGTTCTATTACTTCTGTTCAGGCTATTTACGTTCCCGCTGACGACTTAACAGATCCTGCTCCCGCAGCAGCTTTTGCTCACCTTGATGCAACAACGGTATTAAGCAGACAAATATCAGAACTTGGTATTTATCCGGCAGTTGATCCGCTTGATTCTACATCAAGAATTCTTGAACCGGGAATACTCGGTCAGGAACATTACGATGTTGCTAAAAACTGTACAGAAATTCTTCAGCATTATAAGGATCTTCAGGATATTATTAGCATTCTCGGCATGGATGAATTGTCAGACGAAGACAAGGTTGTTGTAAGAAGAGCCAGAAGAATACAAAGATTTTTCAGTCAGCCTTTTCACGTAGCTGAGCAGTTCACTGGTTATGCAGGTAAGTATGTGAAGCTCGAAGATACTATAAGAAGCTTCAAAGGAATAATTGACGGCAAGTATGATGATCTTCCTGAAGCAGCTTTTATGTATTGCGGATCGATTGAAGATGTAGTGGAAAAAGCAAAAGGTATGGAATAATGTCCGGGTTGTTCCTCGAGATATTAACACCGTCGAAGTCTGCTTTTAAAGGTGAGATCAGTTCAATTACCGTTCCCGGATCAAAGGGAAGTTTTCAGGTATTGATAAACCACGCACCTATTGTCAGCACTCTTGAAGTCGGGCATATAAAAGTTGAGCTTACTGATAAGTCTATTCAAAACTATGCTACAGGCGGCGGAACTATTGAGCTTAACAATAATAAAATTTTGTTATTAGCCGACTCAATTGAAAAAGTTGAAGAGATTGATATTGAGAGGGCAAGACAAGCTAAAGAACGCGCCGAAGAAAGACTTTCACGAAGAAATGTTGATAAAGAAATTGATGTAAGAAGAGCCGAGCTTGCCTTAGCGCGAGCAATTAACCGGTTGAAACTTAAAGAAAAATAATCGATTAGAATAATTTTAGATTTGATAATTGAAGGATAGTTGAGTTAATCAGCTATCCTTTTTTTATTTGTCATTCAAATACCCATCGCTCAGTACAATTTGTTTCAGGACTGATGACTCAGCTATATGTTCATTCAGTTTGTTGAAGTATTCTATAAGGTAAGACAAACGTAGATTCTCATCCTTCAGAATTAACAATTCTTGCTGTTGTTCTAAAGTTAATCCGGATTTTTCTGCAACCTTAAAAGATTTTGTTTCAGTTTCTTTGAATCTCTTCCAGAAAGATTCATCAAGATGAAAATTTGCTTTATTAAGTATCTCTTCAAATTTTTCTTTCACTTGACCAAGTAAACTAGTATCAATTACAGTACTGTCATCATCTTCATACTCTGTTACTGTAGCTTCAAGGTAGCCGTCAGGATTCATTGAAATTTCACCAACAAGTATCTTTTAATTCCTTGTACAATTATGTCTGATTCACCGGTTTCATAATGTTTCTATGACTTCGCTTACACGTACAAAGACTCCAACATCTGAAATTTTTGTTCCGAATTTGGAAACAATGATAAATCCTATTCCATCATCAAGACATCGTTTTAGAAGTCTTCTATATCTTTCCTCAAAAATATGTAAAGGATATCTTGAGTTGGGAAATACAACTAATTGAAGAGGGAATATGGGTATCTTTTTCATCAGACATTTAAAACTCTTGTAAGAACACGCCACAGATTCAGTCTGAACTCTAGGACGTGTTCCTATAGACAAATATAAATTATTTCGTAGCCTTAGAAAACAATTCTGCTGCTTTTTCCCAATTAACAACGTTCCACCAGTTCTCAATGTAGTCAGGTCTTCTGTTCTGATATTTGAGATAGTAAGCATGTTCCCAAACATCAAGTCCAAGAATCGGTGTACCTTTTACGTCAGCAACACCTGCCTGTCCGGTAGGCAGGTCCATTAAAGGATTATCCTGATTTGGTGTAGATGTAACAACAAGCTTTGCCGCCTGAAACTACTAACCAGGCCCAGCCTGAACCAAAGCGAGTTGCAGCAGCAGTTTTGAACTGAGATTTAAAATCAGTAAACGAACCAAATGCAGATTTAATTGCATCACCAAGTGCTCCTGATGGTTCGCCGCCGCCGTTTTGTTTCATTAAAGTCCAGAACAAAGAATGATTCCAATGTCCACCGCCGTTATTTCTAACAGCAACAGGATATTTGGAAATGTTTGCCATTAAATCTTCCAGAGATTTTCCTTCCATCTCTGTCCCTTCAACAGCTTTATTAAGATTTGTAACATAAGCGTTATGATGTTTTGTATGATGAATTTCCATAGTCATTTTATCAATATATGGTTCAAGTGCATCATAAGCATAAGGTAATTCGGGCAATTCAAATTTAGCCATAGCGTTATCTAACCTCTTTATATTTTGTTTTGATAAATTTTCTAGTGTCGACTGCACTGGACCAAATGCCGAAATAATCGGAATTGCTCCAAGTGCCATAATAAATTTTCTTCTTTTCATATCTAATCCTTTTGATTAAATTAAACTCCAAAGGATTCACCGCATCCGCAAGTTTTTGTAGCGTTAGGATTGTTAAAAACGAATCCTTTTCCGTTAAGTCCATCAGAAAAATCTAATTCAGTTCCACTCAGATAAAATAAACTTTTACCATCAACAATAAGTTTAACTCCATCTGTTTCTATAACAGAATCACCCTCACGTGTAGCAGAATCGAATCCGAGAGAATAAGTAAGTCCTGAACATCCACCACCTTTAACACCAACTCTTAAACCGAAATCAGCAGAAATTTTATTTTCCTGCATTATTCTTTTTATTTCTTTTGATGCTTTCTCAGTAATAGTAATTTCAGATTGAATGTTTAAGTCATGCATAATAATATTGGTTCCTAAATTTAAAAGTGAAAGGGATCACCTGGTTGAGCAGTGGCAAATTCAGGATAGTTCACTTTCCAGCTTTGATGATTTACTTTAATAAATACCTTTTCAGTCTCGAGCTGAATAGCAAACACAGATGCATATTTCTCAGCTTGAGGATAAGTGATTTTGATTCCTTTTTTCTCAAAATAGCTTCTTATTCCGTATTGTAAATCCCGGAAAAAGAAATTTGAATTATGAAATAGTGGAAATCTTGCTTTCAGGAAATTCAATATCTGGGCTTTTTCCTGTGAAAGAATATTTTCATTTTTTTTCAATTTGTTCCTCATAAATAATTTATATGTAAAATAATAGCTATAATAACGGTTATATAATATGAACTAACTTAGTTTCCTGAAATACTTTATCAAGTTTTTGCTGAACTAAAATCAATGGGTCTCGGATTTTACAAAAGTTCAAATGAATACAGTCATCTTTTGTGCTACTCTTCATGTAAAGCATGAAATTATTTTGTAATCTTTTTCAACTGCGCTTATTAACTCGGTTAATGAAATCTCTTCAGGTTTTTTAGAAAGATTATAGCCGCCTTTAGAGCCCTGAAATGAATTAATAATTCCCATTTTTACCAAATTCTGAAGAACTTTTGCCAATAATTCATAGGAAATATTATAGCTTTCCGATATTTCTTTGGCAGTTACACATTGACCATGATTATTCAAAGCCATATATCTGGCTGCCATAAGCGCATATTCTGCTTTTTTAGATAATTTAAACATATAAGACTAAAATTGTCCGAATTAACTTAATGAAAAATTATCAAAATTCAAAAACAAAATGATTTTAGAAACCAAGGATTTTTATTGATTCTTTTGCAAGGTTTACAATTGGAGTAAAGTAAATCCCGAAAAATAAAACAGGAATAGTAAGAGCTAAAAGAACTAAATAGTTTAATGCTGAAACTGGAATCACTACTTTTTCTCTATCTGATTCATACAAGATATAGATTCTTCAAAACCCGAATATAGTAGTAAAGAGAAACAACAGAATTAAGTATTGCAATTACGGCAACTGCAATCATATTAGCATCAATCAGAGCGATGAAAATATATAACTTCCCGATAAATCCAGCGGTGGGCGGCAAACCGGTTAAAGAAATAAGAAGAATAGCGAGAACTACACCTAAGAATGGAATTGAACTGCCAAGTCCTTTATAGTCGTCAATATTTTCAGAACCGGTTTTATTTGCAATAATCATTACAACATAAAATGCACCCAGGTTCATAAAAAGATATATTATGAAGTAAAGAAGAACAGCTGTTAAGCCTTGGTCTGAAAATACAGCAACACCAAGCAAAATATATCCTGCGTGCGCAATGCTTGAATATGCCAGCATTCTTTTCAGGTTATCTTGCCAGAGAGCAGCAAAATTTCCTAAAGTCATGGTAATAACAGATAAAATGATCAACAAACTTTGCCAGTCAAAAAGATTGATAAAATACCAATATCCGCTGCTGCTTGTTGCACCGGAAAAAGTAATCTTAAGGAACCGTATTAATACTGCAAAACCAGCGGCTTTACTTGCAACAGATAAATATGCAGTTATTGTAATTGGTGCACCTTCATAAATATCAGGTGTCCAGAAATGAAATGGTACGACTGAAATTTTAAATCCGAATCCAGCAATTATCATAAGAGAAGACATAATAAAAGTAACATCGAGAACTCTAAGAGAAATTAACATCGAATTAATTTCATAAAGATTTGTGGCTCCTGTCATTCCATAAAGTATAGAAATTCCAAAAAGCATTATACCGGAAGAAACACCGCCATAAATAATGTATTTAAGCGAAGCTTCACTGTTACGAATTGAGTTCTTTACAAATCCTGCAAGCACATAAGATGAAAGTGATAATAATTCAATTGAAAGATAAATCAGTATAAGGTCAGCAGAAGAACTCATCAAGAACATTCCTAAAATCATTCCAAGAATAAGAGCATAGTATTCACCGTGTCTGTCTTTACACTCTTTTATTTCTTCTGATGATATAGAGAATAAAACTATAAATGCTGTTGTAACAAGAAAAATAAGTTTAAAGAATGCACCGAATGGATCAATAACCATTAAGCCTTTATTTGAAGGATTAAGAAAAGCAAAATTTGAATAGTCGAATTGTTCAATTACAAAGTATCCGGTAGTGAAAAGTCCGAGTAAAGCAATATACGGAAGTATATGTTTTTGTTTTTGAAAAATAAGATCGAATAAAACAATAAGAACGAGAGTAATTGCTAAAACAATTTCAGGTTTTATTAAGTATAACGAACTTGTAAAATCAATAGGTAACAATTTAATCTTCCGAAATTAATTTATTTAAAAACCTGCCGAACTATAAAACGCCTGCGCATCAGAAATTAACTTAACCATTGCATTAACAGATGAATTCATCAGATCGAGCATTGGTGAAGGATAAACGCCAAGGAAAATTATTATAAGAGTTAAAGGAGTTAACATTAAATATTCTCTTGCTGTAAGATCTTTTAATGAAGACCATTTTTCATTAAGCTGACCGAGAAAAACTCTTTGTAAAGTCCAGAGCATGTAACCGGCACCCAGTAAAATTCCCAGAGTTGAAATAATAGTAATAACTCTGATAGAATCTTTTCCAAAGGCACCAAGGAATACAAGCGCTTCGGAAATAAATCCACTTAATCCTGGTAAACCAATTGCGGCAAAGAATGCGACAGTAACGAACCCTGTATAAACCGGCATTTGCTTTCCGAGACCGCCGAAAGCTTCGATATCTCTGGTATGAGCACGGTCGTATACTACACCTACGATCAAGAAGAGCATTGATGTAATTATACCGTGATTAAACATTTGCAATATCGCTCCTGAAATTCCAATTGTATTAAGCGATGCCATTCCAAGCATTACAAAACCCATATGTGATACAGATGAATAAGCAATAAGTCTTTTGAAATCTTTCTGAGCCATAGCAGCCAAAGCGCCGTAAATTATGTTTATCATTCCAAATAAGGCAATCCACCAGGCAAGATTTTGAGTTATTTCAGGAAAGATCGGATAGGATATTCTTAATATTCCATAAGTACCCATTTTAAGAAGAACTCCGGCAAGGATAACACTAATTGCTGTAGGAGCTTCTACGTGTGCATCGGGTAACCACGTGTGGAACGGAAACATTGGAATTTTAATTGCAAATCCTGCGAACAATGCAATATAGGCTATGAAACGAAGGTTATGCGGATTTAAAGGTGATAAAATTCCAGTCTGAGTAAAATTAGCTGTATTCATCATCTCAAGCATATTGAATGTGAAAACTCTAGTACCATCAGCAAGAGTTTCCATAGAACTGAAATAAAGTCCTATCATTACAAGTAAAATAAAAACGGAACCAAGCAACGTGTAGAGAAAGAATTTTATAGCAGCATATTCTCTTCGAGGACCTCCCCAAATACCAATGAGAAAGTACATTGGGAGAAGCATAATTTCCCAGAAAACGTAGAATAAAAAGAAATCGAGTGAAACAAATACTCCCATCATTCCTGTGTTAAGTAAAAGGAACATTGCAAAATATCCTTTAATGGATTTATCAATGCTCCACGAAGATAATGTTGCAATAAAGGTTACAATTGCAGTTAATAAAACCATTGGAGTGCTGAGACCATCAACGGCAAGGAAGTAATCTATTTTAATTTTTCCTATCCAGGAAAATCCATCTATTTCTATCCATCTGAACTTCTCAATAAATTGAAAAGATGCTGCATCATTTATTCCACCAAGTGCAAAATTGTAATTCATCAGCAGAACTGCTGCTAAGATAACCTGAATACCAGTTATCAAAAGAGTTAAACTCTTGATAACAATACTTTGGTTTTTTGGTAAGAATAAAATAATAACCATCCCGACTATGGGAAGGAAAGTAATCAAACTTAGAATAGGAAAGTTTTCCATTTAGCTACCTAAAAATTCTTAAATACAAAAAGTAATATCACAATTGAAAAAATAACAAAGAGTATATATGTCTGGACTTTGCCGGTTTGAAATTTTCTGAACAGAATTCCTATGAAACCGCTAAAATAAGCAGTGAAATTGACAAAGCCATCAATAACAATTCTATCAAATCCGCCAATAAAAGAGGAGAAAATTTTTGTTATTGATGCTGAACCATCTACAATTCCATCAATAATTTTCAAATCGAACCACGCAAGAAAACGACTTAACCCGAGCGTAAATGCAACAAATGTTGAATGATATAATTCGTCGAAATACCATTTGTTAAGCGAAAACTCATATATCGGTTTAATTTTAAGAACGATAGCATCAGTATTAATCTTTTTCCATTGATAAATATAAAAAGCTAAAAATATACCGAGTATTGCAACGATTAAAGAAAGTATCATAGCAGGATAATGGGCTGAGTGCATTGCTTCAGAATACAGCTCAGAATACATAGGCTGATGGGAATCTGTACTATGTATTGCCTCCTGACTGTTCATAAATTCAAAACGCGAACTTGGCGGAGTATGCAATTCAGGATTCTCAATCCATTTAGTTAACACCCAACCACTATCAGCATTAATCGGATTTGGAGTGTACCAGAAGAAAAATGACAGCAACGCAAGTACAACTAAAGGCATTACCATAGCAAATGGTGATTCGTGTGCGTGTTCAAATTTATGCTGATCGCGTGGTTGACCATGAAATGTTAGAATAATTAATCTGAACATATAAAATGCAGTTAACAGTGCAACCAGAAATCCAACAGTAGGGAACAACCAGTGCCCGGTTAGTGATGCGAAGGCATAAGAGCTAGCTAAAATCCCATCTTTACTTAAAAATCCTGATGTTAACGGAATTCCACTTATTGCTAAAGATGATATTAAAAATGTTGCATAAGTAAGCGGAAGTTTTTTCCTGAGTCCGCCCATTTTTGTAATGTCTTGCTCGTGATGCATTGCATGAATAACAGAACCTGAACCCAGAAATAAACAGGCTTTAAAAAATGCGTGAGTAATTAAATGGAAAAACGCAAATTTATAAGCACCTACTCCGAGCGCCATTACCATATAACCAAGCTGAGAAACTGTGGAATATGCTAAAACCTTTTTAATATCATTTTGTGTTAATGCAATAGTAGCAGGAATGAATGCAGATAACATTCCGATAACAGCAATAAAAAGCATTGCATCAGCAGTCAGTAATCCGAATATTCTGATTACAAGATAAACGCCGGCAGCAACCATTGTTGCAGCGTGAATCAATGCACTAACTGGAGTTGGGCCTTCCATTGCATCGGGAAGCCATACATGAAGAGGGAACTGAGCTGATTTACCAATTGCTCCGCCAAATAATAATATGCCTGTTACTGTTAACCAGAATTGTGAATTAAATGGTAAAACGCCATTTGAAAGCTGCGCAAAAATTTCACTGAATGAAAATGTACTATATGTTAAAAATAATATTAAGATTCCGGCAAACATTCCAAGATCGCCGACTCTGTTTACTATAAAAGCTTTCTTACCGGCATCTGAAGCAGATTTCTTTTCAAACCAAAATCCTATGAGTAAGTATGACGATAAGCCTACAAGTTCCCAGAAAATGTACATCATCAAAATATTGTTGGTTAGCACAATACCATTCATAGAAAAAATGAAAATACCCAGATAAGCGAAATAGCGATTATATCTTTCGTCACCTTTCATATATGCGATTGAGAAGAAATGAACCAGCATACTAATTAATGCAACAACAAAAAGCATCAGTGCTGTTATATTGTCAATTAGAAAGCCAAGTTTAAAACTTATATCACCAATGAATGGAGTGTTCTTGAATGAGAACCACTCGAATTCTGATGATATGCTGTTATCTCCAAAGAAAGCAAGCTTTGAATAAAGTAGATAGACTGCTGCTATAAATGAAATTGTTATAACTACATTTTCAAAAATAAAAATGGGTTTAACTTTTTTCCCGAGTAAAAGAGTGACTATGAACCCTAATAGCGGAAGAAAAAGTACGGCTATTGCAATATTTATTAAAGTAACTTCGTTCATTTGTCAATCTCTTAATTGATCAATTTCATCGACATTAATATTTGCCAGATTTTTATAAATATTTAATACGATCGCTAAAGCTATAGCAGCTTCAGCAGCAGCAAGAACAATAACAAAGAGTGCCATTATTTGTCCATTCAAACCGAAATTGCCGTATCTTGAAAAAGCAATAAAGTTAATGTTAGCTGAATTAAGAATTAGTTCTATTCCCATAAGAACCATAACGGCATTTTTTCTGGTAATTACGGCATAAATACCCAATGAAAAAAGAATTGAACTGACAACTAAAAAATGATTTAATCCAACTTCAACCATATTACCTTCTTGCAATAGATGCCGCACCGATCAGTGCGATTAATAATATAATTCCCAGAAGCTCAAAAATTAGAATATATTCATTCATTAAAAGATGACCAAGAAGCCCGGTCGTCTGTTCCGGAATTTTAGATTCTTCAATTTTCCAATTAGAGTTTAGCATTGCAGCCATTAAGGCTCCGGAAAACAAACCAACTCCTAATATTGCAGAAAAAATATTAATAGTTCCGGTTTTAATTTCAACATTTGTAATTTTATTTGTTAGCATTACACCAAAAAGGAACAGAATTAAAATACCACCTACATAAACAATCAATTGAACGATAGCTACGAAATCAGCGCCAAGCATAACGTAAAGACTTGCGACGCCTAAAAATGTAAACAGCAGATAGAAAGCCGAGTGTACAATATTTCTATTGGTTACTACTAGAAATGCTGATATCAAAGTAATAGCTGCAAATAAATAAAATATTATATCGTATAGATTCATTGGTTTTCTGGTTTTTTATCTTCAGTCGGAGTTGCTGCTTTTTCTGCTGCAGCCTTTAATTTTTCAGCTTCTTTTTCAGCCATAAACTTCTCATAATTAACACTTTTTTCTTTTCTTTCCTGAGGAGTTAAAGTCACAAAGTCATAAACAAGTTTATTTCTTTCAAATTCTGAAAACTCATAAACATCTGTCATGTAAATACATTCAGTAGGGCAGGGAAATACACACAACTGGCAATAGCAGCATTTTGCAAAATCAATATCAAATCTGGTTACCCAAAGAGCTTTTTTCTTGCCGTTAGATGTTTTACCAAGATCTTCACCCGGAATTGATTTTACGGTTTCGATTGTAATGCAGCTAACCGGACAAGCTCTTGAACACTGATCGCAGCCGATACAATCATCCATATTTACATAAAGTCTGTTTCTTTCTCTTTCAGGCAGTTTGGGTCTTACGTCAGGGTACTGAATAGTTACTGCTGGAATGAAGAGATGCTTAAATGTAACCTTCATTCCAATAAAAATTGTAATGAGCGCTGTGAAAATATTTCCGAAATATTCTTTCATTTAGAAAACAGATATAATTCCAATAATAATTAGATTAACAAAAGCAATTGGTATCAAGTACTTCCAGCTTGCAGCCATCAGATGATCTACTCTTAATCTTGGTAAAGTCCATCTTAACCACATTTGAACAAAAACAAAAAATAATCCTTTAGCTGTAAACCAGAAAAATTGCTCAAATGGAATGAGCCATTCTGCACCAATAAGATTTCCAAAGTATCCAACAGGCGATTGATATCCACCTAAAAATAATGCTGAGATGATTACTGAAACAGCAAACATGTTTGCATATTCCGAAAGAAAGAACATTGCAAACTTCATTCCCGAATATTCTGTATGATATCCGGACACAAGTTCAGACTCAGCTTCAGGAATATCAAATGGTGTGCGGTTTACTTCTGCCAGAGTGGAAATATAAATAACTAAAAATCCGATTACCATGAAAGGTATTAGAATCAATTTATGCAAAAGATCGTAGTTACCGCCAAATATATTCCAATTCCAGAATTGACCCGTTTGCATTTCGCTTAATGTATGCAGATTCATTGATCCGGTCAGCATAACAATACTTAAAACAACAAGAAGAGTTGGAATTTCATAACTGATAATTTGAGCAGCTGCTCTCATAGCACCGAGAAGAGAGTATTTATTATTTGATGCCCAGCCAGCCATTAAAATTCCTGCAACCACAAGTCCGGTGACACCAATGATATAAAAAATACCGATGTCGATATTAGAACCAATAAAAGCAGCACTAAAAGGTATCGCTGCAAAAGCAGCGTAAGTTCCTGCAAATACAATTATTGGGGCAAGATTAAAAAATAATTTATCATTTTCTTTTGCAACAATATCTTCTTTCTGCAACAATTTTATTATGTCTGCTATAGTTTGCAGTAACCCATGATAACCAACTCTCATCGGGCCTAACCTGTCCTGCATATGTCCCGCAATTTTTCTTTCCAGCAGAACAGCAACTAAGGCGAAGGGAAGGATAAAAATGAACAATGGCAGAAGTGCCATTATAATCATAGTAATTATATCGCTACCGGTTAGATTATATAAAATATCATAAAGCATTATTTGTCTATCTCCCCTAAAACAATATCAATACTGCCGAGAATTGCAATTACGTCTGCAACAAGATGACCTTTGCACAATTCATTCATTATCTGAAGAGTAACAAATGATGGAGCACGAACTTTAACTCGAAATGGATTTATCGAACCGTCACTAATAATAAAATAGCCAAGTTCACCGCGCGGATTTTCAACTCGTGCATAAACACTACCAACCGGTGGTTTTATTCTTTTAGGAATTGCTGAAGCAACATCGCCTTCAGGTAAAGAATCTAATGCCTGTTCAATTATTTTTAAACTTTCTTCCATTTCATGAACACGAACAATATATCTATCCCAACAATCACCAACCGTTCCCACTTTACCTTCGCCAACGGGAATTTCAAAATTGAATTTGTTGTAAACAGAATATGCATCATCTTTACGAATGTCCCATTTCAAACCGCTTGCTCTTAAATTCGGACCGGTTACACCAAAATTTATAGCTGTTTCAGCAGGAAGGATTCCAACATTTGCAGTTCTATCAATAAAAATTCTATTGTAACTAAGAAGATCATTAAGTTCTTTAAGATTAGGTCTGAATTCTTTTATAAACTCCTTGGTGAGTCGTGTAAAATCGGGATGAAGATCATGAGATACGCCACCAACCCAAATATAATTGTACAGTAATCTTGCACCGCAAGTAATTTCAAATAAATTCAGAATCTTTTCTCTGTCTCTAAAGCAGAAAAGGAAAGGAGTGAATGCACCGATATCAGCACCATAAGTTCCTAATGCAACGAGGTGAGAAGCAATTCTTTGCAGTTCACTCATAATTACACGAATATATTCAACGCGTTCGGGTACTTCGATTCCTAATAATTTTTCAACTCCAATTACATAACCTAACTCATTTCCCATGGACGCGAGATAATCCAAACGATCTGTGTAAGGAATAACCTGAGAATAATTCATTGCTTCGGCATGTTTTTCAAAACAACGATGGAGGTATCCGATATGAGGCACAACTTTTATTATTAATTCACCATCAAGCGTCAACTCAAGCCTCAGCACACCGTGTGTTGACGGATGCTGTGGACCCATATTTAATACCATTTCTTCAGTTTTAACAGCCATATTTAGTATGGTACCTTCATGCCATGATAAAATTCAGGATTTTCATAATCTTTCTTTAGTGGATAACCTGCTTCCCAATCGTAAGGCATCAGAATTCTTCTTAAGTCAGGATGATTTAAGAACTTAATTCCGAACATATCATAAGCTTCACGTTCGTGCCAATTTGAACCTTTCCAGACTTCAACAACTGAGGAAACTTCAGGATTATCTCTATCCGTAGAAACTTTTAACAATATCTTGTGTCTGTAAATAGTAGATTCAAGATGATAGTAAACGCTGATTGTTCCACCATTCATAATCTCTTTACCGGATTCATCCTTAGACTTTTCACCGTTATAGTCATCTACACCGGACATATTTATTAGAGAGTCAAATTTCAGTTCTTCTTCATTAGCAAGAAAATTGCATATTTTATCAATCTCAAGAGGGGAGACGACAATAAAAGGATCAATAGGAATATCAGACTTATATTCCAAAATGGATTGATCGAATTTAGCTTTTAGTATTTCAAAAATTTCTTCAGACTTTTTCATAAACTTTTTTGATTTGTCGTTCTTCTCTTATTTTTTCCTGAAGTTTTAATAATCCTTCTAAAAGTGCTTCCGGTCTTGGTGGACATCCTGGGACATAAACATCAACAGGAATTATCCTATCCACTCCTTTTACAACATGATAACCGTGCTCCCAATAGGGACCGCCGCAATTTGAACAACTACCCATAGATATAACGTATTTTGGATCGGGCATTTGTTCGTACAGTCTTTTTATACGAATTGCCATCTTGAATGTAACTGTACCTGAAATAATTATAGCGTCGGATTGACGCGGTGAAGGTCTGGGAATTACACCAAATCTATCGAAATCATAGTGAGAAGCAGAAGTAGCCATCATCTCAATTGCACAGCAAGCAAGTCCAAAGCCTACTTGCCATATTGATGACAAACGTGCCCAATTAAAAAGATCTTCTACTGTTGTTATTACAATATTACCGTCTGTAAATTCTTTATCTAGAAAACCCATTAAGATTAACCGTTAACTTTCAGTAGTGGATGTTGATTTAATTTTTTGTAAAACAGGCGGTTTAACCATGGGTCTTTCCCATTCAAGGTCACCTTTACGCCATTCGTAAGCCATTCCAAGACCAAGCAATAATAGAAAAATTGCTCCGATTAAAAAGCCTAAGGGACCATATTCCTGATAAACCAGTGCCCAGGGAATTAAAAGTACAACTTCGACATCGAATATTAAAAAGATCAGGGCAACTACATAAAATCTGATATTGAATTTAACCCAGGGAGATCCTTCTGGATTTTCACCGCATTCATAAGTCAGAAGTTTTTCATGGGTAGGTCTGTGAGGTCTTAACAATTTGGCTAAATAAACAATAGCGACAACGAAAATAATCGCTATTGAAAAGAAGACAAAAACTTTACCGAATTCAGTTAGCATTAAATATTATAAAATTTAGTTTTAAACTTAATTCTTCATTTTAGTAATGTCAAGAAATGATTTTATTAATATTAGAGTATTTCAAACATTACATATAAATTAGATTTGATGTAAAATATATATACTTTTGCAATATAATTTATGATTATTTTGTATTTGTAATTAACTCTATAGAATAATGGCTCATTCCAACCTTCGCGTTTCAAAAGCTATAATCAATATCGTAAATCTTAAGAAGAATTATTTAAATCTTCGTAGAAAAGCTAACGGTTCAAAAGTAATGGCAGTTGTTAAGGCTGATGCTTACGGACACGGAATGGAAATAGTTGTTAAAGCGCTTAATTCTCTTGGCAGTAAAAAACCTGAATATTTTGCAGTAGCCTTAGCTGATGAAGGCGCTGATCTCAGAAAGTTGAAAATATCTCAACCTATTTTGGTCTTTGATACGGTTTCAGAAGCTAATGTTCATAAATATTTCTATTATAAAATTATTCCAAATATTTTTAATCTTAATCATTTAAATATTCTTGAGAATTACAGAAAGAGATTAAGCAAAAGAGAATCATCAATTAAATTTCCTGTTCAGATAGAAGTAGACACCGGAATGAACAGGCTTGGTGTTGATTATAACAAAGCTTTCGATTTTATAAAAAAACTCTCTGAACATCCTCATTTTTATGTTGATGGTATTTATACTCATTTTGCAACTTCTGATGAAAAAGATAGTTCATTTGCTAAACTTCAATTGAAGAGATTTAAGCAATTAGTTGACAGTCTTAAAAAACATAATGTGAATTATGGATTTGCTCATGCAGCAAACAGCGGTGCTGTAATCAACTATCCTGATTCTTATTTTGATATGATTAGACCTGGAATTTCGCTTTATGGATACTATCCATCTCAAAATACAACTGAATCAGTAACGCTTTATCCTGTTATGTCAATTGAAACAGAAGTCGGAACAATAAAAACTATTTATCCCGGTGATACGGTCAGTTACGGAAGAAGATTTAAAGCAAAAAAACAAACCAAGATAATTTCATTGCCGTTAGGTTATGCCGATGGATACAACAGGAATCTTACTAACAAAGCTAAGGCAATTATTAATGGCAAGATTTATAATCAAATTGGTACTGTAACAATGGACAGGATTATGTTTGAAGTAGGTAATGATAAAATTAATATTGGTGATAAAGTTATACTTTTAGGTAAGCAAAAAAATCTTCAAATTACAGCATGGGATTGGTCAAATATTTTAAAGACAATTCCTTATGAAATCACGTGTGCAATTAGTAAAAGAATGCCAAAAGTGGTTAAGAAATAAATGGA
Organism: uncultured Ignavibacteriaceae bacterium; assembly: GCA_963714415.1. GTDB lineage: Bacteria > Bacteroidota > Ignavibacteria > Ignavibacteriales > Ignavibacteriaceae > JAGXRK01. The sequence goes on from CAVQOL010000004.1 coordinate 96,285, forward strand.
TCTGATTAAACAATATATTAGCCAATGCATAAATGCAGCTTCCAACAATCTGCGCCTTAGCTCCCAGCAAATTGAGATTGTAGCATTATTGAAGAATATAATTAATAAATCAGAAGATTTGGGTAATGATTTAATTAACATGAAGAAGGTAACTGAACTTTCCACTCTTGCAATAAGATTTAATGAGATTTATAATCTCCTTACACAAAATCAGATTGACTTATTAAAAATATCAGATCAGTTCAAGGATCACAGCAGATATTTGATTAAAGATCTTAGTCATATGCTGGAAAATGTAACACCTGCATCTTTTCAGTCATCAATTGATAAGCTTTATAACAAAAATATTCCTGTAAATGAAATAAAAGTTGATCTTTCCAAAAGACATTCTGAGGAAGAACCATTCATTAAACCCGATCAGAATAAATTAAAAGAAAAACTTGTGCTTGAATCAGCAAACGAAGACGAAGATTTATTTTTTCAGAATTATGAAGCAACTATATTAAAACCAGTAAAATCACTAGACCGAATGCTGAAAAATTTAGCTAAGAATGAAATTGATTATGATCAGATAAACTCTTTTGCAAAAATTATGAAAGAAAACGGTTTGCTCAGCACAAAAATTGGTTTTGATATAATTGCAAACATGCATTGGATTATTGCAAAAGCATTAAACCTTATTAAAACCAGAAACCTTATGCCCGGGAAAGAAGTAATTGAAAGCATAAGAGCTTGTTTGATTGTTATTGTAGCTGTTGTTAAAGAGAAAGAAGTTGATATAACAAATTATTTAAATAGAGCCGAAGAATTCGGTAATCATCTCTCCACAATAAAAGTGAGGGAATAATTGTGATGAATTTATATGCAGTAATAATGGCTGGTGGAGTAGGATCACGATTCTGGCCAAGAAGTACAAAAAAAACTCCGAAACAACTCATCAAAATGATTAGTGACCGCACCCTTATTCAGGATACTGTAAAAAGACTGGAGGGATTTGTAGATAATGATCGTATTTATGTTGTTACGAATTCTCTGCAAAAAGAGGAAGTAGGGAAACAGCTTGTCAATATCCCAAATGAAAATATTATCGAAGAACCTTTTGGTAGAAATACCGCTGCCTGTATTGGACTCGCTTCTGTGATAATCAGAAAAAAGGATAAGGACGCCGTTACAGTTGTACTTCCGGCTGATCATATAATACACGATTCTGAAGAATTTCAAAATTCAATTTTGCGGGCTGCTGAATTTGCTAATGAGTCAAAAGGATTGGTTACAATTGGAATTAATCCTTCAAAACCGGAGACAGGTTTTGGATATATTCAGGTTGAGGATAGAAATGTAAAAGATAGTATTTACAAGGTTCAGACTTTTGCAGAAAAACCAAATTATGCCACTGCAATCAGGTTTATTGAAAGCGGAGATTTTTTCTGGAATAGCGGTATTTTTATTTGGCGAACTGATGCCATTCTTGATGAAATAAAAGTTTTAATGCCGGATCTGTATGAAGGTCTTGTAAATATTGATAATGCCATCGGGCTCCCCAAATACAATGAAGCGCTTAAGAATATTTATGGTCAGTTAAGAAAAATTTCGATTGATTACGGAATTATGGAAAGATCAAAACGAGTTTATCTGACTAAAGGAAATTTCAGATGGAGCGATGTAGGAAGCTGGGAAGAAGTCTATAGTCTTTCTGAAAAAGATAACGACGGTAATGTAATTAAAGGCTTGGTTTATACTGATATGGTAATTGATTCTTTTATATACTCGGAAGAAAAATTTACTGCGGTAATAGGAGTTGATAATCTGGTTATTATTAACAGCAATGATGCACTTCTGGTTTGCAGAAGAGATAAATCCCAGGAAGTAAAAAAGGTAGTTGACTATCTCAAGCTAAACAAAATGGATCAATTCCGTTGAGAGGAGCTTCCTTTGTATTATTTGTTTACTTTTATTGTTAACACTAAATTTGGATAGAAAATAATTATAAGGTTTGTAGATTATATTTGATACCTTCCATTTTTTCATCATAAGTTCATCTCATAGTTAAATTTAGGATCGCATTTGCAGATTGTAAAATCACCGTTAGTAGAAACTAAAGAGATTCAGGATAATATTTTTATTCAAAAAATATTATCACCTGAGATTGCTTCAAAAATAAAACCTGGACAGTTTTTAAATATTCGTGTATCTGAATCAATCTACCCTTTGCTTAGAAGACCGTTTAGTATTTGCGATGTTCAGGATGATCATATATTTCTTATGTACAACATTCTTGGTGAAGGCACAAAAATTTTAGCACATAAACTTTATGGCGATTTGGTAGATATACTTGGTCCATTAGGAAATGGTTTTAATTTTGAAGGTGATTATAGAACCGCTGTTATTGTGTCCGGGGGATTAGGTGCTGCACCTTTTCCTTTCTTCACAAGAAAACTTCCTGAAGATAAAAATATTGTTACTTTTGTCGGCGGGAGAAATAAAAAAGATGTTATTACTTACGGATTGAAAAATGTTTTTACATCCAGCGATGACGGTTCTGAAGGAATGAAAGGAACAGTTGTCGATCTTTTTAGCTCTCATCTGAATGAACTGAATAAATCAGAAATTAAAGTATTTGCCTGCGGACCAAATGCAATGCTCAGGGCTTTGAAACAAGTTTGTATTGATAATGATATTGATTGTGAAGTTTCGACTGAAGCTGCTATGGCATGCGGATTTGGCATTTGTCAGGGATGCCCGATTGAATCAAGCAAACATCAGGATTCTTATTTACTGGTCTGTAAAGATGGTCCTGTATTTAATGTAAAAGATGTATTACTATGATAAACGTTGATCTTTCCGTAAATATTGGAAAATTAAAACTGCGTAATCCAATTATGCTGGCTTCCGGTACTGTCGGATATGGAAATGAGATTGCTGAATTCACTGATTTAAATAAGCTTGGCGCAATTGTTACTAAATCATTAAGTCTTAAACCCAGGAAAGGAAATCCTCCGCAGAGAATAGTCGAAACACCATCTGGAATGCTTAATGCAATAGGACTTGCCAATGTTGGTGTGGAAGAATTCATAAAAGAAAAAATTCCATTCTTAAAAAAATATGATGTTCCTCTTATTTGTAACATAGCTGCATCAACAGTTGAAGAATATGTTGAGTGTACAAAAATTCTTGACTGTGAAGAAATAATCAAAGCGTTTGAAATAAATGTTTCCTGTCCTAACGTTAAAGATGGTGGATTGACATTCGGTAACGACATTAAAGCCGTTTCAAGAGTAACAGAAGCAGTTCGTGCAGTTACCGATAAAACTCTTATTATAAAACTGTCTCCAAATGTTTCATACATTTCTGAATTTGCTCAGGCAGTAAAAGATGCTGGTGGAGATGCTGTATCAGCAATAAATACTTTGGTAGGAACTTCTTTTAACATTCTGACCAGACGACCAAAAATATTCAATGTGAATGGAGGACTTTCCGGTCCAGCAATCAAGCCGGTTGCTTTAGCGAAAGTTTTGGAAATATCACGCAATGTTGATATTCCGATAATTGGTGTTGGTGGTATTATGAATTGGAAAGATGTTATTGAATTTATGGTTGTAGGTTCTTCAGCAGTTCAGATCGGTACATTAAATTTTATCGATCCAACTGCGCCAGGAAAAATTATAGATGAACTAGAACAATTCTGCAAAGAAAATAATTATAAAAAGATTTCTGAATTGACAGCTTCTTACATTATTTAAGTATTATGATTAACTATAAACAAGCCTTAGATAAATTATTTGCGCTTCATACATTCGGCATAAAATTAGGCTTAGAGAACATAAAAAGTTTTCTGGATTACTTGGGCAATCCACAACACACACTTAAAGCAATTCATATTGCAGGTTCAAACGGAAAGGGAAGTACTGCCGCTTTTATTGCAAGCATTCTTCAGGAAAATAAATTCAGAGTCGGGCTTTACACTTCGCCACACTTTGTAAAATTCAATGAAAGAATTACAATTGACGGTGTTCATATTGATGATGAATACATTGTTGGTTTTGTAAATACACACGAAAAGTTTATTGATGAATTTCAACTTACTTTTTTTGAAGTTACTACTGCATTAGCTTTCCAATACTTCGCAGATATGAATGTTGATTACGCAGTTATAGAAACCGGACTTGGCGGAAGGCTTGATGCAACAAATGTACTAAAACCATTAGCTTGCATTATTACTTCAATTAGTCTTGAACATACAAATGTACTGGGCAATAGAATTGAAGGTATTGCTTATGAAAAGGCAGAGATAATAAAAGAAGGTGCAAAAGTATTTCTTGGTTTACTTCCTGCCGAAGCTGAAAAAGTTATTGAGGATAAATGCAAACAATTAAAATGTCAGTTGTTCAAGATTGAAGATTATACACTTCAAAAGGGAGACCGCGTTGAACTTTATACTGAAGAACTTGAACTGATTGACTGGGTAATTCCTTTAAAAGGAAATTATCAAAAGTATAATGCTGCTTTAGCCGGGCTTACGGTTACAAAAACAATTCAATTCGATGATCAAAGTGTTATTCGAAAGGGAATAAAAAACGTAATTGTTAATACGGGCATTCAGGGGAGATATGAATATTATCATAAAGAACCGACAGTTATTTTTGATTCAGCACACAATCCAGAAGGAATTAATGCATTTTTATCCGAGTTTGGAAAAGAATCTAATCTATATGAAAAGAAAATTTTATTGTTTGGTGCTATGAGAGATAAGGATATTCCCGGTATGCTTAAACCTCTTATACCACTTTTTGATCAGATATTTATTACAAAAATTGATTATGAAAGAAGTGCGCAAACAGAGCAATTAATCAGTATTGCTAACGAATTAGGGGCAAAAGTTGAAGTTTGTAAAAATGCAGTTGATTGTGTTCAGGAGTTCTTAAAAGGCAGCAAGAATAATTGTCTTGTAGTGCTCGGAAGTATGTATCTGCTTGGCGAAATAAAATTAGCTCTAAGCAAATGAAACACTTGACTTTCTCTTATGCTTCTTTTATGTTTGGTTCAGCCTCTTGTTCCAATCAACAAAATAAAGAATTTGAAACCCCAAGAGCTTTTCAGGATAAATTTTTATTATTTCAAATAATTGTTTAATTAACATTACTAATATCATTTTAGGGTTAACTTATGCCAATGGATATCTCAGAACTGAAGTCAAAAAAAATCGTTGAACTCAATGCTTTAGCCAAAGATCTTAATATAGCAGACTACAGCGATTTAAGGAAACAAGAGCTCATCTTTAAAATTCTGGAAGCGCAAACCGCCAAAGATGGATTGACCTTCTCAAAAGGAGTTCTTGAAGTCTTGCCCGATGGCTATGGCTTTCTTCGATCTTCAGACTATAACTACTTACCTTCACCGGATGATATTTACGTTTCTCCTTCTCAAATTAAAAAGTTTAGTCTAAGGACGGGAGATTTTGTTAGCGGACAAGTTCGGCCTCCAAAAGAAGGTGAAAGATTTTTTGCTCTGCTCAGAGTTGAAGCCGTGAATGGACTAGCCCCTGAAAACATTCGTGAAAGAACTTTATTTGATAACCTGACTCCTGTTTATCCAACAAGGAAACTTATTCTGGAATCTGCTCCAGGTGAATACGCTATGAGAATTATGGATATGTTAAGTCCTATTGGTAAAGGGCAGAGAGGGTTAATAGTATCACCACCCAAAAGTGGTAAAACAATTCTTCTTCAGAAAATTGCTAACTCAATCACAAGAAATCATCCTGAAGTTAAACTTATTATATTATTAATCGATGAGCGTCCTGAAGAAGTTACGGATATGGAAAGATCAGTTAAAGCTGAAGTTATAAGCTCTACATTTGATGAACCTGCAGAGCGACATGTTCAGGTTGCAGATATGGTTATTGAAAAAGCTAAACGACTTGTTGAAGCTAAAGAAGATGTTATTATTCTTTTAGATAGTATCACTAGATTAGCACGCGCTCACAATATTGTTGTTCCTCACAGTGGTAGAATTCTTTCAGGCGGCGTTGATTCAAATGCACTTCACAAACCAAAAAGATTTTTTGGTGCAGCAAGAAACACAGAGGACGGCGGAAGCTTAACCATTATTGCTACTGCGCTTATTGATACAGGCAGCAGAATGGACGATGTAATATTCGAGGAATTCAAAGGCACGGGAAATATGGAATTAGTTCTTAACAGAGATTTAAGTGATAGAAGAATTTTCCCTGCAATGGATGTTAATAGAACGGGAACTAGACGAGAAGATCTGCTTCTGAAAGAAGATGATCTTGCAAAAATATATATACTCAGAAAAATTATAAGTGATTTTGATCCAGTTGAAGCAATGGAATTCTTACTCGATAAAATGAGAGGGACTAAGACTAATAAGGACTTTCTCAATAATATGAACAGTTAACAATTGTTTTATTATCAAAAATAAAGTTGGGCATTATTTAATACTTGTTTTTTCATTCACTTGAATTGAACTTAGTTTAAGTCCATTTTTCGGATAAAAAGTGAAAATATATTTTCTTCTTTTAATTCTAATTCCTGTTTTTGCTTTAGCCCAACGCGGCTTTCTACCTGAATTAAATCCTATTGATTCTGAAATTCATATAGTTAAAGATGGAGAAAGTTTTAAAGGTTACTTTCTTTACAAAATTCCTTACAAGGAACTTGTCTTTAATAAAAAGGGAAATTCCTTTGAAGCCGGTCTTAAACTTGGAATTGAAATAACCGAGCAATCCACCAAAAAAGTACTACGTAATTTTAAGCAGCATGTAGCATCAGTTTCTGATTTTGATTTAACAAGTTCATTAAGAGATTATATTGAAGGATTTTTGGAATTTAAGGTTGAAAAAGGCAACTATGAACTTCTACCTGTTTTCAACGATCTGAATTCAAATCAAGAATTAAAAATTCCACCTGTGTCATTTAATACAGATAGTATCCAAATAATTATCGGCAATCCGTTAATTATAAATTCTGAGAAGTATTTATGTAACGCTAATGAATTTTATTCCTTAGCAAATTATTCTTCGAGCATTCCATTTTCAAATGAAAAATATTCTATTCTAATTCCTGTTTTTGATAATGCAATTACTAGTCTTGATGTTGAAATTATCAGTGATAAAGAATCAGTATTTAACAGCAATGTGAGTGAATATTTCGAATCAGCATTTAATTTTTCTTTATGCGATGGAAGGATTGTTCTTAATAAAGAGAATAATATTGGAACTGCTAAGTTTTTTATCATTAGTGATATATCTAAGAACTTAAAAGAAGGAATGGCTGTTCTGAATGTTAAAATTGATTCTTCAAATGAAGATAAATCTACATTTCAAATTCCCGTCAAATGGATAAATAAACCCAAATCTTTAGTAGACCCTGAAAAAAGTATTGATTATCTTCTTTTTATAGAAAATTCTGAATCGGTTGAAGAACTTAGAAGAGCATCGAGTGAAAATCTTTTACGTGAGTTATATATTTTTTGGAAAAAATACGATCCGACTCCTGAGACAACATTTAACGAATTGATGTACGAATTTTATAAGCGCGTTGATTACGCTGAGATTAACTTCAGAGCTTTAGCCAGTAATAACGGAGCAAAATCTGATAGAGGCAGAATCTATGTTCAGTTTGGCAATCCTGATTCAACGGAGCGTTTTACTGATGAATATGGTAGAATGATGGAAACATGGAAATATTCTAATCCGCCCCGGACTTTTGTTTTTATTGATAAAAAAGGTAACGGCAACTTCACATTAATTAATAATCAATGAAACGTTTAATTTTTACATGTGGTGATATTAACGGAATAGGTCCCGAAATTGTTGTCAAAGTTCTTCAAAGACTATATGATAAACGAGTTCGGGAACAGTTGATTTTTATATCACCGGTTAATGTTTTTATAAAATATTATCACTCAACTTATTCAGGATTTCCAGTTTCAGGTTGTCGATAAAAAAGAACTCCCTTTAAGTTCCGAAAGAATTTTAGTTTACAATTTGCCTAAAGTTAATCTGTCGATTGGAAAACCGACCAAACAATCCGGGAAAACAGCATTTCTATCTCTTGCTGAATCATTCGAACTGCTTAAAAATAAATATGCTGATGCGGTTGTAACTGCACCAATATCAAAGTATGCTTTAAGTTTAGCCGGAATTGATTTTCCCGGGCAAACTGAAATGTTTGCTCAGTGGTGTAATGAAAAAAAATATATGATGACATTTTTATCTTCCAGCATGAATGCCGGATTGATGACAATTCACATTCCATTAAATAAAGTTGGTTCAAAGATAAATTCAAATAAAATTAAGTCTGCAATTGATCTGATTACATAAAACTGCTAAGAATGACTTAGGAATTAAAGAACCTAAAATTGCTGTACTTGGATTAAATCCACATTCCGGTGAAGATGGATTGCTCGGAAATGAGGAATTAAAATTTATCAAACCTGTTTTAGAAAGAAAAGAATACATAAGTAATGTAGATGGACCTTTTCCTGCTGATTCTTTTTTCGCAATGAAAAGATATAAAGACTATGATTTTGTTTTAGGTATGTATCACGACCAGGTTTTAGTTCCTTTTAAAATGATGAATTTTAACACTGGCGTAAATTACACCGCAGGATTACCGATTGTAAGAACTTCTCCAGACCACGGCTGTGCTTTTGATATAGCAGGAAATCAACTGGCAGACGAATCAAGCATTTATTCAGCTTACTTGTATGCTAAAAAAATTGTCCAGAACAGAAAAAAAATCAAAAATATCTAAAGTAAGACAATACAGTCTTGTATCCGTAATTTATTCCGATTTGATGAAGGAAGTAAATTATGTACGATGGGCTAAATACATATATATAATAACTAAAGATAAGATTCAATCGAACTCTGAAATACTAGAGCTTGCCTCTGGAAACTGCACTCTATCAGCATATCTTCAATCTAAATATAAAAACATAATCTGTACAGATATCTCAAAACAAATGTTAATGCAGAGTTCTTATAAGAAAAAAATTGTATGTGATATGCTTCACCTTCCTTTTAAAAAACAATTTGATTTAATCTTTTCAGCTTTCGATAGCATAAATTACATTCTAACACAAAAAAAAATGTTAACTTTCTTTAAGGAAGTTTATGGATATTTGAAACAGGATGGAATATTCACCTTTGATGTAAGCCTTGAAAAAAATAGTTATATTCATGAAAAAGATTCAAAGAAGAGTGGTAAAACAAAAAATTACAGTTATAAGAGAAAAAGTATTTACAATCCGAAAACCAGGATTCACAGAAACATTTTTGAGATAACTGATAAATCAGGAAATGTATTTTCAGAAATCCATAAGCAAAAAATTTATGATTTTAATACTTATTTTAACCTGTTGGATAAAGCCGGATTGTATGTCGAAAATTGTTATAAGACATTTACATTAAAAGAAGGCTGGGCGAACACCTCCAGAGTTCAGTTTATAGTAAAAAGGAAATAGGATGCTATCAATTCAGAATGTTTATTTCGATTTTGCTAATCAACCTGTTTTTTCAGATCTCAATCTGGAAATGAAACAAGGTGATTTTGCATTTATTATAGGTAAAAGCGGAGCAGGCAAAACCACATTATTGCAGTTTATTTATTTTAATATAAAGCCTCATTCGGGCAATATTATTCTTCAGGATTTTAATTCGGCAACAATTAGATCAAAAGATATTCCTCTTATAAGAAGAAAAGTAGGAGTTGTATTTCAGGATTTTAAATTATTGAAGAACAGAAATGTTTATGATAATCTTGCCTTCGTTCTTGAAGTAACTAATACTACAAGAAAAGAAATAAAAAGAAAAGTTAATAATGCACTTTCAGAAGTTGGTTTGTCTCATAAAAGATTAAATATGCCCGACGAGCTTTCCGGCGGTGAGAAACAAAGAGTAGCAATTGCCAGAGCTTTACTTAATGATCCAATATTAATTCTTGCGGATGAACCAACAGGAAATCTTGACCCTGAAACATCTAATGAAATTCTGGATATTCTTCTGAAGATTAATAAAAGCGGTACGGCAGTTTTGGTTGCCACACATAATTATGATATTGTAAGAAAGGTAAATACAAGAATATTTAAAATTGAAGACGGAAAAGTTGTTAAGGGAATACTAAAAACAAATACTAACTGATCATACTTCTTTTTTCTAATGCTCTGGTAATTTCCTTATTTACTTCTTCAATGCTTCCCAAACCGTTTATAGCTATAGCTTTACCATGCGCATCATAATAACCAAGGACAGGTCTGGTACTGCTGTTAAAAATATTCAATCTGTGTCGAATTACTTCTTCAGTATCATCATTTCTTTGGTAAAAACTATTTTCAGCATTGCATTTCGGACATTTATTCAGTCCTTCAATTTCTTTTAAAACAAAAATAGTTCCGCACTTCTTACATGCACGCCTGTTGCTCAGCCTGCTTACAATTTCCTCTTCATCAGCAGTCAGGTGAAGAAGCAGAACATCATTAATTTTAAGTTCGTTAAAAAGTTTATCCAAAGCTTCAGCTTGAATTGTAGTTCTTGGGAAACCATCTAGAATAAATCCGTTGCTGCAGAAATCTGAATTAAGAGTTTCTCTGATTAAAGCAATCATCAAGTCATCGGGAACAAGTTCACCTCGTTCCATAATCTGCCCGGCTTTTAATCCTAGTTCATTTTTATGCCGAACAGCTTTTCTTAAAATATCGCCTGTTGATATATGAGGAATGTTATATTTTGATGAAAGAATTTTTGCCTGAGTACCTTTTCCCACACCAGGAGAACCAAAAAGTATTATTCGCATTAATATCTCAAAAATTTTGTATCAAGTTAGAGTTATTAAGATTGTTAATCAAGATTTTTGATTACAGTATTAGTTTTGCCTGGAAGAATATTTTTTCTTATTTTATTAAAAAACTCTTCTAACAGCTTACTACTTTCATCTGCATAAATACCTGAATACACTTTTATTTTATGATTTGTTTTACCTTCTTCGGCAAGGTTATAAACACTTCCGCAAGCACCGAATTTAGAATCGTGAGCTGCAAAGTATAGCTCGTTAATTCTTGAAGCAAGTAAAGCACCAGTACACATTATGCAAGGTTCAAGTGTTACATATATTGAACATCCTTCAAGTCGCCAATTATTAAGATGGTTGCAGGCAGATGTTATGGCAATCATTTCAGCATGAGCAGTCGGATCCTTCAACCGCTCAATTTGATTATAACCACGGGCAATAATTTTGTTATTATGAACTATAACAGCCCCGACAGGAACTTCACCATCTTCAAGTGCTTTTTCAGCTTCCTTAAGAGCAGCAAACATAAAACGATATTTGTCTTCTGAAAAGATCAAACTAAAAAAGTACTTTAATTTTCAAAAATAAATGCTAATAATGATTTGCCGACTGGAGACTGTCGACTGATAACTGAAAGAAGTACGCCCGGAAGGACTCGAACCCTCAACCCTTTGATCCGAAGTCAAATGCTCTATCCAATTGAGCTACGGGCGCGGAAATAATTACCAATTAAAAATTAGAAAATTCTTTTGTTACGATATTCACTATACGAAATATAATATTTTTAACTTGAAAAGTTCCGGAGAATAGTTGCAAATAAATAAAACTTGGACTTAATCGTAGCATTTTCTTTGCATTATTCTTCTCATTGAAATCTCTGTGGCTCTCTGTAAAATAAATTACACGAAGAACCACAGAGGAATTTATCAATCAGCTTATTTCAAAATCAATAACTATCTTTTGTTAAAATAACTTTGCCTTTGAATACCCGATAAATAAAAATAGTATATGCAATAACTATCGGCATACCTATCAATGCAATGATTAACATTGTTTCCAGTGTTCTTGGTGTTGACGAAGCATTATAAATTGTTAAACTATAATTTGCTAAATCAACGCTTGATGGAACAAGTCTTGGAAAAAGACTTAATGCAACCAAGCCAATTATTGCTGTAATGTTAATTGATGATGATAAAAAGGTGTAGCCGAATCTTTTAGCCTTCAATCCAATTGGAATATAAACCATTGAAAGAAGCAGTAAGATAAACAGAATCCAGAACAATGGATTTTTTAGAATTCCATGGAATAAGTACGGAGCTGCAAAAAATGTAGCAATAGTTGCAATCATGTACAGAATAACGAATGCCATCCAGGATTTGCTTGCCCAGTTTATCATTTTTTGTTGATGTTCACCTTCAGTTTTCATTGTTAAATAAATTGCTCCCTGCATTGTGAACATCACTAATCCAAGAACACCGATAAGTAATGAGTAGGGATTTAATATTCCTAAAAACGTAATATTATTAACAATTTTACCATCAGCAATTTCAATCGGAACGCCTCGCATAATATTTCCTATGGCAACTCCGTAAAGTAATGCCGGACCAAAACTTCCGATTGCAAAAGATAAATCCCATTTCTTTTTTGCCTCAGCAGATTCAGAAAATTTTCTAAACTCAAATGAAACTGCGCGGAAAATTAAAAAGTAAAGCAGCAGCATAAATGCTAGATAGAATCCGCTGAACACTGTTGCATAAACAATAGGGAAAGCGGCAAACAAAGCACCGCCTGCGGTGAGCAGCCAAACTTCATTTCCATCCCATACCGGACCGATAGCGTTTATGTTTACTTTTCTTTCATTTTCATCTTTGGTGAAAAGCTGAATAACTCCAACACCAAGATCAAAGCCGTCAAGTATTGCATAACCAATTATCAATACTCCAAGTAACAAAAACCAAATAATATTTAAGTCTATCATTATAGTGCCTCCTTCATAATTGGTTCGGGTCCATGTTTGATTTTCTTAAAAAGTAAGAAAAGAAAAATTGAACCTAAGAGGATATAAATCAGAGCAAAGATAATTATTGAGAAAAGTAATTCTCCGGTACCAACTGTAATAGAAACTGCATCTTTGGTTTTCATTAGATGATAAACAATCCAGGGTTGTCGTCCAACTTCTGCAGCAATCCATCCGAGTTGAATTGCAATTAATGGAAGGGGAACAGACCACATCAATACTTTTAATAATATTTTATTCTCAAATAATTTTTTCCTATACAAGAAGAAACTTGCAAGAGCCATTATAAAAATGAAGTACATTCCAAGGGCAACCATATTATGATATGAAACGAATGTTAAGAACAAAGGTGGTACTTCGTCTCTTGGGAATTCATTTATCCCTTTAATTGTTGCATTAACATCTCCAAAAGTTAACCAACTGAGTAAGCCGGGAATTTCAATTGCTGAATTTAACTCCGGCGGATTATCTGTTGGGAAGGCAAACAATGCAATAGGAGCACCTTCTTGTGTAGTATAAATTCCTTGAGTTGCAGCAAATTTTTCCGGTTGAGTTACGGCAACTTGTTTAGCGTGTTCGTGTCCAAAAGGAAAGACTTCCAAAACCGAAACAATTAAACCAAAAATAATTGCAAAACGAAGGGAAGTTTTAGCAATTTCAACCTGTTTACCTTTCAATAATAAATATGCTGAAACACCGGCAACAAAGAATGCACCACTTATCAAGGCTGCATCAATTGTATGATAGAATCTCGGAAGAGTAGAAGGATTAAATACGGCAGCCCAAAAGTCGGTTAATTCTGCACGACCATTTTGAATAACAAATCCAGCTGGAGTTTGCTGCCAGGAATTGGCAACCAAAATCCAAAATCCGGAAATGGTTGAACCGACAGCAACCATAAAAATAGAGAACCAGTGAACACCTTTAGAAACTCTTTCTCTTCCAAAAATATAAAGACCAAGAAAAGCTGATTCGAGGAAAAAAGCAAAAACTCCCTCTGCGGCAAGCGGCGCACCAAATATATCGCCTACAAATTTTGAATACTCAGCCCAGTTAGTTCCAAACTGAAATTCCATAACAATTCCGGTAGCCACTCCAACCGCAAAAATTAGTCCTAATATTTTACCATAGAATTTTCCTATTGCAGCATAGATTTCATTTTTCTTTTTCCAACCTATTGCTTCGAAAATAACCAGCATCCAGGCAATTCCGATTGTAAGCGGTGGAAAAATAAAATGGAAGCCGATTGTCATTGCAAATTGAATGCGAGCAAGAAGAACAGGATCCAATTCCATAAAGACCTCCAAATAATTTTTTAGTTTTTAATTATACTAAGTGATTTACGTTTTTGAAACGATTCAACAGCTATTTGTTTTAAAATAAAAAACATCTCAGCAAAAGGGAGGATTTTACAACATTATAATTGTTACTTCTTTAATTATATCTGTTAGTTATATTTTTTACAGATATCACACCTCAACAGTCGTAAAATCTTTTTCAGGAATTTCTAAGTTCGTAAATTCTTTTGTTATCGAAATACCGGGATCAGGATATTCATAAACAGGCATTCTTGCTTCAGTTTCTCCAATCGAGTATCCATAAACTCCGATATATTCTTCTTTGTTTTCACCTATCTCTTCAAGCTGGTTTAGGTATTCACTGATTGATTTAGATTCAATCACCACTATCTTTTTCATATTTTCAATTATAGGGCTGTGTGTTCTTGTACCATCGTGTTCAAATTCCAGAATCCTTCTTCCATAACGGGTGATACCTATAACACGAAATGTAAGACTTTTACCAACGCCCGGAAGATTTAATACATTTCTGTCCGTCGCAAGAAACGGAATGTTTTCAGCCCTGCGCACTGAATTAATATTCTCAAGAATATTTTCCGGCTCATCCGGAAATCCTTTTATTAGGTCTATACTGCTTTCAGATAAATTACCAATAATTTTTTCTTCTATACTTTCCTGAACTGCTCGTCCATTTGGAGCAAAGCTAAAATAATTTTCCATATATCCTTTAACCGAGAAAGTATAATAGGGAAGAACACCGATATCGTTAAGAACTTCTCTTAATTTAAGATTATGACCTCTTCTTGAGGCAGCAGCGGTAAACACATGCTGATTAGTAATAATCCAACCGGCAGAAATAAGTTTTTTAATTCCTTCTTCAGCTTCCGGTGTAACTTCCATAGGAGATTCGAAATGAGTTTGAATAACAAATTGCCTGATGCCTATTTCAGATGCTTTTTCTTTAAACTCTTTCAAAATCCTCACAAGATTATCTGTTATGCGTTGAGGAAGATAAGTAGGTAATCTAGTTCCAAGTCGTACACGCTGAATTTCAGCATATTTTTTGTTTTCCGGACGATTAACATTTTCATCACGTTTTCTTTTAGCCATTCGGTAAAGAGAATCAAGAATTTGTTCAAGAGATTTATCTGCACTCATAAACGCATCGCCGCCGGTTATCAATATATCACGGAGTTGAGAATCATTTCCAAAATATGCCATCAATTTTTCCAGTCTTTCAGGCCAGGTCTCATCCGGTTTAAGCTTGTTAAGATTAAAATTAAGATAGCCGTTCTGAAAATCGTGCATACGCTGGCAGGATGAACATAAACCTGCGCACGCTCTTCCCATTGTATCGGGAATTAAAATTGCAACTTCAGGATATCTTCTGTGAATATTATGATGAGAGGGGAGTATCCATCCTGCGGCATTAGGTTTTCCCGGTTCAACTTTATCTTCCTTTTCCCACGCAGTTATGAATCCGAATTCATCTATCAATTGGCGGCTGTAAACTACGTAATGCCGGATTGCAAGATCTGCTCCCACTGCAAAATGAGGAACGCGCACATGCAACAGTGACAAATAGTAGGGATTAACAAAAAACGGAATTCCTTTCTTTTCTGCTTCGTGAAGAATGTTCATTGTATCGGGATCGAGCGAGTAACCAAGAAACTCATTTAATAAATCGGGAGACCGTACAGCAAATCTCAAATGAAAAGTACTTTCTTTCCACCATTCAAGAGCAACGGACAACTTTTGTTCACGTGTTAAATCCGGTTCGAATTTATACTTTGAATCATTTATTTCACCTTCATCAATTTTATCGATGATGATATTCAGAATTCTTTCCCTGTTTTCCTCTCTCAGCTTCACAATTCTCGGATCTAAACCGGATGGAAACCTGTTCATCCATTCTTCAAGCTTATCCTTTGAGAATTCTTCTTTCAATTCCTTTCCCATTAATTGTCTGAAAAGATGAATCATATCCTCAAAAAAATCGGGCTTTGCTCCGCCGGTTCCTTTATTTACACCAAGCCATATAAGTTTAATCGGATTGCTAACGGCTAACTGTCCGCGCAAATTAAGATCAATAAATTCACGTCCTGCATTATCCACATAATCAAGAATTCTTATTGCTGCAATATCACTCCATTGAAGCGACTTAAATGAAACTCCGCTATTAATGCTTTTTTCATAATATTTAATTGCGTCAGGTCTGTCTTTTAACAAACTGATAATCCAGTGTTTCACACCGATGAGAGCTTCGGTTTCATTCTTTGCGCCGAACATAATTTCTTCAAGCTTGGGATTTTCCTTTAGAAGCGCTTTTAACACGCGGTGCGATTTTACCGTGATTGCAATTTTATCTAATTCATAAACTTGCGACATTTTGTTCTCCTTAATTTTTCAATCAAAGGCAAAAGAATGTCCATTTTCTGAAAGGGGACAGAACTTTAGGGATGCCTGTTTTTTGTTAAAAATAAGAAAATTAAAACTCAGATTCCATAAAATTGATAGTGCATTATTAATACTTAATTGCTGTCTAAATATTGTTCTAATACCAATTTCAAGCATTATTTTTCTAATAAGTACTGTTGCCAATAGTTAATTGACTCTTAAGAATGAATTCTCTTAATTTTAACCGGGCTTATTTATTTACCCTCCATACTCACCACATTTTTTCCGGAGGGGGGACTTTATAGCGGGAAGACATAGCACAGTTAGACTGTGCGTATAAGTAATATTGAATTTGCTAAATCAAGTTTTATAAAAAATGGAAATACTATGGAAACCTCTTTAGAAAAAATTATTGCATCAATTAAAAAATTAAAATCGCAAAACATTAATGAAGCTCAAACAAAAGATTGGTTAATTCGTCCTTTTTTTGAATTCCTTAGCTGGGATTTCTCAAATCCAGAAGAAGTTGTTCCAGAAGATGATGATAGTGCTGGCAAAAGGACAGATTATTGTTTTTATGCCAACGAAATGCCAAAATTATTAGTAGAAGCAAAATCACTTTCAAATTCATTATCAGACAATAAAATGATAATCGAAAAATTAAATTATTGCACAAATAGAGGTATATCATTATTGATTTTAACAAATGGAGATACTTACAAAATTTACTATTCAGAACTAAAGGGAATTGGTAAAGATAAATTGCTACAAGAATTCACTCTTTCTGATAAAGTTGACGAAGAAGTAATTGAAAAATTAAGTAAGAAATCTTTTGAAAAAGATTTATTACTGAATTATGCACGAAATATCTCACTTTTTACTACAATCAAAAAAGCTACAGAAAATTTATTCCAATCACCTGATAGAAAATTTATTAGGATTATTAATGAATCAGTAAAGGAAATTTTAGGTCATAAGTTCGGTGAAGATGACATTGAAATGGCATTAAATCAATTTACTTTGCATATTAATACTGATCTTCACGAAACCGTTTATGCATCTGATGCAGCTGAGGGAAATAGTGATGAAGGGAAAAACTGGACAATAGAAAATCAATTTAGAGATGGTAAATGGGACGAGAGTTTTGAGCAATATAAAAAATTACGAAAGGGATTAAAAAATATTGATTTGAATTTTACTGAGAATCCGACTAAGCGATATATCAGTCTGCTAGTTGACACAAAAAGTTTTTGCCAAATTTGTGGATTGAAGTCTGGATTGAAAATCTGGGTCAATCTCGAAATGAATGAATTGACTGAAGAAGAAAGTCTCAAAGTACGTGATGTATCAAAAATAGGTCACTGGGGAATGGGCGATGTAGAATGTTTTATTGAAAATGGAGCAGAGATAGATTGGATAGTTAGTTTAATAAATAAATCTTATAAAAAACTATCAAATAGTTAGACACACACTAAAAATGTGTGATGCGAATGCGTTATTGTTCTGATCTAGGGTCTAGATACAAAATAGTTAGGCGCATCTTATGGAAAACAGTTCAAATACACCAATTATTCTAATCTACTTTTTTTTAGTAGGTTCTGGAATTTATTCAATCATTCTGTCTTTATATAAATTAACAAATCCACATAGAGTTATCGACCCAAAGTCGACAATCCAAACTAGACTATTCAAATTATTAGGCCCAATAGGTTTCATCTATGGAATATTAGCAATTCTTATTGTCATAATTTTTAGTTAGAACTGATAATACAAAAGAACTGATTAATAAATATTTAGATCTGAAAAACAGAATTGAGATTTTAGAAAATGAAAATAATTATCTCAAATCCCTCTGTGGTGATTCAACTTTAACAGAGCTACCATATTTTACAATTACAGTTAGTACTTTGAGTCCAATCTCAATATTTGGTGGAAAAGTATTAATAATATATCAGTATAGTACATTTGTATCTAGCAAGCTATTATTCAAAGGCATAGAAGGTGCTTCCAAAACAGAAAAAGGTGAATTTCAAAAATTTGAATTCGAAGTGAAAAAAGGAGATAGAATATTTATAAAATTAATTTCGAAAACAGTGTATGGTATAAATGTTTTAGATGATGTTGGCGAATTAAAATTAGAGTTTTACAAAATAAATTAAACGCTAAACTATTTAAAAAAGTAAAAAGTTTCGCAAATTTATAAGCCTCCGCCATAGGCGGATAAATTTGGCTGAGGCGGACAAGTAAATAAATGAGAACTAATCAAACGTTGTGTTTTGATTTAATTGATATGAAAACGACTTCATCAATAATTACAATCTTGTTAAAATTTTAAATTCGATCCCCTGGAATGCCGGCTCAAATCTACAAATGCCTCCTATACAAATGTTACCTGCCTGACGCGAACCAATGAGCAAACTCAAGTCTGTATGATTTCCGATTTTGTAGCCGAACTGGATAAAGCCCCAGACCTTCCTGATTATTCTTGGATTCTTCAGGCTCTGTCGTTTTAATTTCTGTTACAAGTGAAACATTAAAATTTGGTGAGCGCAGATATTCAATTGCAATCACATCAGTATAATATTTTTCATATGTTGTAAGATTTTCTGTTTGCTGATGCTCAAGTACTAACTTTATTGTGTTTATGTTATCAAAATAAAATTTATTCTCTAAAATAGGAGTGAGGTTTTTTGTATTTGTTGACAACTCCTCGTTATAACCGAAAGCGGCTATTGTAGTAAATGATTCATTCCAGGTGTGCGTTGCCTGCAGATATACTTCTTTTAACTGTGTTAAAATTGGAAGTGAAAAATTATTAACTCTCTGATAATATGAACTTGCTGGATAGTGTCTGGGTTATACCATAGTTTGCGACAACTGATGTTTCATCTGAAAAATTATAATTAACTTCAACTGCATAACCTTTTTCATTGGATTGATCAAGAGGGGAAGGATGGCGATTAGGAAGTTGATATGTGTATTCTTTTCTTAATGATGGTGAAGTGTTATAAAAAATTGTACCGTCGCTGGATGTAAAAGCATAATTATCATAGTATTTGTATTCACCAACTAATTGAAAACGCATCGTAATAAAAATTCAAGCTGCCGTAAAATGCATCTCCAATTTTCCATTCATCATTATTAAAAATATTTGATTGAATCATCTTTGTTGCTTTTAATTCCGTATTCAGCATAGCCATCAAAATTCCAAACCGATGGCTGCAATCTAAATGATGCTAACGTTGTTCTTGCAGCATCTTCAATATCCGGCTGGTTGGATGCGAATGTTGTTGCTAGCTTTACATAATCTAACCCGTTATACTGGATATCCAAAGCATGAATTATATCTTTTCTTTCATCATTAGAGTTTGCAGAAGAACCTGAGAGAGCCGCAAGTGAAAATCCCATATAATAAGCATCTACTTTAACACCGAGTATATTATTATCGATCCTGATATTCCTGTCTTCATAACTCTTTAAAATCAAGCCGCGACCAAAAAGTTTATAGAAGTTTCCGGCAGTAATACTAATTCCTTCTTCAACGTCTCCTATATCAACAGTAAAATATTTATAAGCAATATCAGCATATCTTGCTTTCCCTCTACTAACAGATGGATCAGGATCGTTCGGTTGAAATGCTTCAAATCTTAATCCGGCACTGAAAATATTTTTATTATAATCCAGTGTAAACCAATTTTCAAAAATTTCAATTTTGTTCTCAACATTGTAAGAGTACTCAAGTTGGTTTGATAATCCGAGACCGTCCGGCAATAAGAACCAGTTTTTATTACTTTGACTAAATGTTCTTGTTGATAAAACAAGAATGAAGAGAATAATAAAGTTGTATTTTGAAGCTTGTAAATATTTTCATAAGATTTTAAATAATTTTTAGGCTAAGAGTATAATTATTTTTCTATCATTTCGGAGACTAACTGCTTAACTTTTCGTTCGTCGCCTTTCATATATCCAAGGTGCGAGTATATTATATTCCCGTTTTTGTCTATCATAACAGTAAAGGGAATTTGCTGTGCATAATATTTTCTTGCAACTTCATTATTTGTATCAAGCAAAACCGGGAAATCATAACCTTTTGATTTAATATATGGTTTTACTTTTGCAACAGATTTTTCTGAATCGGTTGAGATTGCCAGAATTGTAAATCCCTTGTCTTTATACTCATTATAAATTTTATTGAACTCTGCCATTTCCTCCAAACAGGGTTTGCACCATGTTGCCCAAAAACTTAAAAGTACAGGACCATTACCTGTTTCTTTATTTAGCTCTACATATTTCCCATCAATATTTACAAGTTTAAAATTTGGAGCTTTTCTTCCGGTAAGGTCTTCATCATTCTGTGCAAATGCAGTAAATGAAGAGATCAGCATGAAGATTAACAATACTAATAATTTCATTTACTTCTCCAATATCATTTTTTTTGTTTGAACAAAACCCTCAGTAACAATTTTATAGAAATAAACGCCGCTGCTAAGTTCAGTTGCAGTAAAAGTCACTGAATGATTTCCAGCTGGTTTAAATCCATTAAACACGGTCGCAACTTTGGTTCCAAGAACATTGTAAATGGTTATCTCAACATGGCCTGCTTTCTTCAATCCAAAATCTATTTTTGTAGATGGATTAAATGGATTGGGATAATTTTGCCTGAGATAATAGTTATTAACAATGCTATATTCATCATTAACAGAAACTGGATTTGTGGTTGCTGTAAAATCGATTGTGGTTCTAACTGTTGGGTTACGGATTGTGCCAATTTGGATCTGCACATATGATGTTCCATCGTTTTGGAGCGCTGTAACGTGTAATGAACTTTTTAAAGTATCGCTAGGATTTAATGGATCAGTATAAAAGTCTTGAGTGGTTGCAACGCTGTCTAAACCAGTTGGAAAACAACTCTCTCCAAAACACAATGAAGAGTACCATCCGGGAACTAAATTGTTGATTGTCCTGACTTCAAAAACTGTTTGCTGATATTGTGAAATATTTACTACTTCAAAGTCAAAAACCATCTCCGAACCAAGTGTGCTGTCGATATAAGTTCTGTGAGTGATAACTTGAATATCCTGCGAATTGGCAGTTCCAAAGAAAATAAAAAACATAATTATTAAAATTATTATGCTGGAAACTCTATTCATTATCTATCCTGTTTTAATTATTGTCTCATTAAAAATAAAACTAAGGAAGGAACTAATTAAATGTTCCTCCCTTGGAATTAACTATTAAAAGTTTTGGTCATATAGCACTATTTCAAAATACTCATCTTTTTTACCTGAGTAAAATTACCTGCTGTCATTCTATAAAAATAAACTCCTGAGGATAATCCGGTACCATTAAAGTCTATTTCATAGCTGCCAGGTTCTATAATCTCATTTAACAAGGTTGCAACTTCCTGTCCTGTCAAATCGTAAACTACAATCGACACCAATCCTAATTGAGGAACAGAGAATTTTATTTTAGTTGATGGATTAAATGGATTGGGATAATTTTGCTCAAGTTCAAATTCTGCAGGTATATCAATATCAGTTAAAATAATACCAGTATAATCACCAGGAAGATCTGGTAAAGCGACCTTACTTCCTTGAAGTATTTCGTGACCATTCTGGTTCTGAATAAACGCAACCAGTTCACAATTATCAGCTACCCAGGAAGGATCCAGTGCAAAGTCTAAATTAATCTCTAAAACATCACTTGAAGAGAAATCAAGTACAGTTCCATTTGCATCTGGGACCATAAGTCTTTCCGCATTATTAACCTCGGTCTGTCCTTGCCAGTCATACGCTATTTCAGATTCTGTCAAGGCAAGATGTAATACAAGATCATAGGATACCGGTATATTGGCTAACTTAGATACTCTTATTGTCACTGAGTAATTCAATTGATCATTCTGTCCGATAATTTCAACTGAGAAAGCTGAGTTTTTTGCTTTCCGAGCCTCATAGTATGGCAAATATGTCGTGTACATACTTTCAGTATTGCTTCCACCAACAATGTATTCTACTCCATCAAAAATAGCCGTTGGATATCCACTGATTCCATAATAAGAGATTCTCGATAATGAATATGAGTTTTCGAAAACATCATCATAATGATATTTAATAACTCCAACTGCTTTATCGTTTGTTAATAGATCGTGCGCACCCATTGACGCACCAGGACAGTACGGACACCATGTTCCGGTTCCAATTTCTAAAATGACTAAATTTCTTGCAGTAGTATATGTATCAAAGCTTTTTGTTTTAATGTTGTTCGTGCTATCCATATCTCCGGACAAATTTGTGGTAACCGTCACCTCATAAAGATCGTTTTCAGCAGACGGTGTAAAATCCGGAAATGATACTATTTGTTCTCCACCAGCATCTAACGTAACGGATGAACAATTTTGTTCAAATACTATTAAGCTGTTTAATTTAATAACACAAGTAGCATCGAATGTTTCAGAGTTTAGTCCCAGGTTTTTAATTAATGCTTGCGGTGTAAATGGAGTACCGGCAATATACTCTGGAGCAATTATGATATCTCTTACCATTGCATCATGTGCAGGCGGTACAAACAATTTTGCATCATCTATATACCAATAGTTTATGTTATATGAAGAACCACTGAAGAAAAAACATATCTGGAAATCTTCAGAACCTACATCAGAGTTATTGATAGTTACAAATTCTTCTGCTCCTGTACTTGATACTGGATCAACAACAGACCAAGTTGTATTCCAGGTACCGCTATTTGATCTGGTGGCAACACCAACTGTATAAGGACCACCATAATGATCAATAAAATATTTAAATTGAAAAGTAAATGAAGTATACCCTGATGTATTAATTGAGGGTGAAACAAAATATGCGGCTCCGGTAAATTGAGGATCCCAGCTAAATCGTAACTCAGGAGCTGCTCCACCTGCATTTGCAGTATTTACTGCAGACCAGTTGTTTGCATGAGGATTTACAACAGACCATCCATCTGGTGGGTAAACTCCAGAAAAGTCTGTCTCAATCAGCGTTTGGGCATTGATCAAAACAGAAATAAGAACCATTGGCAATAGAGTAAGAAATGTTTTCATAATATCCTCCCTAATTCTTAATGATAGTTAATTAGTTAAATGTTGATCCGGCTTGATAAATTTCTTTAGTGTCTTTATTCTGTATATATACAACGGTGTTTATATTACTCTGGTTCCAATATGTATCTAATGTTATCTGCCGCTGAAAGTTGTACGTACCGATCTGATTAATTGACGATAACGATTCTCCTTGATTTGTTGGAAGCATCTTGCGCATTACATCATAAAACTTTGTCTCACCATTCGAGCCCGGGGGAGTATGCAAATTCAATATTGGTTTCAGTAACAACAGTGTGTAAAACAAGTTTAGAAAAATCCAGGTTGGTGATGTCTTTAATCTCAACAGATATATTAATGTTATAAGTATTTCCAGAAATATTGTGGTTTACATCAATAACAAATTGGGGAATCTTTGCCAGTTCAGATAAAATCTTATCTTTTACATCATTAGAATCCGATGGTATTGGTCTTATTTTCCCGTTAATTATGTTCGTCGGAGCAACAATAATATTATAGTATTGCATTCTTGAATTACAATCTGTTTCATTAGCCAGATAGAAAGGATCTATAGGAGAAGGAAAATTTGTTGCAAATTTTACTGCTACAACTCGTTTTCTTCCAAATGTTTGATTAGTTAATTGTTCTATAATTTTATTACTTGTTACGCAAGGGATGCAACTGACGTTTGCAAAGTCCTCGATTAGAACAACTTTGTTTGAAGCAAAAAGAAAAACATTGATTTCACTAACAGTATTTTTGATTACTGTAACGTTTGATATTACTGTGTCATATTCTGCCTTAATCAATTTAACAATATGATTTCCAACTGTGGTCTTAATAGTATCCGGAGTTAGTTTTCCCGTATCTACATTATCCAAATATATTCTTGCACTATCAATATTTGATATGATTTTTAATGTTCCATATTCCTGTATAGGACTGATTGGGGTAGTAGGCGGATTTGTTTGACAGCTAATAAATAAAATTGTAATAAAAAGAACTATAAATTTTTTCATACCCATTTTATTTTATTTATTAATAATATCCTTTGCCCCCGGTAAAGGTAAAGGTTTTTCTTGAGGTAAAATAAGTACTTTTATTAAAAATCCAAAGATGAATAATAAATTAATAATAAATTGAAGTGTTTATAAAATCAGTGTTTAGACATTGATTACATAAGAGACAATTCATTTACAACTTATTTAATTTTTTTTATTTATGCCCAAAGATGATCAAAAAACCTTTTACTCGCTGTAGCCAAATGGCAACGACATTTGGCAAATAAATATTTAATACACTATTTTATATTTATGAATAATAACATTTTATTTCAGATTAGAATATGACAAAGCTAAAAGAACTGATCAAATCACCACATATTCAAATTGCTCTTGCAACAGGTGTAAGTATTATTATAATGGCATATGTGTCTAAACGGTTGCTATCCGAACCTATTGGTTATTTATCTTTAGCCATTCCACCATTTATAGCAACAATTTATGAAGCCATATTTAATAAATATAAAGATTCTAAAATCTGTACAACTTGGTATTGGATTGTTGCAATCTTCATTGCAACGGCTTCAGTAATTGTAATTCATATGCTATAAATTGAAATACAAATATTTTGCTGCCGTTTTGGCTAGGCGGACAAGTAAATAAATAGTAGTTGAGATTAATTTGTTTTGCTGTCTGTTAGCTAACGGATTTCTCACCTGATTTTTCTTAACCAAAAATTAATTTTTACTAATCGATGCAAGCTTAGCTTGTAGCTGTAACGCAGGTACAAAACCCGGGTTAGAAGCAAGGCATCTGTTCAAGAAAGAAGAAGAAGCTTCTATCATATTCAAATTAAAATTAACTTCTGCAAGCCAGTATAATGCATCTGCATATTCCGGGTAAATTTCAATTGCCTTTTGAAGATTTCTTTCAGCTTTCAAATCATCTTTAAGAGATTCATAAACAACTCCAAGCAAAAAGTATGTTTTGGATGAACGATTATCCATGTTTAACGCCTGATTGAGATAAGAAAGCGCGGTTGATGAATTACCTTTTTGCAGCATTTGTATAGCTGCATTGTGTATTTGCGTTACTTCTTTAGGTTGAATGTGTGTTTGTAACGCTTTGTATTTAAAAATCTCAAGAAACTCAAACTCGTTTACAGGAATAAAAACAGGTTTATCATTTACAACTTCAAACCAGTTTCTTAGAGTTATTACGTAATCAACTTTATTTTTTGCAAGGTAATCATTTATGTATTCGGAATATAAGCGGTCATTAATGTGATCGATAAGCTGCGGAGTTACTAATCCCGCCATGTCAATTATTTTTCTTTCACCGTAAAATGCTATCGCGCCTATATCGTGTGTAGTAACAATATCTGATTCATTAGTATTTTGTTTTATCCATTTGCCGGCAGCAACGTGCCTGTCATTATGATACTTGCATAAAACTGTATACTCATCAAGGTTTTTAGAATTATGATTAATGAATATTGCAAAAGCTGCTATTACATAAAGAATAAAAATTATATTCGGAAGTGCGCTGCTTGACTTTGAAATATTTTTGAAGATAAAGTCTATAATTATCTTCACACCTGAAACTGCAAGAAGGATATAAAATGGAATTACAGGCATTAAGTATCTTCCGAACCTGTGTGCAAAGGGCAGCTTTATATAATACACTGCAATAAGTCCGACTATAAAAAGCAAGTAAACTAAGTATGTATTACGATCTTTTTTAAATAATGATTTTATAATTTCAAATACAGCAAACAAGAACGGTATCCATATCAGAACAAATTCCGACCCCGTAAAATATTTCAGTACATCTTCTTTAAGAAAATTTGCCCTGTCCATATTTTGATAATATTCCAATTTTGCCTTGTAAGTGTTGGGTAATATTGATCCTGAAAGCAGGTAGTTAAAAATGAAGTATGCAGCAGCCATAAAAAATGCAATCGTAAATGATGTTGCTATTTCCTTGTAGAGTAAAACTTTCTTCGGAAACTTTTTTTACATTTTTTGTGAAATATTTTTTTTGAAGAAAATAATCGAATGCGATGGCAATCCATAAAACAAATCCATCCGGGCGGCACCAGATTGTTAATCCTAAAAATATTCCAAGTGGTATTATTTTTTTAGTTTGATACGAAAATAAACTTGCAGCTATCAAAAAGATAAACATAGATGTTTCCATACCGGAGACAGCTATAAGATTTAATTTTGGTTGAAGGGCGACTAGCATTGCTGTAAGAATACCGAGAAGCCATGCATTTTTAAATTGGAAAAAAGAAAGTTTCATCATCATATAAACAAGTAACGCACCAAATATTATCCCTGGTATATAGCTGATGATAAATTCATTCTTTATAAAGAAATAAAATAAAGTTAATAGTAAAGTATAAACCGGAGATGTTGAACCTGAAGTTATTAACTCGTTTTTGAAATATGAAAAACTGCCGTACTCAGCAAAATTTTTCGCAAAAGTAAGATGTATCCACGGATCATCAAGCGGGAAACCAAAATACCCATTTGTACTGTATGATGAATAGATAAAATAAACAACAGCGGCTACAGCCAGAAGTATCGGAAGTAAAATTATGTATTTAAATTTGTCGCCAGGTAGTTTTGCGTATATCAGTTCAATAACATTTTTTTGAAGTTGTTTTTCACCCTGTTTTGTGCGTGATTTTTTCTTCTTTTCTTTCTTGCTCAATATTATTACCTGTTATGATAAATTTTTTTAGAAGATTGATAGTGTTGATTCCATAACTTTTTTACACAGTTAGAGGTAGAACCAAAATATTTTAATTGATTTTAACGTTATCGATTATTTTTTATTCAGATAGTTAAAATAAGATATAACTTGACAAAAATACTAAGAATACCTGTTGATTAGTCAAAAAAAGGATTATTTTTGTCTAAGATAAATAGAGTTTGGAATGTTGAAGAAAGATTTAAAAAATTATTTGAAGACTTAGAGGTCTTGAGGTAAGCTATGAAAATATTTATAAAAATAAGTTTAATCTTATTCCTTTTGTTTTCACTAATTCATCATTTCTCCTGTTCAGAAGATAGTCCGATTGAAACTTCCGGAGAAATTGAATTTATTTCCTATCAGGTTCCCGGCTGCAATTCTTCATCAATGCAAAATATCCCGGTTGACGATTATTGTTTCTCATATAGTTTCAGGGATACTCTCAAAATTGATTTTTGTGTTGTCGGAAATTGCTGTCCTGATTCCAACAGATTCGTTACAAATTATGCAATTAATTCAGACACATTGTTTGTTACTGTAAAAGATACAGCAGAACATCTTTGCCATTGTATCTGCAGGTATGTAATACATTTAGAATTATTTGGTTTACCGGAAGATCAATATTTGTTTTACTGTAATTATGATAGTGTGCTTGAATATAGTGAGTATGTTATTAAACCTTAATAGCATACAAATAAAAACGTAACTGAGGGGGACAGGTAAATAAAAAGTAGTTGCTTATTAGTTTATCAATTTTTGAAAAGGAGAAAAAAATGAATTCAAACGAAAGCGGTTACAAATTATTTAATAGTACAGATCAGAAAAAGATTAACCGAAGAAATTTTTTAATGAAAAGTATTGGTTGCACTGCCGGTTTAACTCTACTAGCATTTCCAGGGATAATAACCGAGGTATTGGCTGCAAAAGGGGATAAATCAAAAGAAGAAATATTAAAGGAATTGGAAGAAAAGGTAAATAAATTCTTTCCAATGTATAGAAGCTGTGCGCAAGCCAGTTTTTGTTCACTAAATGAACAATTTGAACTAAAAGCTGATAATACAATCCGAGCGATAAAACCATTCACAGGAGGGATTGCACTTAAAGGAGAAACTTGCGGGGCTGTATCCGGATCTTTGCTTGCCTTAGGATTCTTTTTCGAGCCCATAGAGCAAATAGGAAACGAAAAAGCAGGGGCTTCCATTAAATATGGAGGTATGTTTTTTGACAGATTTAAAGAAGAATTTGGCTCAACAAGATGTTGGGGAGTACAGGAACATCAATATGGCAGATATTATGATTTCCTTAATCCAGAAGAACAAAAATTATTTATGGAAGAAGCAAAAAGCGGGAAATGTATGGAGGTGGTGAAAAGAGCTGTCTTAATAGCCGGCGAAATCATTTTAGAAAATTCTTAAATCCAAAAATTCATATATTCATTACAGAAGGTAATAAACATTACAATTAAAGTATTTGATCGGTGTATACTGAATTAGCTTAAGAATGTTATACTAAATTAAAAAGTATGAGGTTTCTATGAATACCTTCAAAACATTTAAATCACGTTGTTTCCTACTCTTCCTTTTTTTTATTGTTATAGAACCTTGCAGCAACATCTATTCACAGCAAGACAACCAAACGGATTATATTCCCATCACATTTGAAAGCGAAGGCTCAAAGATATTTGGAAGGTTTTATAATTCTGCAAATGATAATCCTGCTCCAACTGTAATTTTGCTTCATGGATTTCCTGGTGGTGAAGGTGATCTATTTGGATTAGGCAAAAGATTTAAGAAAGATGGGATCAATGCATTAGTTTTTAACTTTAGAGGAAGCTGGAAGAGTGAAGGGATTTTCTTAATTGAAAATTCAGTGAAAGATGTAGCAAGTTCAATTGATTTTTTAAAATCATCTGATATTTCAAAAAAATTCAACGTTGATACAACTCGAATCATTCTGATAGGATACAGCACTGGCAGCAGTATGGCGCTATTAGGATCGCTGGCTCATCCTTTCATTGAAAAAATTATTTCTATCGGCACTCACGATTTTAGCGTTCTGGCTTCTATGATAGAAAACAACGAGGATTATAGAAAAGTACATCAAGCTGTTTTGGATGAAGTTATGTCCGATTCAGCAGTAATCCGAAGTATAGGTGGAGAAGCAACTCACGAATACTTGATTGCCCATAAAGATGATTTCAGTTTAGTCAAGCATTCAAATGAATTAGCAAAAAAGAAGATTTTATTAATTGGTGGCTGGAAAGATAATTTGACAAGTCTAGAGGACCATATTTTACCATTTTACCGGGCATTACAGAAAAACAATGCTGAAAAAATAAAAATTCAGATGTATGATACAAATCATTATTTCACTGAATTTCGCGAACAGCTTTATCTGGATGTTCTCGAGTGGATAAGGAGGTAGCTTTATGAAACTGAAAAATCTTCTAATCGTCAACGCTATTATATTAGGAGGAAGCGGAATCAGCGCTGTGCTTTTACCGTCAAGTGTGTTATCACTATATGGTGTCGAACTTGGACCCGCTTTGATAATGATGGCACAATATGCCGGATTAGGATCTGTTGCCATTGGACTGGTGGCCTGGCTTTCAAGAAATGTAGAAGATATAAAGGCTCAACGTGCCATCGTTATTTCTTTTTTGATCACTTATGTAATTGCTATAATTATATCTGTACAAGGCACAATTTCTGGGATCATGAAAACCGGATGGCCTGTCGTCATACTATATGTTTTTCTTGCTTCAGGATATGCGTATTTTTATTTCAAAGGAGAGTATTCACTCTGAGCAGAGTTCAAATTAATTATTTTTTACTTCTCCGCTTTGATCTGGAAGGAGAGTTTGTCGCAATTCAGTTAAAAATAAAAGTGAGTTAAAATGAAAAATAAATGTCAAATTTGTGGTAGAGACGAGTCACAGATAGAAATTCTTCCGTCAATAATAGTAAGACCATCAGTTACGGATTTAATTAAAATTCAATATCCAAATTGGAATATAAAGGGCAGCATATGCAGAGAAGACTTACAAAAATTTCGCAAGGAATATTTACTGAAATTAATTGCAGATGAAAAAGGAGAATTATCCAATCTTGAATTAGATGTTATAAACAAATTAACTGAATATGAGTCTATTTCTGAAAATATTGAAAAGGAATTTATCGCAAAATTAACATTAGGACAAAAACTATCCGATCTGATCGCGTCCTTTGGCGGTAGCTGGAAATTTATAATAATATTTGGCTTAATTATTTTTGTGTGGATTTCAATTAATACAGTTTTGCTATTCACAAAATCATTTGATCCTTATCCATTTATTTTACTAAATCTTGTATTGTCCTGCCTTGCGGCAATTCAAGCACCAATAATTATGATGAGTCAGAATAGACAAGAAGCAAGAGATAGAAATCGTGCTGAACAAGATTATAAAATAAATCTAAAAGCGGAATTAGAACTCAGGCAGCTTCATCAAAAAGTTGATCATTTATTAATACAACAATGGGAACGAATGGCAGAAATTCAAGAGATTCAAATGGAGATGCTTGAAGAAATAAAAAAATCAGAGTAGTTGGGAATTATTACAGAGTTCTTTAATCCGTCTAATTATTAATTTTTGGCTGAGGGGAAAATTGAGGTCTGTTCGTTATTTTATTAAAATCATTATTTAGTTATTATGAAAAAAGAAGATGAACCTATTATTGTGGCACAGACTTTTAACCAATCAATTGAAACTGTTTTGATGCAATAACCTCGGTTGAAGTGGTATCATACCATTATGTAACCTTCAAAAGTCTTCAGATAATAATGATTTTAGAGCAATTGAATTAATACTTTACACTAAATATTTATAATGAATAAATGTCAAAAATAAAAGCTAAGTACGTTCACACAAATCTAATCGCCGAAAATTGGCAGAAGTTATCTCAGTTTTACCAAGAAGTATTCGGCTGTAAGGTTGTTCCGCCAGAACGTCATTATAAAGGAAGGGAATTAGAGCGCGGTACAGGAATATCCGGTTCAGAATTGCACGGTGTTCATCTTCTGCTTCCGGGATATGGCGATGATGGTCCAACACTGGAAATATTTTCTTATTCTGTTTCTGAAAAAAATATTACCGCAGCCGTAAACCGACCAGGATTTGCCCATATAGCTTTTTCTGTAGATAATGTTAAGTCTGCAAGCGATGCAATTATTCAGGCGGGAGGGCAGGCGGTTGGAGAGATAGTTACTTTACAAACTTCAACTGGAGATAAAGTGACATGGTGTTAAATGCGTGACCCGGAACGGAATATAATTGAACTGCAATCCTGGCATTAAAGTGTTTTTAGTAGTTAATATAATGTTATTTACATTTAATAATTAATCATCTGGAAAAAATCATGGAAATATCAAATATCCCTTTTGAAACAACAGATTGGGCTACCATATCACCTACAGAACATACTGGTGAAAAAGGTATAGCCTATTGGAAAACAAAAACTTTTGGTTCAATAAGGCTAAGAATTGTTGAATACACTCCTGGTTATTTAGCAGATCATTGGTGCTCCAAAGGACATATCATTTTCTGTCTTGAAGGAGAATTACACACAGAGTTAAAAGACGGACGCACTTTTATCTTAAAACCCGGAATGAGCTACCAGATCGCCGACAATGCAGAAGCACACAAATCAAGTACTGAAATCGGTACAAAATTATTTATTGTTGATTAACGGAGGCGTAGTTAGCTAATCACTAATTGTTATGGATTCACTAGAAGTAATTAATCAAAAGACAAGCAAAGCATATAAAAAAGCCTTAAAACATTTAGTCTTAAAGCTTTCTTAGTACACCCGCAGGGATTCGAACCCCGAACCTCCTGATCCGTAGTCAGGTGCTCTATCCAATTAAGCTACGGGTGCAAATAAATAATAAAAATAACCTTCTGATCTCCCGATAGAATCAGGATCAGATGCTCTATCCAACTTGTCCAACGAAATCACTTTAGTGATGCAGGTGGATTAAGCTACGGGTG
>CAVQOL010000005.1:0-189912 GCA_963714415.1 uncultured Ignavibacteriaceae bacterium
CTCTTAATAATTATGGCGAAGAACCAGATTTAATGATAATCAGAAGTTTATGTGAAAAAAAAGGAGGGATAGCATCTATACAAGCATTTGGAGATTGGGTTCGCTTCAATGGGCAAATCAACAGTCTTCAGACAAGCGGTATACAACCGGTTTTTACACCATTATCCCGTGCAGAAAAAAGCAGTGCAGATACATTTATTTGTGTTCATGCAATGAAGCTGTTTATGCAAAATCAAAACATCAACACATTGATATTGGTTTCCGGAGATCGTGATTTTATACCACTGTTGAATGAGTTAAGATCACTCGGGAAAAATACTTTTTTAATGGCAGTCCCCGGTTCTATATCACGGGATTTGGTGAATGTTGCGGATGGAGTGATAGAATATCAGCCGGCAAAAATTAAACCTAAAGAATCTAAAACATTACAGACGCCGCAAAAGAAGGTGAGCGAACAGATAGAGAACAGTATCCTTTCATTTTTAAAGAAAGAGAATCGCAGAATAAATGTCGCAACTATCGGGATAATGATTAAGAAGGAACATCCGGCGTTTAATCATAAAGAGTTTGGTTATGATAAACTTTCACACTTTCTTGATGGTTTTTCGCAAATTAAAATAGAGTATGATGAAGATAAGCTGGTTGCCTATGCCAGTTTAATCAAATAATTTATCAATATAAATTATTTATCAGGTGCATTGATCAAACTGAAAATGTTGGTAAGTTTTAACTGACCAAATTATATGAGGTATGAAATGAAAAAGATTAATTTTTCACCATTCTTTATTTTAATGATAGGTATATTCATCACCACCAATTTTTTCTGCCAGGATAAAAAAGGAATGCAAAACTCAGAATCAGATATTATTCAGTTACCGGCACCAAATTATAAGAGTAATACTTCTATTGAAGAGGCTTTGCAGAAAAGACGATCTGTCAGAGATTATAGTAATAAACCGTTATCATTATCTGAAGTCTCTCAAATTCTCTGGGCTGCACAGGGAATAACTGATGAAACAGATGGACTCAGAACCGCCCCTTCTGCAGGTGCTTTATATCCTCTGGAAGTGTATTTAGTTGCAGCAAATGTAGAGGAGCTGGCTGCAGGTATCTATAAATATAATCCACTAAATCATACCTTAAAAAAAATTACTGAAGGGGATAAGCGTGTAGAAATTTCAAATGCAGCTCTCAAACAGCGTTCAATTGTGGAAGCATCGGCTTTAGTTGTAATTACTGCGGTATACGAAAGAACTTCTGTTAAATACGGTAAGAGAACCGAAAGATATGTAAATATGGAAGTTGGACACGTTGGACAGAATATTTATCTTCAGGGAGTCTCAATAGGGTTAAGTACTGTAATGGTAGGCGCATTTGAGGATGAATCACTTAAGCAGGCAATGAATCTTCCGGAAAATGAATTTCCATTAGCTATATATCCATTAGGGAAAATATAAGATCACTCAGACAAAATCTTTGCATACAATTGAGAGTGTATGCGATGGGGATACAAACCTTTTACTATCACTAGATTTCACGCTTAAAGGTTGTTAAAAGCTATAAATAAAAATTTATAAAATTTTGGTAACTGAAGTCCTCCCCTTCAAACTCAAAAATATTCTATGAAGAAAAAGATTCTAGGGCTTGCTCTTCTGAAGAATAAATATTGAACACCCTGTATAATCCCATAGTATTCATTATTTCGAAAGCATCTGAACTCGGCGCGATTATTTTTAACTCACCGCCCTTATCAGTAATTCTTTTCAGAATCATTACCAGCGCACCGAGAAATGTAGAATCAATAAATTCGCATCGGCGGAGATCAATTATTATTTTATATTGTTTCATTGCAATAGAATCATAAATTCGATCACGAAATACAGTGGCTTCTTTTATCGTAGCGCGGATGAAGTTTACTTTTTCTATTAATACGTTACCCACAAATTTTCTGGAATAATCATCTTCAATCATATTGAACCTTTAGATGTTGATGCAATTAGGAATTATTCAAATATAATTTCCGAGCAAATATAAATAATATTTGTTTTAAAGGTGTATTTTTTGGCAAGATTATATAATATTAATTAAATATGGTATTATTTAGAAATAGGTGTTTTGAGTACAAACCTTTAGATAATAGGAAACCTGAAAAAATATTTCATCTTTCAGGCTTTGATATAAAGTTCCAAGAACAAATTTGATTTTTCACCTTATCGAATTAAGATTATTTTACAAAATATAATTGTTGGTTTCCAATTCAGCTTGATGCCAAATAATTGAACTAAAAATATTTTATTAGATTTGTATAGTAAATCAGAGATTATTATGAATGATTCAGTAAAACAAAAATTAAAATCTGTTGTTGGTGCAACAAACTATTTGGATTCATTATGAAGACCGGCTCGTTTATTCGTACGACGGAACCCCAACACTTCATCAAATGCCTGAAGCAGTTATCTTTCCTGAGAATGAGGAGCAAATTTCATTATTAGTGAAACTTGCAAATGAAGAAAAATTCAATATCGTTCCGCGAGGATCGGGAACCGGACTAAGCGGCGGTTCTGTTCCTGTTGAGAATAGTGTTGTTATTGTGATGACTAAATGGAATAAAATTCTCGAAGTCGATGATAAGAATCTTACTACCTGGGTTCAACCCGGAGTTGTAACAGGAATTTTACAGAAAGAAGTTGAAAAGATCGGATTATTTTATCCGCCCGATCCCGCAAGTTTAAATGTGTGCACTATTGGCGGAAATGTTGCGAACAATGCAGGTGGTTTACGAGGATTAAAGTACGGTGTTACAAAAAATTATGTGCTCGGTTTGGAAATGATTTTACCTAACGGTGATCTTCTTAGAACCGGAGGTAAAAATATGAAAGATGTTGCCGGATATAATCTTCGTGATTTTATTGTTGGAAGCGAAGGTACGCTTAGGTATTATCACAAAAGTTTTGCTGAAGTTAATTCCAAAACCCACTCAATCAATCACTCTTCTCGCTTATTTTGATAAACTTACAGACAGCGCTCAGGCGGTATCAGATATTGTTGCTGCACACATTACACCCTGTATGATGGAATTTCTTGATAACACAACGATCAATTGTGTTGAAGATTATGCTAAAATTGGATTGCCAAGAAACAGTGAGGCAATTCTTCTACTTGAAGTTGATGGAAGAGGAAGTGTTGTTCAGGAAGATGCAGAAACGATTAAAAATATTCTGAACAATAACAGAGCTTCATTAATTAGAATTGCGAAGAATGAAGTTGAATCGAATCAACTAAAAACTGCAAGAAGAACAGCTTTCAGTGCACTTGCAAGAAAACGACCGACAACAATTTTAGAAGATGCTACTGTTCCCAGAAGCGAGTTACCTGTAATGATGGAAAAGGTTACTGAAGCGGCAAAAATGTTTAATGTTATGATCGGAAATTTCGGTCACGCAGGTGACGGCAATCTTCATCCGACATGTTTAACAGATGAAAGAGATAAAAATGAAATAGAAAAAGCTCATCGTGCATTTGATTTTATTTTTAATGAAGCAATAAAACTTGGTGGTACAATAACTGGCGAACATGGAACTGGCTTATCGAAGAAACATTTTCTCGAACAGCTTGCCGGTTTACCTGGTGTTGAAATGATGAAAAAAATTAAATCTGCTATTGATGAAAACAACATTTTGAACCCAGGAAAAATATTTAATATTTCTCCAAAGTGTGAAGGAAGTTTACCAACCCGAAGAGAGCAAATCAAAGATTTTTAATGAAACAAACTACTCCAAATCCGGAATTACTTAAAATCCTTCCTCACGATGATATACTTCAGCAGTGTATGCATTGCGGTTTGTGTCTTGCCACTTGTCCGACTTACGATATAACTAAAATGGAACGATCTTCACCTCGCGGAAGAATCTTTATGATCAAATCTGTTGCGAGGGGAGAGATGGAGCTGAGTCAAACATTTGCCGAGGAAATGAATTATTGTTTAGACTGCCAGGCTTGTGAGACGGCTTGTCCTGCAGGAGTTAAATACGGTAGAATGGTTGAAACAGCACGGGTTGTAATCGATGAAGCCGGGTTTGGTTCAAAGTTTGGAATTACGGTTAAAAGATTTGCATTGAGAAAAATTGTTGCATCAAGAAATACTTTAAAGTTTGTATCCAGATTATTATGGATTTATCAAAAAATTGGATTACAAAAGATTGTTCGCTCCACAGGAATTCTTAAAATCTTTTCTTCGAAACTAGCTGAAGTTGAAAAACTTTCT
Organism: uncultured Ignavibacteriaceae bacterium; assembly: GCA_963714415.1. Lineage (GTDB taxonomy): Bacteria > Bacteroidota > Ignavibacteria > Ignavibacteriales > Ignavibacteriaceae > JAGXRK01. The sequence continues at coordinate 4,265 of CAVQOL010000005.1, forward strand.
CCTGTTATTGCCAATAAATTTTCGGATTCACAAATTAAAGAAAAGGAATTGCCGAATGGGAGAGATAAAATATAAAACAGCTTTCCACTTTGGCTGTTTGATGAACACAATGTTTGCAGATATAAATATTGATACGATTGATGTTCTTAGAGAATGTGGTTGTGAGATTATCACACCAAAAGATCAGGTTTGCTGCGGTTCATTAAGCGGACATAATGGTGATATGGAATTTGCACTTAAACTCGCAAGAAAAAATATCGATGCATTTGAAAAACACGATTACGATTATCTGATTTCAAACTCCGCCGGTTGCGGTGCGTTTATGAAAGATTATGCTCACTTACTTGAAGATGATCCTAATTACGCAGAGAAAGCCAAAAAGTTTTCATCTAAAGTAAAAGATATAATGGAATTTTTTGCTGAACAAAAACCACTTCCAAATCTTGATCTTGAAACTGAACTTAAACAAGTGACTTATCACGATGCTTGCCATTTAGCCCACGCACAAAAAGTTGTAACTCAACCACGCGAAGTTATTCAATCAATTCCTGGTATTAAATATGCTGAGCTTGAAGAAGCAAGTTGGTGCTGCGGCAGTGCAGGTATTTATAATGTTGTAAGATATGATGATGCCTTAGTTCAGTTAGAACGAAAGATGAAGAATATTAAAAACACGAATGCAAAAATTGTTTTAACTGGAAATCCCGGTTGTATGGGACAAATCAAATACGGTACACAAAAGTTTAATGTTGATGTTGAGGTTCTTCATCCGGTTACATTAATAAAAAGATTATTAAAATCTAAATAGTTACACTGCATTGTCATTTCGAACAAAAAGAGAAGTCTGTTTCTAGATATGTTTAAGATTTCTCGGTCGAAAACCTGTCTGCCGACGGGCAGGCTCCCTCAAAATGACAGTTGAGGGTGCATTAGATTATCTTCTCATCCCACAACAAATGATCAAATGTCTCTCTGCTTCTTATCACTGAATGTTTATTCCCATCAACCATAATTTCCGGTGCACGGCGACGTCCGTTATAGTTTGAAGCCATTACCATTCCGTAAGCTCCGGACGACATCACTGCAAGAAGTTCACCACCTTTAGTCTCTGCGATTTCTCTATCTTTAGCAAAATAATCACCAGACTCACAAACAGGTCCAACAATATCTGCAACAATGTTTTTTCTACTATTATTTTTTTGAATTGGCTGAATATGATGATACGCCTGATAAATCGTTGGTCTTAGTAAGTCAGTCATCGCAGAATCAACAACTAGGAATTTCTTTTCACCGTTAGTTTTGTTGTATAAAACTTCTGTTACCAGGAGTCCACCGTTTGCGGTTAGAAATCTACCAGGTTCAAATAAAATTTCGCAATCAAGTTTTTTTAATTCGGGAATAATCGCATTAGCAAATTCATCAATTGTAAAGGACTTTTCATCATCATACTGAACACCAATTCCGCCGCCAATATCAAAATGTTCAAGTTTTAGTCCTTCTTCTTTTTGTTTAAAGTAAATATGAGATAATTTTTTTATAGCTTCTACAAATGGTTCAACCGAAGTGATTTGGGACCCGATATGCATATCAATTCCAGTAAAGCGGATATTGGAAAAGTCATTTCTTCTTCTATAGATTGATAACGCGGTCTTCGAATCTATTCCAAATTTATTTTTTGAAAGTCCTGTTGATATATACGGATGAGTATTTGCATCAACATCTGGATTAACTCGCAATGCAACAGAGGCTATTTTGTCCATTTCCTGAGCAACATTATTAATAAGTTCAAGCTCCTCCAAAGACTCAGCCTTAATCATAAGAACCTTATTTGCTAATCCAAATCGTATCTCATCTTTGGTTTTTCCTACTCCTGATAAAATTATTTTTGAAGGACTAACGCCTGTTTTTAAAGCACGTATTAATTCACCTTCAGAATTTGCATCAACTCCGCTACCAAGCTTTACAAATGTGTTTATCACACTCAAATTAAAATTGGCCTTCATCGCATAAAAAATCTTATGATCTATATCCTTAAAGGCATCTGTAAAATCCTGGTATTGTTTAACAAAGTGTTTTTTGCTATAAACGTAAAGCGGAGTTCCAAATTGTTTGGCTAAATCTTCAACTTTTACATCATCGATATAAAGTTGATTGCTTTTGTATTTAATAAATTCAGTTTCGAAGTATTGCATAAGTTTATTTTATTTAAGTCATGCTGAACTTGTTTCAGCATCTGATTATTAAAATTATTAAGATCCCGAAACAATCCGCCACGGGCGGACGGGATGACAGAATTCAATTGTACAAATAATATTTTTTAGAAAGTTTCCTAAAATTCTCAACATCCTTGTTTAAGTAGGGGAGAATATCATCCACTTTTAAATTTTTCATAAATAATTCTCTGATTTTATTAGTTCCCAATACTTTATCAAACATATCAAATCGTCCTTCATTTTCAGAAATAATATTTCTTCCATAAAGTTCATTAACAGCCTGAGCAAAATAAAATTGAATCGGAATAAGTTGTACAGTGTTATAATCTGTAATATAAATTTGAACACCATTTAACATTTTATCTTTTCCAAATGCATAATATGGTTTGTAAGAAATCGGTCTGAACGAAACTCCTTCCAGTTCGTATGAATTCATTTTATTTGCTAGCTCTACAGAGTTTATCCATTCAGTTGCAAAGGTTTGAAAAGGAATAGTATAACCAACGCCAATGGATAATATCCCTCTGAGTTCTCCGATAATTCCTGAAGCAGCATAATAAAATGAAGAATAATAATGCGGGATATGAGGAGATGTTAAAATCCAGGGTAATCCTGTTTTTTCAAAATACATATCACGTGTCCAACCTTCCGCTGGAACAACCTGTAAATTACATCTTAACAGAATTTTTTAACATACCTTCTTCATTTAGCAACATTGCAAGCTCACCAACCGTTAATCCATGTACATACGGAATTGTATACTGACTCACAAAGGAAAAATATCCATCTTCAACAATGTTACCTTCAATTCTATTTCCACCGAGGGGATTTGGTCGATCAAGAATTATGACTTCTTTATTATTTTCTGCTGCAGCTTCCATAACTAAGCCCATTGTACTGATATAGGTATATGATCTGCTTCCAATATCCTGAATATCAAAAATTATAATATCAATATCTTTTAACATTTCTGTGCTTGGCTTACGTGTTTTACCATATAACGAGTATACAGGCAGATTAGTAAACTCATCAATGTAAAAGTCAACATAGTCGCCAGCAGAATAATTTCCTCTAACTCCATGTTCTGGTCCATATAATGCTACCAGATTTACTTCAGGAGAATCATTTAGAATATCTATCGTAGATTTTAATTTACTATCAACTCCAGTAGCATTTGTAACTAAGCCAACTCTTTTTCCTTCGAGAATGTCAAAGTTTCTTTCACGCAGTACTTCAATACCTGTTTTTACTTTTGATGAATTAATCAATTTTGATTTATCTGATTCATCTTCAACCATTCTTAAGAAAGAACCATTCTCAAAATATTTGTAAAGGTCTTTTCCGGGACATAAAGTCTCAGTATAATCTTTGTGAGTTCTAATATCTTTCAAAGACACATTGTATTTGTGCTTCAGGAATGCAGTTAGTTTTGAAAGTGATTTCAACTGCTGATCATTTATCTTTTGAATCTCATAATTTCCTATTACACAAATCAAAGCATGACCACGGACATCATAATCTGTATTAGTATCACCGGGATAATTGATTGGTCGGGCTTCATATATATTTCCCTTAAGATCAATCATAAAGTGGTAGGGGATATCAATCCACTTCTTTTCACTTCTACTCCAGGTTTGAAGATTTTTCAGGTATTGAAAAACGTCTTTATCTTCTGCAAATTCCTCACCGCTGTGATGAATAGTAATCTTATTTACTTGATGTTGAGGGAGAACTTTTGTTATTGGCTGCCAGTTCCAATCATTTCTTGAAGTTACTTTAAGATCTGAAGGATAATTAAGTTCAGTTATAGGTATGTAATTTGTTACATCTGCAGAGCAGGATGCAAGCATTAAAACTAATATCGGGAACGGAAAAAATTTCTTTAAAAAAGTCATTTTATTTCTCCGGATAGATTGTAAAAAATCCAGTTTACGTTTATTATTACTTGCAAATATTTTTTATTAGATAAAATTAACTAAGTAAATTTACACATAAATTAATATTTCGTCTAAGATAGTATTTATTTACTCTGAAAAATTCTGAAACAAAGTAACTAATTATAGTGCATAAATTATAATTAGTAACAATAATATTTTTATTTAAACAAAAAAAACAAATGGAACATTACGGATTCTTATCATTACTACCACCGATACTTGCAATTCTTCTTGCGATAAAAACACGTCAAGTATTTGTTTCACTTCTATTCGGAATATGGCTTGGCTGGGTTATACTTAGTGATGGAAACTTTATTGATGGAAGTAATGCAACAATACAAGCCCTTGTTGATGTATTCAAAGACAGCGGTAATACGCGAACAATAATGTTCAGCTGCCTTGTTGGAGCATTGATTGCATTCATTCAGAGATCAGGCGGTGTGTCAGGATTCGTTAAAGTAATAAATAAATTTTTAGATCATTTAGAGAATAAAAAAATAGGCAAAAGCAGAAAGACAGTTCAACTGCTTGCATGGGCAACCGGTACAGCGATTTTTGTTGAGTCGAGTATTAATGCTTTAACTGTTGGAGCCATATTCAGACCAATATTTGATAAACTAAAAATCCCACGTGAAAAACTTGCTTACATTGCAGATTCAATTTCCGCACCAACCTGTATATTAATTCCTCTAAATGCCTGGGGTGCTTATATAATGGGACTAATTGCAGCGCAAGGATTCAGCAATCCTTTATCTGTTTTGGTTAAAGCTTTCCCTTTCAATTTCTATCCAATGCTTGCTATGGCTATGGTGCTTTTTGTTATTCTCAGTCAGAAAGATTTTGGACCAATGAAGAAAGCTGAAAAACGAGCAAAGGAAGAAGGAAAAGTTCTTCGTGATGGTGCTGTGCCTATGATTTCATCAGATGTTGTTGCAATGGAGAAAAAAGAAAATGTAAATGAAAAAGCCTATAATATGATTATTCCGATCGCAGTAATGGTCGGAATGATGCCGCTTATGCTTCTTTACACTGGATGGGGACAGGTTGAAAATATTTCTTCACTTAGATGGTATGAACAAATATTTTTTGCTATTGGGAAAGGTTCCGGTTCCACTGCAGTTTTATATTCTGTTTTAACTTCAATTATTGTTGCAAGTATTTTATATATTTCACAAAAAATATTCACATTTGCAGAAACTATTGAGTTAATTTTCAAAGGTATAAGCGGATTAATTCCATTAGCTTTGCTTATGATGCTTGCTTTTGCCATCGGAACAGTTTGCCGTGAATTAGGTACAGGAATTTATACTGCAGAGTTGTCAAAGGAGTGGTTGTCTCCAAACTTCGTTCCGGTTATTGTATTTCTTGTTGCTTGCTTCATCGCTTTTTCAACCGGAACATCGTGGGGAACTTTTGCTATTATGCTTGCAATTGGAATTCCAATGGCTCAATCTCTTGATGCCAATGTCTATCTTACAATAGCTGCGGCACTCGGTGGCGGAGTTTTTGGTGATCATTGTTCACCAATTTCCGACACAACTATTATTGCCTCAATGGCTTCTGCAAGCGACCATATAGATCACGTCAAAACTCAGTTACCTTATGCCTTATTTGCAGGTGCGATTGCAGCCGTTATGTATTTGATACTAGGAATTTTAATTCATTGATAGTTATGTTCAATATCAAGTGCAGACATATCTAAAAGAGTAATTTTGAGTTTATAATGCTTTCCAAAATCTCTATCTTACAATTGTATTTTATAAAAATTTGACAGGATAATTATTGTGAAATATCTGATCGGAATGGACGGCGGAGGGACTAAAACCAAGTTCATTCTCACTGATCCTGATCTTAATCCCATCTATGAAACCACTGGTGGCCCTTCAAACTTCTTGATGATTGGAAATGAAAAGGTATCTGAAACAATTCTTGATTTGATTAAAAATTGTGTTGAAAATAAAAATATTTCTTATGATGATATTGAAGGAATAATTCTCGGAACTACCGGTGGCGGAAGACGGAGTGATGCAGAACCACTTGAAAATGATATTATTCAATTTGCTAAATCAAAAAATATAATATTAAAAAACTTTCGTGTAGAAAGCGACGCTAGAATTGCTCTTGAAGGAGCGTTTTCAGGTAAACCCGGTAGTATTTTGATTGCCGGAACCGGATCAATAATGTTTGGTAAAGATATTAATGGAAAAATTCATCGGGTCGGCGGTTTTGGAAGATTTCTAGGTGATGAGGGAAGTGGTTACAGAATAGGTCAAAGAGGACTTAATGCAGTTGCTAAGTATTTTGACGGCAGGGGAAATAAAACGTTAATGACAGAACTGGCTTTACAAAGTTCTCAATTTCATCATCTGAAATTTTAATTACTGAAATTTATAAGAATAACTTCGATGTTGCTTCTGCAGCACCCATTGTTCTTGAAGCAGCTGAAAAGAATGATAAAGAAGCGATTAAAATTCTTGAATCCGAATCCGATGAAATGATTCTTCATATTTCTTCAATGAAAAATAAGCTTAATGAAAAAATTTTGTATGTAGCTTTAATCGGAAGTTTGCTGACTAAAGAAAATTATTTCTCGTTTAGATTTAAAGAAAAAATTGTTAAACAGTTTAATGATGTCGTGATTAAGGAAGCCGAGAATCCGCCTGAAATTGGTGCCGTCTTGATGGCAAGACAATTATAGAAATCAAATTTTGTCACCCTAAATTTATTTCAGGGTCTCTTTGATTGGATCCTGAAGCAGGTTCATTATGATATTGAATAAATAATGGAGCAGTTAATGTCTAGCAAAAAATCGGAAAAAAGAAATCCATGGTTTTGGGTTCCTTCGCTTTATTATGCTGAAGGAATACCCTACGTAATAGTAATGGCTGTATCGGTTATTATGTATAAGCGGCTAGGCATATCCAATACTGATATTGCGCTTTATACAAGCTGGCTTTATCTGCCCTGGGTTATAAAACCATTGTGGAGTCCGGTTGTAGATATCTTCAAGAAAAAACGAAACTGGATAATTGTTATGCAGCTTATTGTAGGTGCAGGTTTGGCCGGGGTTGCATTAACGATTCCTGTTTCAAATTTCTTTCAGTATTCACTTGCTTTTCTTTGGCTGGTTGCATTCAGTTCGGCTACACACGATATTGCTGCTGACGGTTTTTATATGCTGGGACTTTCACAACACGACCAGGCCTGGTTTGTAGGGATTCGTTCTACTTTTTATCGCCTATCCATGATAACAGGACAAGGTGTGCTTGTAATTCTTGCAGGCTTTCTTGAAACTTCAACCGGAGATATACCTTTAGCCTGGTCAATTACATTTTTCATCATCGCCGGTTTGTTCATCCTATTTTTTGTTTATCATAAATTTATTCTTCCTTATCCGTCTACAGATGTTTCTGCAAGAAAAGATGAATCCAGTTCTGTACTCAATGAATTCTTTAAAACATTTGCTGCTTTCTTCAAAAAGAAAAACATCGGGATCATTCTTGGATTTATTTTATTGTATCGTTTTGCAGAGTCACAGCTTATAAAATTAGCATCTCCGTTTTTGCTTGATCCACAGGATGTAGGTGGTATTGGATTGACAACTACTGAAATCGGTCTTGTTTACGGCACAATCGGAATTATCTGCCTTACACTTGGCGGTATTGTTGGAGGAATCGTTATTGCTAAACACGGTCTTAAATTCTGGCTATGGCCAATGATAATCGCTATTAACCTGCCTGATCTGGTTTATGTTTTTCTTTCATATACTCAGACAACTGATTTATGGCTAATTAGCTTAATGGTAGGTATTGAACAGCTTGGTTATGGTTTCGGATTTACTGCTTATATGCTTTACCTGATTTACATTTCGGAAGGGGAGTACAAAACTTCTCACTATGCAATTGCAACGGGTTTTATGGCATTAGGGATGATGATACCGGGTATGTGGAGCGGGTGGTTACAAGAATTAATTGGTTACCAGCATTTTTTTATTTGGATTTGTATTTCCACAATACCTGGATTTATCATAACATACTTCTTAAAAATTGATCCCGAGTTCGGCAAAAAAACCAATGAAAACAATAATCAACAATAATGTGAAATTTCTTATTTAGGGATATGCCATGAGAAAAAATGTTTTATTTACTTTAACTTTTTTATTATTAACAAACATTATGTTTCCACAGAATTACGAACAAAATAATCCTTTCTTTCAGGAATGGAATACGCCTTTTCAAACTCCTCCATTTGATCAGATTAAAGATGAGCATTTTCTTCCTGCTTTAATGGAAGGAATTAAACAAAGACGCGTTGAATTAGATCTTATCATAAACAATACGGATGAACCAACCTTTGTAAATACAATCGAAGCAATGGAGAAGAGTGGAAAATTTCTCTCAAAAGTTTCAAGAGTATTTTTTAGTCTAAACGGCGCAAATTCCAATCCGCAGTTACAAAAAGTTGCTGAGCAAATAACTCCAGAATTATCTCAACTCAACAATGATATTTATCTCAACGAAGATTTATTTAAAAGGATTAAATCGATAAATGATGAAAAAGAGAATCTTAATCTTACTAAAGAACAACTGAAAGTTCTTGATAATTATTATTCTGATTTTGTAAGAAGCGGAATTGCTCTTAATGAGGCAGATAAATCGCGACTCAGAAAAATCAATGATGAATTAAGTATGCTTCAATTAAAATTTGGTGATAATCTTCGTAAAGAAACAAATACAATTGGCTTGGTTGTTGAAAATAAAGAAGATCTCATCGGTTTGCCTGATGCCGTCATTCAGGGTGCATCAGAACTTGCAGAGCAAAATGGATTGAAAGGGAAGTGGGCTTTCAATCTTCAGAGACCAAGTTTTACTCCTTTCTTGCAATATTCCGAAAAAAGAGAATTGAGAGAAATTCTTTATAAGGCTTATATCAATCGCGGTAACAACAAGAATGATAACGATAATAAAAAAATACTCACAAAGATTGCATCACTTCGGGTTGAGAAAGCAAACCTATTAGGGTATAAAACCTATGCTGATTTCAAACTTGAAAAGAATATGTCAAAAAATTCTGAAAATGTTTTGAACTTCTTAAATGATTTGTGGATTCCGGCAATTGCCCAGGCTAAGATTGAAGTTGCTGATATACAGAAAATTATTGAACAAGAAGGAAATGATTTTAAACTTGAAGCTTGGGATTGGTGGTACTATGCCGAGAAAGTAAAAAAAGAAAAATACGCTCTTGATGAAGAAATGCTGCGTCCTTATTTCAAAATGGAAAATGTTCGTCAGGGTGCTTTTGATGTAGCTACAAAGTTATGGGGAATACAGTTTATAAAACTTAACAATGTTTCCGTTTATCAACCTGATGTTGAAGTTTACGAAGTGAGAGAATCAGATGGAACTCATATAGGACTAATTTATACAGATTATTATCCTCGTGACGGTAAGAGAGCAGGAGCGTGGGCTGGCAGTTATAGAAGTCAATCAAATATTGATGATGAGTTTATAACTCCTTTAGTATATAATGTTGGTAATTTCTCTAAGCCAACAGAAGGTAAACCTGCTTTATTAAGTTTTGATGAAGTGAATACTTTGTTCCACGAATTTGGTCACGGATTAAATTCATTGTTCAGTAAATCGACTTATCCGGGTGCAAAACGCTCTCCGGTTGATTTTGTTGAGCTTCCATCACAGATAATGGAAAACTGGGCTTCTCATCCGGACGTTTTAAGAATGTATGCAAGACATTATTTAACTAATGAAGTAATTCCTGATGAACTGATTCAAAAAATTCAGAATTCACAATACTTCAACAAAGGATTTGAAACGGTTGAATATCTTGCCGCTTCATTTCTTGATATGAATTGGCATACAATTACAACAGTTGCAGAATACGATGCTTTAACATTTGAAGAAGAGAGGCTGAACAAAATAGGATTGATTGATGAAATAGCATCACGTTATCAAAGCACAAACTTTAATCATATTTTTGGCCAGGATGGTTACTCTGCAGGATATTATGGTTATTACTGGGCTGCTGTGCTTGATGCCGATGCATTTGAAGCATTTGTTGAAACTGATCTATTTGATGAAAAAACTGCTGAACTTTTCAGAACTCATATTCTTGAAAGAAGCGGAAGTGAAGATCCTATGGATCTTTATATTAAATTCAGAGGCAGAGAACCAAAGGTTGATGCTTTGCTAAAAAGATTCGGGTTTTATAAATAGAAAGATGTGATTGATTCGAATTGATATCAAGAAATAATTATTAGATGAAACCTTCGGGATTAAATAATTCCGAAGGTTTCAATTTTATTTTATCTCTGATAAATTATCTTACCATCAAATACTGTAATCTCAACAACGACATTTTCAATTTCGACAGGATTAATAGTTAGTATATCATCACTCAAAACAACCAGATCTGCAAGTTTGCCAACTTCAATACTGCCTTTAATATTTTCTTCAAATGATGCAAAGGCAGAATTTATAGTATAACATTTAATTGCATCTTCAACAGATATTTTTTGTTCGGGAACCCAGCCGTCAGGATTTTTATCATCAAGTGTTCTTCTTGTAACAGCAGCGTAAATTCCCCAAAGTGGGTTTAATGGAGCCACATACCAATCTGTTCCAAAACAAAGTTTTACTCCTGCCTCTAAAAATGATTTGAAGGGATAAGTATATTTTATACGTTCCGGCCCGATTCTCTTTTCTGCCCAGACACCATCATCAATGCAATGATATGGTTGAACAGAAGCAATAACACCTAGCTCTGCAAACCTTGGTATGTCTTCAAATCTTACATGCTGTGCATGCTCAATCCTGAATCTTCTGTCCCATTCAGGATTTTCATTAATAATTTTCCCAAACAGATCAAGCATATAAGAATTTGCTTTATCTCCTATGGCATGAACAGAAATTTGAAGTTGATTTTTGTCGGCATCCAAACACCATTTTTCCATACTGCCGTCTGTTATAATATCCATAGCCAAACCGGTTGTTAACGTATCCTGATCATATCTTTCAAAAAACCAGGCAGTACTTGAACCAAGCGAACCATCTGCAAATGCTTTGAGAGAACCCATTCTTAAATACTCATTACCATAACCAACTTTAATATTTTTATTAACATGATCTTTATAATCTGAAATAGGCCAGCGTGTATAAATTCTGCAGGTAAGTTTACCTTCTTGTCTTGCTCTTTGAAATGCAGTGAGTGCAGCATCATAGGTTATATCCTGAACACTTGTAATACCTAATTTTTTTGTTTCTTCAATTGCTGCAAGTAAAGCCTCATAATTTTCTTCTTCGGTTGGATCAGGGATAATTTTATTTATGAAATACATAGCATTGTCTTTAAGCACGCCGGTTGGCTCACCAGTCACGGGATCTTTTACTATTAAACCTCCGTCAGGACTTTCAGTATCTTTAGTTATCCCTGCCATTTTAAGAGCAAAAGAATTTGCAACACCCATATGACCGTCAAGTCTGTCAACAAAAACAGGTTGATTTGAAACAGCTTCATCAATCATTTCTTTTGTTGGAAGATCATTTACTTCCCACTTTTCATGATCCCAGTAGCCGCCTGTTATCCATTTGCCAGGATGTTTTTCTGCATAGTCCTTAAGAATTTGTTTAAACTCTGTTGTAGAATTCGCTGGACGAAGATCAATCCCCAGTAAATAAAATCCGCCACTGATGAAATGAACGTGGTTATCAATGAAACCGGGCAGCATAAGCTTTCCGTTAAGATCAACAACTTTCGTTGACTTGTCAATTAAGCTTTGCGCTTCTTCATTTGAACCAACAAAAGAAATTTTGTTTCCTTCTACAATGACTGATTCCGCATGGGATTGTTTCTCATTGACTGTATATATTTTCCCGTTTATGAATGCTGTTTTCATCTGCTGTGCCTGTGAAAAAAAAGTAAATAAGAATATTAATAACAGATATTTAGTGAATCTGAATTTCATGATAACCTCGAAGGTGATTAAATAAAATGACACATTTTCAATTTCTATTTTATTTTATAAAAACTGTTATCCATAATTTTAACTAATCCTTTAGTTCCAATGGAATTAAGAATTCTTTTTGCACGAATAAATCCGCTTTTGCGGTAATCACTATAATAAGATTTATTGGGATTAAAACTATTAATCCTTACTCTGCCTGCATCGTGAATGAAATCCCCATCTCCAATATAAATTGCGACGTGGGTAATTCTTTCTTTCTTGTCTCCTTTTGCTTTTGTTCCAAAGAACAGTAGATCACCAGCTTTAAGATTTTCCCATCCATTTTCTGTATGAATCAGTTCACCTGTATTCACCTGTTGGGATGCATCGCGTGGAAGAATTATTCCATTCAAGAAGAAAACAGTTTTAGTAAATCCGCTGCAATCCATTGCTTTGGATGAAGTGCCACCCCAAAGATATGGAACACCCATAAATCTATGTGCTTCCTTTAAAATATTTTCCGGAGTTGGATTTACATTGTCATACCATTCATTAAATGGTTTACATTCATCTTTAATAACGAATGCTTCTCTACCATCAGGAAAATTAACTTTGTAATATTCCTTCTCTTCGCTAATTAGTTTAAGAAGATTTCCAATTGCCAGATCAGAAACTCTTTGCGAATTTTCATCTGGCTGTGAAAATGCAAATCCATAATCATTCAGATAAATAATTTTCTCGGAACTTATCCAATCGTTTAACTCTGCTTTAGTCATCTGTTGAAATCCGTCATCATCAAGCCAGGAGATATAACCGTCAGGCGTCTGAACAAGGTAAAATCCCCATTTACCTTTCTTTAAAACATTTATTGGAGTTCCTAAAATTGCCTGTGTAGATAATTCTTCAGGATGATCTGGATTCGCACGGAGATTAGCAACCGAAAGATTAATAACTCCATAAATTTTTTCGCCAAGATCTTTCGAGGGAAGCAATTCAATTTTATCAGCCGTTGAGATCTTTTCTTTATTTAACTGTTCTATTAATTCCATTTTTGCCTCTGCAAGATTCGTTTCACCTTTAATTGTAAATCTGTTTGCTGATTTTTCTGTTTCAATGTTGAATATCGCAACACGTTTATCAGGAGCATATTTTGTTTTTACTTCTGTTATGGCTGAATTTATTTTTTCCATTGTTCCATTTTCTTGTGGAAATGAGCAAACTGTAATAAATATTATTGTAAGGATTAGTAATATAATTTTATTCATCTGTAGTCCTGAAATTGTGAATAAAGACAAGAAATTATTATTACTGCAAATATAAAAAAAAGGCGTCCATAAAAGGACGCCATGAATCGAAAAATAATGAAGTTATTTAATGAAGGTCATTTTCTTAACATCGGAATATTTGCCGGCATTAAGCTTGTAGAAATAGATTCCGCTTGAAAGCTGGGAAGCATCAAAATTTTCAGTATAACTTCCTGCAGGAAGCTCTTTTGAAATGATTTCTTCTATTTCGATTCCGAGAATATTGTATATTTTTAGCTCAACAAAAGTCTGTTCTGGAATACTAAAAGAAATTTTTGTACTTGGATTGAATGGGTTTGGATAGTTTTGATTTAAGCTATAATTGATTGGAATTTCAAAAATATTATCTACAGATGTTGGTTGTGGAATTCTGATATCTCCGTAAAACAAAGTATCTGGTCCATAAGGATATGCTGCTCTGTTTCCTGCTATGGCAACAATCTGTCTGGCTCGATTAGTAAAATATCCTTGTCTGGTATCAGTTCTTACCATAAGTCCACCAAAATAATTTTTTAGGTCGTCCGGTATTTCAATTGGATCTGTCCAATTTAAGCAATCGTAGCTGAAAGTAACATGAATATTTTTATTTTTTATCCATAAATACATAGTGAATACACCATGCTCATCACAATGCAGCGTAAAATAATTTAGTGTATCTGTTACAGGGAGATTGATAGATGCTGTTTGTGGTGCTTCGAAATTTTTTGATACTCTTAATTCAGGGAGGTCCGATGTCTTATCATATAAATAAGTAATGTAGGAGTTATATTCAGGATCTAAAACTGCATCAAATCGGTTCCATGTAACAGCAATGTTATCTGATAATTCTACGGGAGTTCCCCATCCAGTATCCATTATTCAAAATGTAAAATAGTTTTTTCCCATCTGGATGGTTTCGGGCTGCTACCAAGCAAAGTTTTCCGGAAGTATCTGCAAGAATTATATATTTATCATAAATACCTCTGTCAATTCCGGCATCTGTAAATTCTACAATAGTAGTGCGTCGAACTCCATGTATCACTTGAAGAATACCGAATCCATTCCCATGCTATTCCACCATAATTCATCCAACCATACTTATTTGCAAAAAGATGAACATCATTATTTGCATCAACCAGAACATTCTCAATAACCGGTCCATTGTTGGATGAGCTGTGTGCAGCTACTGCCTCAACAACCCATGATCCTGTTTTATTATGCACACAATAAAGATCGTATTCAAATTCATGATAGAAAGTTACACCTGTAGGATTTGAATAGTTATATAAAGAATGGGCAGTAAAGCCGATGAATACTTTTCCATTGAGATCTACTGCTAAGCTTGCGTTTCGAATATCGCCTTCATGTCCGGTAATAATTTGTTCTTTCTGCCAGGTTTGTCCTTCATCTGTAGACTTGTAATAATATAATTCATAGTTATCTACATAAGCCACATGTAAATATCCGTCTACCGGGTCTTCAATAAAAGAATTTATTGTCCAATGTCCAAAACTAGTGTAGTTAGCGGAAGATGTGTAAAAAGGTTCACCCACATCAATATCGTATGTGTTATATATTAAACTGTCGGGTAAAGATTGAGCTTGAATATCAACACAGAACGAAAAAAATAATAATATGGGTATTATTAATTTCACAGAAGTAAATGTTCTTCTCATTTTGTTTTTCCTTTGTGGTTATTAGTGGTAATTGAAATAGAGTTGAGATTGTCTTTTCAAAAATCATACCTGTTTCATTGAAAAGCAGGGAAGAGAGGATTTCTATTATAAGTAAATGAAAACGTTTTGTTATCCACGACAGATTGAATGCAGAAATTTATATTGATAACTATTCTAACATACAATATTTTTTTATAAATAGTCTTACATTAATGTTAATAGTTGATAGTCGGAAAGCAATTTCCATAGCTAACGTAGTATCTTTTTGATATGTCTGTCTCAAGATGGAAAAAAATTCTTTATGAACATCAATAAGAATATCCTGATGAAATAGAGTTAAATAAAATCACTCTGATGCTTTATACTCAACTTTCATATTATAATTCCATTTATCAAAGTAAAGATTTCCACCCCGCCATTCGAGTTCGCCTCGTTGGAAGTCAACTGTTTCACTTCTTGGAAATATTTTTGCGGGAAATAGAGGTTTTGAATAATCGTCATTTACTAATAAGATGATATGAATCTGTGCTACCAAGAAAGAAATATTTTTCATCATCAATTTCCGAATCCACAAGTCCGAATGATTGATCAACAGGGACCCAGCCGTAACCTTCAAAATAAATTTCACTCCAGTCGTGCAGATTAACTTCGCCCGGATGCAGCATCCATCCGCTTTGCCATTTTGCAGGAATTCCGTTGTACCTGCAAAGTGTCATGAATAAAAGAGTTTTGATTCCGCAGTCACCGTGCATTCTTGAAATACAGTAATCAGAAATGTTTTCTATTGTAGAATATTCTCTTGCACCAGCCCATGGAATGTTTTGTGAAATCCACGTAAAGATTTTTTTTGCGATTAAGTAGGGATTTGTTTCATCACCAACAATTTCTTTAGATAGATTTTTAATCTTATCAGTAAAAACAATATGCGGCGTTTTTTCAGCAATATAAGTTTTATATAATCCGGATTCTTTATTGTAAGGTTTAATCAGATCAGGCTCAATGAAATTTATTTCTGCAAACATTGTAACTTCAAGGACCATATGAAAAATTGTTGGCTGATCTTTTTGCGCAACTTTTTCAACATAAACTGTTCGCTGCTGATTATTATTATCAGCTATAACATATTCATCAGAGTTTATGGCTAAAAGTTTAACATCAACCTGTCTCGTGATGACCTTCACGTGGAAAAGGAAGCCAGCATCGTATAACTTCACCGTGTGGAACGGCGTCTGGTTTGACAGTTACAGTATAATCAAGACTTAATACAACAGGTTTAACTAAAGTTTCATAAGAATTAGCCGACTCATCAAGAGCTTTTGGAATGTAATCCTCAAGGAATACATCCAGACCATCCTTTTGGTATCCATCAACTTTTTCTTTCTGTTTCTTTGCTTCCTTGTTTATTCTGAAAAGATTTGAAGCAGCTCTTGCGAAATACCATTTCTGTCCATCAATTATCTTAAATTCGAGGGAACCATCATTTTCCCATTTCTCTAAATCTTTTTCTTTTGCATCAGGATAATATTTATTTACAAACTGCAAAACATCTTCTGCAGTTTTATTAAAATCTTTTCTTATTCTACCCATTCTTTCTTTTTCAAACTGAAGTTCAAAGATTTCGCCAGGACTAAGATTTTCTGAAGCTAATTTTTGATCAATCATTTCGGTTGCTTTAGCAAATTCGCCTGAATTGAACTAATTGGTTGATATCTGTAAAACGGGTTTGTGCTGAGATGATTGTTGTTAACATTGTAATTAAGATGATTGTTTTCATTGAGTTACTCCAGATAGACTGTTTATGTCATTCCCGCGAAAGCGGGAATCTATGGCTGCATTAGTCGTAAAATTAGCAAAAAGAACATTCATAAATTAAAACAAATCATTGTATAAATCACACCAATCAGGATTCATTTCCTCTATTAATTTGATTTTCCATTTTCGATTCCATTTCTTTAATCTTTTCTCTCTTGTTAGAGCATCTTTTATATCATTATAGCTTTCAAAATATACTAGATTATGAATTCTGTATTTCTTAGTAAAACCTTCAATTATATCTTCTTTATGTTCACCAACTCTCCGTTTAAGATTATTTGTTACACCTATATAAATTGTTCCATTCTTCTTGTTAGCTAAAATGTAAACATAATATTGCTTGATCATTATAATTATTCTTTCTACAATGGATTCCCGCCTTCGCGGGAATGACAAACTCGAGCAACTATCTACAAACTTAAAATATTTTTCATCATTATTCATCAAACTTTCATTATTTTTGGCGATATTAAATACGTTTTTCTTATTGGAGTTTTAGTATGAAATCTTCAGAACGTTTACTTTCGCTTGATGTGTTTAGGGGAATTACAATAATGGGAATGATACTTGTAAACAATCCCGGAACGTGGGGAGCAATTTATCCTCAATTAAGGCACGCAGAATGGCACGGCTGCACTTTTACAGATTTAATTTTTCCTTTCTTTCTTTTTATTGTTGGTGTAGCAATTTCATACTCGCTTACTAAACGCAAAGCTCAGGGCGGAAGTATGAAAGCTCTTTATCTAAATATTTTCAGAAGGACTATTATTCTTTTTGCACTTGGAATTATTTTAAGCGGATTTCCATTCGGTTTAATGCTCGATCATCAATTTTCGTGGGCTACAATAAGAATACCCGGAGTATTGCAGAGAATTGCAATTGTTTATTTATTGTCTTCAATTTTATTTCTTACTACAAGTACAAAGTTTCAATACTGGTTTACTGCAGCTATATTAGTTATTTATGCTGCATTGATGAGCTTTGTTCCTGTTCCGGGAGTTGGTTATGCAAACTACGAACCTACAACAAATCTTGCTGCCTGGTTAGATCGTTTAGTACTCAATAACCATTTATGGTCTGGAACAAAAGTATGGGATCCTGAGGGTATCTTATCAACTCTTCCGGCAATTGGAAGTGCGATGCTCGGTATTTTTACCGGCAATTTATTAAGAAGTGAAAAAGATCCAACTACAAAAACTGTTTGGCTTTATGTTGGAGGAAGCGTTTTAATGGTCGCAGGATGGATATGGAGTTTTTGGTTCCCGTTAAATAAAAATATCTGGACAAGCTCTTATGTCCTTTATACCGCCGGACTTGCACTTTTCTTTCTTGCTTTCTGCTACTGGTTTATTGATGTTAAAAAAGTTACTTGGTGGATTAAACCTTTCCAGGTTTATGGATTGAATGCTATAACAGTTTTTTTCCTTTCAGGAATTGTTGGAAGATTGATGTATATGATCCAATGGACAGGAGCGGACGGAAACTCAATCACATTAAAAAATTATTTGTTTAATAATTTTTTCTTATCGTGGTTGCAACCAATAAATGCTTCACTTGCCTGGGCAGTAGTCTATATTATGATATGGCTTGGATTGATGTGGATACTTTATGCAAAGAAAATATTTATTAAGGTATAGAATTGACAAAAAAATTTTTACTGATCATTTTATTCTCAAATATTGCATTTGCCCAAACATCTCTTGAGCATAAAATATCCCAAATGATTATGGTCGGTTTTCCAGGAACTGAACTGACCGATACGATGATTGTTAATGATATTCAGCAAAGAAAAGTTGGCGGCGTAATTTTAATGGGCTATAATATTACCTCACCGTCTCAGGTTCAGCAATTGACAAACAGCTTACAATCAATTTCTCAAACTCCGCTTTTCATTTCTGTTGATCAGGAAGGTGGAAGGGTAGCAAGGCTGAGAGAATCTAACGGTTTTGAGAATACTAAAACTGCTTATGAAATTGGAACTATTATCAATAAAGAAGATACAACACGTGATTGGGCAGGACTTAATGGCTGGTTGGCTGCTGCAAAGCGGATTTAATGTGAATCTGGCTCCTGTAGCTGATGTAAATGTTAATCCCTATTAGTCCTGCAATTGGACTTAAGGATAGAAGTTTTTCGGAAATTCCTGATTCTGTTTTTTATCACTGCAACTGGTTCATTGATGAGTTTAACAAGGAAAATATATTTACAACTTTAAAACACTTTCCCGGTCACGGAAGTGCTGCTGATGATAGTCATGACGGATTTACTGATATCACGAATACCTGGGCAGATTCAGAATTAATTCCCTATCAAAAATTAATTGAAAATGGATTTGATGATTTTATTATGAGCGGTCATCTTTACAATGCAAATTTAGATTCAGTTTATCCAGCCTCTCTCTCTCAGAAAGTATTGAAAGGTTTGCTTAGAGACACATTGACATTTGATGGATTGATAATCACTGATGGAATGTTTATGGGGGCAATAACAGAAAATTATACTTTTGATGAAGCAGTTACTCTTGCTATAAATGCAGGTAATGATATTCTTCTTTATACATCAAATAAACTTGATGGTAAATCTCTTGTTGATAGTATTGTGAATATTGTTGTTGATAAAATTGACCAGGGAATTATTACTCTGGAAAGAATAGATGAATCGTATAACAGGATAATAATGAAGAAACAATTACTTACAAATGTTAAATATTTTGCTAATGAAATTATCCCCGATGCTTATAGTATTATTAATTATCCAAATCCATTTAATTCCTCAACTCAGATTAGTGTTAAGATTGCGCAATCAGGAATTCTCTCTATTAAGGTTTATAATATTATTGGCGAATTAGTATCTGAAATTGCAAATAGTTTTTATGAAGCCGGAACACATAAATTATTCTTTAATGCAAGTGAACTTGCTTCTGGAGTTTATTTATTAAGAATGAATATTGGTGAACATTATTCTTCTCATAAAGTTATATTGATGAAGTAATTTGAAAGGAATATAATGATGAAAATTCTGTTTGTAGTTCTACTTATTTCGATTAGTGTTTTTTCTCAGCAAAAACCACCTGAGACAGTGAAGTATATTGATCTTAATAAATATGTTGGTTTGTGGTATGAAATAGCCAAGATACAGAACAGCTTTCAAGATCATTGTGTTAAGGGGACAACAGCAAAATACGTCTTGAATGAAGACGGCGAAATTGAAGTAATCAATTCCTGTATTGATGAAGATGGTGAAATTGATGATGCAGAAGGAGTTGCAAGAGTAGTTGATAAAAAATCCAATGCGAAGTTGGAAGTTAGCTTTGTTAGCTTTTTAGGTTGGAGACCTTTTTGGGGAGATTACTGGATAATTGGGATTGATGAAGACTATAAATGGGCAATAGTCGGGACTCCAAATAGAAAATATGGATGGGTGTTAAGCCGCACTCCGCAGTTGAATAATGAGACAATGAGTGAGATATTTCAAATTCTAAAAGATCAGGGATATAATCCCAAAGATTTTGAAATGTCTAAGCATTGAACTATAAATTATTTGACCGGAAAAGAAGTATTCTTCTTATTATTGCATAAGATTTATTTCTCTTAAATAAACAATTTTACAATAATATTATTTGACTGATTTAAAACTAACATACAGCAAAGCTAGAGAACTGGCTTCAAATCACTATGAAAATTTTCCTGTAGTTTCATTCCTTATTCCGAAGCATTTACGAAACGATATCGCCATCATTTATTGGTTTGCAAGAACTGCAGATAATATTGCAGATGAAGGAGCAATGAATGAAACAAAAAGACTAAAACTGCTTGATGAATTTGAAAAATCATTTCACGATGCCCGTTCAGGAATTATTGATTGTGAATTTTCACATGCTTTATTTGTAACAATAAAAAACAGAAATTTAACAACTAATCATTTTACTGATCTCATTTCAGCTTTCAGACAAGATGTGACTAAGAAAAGATATGTTGATTTCAGGGAAGTGATGGATTATTGTAAAAGATCTGCAAATCCTGTAGGCAGATTAATCCTTGAGCTTTTTGATATAAGAAATGAAAACGCTTTTCATTATTCCGATAAAATTTGCACAGCATTACAGTTAACAAATTTCTATCAGGATACTTATCGTGACTACAAAAAAGGAAGAATATATTATCCTTTAAAAGAACTTGAAAAGTTTAAAGTATCAGAAAATCAGTTTGAGAAAAGGAAAATAAATGATAATTTCAGGTTATTAGTTAAACATAATATTGATAGAGCCGCATCCTTATTTGATGATGGTAAAAAACTTTACGATTATCTAAATGGCAGATTGAAATATGAAATAAAATGGACTATATCAGGCGGCGAGGAAATTCTTAACAAAATTCGTAAGAATAACTACAATGTTTTTTATAGCAGACCAACTTTGAGTAAAAAAAATATTATTAAGATTTTGCTCAGATCATTTTTAATTAAATAATAATATGGCAGAAACAGCACAGGAAATAGCAAAGAAAAGTAAAAGCAGTTTTTATTATGCATTTAATCTTCTTCCGGCTGAGAAGAGGGATGCGATGAATACTGTTTATGCATTCTGCCGTAAGACTGATGATATAATTGATGAAGGTACAGAATCTGTTAGAGATTAAATATGAAAAACTTCGAAAGTGGCGAATTGAATTTGAAAAAGCTTTCTCAGGGCAATCCGATTATTCTTTGCTGAATAAATTGGGTAAAACAATATCGAAGTTTGACATACCCCTTGATCCTTTCTTTGAACTGATAAAAGGAATGGAAATGGATCTTCAAAATGACAGATATAAATCCTTTGATGATCTTCAACTCTATTGCTACCGCGTAGCTTCCACTGTTGGATTGATGTGTATAGAAATTTTCGGATATAAAAATCCTTCAACAAAGGATTTTGCTGTTAATCTAGGCATTGCACTTCAGCTTACAAACATTCTCAGAGATATCAGCAGAGATGCGGATAGTGGAAGGATTTATTTACCGCAGGATGATCTGAAAAATTTCGGTTATTCCGATCTGGAAGTTCTAAACAAAGTCTACAATGATAACTTTAAAAATATGATGATTTATGAAGTTGGAAGAGCTAAGAGATATTTTGAACTCGCTACTTCAAATTTAGACTTGGATGATAAGAAAACTATGTTTGCAGCCCGTGCTATGCAGCATATTTATTACAAAATGCTGGAAAAAATTATTGCTGCCGAATATGATGTGTACAATAAAAATATTAAAGTATCCACTTTTGAAAAAGTTGGGATATCATTTGGCGTTTGGGCAAAGTATAGTTTAGTTTATTAATGAATAAATGCATTGTAATTGGAGGTGGATTTGCGGGACTGACAACTGCTGCTTACCTTGTTAATAAAAACCTCAAAGTAGATCTTCTTGAAGCTTCTCCAAAACTGGGCGGAAGAGCGTATTCATTTTTATCAAAAGACGGAACAACCATTATTGATAACGGTCAACACATATTAATGGGCTGTTACAATGAAACTCTCCGTTTTATAAAAATGATAGGTGCAAAAGATAATCTTATTTATCAGTCCGAACTCGAAATAAATTTTCTTAAGGAAGGATTCGAGCGTATAAAACTCGAAGCAGCTTCATTTCCGCATCCATTCAATTTATTATTTGGAATACTTAACTATAAAGCTATTGGATTTAAAGACAGATTAAAAATTCTTAAGTTTTTTTTCAAAATGTTTTCTTATTCCGAAAATGAATTAAAGCGTTTAACTGTTGAGGAATGGCTAAGAAAGGAAAAGCAGAACAGCAGAATCAATAAAGCATTGTGGGAAGTGATTGCGGTTGGTACCTTAAATACAAGCATAAAAAAAGCATCGGCCAAAATATTTTCCGATGTCCTTAAAGAAATTTTTTTAAATGGGAAATTTGCTTCAACTGTTATACTTCCTAAATACGGACTTACAGAAACATATTGTGATAAGGCTCAGGCTTTTATTGAAAGAAACGGCGGAAGAATTTACACATCCCGCACAGTTACTGGATTGAAAATTGAAAATGATAAAATTGTTGAAGTACAAACCGATGAAGGAAATATAAATGATTTCGATTGTGTTGTCTCAGCAATTCCTTTTTATGCATTGCAAAAAATAATTCCTGTTTCTTATCTGAATAAAAGACCTGAACTGAGATATTCGGCAATATTGTCTGTCCATTTATGGTTGAAAAAGAATCCGTTAAAAGAAGAATTTTACGGATTAATAAATTCGCCTGTGCACTGGATTTTTAATAAAAAAACTCATCTCACTTTAGTTGTTAGTGATGCAGATTATTTAGTTGAGAAAACCAAAGAAGAAATTTTTAATATCATTGCAAAAGAATTAAAAAAGTTTACCGGAGTTTCTGAAGATAATATCACCGATTATCATGTAATCAAAGAAAAACGGGCAACATTCGTTCCTGCTGAAAATATAATCAACTCGCGTCCCTCTGTTATTACAGGGTTGGAGAATTTTTTTGTGACAGGTGATTGGGTAGACACTAATTTACCGTCTACAATTGAAAGTGCAGTTAAAAGCGGAAGATTGGCAACCGATGCTATCTTTCACGCAAAATCTTGTAAATTTAATTTCTACAATGAACGAAAAAAGAATAATGTTAGAAAAAGCTAAATACTATATTGATAAGCTTCAACTACTTCCACACCCTGAGGGCGGATATTACAGAGAAGTCTATCGTGCTGGTGAAATGATTTTAGCTGAACATCTTCCCGGAAACTTTAAAGGGAATCGTAATATTTCAACATCAATTTATTTTCTTCTGCAGAAAAATGATTTTTCTGCTTTTCATAAATTAAAATCCGATGAACTTTGGCACTTTTATGATGGATCTGCTATTAAGATCTCATTATTTGATGAAGAGGAAAAATTCAGTGAGATATTTTTAGGAAAGAACATTACAGATGGGGAAAATTTTCAAACAATAATAAAAAAGAATTGTTGGTTTGCCGCGGAGCTTGCAGATAAAAGTTCTTTTGCTCTTGTTGGCTGTACAGTTTCACCGGGATTTGATTTTCAGGATTTCGAAATGGCTGACTGTGAAGATCTTATTAAAAAATTACCTGGCTATGAAGATAAGATTAAAAGACTATGCAAAAAGCAGGCAAAGGCAAAATGAAGGTGAGAAAAATAAATACCTTCATTTGTACTTGAACTTCTGATAATTTAATGTTGTAATAATAAAAAAAAAGCCTTATTTACTTGTTGAAATTCAAACTCATTTTATCTAATTTTTTGCGTCGAAAATAAAATAAAAGGAGATATTTATCGATTCTTTTCTACGGTCTTTATAATTCTCTTAGGTTAAATTTTATCAAACGCAAAATATTAAATCTGCTCTCCGAGTTATTCCGCATGCTGTTATTTGCAGCAATAATTTTTTATGCGGGTATTAATGTTGGATTAAACTCTAAAAAGAGCACCCAGCTAAATAGTCAATTCTGGCTAAAAGCCTACTTGTCTTATTTATCGGAAACTGATTTAGCAGTTAATGCAGCAGAATCAACCGCGCCACTTTATACAAACCAGTCAGAATTAAAAGATATAATCATAAATTTCGAAGCACCTCCCGATACAGGCGAAAGCGAAACAAATCCCGATTCAATATTTGTTAATGATACACTTGATGTACATGCAGATTCCCTTATTGATCCTTTTACCTTACTTGAAGATACAGTTAAAGTTGATTCGATGGCTTTGGACTCAACCGGAAGGTTAGAACATTTCAGATATCAACGTGAAGACGTTCCTTATGTTCAGCTTAAAGAAAGAAAAAGATCTAAATTTTTTGTTGAACCTTCCCAAACGTCAAAACAAAGAAAAGTAACTATTGATTCTACGGGAAATTTTGTCGAGATACGTGAAATTACAGCAGGCAAAGATTCCAAGATATTATTAAGAGTACCGATTGAAGAATATGTTCAGGAAAAGATAAGGCTTCGTGAAAGGAAACTATGGGAGGATTTAGGATATAAGTATGAATTGAAGGATGATAAAGTCGGTCTCGGTGATCTTATAAAAAGCATTACGGATTTTGAAATTCCATTACCAAGTGTTGGTATACTTACTATTTTTGGTGAACCAAAAATTAGATTGACAATCGGAGGACAGGTACAGATTCGCGGTGCCTGGAGAAATGAAACAACAGAAGGTGTTACTGCTTCCAGACTTGGAAATACCAGAAATGAACCCGACTTTAAACAACAAGTTCAGATAAATGTGAACGGAACGATCGGCGATAAACTTAACATAGCTGCAGACTGGAACACGGAAAGAACGTTTGAATATGAGAACCAGCTTAAAATAAAATACACCGGTTATGATGATGAAATTATTCAAAGTATTGAAGCCGGTAACGTAACACTTCAAACTTCTCCTCTTATCGGCGGGAGTGAAGCTTTATTTGGTTTGAAAGCTCAATTTAAGATGGGTCCTTTTACTCTTACTACTTTAGCAAGTCAGAAGAAAGGTGAAACAAAAGAAGTTACTGTTTCTAGTGGAACAACTTCTCAGGAATTTCAGATACGTGCATATGATTACTCAACAAACCATTACTTTCTCGATACTTTATATGCAAGTACGAATCCTGATTTAGATCTTTTTAATAAATACTACGGCAAACCTACACCTGAAATTAACAACAATTATTTTGTAAAAGATATTCAGGTCTGGAAATCTATTAATGTTATCAACATTGACAAATCTAAAGAGAGAGATGCAAATGCTTATATAAATCTCCCCTCAATCCCTTTAAATGGAGCTTATGACGAAAGTCTTAGAAATGATATTGAAAATCCTATAGAGGGTGAAGAAGAATTTGGTCGATTCTTGTTATTAACTCCAGATGTAGATTATACTCTGCAACAGGAAACAGGTTTTATTACTTTCAAAACAGCTATTAATGATCAGGATATAATTGCAGTAGCTTATCGAACTGAAAATGGACAAGGTAATGACGACGACGGTATCTTTGGTGAATTCCTAACACCAGCAGATACGAATACATCAAAAAAACTTATTCTTAAATTAGTTAAGCCCAATGGTCTTCAACCACGATATGAAACAGCGTGGAAACTTCAGCTTAAAAATATTTATCCTGTTGGCGCAAGAAATATAAAACCAGATGGTTTTGAGTTTGATATTAAATATGAGATTGATGGTAGTGAGGCAGTTTCAGAAGTGCAGGGTGCAACCGGTCTTATAAGGTTTTTAAATGCATTTGGATTTGATAACACCGGATCCAGCGGGCAGGGTGATCCGGACAATAAATTTGATTACAGACCGGGAATAACAATTTTTCCCGTAACAGGTGAAATTATTTTTCCAACGCTTCAGCCTTTTGCTAATAATTTACCTGATGGACTGACAGATAATTTTAGATATGATTCCATTTATACAACTTCTAAAACATTTGCCCGTCAGAATAAAGTCAATGATAAATGGATATTGGTAGGGAAAAGTTCGGGTGATGCATCTTCAACTTATCAACTTGGATTTAATGTTGTTGAAAATTCAGTAAGAGTTTTACTTAACGGCAGGGAACTAACCCCCAATGTCGATTATTCAGTAGATTATAATATCGGTACTTTAACAATCAGAAATGATGCGGCACTTGTACCCGGAGCTGATCTCAGGATTACTTATGAACAAAACGATCTTTTTCAGTTAGCATCAAAAACTTTGTTGGGTGCAAGAGGTATTTACGAGTTTTCTAAGAAAACCAGACTCGGATTTTCGATTTTGAATTTGAATCAGCAGACTTTAAGTGATAAAGTAAGAATTGGTGAGGAACCTCTTAGCAATACTATTTACGGTTTAGATTTTACTACTCAGGCTGATCTTCCTATTGTTACAAAAGCAATAGACAACATTTTTTCAACACGTGAAATGTCATCATTCACTTTATCCGGCGAGTATGCTTACATAGATCCCGATCCAAACACAAAGAAAAGTACTGTATTGTCAGATGGCGGAAAAAGCATTGCTTACATAGATGATTTTGAAGGTGCTAAAAGAATAATTCCTATTGGTGTTTCTTATACTTCATGGAGAGATTTAAGTCCACCTGATTCATTAACGTACTTACCCGGTTTAAGCCGGCTTGAACGGATGGATCATAAAGGAAAAACTTTTTGGTTTACAAGAACTCCTTCTGATATTACGGTAGAACAGATTTATGGTGATCGTAAGCAGGTTGCCAGATCAGATCAACAAGTAAGTGTAATGGATTTTGTTTTTATGCCAGATACACCGGGAACATATAATTATACTCCTGAACTTTCTGATCCAAGTAAAAGCTGGGGTGGAAATATGAAAATTCTCTCCTCAACCGCCAGCAATCTGGTTGAAGAAAATATTGAGTTCATTGAGTTCTGGATGAATATCAGAAAAGCACCTGATAGTACAAAACTTTATATTGATCTTGGAAGAATTAGTGAAGATGTGGTTCCAAACAATCGATTAAATACAGAAGATATTTATAATAATGAAACAATTACTGATCCCGACTTACAGGATCTTGGACTTGATATGCTTACGGATGCTGAAGAAAAATCACTTTATGGTTCTGCTAAGGCAGATCCTGCTGGAGATAACTTCTTCTTTCAAAGAAATGATGGAATTCATCCATTTGATTATTTTAAAATAAATGGATCTCAGGGAAATGCAGTTCTTACCGATATAGGTCTTATACCTGATACTGAGGATTTAAACCGTAATGGTACGTTAGACCAGGTTAACAGTTATTACAGATATGAAATTCCATTGGATACTAACCGGGAAGTAAATCCCTTTATTGCCGGTGGTGGTCTAACTCAGTACGGCTGGTATCTGTATCGAATACCTCTTAAAGATTTTGCTCATCCGGTTGGTAGCCCGAGTTTTACAAATGTTGAATTCATCAGATTGTTTGTTCAGAATGTACCTGAATGGATGTGGTTCCAAATTACTGAATTTAATCTTGTTGGAAGCCAATGGCAGAAGCTTGTTGCTGAAGATACTATCCTTTCAGTTTCTGTTGTAAGTCTTGAAGAAAATCCTGAATATCAATCACCACCGGGAGTTTTTCAGGAACGAGACAACACTCGTCCCGACGAAAACATTTTACGAAATGAACAATCACTAAATCTTATTATTAAAGATTTGCCGGATGGAGAGTCGAGAGAAGCTGTAAAATATCTATTCAGACCTCTTGATGTTTTTAATTATTCGGAAATGAAATTGTTTGTTCATGGTGATGAAAACAATGGTCCAGGTTCTGTATCATACACCGATGTAAGTACAGGTAAGATATTCTTCAGAAGTCTATTTTCGTTTTGGCGGAGATACAAATCACTATTACGAATATCGCCAGCCAGTAGATGCCGGATGGAATGAGATAAGTATAATATTCAGTGAATTGACTGCAATAAAGCAATTGTCAAGAGATTCTATCAGTCAGATTATTGAAGTGCCTGTTCCCGGCAGACCGGGGCATTTCTATCGGCTGAAGGGAAATCCAACTCTAACATCTGTTAAATTTTTATCGGTTGGTATCTATAATCTTAATGATGATTTTAATCCCGGTTCTTTATCAGGTGAAGTTTGGGTGAATGAGTTAAGAGTTATTGGTGCTGATGATTCACCAGGTTGGGCTTACTCATTTAATACTTCGATTAAATTGGCAGACTTGATGACAGTCAATTTTAATATGAGTGAAAGGAATCCTTATTTCCATAGACTGCAGGATAGATTCGGCTCCAGAGTTGAATCAGCTAGCTGGTCGGTTGCTTCAGATGTGAATCTTCTTAAACTCATACCGATAAATCTACCAGAAAGTAATTTGAGATTATCATATTCACATACAGAGCAGGTGGGCAAACCACTTTACATTCCCGGTTCTGATGTGAAAGTAGATGAAGCGGTTAAACAGCTTGAACTTCAAAATAGTGTTGATTCAACCAGAACTAATAAAACCGCTGAAGAACTGCGAACGGAAACTCAAACAATTAATGTCTCAGATTCATGGTCCGCATCTAATATCAAATTAAAAATTCCTACTAAATGGTGGTTGATAAGAGATTCATTTAATGCACTTACATTTGGATTTAATTACAATAAAAATTTCAGTCGAAATCCAAACACTATGGTAAATAAAAGCTGGGTTTGGAACGCAAATGCAAATTATGCAGTTGCTTTGAGTCCGGATTATTATTTTGAACCGATTGATATTCCTGTTCTTGGTGTTTTATTTACTTTGCTCACTGACTATAGTAAAACGAAAGTTTACTTTACTCCGCAAAACATAAATGCTTCCTTAACAGCAAGAAGAAATAAAAATTCAAATATTATGAGACCGAGCTTAGTTGGGGGTCAGTTAACACAACCTAATGAAATTATTTCGAGGGATTTTCAGACTACGCGCGGATTTAATTTTAACTGGAAGATTACCGAGGGCGGATTTTTAAATCTTTCTACAAATTATAATTTGAATATATCGTCATCTCTCGCTTACCTCGAAACTGATGAGTTAGGCAATCCAAGAACTGAAAGTGAAATTTGGAATGATATCTTTTCAAGAGTGTTTTTTGGCAAAGACTTCAGGTATCAACAGAATATGGATTTCAGAACTAATCCAAAACTTCCTTCACTCTGGAATATAAACAGATACTTTACTATCACTGCTAATTACTCAGTTGGTTATCAATGGAATAACGATTTCAGACAACCTGAATTGGGCAGGAGTGCCGGGTTCTCAAATAAATCAAGTGCTGGTTTAACACTCCGGCTTAAAGCATTATTTGATCCATTATTTCAGGATGAAACAGATAAGAAAACATCGCAGACTAACATTAGAGTTACCGGCCGGGAGAGAATGACAGAGGATATTCCGAAAAAAGAAGATCCGAAAAATATTGTTGCAACAAAAACCGACTCTTTAGGAAATGTAATACCCGATTCAACCCAGCTTGTTGAAGATAAACCCGGTACATTAAGCAAGGCGTGGGGATTTTTTAAGTTGGCACTAAAAACTATTTTATTTGATTATGAAAGTATTAATATAAATTTTAGTAATGATAATAGTTTATCCAAATCGGGACTAAAATCTTCCGGAACAGGGTTTAATAATTTCTGGGGATTTATTCACAATGATGACGAAGGACCCGGTAGAGGTTTTATGCTTGGTTTATCTGATGATGTTGGGCCCAGAGCTTTGCAAAAAGGAACTAATCTTAGCGATGTGTTCCAGCATAAAAATAATTTTGACTTTAAAACTTCGCGACCGCTGTGGGAAGGTGCTAAAATTGATATCAACTGGAAAGTAGGATGGTCTTTAAATAAAAATACAACTATTACTGCAGATGATTTTGGAAATATGATTGTATCTAATATCAATTCTTCCGGAACATTATCAAGATCATTCTTATCATTACCTCCTTCATTTTTCTTGAGTGTTTTTAACAGCGGTATAAAAAGAGTGAATGAATTATATAATCCCAATTCTCCGGAATCAGAAGCAAGTCTATCCGAAGCTTTTATACAGGGATTTGAAACTTTCCCAATTTTTTCTCGTTTGGGTTTTCTTGAAGAGTTTACTAAATATATTCCTAGACCAAATTGGAGAGTATCGTGGGATGGACTCGAGAAGATTTCAATCTTTCAGTCAATAGCTACAAGGGTTTCTGTGGAACATGCCTATTCATCAAATTACACAGAAGGATGGAAGATTTCGCCTGATGGTAACAAGCAAGTTCAAATACAAAAAATTGACTATGCCTTCTCTCCTTTAGCAGGAATAAATTTAACTTTCGGGCAGCTTTGGGGTGGAAATCTTATAGGCAGTATTAAATACTCTACCCGTACAAGTTTTGATCTTGGTATTACTACTTCTAACATTACTGAAACTTTTTCCAGAGATATTGGTTTTACAATAAACTATTCAAAATCGGGATTTGAACTTCCTTTATTCGGAGTTTCATTAAAGAATGATATTGAGTTCAGTCTTTCGTATACAAGTGCAAAGAACTCAACTGTGCGTTATGAAATGGCTAATTTTACCGAAGAAGGTATTCCGCAGGATGGTACTGCTCGCGTAACAATTGAGCCGAGAATAAAATATACAATAAGTTCTAAAGTTACCTTGAGTGTGTTTTATAAGCGTTCAACAGTTGAACCGGAGGGTGCTTCTAGAATTCCGCCTACTACAACTAATGAAGCCGGCTTAGATGTAAATATAATTATCAATTGACGCATGAAAATTTGTTTATTCCAGATTGATTCATTTTTAGGAATATCGGAGTGATGGGATATTGGGATTTTGGAATAATTCAAAAAATAGCATTCCATTATTCCATATCTCCAATTTTCCATAAGTTTGGCTTAACATCGTGTATTAATTAAATTTTGAATGAAGGGAAATAGATTTTAATGAATAAGAAAAAATTGCTTTGGGTTGATGATGAAATTGAATTGTTAAGATCGCATATTATTTTTCTCACTGAAAAAGGATATGATGTTGATACCGCAACAAATGGTGAAGATGCCATTTCCATGGTTAAGGAGAAAAGTTATGATCTTCTCTTTCTTGATGAAATGATGGCAGGTATGGACGGACTTGAAACTCTTGCCAAAATTAAGTCCTTCAATCCGAATATTCCTGTTGTGATGATTACGAAGTCCGAAGAAGAATCTTTAATGAATGAAGCCATCGGCGGAAAGATCAGGGATTATCTTACTAAACCTGTAAATCCAAGTCAGGTTCTTCTCGTATGCAAAAAAATTCTTGAAGGGAAAAAAATCTCCAGCGAATATGTCGCTAAAGATTATCTTCAACATTTTAATGAAATATCTGAATCGTTAATGGGTGACCTTGATTATAATGATTGGATAAACATTTATCTCAAGCTTGTTAATTGGTCTATTGAACTCGATCGTCATCCTGAAATGGGATTAAAACAAACCCTATCAGATCAGTTTAAAGAAGCCAACAAAGAATTTTCAAGATTTGTTGAAAATAATTACCGGCACTGGATTGCAAATCAATCTAATCCCGATGTTCCAACACTTAACAACAGACATTGTTGATAAATATGTCGTAGAAAATATTAAAGATGAAAATACATCGGTGTTTTTCTTTGTGCTTGATTGTCTTCGCATAGATCAATGGCTTATAATGGAAGAACACCTTCGTGAATATTTCACAATCGAAAAAGATTATTACTATTCCATACTTCCAACTGCAACTCCCTATGCAAGAAACTCTTTATTCAGCGGTTTGTATCCTGTTGAAATTGAAAAGTATTACCCTGATCTCTGGCAGGGAAATGATGATGATGAAAAAAGCATGAACAAATATGAGAAGGAACTCCTTCAACTTCTTCTCGATAGAAAGAAAATAAAACTACGTAATGACCTTAAGTATTTAAAGATAATTGATCCGGATGTCGGAAGAAACTTTGAGCAGAATATTCATTCATATAAATCAAATCATCTTTCTGCAATTGTAGTTAACTTTCTTGATATGATTGCTCATGGCAGATCCGATTCAGAATTACTAAAAGAAATAGCTCCTGATGAAGCTGCTTACAGATCATTAACTAATAGCTGGTTTACTCATTCATCTTTACTTTCTACTTTTCGAACGCTTGCCGGAATGAAGAAAATAAAAATTATTGTTACAACCGATCACGGCAGCATAAGATCTTTAAGAGGCGCAAAAGTTCTCGGTGACCGTGAAGCTTCAACAAATCTTAGATTTAAGTATGGAAGAAATTTGAAGGTGGATGAGAAACATGCCATCTATATTAAAAATCCGATTGAATATAAACTGCCGAAACGCGGAGTTACAATAAATTATATAATTGCAAAAGAAGACTATTACTTTGTTTATCCCACTGATTATCATAAATATTTGTCGTATTATAAAGATACATTTCAGCATGGTGGAATTTCTATGGAAGAAATGATCCTCCCGATAGTTACTATGGAGCCAAAGTAAAATGGACTATCCTTTTAGCAGGGTATGTGAAACTGAAGCAGATACAAAACAACTTGCTTCTGAATTTGCAAAAACACTGCTTGGTAATGAAGTTGTGGTGTTAAATGGAAATCTTGGTTCGGGTAAAACATTCTTCATTAAAAATGTTTGTGTCGAATTCGGCATTCATAATGTGGTTAGTCCTACATTTGCAATTGTAAATGAACACGATGGTAAATTTCACATTAACCATTTTGATTTTTACAGAATAAATAATGTACGAGAATTATTTGATATAGGATTTGATGACTATCTTAATAATAGCTCTATTACATTTATTGAATGGGGAGAACTTTTTTCTGATATTCTTCCAAAGAAACGCATAGAAGTAATGATCGAATTCGATATGAAAAATCAGAGAACTTTTAAATTTTATAAATATGAATAAACCTTTACTTGCGATTGAAACTTCTGATAAGATTTGCGGAGCCTGCATCTATTTTGATGAAGAAAAGTATTTTTCATCAAAAGTGATTGCTAAAGCATTCTCACTCCGAAATGCTTTTCGAAGTTATTGAATCTGTAATTAATAATTCAGGAATTGATAAAACTGACATCGATTCAATTGCTGTTTCGGAAGGACCGGGATCATTCACAGGGTTACGAATTGGAATGTCTGCAGCAAAAGGTTTAGCCTTCGGATTGTCAATTCCAATAATTCCCGTACCTACATTTGAAGCATTAGCTTTGCAATTGACATCAATTTTTGATGATGAAGAAATTGTTATAGCTAATAAAATCAATACAGAAGAAGTTTACTTTGCAAAGTTTCATATTAAAATGAATAGTTTTATATTTACAGAAGAGTTAAAAATTCTGCAAAATTCCGAGTTGAAATTTCTGGATAAAAACATTAAAAAGTTCGGCAGCGCTTTTAACCAAAATGCATTAAATTCGCCTGAACCAGAGTTTATTGCTAAGTGGGCTGTAAATTTCGGTGAGAATGTAAAGACAAACGATATAGATAATCTTGAACCGCATTATCTGAAAAATTTTATCGTTAAGGAGAAGAAAAATGATAAATAAAATAATTGTTGGATTGATACTTTTTACTTCGTTTTCTGTGGCACAGCTAATAGGACCAAAAGCAGTTATTCAGAAGGATATTCACGATTTTGGCGATGTTAATCAAGGAGAATCAGTTACAACAGTATTTATGATTTCAAACAGCGGCGGTGATATTTTGGAAATTAAAGACGTGCGTGCTACTTGCGGATGTACTGCTGCTAAACCTGATAAAAATCAGTTGAAACCTGGAGAATCAACTAAACTTGAAGTAACTTTTAATTCAAAAGGGAGAAGAGGTAACCAGCAAAAACAAGTAAAAGTTAAAACAAACGATCCTGAAAATCAGGAATTAGTTTTAACAATAAAATGTAATGTTGTAATTCCGGAACAAACAAAATCAAAAACGGAAGGGCCCAAAATTCATTTTGAGAACAGTCAACATAATTTTGGTAAAGTGAAGGAAGGGCAAGTATATGAACACACTTTCCGGTTCACAAATACCGGAGCATCCACACTTAATATTAAAGATGTTAAATCTTCCTGCGGATGTGCAGTTGCTTCTGTGAGCACTAAAGAATTGAAGCCGGGCGAATCTGCTACACTTAAAGTTGAACTCGATACTGCAAAAAGAAAAGGGAAGATGAGCAGATCAATTACCGTTATGTCCAACGATCCCGATGATCCCAATAAAATTTTAACATTATTTGCCGATATAGAAGGCTGAAAGAAAAATTATGCCGTGGTTTAGAAGATCTAAAGACAATATTGCATCTGATACACAGAAGAAGGAACTTCCTGATGGATTATGGGAGAAGTGTCCTTCTTGCGGAGAAATAATTCACAAGAAGCAACTTGAAATAAATTTGTGGACGTGTCTTAAATGCGATTATCATTTCAGAATTGGCAGCAAAGAATACATAAGAATTCTTCTTGACAAAGGATCATTCAAAGAAATGGATCGAAAAATGCGAGCAGCCGATCCGCTTGAATTTACAGATACTAAAAAATATTCTGATAGAATTGCAGATACAATTAAAAAATTAGATTTATATGATGCTGTTCGTACAGGAACAGGGAAGTTAGACGGAAGAGAAATTGCCTTAGGTTGTATGGATTTCCAGTTCATTGGCGGAAGTATGGGTGCTGTTGTGGGTGAAAAGCTTGCACGTCTGATAGATAAGGCTTATAAAAATAAAGCTCCATTAGTAATAATTTCGAAAAGCGGCGGCGCAAGAATGATGGAAGGTGCTTACTCGCTTATGCAAATGGCTAAGACAAGTTCTCGATTAGCTCGTCTTGCTGATGCAGGAGTCCCATACATTTCAGTTCTAACCGATCCTACCACTGGCGGAACAACAGCAAGTTATGCAATGCTTGGTGATGTGCATATTGCGGAGCCAAAAGCGTTAATCGGATTTGCAGGACCGAGAGTTATTAAGCAGACAATAGGTAAAGATCTCCCACCGGGATTTCAGACTTCTGAGTTTTTACTTGAACATGGTTTTGTTGATGTGATTTCTCACAGAAAAGAATTAAGAAATAATATCATCAGAATATTGGATCTGCTGGTGTGATAATAGCTCACTTGTAGAATACTAACAGAACATTTCTTAACGGTGTTAATTAATAAAAGATTTAAACTATACTAACATCACCAAAATGTATCTTCTGCATTTTATCTTTTGATTTTAGTAGCAGAAAACCGGATTCATCTATATCTTCAAAAATTCCATACTGAACATTTGTCCCATCTGTAACGGTAATTCGTTCACCAATCATTTTACATCTTTCACGCCATTCTCTTAAAATAAAATTTCCATTCTCAATTGCTTTATTTAAAAGTTCTTCAAAATTGTTTAGTACTTCGGCAAGAAATCTTTCTCTGTCAACCATATCATTTATTTCATTTCTGATTGAAGTCGGTGTAATGTTAAACTTTCCCTGAAAGATTGGCTGGTTAACATTAATTCCAATACCGATCACAATATGCTCAATTTTACTGCCGCTGGAAGTTGATTCAATTAGAATTCCGGAAACCTTTTTCCCGGATATAAGAACATCATTTGGCCACTTAAGTTCTGTGCGAAGCTGATAAAGATTTTCAATTGAAATTGCAATAGCTAAAGTAGCTGCAAAGTTTATAAAATTAATTTTCTGATTAAATTTTTTATTTCCTTTTAACAGAATTGAGAAAGTAAGATTTTGGTCCTTCTGACTGTACCAGACTCTATCCATTCTTCCTCTTCCGGCTGATTGCTTCTCAGCCAAAACAACTGTTCCACTCTGGTTATAGTTGGAATTTTTATCAAGTAAAAAAGAATTTGTTGAACTTACTTCTTCTGCATAAACAAAATTTCTGCCTATAAAATCCGTATTAAGTTTAAGATCAAAAACTTCAATATTGAACACGAAAAACCTCTTTTTATTACTAAGTAAATATAGACAGAAATCGAAAAATTGTCATTAAGAATGTCAAAAGTTATAAGTATTATGACATAATGACTTGCCTCTAAATTTTAGGCATCTCAATTAAAATATTTAATAAACCCCATAAGTTGTTGCTATTAAACAGGTTATGCTATTTCATAACTTGTGGCACTTTGGTTGCATAATAGAATCAGTTTATAAAATATAGGAGACAAATATAATGGGAAAAATTATAGGAATAGACTTAGGAACTACTAACTCGTGTGTTGCCGTAATGGAGGGTAACGAACCGGTAGTTATTCCGAATTCTGAAGGCGGAAGAACTACTCCATCTGTAGTTGCATTTACAAAATCAGGTGAAAGATTGGTTGGTCAGCCTGCTAAACGACAAGCCATAACTAATCCAAGTAACACCGTCTTTTCAATAAAAAGATTTATGGGAAGATTGTATAATGAGGTTGATAAGGAAAGAACAGAAGTGCCCTATGAAGTTGTTGCCGGTGATTCAAACAGCTGCAAGAGTTAAAATAACTGATCGACTTTATTCACCACCTGAAATAAGTGCAATGATTCTTCAGAAGATGAAAAAAACTGCCGAAGATTATCTGGGTCAGGAAGTTACAGAAGCAGTGATCACAGTGCCTGCTTACTTTAATGACTCACAAAGACAAGCAACAAAAGATGCGGGTGAAATAGCAGGTTTGAAAGTAAGAAGAATAATAAATGAACCAACTGCTGCTGCTCTAGCTTATGGATTAGACAAAAAAACATCTGATCATACAGTTGCTGTTTACGATTTAGGCGGCGGAACGTTTGATATTTCAATACTTCAGTTAGGTGATGGTGTATTTGAAGTTAAATCAACAAATGGAGACACTCACCTTGGTGGTGATGACTTTGATCAAAGATTAATTGATTTTCTTGCTGATGAATTCAAAAAACAGGAAGGAATTGATCTTAAGAAAGACCCAATGGCTCTTCAAAGATTGAAAGAAGCTGCTGAGAAAGCAAAGATTGAACTCTCATCATCTTCTTCAACAGATGTTAATCTTCCGTTCATTACTGCAACTCAGGATGGACCGAAGCATATGAACATTAACTTAAGCAGATCAAAATTTGAACAGTTGATACACGATCTTATGGAAAATACAAGAATGCCTTGCGAACAGGCAATAAAAGATGCCGGTGTTTCTCCGTCAGATATTAATGAAGTTATCTTGGTTGGTGGATCTACAAGAATTCCGATGGTTCAGGAATTAGTGAAGAAAATATTTGGTAAAGAGCCTCACAAAGGCGTTAATGCTGATGAAGTAGTTGCGGTTGGTGCAGCTATTCAGGGTGGTGTTTTGACAGGTGAAGTTAAAGATGTGCTTCTACTTGACGTTACTCCACTTTCACTTGGAATTGAAACACTTGGCAGCGTATTCACAAAACTGATTGACGCCAATACAACTATTCCAACAAGAAAAAGTGAGATATTCTCAACTGCTTCTGATAGTCAGCCTTCTGTTGAGATTAATGTTCTTCAGGGTGAAAGACAAATGGCTGCCGATAACAGATCATTAGGAAGATTCCATCTTGATGGTATTCCACCAGCACCAAGGGGAATTCCGCAGATTGAAGTTACTTTTGATATTGATGCGAATGGAATTCTTCATGTTAGTGCAAAAGATAAAGCTACTAGCAAAGAACAAAGCATAAGAATAACTTCTTCGGGCGGATTAAATCAGAGTGAAATAGAAAAAATGAAAAACGATGCTAAAGAACATGCTGCCGAAGATAAGAAGAAAAGAGAATCTGTTGATGTACGAAATCAAGCTGACAGTCTGGTTTTCCAAACAAAGAAACAACTTGAAGAATTAAAAGATAAAGTTAACCCGGATGCAAAAGCACGGCTTGAATCTGAAATAAAGAAAGTTGAAGATGCTCTTTCAACTAATAATACTGATCAGATTAAGTCTGCAACTGAATCATTAAATAAAGCCTGGAGTGAAATAGCTGCACAGCTTTACTCACAAGAAGGTGGAGCTCAGCCGGGACCGCAACCAGGTCAGGAATCAGCTTCTTCCGGTAAGCCTGAAGATGGAAAAGATGATGTTCAGGATGCATCTTACGAAGTTGTTGATGATGATAAGAAATAATTTCTGTTTGAATATGTAAATCTTAAGCCCCGTAAATGCTTTGCGGGGCTTTTTCTTTCACGCTCCATTTCAGTATTTTTACTGCAATTCTGATTAAACTTTCAATCCTTTTTAATGGTTAAAACAGGCAAAAAAAATAGAATCATTTTTATTGATTTGATGAGAGCTTTTGCTGTTATTCAAATGGTGCAAGGTCATACGGTAGATGTTCTGCTTTCCTCCGATTTAAGATCAAACGATTATCTGGCTTACTCAATATGGTTATTTATGCGTGGAATGACTGCGCCGATTTTTATGTTTACAGCCGGGACAACATTTGCTTATCTATTTCGTCTTGCACAGGAGCCATTTGAAAAAAACCCTCGTGTCTGGAAAGGAATCAAAAGGTTTTTGCTCCTTCTCTTTATCGGATATATGTTGAGATATCCAACTGCAACACTTATTAATTTTTCAGAAGTTACTGATCTTCAGTGGAGAGTATTTTTTACTGTAGATGTTCTTCATCTTATCGGATTCGGAATTTTATTTGTGCTGATTTTTGCATACATATCAGAAAAAACAAAAGTTGGCGATTATTTTGTTTTTATTGCCGGAGCTCTACTTTTCTTTTTACCTGCGGATGCATTTCAACAAATTGAGTGGATTAATTTTCTGCCTCATCCAATTGCCGCATATTTTTCCACAGGGACAGGATCTTTGTTTCCATTATTTCCATGGGCTGGTTATGTAGTGTTAGGAGGTGCTTTAGGAAGTTATCTAGCAAAAAATCCAATGATTTTTAAATCTCCCAAATTCAGTTTAATGTTAACCGGAATCGGACTTATACTTTTATTGTTGTCGTACATCGGTGGAGATATTGCAAAAGTGTTTGGTTACAATTTAGATAATTCATCTACTTCATTATTGACTATATCTTTTCGTTTAGGTTTTGTTCTTTTATTGAATGCATTAGTCTCATATATTTCTATAAGTGTTGAGACAATTCCCAGAATATTTATATTAGTAGGCAGAAATACATTATTGATTTATGTTGTGCATCTTATGATACTGTATGGCAGTGCCTGGAATATAGGTTTAAATAATTACTGGGGAAAGAGTTTGTATCCTGCACAAACAATAAGCATCGCAATTGCTATGATTGTTACTATGACAACTTTAGTATGGTTAATTAATAAATTCAGATTTAGAAATAAAGAACTGGTAACCTGATAATGACAAGAAAATCAAAAAGCACTTCAGCAGAAATAAATGATGAAGAAAAAAAGTTTGAACAGACTCTTCGTCCTCAAAAAATAAGTGAGTTTTCAGGGCAGTCAAAAATTACTGACAACCTTCATGTTTTTATTTCCGCAGCCATGAAAAGGGGAGAGGCATTAGATCATGTTCTTCTTACAGGTCCGCCCGGATTGGGCAAAACCACACTTGCACATATTATTGCCAATGAACTTGGTGTTAAACTTAAAATTTCTTCCGGTCCTGTTTTAGAAAAACCCGGAGACTTAGCAGGTATACTAACAAATCTTGAAGAACACTCGGTTCTTTTCATTGATGAAATTCATCGTCTCAGTCCAGTTATTGAAGAATATCTTTATTCAGCAATGGAAGATTATAAATTAGATATTATGATTGACAGTGGACCAAACGCGCGTTCTGTTCAGATTAGTCTACCAAAGTACACTTTAGTTGGCGCGACAACTCGGGCGGGAATGTTAACATCTCCTTTACGCGACAGATTCGGTATAAAGTTCAGATTGGATTACTACAATTCAGACATACTTAAAGTTATTGTTAAGAGATCTTCATCAATATTAAATATTAACATTGATGAAAATGCTTCTATAGAGATCGCAAAACGTTCAAGGGGCACACCTCGAATTGCAAATCGTTTATTACGCAGAACAAGAGACTTTGCAGATTTTGAAAACAAAAAAGAAATTGATGTTGAAGTTGCTAAAAAAGCTCTTACTGCTCTTGAGGTTGATGAATACGGACTTGATGAAATGGATAAAGAAATTATTCTTGCCATAATTGAAAAATATAAAGGTGGCCCGGTCGGACTGAGCACACTTGCTGTTGCAGTAAATGAAGATCCCGGAACCATTGAAGAAGTCTATGAGCCTTTTTTAATTCAGCAAGGTTTTATTCAACGCACACCACGCGGAAGAGAAGTTACCGATTTAGCTTATAAACGTTTTGGCAAATCCCGTTCAGGAATATCTTCCGGTTTATTTGATTGATCATAAAATGATTAAAGGATTAATTATGATAAAAAGTTCAGCAGTTATTTTATGTTTTTTATTTCCATTTACAAATTCATTTGCGCAAAGTGTTTTATTCACACCACTTGATTTTTTAAAAGCTGTTGAGAATGAAACTCGAACTCTAACTGGAATGCCGGGTGAAAATTATTGGCAAAACTCAGCTGATTATTTTATTAAAGCACAAGTTCATCCTACTGAAAGATTACTTGAAGGAAGTGAAAAAATTATTTATTACAATAATAGTCCCGGATACTCTCAAATCAATTTATCTAAGACTGTATCAAAACATACAGAAAGCAAACGCACCACGGGATGGACAATTTGAATTGGAATCAATAACAGAAGGAATGAAAATTACATCTCTAAAGGTTTCAGAAAAAGAGTATGATATACAAGATGGAAATCTTGTAAATGAATATGCAACAAATTTTATGA
Source organism: uncultured Ignavibacteriaceae bacterium (assembly GCA_963714415.1). Taxonomy (GTDB): domain Bacteria; phylum Bacteroidota; class Ignavibacteria; order Ignavibacteriales; family Ignavibacteriaceae; genus JAGXRK01. Next base: position 45,468 of record CAVQOL010000005.1, read on the forward strand.
TAAAATTGACTGATCCTATGCCTCCGTCATCAAAAATAGATTTGGAAATTGATTGGCATTTTGAAATTCCGGCACGCACCTGGCGATTAGGATTCTATGATTCAACTTCTGCTTTTATTGCTTACTGGTATCCGCAAGTATCCGTATATGATGATATTGATGGCTGGGATATAATTATTTATAAAGGTTATGCTGAGATGTATAATGATTTCAACAATTATGAAGTTGAACTCACACTTCCTAAAGATTTTGGTTTGTGGGCAACGGGTGTATTACAAAATCCTCGGGAAATTTTAAATGAGAAGTTTTTGAATAGATATTATAAAGCGTTAAAATCTGATGAGGTTGTGAATATAATTACTAAAGAGGATTTAGAAACAGGAAATATTTTTCAGAATAAAGAGCAACTAACTTATAAGTTTTCAGCAAAGTATGTTCCTGATTTTGCTTTCGGATTTAGCGATCATTATTTGTGGGATGCTTTTAATCTTAAATTGAAAAATGGCAGCGATGTTTATATAGCGGCTGCATACAAAGAACAGTCAGAAGATTTTTACCAGGTTGCAAAAATTGCAAAAGAATCATTGACTTTTTTCTCAGAGGAAATGCCCGGAGTATATTATCCATATCCGTCTGCAAGTGTTTTTAACGGATCAGGAGGTATGGAATTTCCGATGATAATTAATGATGGCTCTACATCAACCTATGAAAATACGGTAGGACTAACATCTCACGAACTTTTACATCAGTATTTTCCTTTTTATATGGGAACAAATGAACGTAAATATGCATGGATGGATGAAGGCTGGGCTGTTATGCTTCCGTTCGATTTACAAGATAGAAATAATCACCAAAGACGAGCTTCAACCATTAAATATTATGAATCAGTTGCAGGTACGGAAAATGATGTACCTCCAATTGTTTTATCAATGCTTTTGACCGGCACACCTTACAGAAATGCTGCATACAACAGACCCGGAGTTGCATATATGTTCTTAAGAGAATTTATGGGAGATGAACTGTTCAGCTTAGCTCTTAAAGAATTTATGAACAGATGGAATGGCAAACATCCATTGCCCTATGATTTTTTTAACACCTTTAATGAAGTTGCCGGTGAGGATTTATCCTGGTTCTGGAATCCATGGTTTTGCCAATACAGCTTTCCAGACCTTGCAATTAAGAATGTAGAAACTACAGATGAAAAAATTCTTGTTACAGTAAAAAAAGTAGGAAATGTTCCTGTGCCTGTGCAGCTTAACATTATTCACGATGACGAACTGAATGAAATTATCTACAAAAATGCTTCAGTATGGAAAGATGGGAAAGATGAAATTGTTTTTGAGTATAAACTTTCGGATGAAGCTAATGTTATAAAAATTGAACTTGGAAGTGATTTGATACCGGATATAGATAAAACGAATAATATTTATCTGTTAAACAGATAACTTCAAAATAATAATAATAAAAAAGGGTTCATCTTATATTCGATGAACCCTTCAAATTCATTTTGCTTTTGCTTTTTCCTTGGGTTTGATCGGCTGTTTTATTATCACTTTGAATTTGGGTCTGGTTTTACCGTGTGTGCCTCTCCAGATCTTTCCTTTTCTCGATCTTCTATCTCCTTTTCCCATAAATACTCCTGCTATTTATTTATGAAAACGATAATAGCAAAGTTAGTTTTTCACACTGTACTTTTCAAATTGAAACGTAATGCCCAAGTGAGTTAAAAAAAGAACGAAAATACTATTTGTGACTTTTTATTTTATGTCGTTTTTTGTCGCTTCTATCTTTAGGCCTATTTGATGGACCGTTTTTTCTGAATTTAGATTCTTTCCTATTATCACGGTCTTTTGATCTTTCACTTCCTCTTCTTTTCTCAGCAACTTCAACACTTATGTCGCGTTTCTTTAGTCGCTGACCTTTAAAACCTGCAATCACTTCTGATTGAAAATTACTGTCAGCTTCAAAGAAAGAAAAGTTTTTCATAATATCAATTCCACCGATATCAATATTTTTGATTCCGGTAAAATCATTTATCATTCCGATTAACATTGCAGGATTCAGACCATCTGTTGTACCAAGGTTTATAAAATACCTTGTATAATTTCCGCGTTGAGATTTTATTTTATCTTTTGATCTGCCTTCAGCAGGTGAATTCAGATCGGGAATATTTTTATAGTAATCAAGGAAGCGATTGAACTCAACAGAAACAAATCTTTGAATCAGTTCATTTCTATCCATCCATTCAAGTTTGCTGTAAATTTGTGGAAGGAAAGATTCAACCTGTACATGATCAATTTCAACTTTTTCTACACGGTCAATCAAATGAAAAAGCTGTTTTTCACAAATATCTCTTCCGCCGGGAATAGGGAGGTAAGTGAATTTTTTATTTATCTTTTTTTCAATTAGACTGAGCTTATACTTTTCTTTCAGATGAGCTATGGCAATCGAAATTCCTGCTTTACCCGCTCTGCCGGTTCTTCCGCTGCGGTGTGTATATATTTCCAATTCATCGGGCAGTTCATAATTTATTATATGAGTAAGATCATCAACATCAAGTCCGCGTGCAGCAACATCGGTTGCAACTAATAATCTTAAATGCCTGCTTCTGAATTTGTTCATCACATATTCACGCTGAGACTGAGAAAGATCTCCGTGTAAAGCGTCAGCATTATATCCGTCTTTAACAAGTTTTTCAGCAACATCTTTTGTTTCCTGTCGTGTTCGGCAAAAAACTATTCCATAAATATTCGGATGAAAATCAACAATACGCTTAAGAGCTAAATATCTATCTTTAGCGTGAACCAAATAACCAAAATGCTCAACATTTTCTGCACCGGAATTTCTAACTCCGATTGTAATTTCAAGGGGATTAAACATATATTTATTTGCAATTGAAAGAAGCTGCTTAGGCATTGTCGCCGAAAACAAAAATGTGTTTCTGTCCTCAGGAGTTTTTTCAAGAATAGCTTCAAGCTCTTCCTTAAATCCCATATTCAGCATTTCATCTGCTTCATCAAGAATTACAGCTTTAACTTTGCTTAAATCGACAACCTTTCTGTTGATAAGATCGTTAAGTCTTCCCGGAGTTGCAGAAATAATCTGTGCTCCTTGTTCTAATTTTTTCAATTTGTCTTTCCATACTTGAACCGCCAAATACAGCAGCTATAATTATATCTTTATCATTTACAGAATAATCTTTAAGATCATCAGCTATCTGAAGGCACAACTCTCTTGTGGGACAAATTATTAAATACTGTACTTTTTTAGATTTTGTATCTGTTTTCTGAATGATCGGTAAGCCGAATGCTGCGGTTTTTCCTGTTCCGGTTTGAGCTAATGCAATTATATCATCAGTTTCATCCTGTAAGAGCAGGGGAATGATCTTCTGCTGGATCGGCATTGGTTTTTCAAAACCTAATTCTTTAACTGCCAATGCTAGACTTTTATTTAATCCTAATTCTTCAAACGAGCTCATAGATTTTCCTAATAAATTTTTTTTCTGGTTTTTTTACTGGTGATTTTACTCTTTGAAAGATTTAACAGTCTGGAATAGTAAACAATATGTCAGGCAAGTTTAATTTCTTTTTATTTTGATTTATTGTTGCGAAACAAATCCGATCCGCAATATTGAGTAAAATTTTGCTTACAAAGATAAGCAAAAATAAAGTGTACATTGTAAGATGAAGTAAAGAAAGTTAGGGTTCATAAAAGTCATTATGATGCGATATATCTCCATTTAGCTGGACTTATTACTTAACTGTCCGCATTAAATAGATTAATCAATGCATATTCTAATCTTTGTTGTCCTTCTTTTGGTATCCGAACAAGCCGAAGAGTGCGAATAAAGCATACAAGCCATACATTTCAGGAGCATTCAGCCTGGAGCCACACGTTGAGTATTTTATAAAACAAAATCAATAATGAGAGGTATAAAAAATGCGATGATCTTAACTTTCATAACTATATTAAAAATTGCTTTACATCTTAAAAGTGATTAAAAAATACAATTAAATATTTGTACGTTAAAAATATTATCTCAGTTTCTGAGATCTCTTCCTAACAATAAAAGAGGTGTATGTAACCTATTCGCTTTAAATGATGTCTAATTTTTTATTCTTCACAGATAATTTGAGTTAGAAAATGAAAGAAACCATATTTGCAATTTTTAATCCTGGAAATGAATTTTTCCTTTTAACAAAAAATTCAAAAAGAATTACTCATATTGCACTATCATCATTCATTCTTCCGGTGATCTTTTTAGTTATTGCGGGAGTTTTAACACAATATGTATTTGCCCCATTATATTTTGGGGATCCGACTCAGGCCAGCAGTTTAGCGCGACAGGCATTCGGACTTTACGCATTGTTTGGAGCTGTTATTGCTCTAATTTTTCTATGGGTAAGATTTTATGAAGGAAGACCTTTCTACACAATTGGTTTTACAAAGAAAGGCGTTATAACAAAATATCTATTCGGATTTATATCAGCTATGAGTATGATTGTTGTTATTGTTGCAACAATTGCAATTTTGGGCAGCATTGAATTCAGCGACTGAAAATATAAATCCAACTGGAATAAATGCAATTGGCGGTGTAATCATTTTTCTATTCGCTTATTTAATTCAAGGAGCTTCAGAAGAAATACTATCTCGTGGATGGATGTTTCAGGTAATTGGGGCAAGATACAAACCCTGGCTTGGTGTTATAATCACATCAATTTTGTTTGCGTTTTTGCACACAGGTAATTCGGGCATCAATCCTTTTGGAGTCATAAACCTTTTTCTCATCGCAGTTTTATTAACTCTTTATGTTATGAAAGATGGAAGTCTTTGGGGTGCCTGCGCTTGGCATTCCGCTTGGAATTGGACTTTAGGTAATGTATTTGGACTTTCAGTCAGCGGTTCAGATGAAAAAGTTTCGATATTTGACCTTAATACTACTGGTAATGGGTTGATCAGCGGAGGTGGTTTTGGACCTGAAGGAAGTTTGATTACAACCATTGTTTTATTAATTGCAATATTCTTTATTGTAATCTTTATAAAAAGAAATAAATGATTAATTCAATTTAAAAATGTTTACTGAAAATGTGATAATTTTTACTCGAATATCGTTGTTAAACTTGAAAATTAAATAAGAATTTTTGATTTGAAAATCATGTGACTTCACCATCAAATGCGAAATTATAAAAGCCTGAAATTGTTATTCCAGCAGCAATCCCAATAAATATAAGCAATAGCGGCTTGATCATATTATTTTTGGAATTCAATTCGCTTCCTCCACAAATCTAATATAAATGTCTATTTTACAAAAAAAGTCGAGATTTTATCATAGAAATATTACTTCATTTCACTCAATTTTTTTAATATTCCTGCCGCATTTTGATTATTCGGATTCAACTCCAGTGCTTTTTTATAATTAATTATAGCTTGTTCGCTGTCACCGCTATTCATGAATGCTTCAGCCAGACTATCATAACAATTTCCTGACTCCGGATAAAATTCTGTATTTAGTTGAAAAATTACAATTGCTTTTTCAAACTCATTTTGCCCCAAGTAAGAATATCCCAGACTGTTGAAGCGGTTTTCTGATACATAGAAATCAGAAGGATTTTCTTTCTTTATTTTGCGGTATAAATCAGCAGCCTCATCAATTTGGCCTTCGTTCAATAATTCAATTGGTAATTTCTCTCCCGAATTCATTCTATAACAAGTAACTGGTTCATTTAGAAATCGTCCAAGTTCATCAGAAAAATAATAAACAACAGATGTTACATTGTTTTCGGATTCAAATTTATACTGAAGATTTCCCAGCCTGAACTTTGTTACAAATTTCCCATCACCTACATGAAATAATTGTGCATTATCGAATTGATTTATAATTAACTTATCCTGCTCTTTCTTTACTTCAAAATAGGCATCAGAGCCAACTGCATAGCGGCCGCAATACTTATAAGCCTCGTTATCATCAATAGCTACAACTTTATATTCTTCTGGAAGATATTTTTCCCATCCATAAACTTTAGCAATACCATTAGTTATTTCGCGAATTAAATTTGCACCATTTTGTCCGTTAGTAAAAACAACAGCGCCACAACCGTCTGTTAAATGAGATACAAATCCGGCGAAAAATCCTCTACTGTCTCCAAGATGACCGAAGTAATTTATCTCTCCGTACATTTCTCTCATAAATACACCGAGCCCATATTGTTTTGAAACATGAGGGGATAACATTTCTTTAGCAAGTTCTTGTGAGATAATTTTATTGGATTTACCCAGATACGATTTCTGTAGTTCGATAATATATTTTGCGTAATCAGTAGTAGTTGTCCATAATCCACCAGCTGCCATATGTGGGAAATAATATCTTTTAACTGCAAGTGGTAAGCCGTCGCCCATATGTCCAGCGGAAGCAATTTTTATTAAATCTTCCGGTAGGGGCTGCTGAAATGTTGTACTGTTCATTTCAAGCGGTTGAAATATTCTTTCGCTTGCAATTTCAGGAAATGATTTTCCCTCTACATCGACAGTTAGTTGCTGTAAAATTGCATAACCGGCATTCGAATATTGGAACTCTGTTCCCGGTATTTTATCAATAACTACTGCTTTTGTTTGAGATGGACTTTCCCCGTTGAGTATCTGAAGATTAGTTGGAAAATTATCAGCTAAGTATGCAACACCCGGACTAAACATTGCGCCGCCGCTATGATTCATCAGTAGCAGGGGAGTAACTGTTGCTTGTTTTGTAAATTCATTTTCCGGCACCTTCCAGGAAATCAGTTGTTCATTGATATTCCGGTTTAAATCAATTTTCCCATCTTCAATTAAACTTAATACTGTTAATGCTGCAACACCTTTACTCAGCGATCCAACATTAAATATTGTTTCATCTTTTACGGGATTCTGGACCTCAGAATCCATAACACCATATTGCTTACTCCATGCGACTTTAAAATCCTTAATTACGGCAATACTTATTCCCGGTACTTTGTAATAATCCATCCTATCTTGCAGATTGAATGACGGTTCACCTTCAATCAGAACGTAAGGTAATAAACCATTTTCAACTTTTGTTATTAATGAGTCCTGATTCTGAGAAAAGTTACTTATCTGAAATAAAATGAAAAAGAAAATTATGGCCGGTGAAAAGTGTTTTGAATGATTGATAATCATTTGTATCTCCAATCTGAAATCAGTAATGTTAAAATATTCTAATAGATTATTTATCTAAAATTAATATAAAAGTATTTATTGAGCATAATGATATTGTGTCTTAATTAGTTTTCGTTGCTTCACAGGAATCAGTATGTTCACTGGACTGTTTAGGAAAGCAGTGACTTACCAGTCAGAAACAATTTATTTTTTTTCATTCAAATAATGTTTTAACACTTTCATTGCAAATCTACTAGTAACTGTTGTAGGTCCGATTCCCATTTCAAATCCGACTTCAAGTGCTTCGATAATTTCTTCAGTGCTTGCTCCAGAATCTAAGGCTTGCTTAATATGCCATTCTAAACAGGATTCACAACTATTAACCAAAGAGATACCAATAGCAATCAGCTCCTTATGCTTTTTTGATAAATTACCATCTCTAAATGTTTTTTGTTCAAGTTCAACAAATGTTCTGTACACTTCAGATTTTTCATAAAAATATTTGTGTGCTTCTTGTCTGTCTTTTTGAATTTCTTGAATCTTTTGTGCTGATTTTTCCGAATTACTCATTTAGATCTCCTTTAATTGGTAAAATTATTACTGAAATGCTAACAGCGTGGATTTTAATCTGTCTCCCAAAACTACATTGCTATGTTATTTATGATTACCGATTCTACTTTTTTAATATTTCTAAACTTTATTGTTTGATCGCTATAGATTAGATATTTACTATTTGATGCTAAGTTTAATATCTATTAGTGCTTTAGCATATTCAACGTCTTTTTTGTACTTAAAAGTTATTGTAAGCCCGCGTATTTTATTATATCTTTTTCCATCTATAAATTGTTTCTTTAATTCATCAGATATAAGACTTTTGTTGATAGCTTGTTCTGCTCTGTCAGTGAAATAAAAAGTAACTCTGAAGGTATTTTTTAGAATGGAAAGCCAAAATATTGTTTTGGACTTTCTTGATACTTTTAAAAGCCAACTTTTGCCATCTTTGTAATATTTCCAATCTTCAGAAAAGTCTTGATGATCCATACGGATATATTCAAAAAGAGAGTGCCATAATATTTTAGATTTTCCAATATGCGAAAAAATTATTTCTTCTGTTGGAAATTCATTTTCATCTGATAGAATTTGCTGTACCATTTGTTCTCCTTATTATAAAACACGGCACTTAACCGCTGGTTATAAATATATTTAATTATTATTCTAAAAATTCCTTTAGATTTTTTCTCATAATGCCTTAATAATTTCTAAATTATTTTTTTAAAGACGCAGTGCTTTCATTTGATGAAATAAACTACATGCCTCCGAGTTTTGGCAGAACCGCCGCGGCGAAACTTAACACAAAAAAGAAGCCGCACATATCAGTTACTGTTGTCAACAGCGGGCTGGATACAAGAGCCGGATCCAGTTTCAACCGCTTGAGCACGAGGGGTAACATGCCGCCTAGTGTTACCGAAACCAGAGTGTTAGCTGCTAATGCACCACCGATCACGATGCCAAGCCATGGATTTCCCTTCCAGAAAAAGGCGACTCCGCCAAGCAGTAAGCCAAGCACCAGACCATTGATGATACCGATTTTAGCCTCCTTTGCCAGCACCCATAATAATTCGCCCGGGCGTACCAGTCCAAGGGAAAGTTCCCGCATTGAAACCGCAACAGCCTGGTTACCTGAACATCCGCTCATATCACTGACCATAGGCAGAAAAACCGCCAGTGTAATCACAGCGGCTAGTGTGTCCTGGTACAGAGCAATAACACTTGCGGCTATAATGTTAAGGACAATATTCAAGCTCAGCCAGGACAGACGACGACCTGAACGGGAGAGCAGGGGCATGGTTCTGAACTCCTCGCCGCCAACAATACCGCTTAGCCGTAAAAATGTTTTTGTTTTCTGTTTACTTACTGCCTCCTCAACAGCATCCGGTTGTACTACACCAACCAACCTCTCCTTATCATCCACAACAGGTGCACCGAACAAGTGATGATCATCGAAAAATTCTTGAAGTTCTTTAAGCGAAGCCTTATCAGACACTCTAAGTGGTGAGGAAATCATTACGTCGGCAAGCCGCGTCTCACGGGCAGGAAATAGCAGGTCATTCATACGAAGTACACCTGCAAGTTTCTCATCCCGGTCAATAACATAAAAATACTGAACATTATAATTGACGTACTCACTACGATTTGTTTGAAGATCATTTAGCACGTCTTGAATAGTATAGTCAATACTATAGACGAGGAACTCGGAAATCATTAGTCCGCCGGCACAGTCAGGCTCATATTCCAACATCATTCGTGCTTCGTTAGCGTCTTCCCGGTGCATTTTTGCCAGAATTGCCTGACTTGCATCTTCATCCATTTCACCCAGCACATCAACTAGATGATCGCTTGCCATTTCCTCCATAATAGCCGCCGCCTGCTCCGATGGCATATCCTCCACTAAATCTGCGGCTTGTTCATCCGGAATGTCCTCAATCATATCGGCGGCATCTTCGGGCTTGAGAAGGGTGAGCAGACGAAGCTGTTCCTCTTCTGTCAGTCGAGAAATGGCTCTTGCTGTTTCTGATGGGCTGAGAGTTTCAATAAATTTTGTTAAATCAATGCTGTTTCCCTCAGCTATCATTCTGCTGAGCGTATCCCAGGGGGTAGTTAAAACACTCATAAATAACCTCTCTAAATTGTAGCAATAAAGAGATTGCTCGCCGCGGAATGAGAGGGCAGTATCTCTTTTTTAATTTTCTAAAATCTGTAGATATTTAATTTACTTATTTATCTTTAACTGATAACTCTATACTTCTTTCTTTATTTGATTCTCTTATAAAAATTTAAAGTTGTATAGCAAAATCATGAATATAACGGCGTGGTTTTTCACACATCTGCCAAATTTATTTCATTAGTTCAAATGTCACAGTTACATTTGCTTTAATTGATATTTTACCAAGTGCTATTGTTTCTGAAATTTCATTTGAACCACTATCAATGTTCTGCATTACGTTTTGGCTCATATAATTTGATCTGCTGCCATAGCCCCAGCCATTCCAGCTTGAATAGTACCACCAATTATTTCCACCATAACCTTCGCTTATCTGGATGGGATTACCGATAGTCTGATCCAAAGTTCCAGCCATTTTTTCAGCTTTCTCCTTTGCCGCATTCAGGGCAAGTTCTCTTGCCTGTTCACGGTACTTCTTGAATTCTGTAGTCTGAAAATTAATACTATGAATATAGTTTACACCGGATTGCAGAACTCCTGTTACTAAGTTTTCAACTTTATCAGGCTCAGCGGTAGTAACCACCAAAGTGTTACGTACAAAGTAACCAATAAAATTTCTTTTCTCATAATTATCACCGTACCTGGGCTCTATGGAAAGATAATCTGTCTGGATATCTTTCTCCCGGATTCCGGCTTCTTTAATTACTACTATTGCCTTTTTCATAATTTCGTTGTTCTCTTGTTTGGCAAGCATAATGTTTTTATCCCACGTTTCAATACCAAAAGTAATGATGATCTGATCAGGTTGTACCTTAACAACTGCCTCACCGTTTACAGTAATCTTCGGACGATCATCAAATTGTGTTTGTTGTGCCCATATTGAACTCATTGCAATTACTATGAAAAAGGTTGTTATTACTTTTGTTTTCATCTTTTCTCCTTAAAAATGATTTATGCACGCAACCCCGAAAACAGAAAATTATCTTCCGAAGTCCGTTAGGACGCAGACGGGAACCCAACTAATTTACTTCAAACTTCGAATAAATAAACAAATGTTGTGATATTAACAAGAGATGGAAATAAGAAAACTTTGCTTATGACTTTTTTCAGTTGAAGATGATGAATGGTATGATCTCATAATCAAAAATAAAACTAAATATTATTGATAATTTGTATTAATTTATTTTTCACAGTAAATAATAAATCAAAATAAAGTTAACTTTAAAAAATTTATTGCTTGCCAAAGTTAAAATTGTAATCTAATTTTAATTTACATTTATTGAGATGTTATAATTTTATGGCCAGAAAGAAAAAAACTACTGTTGCAGTAATCTATAATCACGCCGGTGATGACATTTACGAAAAAATTCGTGATGTAGATCCTGACTCGTTGAGTTTTGAACCGGAATACAACATTAATGTTGCAACAGTAACCGAAGAGTATGAAGCAATTGCCAACGCACTCAGGGAAGAAGGATATAAAGTTAATATTTTAAATATTAACGAAGACATCCAGGTACTGATCGATTTACTTCGCAAAAATCCGCCTGATGTGGTTTTTAATCTTATTGAGTTCTATAGAGATGATCCGGCCCTTGAGCATTTGATTGTCGGCTTATTTGCTCTTTATGGTGTTCGATTCACCGGCTCCAGACCATTTACTCTTGCTTTGTGCCAAAGAAAGGGAATGACTAAGCAGCTATTGCTGGCAAACAATGTTCCTACACCAAGGTATAAACTGCTAACAGAACCACGGTTACCCGGAAGACACGGTTTGCATTATCCAATAATTGTAAAGCCATCGCGTGAAGATGCGAGTTCAGGAGTAGAGAAAGGATCCGTTGTATATAATTTTGATCAACTTAATGAAAGGATTAAAAAGACTTTCGAAGAATATAATCCGCCGATTCTTGTTGAAGAATTTATTGAAGGCCGTGAGTTGCATGTTTCTGTGCTCGGTAATGATCCGCCTCAGATTCTGCCTATTATTGAATTTGATTTTTCTGGTCTTCCATCCGATCATCCAAACATAATTAGCTATGATGCAAAATGGAATCCGCTTGAAGAATCATTTCACAGAGTACATTCTATTTGCCCCGCAAAATTATCCAAGCGGGTGGAAAAGAAAGTTAAAGCTGCAGTGCTTGGAGCATACAAAATAACCGGTTGTAATGATTATGCGCGGCTTGATCTGCGTTTAACAAAAGACAACAAAGTTTTTGTCCTGGAAGTAAATCCGAATCCTGATTTAACTGAAGGTGTATCGTTCATGGAATCTGCTGAACAGATAGGGCTTAGCTTTGGTGAAACGCTAGGCAAAATTGTTGAATATGCCCTTAGCAGACCGGCACCGTCAATACCGGTCTTGCAAAAGGTAAAGGATAAAACTTCTTCTCAAAAGAAAATTAAATAGTTTTATTTTCATTTAATTATTGTTAACAAAGAAAATCCAACTATAGTCATTATATGAAAAAGATCCTGAATATTCAGTATCTGAATCCCATCTATCAATTTTCACTATTCCATATCTTAATGTGTCATTAACATCAGGTGCTATCCATTCAAGTTTTTTGTAAACTGAAAATAAAAATTTAGGCAACTGGTTATTAGCATTCCGTTTAAATGCTATAGTGTTCCAGAACCCACATTCATCGTGACAACTACCCTTTCTGCTAAAGATAATTGTATCTGATTTAATGATCGCTGACCACTTCAATGTATCTGTATTCCAGTCAGTTATCCAGGAATCCGACTCAATAAATTTATCCCTTAAGTTCCAGTCAATACAAAAGTCTGAAGTACAGTCATTATCAATTTGAATTGTAGGACTTGTTAAGATAGTATCCTTATCATCGGAACGAAGACGGAAATAAAACTTGCCGGTTTGAGCTTTATAAGGGATAAAAAGAGAAAATGTAGAATCTGAAGTTCTATTAAACAGTACGAATTCATCATTAAGCATTACATACTGTAATCTATAATTACTTAAGTTCTTTCCATAAGCAATGACTTTTTCTCCGATCCTGGCTGATGAATGGCTTAGAGAGGTAACTTCAATAATTACATTATTAGAAATTGGACTTGTAATATTTTCTTTTTCAGAACAATAATATAAAGCTACCGATAGAAGCAAAAATAAAACGTATTGAAAAACATTTTTCATTTTACTACCCAAAGTTGTTTGACTTATTTCACCAGAACCTGTCTGCTAGTACACAAATAAAAATTAAAAATTGTGATGTATAATTCAAAACCCTAAAAATGCCAGTTTTACTTGGCATCTTGCCCCAAATTTGTTTCGGTCGTTTTCGGTTGTCCACAAGACTCCTTTAGAGTTCTGATGGTTATACAACTGCCACTTTTTTCATTTGATATTTCCCAAACAGCAAAGCAGCAATTATATAGACTATTCCTAAAAATACTCCCGTCTCTGAAACAAAATATCCAGCATACCCTTTTTGAACAGTCATTTCCCAAAATATTCCCATCAATATAGTATTGCCACTTGCATGAAGAATGGTACCAACCCATAGGTTCTTAGATTTTAAGATCAAAACAGTTCTCACTAAGGATGCAGCTATACATACAAGAGTAAAACCAGGTAATGCTACCCACAAAGGAGTCCCTTGTCCGTAAAAGCCGCCTATAATTGCAGGATAATGCCAGATTGACCAGAAAAGTCCAACGATAATTGATGTAATATGAACTGAAAATAATTTTAATAGCTTCGGGGTTAAAAAACCGCTCCATCCTATTTCTTCTCCAAGAACAAAAGGGATAGCAAAAAGAAATGCTAATACCATTTTTGAAAAAAATCCAATCAAAAATGGTGCAGGCAGTTGAAAACCAATCATTTTTGCCCATTTATAGTTTATTACAGCTTGAGTAGTAAATTCAGCTAGACCACTTAACCATATCAGGCCATAAGCTATAATCGATACAACTAATGGAAAAAAATAAGCGTAAATGAGAAGACGCACTTTTCCTAATTTCCATCCATAACTGCGAATTTTATCTTTATAAAACAAAGACGTAAGGATCGCTGAAATCCCAGGCGTCCACATCATTAAGGCAACAGCAACCATATTATTTTTAGCACCATTAAACATCCAAATAAATATTACGGTCGATATAATACTTGTAAGAATAAAATATGAGATAATTTGTTTAAGAATATTTACTTTATCATCCATAGTCTATTACCTATTATATTGAGAGAACTTCATGTTGTATAACTGCGTTGCGTCTAACCCGTATGTCTTGACTACCGAATGTAGGGCTTGGTTATACCTACATAATAATTTCTGATTTAAGATACCCTTTTAATCCATTTAACCATGACATCAAGGGATAGCCCAATATTGCCAATCTGGCAATGATTTTCTGCATTTTCTTCTTTAGTAAAAATTCTAGTGGTCACAGATTTTGCATTTACCAATGCTTTTGCTTGCATATTTAACATTTTTATAGGAATAAAATGATCTCTATTCCCCAAAAGAATCAGTACATCTTGATTAATAAGTTCAGAATGAATATTACTTTCACACATATCTAAATAAGTTTGCAAAGCGTCAAGCGGTTTGTTCTTTTTGGTAATGTACATAAGATGTTTCACCATCCAGGTAGGGATACTATCATTAGCTCTCAGGAATTTTTTCGCAGCCATTTTATCCATAAAATTTTTGAAATGATTCATTGTCCAAAGATGAATCCATCTAAGAAATGGATTCATACTTTTCATATAATCAATTGCGTGCCCGGTTGCAATAACTCTTGCTATTCTAGGTTCAAAAGCAGCGGCTCTTAAACAAAGCCATCCTCCCATAGAAATTCCAAGTATTGTAACATTTTCTAAATCGAAATAGTCAATTATTGCTTTTACTGGTTTTTCCCATTCAAGATTTAGAGCAAGTTCATATTTTCTTCTAGCTAAACCTTGACCAGGTCCCTCAAAAGCAATTACTTCATATCCTTGAGTCAAAAAAGTATCTCATCATTGAATAAAATTCTTCGATAAAGGAATCGAAACCACCGTGCATTACAATTGTACCCTTACTTTCATTTTTCGGTTTAATTCTTAATGCTGGCAAAAATACTTCTTGATAAGGTACGAGAAATTTTTCAACTTCATCGTTCTGGATAGCTTGATAAAAAAGATCAGAAAATTTTTCATACAGCAATTCTTTTTCAGGTACTTCATCAAGGAAATAAAATTCAGCAGCTCTATAGTAGAATGCAGCACTTAGTAGTTCATTCTTTACTACAGATTTTTCTGCAAGAATCAACATCTCTCTTTTCCAGTCTCCAAAATTTTGAATTCTATCACCAACCTCAACTAAGTCTTCAAATCTAAAATAACCCAGCGAATACCAACGATTTAACTGAAAATTAAAAAGTTGTTTTTTGTGAAATTGATGGTATCCAACTGGAAATGAAATTATGTTTTTATTATTATTAACCATTTTTATGTATAACGGCCTTGCGCCTAACCCGCCTGTCTTGCCTTGGCGGCAAGCAAAGGCAGGCCGCCCATAGCAAGAACGACAAACTAAAACGCATTGCCAAATATTTAGCCGAAGGTGCTTAACTTTTTTATCTTCAAGCACCGAAGGCAAGCCTGTCCCGACGAAGGTCGGGGTTAATTAATTAGAATGAACACCTTGAACCTGCCTGCCGGCAGGCAGGCAAAATCACTAAAATACAATTTCAAAAATCACAAATCCGCCGAACTAAAAAGGCAGCCTGCCCCGATGAATATCGGGGGTCGGTCTTGAGCGACTGGTTAGGTGTATATTTTTTCGTGCTGTCCCTTAATGAAATTATCATTTATTTTCTTAGAGATTAAAAATTATACCAAATGATGCATAATGAAATAGTGAAAATGTGTAGACTTTATCATTGTCAGCCCCACCTTCAAGGATACGATAACCTAACTTTATATCAATTTTATCTGTCGCACTATATGTAAATGCTGCTAATATATCCTCGGCTCTTCCTTGTGGTGCCGCTAATGCATCTCCAGTTAATAAAAATCCAAATTGATTACTTATATGTAGAAAAAATTTAAAATTTATTAATGGTACAAAACCAACATTATCATTTGTGGCTTCTTGCTGATTATTTTTTAAAATAATTTCTGCATCTCTAATTTTCCCGGTCAAACCTAAACCAAATTCTATAGTTTCTCCAAGATAAAGATCGTAACGATAGGTGAGTCTATAAGAATTAAACTTATAGCTCCCTTCAGTTTCAGTGTTTGATAAAAAAGTCTTTTCTGTAAAAATTACATCTTTGTTAAATGTACCTTTAGCAGTAATTTTTAATGGTGCATATAAAACGGATAAATTATGCCTCTCTAAGAATTTGTAATTCAATCTTATTCTGTAGAAAAACTCATTGTCCGATTTCAATTCTTCCGAAAATGAAAATAATGTTCCCTTATCACCCGGAATTCGCACATCATTATAGCCGCTTTTTACCAACCCGGATTCAAGATCAACTTCAATTTGAGAATATATTCTATTTGGTAGTGTTAATAAAAAAACAATAATGAAGGTGAAGAAGAATACTATTTTCATTTTACTTGCTCCTATAAATCAGATATTGTTTTTATACACCTAACGACGTTGCCGATAACCCGCCGCCTTTAACAGCAATGCAGATTAAAACGACAAAGCCAAAGATTTAGCAAACTGCACTTATCTTTCTTTGCAAGTGCAGTTTGCAACAATGTTAATTAATAGAACTACTTAGAACAACAAACTTTAAACGGAACAACCAACCCAAGAATTTTAGAAAACCCGAATGCGAAAAGGCGGTCGGGTTGATTGGCTGGTTAGGTTTTTTAATTAATGAAAAATTTAATTTAATACCAACAATAATATTTTTTTCATTTAAATATCTTTCAAGAAAGCTACCTTCAATTAACCAAGCTCTTTTTGTACTCTTGTATTCATAAATTAAACTTGGTTCTATGGCCACAGATTGTGTAATAAAATAATTGAGCCCTAATCCGAGTTTTATTTTATATCCATTTTCATCTATTGGTTCCCTCAAATCTTCCAAATCAATAATTATATGATTATAACCGACTTCAAAAAAAGGTGTAAGTTTTTCATTTGAAAAAAGATAATCATGTTAATGCAGGGCCAAATGATAAGGTGTTATGGTAATCTGGGTAAAAATAATAGTCCATCTCAGAATGATTATAATAATTATATACTAGTTCAAACCCAGCCGAGAAATTATCAGAAATCAAATACGATACGATAGGTGATAAATTAAATTCTTCATTCTTAACTGTTGCGTATGGATATTCTCGAGAAGATGAAGTGTACGAAATAGAACCACTAATTTGAAACATACCTTGGGTAAGATAAGACTTGCGAATAATTAGTTTGGAAAAGAAATAGTGTGCAAAAAAATGCAAAATAAATTGTTATTCATTTTATCCTCTCAAAGATTATTTAGTAGAAATCAGTAGAAATACAATCATTCTTCTCCAATATTTGATAAAAACCTAACTATTACTTATACCGAATTAGCGGTCTTTAATTCGGTTGTTATTTAAGAATTATTTTCTAATCTACCGACCGCTTGAGTTTTCAAAAATATTCTCTAAGTTCTTGTATTACTTAATCTTATAAATAAAAGATTACAAATTCCATGGAAGATATTCCCGAAAAAAATTCTCATCTATCATCCATTAATCTAATGGGCTCCTAACACCTATTCCTCTGTTCAATACGTGTGTATAGATCATAGTTGTTTTTACAGAATTATGCCCTAATAATTCTTGAACTGTTCTTATATCATACCCGTTCTGTAGCAAATGTGTTGCAAAACTATGTCGTAAAGTGTGCGGTGATGCTTGCTTTGCTATACCCGATTTCCGTACTGCATTTTTAAATTCTTTCTGAAATGTACTGGGATGTAAATGAACTCTGTAATATTTCTTTTCATCTGTATTATATACAAGACTTTTTGCCGGAAAAATATACTGCCATGCTAATTCCTTTCCAGCATTCGGATACTTTCTGCTCAACGCGTATGGAAGTGGTACGACTACGTTTTTCTTGACAACATCTAGTCTAAACAATTTATTTATCTTTTTAATATGATGTTCCATTTCAGTGATAAGTTTATCAGGTAGAATTGTTAATCGATCTTTTTCACCCTTACCATCCCTGACGGTTATTGTTTTTAACTCAAGATCAATATCATTCAATCTGAGTTTAATACACTCACCTAAACGCATGCCTGAACCGTAAAGAATTTTTGATATGAGTAATGGAATTCCATTTAGGTTCTTAAAAATTTCATTTACTTCCTGTTTATTAAGTACTACCGGTAAGTGTTTTTTTCTGTAGGCAAATTTTATTTCATCAATCCAACCGACATCTTTCTTCACTATATTTTTATAAAGAAATAATATAGCCTGCAATGCCTGGTTTTGCGTTGAACTTGAGACACGGGCATTATTTGCAAGATGACTGATAAAGTTTTTGATTTCTTCAGCACCTAAATCTTTTGGATGTTGCTTATTATGAAAATAAATATATCGAATTATCCAACTGAGATAAGATTTCTCGGTTTTAGGACTATAGTGTTTTACACGCAGGTATGCTCTTACTTCGTCAAGTAACTTAGGTTTGTTATCATTCCCCTTTAAGGAGATTTTTTGATAAGTAATATTTGTGAATACCACTCGCCAACAACTAACTCCCTTAATTGCTCACCTGAAACTAAGAAATTGACTTTAAATCTACAAGACACGGAAAGGTTTTATTTAATTTACCATATAACAATGGTTGAGGGTTGGAGTAAATTAATGTTCAATGATCAATGTTGAATGTTCAATGCTCAATGCATCAATGTTGAATGCTCAATGCCGCGGCTAAATGTTCAAGGTTCGGAGTTAGCTGAGTCAGTTGTATATCAGAATCAGGTACTGATCATCCATTCAATCAATCCATTCATCATCCAATCACCAATCAATCATTCAATCATTCACCCAATCATCCAATCATCTGTATTCCTAATTATTATCACATTTCTTTTTCTGCAGTAAGTATTTTTCCTTTAACAAACTGTCCCTGGTCAAGATGTTCCTGGGTGATATAAACAATTCCATCTTCATCGTGCGGTTCGCCATAAACAGCGTGTGACAGATTTTAATCCGCCGAATATTTTTCTTGCATCGGATATGTAAACAAGATCACCAACTTCTGCAGACATCTTTGCCATATCGTTATTTGAAAAATACATCAGGTCATCAGGTGAGTCTTTTAATTTCCAGTGGACTTTTATTACTTCACCATCACGCTCATTGACTTTACTGCCTTTAAACATTTGTTTGGCTTTTGCAATATCCCAAACGGTTAAACCTTCAGTATGCATACCTTCAGAATATTTAGAATAATAGTTTGATGAGATTACAACCAGAACCAGCATAATAAAAGTTAAAACTAAAAGAACCGGCAGGGAAGCAGCATTAAAAATTACCAATGCAAAAATTACTGCAGCAGTAAAAGTGATAACAGTCATTATTGTTTTTTGATTTGGATTTTTCTTTATCACATCAATTATCTTTACTTGCTGCGTTCTTGTAACAGTAGTAAGAACACCAACCAGTACGCAAACAAATAAATTATACAACGCACCAATATATATGTATGGATGTGCCGGATCGAAATCAGTTCCGTGATCAAATATTTGTATTAGCGGTTGTGGATAATACATTCCAAGCACCATCAATGCAACACCAACTACAAACGTTGCAATTACAGATGCGTTGGTAAATTTCTTCCAGAATACGCCAAGAAATATTGCAACTACAAGAGGTGGAGTTAATGTTGAGTGAAAATATCCGTGTGCTTCATACACCGTTGGAAATGCGCTGAACGGAATTACCGCAAGAACTCCCGCCACAGTAAAAATAACAGTAGCAATTCGGGCAGAGTTCAATTCCTGTTTATCTTCTTCCTTCCACGATTGTACTTTTTTGCTTAGCCATTTTTTTGCAGGGCGATGAACATCATTTATATAAACTGCAGCGGTTGCGTTAAGTAAAGTATCTACAGTTGACATCAACGCCGCTGTTAATGCAGCCATTATAAATCCAAAAACACCGGGATGTGATATTACATTTGCTACCACAACAAATATTTCATCGGGATTTGTATCCGGCGGAACAATAGATGGATTCATAACAGAAATTGCTTTTGCTATCCATCCGGCATTACCAACAACTATTGCAGAGATTGGAAGCATAAATAAAATATTAAATGTTGCAGCCTTGCGTCCTTCATCAACGCTTTTGCATGCCATAAAACGCATTACCAATCCCATGTTCATAAATAAAAATCCAACAGAACCCGCAATACCATCCTGCCAGAAAATACCAACAAAATTAAATCCGGGCGGATTGTTAAAATTTGCAAGCGGTAATTTCCACGTTGTGGGCAGCAGATCCCAGAATAAACCAAATCCGCCTATGTAATCTATTCCCAGAAAAAAAACCAAAAAGCCTGCAAAGATTAGAATGAAACCCTGAGCAAGATCGGTAAAGATAACAGCAGTTTGTCCGCCGTAAGTAATATAAATTCCAACAATGAAAGCAATAACAATAACTAATCCCATTAAAGTAATATTGAAGTGAATACCTAAAATATCAAAGCCCGGAGGAAGCAAAGGAAGAATTGCTTTGCCCATAGTTAGAAATCCAATTCCAACATAGCCTATCATATAAAGCAGTAAAAGAATTGTCGCAAGAAATCTTGTTATGGGTGAAAATCTTTTTTCAAAATATTCCGGAATAGATCTTATTCTTGTATAAACAATTATTGGCAGCCATCCGAAAATAAAAAACGGAAGAAAGAACCAATCGTTCATATAAGTCATAGTAGATGCAAAGCCGTCTGTAAATCCTTTTGCAGAATATTTTATGAAACTATGACTGCCGACTCCTGTAGCTACAATGCTCATTGCAATAAGCCACCATGCAAATCTTCTACCGCCGAAAAAAAAGTCGGTTGTTGTACGGTTATACTTACTGAAGTAAGATCCGAAAGCCATTATTGCAATAAAGTACACAACCATAACTATCCAGTCGGTTGAAGTACCAAGACTATGATGAATGTCCATTTTATATTTTAGTTGGATTGGTTAAAAGTAAAGTGCAGCTATAATTAAAATTGCATGGAAGATCATAAAGTAAATCATTCCGAATATCAGAACCTTCCACCAGAAGCGGTGACGTTTTTTAGTTAGATCAATTCCGCCGCTTTTTTTAATAGTGATCATTCCGATGATAAAGAATAAACCTCCCACACCGTAGAGGTAAATGTAGGGTAACCAGGTGTGCTCAAATGGTGGCATATATGTTTTTTTAAGAATTAAATTCCTTTCCGGCGGTAAACTTAGGAGGGAGAAAAATCATTTCCTAATTAAATTTTTGTATATGAATTGTCATCCCAACAAACGGGAGAAATCCTGAAATGATCTTAGAGATTTTTCAGTCTCCCGATAAATCGCGATCCTTCGAAATGACGGTACGGGTTTTGTCATTTCGACCAACGGGAGAAATCTTTAGTCATCATCATTTTAATATAAATGATAAATATTTATTTTTATTCAAATGAAAATCCATAGTTACTACATTTATATCCTCACAAACTGGAATAATAAAGTTTTGTATATAGGTATGACTAATAACATTGAACGTAGAATTTATGAGCATAAAAACAAATTGATTGAAGGATTTACAAAAAAATATAACCTGAATAAAATGGTTTATTATGAACAATATTCAGATGTCAATGAGGCTATAAGGCGGGAAAAGGAATTAAAAAAATGGAGGAGGGAAAAGAAGAATAAGCTTATCGAATCGATGAATCCGCTATGGAAAGATTTGAGTGCGGAAATGAATATTTAAAACTAATATTTTTATCTCAAAGATTTCTCAGTCTCCCGATAAATCGGGATCCTTCGAAATGACATTAGGGTAATTGTTATTTCGACCAACGGGAGAAATCTAAAGCAGCTATTTCTCTTCGATCCATACAAGTCGGAGAGAAATCTTAAGACAACTCCAAAGATTTCTCAGTCATTTGTATTCCTTCGAAATGACAAAGAAAAGAATATTCTTTCAGAATGACAGGAAGGGACACTTGTCATCTCGAATAAAGTGAGACATCTAAAATGGCAGGAAGATTTTTGATTAACTTCCTACTTTTGAAAAAATGAAAGATTTGTCACATTTCTTTTTCAGCTATTACTTTCTTTCCTTCTATAAACTGACCTTGTTCAAAATTTTCCTGAGTTATGTAAACAATTCCATCTTCATCATGCGGTTCACCATAAACGGAGTGAACGGATTTCAATCCGCCAAACCAACCACGGGCATCAGTTATGTAAACAAGATCGCCGATATCAGCCTGCATCTTGTTCATATCGTTTTTGGAAAAGAAGACAATATCTTCATAACCTTCTTTAAGCTTCCAGCTAAGTTTTACTTTTTCACCTTCACGGTCATTAATCTTACTGCCCTTAAACATTTCTTTTGCTTTGGCAAGAGACCAGACTGTAAGACCAACTGTATTGTTTTCCTGATTATACTTTACAAAGTAAGTAACTGAAATTGATACTAAAGCACTCATTAGTAAGGTTGCAAATAAGAATAGAGAAATTTCAATTATTGAATCAGGATGAAGTACAATAAATGACGAACTGAAAACAACACCAATAAATAAAATTACACTGCTAACTACCAGAACGGTTGAAAGAAATTTATGGTTTTCCTTCTTTTGTATCCATTGAACAAAGCTTCTTTGTAATCCTGTTGTAATTGTTGCCAGATAACCAACAGAAAAGCAGACAAAGAGATTATATAGAGCACGAATGTAGGAATATGGATGTGCTTCATCCATTGGCGTTCCGTGGTCAAATGGTGAGATCAATATTCCCGGATAATTTGCACCAAGGACCATCAGCCCAATTCCTCCAATGAATGTTGTCATAACTCCGGCAGGTGTAAACCTCCTCCAAAAAATTCCAAAGAAAATTGCAATCACAAGCGGGGGAGTAAGAGTTGAATGGAAAAATCCGTGCGCTTCATAAACCGTTGGAAAATCTCTGAACGCAAGCACACCAAGCACACCTAAAGTTGTAATTGCAACTGATGCAATTCTTGCTGATAGCAGTTCTCTTTTATCTGTTTTGCGCTTATCATCAGATTTACTTTTCAGATATTTTTTTATCGGTCTGTGGATATCATTGATATAAATTGCCGCCGTTGCATTAATTAACGTATCAACAGTAGACATTAATGCGGCAGTTAGTGCTGCCATTATAAATCCAAACACTCCCGGAGTAGCAATAATATTTGCAACAACAACAAACACCTGATCAGGATCAGTATTAGCAGGAACAAGGTCTGGGGAAGTTATAGAAATTGCTTTAGCAAGCCATCCTGCATTCGATACAACAATTGCAGAAAGCGGAAGCATAAATAAAATATTGAATGTTGCTGCTTTTCTACCTTCATCAACGCTTTTTGTTGCCATAAATCTCATAATCAAACCCATATTCATAAACAGGAATCCGATTGAACCAGCAATTCCATCCTGCCAGAAAATTCCAACAAAATTAAAACTCGATGGTTCATTAAAATGTGCAAGCGGTAGTTTCCATTCAGTTGGAAGAAGATTCCAGAAAACATCCAGTCCGCCGATATAAGCCAGACCAAGAATGAATAAAAGGAAGCCAGCAAACAACAATATAAAACCTTGCAGAAGATCGGTGAAGATAACTGCTGTCTGTCCTCCGAAAGTAATATAAATTCCTGTGATGATAGCAATTACAATCACGATTCCCATCAATGAAATCTGGAAGTTCATTCCCAGAAATGCGAATTGTTCCGGCAGAAGAGGAATCATCGCTTTGCCAAGAGTTAAAAATCCAATACTGATATATCCGATCATGTAGAAAAGAAGAAGTACTGTTGCAAGAAATCGTGCAGAAGGGCTAAATCTTTTTTCAAAATATTCAGGAATCGATCTTATCTTAGTATAAATGATGATTGGCAGCCATCCGAAAATAAAGAAGGGAACAAAAAACCAATCATTCATATAAGTCATTGTGGATGAAAAGCCGTGTTCAAAGCCCTTTGCGGAATATTTAATAAAACTATGACTTCCAACTCCGGTTGCAACAATAGAAAATGCAATCAGCCACCAGGCAAATCTTCTTCCTCCAAAGAAAAAATCTTTTGTGCTTCTGTTATACCTTCCGAAATAACTTCCAAAAAGCATGATAACCATGAAGTACACAACCATTACTATCCAATCGGTTGAAGAACCGATATTGTGAAATTTTTCAAAATCCATATTTTACCAATATAATGCTGCGATTATTAAAGTAGCGTGAATTAATACGAAGTAAAAATATCCGAAAATAAGAATTTTGAACCATCTCTTGTGGCGTTTGGAATTCATATTTAAAGCTCCGCTTTTACGGATGATAATCATTCCGACAAGAAAACAGAAACCGCCTACTCCGTATAGATAAAGAAAGGGAAGCCAGGTATTTTCAAAAGAAGGCATAAATTATATCTCTCAAATCATTTTTTGTTTGCCCAAAAATATGAATGCATCTATTTTATAGCAAATAAAATTGAATATTCTAAACTATTATTTGCGCTATTAATTGTTGACTTTCGAAGTTATCGTTATTAAAACATCGAATAATAAAGGTTTCCTTAAAACTCTTAACAGTTATTTAACATAGAACTCATTTTCATTTTTCATTTGTATTTTTATCTTTCTTAGCATTAAATAAATAATTTAATTCAGATAAAAATGAGGATGTTATGCAAAACAGAATTTATAATTTAATAGTACTGATAGTTGTATCTCTGCTTTTTATTTCCGGCTGTAAGAAAAAGGATGATGTTGAAAAGACTGTCTTATCAGTTAAAGGTTCAGATACAATGGTAAACCTATCGCAAAAGTGGGCAGAAGTTTATATGCAGAAGTTTTCGGATGTTTCAATTCAGGTTACAGGCGGCGGATCAGGAACAGGAGTTGCAGCTCTATTAAACGGAACAACTGATCTTGCGAATTCAAGTCGTGAACTTAAAGAGAGTGAATTTGAAAAAGCAGCAGAACTAGGTATTACTCCAAATGTAATTGAAGTTGCTCTTGATGGTCTAGCTGTTATTGTACATCCTGAAAATGGAATTGAGAGTCTTACATTAAAGCAAGTAAGCGATCTCTTCAGCGGGAAAGTTAACAAACTGGAAAAAGCTTGGTGGTAAAGATTTGGCGATTACTCTTTACGGACGTGAAAACAGCAGTGGCACTTACGAATTTTTCAAAGAACACGTTCTTGGTAAAAGTGAAGCAGGAAAGCAGATTGATTTTGCAACTTCAACTCAGGTGCTCCAGGGAACTGCAGCGCTTGGTGAAGCAGTTGCAAGAGACGTTAAAGGTATTGGTTACGGCGGTGTTGGATATTTTGCTGAAAGAAAAGATGTAAAAATTGTTCCAATCAAAAAAGATGCAGATTCACCCGCATTATTACCTGCTGAAAATGGTAAAGTAAATTATGATGCAATCTGGAGTGGTGATTATTCAATCTCACGTTATCTTTTCTGTTTTACAAATGGTGAGCCGCAAGGAAAGTTAAAAGAGTTTGTAGATTTTATGCTTTCTAAAGAAGGACAAGATCTTGTAAAAACAATGGAATATATTCCATTACCAACTAAGAATTAAATAATACATTAAAGGATAGAAATGAAAAATAAATTATTGATTATTACGCTATTTATAATTGTTTATTCAAATAGTTTTGCTCAAGAAAATGATTGGGGAAAAATATCCGGACAGTTTTTTGTAGATTATTTCTACAACATTTCAAGAGATGGTAATTTTGATAATTTTCACAACACTGCTGTTGATGGGACAAAAGACTTAAACGGGTTTTTGCTAAGACGAGCATCCTTAAATTATGATAAAATTATTTCTGAAAAATTTTCTGCAAGATTCAGACTTGAAGCAGATTCAAAATCAAATACTTCGAATGATAAAATAGGAGTTTTTGTTAAAGATGCTTCTTTTAAATGGAAAAATATTTTTGAGGGCACTGATTTAATTATTGGTATTCAGCCAACTCCATCTTTTAATGTTTCAGAAAGTTATTGGGGTTATCGGTCGCTTGAAAAAACTATACAGGATTTAAGGGGATTTGTTCCATCACGTGATTTTGGAATAGCACTCCGTGGTAAACTTTCTGAATCTGACAAGGTTAATTATACTTTAATGTTTGGTAATAACAGTGCAAACAGCGCTGAAACTGATAAGTACAAGAGATATTACGCTGCTGTGGATTTTAGTCCATTTAATAAGTTTGCAATTGCATTAACCGGAGATTTTAAATCACGAGCATCTATTGAAGATCCCAATAATACTGATGCAAACTCTTGCTCATAATACAATTCTTGGTTCATTATTTTTTGGTTACGGAGAAAAAAATAAGTACAGTATTGGAGTTGAAGGAGTTTTTCAAATGAATCAGAATGCTGTATTATATTGAAGATAGGTACTAATTAAAATCAAAAAATGTAAATGTTCTGGGAGTTTCAGCATTTGGTTCGTATTGGTTTTCGAAACGTATTGCTGCCTTAGTAAGATATGATTATTTTGATCCCAACATGAACGAGGAACCCTTTAAAGGTGATTCAAGAAATTATTTTATTGTCGGTGTTGATTATTAAGCTGGACAAAAATATTTCATATTATACCCAACGTGATTTATGAATCTTATGAGGAAACACGATTTTGAGGAATATCATTTGATCCATCTGTTAACGGCGAGAGTACACTTTATACTATAATTTTTAGAATTATCTTTAATGAACGAAAAAGAAAAAGAGTTTTACTCAAAAGCTGCTAATTCCAAGTACGCAAAAAGAATTCGTAAAAGCACACGCATAAAAGAAAGATTCATCAGATTCTTTTTTGCTGTTAACGGCGCTATGGCTCTTGTATTTATCATTTTGATTTTTGTTTTTTTATTCAAAGAAGGATTCCGTTCATTAGAACATATCGGCTTACTTGATTTTATTTATTTTGATAGAGTTGATGCTAACGGTGCTGTAAATAGAGTGTTATGAATGGTATCCAACTTCAGAAGAAGCAAGATTTTCACTTATTCCTTTAATTCTCGGAACATTATTAACAGCAATTCCTGCAACAATTATTTCAACAATTCTTGGTGTGGCAACGGGAATTTATCTTTCTGAGATAGCCAATCCAAAACTTAAAGAATTTCTAAAACCAGCAATAGAACTATTTGCAGGAATTCCTACAGTTGTACTTGGATTTATAATGCTGGCTATTGGTGCATCATTTTTTAACGATCTTCTTAATCCCGCTAATCGCTTAAATGCATTTGTAGCGGCAATCGGTTTATCGTTTGTTATAATTCCAATTATCGCTTCTCTTACCGAAGATGCATTGCATTCAATTCCAAATGATTTAAGAATGGCTTCCTACGGTTTAGGTGCAACAAAGTGGCAGACTATAAGCAGAGTTATTTTACCGGCAGCATTCAGCGGTGTTTCTGCAAGTATTATACTTGGATTCGGCAGAGCGATTGGTGAAACAATGATTGTATTGATGGCAGCCGGAAATGCAGCAAATATAACATCAGACATTTTCCTTTCGGTTAGAACAATGACCGCAACAATTGCAGCGGAGATGGGCGAAGTGTCACAGGGTTCCGATCACTATTATTCGTTATTCTTTATTGGAATGGTCTTATTCACAATAACTTTTATCTTAAATCTTATAGCGGAAATTATCATCAATAAAATGCGTAAGAAAAATACTTTTTAATTATGCTTGAGCTAAAAAAGAAAAGAAAAGATTTTGCAGGCACGTTCTTCATCAATTTGATGAGATTGATGTTTCTGTTCCTGATTGCCGTTTTGTTACTGCTTTTAACAAAAATCTTTATCGAAGGGATTGGTGTTATAAGCTTAGAATTTATATTTGATGAACCGCGTAACAATATGACCGAAGGTGGAATCTGGCCTGCAATATTTGGTACAATAGCAGTTACGTTTATAATGATTCTTTTTGCTGTTCCGCTTGGAGTATTTGCTGCAATTTATTTAAATGAATATGCAAAGGATACATTCTTTACACGGATTATCAGAACATCAATAAACAATCTGGCGGGAGTTCCTTCAATTGTGTTTGGATTATTTGGATTAGGATTTTTTATTCTGTTTGTCGGTAAAGGTCTTGATGAAGTTCTTCAAACCGGAATGCTTTTTGGACAACCGGCGCTTCTATGGGCTTCAGCTACTTTATCAATTTTAGTGTTACCAATTGTAATTGTTTCAACTCTTGAAGCACTTAATACAGTTCCTAAAACGCACCGTGACGCTTCTTATGGATTGGGAGCAACAAAATGGCAAACAATTAAGAATGTTATTCTTCCTCAGGCACGACCAGGAATTTTAACCGGTACAATTTTGGCAATCAGCAGGGGAGCAGGTGAAACAGCACCGATATTATTTTTAGGTGCAGCATTCTTTTTACCTAATCTTCCTGTTGTAGATCTTTGCATTGGAGATTATTGCATCCCGATGATCAATCCCACTGAACAGTTTATGTACCTTGCGTATCACATTTTTATTTTGGCTACTCAGTCGGCAAATCCTACTAAAACTTTACCGATTGCAATATGGATCAACATTAGTTCTTATTGGTTTAACATTTTTACTTAATATTACTGCTATAGTTTTTCGTTATCGATTCAGAAAAATAATTGGAAAGCTTTAGTAGTTTGGAAAAGACATGAAAGAAATAAAGATTTTAACAAAAGATTTAAGCCTTTTTTACGGTACTAAACAGGCATTGAAAAATATTTCGCTTTCAATTCCAGAGAAGAGAGTCACTGCTTTTATCGGACCGTCAGGTTGTGGAAAATCAACTTTTATTAGAGTCTTAAACAGAATGAATGATTTAATAGACAATGTGAAGATTGAAGGTGAAGTATTTGTAGATGGTGTAAATATTTATGATAAAAATATTGATGTGGTTAATCTCAGAAAGAATATCGGAATGGTTTTTCAGAAACCAAATCTTTTTCCAAAAACTATTTATGAAAATCTTGTTTATGGTCCACGAATAAATGGTATTAATGAAAAGAAAAACTTAACTGAAATTGTTGAAACAACTTTAGAGCAGGCAGCTTTGTGGGATGAAGTGAAGGATCGACTAAATGAAAATGCTTTAAGTTTATCAGGCGGACAGCAGCAGAGACTGTGTATTGCAAGAGCTTTAGCAGTAAAGCCTGAAATTATTTTAATGGATGAACCGGCAAGTGCACTCGATCCTATTTCAACGGCTAAAATTGAAGAGCTGATTCACGAGTTGAAAAAGAAATATACGATTGTTATTGTAACACATAACATGCAGCAAGCCGCTCGTGTTAGTGATAATACTGCTTTCTTTTATATTGGTGAGTTGATTGAATACGATAGAACAACAAAGATTTTTACAAATCCTTCAATCAAACAAACAGAAGATTATATTACCGGAAGATTTGGTTAATAAAATACCTTAGTTAATTATTTTAACTTATTGTAACTGATTGTCATTCCCACGAAAGTGGGAATCCAGTAAAACAAAATAGCCATAGATTCCCGTTTTCACGGGAATGACAATAAGACCAATAAAAATTATAAAGATTCGAGAGAACTAAGGAAACAAATGCAGCGATTACTTGACGAACATCTTGAGAAATTAAAAACCAGAGTTATCAAAATGTGCAGCCTTGTTGATGAACAGGTTCAAATCGCTATCAAAGCTGTTGAAGAAGATAACCTTGAACTGGCAAACACTGCTATCGAGATGGATAAAAAAGTAAATAAGTTTGACGTTAAGATCGATAAAATATGCCAGAAAATTTTCGCATTGTCTCAGCCAGTAGCTATGGATCTTCGCTATATTATGTCTGCTTAACTATCAATAGTAACTTAGAAAGAATAGGAGATATAGCTGTAAATATTTCCGAAAATATTGTATTGATTAAAAAGAAACCTGAATTTTATGGACAAACAAAAATTGAAGAAATGTTCAGGATAGTTCAGCAAATGCTGAAAAATGCTATCGATTCTTTTATTGGTGAAAATGCTGAACTGGCAAAAAAAGTTATTCTTTCTGATGATATTATAGATAAAATGCATGACGATAATCATAAAATTTTAAAAGAAATTATGAAACAAAGTTCAGATAATATTGAACCTGCTGTTGCACTTCTTGTAATTTCGCGTGAACTTGAAAGACTTGCTGACCATTCCACCAATATTGCTGAAGATGTTTTCTTTATAGTTGATGCACAGATGATAAAGCATAAATATGAAAAATATTTATTTGCCGATGAAGTTGAGGACGAAGAAATTTAACGTAGTATGCTTTCAATAGATTTTAAGATCAATTCGCGGTAATTTACTACCCGTTCTGGAAACGCATTTTTATTCAACCTGTTTCCGAATACAAGTCCCCAGCTTAACATCAGGATATACGTGGGTAATACAGGAGTGACACTCACAACTTTAGAACTATAAAAATCAACAAGAACTGATTTTAAAATTTCTTCCTCTTTCAGAAACAGATTATTTAAGATTTTATTTTCTTCTTCTAAGGAATAGCCTTCAACCACTTTAATTAGCATATCATATAAAAGTTTAGAATGCTGGTTGATATTTTCTTTATAAGAAATGTAATCAAGCAATCGGGTTGCAATCGGAATGTCCTTATTTTCCAATGTAGTCTGAGATGTCTGAAGGTACTGTTCAACTTCCCAGGAAATTGTTTGATAAAAAAGTTGTTCTTTCGACTCGAAGTAATGATATAAAGTCGCTTTACCGATTCGTAGATCCCTGGCAATCTCATCCAGAGTGGTTTTGTTTAATCCGTGTTTGGCAAATCTCTTATCAGCTGCTCGGATTATCTGTATTCGTTTTTCGTTTGCCAAAAGTAATTTCCGTAATTATTTACTGATCCAAAATAATAATAATTGTAACAAAACATACTCAGTTTAAAAAGTGCTGCAGAAAATCGCGGTCTTCTGTTGCAGGTTTTTCATCATCATAGCTGTCTGTTTAGTTTCTAAATTCATAATAATACGTATATTCATTAAGATTTTAATTTTTTATATTTACAGCGTTTCAAAGTAAAACTGAGTAATAAATGATTGTTAAAGTGAAAAACATAAAAATAGGTGGGGGTAATCCGCTTGTTTTAATTGCTGGTCCTTGTGTTATCGAAAATGAAAAAATGATTTTTGATACTGCAGAGCAGATTAAAAGAATAACTGAAGAATTAAAATTTCCCTATATCTTCAAATCAAGTATAAGAAAAGCTAACCGCACAAGCATCAATTCTTTTTCGGGAATTGGTGATGAGGAAGCAATAAAAATTCTAGATAAAGTTAAATCAGAATTTTCTATTCCTGTTTTAACTGATATTCATTCTGTTGAGGATATTGAAAAAATTGGTGATGCTGCAGATGTTCTTCAGATACCCGCTTTTCTATCACGTCAAACCGAATTACTGATAGCCGCCGGTAAAAGCGGTAAATGTGTGAATATAAAGAAAGGTCAGTTTCTTGCTCCTGACGATATGAAACACGCTGCCGAAAAAGTTTCATCAACAGGAAATAACAGTATTTTATTAACTGAAAGAGGGACTACATTCGGTTATCATAATCTTGTGGTTGATATGCGTTCATTGGTAATTATGAAAGAAACAGGCTATCCTGTTGTAATGGATGCAACACATGCAGTTCAGTTACCAAGTAAAGAAAATATAAGTGGAGGAGAACCTAAATTTATTGAACCCCTTGCAAAGGCTGCCGTTGCAGTTGGTATTGATGCATTGTTTCTTGAAGTTCATCCAAATCCACAAGAAGCAAAAAGTGATGCCGCAAGTCAGTTAAGCATAAGTGAACTGAAAAATCTGTTATCTGTTATTAAAGAAATTGATCAAATAGTTAAAAAGAACTAAGTGCTGATGAAAGAAAATAAACTTGCATTTTATCAATACAATAAATTTGTGACAAAATTTAATATTAAAATTAATTCAGAAGATTTGAGAATACTAAAAAAGAGAAATCGTTTCTTAATTTATTTTCACGAGGATAAAATTTGAATTCATCAGAAATTATAAAAAAAGGAAAACAGGTTGTCCGGGTTGAAGCCGAAGCGGTTGCCGGACTGGAAAATAGTATAAATGAAGAGTTTGTTAAAGCTGTGGAAACTATTCTTGCATCGAAGGGAAGAGTTGTTTTAACCGGAATGGGAAAGTCTGGTATTGTTGCACGTAAAATTGTTGCAACTCTAAACTCAACCGGAACAGCGGCAATTTATCTTCATCCAACAGACGCACTTCACGGTGATCTTGGAATGGTTCGTAAAGAAGATGTTGTTATGCTCATTTCAAAGAGCGGAGAGACTGAAGAAATTTCTAACTTGGTTCCGATGTTCAAAAGATTGAATGTGACTATAATTGCTATTTGTGGTAATCCTAATTCAAATCTTGTTAAATCTTCTGATATTTTTCTGAATATTAGTGTGAAAGAAGAAGCTTGTCCATATGACCTTGCTCCAACTTCATCAACAACGGCAACGCTTGTAATGGGTGATGCTCTTTCAGTTGCACTTTTGGAAAAACGCGGCTTCACTCCCGAGGATTTCGCTTTTCTCCATCCGGGCGGAAGTCTTGGTAAAAGGTTATCTCTTAAGATTAAAGAGATTATGATAACCGGAGAAAAAATTCCAATTGTATATGAAGATACTCCTCTCAAAGATGTAATTTTTGAAATAACTTCTAAACGATTAGGTGTAACTGCCGTAGTTAATGAAAAAGCAATTTTAACCGGAATTATAACTGATGGTGATTTGAGAAGACTCCTTGAAAAAACTATGGATATTAAAGATCTTATAGCAAAGGAAGTCATGACAAAAAATCCCAAGGTAATGAAAGATGAATATCTTGCGTCATTTGCACTCCAGCAGATGGAAAATTTTAAAATCACAAGTTTGATTATTACCGACAATGAAAATAAACCAATAGGAATTATTCACCTTCATGACTTAATAAATCTTGGTTTGCAAAGAAGATGAAAATTATCTTATCACTATTGTTTTTAATTTTGCTGACTCATTGTACAAGTGAGCGTGTTAAACCTGCAGTTGATACATCCATCAAAGTGGAAGAACTTCCCACGCAGGAAAGCTGGAATTCAGTAATAACCTTTTCTGATTCAGGAAAGATAAAAGCCATAATGAATGCTGGTCATTTAAGAGTATTTGAAGAAGCAAAAGAAACCTTGCTTGATGATAAAATAAAAATTGATTTTTTTGATGAGTTTGAAATTAAAACTACAACTTTAAATTCCTTACGCGGTAGAGTGGATGACAGAACTAATAATCTTTGGGCAATTGACAGTGTTGTTGCTGTCAGCGACAGTGTTACTCTGATTACAGATGAATTAATGTGGCGAAATATCGATAGGAAAATTGTATCCGATAAATTTGTAAGAATTATAACACCTAAAGAAAAAATAGAAGGTTATGGATTTGAATCCGATCAGTCCCTTCGAAATTATGTTATTTACAGAATAACCTTTGTTACGAGTAACGACGAAATTTAAATGAAATTTATCTATTCAGTAATCTTAATATTGTCATTTTCTTTTAGTTTGTTTGCACAGACTGAAACGGAAATGATTGTTGTTACAGGTGACAGTCTTGTAGGCAAATTTATTGAAGGCGTATTAATTCGTGAAGTGTTCGGAAATGTTGTTTTAACTCAGGGAAATGTTCGTATAACATGTAATAAAGCTATTCAATATTTGGGTCGTAATGATGCAGAACTTATCGGAAATGTTATTGCTACACAGGATACTCTTATAATCAAAACAGAAAAAGGTTATTACTACGGTAATCAGAAAATGTCCAGAAGTACAGACGGTGTTATGCTTGATGATAGGAAGGTTATTTTAACTGCTGACAGCGGACAATATTTTTTTAATGAGGACAGAGCTTTCTTCCAGTCAAATGTGACACTTTACGATACTACAACTACTTTAACGTCTGATGAACTTACTTATTTTAAACAACGTGATTACGCTGTTGCGGTTGCTAATGTAAAAATTGTTGATGCTGAAAATATAATAGAAGCAGATTCACTTGAGCATTTCAGAAATACTGAAATTACTTATGCTAATAGTAATGTTAAGATTACTAATATTAAAAACAATACCTCAATATTTGGCGGACATCTTGAAGATTACAGGAAGCGAAAATATACTTTAATAAAACTTGATCCGGTTTTAATGCAAATTGATTCTGCTGCTACTCTGGATGAAGATTCTGTGGAAGTGATTACTATTGATACATTGCTTATCAATTCATTAACAATGGAATCTTTCCGTGATACTGCCGATATTTTTATCGCAACTGATTCAGTAAAAATCATTCGCGGGGAATTTGCCTCTGATAATGATAAAACTATCTACATCAGAAGTAAAGATAAAATTATAACAAGTAAAATTAGTCCCGAAGCACGTCAACCGGTTCTGTGGTATGAAACGTCTCAGTTAACTGGAGATTCGATTATTATTCATCTTGAAGAGAATAAAATCATAATGCTGGAAGTAGAAGGTAATGCTTTTTTACTCTCACAAAACGAAAATTACCGACAAAGATTTGATCAATCCTCAGGCAGCAGGGTATTGATTCACTTTGTTGATGATAAAATAAATCGAAGCGAATTTTTCGGAACAGTATACAGCATCTATAATTTGTTTGAAGAAGATGAAGCAAACGGATTGACAAAATCAAACTCGCACTCTGCAGTAATTTACTTTGAGGATAATCAGGTAAGTGAAGTAAGATTATATGGACAACCTGTCAGTGAATATTATCCCGAACCGCAGGTGATCGGAAATGAACGTTCATTTATGCTTCCGCGATTTAATTTTATAGAAAACAGACCGGTTAAAGAAGATCTCTTGAGATCAATAATTTCATTTGATAATGTAAAAGAAGAGAAAAACGAAAATGGCGACAACACTACGCAGTGAAGATCTTGTAAAAGTTTATAAGAAAAGAGCAGTTGTTGATAAAGCAACTGTAAAAGTTTCTAAAGGTGAAATTGTTGGATTACTTGGTCCGAACGGTGCAGGTAAGACTACAACATTTTACATGATAACCGGA
The DNA here is from genome assembly GCA_963714415.1 of uncultured Ignavibacteriaceae bacterium. Classification (GTDB taxonomy): domain Bacteria; phylum Bacteroidota; class Ignavibacteria; order Ignavibacteriales; family Ignavibacteriaceae; genus JAGXRK01. The sequence continues at coordinate 80,636 of CAVQOL010000005.1, forward strand.
ATGATACAACCTGAATCCGGAAAAGTTTTTCTTGATGATGAAGAAATTACATCCGTACCAATGTATAAGCGCGCAAGAATGGGAATTGGTTACTTGCCGCAGGAAGCATCCATTTTCAGAAGATTGTCGGTTGAAGATAATTTACTTGCTGTTCTTGAAATGACAAAACTTGATGCAAAACAGAGAAAAGAAAAATGTGACGAACTTCTTGAAGAATTATCTATTTCATACATCAGGAAAAGTATGGGATTTCAGTTAAGCGGTGGAGAAAGAAGAAGAACAGAAATTGCACGAGCACTTGCAACCGATCCGAGCTTCATTTTACTTGATGAACCCTTTGCCGGCGTTGATCCAATTGCAGTTGAAGATATTATGATTATTGTTGCTAACTTGAAAAACAGGGGAATAGGCGTTTTGATAACAGATCACAACGTTCACGAAACTTTAAGTATTGTTGATAATGCATACATTCTTATTGACGGAAAGATTTTTAAACAAGGTGATGCTAATTCACTTGCTGAAGATGAAGAAGTGAAAAAATTATATCTTGGTGAGAAGTTTAAGCTAGATCGTTATTTTTAATCTTTGTTAGAAGTTTTTCTGCTGCTTTCAGATTTTCTAATTTACCAACATCAATCCATGTTGAAATCGTGTGATCATATCCTTCTATCAAAAATTTTGGTGCAAGTTTTAAATACAAATCAATAATTGAAAATTTATTTACTCGAGGCATTAAATTAAAAATATCAGGATTAACAACCTGTATCCCGCTGAAAGCGAACTCATATAACTTGTTAAAATAATCTCTGACAATTTTTTCTTCCTTAGTAGTTTTATTTATCCATCCGCAAAGTACATTTCCTTTGTCAAAAAGAAGGTAGCGATTTGTTTTTCTTTTCCGGACTGCAAGTGTCGCAAGATTAGTGGATTCTGAGTGATGTTTGTAGAGTTCAATTAAATTAAGATCGGTAATTATATCAACATTATAGACAAGTATTGGCTTATCTTTATCAATAAGTTTTGCAATTTGTTTTAATCCGCCGCCTGTATCTAAAAGTAACTTACTTTCATCTGAAATCGTAATATTCGCACCAAAATTATTTTTTTCTTTTAAGTAGGCAATAATCATTTCACTGAAATGGTGAACGTTTACAATAATATTCTCAAACCCGTGGCTAAGAAGTTTTGTTATAGATAATTCAAGAAGAGTTTTCCCGCCTACTTCAACAAGAGCTTTTGGTTTATTGTCGGTTAAAGGTTTAAGCCTTGTCCCCATTCCTGCGGCGAGGATCATTGCATTCATTACTTCATTCCTTACTAAGCTCTGTATGTACTAACTGAACTTTTATTTTATATTTATCATGAAGGTGTTTCGTTAACTCTTCGGCGCAGTAAACAGATCGATGCTGACCACCGGTGCATCCGAAATTAACCATTAAATCTGTAAATCCTCTTGTTATATAATTCTCAACAGATGAATCAACTAACTGAAAAACATTCTCTAAAAATTTATCTATATCACTTTCTTTCTTGAGAAAATCGATTACATCCTCATCTCTTCCTGTTTGATGTTTGTATTGTTCATACCTTCCCGGATTGTGTATTGCACGGCAATCAAAAACAAATCCGCCGCCATTGCCGGAATTATCCTTAGGAATTTGTTTCTTGTATGAAAAACTTTTGATACTGACAGTTAGGTCGCTTTCATGAAGAAGCGGATAATCATGCTTTCGTAATTCATCAGAATTTATCATCTGTTCAAGACATTTGAATAAATGAGGCAGCTTTAATGAAGTATCCCAATTGTTAAGCAGCCATTCCATATTCTTTAATGCCGGGGGAATACTTTTCAGAAAGTGAGATTTTCGTTCATAAAATCCTCTAAATCCGTAAGCCCCCATTGCCTGAAGAATTCTTATAAGAATGAATGGCTTGTAATACTCTATAAAACTATACTTATCAATTCCATATTTATCTTTAATAAGTGATATATAAAATTCAAGCAGCTCGGTTCTCATTTCAAAAGTAAGTTCAGCCTTAGCGTCAAAAAGAAGAGATGCTACATCATACTGCAGCGGACCTTTTCTACCTCCCTGATAATCGATAAAATACGATTTATCATCTTTCAACATAATATTACGTGACTGGTAATCTCTGTAAAGAAAATATTTTGAGTCGGCTGAAAGTAAAAAATCTGTGAAGTTATGAAAATCATCTTCAATTAATTGTTCATTGAAAGAAATTTTTGCAAGCTTAAGAAAATAATATTTGAAATAACTTAAATCCCATAACATTGATTGACGGTCAAATTCTTTTCTTGGATAACAATGAGTGTAATTAAAATCTTTTGCGGCATCAACCTGGAACTTTGGCAGTTCTGTTAAAACATTTTTATATAATTCAATTATGTGTTCATCAGGATCATCATCACTTCTTAATTTAACAATTTTACTGTATAGTGTTTCATCGCCAAGATCTTCAAGTAAATAAACATCTGCATCAAGCTGCTCTTCATAAAGTTGGGGCACGTTTAATTTACTGTTAATAAATTGTTTAGTAAAAGATATGAAAGCATCATTTTCTTTGCGGTCTCTGTTGTAAACGCCAATTGCTGAAACTGCATTATTTTTAAGCCGGTAATATTCTCTATAAGATCCGGAAGGAGGAAGTTGTTCATAATTGATAGCTTCTTTGTTATAATGCTTCTTAAATAAATTTCTTAGCAGATTTTCTTTATCCATATAATTTTATAAAATCCTCTTTTAATAATGCAAAAACATATTGATCTAAATAAGATTCTTCCTTTAACACTGCTTTGCGCATTAGTCCCTCCAGTTTATATCCACAGTTTTCAAGGACTCTAACTGATGCAGGATTGCCTCCGAATACACCTGCATAAATTCTGTTTATCTTAAAATTGTTGAATATATATTTTGTCATTTCTTTAAGAGCCCGGCTTACAATATGTTTTCCCCAGAATGGTTCACCAAGCCAGTAGCCAATTTCAGCATTATGTTTGAACACATCTTCTCTCAAATAGAATCCAATACCGCCAATTAATTCATTTTCATTTGCAATCGCAAAATGGGTTTCGGGATTTTGGGCAACGCAACTTGTCAACCATACGACTGCATCATCTTTTGTGTATGGATGCGGAAAAGTATCTTTTAGATGCTTAAAGACATTATAGTTGTTTCCGTACTTAATTAGAGCATCTTTATCATTTTTCTCGTAGCTGCGTATTTTATAATTGTCAAATTTAATTTCCATAAAAATTCTTTCTACCAATATCCATAAGGACCACCGTAAGCTCCCTGGTCGTTCCTGGTTCCGTTAACATCATTGAATTCTGATATCAGGATTACCAGCGTTTTTGCAGGGAGAGGCATAAATCAATCCGAAATTATATTCTGAAATGAAATATGGATCCATATTTTCCAATGCAATATAATTGTATTGCTCAATATAATTTGTGGAATCCTCGGATAAATACAATAAATGCGACAATCTATCATGTGCAGTGTTTTCGTAAAAAATATTATTTTGGATTTCGGTTAAGTGTGGTAAAAGAACTGTAACTGCTCCACCCGGATTCATAGATTTATTTTTATTAAAAACGTTGTTAATCAAAACAATATCTGAATTTTGTGAATAGACGGCAGCACCTGAATTTAATGCCTGATTCATGTTGAATATTACATTTCTTACATCTAAAGTACTGTTAAATGCCGCTATAGCTCCTCCAGAGTATGCTGTATTATTTTCGAAGTAGCAATTTCGAAAATTAGAATTTGATTCAACTATGGAAATTGAACCGACATAATCAGGGTCAGGAGAATATATTTCTACGAAAGTGCAGAAGTGAAACAAGGTTTGCGAATCAGAATTTAAAATTTTTATTCCTGCCCAGTTATTTCGATATGGAAGAAAATAGATTCGGTAAAATATTTGACCGATAGCTTCCAATTCTCCTTTAACAATAAGAGATTTCCCTTCCTCAAAATAAAGCTCTACTCCTGCCTCAATTGTCAATGACATTGATGTATCAACAATAATATCATCTTTGATGAGATAGGGTGATTCTGCTCTTACTAATACACCTGAAATTGATCCGCTGATTTCTGTAAAAAGTCCTGAAATAGGAGGTCCAGTTCCATCATCAGTAAAATAATCCCTTTCTACACAAGAAGTGATTAGGACTATAGAAAAAAGAAATATTAATATTTTATTAATTGATAGTTTCATATAATTACTAAAATAACATTCTAAATTTACTATATTTATCTATAAATAATTTTGAAAATCTATCATAGTATGTTATAATAATTTCAAATCAATATTATGAAAACAATCATTATCAGTTTAGTCCTTTTTCTTTCCACACAATTTTTTGCACAGGATCTGGTAGTTGTCAATATAAATATAATTGCCAGCGAAGTTATGGAAAATGAGATTGTCTATATAACAGGTAACGATTTACAGTTGGGTAACTGGAATCCATCATTAGTATCTCTTGAGCAGATCAATGATTCTTTATGGACAAAAACATTTTCATTTCCTCAAGGAACCGACCTTGAGTTTAAATTCACAAAAGGTACGTGGTTAAAAGAGGCAGTAAATGAAGATGGAACTATTCCCAAAAATAATATTTTAAGAGTTCTTAATGATACATCCATCAATTATTCTATCAGAAAGTGGAAAGATCAGATTGAAACAACTTTATCAGGAAAGATTACAGGAACAGTTGAGTACATAAGAAATTTTGAATCAGAAGGACTTGAGCCGAGAGATATTATTATTTGGCTGCCGCCGTCTTACGATTCAGTAATTCACAAATGTTATCCCGTGCTTTATATGCACGATGGTCAAAATATAATGGATCCTGCAACTTCTTCATTTAACGTTGATTGGCAGCTTGATGAAACGGCAGACAGTTTAATAAAAGCCGATGCGATTAATGAGATAATTATTGTTGGAATTTATAACACGTTTAATAGAAGAAGTGAATATTCACCGAATGATACCGGTTATAGGTATATGGATTTTATAGCCCACGAATTGAAACCATTTGTTGATAAAAATTATAGAACTAAACCCGAACCAGAATTCACTGCTGTTGGCGGTTCATCAATGGGCGGCTTGATTTCTTTTATGCTTGCATGGGAATATCCCGATATTTTTTCTAAAGCTGCCTGCCTTTCCCCGGCATTTATTTACAATGAATTGAATTATGTCAAAACGGTAAACAGTTATATTGGTCCAAAGAAACCAATTTTATTTTACATTGATAATGGTGGAATTGATCTTGAAGAACGACTTCAGCCGGGCATTGATGAAATGATAAAAGTTCTTGATGAAAAGGGATATAAAATTGATGAAGATTATTTTTGGTACAAAGATGATAACGCAGTTCATTCTGAAAGTGCCTGGGCGCAAAGAGTGTGGAGATTTCTGGAATTATTTTTTAGTAAATAAAAAATTGTAAAAACTATTTTTTCCCAATCTTCTTTTCAAAATGTTGATAGTCTTTTACGCTGCGCCAGTCACCGCCCCACGACCAGCCTCTTATTTTGAATTCTCTTACGAGTTGAGAATCTGAAGTTATTGTTCCCCGTACTGATGGATCATATGAAGAACCTTCTGGAATGATTATGTCACGCTTAATATAAGGATTCTGTATCGGGTTTATATCAATTGCATATCCATAAGCGTGACTTGAAACAATTCTGGTTCCTGATACAAAGCGGTAATTGAATGCCGTTGTATTGTTATCTTCAATCGAAGCTTCATCAGACCAATCATACTTTGCAATTGGAATAACTCTCTCAACGGGAAACCGCGATTCTTTTATGAACTCAAATATTTCAATAATATCCTGCTTAACTGCTTTGTTAACAAGCAATTGACCCTTACAAAGTATACCATTAAAAGAATAATAGAAAACATCAACGAGCACAAGATTATTTATTATTGCTGCAGGAATATTAATACCGGCAATAGCTTCTTCAAATGTCTTATCAGAATCAATCACTAATAATTCAGAATGATGGTTTCTCACTGAATTCCGAACTTCACTCACAAGTCTGCTTTGGGCATAATATTCTACTGAATAACCAAAAAATAAAGCCAGAGTTAAAAATATTTTCATAATTAATAAATTTTTGGAATTGTTTTCTTCTTGTGTAAAACTATCATTTATAATTAAGAAAAAACAAGTCAAAATAAATTCATTTTTGTTTTTTAACTGACATAATGGATATATTTGCCGGGTAAAAAAAAGGAAAAATAATGAAAAAAATTCTTAGTGTAGTTTTAATACTGCTATTTGTGTCAGCTTGCTCAAGTGATCCTGATGTTATTAAAACCGATAGCGGCTTAAGTTATGTTGATGATATAGTTGGCGAAGGTCGTGAAGTAAAAGACGGCGATCTTGTTGTTATTCATTTTGTTGCATGGACTCTCGGTGATTCAGCAAATATCTACGGCGATTGGCAAAATGATTCTACTAAAAATTCATTTCGAATTGCTTCGTCTTATGAAACCAATCAGACTTTAAAATATGTCGTGGGATCAAAACAATTTGTAAAAGGAAGCGATGAAGGTTTTATCGGTATGAAAAGTGGCGGAAAGCGTACCATAATTATTCCATCGGAATTGGCATACGGAGATCAGGGCATGGGTCCTATACCTCCTAAAGCATCTCTGAAACTTTTTGTTGAAGTACTTGAGGTGAAAGATCCTATTGTTGCAAAAATGTGGGATGTTGATCCGAAGTTATTCAAAGAAACAAAAAGCGGATTGAAGTACGCAATTATTGAAGAAGGTACCGGTCCGGAAGCCGACAGCGGTAAAATTGTTGCTGTGCATTATTCAGGTTTTCTTACTGATGGAAGAAAGTTTGACAGTTCCGTTGAAAGAGATGAACCGTTAACAATAATGCTTGGCAGAAGACAAGTTATTCCTGGTTGGGAAGAAGGTATTGATCTATTAAGGCAGGGAAGTAAAGCACAATTTGTAATTCCTCCGCAGATTGGATATGGTGATCGTGATCTTGGTATTATCCCTCCAAATTCAACTTTAATTTTTGATGTTGAAATAGTAGAAGTTAAAAGTCACCAATAAACCAGAAACTAAATAAGTTTATAACTCTGTGTCTGTAAATAAATGATTTTTGCAGGCACAGAGTTATTTTTTTAAATAAATTCGGAATTTGACTGTCTCTCTCTTTTTCCTTTTAATATCACTCGCGGTTATATAAATATCTTCCTGGATTTATTTCAAATAATAATTTAGTAAAGAGATAGCCTGACTGTAGTATCCCGTTCCAAATAAATTCAAATGGTTCATAACGTGGTAGAGTTTATAAATATTTTCCCTGAATTCAAATCCATCCGGTAATGGATAAGATTCGTTGTATGATTTATAAAACTCATTTGAAAAACCACCAAAAAGTTTTGTCATTGCAAGGTCAGCTTCCCGGTGACCATAGTAAACAGCAGGATCAATCAAACAGGCTTCACCTTTTTCATCAACTATATAATTTCCTCCCCAAAGATCGCCATGAAGTAAGCAGGGAGGCTCTTCGCTTCCTTCTATTATCTCAGAAATTTTGTCTTCAAGTTTTTTTATGAGCGAAGTTAGTGTTGAGTCTGCATAGCCGTTTTTTCTTGCAAGATTATATTGAAATAGAATTCTTTTATTAAAATAAAATTCTATCCAGTTTTCCTCTTCAGTATGATCCGGAATGTTTATTTGCGGAGTAGAACCAATATAATTGTTTTCAGTAAAACCAAACTTTTCTGATTTATACCTGTGCAGCTCAGCAAATTTTCTTCCAAAGTTCTCAAAGAAATTTTTTGTTCGTGATGAACCGTCAATACATTCAAGTAAAATAAAATTCGAATCAGCATGCATAACTTCAGGAATTCTTATTGCTTCAGCTTTTCTAAGTTCTTTTAATCCATTTGCTTCCTTAATAAACATATCAGGCGGCTGTGAGTAATTAACTTTCAAAAAATATTTTTTTCCTGAAGCGCATTTTAGTATTTGTGAGTCACTAATACATCCGCCGGAAACGGAATGTGAACCGGTTACTTTATCATTTATTATTGATTCAATATTTTTAATCAGACTCTGATTCAATGTCATTCCTGATTTTTTCCAAAAGATTTTTATTTCCTTCTTCCAATAGATCAAGTACTATTTCAAAACCCTCTGAGATCCCATAATAAGGATCCGGTACTTCGTCATAGCTATTATTTATAAAATACTTGGCAATTTTATGAACTTTATGGCAGTACTTTTTATTCCTGTCTAATGAAAGTATGTCTTCATAATTATTATTATCCATTGTAACTATATAATCAAATTCATCAAAGTCCTTTTCTGGATTGAACTGCCTTGACAGACTAGTCAATTTATATCCTCTTTTTGAAGCATGTTTGCTCATTCTTGGATCAGCAGGTTCGCCATGATGGAAGTCAAGTGTTCCTGCGGAGTCAACTTCTATTTTATTTTCAAATCTCATATCTTTAATTAACTTAGTCATAATTCCTTCAGCAGCGGGGGAACGGCAGATATTTCCCATACAAACAAATAAAACTTTTTTCTTCACACTTTCTCCATTTGTTAAAAATTTGCTTTCTAAATTTATTCTACTGAGTTAAATACTGCAATTATTGATGTATAATTATTAAAGTTCAGGTTCTACTCAAAGTTGAATTAATAATATCCATCAATCTTACAATCAAGTTTTATATATACTATTCACTATGTATAGTTTACTAATAATTTGTGTATTTCTAAGAATACATCCAACATTAGTTGTTTGAAAATTATTGAAGTTAAAGATGATTAGGTCGATGGCATTATTGTTGGCTTATGAAGAAGTCAAATAAAGGAACTTTTATGAAAAAGATAATTGTGGTTTTGTTTTTTCTAATCACTGGCATAACATCCGCGCAGTGGGGGACATCATCAATAAAGCTTGGTTTTTTCAATCCATCTGCAACAGATGGTGGATTTATTGTTGGATTTGATGCAGGTAAATTTATTGATCGAAACTTTAGCTGGAATGTAAGTTTTGATTGGTTCCACAAAAATTATGTTGATAAAAGACTAGTTGCTGAACTGGATAATTATTATACCGGAACGATAGGTACATTAAACGAACTGCGGGCAACCACAAATATTCACGATTTTCCAGTCATGTTAAATGTGATTGCAAAATTTCCTATAAATCGAAGAACGCAATTTTATCTTACTGGAGGAATTGGTGCAGAAGTTTTGTTCATTAACTACAGAAACTTTCTAAATCCGGAAGAAGATGAATTTGAAGCTGCATTCGATTTTAATTGGAGACTTGGTTTAGGTGCCGCACTTGCAGTTGGTCCAAGATCAGAAGTCTTTTCTGAAATTACTTATCATAATTCGAATCCCGGCTCCCAATATGAAGTAGAGGATTCAGGTATTTATCCGGCAAGAGTTTTTGAAAGATCTTATGATATGAGCGGATTGATGGCAAGAATCGGATTCAGATTCTTTTACTGATTTTTGTTTCCGATAATTGTAACAATAATTTTTCTTTTCCCGGCATTGTTGCGGTGTTCGCAAAGATAAATTCCTTGCCAGATACCGAGATTAAAATTACCGTTTGTGATTGGAACATTAACGTTGCTGTCAAGAATAGAAGATTTTATATGAGCAGGCATATCATCAGATCCTTCTGATGTATGCTCAAAGTAAGAAAGATTTTCAGGGACTAACTTCTCAAAATATGATTTCATATCGGTACGAACATCAGGATCAGCATTTTCATTAATTGTTAATGAAGCCGAAGTGTGCTTGATAAAAATATTAGCTATACCGGAAGAAAAATTTTTTAACTCGGGAATTTCCTGCACTATTTCATTTGTGATTAAATGAAATCCTTTTGGTCTGGGCTTTAAATAAAACTCTTTTTGAAAAATTTCCATAACAAATCCAATAAAAAAGGCTGCCCTTATTAGGACAGCCTCACAAATTCTTTACCTCGAAGCAAGTTCAATTTCAAATTTCAACTCTTCTTCGCCGCGCAATACAATTACTTCAACCTTATCTCCCGGCACAAAACTTCCGATAGCATAAGTAAAATCATATATGTTAGAAATTTTCTTTCCTCCAAATGAAGTAATGATATCGCCAGCCTTTAATCCGGCTTTATCGGCAGGACTGCCTTCAGTAACTCCACCCAATTTGTAACCGTCAACTTCTCCTGCAAAATCAGGAACAGTTCCAACCCAAACTCTTGAAGTTGTCATTCTGCCGCGGTCTTTTCTTTCAACCGCAAGGTAATCTGGTTTTGTCTCAGCTTGTAAGATTTCTTCAGCAACATCATAAACAAAATGCAGGACTTTTTCCTCACCCTCTGCATTTATTTTATCCGCGGTATCGGATGGTTTATGATAGTCAGAGTGTGTACCGGTAAAGAAAAAGAGCACCGGAATTTGTTTTCCATAAAAAGATGAATGGTCACTAGGTCCGAAACCCTCATCATTAAAAGTTAAATTAAAATTATTAGTGTTTTTTTCGTTTAAGATATCTTTCCAGTTAGTTGAAGTTCCTGTTCCATAAACAATCAGATCATTATTCTCGTTCAGTCTTCCAATCATATCCATATTTATCATAGTAACTACTTCATCTGTGGGAACAGGAAAATTATTTACTAAATAACCAGAACCTAACAATCCGAGTTCTTCTCCTGAGAAAGCTGTGAATACAACATTTCTTTTCAACTGATCTTTAACCGACATAAATTTTTCAGCAAGTTCAAGCAATCCAGTTGTACCTGAAGCATTGTCATCAGCTCCGTAATGAATCATTGGCTTATCACCCATATAAAGTGAGTTATGTTCACCCCAGCCAAGATGATCGAAATGTGCACCAATAACGAGATATTCATTCGAATAATTAGGATCATTGCCAGGAATATATGCGCCAACATTCCAGCTTATCTTCTCAATTCTTTTTACTTCAATCTCTGTTTCCATTGAAGCATTTTTAATTTCAAAAGAATTTGGCGTAAGCGAGCTGTCTATTTGATCGGAAATGCTCTTCAAATCTTTACCAATATTCTGAAAAATACTTTCAATAAAATTTCGTTTAATATTAACGGCAATTAAACCTGTAATAGCAGAAGCATTATCGTATTTGAACTCAATCAGATCATCAGAATCTTTTTCATAATCATTAATGATAATAATTCCTACGGCACCTTTATCGCGGGCATTGGACGTTTTAAATCTTAATGACGAATATTTATCAAACTGTGAGTGCGGATTTTTCCTATCCGGATGATTTCTTAATACTACTACTATCTTATCCTTCACATCAATGTTTTCATAATCATTATAGTTAAGTTCATCAGCCGAAATACCATAACCTGCAAAAACAAGATTTCCTGAGATTGATAAATTATCAGAAAACGAAAGTGGTATAAAATCTTCTTTGAGTTTTAGATCAGAAAAACCTTCATCCCAATTAAGTTTTAAGTACACTTGTTCGCCCAACTCTATTCCAGCTATCATTGGGTATTCTTGAAAATAGTCTCCGTTAAAGAAAGGTTTAAGACCGTATCTCTCAAATTCAGTTTTAATATATTCGGCAGCTTTAAAATTCGTTTCTGTTCCAGTCATTCTTCCTTCAAGTTCATCAGAAGCAAGAAAGTTGATATGATATTTTATTTCCTCGGCGGTTATTTCACTGTTTAGCGGATCCTGAGGAAATGATATGCTAACGTAAGCTAATACGAATAACAAAGTAAATAATTTCATTTTGTTCATAATAAATCTCATAATTATTAATTCATTTATTAGTTTGTTTATTCTTCTATCCATTCGGTAATGAAGATATTTGTATCTCCATCTTTTTTATTGAATCTGTTTGAAGCGAAAACTAGATATTTTATTACTTCCATCAGCATCAGCAGTAAATATGTCGAATTCATCATATAATTTCCACACATAACCTTTTGATCTATCCGGCGGTACAAGGCAATCATCGGCATAATGATGTGTTGATGCATAGAGTATTTTGTCGTTGCTGGGATAAAAATAAGCGCAGGTCGTTCTTCCTTTCCCGGTAGACACCAAAGTTTTTTCTGATCCATCAATATTCATTGTAAATATCTGGTCGCAATCCATATCACCATAAGATGATTGATAAATTAATTTTTTATCATCGAATGAAAAGTAAGCTTCTGCATTTTCACCTTTTTCGGAAATCATCTTAATATTTCTAAAATAATTTTCACCCTCAAATTTATACGGATCATCTTGAAACTGGGCGTGGACTGTTAAGTTAATGGAATCAATCAATATTGTATTTAAATAAAATTAAGTTTTTCATATTTTCCTTAATTTGATTATAAAAAACTATTCAGGAACGTGAACGAGAAAATATTGTTTAGCTGTTTCACCGATTGATTTAGCTTCAGAAGTTGTCATATGTATTTCATCTTGATTTTTATCATCTTCGTGTCCGGCTTCAATAATTGCCAGGTCGGCATTCTTTGCATTCTTTACAAGTTCTTCACAGTAAGCAGTATCGCCACCGTAACAGATTTTCATTTTATCATAAGAGAAATTGTATCCAAGTGCCGGAACTTGTCTTGTATGTTATGCCATCTTGAAGATACTCTTTATGTATAACAGGGAATGGCTTTATTCTTACATTCTTGCTTCTTAAAGATTTTTTATCATCAATCATTTTTAAATTTATTTTGTAAGAAAGAGAGCTTGCATATACTTTCTGAAAAGCACCATGAATAGTTTCAATTTCCACACATCCTTTTGGATAATGTATATTTAATGGAATTTTTCTATTCATAACACGCATATAGGTAAGAAGTGACCATACACCACCGATGTGATCGTGATGTCCGTGAGTGATAAATACATCTGAGATTTTTAATATTTCATTCGGTTTGATTTCTTTATTTAAATCCCGTAAAATTCCATCACCAGGATCAACAACAAAAAGTGCATCGCCTGTCTTGATGAGAATACCGGTTGCAATGTTGGGAATTGAACAAAATATTTTTATTGAAAAATCTTTTTTCTTCCAGCTAAGCGGATACTTAGTTGTTTTCATAATTTTCTTTTTAAATGGATGGATAAAATTCTACTTAAGATTTATTTGTTCTTTTCACATTGTGTCTTGTCTTTACACCGGGCAAAAATATTGAAAGAATAGCTATCGAAAATAAAACCCAATTCGTCACTGATTGATGCCGGTAATTTTTTAAATTTTGCATCTGAAAATTCAATAATTTTGCCACAGTCTATGCAAATCAGGTGGTCGTGAGTTTGTTTTTTATAACTGCTTTCATACCGATTGATATGATCGCCGAAATTTCTTTTAGTGATAAGCTCACATTGTGCCAGAAGTTCAAGAGTATTATAAACCGTTGCTCTTGAAACTCTTGAGTTCGCATTTTTCATCTTAATATAAAGATCATCTGCACCAAAATGTCCGTCGTGGTCAATAGCGGCATCCAGCACTTCAAATCTCTCGGGAGTAATTCTGTTTTTGCCTCTTTTGAGAAAATTCCTGAAAATTTCCTCGGCTTTTAGTTTACTCAATTTTTTTCCGGTTGATTTAGTTAATGTTTATTAAAAATTAAAATTCATACTATCCAAATTCAAGGTTACAAGATTTATGGAAGCCCCAGCATCCTCAATCCGTTAACAGTTATAAAAGTAAAAACATAAGCAATAGATGTAAATAAAACCACTTGTAAAATAGGTATTCTCCAACTTCCAGTTTCTTTTCTGCTTACAGCAAGAGAAGAAATACACTGCATTGCAAAAACAAAAAAGATAATTAACCCGATTATAGTTGAAGGAGTAAATAAAAGTTTACCGGTATTTTCATTTCTTGCGGATTTCATCGATGAAAGAATCGACGATTGAAGATTTTCTTCATTTCCAGTAACTTTAAATATCAAGGCAAGCGAACTTACAAATACTTCACGAGCAGCAAATGCGGAGATTAGAGAAACTCCTACTCTCCAATCCATTCCAATCGGACGCATAATCGGTTCAATAAATTTACCAAGTCCAGAGGCATACGAATAAGATAATCTTTCTGCTGCCTGGAGCTGAACTAATTCGGTTTTATCTAAATTTTCTGAATTCGGAATTTCCGGTGAATGATTTGGAAAATATGTAAGGAACCATATTATCGTTGAAAAAACCAAAATAATAGGACCGGCGTGATTAATATATTGCTTCGCACTCTCATAGGAATTTCTAATTACAGTGAGCGGTTTTGGTACTCGATAAGCTGGAAGCTCCAATATAAATGACGAATCATCCTTTGCTTTTATTAATCTGTTCTTAAATTTATTTATCAGTGCCGCCGCAATCAGTGAACTTATTATGCTGAAAATATAAATCATCGCTAGTATAATTCCGCCGATCCATGGTTTATCACCAGGAGTTAAAAAGGCAATGAGCAACGCATAAACAGGAAGCCTTGCACTACAACTCATTAAGGGAACTATAAAAATAGTAAGAAGTCTTTCTCTTCTATTTGAAATTGTTCTTGCAGCAAGCATTGCCGGAATTGCACATGCAAATCCGGATAACATTGGTACGAATGATTTACCGTTTAATCCTATTTTGGATAAAGGCTTATCAATCAACATAGCTCCGCGTGAAAGATAACCTGTATCTTCTAACAATCCGAGAATCATGAAAAGAATTAATATTTGTGGTAAGAAAACAAGCACTGCACCGGTTCCGGTTATAATTCCGTCAGAAACCAGTTTCCCATACCATGTATCTCCAAGTATATTCGTAGAAGCTAGAGCAAGTATTCCAAAGAAATCATCTACATAATCCATCAATGGTTGAGCAAACCAAAAAATGGACGTAAAAGTAATTGCCATTATCACAAAGAAGAAGAATAATCCCCAGAAACGATGTAGTAAAATTTTATCGATTCTTAAAGTAAGTTCATCAGGTTTGTTTATTGCTTCTTTGAGTGTAGGATTTAATATTGTTAATTCTGAATTTACTTTATCAATATTGATTTCACTGTGATTGCTAGTATTGTTGACAGGTTCAATAACTCTTTGTTCTATTCCTTCAATATCTCTATAGATAGAAAGCAACTCATTTTTGTCTGAACCGGTAAATGTTCTTGAAGGATTTTTTTTACCTTCAATTTCCGCAGAAGCTAAATTTCTCTTAATAGATTCAATAAGATTTTCAATACCTTCATAGGATCTTCCGTTAACAACAATAACATCACATCCAAGTTCATTACTTAATTTTTTTTCAGAGATGCTGTATTGCCTTTTATTCAGCAAATCAACCATTGTTAATGCTACTATTAATCTGAAGCCTGCATGAATAAGCTGCTTTGCTAAAAATAAATGTCGTGTGAGTTGACTTGCATCAACGGTTACAATTACAAGATCAGGCGTTCCAAGTTTTGGATGACTATAAAGTGAATTTATTGAAACTTCTTCATCCGGAGAGCCGGGATTTAAACTTATTATTCCGGGTGAATCAAGCAGGTCAGCCTTAATGTTATATTTTTGAAGAATGTTTGCTGTGGAATACTCAACAGTAGAACCAGGATAGTTTACTGTCTTAAATTTTTTTCCACTTAAATAGTTGAAGAGAGTTGTTTTGCCGGAATTTGGAGCGCCCACTAACGCAATCAGTGGAAGATCGGTAAGAGAAGTAGACTTCATAAAACTATTATGCAGTCAGCTTCAGTTTTGCGGATCGCTATTAGAGTTCCTCTTACCGCAAAAGCCATTGGATCATTAAATGCTGAAGTATTCATCAATTGAATTTCCTGACCGGGTGTGAATCCTACTTCTAATAATCTTCTGAAACATGGATTGGTTTGATCTAAATCATCGATTATTACTTTTTCTCCAAATTTTAATTCTGCAGCGGTTCTCATTTATAACTCTTATTTGAATATTATTTAGATTAAGTCTACTTAAAAATAGATGGTATAGTCTCAATTGTCAAGCAAATTCAGATTAATATTTCTTATTTATTTTTACCTCAACGCAATTTTTAAATTTAAAATTATGCATTAAATCTTTCCATTTCGGTAATAATTACAAGCTATATAAAATCTTTTACTCAAAATTTGGTGATATAACATCAGGCTTATAAAGAAAAAAAAGTCGGAATTTATTTAATGGTGACTGAAATATTTACTTTTCATTTTAGGCAGATTTGGTCTTTAACGGAAATAAAGTTCGTTTTTCTCTATAAATCATTAGTTCTTACCCCATCTCATTACATTAATTTCGAGTAGCAGAGGAAATATTTTCCAATTAAGAAATGTTTGTCCCTAATCATAATTCTGGCACTTAGCATGATATACAGTCAAAGAAGTTAATCATACAACCTATTGGTATTTTACAAACAATTTAGCGGAGTTAAAAAATGGAAATCGGAAAAATTGCATTTTTGGAAACCTACACCCTTGAAGATAACGGGGGAATAATGGGTGCCATACTTGTTACGGATGCAGAAACAAAACCTCTGGAATTCAGAGTGACTGCACCAGTCAAACCAACAACATTTCAGAAAACATTATACGGCGATGTTCTGCTGGAGCATGTTCTAGTTGAACTTATTTCAGTACCACTATTGAACGCAATTAATGAACAAATTGATTTGATTTTGGTTAAGGATCCATTGTTTCTTGGTGCAAACAGTAAGCAGGCAATCAGGGTCTTACGTATCGCTAGTGATGAGAAAACAAAATCCAAAACCGGTTCCAAAGTCAGAAGAAGTTAAACAAACCGGTGGAGAAAAAATTTATATTGAAACATCTAAGAAGTTTGAGTCTGAACTTCAGGGTGTTAAAGAAAGTCTTGAAAGAATTGCTGAACACAGAAACCTTATTGAACCCTTCGATAGATTAAGAATTGCTTGCGAACAGGTTCAAAGTCAAAGAACAAATGACTAATGTCTTATAATGCTGAAAAAAGTAAGAAAAAAGGTTGCTTCTTCTGTTTCTAAAATTGAATACACAGACTATTATGAGTTTTCCAATTGGTTAAGAGTACCATTACAAACCAATATTGAAATAGGTGAATTTTATGTTGCGTATTTTTCCAAAGAAATAAAGATTGGCAGCCTGGGGATACCAAAATCTCAAAAACTAAAGTTTCCTTTTTCCCCGGGAAAAATCTTTTTTGCAGTTGATAATCTTGTATTAAAAAAAACAAAAGCTGCTCTTGTTTTTTTCTCAATTCCAAAACCACAAAATATTTCTTTTAGTAATAAACTTTTGCGATATGATGAGGAAACAGTTAAAAAGAATTTTGTTATTGAAATTATAACTCAGGTTACACCTTACGATTTCACAATATCTCACATCTCCGCTAAACAAATTCATTTCAGATTTTCAGAAACAAGTATTAAAGCTATAGATTTACTTGTTAAACCTCCCGTGATTGAGAATAAACTTTCCGAACTTATTCCGGAAGTTTATGAAATAGAATTGTCCGATAAATATATTCTTAATAAGGAAAATCTAATTGACCTAACACATTACATAATTGACATAAGTGAATTACCTTTTCCTGAAGTACAAAGATTTATGATACCCGGAATAGATGATCTTTCAACTCACGTTATATCTTATAAACCAGAAAGAATTCAGCCTTCAAAGGTCAGTGAAGTTAAATTTTCCAGAGAGTTTCGCATTGCTATTTCAAAGTCTCCTAAAATGGACTTTAAAAAAACTGCTACAAAAGTATTAAGATTTACGCAGACTGATGCATCGGCTACTAAAATTTATAATCCTCTTGAAGATAGGTCAACTTCAGTAATGGATCGTAAACTCTTTAAACACATTTTAGTAGGCAATGTTAAAGCGACTTGGGAAAAAACCAGAAAAGTTATACCTGATTTACTTCCACACCAGGAAGAAGGTGCCAAAATTCTTGCAGACAATAATTTCGTAATAATGGCAGAAGAGCCTGGCAGCGATAAACAGTTGCAGGCTGTCGGTGCAATTAAGTTTTTATTTAGTACTGCACAAATTAAATCGACACTTATCATAATAAAAAATACACGGCTTGGTAGTATTGAACACTCAAAAAAGTTCCGGCTGCAGGAAGGTTTGCTTGGAAGGCTTGTTGAATATGCACCTGAAATATCGGTTAAGGTAATATCTTCAGCATCAAAGACCAAAAAGGATAAACAAAGCGCTTGTACAATTATAGCATACGATAAAAATGATGAATTAAATAATCTTCTTGAAATTGCTTCTTCAGATAAAGGATACGATCTTTTAATAATTGATGAGTTTACTGATTTATTTAATTCCGATAAAGAAATAGAAAATCTTTACCTCCGTTTTTCTCCCGATCATTTTTGGTTACTAACCGGTAATATCAATAAAGAAACATTTAAAAATTACTTCAAAGACAAATATCTTCCCGAAGAAAACAACTGGAAATATTTTATCCGTACTACTAAAGAGTTAGCAGAAAAGCTGCCATCAATCAAATATGAAAACATATGGTTTGAACCGGAATCTGAACAGCTTGAAGAGTCTAATCAATTGCTCGATGCAAATAAAGACGAACTAAAACGTGTAATTGAAAGTCTTAACCCATTCAAATTTCAATCTACTGTATTTTCATTGATTCATAAATTAAAACAAATTGAAAACTTTTCTGCAACAAATTTTGAAAGCCCAAAAAGTAAATTTTTACTTGATCATTTAAAGATAACTTCTGCCAATAACAGAAAAACATTATTATTTACTCAATACGATAATCTCGGATTGAAACGTCTGGATAAAATCCTGGAAAAAAATAATCTCCGATATCTTAGTATTCAGAGCGGGGCATCACCTGAAGATTTAAAGAGAGCTTTAAATTTATTTAATACCCGCGATGATTATCCAATCTTTATGACAAACCTTAAACCGGCAAGACTTAAAGTTGACCTTAATAAAATAAATTATATTATTAATTTCGATCAATGGTGGAATCCTTCATCATTCTGGCAAATGGAAGAAGAGCTTGGTTTGGAAAATTATAATGGGCAGCAGATTGTTTTTTATAATTACCTTATGGCAAATTCATTTGATGAAATAATTAACGAATTCCTTGAAATAAAAGAACTTAATAACAAAGAAGTTTTCAGTGAATTAAGCGGTGAGTCGCTTTCAGAACTGATAAGCGAATATGACTGGCAGAATATTTTTGATTTGTCGATGAATATTCCGGATGGATCTGAAAATGTTAATTTTGTCAAAACTAGTCTTGCTAAAATATCCATAGATGATTTCACTGATTTGATGAAAAGAATGTTTATGCGTCTCGGTTACCGCGATATTAAAGTTATTGAATTACAGGATGAGCCCGCATTCTATATTTTGGGAAGAACCGGAAAACTCAGAAGTACTGTTGAATTTCGTGCAAAATGTATTTTGGCTAAAAGTGTTTCTGCAAAAGATTGGCAAGATATTATTGAAAAGACACCTAAGAAAACTAGGTCTGAAAAACTTTTTGTCATCTCAAATGGAACAATTAAAAATACAGAAACAGATATTAATAGAAATGTTAATTTGATATATGGTGAAAGGTTAGTCGGGTTAATTAGCATGCTTAACTTAATCTCTAAAGATTCTATTAAGCTAAGGAAGTTAGAATAAAGAGTATAAGAATTAAAAGAGTAAGAGAGCTCATCCCTTACTCTTGAAATATTATATATTAAAATAGTTCATCGTATTTTGTCCATAACTCTTCAGTTAATAACCACGCTCGTTCAAAAACTTTTTCCTGCCATTCAAATGAATATTTTGTTAAATGTTCAACTCCACTTTTTCTATCTAAATTTAATAACTGTAAAGCCTCTTCTTCAAATGATTTTTGATTGGCGAACAACTCTGTTTGCCACGGATCCCATACTGCGCGAATATCATGTCTCATATCGCCCCAGCGCTGAGCTGCTAAAGTTCCTAATACATTAAAAGCCCACCAGGCAGATTTTTTTGTATAACCATTTTCTCTGCCAGGAGTTGAACAACTTTCCGGGACTCTTGTTATACAACTATAAAGCGGAGTATAAATTGAGGAAGCAACATTATCCCATGCCAGCCATACAACTCCACCAATCTCATTGGGCAACCAACTTCTGCATTGAATTATTGTTGCATACATTGTGTACCAACGTGCTATTGTTCTTTCGCCTCTCCAACCCCAGCCGCCATTAATTTTAAGTAATTTATTCATATCGTAAGGCATCTGTGGATTTGCAAGAGGTGATATGACCGTTCTGCCGCTGTCGTCAGTCACAGTTAGGCTTTTAGTCATATCAAATTCAGTTCCCTCATAGTAATCAGAAAAAATTTCAACCATTTTTTCTAATGTAATCGGCTTATCCGGTTTTATAGAAAAAGGATAATTTTCTGCATTAGGATCAAGTTTTAGTGATGGTGCTGCTAAATCAAAAACTCGCCATTCTCTTCTTCTTGCAGCAAATGAATTCCTATCTGCATAGGCATAACAAAATTCAAAATCACCTTGTTCATGATTCCACCAGCCGTTTTCTATTGCAACATCAAAAACATTTTTAGAATACATATAATAATCTGAATTACTCGTATCAATTTGTCTGATTCTGCTTCCGTTAGCATTTACTGAAATGTGATTATCAGGAATACGTTGCGCAACCCAGACTGCCCCTACTTTATCCTTGCCCGGACCGACCACTTCGAACATCCACACCTCATTTGGATCAGCGATTGTTAAACATTCACCATCATCATTATATCCATATCTTTCCAAAAGTTCTCCGGCCATTTTAATTGCTTCGCGAGCTGTTTTTGTTCTTTCAGCCATGAGTCTTACTAATTGTGTGCAGTCAATTAATCCCTTATCTGATTTTAATTCTTCTCTTCCGCCAAAAGTCGATTCACCAATCGCAAGCTGTTCTGTGTTCATACAGGGATAAGCTGTATTTATATACCCGTAAGTTGACTCAACTTGTGGAATTTCTCCGGTCGGTTCAAATTTATATGCTGGCATTTTCTTTGAATTATCGGGGACACGCTTATACAACATTACCTTTGAGTTTTGTTCGAATGTCATTGGCGGCATTATGTCAAATTCACTTCTTGTCCTGTGACTATCATCAGTGTGAGAAGTCATTACGCTTCCATCATAACTTGCATGTTTACCAACAGTAATGGTAGTGCATCCTTCAGGAAAACCATCTTCCCAATCAGGTTTTATTTCGTCTTTTGTTTGAAGATGTTGTGTCAGTGAAATTTGAATTGGTAAAACAAGAAAAAGTATGATGAATATTTTTTTCATTTTGGCTCCTGATTTTAAGAATGAATCATTTCTGTTTTCAAATATATGGTATAGTGATGGAAATTTGTAATAATAGGGAAAAAATGATTTTATTTATGAAATTAAATGTAGGGTTCGGACTCCTTTCCGAACAGTTTTTCTTTCTGGAATTCCACTAGTTTTATTAGTAAGGCGTTTATCATAACTTTGAGTTACAAATTTATAAGAAGATGAATATCGCTTGAAAATAAATGAAGAAACCAAATCAATTGCAGTAAACAGAATAACTGTAATGTGGGCGCTTAGTGAAGCGGCTCTTGGTGGATTCTTACATGCGCTTCACATTCCATTGACGGGGATTATTGTTGGTGGTGCAGCAATTATTTTTATCACTTTAATAGCACAGTTTTCAGATAAAAAAAAATCCATATTAAAAGCTACTTTAATTGTTCTTATAGTAAAGGGAATTGTAAGTCCTCATTCACCTCCAGCAGCATATTTTGCAGTATTTCTTCAGGGATTTTTAGGACAAATTATTTTCCAAAACAGAAAATATTTTACTCTCAAAGTAGTTTTACTAAGTGTAACTACTCTCGTTTATTTCTCAATACAAAAATTGGTTATTTATACAATCGTCTTCGGTAATACTTTTTGGGACTCAATAAACGTTTATACGAATTATATATTAGCGCAGTTTTTTACTATTCAAGACAGTTCAAATTACGTTAATTACAGTATCATTATAGCTTCTGCATATGTCTTTATACATTTATTAGCGGGATTGTTCATCGGAATCTTGGCTGGGAGAATACCGCATTGGCTCGATAATTCATTATCAAATGATTTAATACCAAAGTTAGTTGTAAGTAATGAATTGATAGTTGAACAGAATAAAAATGATAGTGGTAAAAAATGGTTGGCTAAAAAACAAAAAAATAAAATAGTCATATTAATTGTTTTGATAGGTTTGATTGTAATTTCTTATTTCACTCCGGATCTTGGCTCCAATCAAGCTAAAGATATTATCCTGATGCTATTCCGGGCTTTAATAGTTACATTTATTTGGTATGCCTTTATTTCTCCTTTAATACTGAAATACATAAAGAAATATTTTAATAAATATCAAAACGTCTATGCTGAAGAAGTTGAAGAAATAATAAAATCAATTCCTCATTTCAAAAGCGTGACGCTTAAAAGTTGGTCACTTCACTCTCATAACAAAGGGTTAAAAAAATATAAATTGTTTTTGTTTACAACATTTGCAACTCTTCTTTTCACCAATATCGAATACGAATGAAGAGGATTTATATACTTTCCGGCTCAATCCAAAGCGGTAAAACTTCACGCTTAATAAAATGGATCAATGGCAAACAAAAAGTTGATGGAATATTACAGCCTGTGATTAATGGAAAACGTTTTTTGCATCATATCTCATCTGGTGAAAAAAGACAGCTTGAAATTTCCGGGAAGGTGAGTGCGGAAAACGAAGTCGAAGTTGGAAAATATAAATTTGACAAAAATGTATTCAGCTGGGCTCAGGAAAAATTACTGTACGCTTACAAAGAAGATTTAGATTGGCTGGTTATTGATGAGTTTGGCAAACTCGAGTTAAAAGGAAATGGCTTAGAACCTGCCATTTCACAGATTATTAATGAAGATAGGGAAAACTCTAAAGCAAATATTATTGTAGTTATTAGAGAATATCTTGTAAGTGAATTTATTTCAAAGTACAAGAACGACTTAATAGAAATTCAGTTTTTAGATTTATAATATACCTGGTAGAGAATCGAACGAAAATATCTGACCTCTATAACTAATTTTTATGAATAGTATATTTGTAAAAACGAATTAATTAATTATAACATCTTTTATTGATTGGAGAATATATGTTTGATTGGAATTGGGATATTCAGAATTCAGATAATTTGGATAAAACCATCAAACGCTGCAGAGAAAAGCAAATCCTGCTACCGACTTTTTCAGAACTCAAAAATCCACATTCGATTTCAAAGTCAGTTCAACAGAAATTAAAACATATTGATTTAAACGACCTTCATCCGCTTAATCTATTCAGAATTAATTGGTGTAATAATCCTGTAAATGGAGAAATTGGAGAAATAAATTATCTTGAAATCCCAAAACAAATAAGTGGTGTAAAAGCTCGTATAATTGGATTAGTAGGAAAAAATTTTCCTACCGGTGCTCATAAAGTCGGTGCAACTTACGGATGCTTAGCTCCATATCTGGTTACCGGAAAAATGAATCCGGAGTACCATAAAGCAGTTTGGCCATCAACAGGCAATTATTGTCGGGGAGGGGCTTTTAATTCAGCGTTGCTTGGTGTTCACGCAGTTGCTATTCTACCAGAGGAAATGAGTAAAGAAAGATTTGACTGGCTTAGGGAAATAGGTGCTGAAGTTTTTGCTACTTACGGTTGTGAAAGTAATGTAAAAGAAATTTATGATAAGTGTCATGAATTGGAAGCAGAAAGTGATGAGTATGTAATTCTTAATCAATTTGATCAGTTTGGTAATGCAATTTGGCACTATGAAATTACAGGCTCTACGATTGAAACTCTTTTTCAAAAAATCAAAAAGGGACAATCAGAGATTAAGCGGATATGTAAGTGCCACTGGTTCTGCAGGAACATTAGCTGCTGGTGATTACTTAAAAGAAAAATTTCCTTCAATGAAAATAACAGCCACAGAAGCATTACAATGTCCTACTCTTTTATTCAATGGATATGGCGGTCATAGAATCGAAGGAATTGGAGACAAACATGTTCCATGGATACACAATGTAAAAAATACTGATGTTGTTACTGCAATAGATGATGAACATACTCTAAGAATTTTAAGATTGTTTAATGAGGATTCAGGAAAAAATTGGTTGGTAAAAGAAGGAGTTGATCGAGATACTGTAAATAAGCTATCATACTTAGGAATTTCTTCAATTTGTAATTTGTTGAGCGCAGTAAAAACAGCAAAATATTTTGAACTATCTGAAAATGATGTAATCTTCACGGTGTTTACAGATTCAGTTGATCTATATCAGTCACGGTTAATTGAGATGAATGAATAATTGGGGAGATTATTCAGAAACAAAAGCCGAAGTTGACTGGACGAGTATTTTCAAGCATCAAGGCATAGATTTTATGAAAGAATTAAGCTATTATGAGAAGAAATCAATTCATAATTTGAAGTATTTTACCTGGATTGAACAGCAAGGTAAAAGTGTGGAAGAATTAAATGCTCAATGGTACAATGAAGATTATTGGAAAGAAAGATTTGCAACAGTTCCGGAATGGGATAAATTAATAAATGAGTTTAATAAGCAAGTCGGTTTAAAAATTTAGGATTTGTAAAGATTGAATAATCCAAATAAAATTCTTAAAAATGTATTTATTAGTTCCGGCGGAAACAATCTTAAATTAATTGATATACACTTTAGCAACTACGATTAATAAAATTGTTCAGCGCAGTTCAAGAAAAATTAGTTGGAATGAAATAAATACTATTTCAAAACGCAAAAAAATTATCCAGCAATTTCCACAATTAGAATATTCGACTGACTGCAAAATTTATGATGGCAAGTATTTATTATTAATGCCCGGAAGTATTGATCCTCACGTTCATTTCAACACCCCGGGATTTGAACATAGAGATGATTTTGAACATGCATCTACTGCAGCAGCATACGGTGGAGTTACAACAATAATTGATATGCCTTGCACATCTTTGCCTCCGGTTACAACTAAGATTAATCTTAAGAAGAAAATGCAGGCAATCCAGGAACGAAGCTTGATTGACTATTGTTTCTGGGGCGGTGTTTGCGGAAATGATTTTGATAAAAATAAAAATATTGAAAAGCAGATTAACGAACTTGCGCAGAATGGAGTTGCGGGATTTAAAGCATACTTAATATCGGGAATGAAAACATTTACTGATTTAAATGAAGAAAGAATGCATTCAAACAGCAAAGTGGATAAAGAAAACCGGAAAGCCTCTGGCTGTCCACGCTGAAGATAAAGAATTGATTGTATCGAGAATGAATCAGATCGAAAAAAATAGGCTTAAATGAGTGGGAAGATTATTGTAATGCGAGAGATGTCGAATCTGAAGTCCGTGCTGTAAAATTGATGATTGAAATCTCAAAGAAAACAAAATGTAAAGTTCACATTGTTCATTTAAGTTCTGCAAGATCATTGAAGTTAATTAAGGAAGCAAGGAAAAGCGGAATCAATATTACCGCAGAAACTTGTCCGCACTATTTGTACTTCACGCAAGAAGATTTTAAAAACTTAAAAATATCTTCATTTCTGAAAACTGCACCTCCGGTTAAGAATCAGGAAGATAAAGAAGCATTGTGGGATGGCTTGAATGATGGAACCTTATCATTTGTAACTACAGACCATGCCGGATGTGATCCTGAAAAGGAAAAATCACAAAAAAACTTTTGGGATGTGTACGGCGGAATTCCCGGTGTTGAACATCGGGTTCCATTTCTTTTTAGTGAAGGATTTAAAAAAAATAAATTATCATTATCTAATACAGTTGCATTGTTATCTTCAAATGCAGCGGACTACTTCAATATTAAAAACAAAGGATATATAAAAGTAGGATACGATTCGGATTTTACTCTGATTGATTTATGGAGTAAGGAAAAGGTAACAGCAAAAAAAATGCACAGTAAAGGCAAGTACACACCATTTGAAGGTGTTACTTTTGATGCTGTTGTAAGTAAAACTTTCCTGCGCGGAGAATTGATTATGAATCGGAAGGGAAGAACAGAACAAACCATCGGCTATGGTAAATTTATAAATATCTAATATTTTATTTTTAATAAGTGAATAACGTGAACACAAGTTTTAAAATTATTAATGCATGGATTTGTCAGATTGATGGTAAAGCTGTCAATCCAATATTTGGAGATTTAATTGTCTCAGATGGAAAAATTATTGATATACAATTAAAATCTTTTAATGAATTTAATTTTTCTCAAATTCCATCAGATGCCGATATCATTAATGCTAATGGAAGAGTTCTAACTTTGCCATTAGTAAATTTTCATGATCATTTTTATTCGCGTTTAGCAAAAGGTCTGTCCATAAATGGACCAATGAATAATTTTGAAAATATTCTTAAAAATTTATGGTGGAAGCTTGATTTAATTCTTGATGAAGAAATGATTCGTGCATCTGCTCAATCAGCTGTGCTTGATTCAATTCGTAATGGTGTAACTTATATTTTCGATCATCACTCTTCTCCGAAATCCGCAAAAGGCTGTTTAAATATTATTGGTGATGTCATAAAAGAATTTGGAATCAGGGGAGTATTGTGCTTTGAGACAACTGATCGTAATGGAGAGCAGTTAGCACTCAGCGGTTTGAATGAGAATATTAATTTTATGGAATCAAATCTTGATGATGATTTAAAAGGAATACTTGGTCTTCATGCTTCTTTTACTGTTTCAGATGAAACGCTTAAAAAAGCATCTGAAATAGTAAAAAAAATAAATTGTGGAATTCATATTCATTTATGCGAAGATAAACTTGATGTTGAACAAAGTTTGAAAAAGTACGGATTGAAGCCGCTGGATCGATTGAAAAAATACGGCTTATTGAATTCATAAAAGTATTCTTGCGCATGGAATCTATTTAGATGAAGATGATTTTAAAATATTAGAAGAAAAGGGAAGTGCGGTTGTTCTTAATTTGGATTCAAATTTGAATAATGCTGTTGGGCTTCAGAATTTTTCTAGGATGTCAAAGAATATTCCACTGCTTACCGGAACTGATGGAATGCATTCAAATCCCGGGCAAACATTGCGTCAATTATTTTTACTTACCCGGAATAGCGGATTTAGTTTTGAACAATCTTTTGAGCTAATTAAAAATGTTTACTTTGAACAATTAGATTTTGTTAAAAAGTATTTTCCGGATTTTTCGTCATTAAAAAATGGCGATCGTGCTGACATTGTAATTTGGGATTACATTCCTCCTACACCTATAAATAAAGATAATTTCTTTGGCCATCTTATTTATGGAATATTAGAAAGACCAATCCACAGTGTTGTTCATAATGGTAATACACTAATGAGAGAATTTAATTTTACATTTGATGATTCTTCTTATAATCAAAACATCTCAACTCAGGGAAGAGAACTTTTTGACCAATTTAACCAACTATAAACCTGGAAATTGAAGGATAACAATGAGCCTTGCAGAAAAAATATTAGCTAAAGCTGAAGAATATTCAGACTATACAGCAAGAAATCTTTCCAAACTGATACAAATAAAATCGCTTAGCGGTGAAGAAGAAGCAGTAGTTCAAGCAATTAAAACTATGATGGAAGAAGCAGGATTTGATGAAGTAAGAATCGACGGAATCGGAAATATTATCGGTAGAATTGGAAACGGAAAAAAAATAATTGCTATTGATGGTCATATCGATACTGTTGATTTGGGAAATCTTGAAGCCTGGGATTTCGATCCGCTCGGTGGTGAAATTAAAGATGGATTTGTTCTTGGCAGAGGTGCCGCTGATCAAACCGGAGGACCTGTTGCGTCAATTACGGCAGGTAAGATATTAAAAGAAATTGGACTACCTGATGATGTTACTCTTTACGTAACAGGAACAGTTATGGAAGAAGACTGCGATGGTCTTTGCTGGAATTATATTATTGAAGAAGATAAAATAAAACCAGATTGTGTTATCGTAACAGAACCAACAAATCTAAATATTTATCGAGGGCATCGCGGTCGAATGGAAATTGAAGTTTCTTTCATGGATTGTCTTCACACGGCTCTGCTCCTGAAAGAGGCGAGAATGCAATTTATATGGCTTCCAAAGCTGCCCTTGAAATTGAAAAATTAAATGAAAGACTTGCCGTTGATTCTTTTCTTGGCAAAGGATCTGTAACGATTACTGAAATTGTTTCATCAAGTCCTTCTTTGTGCGCTGTTTCTGATTTTGCAAAAATTCATCTTGATAGAAGATTGACTTGGGGCGAAGATAAAGAACTGTGCTCTTAATCAAATTAAAGAAATTGTTAAGGGTATGAACGCTAAGGTAGAATTGTTAAACTATGATAAAACTTCATTTACCGGTTTATCATATGGAATGGAGAAATATTATCCAACTTGGAAAATCGAAGAAGATCATCCTGTAATTCAAAATGGAGTAAAAACTTTTAAGGATCTTTTTGGAAATAATCCAGTAATTGATAAATGGACATTTTCAACAAATGCAGTTGTAATTAACGGTATGCATAAAATTCCTGTTATTGGATTCGGTCCTGGCAAAGAGGAAATGGCGCATGCACCAAATGAAAAAGTTTCGATTGATCAATTGGTTAAAGCATCAGCGTTTTATGCAATGTTTGTAGTTAATTATTAAAGTCACACAGATTTAAAGGATAATCACATAATTAGTTATTTTCGGAAAGACTGAAGATGGAACAAAATTTAAAGGCAGGCACTTTCTAACCTGCGATGACTGGGCAAAAGAAGAACTAGATATTGTATTCAACAAATCATTTGAATTAAAAGATCAGTTTAAAAACGAAGTCCCGCATTTGGATCTACCTCACAAAACTTTATTTATGATTTTCTTCGAGCAATCAACCCGCACAAGAAATTCGATGGAAGCAGGACTGACTCAACTAGGTGGGCATGCACACGATTTGACCGCTGATAAGATGCAGCTATCGCATGGAGAATCTGCAAAGGATACTGCAATTATTTTATCACGAATGGGACATGGAATTGCGTCAAGAAATTGTTTTTATGGAATTGGGAACGATTACCTAAAAGAGATGGCAAAATATTCCAAAAGACCTGTGATGTCTTTGCAGGATGATGTTTACCATCCATTTCAAGGTCTGGCAGATCTAATGACTATCTTTGAACACTTTGATAAAAACCCTAAAGGATTAAAAGTAACAATATCGTGGGCTTATGCAGACACTCATTCCAAACCGCTGTCTGTTCCGCAGACACAAATATTACTTTTCCCTCGATATGGAATAGATGTAACAGTTGCGCACCCAAAAGAATTCCCGCTAAGTAAAAACATTGTAGATAATGCAAAGCAAAATGCAGCAACCGGCGGTGGAAGTATTAAATTCACAAACAATATGGATGAGGCTTTCGAAGGTGCTCATATTGTGATTCCTAAAAACTGGGGCGGCTTTGGAGCTTATTCAGTTGATGATTATTTAAGTAACGAAGACGCTTGTAAAAAGGAAATGAAAGTAAATCTTGAAAAGTACAGAGGTTGGATTTGTGATGATAAGAGAATTAAACTCGCCGATAAAAAAGTTAAGTTGATGCATGCGCTTCCTGCAGATAGAGGAAACGAAGTCACCAATGAGATTTTGGATAATGAAAATATTTCTATTGTTTTTGATGAAGCAGAAAACAGACTGCATACTGCAAAAGCTATTATGTCTTTAACAATGTGAAGAATGAATAGAACACGGATGACGCAGATTGAAACTGATTTAATCCGCGAGCATCAGTTGAACCTGCCTGCGACAAAGGCAGGTCTGTGTGATCTGTGTTCCATTAAACTTAAAATTTTATGAAATCATACTTTTACATCTGCTCAAAATGTTATTCGGAATTTGATGTAAGTGAAATTGAACCGAATTTTATTTACTTATGTCCAAAGTGCGGGAAGGCTGAACCTAACAAGCCGCTTGAGGGAGTTCTTGAGATTGTTTATGATTATGAGCGTTTAAAAAAGAAATTATCAAGAGAAAATTTCCTAAAGCTCCCGTCAGGGAAATTCTGGTTGTATCCTGATTTGTGGCCTATCAATTCTCAAAGCTTTACAGATGATCAATTAATCAAACTTGCGCTGCCTTCTGATCAACTTTTAAAATACACTGTTGATAAAAGAGAATTTTGGATTTTAGACGATACGCGTAATCCAACTCTTTCATATAAAGATAGAGCTTCTTCATTAGTCGCACTCAAAGCTTTTCAACTTGGAATAACAGAAATAGCCGCTGCTTCAACTGGTAATGCCGGATCATCACTTGCAGGTATTTGTGCACGACTTGGGATTAAATCAAGAATTTATGTGCCCAAGAATATCCCCGATGCTAAACGAATACAAATAGAAGCATACGGTGCAGAGCTTATTGTTGTTGACGGTGATTACGATAAAGCATTCGATGTTTGTCTTGACGAATCTAAAGAAAATAATTGGTACAATAGAAACACTGCTTACAATCCCCTTACTATTGAAGGAAAAAAATCTGCCGCATATGATATATTTATTTTGTCGAAGGGAAATATTCCGGATGTAATTTTTGTTCCGGTTGGAGATGGCGTAATTATCTCAGGCATTTATAAAGGATTTAAAGAATTACTTGCACTTAACTGGATTGACAAACTTCCGAAATTAATTGCTGTTCAATCAACTGGTAGTGATGCATTATACAGATATTTAAACACAGGGAAATTTGAATATAAACCTGCTAACACAATTGCTGATAGCATATCCGCAGGTGCACCGCGTAATCTTTATATGGCTGCTGATACTGTTAAAGAAAGTAACGGTTTTGCAATAGTTGTAACTGACGAAGAAATATTATCTGCGCAAAAAGAATTTATAAAACAAACAGGTATTTTATGTGAACCTTCTTGCGCATCAGTTTATGCAGCTTATAAAAAACTAATTGATGAAAATAAAATAGGCTCATCCGAAAAAATTCTTATGCTGATTACTGGAAACGGGTTGAAGGATATTGAATCGTTAAGAAAATTAGAAGAGATTTAACGTTTCGTGTATCATACGTAACGAAATTTGCAAAACCTACAAAACCATCAATACGAACCGTTGTTAGGCAACGTAATTATTTTCCCGATTTATTTTCTCTAATCAATTTTAATGTATACTCTAATGTATAATCCTTATCGTTAAGTAAATCATCTAATGTTGGTGTTATGGTATAATCAGGGAACACACCATTTATCTGATCATTATTATTACAAGGCATATAAACTGTTGACAGGGCTGTTATACATAACATATTAGTGTTTGGTAAAATGAATTTATCCTGATCACCATTACTTAATAACGGTTGTCCTGTTTCTTCTCCAACGATAAATGCATTATGATTACACTTAACTGCAGCGGAAAAACACGTACCGGCAGAATATGATAACGGTCCAGATAAAATATATGTTGAACCTCTAAATTTATTTTCACTGGCAGTGCTATGCTTTGGGTAGTCTTGAATAAAATAGCCGTCTTTAATATATCCTTCTGTTTTTTTGTCCTCAACAAATTGTTTTGTTAATGAACTTAGTTTTGTCATTTTTTTCTCTATCATACAATATGGTTCATCTGTAAAATAAGACATC
Source organism: uncultured Ignavibacteriaceae bacterium (assembly GCA_963714415.1). Classification (GTDB taxonomy): domain Bacteria; phylum Bacteroidota; class Ignavibacteria; order Ignavibacteriales; family Ignavibacteriaceae; genus JAGXRK01. Next base: position 112,345 of record CAVQOL010000005.1, read on the forward strand.
AAAGAATCTGCAAGATCAGTTAGCCCGCCACCACGAAGGTTATCTATTACCAGATACTTTATTTGCTTTTCAGAGATTACACTGAATGCCGAATCCATGAAATGCATAAAATCCCTTGGCGGCATAAACATTCTCTTATATATGTATGCTATATCATCATCATAAAAACGCAATTCAAATTTTGGCTTTGAGGGCTCTTCAAAGTCATCCCACTTGGCTCCCTTTAATTTCAATTCAGTTTTATCTATTGATATTTTAAATTCCTGACAAGGACCATACACTAGTTGATAGAACATGTAAAATTCCTTTTCAAGCCTTTTTGTTTTATAAGATTCTTTTTCGCCAGGCATATATTTGATAAGATTATTGATTATAACATTGACTGGTATACCATTTATCTTTTCAATAACTGCCCCTTTTATAACTGATTTATTGTCTGAAAGATTATCTTTCACAAACAATAAATTATTATATATAATAACCTTAAAAGGAAAGAAAGGATTATCTACTTTGGGGTATATTTCTCCGGAGTATATAAGGGTTGTGTGTCCGTCGATAGAAACGATTGGTTGCATAATCCTAAAGAAATCCAGCGAAGACATTGGGTTATTGATATTGTTTTTTATGCTGTCAACCTTGCTTTGTAAATTATTAGTTTTGTAATAGTTTAAAAATGTAGGATGAATCTCCATTAATTTAGAAATCAATGTGTCAATATCCGCCTTTATCAGAGCTGGTTCAAAAAGTTGGGTTGTGTCTTTTTGTCCAAATAGAACTGCGGGAATTATCAGAATCCAAAGTATAAAAAATTTTCTCATTGTATTAACTTTCTTAAAGAGATTGATTAAAAACTAGTCAGATTTATATTGTTGAAGGACTCTTATTATGCTGGCTAAGATGATATTAAACGCAATATTGCAATTTTTTTTAGAAACCTTATTTATATTGTGTGTTAGATTATTTATTCAATTTATTGAGAATGAATCAAAAGGAACTTAGTAAAAATTGTTTCCCGCTTATTTACTGGTACAAAATATAATTAAAGTTGCCTGTAAAGGTACTATAAACTTCACTGAATAATCTGTTAGACAAGAATAATTAATTAAATAAATCTATTTTATTGTCACAAAAAAATATATACGGAATAATTCTCTCAGCCGGTCTTTCCGGCAGAATGAAAATGTTTAAACCTTTGCTGCCTTACAAAGGAAAATCTTTTGTTCAGAATATTGTGCACAAATTAAATCCTGTTTGTGATAAGATAATTATAGTAACAGGTTACAAGACAAACGAAGTGGAAGAGAATGTTAATAATTTAAACCTTTATTCTAAAATCGAGTTTGTATTTAATCCCGATTATGAAAAGGGAATGTTTACATCTCTGCAGAAAGGAATTTCTGAAGCAAAAAATTGTGATTGGATTTTAAATCATTTTGTAGATCAACCCGGGTTACCGGAAAATTTTTATCTTGATTTTGTCAAGCAAATAGATAATAACTGCAATTGGATTCAGCCTGTAAACAAAGGACAAAAAGGTCACCCAATTTTGATTCAAAAGGAATTGTTTGGACTTATTTTAGAAGCACCGGATAACTCCAATCTTCGTGAAATAAGCAATAATCAAAATGTTAAAAAGAAATTTTGGGAATGTGGTTATGAAGAAATATTTCAGGACATTGATACCGAAGAAGACTATCAGATGTTAGACTGATGATTGCTTAATCAATAAGTGGTATATCTTCTTATCCTGCATAAGCTAAAACTTGCTCTCGTTCCACTAAAATTTCCGGATTAATACTATTTAATTCTGCCTCCAGAATTTCCAGATCATTTAGAATATCTAATTTTGCTTCTTCACTCGTTACCATAATGTTAGCGAATAAGTCTTTATAGTATTCAATTCCATCGTTCATATTTTGTTGAAAAGCCGAAAAATATTTTAGTTCTTTTTCTGAGATAGGTTTTTCAGCCTCATCAATTTTTTCTTTCAGGTAATTTATATATATGGAGATTTCCTTTATAAACATATTAGGACGGTCATCGCTGGTTATAATATTAGTTCTTCCGTAAATATGGTCTGCCATCTTCTGCAGCGAGACGATTTCCGAAAAGTACGCCATATTCGGACCGGGGCAAATCGATACAGCATTGCCTTCTACCTTTGTATCTATCTCGTTCCGTAATAGTGCTGATGTTTCGAGTCCAACGCAAATACAGGATTTCTCAACAAGCTTATTATACCTCTTTTTGTATTCTTCGTCATTAAGATTACTTGAATCGAACTCTTTCAATTTTAAATTCTGGTATTGCCGTGAAGCAGGACAAATAGGTTTTTCAGTAAACTCAGTGTTGGAGATCAGATATTTTCTTGGACAAGAACTCCCCGGTCTGCCTTTCGCAGCCAGTTCTATTTTTTCAACGTCTTTAGTATTTCCTCTCAGACTATTAAAAGGTACTCCTAATGGTGAAATCTTACTTAAATATAAATCATCATCTTTAGCTTCAGTCAGCATCTTCAGAGTGCCGGAATCCACATTTGTAACTTCGGGAACAAGCAGGAACGGTGTTCCCCAGCCAACCGAGTCGAGCTGGTAATAATCCAGCAGGAACTTATGTTCCTCAGAAGTTCCTACTCCTCCTTGCGCGGTAATTTTCACATTCATTGGTGAATCCGGATATACCCGGTTTTTATTTTTTAGAGAGAGTTTCAGGATCTCATGTGTAGTTTGAATCAGTGTTTCTTTCTGAATTCTAAACTCCTCTAAAATTGGTCCCATTAAATATCCATCGGATGCAAAAGCATGTCCACCGCAGTTTAAACCTGATTCAATCCTGTATTCCGAAATCCACAATCCTTTTTTTGCAAGGAACTTGCCTTGTATAATTGCAGATCTGTAATCACTTACTTTTAAAACAATTTTCTTTTTTAAATATCCATTCTCATCCGGATAGAAATCATTAAATTTTTCAAAGTAGCCGTACAACCTTGGATTTATTCCCGCTGATAGAATAATTGAAGAATAAAGATTACTGTTAGCAAAACCTCGGAGAGCGGCATGAGCATCATTGTATTCACTAGACAGTTTTTCATTTTTGTAATAATTTTCTTTATCGAGCTTAGTCATTATATTTACATCAGCACTGCCGGGTATAAGATTATTTTGAATCCATTCCTTTAATTCTTTTTTGCTATTATTCTTTTTAGAAAACCTCTTATAATTTAACTTCAGTTCCGAATATTCAGGCAGCATATCCATGTATTTTTCCAGCTCGCTGCTGTTTTCAGATGCAGAGTTTTTAAATTCTTCAAAATCCTCTTTAATAATTTGATCGATGAGGTTGAGATAAGCGGTGGTTCTTTTCGCTCTGGAGTCTTCAATTTTATCTGAAATCGGATCAAACGGAATTTCCAATTTATGACAGTAATGTTCTCTCATTTTTTCCAGGAGTACATCGTCAACTATTGAAATTACTGATGATATTCCATATTTGGATATTCTCACCGGAGTATCAATCGTAAAACCCAGTCCCATTACCGGTACGTGAAAAGTGTGTAATTGCTTGTTAATCATATAGTGTTGTCATTTATTTTTATAGGCAACCTAAATGAATTCGTTAGCATTGAAAAGGGCATTACCCGCTTTTTCAAAACTTTTACATTTCTTTTACATTTCTCAATAATTAAATAATAATATAATCTTGCAGGAATTTTCTGGTCTTATATTATAAGTGAAATTTTTCAATATGTTGGTATTGAAAAGGATTATTTAAGGATGGCAGGCAGGGGACTTAGATGGAACAGATAATCGTAGATCAAATTATCGTTTTACTTTTTATCTTTTTTATGCTTCATTACGGAATGAATATATTTCCCGAATAATTTATCTTTTTGCCTTTTTTCAACATACGACATTGAGTGATATAAAGATTCTTTGTACATTTTCATATAATTAGAATAACGTTCTTTCGATATACTTCCCGCTTCTAGTGCAGATAATATTGCGCAATCCTCTTCAAAGGTATGAGTACAATCTTTAAAATGGCATTGATTTGATAACTCTGCAATTTCATTGAATGTGTCATCAAGTCCGGATTCAATAGAAATCATACCAAGTTCACGCATACCAGGACTATCTACTACCATCGCACTGTTTTCCAATACAATTAATTCCCTTCGAGAAGTTGTATGTCTTCCTCTGCTGTCTTTTTCTCTATTAGATTGTGTTTTAAATCGTTCTTCGTGAATGAGATTATTTAATAGAGTGGTTTTACCAACTCCGGATGAACCGAGTAAACAAAATGTCTCACCAGTATTAAAAAGTTTCTTAATTATTTCTGTATCCAGATTATTTTTATTACTGAATGCTACTACAGAAATATTTGGCATTACTTTATTAATATCATTTTTCTTTCTTTCTATTTCATCGGCGGTTGAAAGGTCACTTTTACTTAATAATACAACTGGCTTAATATTACTCTCATTTATTACAACCAAGTATCGTTCTAATCTTCTAATGTTATAATTAAAATCCAGTGATTGCATGATCATCGCAGTATCAATGTTAGCTGCGATTAACTGATATTCGATTTTCTTTCCGGCTGTCTTTCTCTTTAATAATGATTTTCTTGGAAATATATCGTGAATGACAGCAAATGACTCATCATCAAACAGTTGCACATATACCCAGTCGCCTACTGTTGGCAAATCCAATGGGGAATCTGAATTGAACATAAACTTGCCTGTTAATTCGGCAAATACATCTTTCCTTCCATTTGAAATAATGTAACTATTTTTATTAACAGTGATTACTCTGGCTATTTGAAAGTCATCTGATTTAGTTGTATCAACTTTTTCCTGGAACCATTTATGGAAACCAAGCTTTTCTATATTTTTCATATGACTATTAAGGCATGCATCTCATGATTATAAATCTATTTGATTTTTTTCCGTTGTTTAATCGGCAATTTGAAATATCTTGTTCCATCATATTGATAAAATGCGTTAGCGACTGCAGCAGCCGTTGGAACTAATCCAATCTCACCAACTCCTTTAACTCCGTAAGGACCATGAGGATCGGGAACTTCAATCCCTTTTACGACAATATTTGGAGTTTCCTTTGCTCTTAGAATACCGCATTTTCTGAGTTTTGTACTTTTAGGAATACAATTCTCTAATTCAAGTTCCTCTGAAATAGCATATCCTAATCCCATATGGATTGAACCTTCAATCTGTCCCTCAAAGAGCACTGGATTAATTATCTTACCCGCATCGTGTGCCGCATATACGGTATCAATCTTGCCTTCATCATTTAAAACAACAACCTGAGTTGCATAACTATACGAATAGTGAGTGATAATTTCATCAACATCAGCGCCTGGTTTTGTAGTCCAGTTGCACACCCATTCACCCGAGTAAACATTTCCTGCAAGCTGATCTAAAGATTTAGATAAAAGATCTTCTTTTAATTTCTTACAGGCATTTGATATTGAATTACCTATTATTGAAGTAGCTCTTGAGGCTGTTGTCATTCCTGCTGTTGCTTTTGCTAGAGTATCAACTTGTACTTCAACAATTGAGGGATCAATTTTTGTTTCGTGACATAGAAATTGAACTGCCATAGTATTTACACCCTGACCCATTTCTGTCCAGCCATGATGAAGAATTATTTTGGTTGGTGAAACAATTTCAATTTTAACTTTTCCTTCATCCAACATTCCATTTCCAATACCAGTGTTTTTTATGCCGCATGCAATTCCAGCATATTTTTCGTTTTGAAAAACTTCTTTCAGAGCAATCAAAGTCTGCCTGACACCACTTCCTTTATTAATAATTTGTCCGGTTGAAGTCATATCGCCTTCTTTAAGTGCATTATCATAACGAAACTGCCAGCGATCAAAATCTCCTTGCTCACATAGATCATCTATGCAGCTCTCAATTGCAAATGTAACCTGATTAACTCCAAAGCCTCTCATCGCACCGCAAGGCAAATTATTTGTATAAACAGCTTTGCTCATAATATCTACGTTTGGAATGTGATATGGACCTGTTGCGTGACCCGCGGCTCTTTCAAGAACCTTTGCACCAACTGAAGCGTAAGCACCAGTATCACCAAGTATATCAGCTTTGAGTATCGTTAGCTTTCCATCTTTATTACAGCCAACAGTATATTTCATTCTCATAGGATGACGTTTTGGGTGCATCCTGATTGATTCATCTCTATTTAAAGATACTTTTACCGGACGCTTTAATATATGTGAAAAAAGTGCAGCATGCCCTTGAACTGTTAAATCTTCCTTTCCCCCAAAACCACCACCATTAGGAACTAAAATAACCCGAACCTGTTCAAGAGGAAGATTTAATATTTTTGCAATTTGTTTTTGATCTTCATAAACACCCTGACCCTGCGATAAAACTTCAACTCCTGTTTCGGTTGTTCGAGCGATTGAACATTCCGTTTCCAAATATCCGTGTTCAATCATTTGAGTATAATATGTTCCTGATGAAATAAAAGCTGCTTTATCAAATGCATGTTCAGCATCGCCTCGGTTAATATAAATTTCAGATAACAAATTTCCTTTTGAGTGAATCTTAGGTGAGTTCTCTTGCAAAGAAGTTTCCGGATCTGAGATTGGTTTGAGGATTTCATAATTTACTTCAATCTTATTAACAGCTTCACGAGCAATTTCTTCGGTTTTGGCTACAACTCCTGCAAGAACATCACCAACGTATCTTGTTTCTTCTCCTGCTTGAATCATTAAAGGCCAGTCGGGGACAATAAGTCCGGAAAATCTCTCACCTGGGATGTCGCTTGCTGTAAGTATTTTTATTACACCGGGAATTTTTTCTGCTTTCTGAATATTTAGTGAAATAACTTTTGCTCTTGGATGATCACTAAATTTTAAAACTCCAAATAACATCCCGGGAAATTTAATATCTGCTACGAAAGGACTAATTCCTAGTGCTAGTTTATCTGAATTGTATTTAGGATGACTTCCTCCAACCGTTGCTTCATTTTTTGGTTTTGGTATTTCTCTATTATTCCTGATGGCTTCAGCAGCATATTCAATAGCATCAATAATTTTTTTGTAACCTGTGCATCGGCAAAGATTTGGTGTTAAAGCTTTTTGAATTTCACTCCGGCTTGGACTAGGACTCGACTCAAGTAAAACTTTTGCTTGCATAACAATTCCGGGAGTACAAAATCCACACTGTACACCGCCTTTTTGAACGAAAGCATTAACAATTGTTCTTTGGATGTATTCTTCAATTCCTTCAGTTGTAATGACGATGCCATTTGCGACTTTTTTCATTGGAATAACACATGACAGAACAGATTTCTTATTTAACTCAACAGTACAGCTTCCGCAAGCAGCTTGAGGTGCACACCCATCTTTTGCTGAAATAATTCCTTCAACATTTCTCAAATACTTTAACAGCGATAATTCCGGATCGCCGTTATATTCTTTTTGAACTCCGTTCAATACGAATTGCATAATCTAATTACTCTTAAAAATTGATAAATCTTTCAGATTGTTGAATAGAAAATACATTTGTGTAGCACTTTCTAATACAATTTCACAATCTGAATTTGATTTACTTATAATATTTTGAATAGAAAAATCTGTTTTATCAAATTGAATTTCTACTTCGTTCGATTCATATATCACCATCTCTTCTTTGAATAAAAGTTTTTCAATGTGACCGTTCGATTTATATTCAATTTTATTTTTACTAGCAAAATAGCAGTTATCTTCTTCAGCAAGACTTTTCTTGGTTAGGCAAAATCGCGGCTTAATCTTGTACGGTGCCCCATTAGTCGGGCAGAAAGTGTTACAATTCCCACATTCATTACAGAAATCAGCAATATTTATTATCTGAATTGATTGAGTCAAATTAAAGTAATCTGATACATATGATTTTATTTTATTCTTCGATTTAATAATTCTATAAATCGGTATTTTATTTTCTTCTGCTGGGAAAGACATGTTAGATAGATTAGGGCAAACACCGACACAGGTGTTGCAAACATCATCACAGAATAAACACCTTTGTGCATCGTGTACCGCATTAGCATCATCCAGCCCTGGATGAACTAGGTCAAAGTTTTTTCGATCATTAAGTTTCATTTCTGGCATACTGGGACCATATTTTTACTAGTAAAATAACAGTTATCTTCTTCAGCAAAACTTTTCTTGGTTAGGTAAAATCGCGGCTTAATCTTGTATGGTGCACCACTAGTTGGACAAAATGTATTACAATTTCCACACTCATTACAGAAATCAGCAATATTTATTATCTGAATTGATTGAGTAAAATTTAAATAATCTGATACCTCTGATTTTATTTTATTCTTCGATTTAATAATTCTATAAATTGGTATTTTATTTTCTTCTGTTGGGAAAGACATATTAGATAGATTAGGGCAAACACCAACACAAATGTTGCAAACATCATCACAGAATAAACATCTTTGTGCATCGCGTACCGCATTAGCATCATCCAGACCAGGATGAACTAGGTTAAAGTTTTTTCGATCACTAAGTTTCATTTCTGGCATACTGGGACCAAACTCCCGAAATGCTTGCTTTCTTAAATACTCAGCTTCTGTTAACCTAAGATTATTTTTTTTGTAAGAAGTTATTTCGGAATGACCTGTCTTTTTAATTATAGTCTCAGCAACTTTTTTACCATCTGCAATTGCGTTAATAAGTGAATCAGCTCCTCTTACAGCATCGCCGCCTGCAAATACATTTTGAATTTGAGTTTCATTTGTTAATGGATTTAGAATAAAGCTATCAAAAAAGTCTAGATCAATTTCTTGTCCGATCGCTGTTATGATATTATCAAACCTTAGATCAAACTCGGAGGCAGGAATCGGTACAGGTCGTGGTCTTCCGCTTTCATCCAGCGATTTCAATTCCATCTTAATACACTTGAGGATAAGTGATTTATCATCAAGCTGTTGAATTGAATCTGGGGCAGTTAATTCTAAAATGTTTATTCCTTCATCAAGCAATGCTTGAATTTCTTCCTGATCTGCAGGCATTTGTTTCTTTGTACGTCTGTAAATAACAGTTACATTGCCATCGCCAGATAATCTATTCGCAGTTCTGGCAGCATCGATTGCCGAATTACCACCTCCGATAACTGCAATGGATTTTCCAAGATTTAATTTTTCATTCCTCCGAACTTTTGAGAGAAAGCTTAATTGATCAATTACATTGGAAAGATTTTCACCATCAATATTTAACTTTTTATTTTTTTGTGCACCGACAGCTATGTAGATAAAATCACATTCATCTCTTAATTGATTAAAAAAAGTTTTTGTGACTTTATAATTAAAGTGAAAATTAACACCTAATGATTTTATCAGTTCAATATCAGCATTTATACTTTGTGCACTCAAACGAAAGATCGGGATTGAATCGGAAGCCATTCCGCCTGCAAAAGATTTACTTTCATAAACATTAACTTGAAATCCTTCAAGAGCTAAAAAGTACGCGGCAGATAAACCGGAAGGTCCAGCTCCTATAACCGCAATTTTTGAATTTTTATTTTTTTCAGTATTGAGTTTATAGGTGTTATCAAATTTTTCAGAAATAAATCTTTTTATTCCTCGAATTAATAACGGATTATCATAATTAATTCTTGTACATTTTGCCTGGCATAAATGATCACAAACATTCCCGGTGATGTTTGGAAGGGGATTATCTTTTAAAATTACCTCATAAGCCTTTTCAAACTCACCAATGGAAGTGTAATACATATAATCCGGAACGTTTTGATCTACTGCACAGGATTCAATGCACGGTGCGTGAATACAATCGTACTGAGTAAGCTCTCGTTTTGTTTTAATATTCGCGTATGGGAAAGAAGATTTTTTGTATGCTTTATTATTAACAACATGTGAAGCATATTTAGTTAAATTATCTGAAGCTGCATCAAATACGTTTTTATTTTTATTGTTTTTACTGACAATAAATTCATCAATAGAACTGGAATTATTTTTGCTTAAGCTTTTTCTTATTTCATCCAGATATTGAATTAAACGCAAGTAGCCGCCGGGCTTAAGTAAATCAGAGCAAACTGTTATTGGTTTTAAATTGCAAGCCAAAGTATCTGATACATTGAAAGCATCAATTCCTGCTGAGAATGATATATCAAGTTTTCCGTTAAAATCTTTTTGTAGTTTTTCAGCAAGATTTATACTTATCGGATGAAGTGCACGCCCGCTAGTATAAACCATTTTTTCACTATTCGGCAGCCAATTTGTTTTATTAAGAGATTCAAGAGTGTTTGTAAGTTTTAAACTAAATTTAACTCCCGTTCTTGCTTGCCAATTCATCAAGATGCTGAATCATCTTGATTGCATCTTCATATTTCATGTCGTGTTCAAATGCTTCATCAGGAACAATAATATCATATCCTAGTTGATCATTCAAAATATGCCGCAGCTTTTCTGGACCTAGAAGAGTCGGATTTAATTTTATTGTTGTATGAAGTTTTCGTTCTTCAATTAAGTATGCTCCTATTTTCGATATCTCCTTGGGCGGACAGCCATGCATAGTTGAGAGAGTAACATTATCAGAAATTTTAGGAGAAATTTTAATATCTCTAATCTGCGGATATAAAGATGAAAGAGATTGTATCTTTTCTTCCAATTCCGGTTTACAATTATTCATCTTATCCAAAAACCATTGGACATTCGGATTCATTATTCCTTTGTAATCGTAACCAACACTCATATTAAAAATGAAACCGTTTTCTTTTGTATCCCATCCAAATTTATGTCTCAATAAGTGAATAATTATCCAGGCGTTCAAATATTCATCAAAGGATTCTTGAATTTTCAGTTCTTGAGACCATTCACAATTATAACCTTCATCCTCCATATCAATACAAGGTTTTGTAACGTGAATTTCATCAAGCGTCTGAATGGTTTTTAATTCAATGTACCTTGCCCCGCATAGCCATGAAAGAATAATATTTTGTGAAAGCTGTGTGTGCGGTCCCGCAGCAACACCAATCGGTGTTTCAAGAAGTTGCCCATAACGTTTCGTTCTGAAAGGATCGGATTCATTCGGAGTAAAAAAAAGATCTTTAGGTATTCCAAAAATCTTTCCTTCATTTTCATCATTCAGAATCCAGTTCAATAATCTTTCTAAAGATAGTGTATAAAGTCTATCACTCATTTATAGTCAGGTATTTTTTACTTTAATAATTTCGGCAGCGATGCTAACGGCAATCTCTTCCGGTGTTTCTGCTTCTATTTCAATTCCTATGGGTGTATGTACTTTCTTAAAAAGTTCTTTATCTACGCCATCCGCAAGTAATGCTTCGAATATAGTTTTAATTTTTCTTTGGCTTCCCATCATTCCAATGTACTTGACATTTTTATTAATAACAGATTTTAATGTATCCTTGTCACCTGCGTGCATTGGAGTAACAATTATTATGTATGATCTTTCGCTTTCAATGATTCTGCTGCCAATATCTTCATAGTTTGTAATGATTATTTCATCAGCAAAATTATTTTGTTCAATTGTAAACACATCTTCACGATGATCAAAAACTACAACATAAAAACCTAATGATTTCATGATCCGTGATACAGCCAAACCAACGTGCCCGCCGCCTGCAATGTAAGAAATTAATGGAAGTCCAATGTTTTCTTTATAATTCCAATCCTCATCAGATTTATAAGTGAAAGAAATTGGATGCATATTGTCTGTTGCTTTATATTCAATACTCTTAGGTGAGATAATTAATTCGTTGTTTCGTTTTTCACTTATTGATGATAAAATACTTTCAATTAGTGTTGTTTGAGTTTTATCAATTACAGAAAAGATAATTGTCTGATAACCACCGCAGATTAAACCGGATTTTTCAAATTTAGTATTATCTGAATGGTGAAGTTTTTTAATTAACTTAGATTCATTTCCTAAAAGAAGATCAAGTGCATACTCAATCATATCTTTTTCCATTATCCCGCCGCCGATAGTACCAAACATTCTGCATCTTCGGTTACAGCCATCTTAAATCCCTGTCTTCCCGGAGAAGAATTAGAAGATTCGGTAACAACGAGTAACACAGCTTTTTTATCTGAGATAATCGTTTTTAATATAAATTTCCAGAGTTCAGTTTCTTTCATCGCATTGTTTAGATATCCAGCAGATCAGCAGGACTCTTTATTTTATTTATAGAATGTGAACTTATGTGAGTATATATCTGAGTGGTTTCAATTCTTTTGTGTCCTAATAGTTCCTGAATATACCTGATGTCGTTCCCATCATCCAATAAGTGTGTTGCAAAACTATGCCTAAGCGTGTGTACAGTTGCTTTTTTATTTATGTTTGCTTTGGCGAGCGCCTGCTTTAATATTGATTGAACACTTTTAGCGCTGTATTGATCTCTTTTCTGACCTTCAAATAAATATTTTTTTGGTTTGTAAACTACAAAATATTGGCGTAGAATGGATAATAATTTAGCAGATAGCATAACATACCTGTCTTTATTTCCTTTTCCCTTATGTATGTGAATTCTCATCGCTTCCGAATCAATATCGTTGACTTTTAAGTTGATGACTTCACCAAGTCTTAAACCAGACGCGTAAATTGTCAGCAGAATTGCTTTATGTTTTAAATTATTTGTTACATTAATAAGTTTCTTAATATCATTTCTTGAAAGCACTGTTGGAAGAGATTGCGATTTTCGAAATTTAATGTTCAAGGAATCAGGTACCGCTTCCAGCAATACATTCTCGTACAAATACCTGATAGCTGCCACAAACAGTTTCATGGATGAATTAGAATAACCCAGCTGTTTACAATTGTATAAGAAGCTGCTGATTTCTTTTGAGGTAACCTCCTTTACCTCGTTAAACTGCAGGTAGTCCAGAAATTTATTTATGGCTGATTGGTAAGATTTTACTGTTTGGGCAGAGTAACCAGAAATTTCCAGTTTCCTTCTAAACCTTTCATTCAAATCTTGTCTTTTCATACTTTATGTATTATTTTACGGTTAAAACGTAGTAATAAGTTAAAACAAACCACTAATAAAACTCAAATATTCGTTTGTTGAGAAGTTGTGTGGCATATCAGAGAATAATTTTAGCTGAAAGATAATGACTATGACAAAGAAGAAAATAAATTATAAGGTATTTATTCCAGGCGGTACAGCATTAATTGGTCTCGGTGTTGTCTTTATGGCAGCAGTGAATTTAGCAATGGGGATAGTATTCATTTTAGCTGGTATCTCATTGCTGGCTATAGGTATTGTTAACAGATCAAAAGAATAAAAAACAGAAAAGCATTGCAGTACTTAGAGATTTATGATTCAACTTCTGATCTATGTTATTTAATTTCCTATGTTTCAATTCTTATTACATTGTATTTAGTTGACATTAAACAAAACAATATCAAAAGGAAATACGCCACACAACAAGCTAATAAACCCAATACCTTTTAACGTACTTTTTAAATAGTTCCTGGCAGGTTTTACAAATTCACATTTCATTAATAATTTCAGGTAAATAAACCGGTACTGAGTTTATCAGCCGAACGTTATGCTCCAACATTCTTTTCAACTCTACTATAAAGATTCATCAATACTTTCTCAGGTGTAATCGGAGCAGTAATTTCAAATTTCTTTTCCGGCCTGAATGCTTTCATAGCATTTAAGATTGCAAAATAAGTACCAATCGCATACATAAACGGCGGTTCACCAATAGCTTTGGAATTGAAAGGTCCAAATTTATTTTCAGAATCTTCTAAAAACTTAACTTCAATTTCTTTTGGTGCGGAATAAATATCAGGTACTTTGTAAGTCGATAGACTATTCGATAAAAGTCTTCCTTCATCTGAATGACTAATTTCTTCAATGGTTAACCAGCCAATACCTTGAACAATTCCTCCTTCAACTTGTCCACGATCAATTACAGGATTAAGACTTTTCCCAAAATCATGTACAACTTTTACTGAATCAATTGTATATGTTCCACGAAGACAATCTAAGAGTTACTACAGAAATTCCTGTTCCATAAACGTGATACGCAAAAGGACTACCGGTATTTGTTGTTTTGTCGAAATAAATTTCTGGAGTTGCATAATATGCATGCGAAGAAAGACTTACTCTCTTCTGGTAAGCTATTCTGACAAGATCAGTCCATACCAAATCGGTCTTTACTTCCTTGTGAAAAATACGTTCATTACTAATTTTAATTTCTGCAAAATCGGTAATATTTAGTTCCTGAGCGGCTACCTTTAACAATCTATCCAAAATATCTTTACTAGCAATAATAGCAGCATTGCCATTTAAGTCTGCACCGCTGCTTGCGGCAGTTGGAGAAGTATTTGCAATTCTTGTTGTATTGGTTGTTTCGATTTTAATTCTATCAGGATCAATCGAAAGTGTTTTTGATACCGCCAATTTTATTTTTTCATTAACACCTTGTCCCATTTCAATTGCAGCAGTACTTACACCGACACTTCCATCAGTATAAACATGAATCAATGAGCTTGCCTGATTAAGAAATGAATTTGTGAATGAAATGCCAAAGCAGATTGGCATTAATGCAAATCCTTTCTTGAATTGCGAATTTACTTTATTAAAATCTTCGACTTCTTTTTTCACTTTTTCAATTTGATATAATTCATCAGCTTTATTCCAACAGTTCTCAGCTTGACAATTTTTTGCTTCTTGTCCATAATAAAAAATGTTACCATCTTTAATTAAATTTTTTCTTTGAATTGTATACGCATCAATTCCAGATTTTTCCGCGGCGTGTCTTATTGCTGCTTCAATTACGAACTTAGCTTGCGGACCGCCAAACCCACGAAATGCCGTATTTGGAGGCAAATTTGTTTTACAACTTATTCCGGTTGCTTTTACATGAGGTATGTAATATGAATTGGTTGCATGAAATAAAGTTCTGTCCAGAATAGCTGGAGAAAGATCAGCACAGGCACCGGCATTTTGATAATAAGTAACTTCGTATGCTAAAATTTTTCCTTCAGATGTTAATCCTAATTTGTAGTCTGTTGAATATGGATGTCTTTTTCCTGTCATTCTCAAATCATCAGGACGAGATAATACAAGTTTCACAGGTTTGTTTAATTTATAGGCTGCCAGTGCTGCTAAAACTGCCCAATGAGTAGCCTGATCTTCCTTACCACCAAATGCTCCGCCTAATCTTGTAACATCAACTTCAATCTGGTTCATATCAAGATCTAAGAACCTTTGCAGCAATTCTTTGAACTCCTGTAGGACTTTGAGTTGCAGATATAACTTTTAAGTTTTCCGGATTCCTGAGGAATAGCAATTGCGCCCTGAGTTTCCAAATACAAATGTTCCTGCCCACCAGATTCAACAGTGCCTTCAACAATAGTATTACATTCTTTCCAGGCATCTTCAACATTACCGGATGAAAAAGTTTTTGGGGGCATTATTAATTGTCCCTTAGAAAACGCTTCTCTTGCATCAATAATAACTGGTAAAGGCTCATATGTTATATTTACTTTTTTCACTGCCTTCCGTGCAGCTGCTTCACTTTCTGCAACAATCAGAACAACTGGTTCACCGATAAAGTGTACAGAATCTATAGCAAGTAAAGTTTCATCCTGAATTATTCCACCAACCTGGTTTTCACCCGGAATATCTTTGTGAGTAAAAATTCCCTTCACTCCATCAACTGCTTTCGCATCATCAAGATTTACTGATAAAATATTTCCGTGTGCAATAGTTGAATCAACAACGAGTGCAAACAATGTGTTTACCGGAATTAAAACGTCATCAATAAAAATTGATTTTCCCTGAACATGCTTTTCAATATCTATGTTTTTCATATAACTGATTCAACTGGAATAAGTTTGGGAAAAAGTTCAACAAAGTGTGCTTTAAATAATTGACTAAGTAATATTCTCTTATATTCTTCGCTCCCTCTGATATCACTAATTGGCGAGATTTCAGATTGAATTATTTTTATTGCATCATCAATGATTTGAGCACTTATTTGTTTGCCAATTAGATATTTGGAAGTCTTACCAAGATAAAGTGGAATAGGTGCCACACCGCCTGCAGAGAGATTAGCAATTTTAATAAAATTATTCGCATCCATTTCTAAGTAAAATGCTGAATTCACAGTTGCGATGTCTAAGTAAGTTCTCTTAGATACTTTTTCAAAATTAAAATATGAATTCCTCCCAGGTAGATTGAATTCAACAGATTCAAGAAATTCATTATTCGATTTATCTAATTTCTTATAATCAAGATAAAGATCTTTTAAAAATATTTTTCGCTTCTTTTTGCTGTCGCTTAAAACTATACTGGAGTTTAAAGCTAATAACCAAATTGTAACATCACCAATCGGAGATGCATTAATTATATTCCCGCCAACTGTTGCCGCATTCCTAATTGGTAATGAGGCAATCAAATCGAAATGTTTTTTAATAGAAGGGAAGTACTCATTTAAGATATCAGAGTTTTTTAAACTCTCAAAAGTTGTTCCTGCACCAATGATACATTTATTATTTTTTTACTTTTATGTATGATAAATTTTTATCAATAAGGAAGTTTATTTTTTTATCAATTATTGTTTCAGGCTTTTGTACATATAAGTCAGTTCCACCAGCAATAAAAATATCCGCTTGACCTGAATGAGATATTTCTGAAGTTTTTTCAAATTCTGTTAATCGTTTTGGAATGAATTCAAAATATTCAGGCAGAATATTATTCTCGATAAGTTGTTTTATTTTATTAGTGCTGTCATCACTTTGAACCTGGAGTTTATTTCGAATTTTATCTATTACTTTAATGATTGATGTGTAGCCAGTACATCTACAAATATTTCCTGCAATTGAATTAATTAATTCATCTTCAGTTAGGTTATCAAGATTTATCAAAGCTCCAGTAATTGAAATAATAAATCCGGGTGTGCAAAATCCGCATTGCGATGCACCTTCATCAACAAATAAATCCTGAAGCGGGGAAAGATTTACGGAATTCAATCCTTCTATTGTAACAACATGTTTGTTTCGCAGATTACCCATTGGATAGAGGCAGGAATTAATTGTCTTATAATGAACTTCTTTATTGTTCAACGTTCCAACCAGTACTGTACAAGCTCCGCAATCGCCTTCTTTACAGCCTTCCTTTGTTCCGCTTAATTTTTTATTATTTCTAATAAAATCAAGAAGGACTGCTGCAGGATTAATATCAACAGAAACCGATTCATTATTAAGGATAAAACTGATTTTTTCTGTCATTTCACTTTCAATATTAAAATGATGCTGCAATTTATCTAAAAAAATTTTTAGAAGGTAAGAAAATCAGAAGGAAAATAATGATGAGTATAATATAGAAAATATAAATAGACCACGATCCGGTTAGGCAGCTTATCTCTGGCTAGAATTAAGCCCAAAATAAAGAATGGACTTTAACCCAAACTAAACATTTTCAATTTTCAAAGGAAACAAAGATAGAGCATCATTTTCTTTTGTATTTATATACACCTCTCCATATATTTGTCAATCAATTTTTGAAGAAATTACAGTTTTTTAATGCAGAAAATAACCATAAGTGATCTTGGAAAATTTGTAGGGCAGGAAGTAACTCTTCAAGGTTGGCTCTTCAACAAACGTTCAAGCGGGAAAATCAAGTTTATCATTCTGAGAGACGGCACGGGTTATCTTCAATGTGTCTATTTCAAAGGTAATGTGAGTGAAGAAGTTTTTGAAACTATCGAGAGAATCGGACAGGAATCTTCAATTGCTGTTACAGGCAAAGTAAAAGAAGAACTCAGGGCTCCGGGTGGGTATGAACTTGATGCAACAAATCTTGAAATAATTCACGAAACTCACGACTATCCAATTACACCAAAAGAACACGGAATTGAATTTTTACTAGACCATCGGCATCTTTGGTTAAGGTCAAGCAAGCAAGTTGCAATAATGAAAATTCGTCACAGAGTTATAAAAGCAATTCGTGATTTTTTTGATAACAAAGGATTCACGCTGATGGATCCTCCTATTCTTACGCCAAATGCAGTTGAAGGAACTTCAACATTATTTGAAACTCAATACTTCGATTTAGGGAGTGCGTATTTAACACAATCCGGTCAACTCTATGCAGAAGCCGGTGCTTTGGCACTTGGTAAAGTTTATACATTCGGTCCTACTTTCCGTGCTGAAAAATCTAAAACAAGAAGACATCTAACTGAATTCTGGATGGTTGAACCGGAAGTAGCTTTCAATGATCTGAACGATAATATGGATCTGGCAGAGGAATTTCTTGAATATATAGTTCAGACAATTCTAGTTGAAAAGGCTGAAGAATTAAAAGTCTTGGAACGCGACACAACAAAACTTCAAAATGTAAAAAGACCATTTCCACGAGTTCATTACGATGAAGCAGTTGAAATTTTACATAAGAATGGAATTAATTTTGAGTGGGGAAATGATCTCGGTGGAACTGATGAAACATTAGTTTCAGCACAATTTGAAAAACCTGTAATGGTTCATCATTATCCGGCAGTTGTAAAAGCATTTTATATGAAACGCGATCCGAATGATGAAAAATATGCACTTGCTGTTGATGTTCTCGCTCCTGAAGGTTACGGTGAAATTATTGGCGGAAGTCAAAGAGAAGATAATCTGGAATTTCTTCTCGAAAGAATCAAAGAACATAATCTTCCACAGTCGGCTTTTGAATGGTATTTAGATTTAAGAAGATATGGCTCAGTTCCTCATTCAGGATTTGGATTGGGTTTGGAAAGAACAGTCAGCTGGATTTGCGGACTTGATCATTTACGTGAAGCTATTCCGTTTCCAAGAATGATTTATAGAAATACTCCTTAGTAAATAAGAATTAAAAAAAAGAATTAAGAATGTTAATTGAAACCATACTCTTTTTTGTATTTGGAACATTTGCAGCTGTAGCTGCAGTTCTGATGATTACAAGAAGTAATGCAGTTATTTCTGCTTTATTTCTTATTCTTAATATGTCATCGCTTGCCGGACTGTATCTTGTGCTTAATGCACAATTTATTGCTGTTGCACAGGTTATTGTTTATGCCGGTGCAATTATGGTTCTCTTTCTTTTTGTTATAATGCTTCTCAAGCCCGAGAATGAAAGAAGATTCCTGGAAATAAATTTAAAGATGAGAATCTTTGTAATTATTATTGCCGTTATCATCTTTGTTCAGTTAGCGTATATGATATTTCGCAGTAGTTCTGCATCACTTATTTCCAGAGATGTCGATGCAAGTATAAAAGCAGGAACAATAGAAGAAATTGGAACTCAACTTTTCACAAATTATGTATTGCCCTTTGAAGCAGCAGGATTTTTATTACTTGCTGCAACAATAGGTGCACTGATTTTAGCAAAAAAGAAATTCGAATAAAGTTATGACAATTACAATAGAATATTATCTCATACTGAGCGCATTTTTATTTCTGGTTGGAGTGACAGGTGTTTTAACCAGAAGAAATGCTATTGTGGTTTTTATGTCCATTGAACTGATGCTAAACTCGGCAAATCTTACATTTGTTGCTTTCGCATCTTTCCTGGGAAACGCTATAGGACATTTGTTTGTCTTTTTTGTTATGACTGTTGCTGCTGCTGAAGCTGCGGTCGGTCTTGCAATAATAATAGCAATATTCCGTAATAAGATTACTGTTAATATTGATGAAATAAATATTCTTAAATGGTAAAAAGCTCCCTCCAGTTGCTACGAAGGAGAAGAGGAGAGCTTGATATTTTTTCTGGTTTAAATTTTGAATAGTAAAAAAATGATATCAAATAATAATTTTAGTCTTAAAAATACTATTGACAACAAAGGTCTTTCTATCTCACTTTCGGGTAGAGCAGGAGAGGGTCTCCTATGATTGAACTTATATATCTTACCGTACTTTTACCTTTAGCCGGTTTTCTTATAAATGGAATATTCGGCAGCAAAATAAAAAATGAAAAAATTATCGGAACTATTGGAAGCGGTGTAATTGGAATATCATTTCTAATTGCTCTCGGTGCTTTTTTTGAAACACTTTCACTTCCTGTTGATCAACGTCAGAGTATTGTTTCACTTTTTACCTGGTTAAAAGTTGGAAATCTTGATGTTAGTTTTGCTTATCAGGTAGATCAGCTCTCACTTGTTATGGCGTTAATTGTAACTGGTGTTGGATTTATAATTCATGTTTATTCAATCGGATATATGCACGGAGATAAAGGATTCTGGAGATTCTTTTCATATATGAATCTTTTCATTTTTGCAATGATGAATCTTATTCTTGCTGATAATTTTGTGCTTCTGTTTCTTGGTTGGGAAGGTGTTGGTCTTTGCTCTTATCTTCTTATTGGTTTTTGGTATGACAAAAAATTTGAAAAGAGTACAACTTCCGATGCTGCAAAAAAGGCTTTTATTGTTAATAGGATAGGAGACTTTGGATTCTTATTGGGAATGTTTCTTATCTACCTGACTTTTAATAGTCTAAATTTTAATGAAGTTTTTTCTCGTGCAGCTACATTTGAAGTTCCTGAATACATCTTTGGATTAATAGCCATATTCCTTTTCATTGGTGCAACTGGTAAATCAGCGCAGATTCCTTTATTTGTTTGGTTGCCTGATGCAATGGCTGGTCCGACTCCTGTTTCTGCACTTATACATGCTGCCACAATGGTTACAGCCGGCGTTTATATGGTTGCAAGAACTTCAATAATCTTTGCAAGTGCTCCTGACATATTAACAGTTATAGCAATTGTCGGTGCTCTTACTGCGTTTTTTGCTGCTACAATAGGATTGGTCCAAAATGACATTAAAAAAGTTTTAGCTTACTCAACTATCAGTCAGCTTGGTTATATGTTTTTGGCAATGGGTGTCGGTGCATTCGGAGCAGGAATTTTTCACGTAATGACCCATGCTTTTTTCAAAGCACTTTTATTTCTTGGTGCCGGTTCTGTTATTCACGCAATGCATGAAGAGCAGGATATTCAGAAATACGGCGGACTTAAAAAATATATGCCTCAAACATATCTTGTATTTCTTATTGCGGCAATTGCAATTTCAGGTATTCCACCTTTTTCAGGTTTCTTTAGTAAGGATGAAATTCTTTGGTACTCGTATGCAAATGGCGGATTGTTTTATTGGATTCTCGGAGCCGGTACAGCAATGATGACCGCTTTTTATATGTTCAGACTTTACTTCCTTACTTTTGAAGGCAAAAGCCGATTTGGAAGTGATAAACATCCTCACGAATCGCCTAAAATAATGACAATTCCTTTAATAGTACTCGCAGTACTTTCTGTTATTGGTGGATTTATTGGCATTCCAGAAATATTTTCAGGTGAACACGGAAATCAATTTCATAACTGGTTAGCTCCAATATTTAAAGATGCTGACAGAAAGATTGATCTTTATGCATCTCATTCACACTTTGAAGAAATTTTATTAATGACTCTTTCAGTTGTATTTGCAGTAGTAGCAATAATGTTTGCCCGGTATGTATATCTTAAAAAACCTTCAATCGCAACACAAACTGCTGCGCGATTTAAAGGTTTGTACAATCTTCTCTGGAATAAATATTTTGTCGACGAAGCTTATGATGCCGCAGTAGTTAATCCAATAGTAAAAGGTTCAAGATCAATCCTCTGGAAAATAACAGATAATATTTTAATTGACGGATTGATAAACGGCACAGCAAAAACAATTGATATTATTTCATCTAATATCAGGAAAATTCAAACAGGCGTTGCCCAGTTTTATGCAATAATAATGGTAATGGGCGTCGCCATAGCTTTATTCTGGTTAATATTCAGCTTATAATTATGGAAAACAATTACCTGTTAACATTAATGATTTTAGTTCCGCTTATCGGCGGAATTATTCTTCTGTTTGTTAAAAATGAAAGAGCAAATCTTATAAGATATCTCGGGCTTTTATTTTCAACAGCAGCATTTGTTATTTCTTTGATAGTCTATTTTGGATTTGATACTACATCATCCAATTTCCAGTTTATTGATCGTTATAACTGGATTGATAATCTAAATATTTCATATCTCGTTGGTATTGACGGAATGTCGATGCTGCTTGTTCTACTTACCACCTTCCTTACGCCGCTTACTCTAATTTCAAGCTGGTCAAGTATCGAACACAAAGTGAAAGAATTCACTTTCTTCATGCTTTTACTTGAGGTTGGAATGCTTGGTGTATTTGTTTCGCTTGATCTGTTTCTCTTTTATGTTTTTTGGGAAGCGATGCTCATTCCAATGTACTTCATAATAGGAATTTGGGGCGGTAAGGAAAGAATTTATGCTTCAATTAAGTTTTTCATTTACACAATGGCAGGAAGTTTACTGATGCTTGTTGCTATAATTTGGCTTGCTGTTTATGCATCAGACGTTACAGGATATTTTACAACTAATCTGCTTTTGCTTTATTCGATAGCTCCCGATATTTCAAAAGACATTCAGAATTGGATGTTCCTTGCTTTTGCTGTAAGCTTTGCAATAAAAGTTCCGTTGTTTCCGTTTCATACATGGTTGCCCGATGCTCACGTTCAGGCACCAACTGCCGGCTCTGTTATACTGGCAGGAGTTTTACTTAAAATGGGGACTTATGGATTGTTAAGATTCAATCTTCCGCTTTTCCCGGATGCAAGTCTTTATTTTGCCGGAATGATTTCGGTGCTTGCGGTTATTGGAATTATTTACGGTGCGTTGGTTGCAATGGTTCAAACGGATATGAAAAAGCTAGTTGCCTATTCATCGGTTTCGCACTTAGGATTTGTTGTTCTCGGAATTTTTGCAATGAATCAGGAAGCAGTTCAAGGCGCTATAATTCAAATGGTTAATCACGGTCTCTCAACTGGCGCATTATTCCTTTTGGTCGGTATTATTTATGAAAGAACTCATACTCGTGAAATTGCTGATTACGGTGGAATAGCAAAGCTTGTTCCATTTTATTCTTTTGCTCTTTTATTTGCTTCATTATCATCTGTAGGATTGCCAGGCTTAAACGGCTTTATCGGTGAATTTTTAATCTTACTTGGAGCATTTCAGTCAAATGTTTTAGGCAGCTGGTGGTATACAGTTTTTGCCGCCTCGGGCGTAATATTTGCCGCTGTTTATTTGTTGTGGATGTATCAACGAGTTGCATTTGGTGAAGTTACAAATCAAAAGCTGCTCGGGCTAAAAGATATGAACGGAAGAGAAATTTTTGTGATGATTCCTATCTTCATCTTCATAGTATGGATTGGAATTTATCCGAGTACATTCTTAAAAGTATCAGAAAAGACTACCCAAAAAATTATTCACCAGGTATTTACTCCTGATAAAGTTACGTTGAAATAGTCTTTGAGAATATCTAATATAAAAATACCCGGTATCTTTATTCTGATACTGATTCTTCTTCCTGCTGAATTATTTGCTGCCAGCGGAAATGGAGAGCATACTCTTCCACATCCATTAATGGTATTGCCTTTTTTATTGCTTTTGGGAATGATTGCAACGGGTCCATTATTCTACCATCATTTCTGGGAAAGAAATTATCCTAAAGTTGCAATATTTCTTGGATTAATTACAACGGTTTACTATCTGTTTGTTTTGAACGATACCCTTTCGCCAGCTCACACTCTTGCTGAATATCTTTCATTCATTGCATTGTTAAGTTCATTATTTGTTGCCTCAGGTGGAATTCTGATTAATATTGATCGCAAATCGACACCAATGTTGAATGTGCTAATTTTACTTTTTGGTTCCGTAATAGCCAACATTATTGGAACAACAGGCGCTTCGATGCTGTTGATTCGCCCTTTTATTAAATTAAATAAAGACAGGATTAAACCTTATCATATAATATTTTTCATATTCTCGGTAAGTAACATTGGCGGAGCACTTACTCCAATTGGTGATCCTCCGCTTTTTCTTGGATTCTTGAAAGGAGTTGAGTTCTTTTGGGTGATCCAGCACGTTTGGTATATCTGGTTACCAATGATTCTTGTTCTTATGGCAATTTTTTATGTGGTAGATTCACGAAATAAAATTCAAGATGATAAGCAATATTCAAATAGTTTTGAGTTTAAAGGATTTAAAAATGTTATCTATCTCTTAATCATTATTATTTCTGTATTCATTGATCCGGCAGTTATGAGTGGGGTTCCGAGTTTATATCCGCTTCCATTCGGTATTCGTGAAATAATTATGTTTACTATTGTTATCCTTGCATACAAAACTGCTGATAAAGAAATATTAAAAGCCAACGAGTTTGATTTTGAACCTATTAAAGAAGTGGCATATTTATTCGTTGGAATTTTTGCTACAATGATCCCAGCATTGCAGCTAATTGCTCACGAAGCAAATGTATTAGGGGAGAATTTAACTCCAAGCATTTTCTTTTGGGCAACAGGAAGTCTGTCAGCGTTTTTAGATAATGCCCCAACTTATCTTAACTTTTTATCTGCCGCAATGGGTAAATTTGGATTGGATATGACGCAAGTAGCAGAGGTTCGTGAGTTTATGAACCTTCATCCAATATATCTATCAGCTATTTCAGTTGCAGCAGTATTTTTTGGCGCGATGACTTATATTGGTAACGGACCAAATTTTATGGTTAAATCTATAAGTGAAAGAGCCGGAATTAAGATGCCAAGTTTTTTCGGTTATTTAATTAAATATGCAATTCCAATTCTTATTCCTTTATTTATTGTTGTATGGATTATTTTTTATTTTAGTAAGGTGTAAAATGAAATCATTGGATGAAGTATTAAAAGAAAATTTAACAGGGCTCTATTACGGAAATAGAGTACTGCTTCCGTTTCATTGTCATTTTTTGAAAATTGTGATTGAAAATGACATCATAACTGATTTCAGCAAACAACATAAAGGAGCTACAATTAGAGAAACTCCTGATTATACTGAAATTTACTTTTGTGATTATCCGGATTTGGAAGAGAATATATCTAAATTTGAAAATATTAAAATGATAGTAGTTGAAAAGGGAAAAGATATTTTCAATTTTAACGAACACAGAAAAATTGCTCTTCATCCTGAAGGCAAACATATTTTATTAATTAAAGAACTTGACGAAAACATAATTTTTATAGATTAGTTATGATACACAACTTACAAGAATTTTATAACATTCTGCCGCTTGTAATAATTGGTTCGGGTATAGTTATATCCGTAGTGGTAGAACTATACTTCAAGAAAAGTGAATCATTCCTCCCGTGGTTTTCTGCAATACTTTTTTTAGCAGCCGGAGTATATTCAATAGCAACTGTTGACAATACTTCTTTAGTTATGCAGAACACACTTGCAACAGGCGGTAACGTAAACATATTTTATTTTCTTTTCAATGTTGGAGCTTCATTAGTTAGTCTTCTCTCAATGGATTACATCAAAAAGTATGGTGCCCATTTTGGTGAGTATTATATTCTGATTCAGACCTCTGTACTTGGTATGATGTTAATGGCAGGTGCAAAAGATTTACTTACAATTTTTCTGGGTCTCGAATTAATGTCGATTTCTTTTTATGTATTAGCAGGAATAAATAGAAAAAGAATAGCTGCAATAGAAGCCGCATTAAAATATTTTTTGCTTGGTGCTTTTGCTACAGGCTTTTTAGTTTATGGAATGGCACTTATTTATGGTACCGCAGGAACAACATCAATTGACAGTATTATTCAGAACTTTGATTCTCTTAGCTCAAATGCTCTGTTTGTTGTTGGTGACTTTGTTATTCTAATTGGGTTTTCATTTAAGATTGCTGCATTTCCATTTCATATGTGGGTTCCGGATGTTTATCAAGGTTCGCCTACAACTATTGCCGGATTATTCTCAACAGGAGGAAAAGCTGCCGCTTTCAGTGCAATTATTGTAACATTTTTTGCTTTGTTTACCGGACCCGGTCAAAATTTATTTACTCCTTATTTTTCAGTTATTGCAGTGTTCTCAATGTTGTTCGGAAGTATTGTTGCTATCGCACAGACCAACATCAAAAGAATGCTGGCTTATTCTTCAATCTCACACGCAGGATATATGGCAATTGGTTTAGCTGCCGGTAATCCGGATGGAGTAGCAGGAATTATTTTTTATCTGGCTGCTTATACTTTTATGAATCTTGGCGCATTCGGTATTGTTGCAATTATTGAAGGCAAAGAAGAAACTAACCTGGATATTAATTCTTATTCAGGACTAAGTTCAAAATATCCTGTTCTTGCAGGAGCCTTAGCTTTATTCATGTTTTCGCTTGCAGGAATTCCACCTTTTGCCGGATTCTTTGGTAAATATTATGTATTCATTTCTGCTATTAAAGCTGACCTTACATGGCTGGCTATTGTTGGTATTCTTTCGAGTGCTATCAGCGTTTACTTCTATATTAGAATTGTTGTGCTTATGTACTTTAAATCATCCGATCAGGAATTGACTTTAGAGAAAAGTGATACCGGTTTAGCTGCAGTAATGGTTTCACTGATCATTGTTATTATTTTAGGAATTCTTCCCGGTTCATTTATTCAAATGATAACTGAATTTCTATAATGATTAACATAAAGGTTTTATTGATTTATAGTTTGACTAACTTTATTAAAATGTTTTGATTTAATATGATTCCTCTCTATACAAC
Organism: uncultured Ignavibacteriaceae bacterium; assembly: GCA_963714415.1. Classification (GTDB taxonomy): domain Bacteria; phylum Bacteroidota; class Ignavibacteria; order Ignavibacteriales; family Ignavibacteriaceae; genus JAGXRK01. The sequence goes on from CAVQOL010000005.1 coordinate 138,957, forward strand.
CTCTCAAATCAGAGAACTTGATAAGTACGCTATTCATGATCTCGGAATTCCGGGACCTGTCTTAATGGAAAATGCTTCAATTGGCATTGTTGAAGCTATAAACGAAAAAATTGATCTCTTCAATAATCAAATAAAATTTGGATTAGTCTGCGGCAAAGGAAATAACGGTGGTGATGGTTATGCTGTTGCACGACATCTTTCAAATCTTGGACACACTGTCAAAATAATTTCACTTGGTTCTGAGAGGGAGATGAGTGACTGATTGCAGAGTTGAATTATAATATTGTAAAAAAATTATCCGGGCGCAGGAAAAATATTTCTATTAAAAAATATTCTTCTAAAAAAGAATTAAAGTTTTTTTCCGACTGTCATGTAATTATTGATGCAATGCTTGGCACAGGTGTTATGGGAACTTTGAAATCACCTTATAATGAAATAATTAATCATCTTAATTCTTTTAAAAAAATCCGTATTGCAATTGACATCCCAACGGGATTAAATGCCGATTCAGGTTATGGCGATAATATTTTTAATGCAGATATTAGTGTAACACTGGGCGATTACAAAAGAGGTTTATTTTTTAACGATGGTGCTGAATATTCCGGCGAAATAATCTTAAAGGAAATCGGGATTGGAAGAGATTATTTTGAAGAAATTTCGGTGCAGGATTATTTAATTGAACCTGAAGATGTATTTGAAGCACTTCCTGTGAAAAGAAAATCTTTGCATAAATACTCTGCGGGAAAAGTTTTTGTAGTAGCCGGATCAGGAAAATTTCCAGGTGCTGCTGTATTAACATCACAATCCGCATTGAAGTCTGGTGCCGGTTCTGTAATACTTGCTTTCCCTGAATCATCTAGAAAATTGATTCAAAAAAATCTTACTGAAGTTGTTTTTGAATCTTATAAATCTGAAAAGAATTTTTTGACAAAACAAGCTGTAAAATCTTTTAAAGAAAAAATCAAATGGTCTGATGTTATTGCCATTGGTCCCGGAATTGATCGGGATAATGATACAGTTGAAGCTGTAAGACAAATATTAAGAATCCGAAAAAACAAAACAGTTATTTTGGATGCAGATGGTATTTATGCAATCGGTAATGGCAAGTATAAAAACTTTAATCTTAAAAATGTAGTTTTAACTCCGCATCTTGGTGAATTTTCTTATTTGATTGATATTCCAATTGAAAAAATTAAAGAAGATACTCTGAGTTATGGAAAAGCTTTTTCTATACAGACGGAAAGTTATTTAGTGCTTAAAGGTGCGCCGACAATAATTTTCACTCCTACTGGTGATGCACTTATCAATTCTACAGGAAATCCGGGTATGGCAAAATTCGGAACCGGCGATGTATTAACCGGAATGATTGCATCTTTCATTTCACAAACAAAAAATATTGAAACAGGTTTATTGCTGGGCGTCTATCTTCATAGCCTTTCGGCGGACCTTCTGCTCGCACAAAAAACTGAATTTAGTATTTTGGCTTCTGATATCGTTAAAAATATTCCCCGCGCAATTAAATTTATCAGGAAGAGCTTTGATAAATTTTCTTAAGTCTAATAAAGTTTATCTGGTTTATTTGCCATTAGCGATTTATTGGATTATTCTTTTTATCGCAACTTCAATTCCATCTGAATATGCTCCTTCTATCGGTATTGGTGATAAGTTTAGTCACTTCTTTGCATATTTGGTCTTAAGTGTTTTGCTGTATTTAACACTCTTTTTTCAGAAGAAATTTGCAGTACTTAATAAATTTCCTGGCTTTATGTCTCTTATGATAGCATCACTATACGGAATATTTGATGAACTTCATCAGATGCTTATTCCGGGAAGAAGCGCAGAACTACTTGATTGGATTGCAGATTTTGTTGGAGTAATTATCGGTATTCTGATTGTTAAGCTAATTTTTTCGAGATATAATAGTAAAATAGATATTGCCGAGGGGAAGATTTAGAATCGGGAACTTTTTATTTAAATTGAAGTAAAATACCCGAAAAATAATTTGACAAGTGCGTACCCATTTATTAACTTGGCAACACAAAAATTGCCACTTTGGAGAAAAAAATGCCATTAAGAAGAACAAAAAAAGCAGACCTGATGGCAAAGTATAAAAAGTACTTTGAAATCAGCCTCATAGCTTCTCTAGCCCTATTAATAGTTGCTTTCAAGTTTTTCCCAAATCTTGCAGGTGAAGGGGCTTTAATTGAAGGTCCACAAGAATTATTTACCGTTGAAGATATTCAACAGACCAAGCAAGAGGATAGACCACCTCCACCTCCTAAACCGCCAATTCCTATTGAAGCTCCGGCTGATGATGTTCTGGAGGATATCGAAATTGGTGATACCGAAATAGATTTTGAAGCAAATATAGAAGCTCCACCTCCTCCAAAAGAGGATAAAAAGGTTGTTGAAGAAGAACCTGTTTACTTTGTTGCAGTTGAAGAAATGCCCGAACCAATAGGAGGTATTCAGGCAATACAGAGCAAAATTGTTTATCCCGAAATTGCAAAAAGAGCTGGCGTTGAAGGAAGAGTATATATTCTTGCATTCGTTGATGAGAAAGGGACTGTTACAAAGGCAGAAGTTATAAAAGGTATTGGTGCCGGATGTGATGAAGCTGCTCTTTCTGCTGTAAAGAAAACTAAATTTAAACCAGGTAAACAAAGGGGTAAACCTGTCAAAGTTCAGGTTTCAATTCCGGTTGTATTTAAACTTCAATAAATAGATTAACATATTGGTAATATGAAAGGCGCTTTTATTAGCGCCTTTCTTGTATTATACACGCACTCTTAAGAGAGGTAAAATTACAATTGAAACTTCTTTCTATTAAAAATATTCTTCATCGGTTTACTAAACTCATTTTAATTTAAAGCTGCCTGTATTATCTTCAACACACAGTTTTTATTCCTAAATGAAAAGAACAAACAAAATATTAATTTCTGCAGCTCTTATAATTGTTTTAACTCTTCAATTATTATTTCTTTATTACATTAAATACAGGAATCAAAGTTTATCCCTATCAGAATTTAATCTTTCCAATATTGGTAATTTTTTAAATCTTTCTACGATCTTCATTCTTATTTTAGGAATAGTTCTATACACATTTCAGAAAAAGAATAAACTTCCCATATCACGGATAGTTTTTTTTACATCAATAACAACTATCTTACTTGCTTTAGCATATTATAGCAGGATAATTTCTCTCCCATTTCAAAAAATTTATTTTTTAGGGCAGCAAGGAAACAAATTATTTGTGGGACTATTATTTATTCTTTACTTGTTTGCTGCATTTACATTTGCTTCCTATGTGTGGTTAAGCGTATTTGGAAGAAAGTCTATATTATTTTTAAGGTCTATTATCCATTCAGTTCTAATAATATTTGTTCTTATTTTATTTGCATTCTATTATGTAAACGTTTCTGATCCGCAAATAGATAATGAGAAACTTTCACAGAATGAAAAAAATATTGCTGTTGTCCTCGGAGCTGCTGTCTGGTCAAAAAACCAACCAAGTCCTATTTTAGCAGCAAGAGTTGAAAAAGCATTACAGCTTTTGGATAGCAACCTTGTTGGGAAAGTGCAGTTAACTGGAGGCAATGCACCGGGTGAACTAACAGAAGCAGAAGTTGCATACATTTATGCATTAAGTAAAGATGCAGATTCATCGAAATTTATTATTGAGAATAGATCTACTTCTACTAATGAGCAGATTCATTTTATCAGGGAAGAACTGCTGCCCAAAGAAAGCATTAATGAAGTAATAATAGTTTCGGATGAATTTCATCTTGTAAGAATTGAAGAGATAAGTAAATTCAATAATATTAAGATATATGCCGTTTCTTCCGATCTTAAGTTAAAGTATGAAACAGAATTATATAACAGACTAAGAGAAAGTATTGGATTATTTTTTTTCTGGTTCTTCGCTATTTGATTATATCCCAAAACATTAATTACTAAAGTATTGTATCTTTACAACAATAAATTCAAAAGATTTTAAGGTGTTCTTTTATATGTCAGTCGTATTTAAACGCAGATTGGTTCGTGAAAAAGTTCTTCAATATCTCTATGCTTATGAGATGAATAAAGATAATCTTGAAGAACTTAAAAAAGATCTTCTTTCTGAAATTAAAGATGAAGCAGATAAAGATTTTGCTGAAAATCTCATTAACAAAACTATAATTAACGGGAAAGAAACTGATGACAGAATTATTGAAAAAGTATCTAACTGGGAAATGAACAGAATTGCTTTAATTGATAAAATACTTATGCGAATTGGCATCACAGAACTTTTGTATTTCCCTGACATTCCTCCCAAAGTATCCATCAATGAAGTTATTGAGATAGCTAAAATGTACAGTACATCAGGCAGCGGTAAATTTATAAACGGAATTCTTGATACAATTTTGAATGATGAAAAAGTAGCCGGGCGACTCAATAAAATCGGAAGAGGATTAGTTGAAGAAAGCATTTCCAAACCTTCACAACAAAAATAACAGTGCAGAACAAAGGTAAAATATTTGCCTGGACCTTATTCGATTTTGCAAACACTGCATTTTATGTTATCATTTTAACTGTTGGTTATCCTTTATACTTTAAAGAAATAATAACCGGTAACTCTCCAAATTCTGATTTTCTATGGGGAATGACTTTCAGCATTTCAATGATTTTTGTGGCTCTCATTTCACCATTATTAGGAGCAATTGCTGATTACGGTGCAGGAAAGAAAAAATTTCTTGCAATCTTTACTGCTTTGTGCATTCTTGCTACAGCTTCGCTTTTCTTTACAGGCAGTTCAATGATTTTCTGGGGGATATTCTTATTGATAGTTGCCAATATCGGATTTGAAGCAGGACTGGTTTTTTATGATTCATTCCTCCCTGAAATTACTTCTGAAAGAAGTTATGGAAGAGTTTCCGGTTATGGATTTGCAATGGGATATGTTGGTTCCCTAATTACTTTGCTAATTGTTTTTCCTTTGTATGAAGCAGGCTTCCAAGAAGCTAATCTTTTTAATGTGAGGATAAGTTTTATTCTTGCTGCAGTTTTGTTTTTTCTTTTCGCTTTGCCGCTTTTCATTTTTGTCCCGGATAAACAGCATAAAAAGAAATTTGAAGCAGCATTTTTTGTTGAAGGTTATTTGCGGTTAAAAACTACATTTATAGATTTCAAAAAATACAAGAACATTGCCGTATTTCTTTTAGCATATTTTATATATATAGATGGAGTAAATACTGTAATAATATTCTCATCCCTCTTTGCGCGTGAAACTTTACAGATGAGCTTCACAGAAATAATTCTTCTCTTCATAATTGTTCAGACTTCAGCAATAGTTGGTTCTACTTGTCTTTGGTATTATTTCAGATCACATAGGACATAAAAAAACTTTAATGATAACTTTGTTGATATGGATTGGAATTGTCACATCAGCATTTTTTGTTGAAGATAAAAATATATTTTACATTATTGCTGGGTTTGCAGGAGTCTCGCTTGGTTCATCGCAATCAACAAGCAGAAGTTTAATGTCGCTTCTTACACCTGCAGAGAAAAAAACGGAATTCTTTGGATTTTATTCTTTCTTTGGTAAAGCTTCTGCAATTCTTGGTCCTTTTGTTTTCGGTATCATATCATCATTGATTGATCAGCGTATTGCTATACTTTCCATTGCTTTCTTTTTTATTGCAGGTTTACTGATTCTAGCAAGGGTAAATGACCCTCATTCAGAAATGAAAATCAGTGCGGCAGATTGAGAAGCGGACTTCCGGTTAGCTTATTAACATTCCAATTAACACGGTTAGTGTTTTCAAACTCTCTTACGTGACAATTTTTATGTTCACAGTATCTGCATAATTGCGGCACACAATAATCCAGATGAATCTTAAGCTGAGTGTTTGGTAAATCATGTGTGATTTCTTCAGTTATTACATCTTCTTCAGCGTGAGTTTGCTTTATGTCAAAATAGTAGGGAAGCGTTAAGTGAAAATCAATAAAAATCGCATTACCCGATTTCCAAAAACGTAATTCGTGAATATCAATATAATGTGCTTTCCTTATCGATAACAATTTATCGCTGATTGATTTCAGAAGTTCAGGATTTGTTTCATTCATCAATCCGCCAACGCTTTCACGAATAAGTTTATATCCGGTTACCAGGATGTTTAGTGCAACAGCAATTGCAAAAATCGGATCTAGATATAAAACATCTGTAATTATAACTAGTGTTATCCCGATAATAACTCCTAAGCTTGTAAATGAGTCTGTTAATACGTGTTTTCCATCGGCAATAAGAGTTAATGAATTAGTTCTCTTTCCAACTTTTACAAGGTACAATCCAAGAAATAAATTTATTACTCCTGCCACACTAATTATTATAACACCGGTGCCAAGCTTTTCAAGTTCCGGACCTTTTATCAAATCAAAGACACCTTCATAAATAATTACAAATGCAGCAACGATTATAAGTGCACCTTCAATTCCTGCAGAAAAATATTCTATGTTTCCGTGACCGTATAGATGAGATTTGTCCGGTGGTCTAGAACTCAGAATAATACTATAAAGAGCCATACTTGTTGCAAGCACGTGAACAACTGACTCGGCAGCATCAGAAAAGATAGCTGTGGAACCAGTTATCAAATAAGCACTGAATTTGAAAATGAACATACCAATACCAACAGCAAGCGAAAGTGTGGCTGCAAATTTTTTCAATTTATATTGATCCTTGTTCATTTTATTACCGGGTCATTAGTTGATAATAAATATTATAACTTATTTAATAAATTAGCGGCAGATTTTAAAACTTCATCTTTTTTGGCAAAACATATTCGAATTAATTTTTCCTTATCAGGTTTATTATAGAAAGGTGAAAGAGGAATAACTGCAACACCAACTTCTTTAGTTAAATATTCACTGAACTTCATATCATTCAAATTTGAAATTTCTGAATAATCTAACAGTTGAAAGTAAGTGCCCTTACATTTTTTAATTTTCAATTTTGATTTTTGAATATTTCCAACAAAAAAATCTCTTTTCTGCTGATAAAAATTTCCCAACTCTAAATAATGTGATTCATTCTTAAGATATTCTGCAAATGCATACTGTGTTGGTGTATTCGTAGAAAATACAACAAACTGATGGAGTTTTTGAAATTCACCCATCAAATGTTTTGGGGCAGCACAACTACCCATCTTCCAGCCGGTAGTGTGATAAGTTTTACCAAAGGAAGAAATAATAAAACTTTTTTTAGCAAGAATATCCGATCTCGAAAGACTTAAATGTTCGTATCCGTCAAATGTTATGTGTTCATAAACTTCATCGCTAATGATAAAAATATTTTTTCCTTTAACAATTTTTTCAAGTGTTCTTAAGTCATTTAATCCAATTACGCTGCCGGTAGGATTATGAGGTGAATTGATAATAATAAGTTTTGTCTTTGATGAAATCTTCTTTTTCGTTAACTCCCAATCGATTGAAAAATCTTTTTTACTAAGCGGTACAAAAACAGGTTTTCCGCCATTTACTTGAATTGCCGGCACATAAGAATCATAAGCAGGCTCAAAAATAATTACTTCATCTCCTTTATTTACTAAACAGGAAATTGCTGTAAATAAAGCCTGAGTGGCTCCCGCGGTAATAGTTATTTCAGTTTCAGGATCATAAAATCTTCCATGAAGTTTTTCAATCTTTTTCGAAATTTCATTTCGAAGAGCTTGCACTCCTTGCATTGGAGCATATTGATTAAAACCTTTTTTCTGATAGTGATGAACAAGTTCTATCAGTTCATCGGCACAATTGAAGTCCGGAAATCCTTGCGAAAGATTAATTGCACTATTTTCATTTGCCATCTTTGACATTACCGTAAAGATGCTAGTTTTTACATTCGGCAGCTTAGATGCAAGTTTCTTTTTCATAATGATTGTTTATAGTTAAACAAAATTAGTATGTAAAAATAATGATTACTAATTATTTCAACATCGGATTTAAATTTCTATTTGGATTGAATAAAGACAAAACTGATAAATCAATTTATCACAAATTCTTTTTCGGCGGGACGAAGGGAATCATATATTCTTTGTAATTGCCTAAAAGCAAACTGACTTCCTCTTTGTGCTGCATTTCTGTAATGCTTAACTGCAGTTGATAAATTTCTTTTAACACCAACTCCATTTTCGTAGGCCGCAGCAAGTGCAACACTTGAAAGAATTGAACCTTTTGCGGAAACATCATTTAAAAATGAAATTAACTGTTCTGTATTCAGCAATCCGAATTGATCAAACACTCTCGCTGATGCAATTCTAACGGAAGCTTCAACACTTCCCAATCTTTCACCTATCTGCCAGATGCTAATTCCATTTATTTTGCTTTCATTCACATATTTACCTGTATAATGGTTCAATCCCAGTTCTATAATTGAAGGAATGTGATTTTTGTTAGCTGATTTTTCTAAAAAGTTTAAAGCATCAAATTCGGTAATACGATTATCATAACTAAGTATATGAAGTCCATACCAAACAAATTGTGCAACAGCATTATCTCTATCAGTGGATGATTTTAGTAGAGAATAAAAATCATCGGTCTGGATTAAATTCCATAGAAGTAATGGTGATCTCGGTGAATCAAGCCTTATTGCTCTAATGTAATATTCAGCGGCAAGGATAATATCCTTGTTAACGAACACTCCGTTTTCAAATAATCGTCCTAAAATAGAAAATGCTTCGGGGCTTCCTGCTTCAGCGAGGTCTAAAATTAACTTAAGTTTCAAGCTATCATTTATCTCAGTCAATTCGGATTGGAGATTTAATGATAGTGTGTCAAGAATATTTATAACTCCGCAATTTGACAGATCCTTAATCAACATTTGATCCGAGATATATTTTGCAGTGTCGTTTATAGCATCAAAATCTAGAAAATCTAGACCGAGTGTTGATTCAATAGAACTTTCATTAGAAATATCGACGTATTCAAGACTGCTAATTAAAGTATCATTAAACGAAATACTAACAGTATCAATATATTCACTCAATGCTTCTACAACTTCTTTAGCAGGTTCGAATCCGTTATCATAAGCTTTCTTCGTCCAGATGTATGCCTTGTTCATGTCCTTAGAAACGATAAGATTGTCGGTATGTAAGATTCCCACTATATACTGTGCTTGAGACATTCCACTTATTGCAGCTTTACGGAAATTCTTAAAGGCTTCAAACGGATTCCATTCAACACCCCATCCATTGATTAATAATACACCATAATTATAAACGGCAGAAATCATTCCCTGGCTGGCTGCCCGTCTTATCCAATAAACTGCCTGAACAGTATCTGCTGCTAATCCTTCACCAAGTAAAAGTCTCATACCAAGTTCATGTTGCGCAAGAGGATCACCTCCATTTGCCTCCTGAATTAATTTGAATTGCTGGAGTAACTGATAAGCAAGATCTGGTTGATAAAAGAATGGTGAATTTCGGAAATTTTTATTGTTCTTGAATGCAAGACTTTTAGTTGTATCCTGCGCAAAAGCTGGAATTAAAATAATTAATACAAGAAATATGGATTTATTTATCACTTAAAGCTGCAGAATTCTTCTAAAATGTATTGAATAAATAAACAAATGAAAGTTTAACATCAAGGTAGAAGAAGTACTTTTTCTAGAACCATATTCTATGAAAAAAAATTGACATTCTAACCGCTTTTAAAATTGTAAATCAGTTTGCCTTACTCTATATTTCAAAGCAAAAAAAAGTAAAATGTCATCAAGGAAAAAAGTTAAGTTCATCTTCGTTACAGGTGGTGTAGTTTCGTCTTTAGGCAAGGGTATCACAGCCTCCTCTCTCGGTTTACTACTTAAACAACGCGGCTTCAGAGTCACAATCCAAAAATTTGATCCTTACATTAATGTTGATCCCGGCACTATGAGTCCGTTCCAGCACGGAGAAGTTTATGTTACCGATGATGGTGCAGAAACAGATTTGGACCTTGGTCACTACGAGCGTTTTTTGGATGTTAATATGACTCGTGCTAATAATACAACCACCGGTCAGGTCTATAATGAGGTAATCACCAAAGAAAGACGCGGTGATTTTTTAGGAGCTACAGTTCAGGTAATTCCTCACATTACTGATGAAATTAAAAATCGAATGCTAAAGCTAAGTGAGCTCGGTGAGTATGATATTATTATTAGCGAAATAGGTGGTACTGTTGGTGATATTGAAAGCCTTCCGTTTATGGAAGCTATTCGTCAGATTATGCTTGAAGTTGGAAGAAAAAATACAATTGTTATTCACGTTACTTTAGTTCCGTATATAGCTTCAGCAGGTGAAGTAAAAACTAAACCTACACAGCATAGTGTTAAGAATCTTCTTGAGCTTGGAATACAACCGGATTTATTAATATGCCGTTCCGAAAAAAAGATTGGGCGTGATATTAGAAATAAAATTGCATTATTCTGCAATGTCGATTCCAAATCAGTTATTTCCGCTTACGATTGTTCCACTATTTATGAAGTTCCGCTAGTCTTATCAAAAGAAAAACTTGATCAAATCGTTCTTAAGAATCTGCATTTACCCGAGAGAAAAATAAATCTGGACGAATGGGAAAAATTTGTATCAAATGTCAAGGATCCTAAAAACACCGTAGAAATTGCTCTGTGTGGAAAATATGTTGTACATTCTGATGCATATAAAAGTATTATGGAAGCGTTTATTCATGCAGGTGCAGAAAACGATTGTAAGGTAAAAGTAAGATCAATTAGTTCGGAAATGGTTGATAATGAATCACCTGAAAAATTGTTTAGTGGTGTAAGCGGAATTCTTGTTCCCGGCGGTTTTGGTGAACGTGGTATTGAAGGAATGATAAACGCAGTGAAATATGCTCGTGAGAATAATATTCCTTTTTTTGGAATTTGTCTTGGACTCCAATGTGCTGTCATTGAATTCGCTCGCAATGTTTGCGGAATAAAAAAAGCTCATAGTTCGGAATTTAAAAACAATAAATTCAGTGTTATTGATCTTTTGCCTGATCAGAAGAACATTAAGAATATGGGTGCTACAATGCGTTTGGGTGCTTATCCTTGTGTAGTAAAAGAAGGCACAAAAACTTTTGAAGCTTATGGAAGCCATAATATTTCTGAAAGGCATCGTCATAGATACGAGGTTAATAATAAGTTTAGAACTCAACTTGCTGAACATGGATTAATATTCAGTGGTTTATCACCCGATAGAGAACTTGTTGAAATGATTGAATATCCGGATCATAGTTGGTTTATTGCCTGTCAGTTCCATCCTGAATTAAAATCCAGAGCAACTAATGCTCATCCTTTATTCAGAGAGTTTGTTAAAGCAGCATTGAAATTTTCCGAATCGATGAAAAGTAATCTCTGATTTTTTAATTATTTAAGAAAAACGTATGTATATATTTAGAAGTCTATTTTTAGTTCTATTTTGTTTTATCTCTCAATTCTATGCTCAGCAAAGAATTGAGAGCAGAGTGCAGCGTGGATTAGATGCTATTTACAATTTCGATTGGAACAAAGGAGAAAAAATATTTAATGATTTGATTGATGAATTTCCTAAAAATCCGGTTGGATATCATTACTCATCAATTATGCCGTTGTGGTTTTATCTCGGTTCATACAATGAAGCTTACCTCGATACTTTCTTTATTTATTCTGATCAAGCACTCAATCTTGCCAAGAAAATAGAAAAACAAGATTCTCTGACTGCTGCACTTTCAAAGATTCTGGGATGTATTTATGCTAATCGTTCAATTGCCAATGCCAGAGCAGAAAAATATGTTCATGCGGTCTGGGAAAGCGACAGAATGAAATACTATTCATCAAAATCTTTGGAGCTTAACGAAAAACTATATGATGCTCATCTTGGATTGGGTTTATACAATCTTGCAGTTGCTCAGATACCATCTTCTCTTCAATGGGCAATAAAATTAGTTGGAATTAGTGCAGACAGAGAAACCGGATTAGAGCATCTTCAAAAAGTAGTCAATAAAGGTAAACTTGCCCGCATCGATGCGCTTTTTTACTTATCTCAGATTTATACCAGAATAATAATTGATTATGACGCTGCAGAAAAAATATTAACAGAGCTAACAAATCGTTATCCTAAAAATCTGCTATTTAAAATGTCTCTTGCCTGGGTTGAAGTTGAAAAAGGTAGTTTAAACTTTGCTGAAAAAAGATTTAAATCAGTCATTGAATCAAAGGAAGAGAATTTCCCTTTGTTAAAATCTCTATCATATTATCAGCTTGGAAATATAAATTTTTATAAAGGTCGAAAAGATTCTGCTATAACATACTATAAAGAATATCTTAACTCTAATATTCGTAACGATTATTTTGGGATAACCAATTTTAACCTTGGGTTACTTTATGAGCTTTCAGGTAAAAGAGATAGTGCCTTAGTTTATTATGAAGAATCTTCCAATGGTAATCTCGATCTGGATGAAGACAGTTACGCTAAGCGTCGAGGTGATTTATTGTATAACGATTCTTTAAGTACAGAAAATATTCGTTTAATATCATATTCGAATCTTTATAACTCCGGTTATTATAAGCGAGTTATTGATTCTCTGAAAATATTTTTAGAAGATTCACTTCAATCTGATACTCAAGCTGAAGCATATTTATTATTAAGCAAAGCACACTACAAATTGAAAAAATACAAAGAGACTATAAATTATTCTGTTCTTGCCATTGAAACCGAAGTGAAAAATGAAAATTGGATTCATCCGTTTGCTCACTACTATGCTGCGATTGCAAGTTATCATTTGAAAAAATATATGGATTCCCAATTATTTTTGAATTTGATTTCCGATTATTCAGACTACGATTTTTCTTTGAAGTTAGATGGTCTGCTTTATGCGCTTCAACGGAAGCTGGATAAGCTGGAAATAAAGACCGATAAATAATATTACTTGGTTTGATTATTGTTTGCTGAATAACTAATTTTCGCCCGATATTAAGGTAAATTCTATTGAAAATTGCTGTTTTTGTCTCCGGACGAGGTTCAAATCTTAAAGCAATTTTAGATTCCCCGGATCTTAAAAATCTCATTGAAGTTATTTGTGTAGTTAGTGATAAATCTTCCTGCAAAGCATATGAGATTGCCGATAAATATCGGATAAAAACTTTTACTTTAGGAAACAAAGAAAACCAGATTAGTTACGAAACACTTCTTGAAAAATTTAATGAACTTGGGGTCGAGTTAATTGTTCTTGCCGGTTTTCTTAAGCTCATTCCGGCGGATTTTGTTTCTAAGTTTGAAAATAGAATTATTAATATTCATCCGGCTTTGCTTCCTTCTTTCGGCGGTAAAGGGATGTATGGAATGAATGTTCATCAGGCTGTGTTTGATTCATCTGCAAAAGTCTCCGGAGTCACAGTTCATTTTGTAGATACGACTTACGATACCGGTAAAATAATTGCTCAGCGGTGTATTGACATTTCTGATGTTAAATCTTCGGATGAAATTGCTGAAAGAGTTTTGACAGTTGAACATAAAATTCTTCCTGAAGTTATTAAAGCGTTTGCAGAAGGAAGAGTAAAGAGAATAAATAATAGAGTTGTTTTATTGTAAAGTGAGGATATCACTTTAGCGAAAAGGTTTTTAAGTTGAAAAAATTAGCACTACTTAGCGTATCTGATAAAAAGAATATCGAACATCTTGCCCAAGAACTTATCAACCATAACTATAATATTTTAGCTACAGGAAATACAGCAAAAATTATATCCTCAGCCGGATTAAATGTAACTGAAATAAGTGATCTTACAGGATTTCCCGAAGTTTTCGGCGGAAGAGTAAAAACGCTTCATCCCAAAGTTGTCGGTGGAATTCTTTTCAGACGAGATAACAAATCTGATTTGCTGGAGGCGGGGAAAAACAATATTCAACCAATTGATATTGTTTGTGTAAATCTCTATCCGTTCAAGCAAACCACTTTAAAACCAAATGTTTCTTTAGATGAGATTATTGAAAATATTGATATTGGCGGTCCTAGTTTGATTCGCGCTGCAGCAAAAAATCATAAATTTGTTTCTGTTCTTACAAATCCAAATCAGTATGATGATTTCTTGAAAGAATTGAACGACGGCGAAATATCAGAACTAACAAAAAAGAAATTAGCAGTTGAGGCATACTCACATACTGCAGAATATGACACCTATATTTCAAATTACCTTGAAGGAAAATTTGAATTAGAATCTGCTCATATTAGAATGAACTATCCTAAGTCAAGTGGATTGCGATACGGTGAAAATCCTCATCAGAAAGCTGAAGTGTATGGAGATTTTTATTCATACTTTGAAGTATTTCACGGCAAAGAACTTTCATACAATAATATTCTTGATCTTGTAGCCGCAGTTGAATTGGTTGAAGAACTAGGAGAAAATTCCTGTACAATTGTAAAACATAATAATCCTGCAGGTGCAGCATCTGGAAATAATCCTTTAGATGCTTATCTTAAAGCACTAAAATGTGATCCTGTTTCTGCTTTTGGAGGAATTGTTGCTTTTACTTCAGAAGTAAACGAAGAAACGGCAGCGGAGTTGAATAAAATATTTCTTGAAGTTGTCGTTGCTCCGTCATTTACAACCGGTGCAATCGACATTCTTAAGAAGAAAAAAGATAGAAGATTGCTCAGGCAATTAAAACCAATATCTGATGTAAGAAGAAACGTAAAAACTATTCCGGGAGGATTACTTGTTCAGGATTCAGATTCAATTTCACTAAATGATAATGAATTAAAAATTGTTACTGAAAATAAACCCACTGAAAAGGAACTTGAAGATCTTAAATTTGCATGGATTGTTGCAAAACATACAAAATCAAATGCAATTGTTTTTGTAAAAGATAAAACAACTTTAGGTGTAGGTGCAGGTCAGATGTCGCGTATAGATTCAGTCAAAAATTGCTTATATTAAAGCAAAAGAGCACGGTTTAGATCTTAACGGTTCAGTTGCAGCATCGGATGCTTTCTTTCCTTTTGCTGATGGTTTGTTAGAAATTATTAAATGCGGAGCAACATCTGTAATTCAACCGGGTGGATCGGTGCGTGATAATGAAGTTATTGAAGCAGCTAATCAAAATAAAATTTCAATGGTATTTACCGGAATCAGACATTTTAAACATTAAAGAGGCACATGGGACTATTAGATTTTTTCTCCGCTGATATTGCAATGGATCTTGGCACTGCCAACACTTTGATTTACATAAAAGGCAAGGGCATAGTTCTTAACGAACCTTCGATCGTTGCATTTGACAAAAACTCAAAACGTATTATTGCTCTCGGCAATAAAGCTAAAGAAATGCAGGGAAGGGAACATAAGGAAATTAAAGTTTGCCGACCTATGCGTGATGGTGTAATTGCTGATTTTGAGATCGCCGAAGGTATGATCCGGGCATTTATTAAAAAAGTCCGTGCCGGTGCTTTCTCTAGCAGACGTGTTGTTGTTGCTGTTCCCAGCGGAGTTACGGAAGTTGAAAAAAGAGCTGTAAGAGACAGTGCTGAACATGCCGGTGCCAAAGAAGTTCATTTAGTTGCTGAACCTATGGCTGCTGCAATCGGTATCGGAATTGATGTTGAAGCTCCTGTTGGTAATATGATTATTGATATAGGCGGCGGTACAACTGAAATTGCGGTAATAGCTTTATCAGGTATAGTTAATGAGGAATCAATTCGCATTGCCGGTGATGAAATGAATTATGCGATTATGCAGTTCTTCAAAAAAAATCATAACATACTTATTGGTGAAAGAACTGCCGAAGCAATTAAATGTGAAGTTGGTTCTGCAGTTCCGCTGAAAGAAGAAATTACAATTCAGGTTAAAGGAAGAGATCTTGTTGGCGGAATTCCAAAAACAACAGAAGTAAGTTCTGTTGAAATAAGGGAAGCATTAAATGAATCTGTTGTACAGATTGTTGAAGCTGTTCGTCAAACACTTGAAAGAACACCGCCCGAACTTTCAGCAGATATTCTCGATCGGGGCGTAATGTTAACCGGTGGTGGTGCATTGCTCAAAGGTCTTGATGAAAGAATTAGAATGGAAACAAATCTTCCGGTTCATATTGCAGAAGATCCGCTAACAGCAGTTGCAAGAGGTGCCGGAAAAATTATTGAAAATTTAAATCATTATTCGAAGGTATTAATACGTAACAGAAGATATTAATGGTCAGATTTTTTAAAAGGTTCTGGTTAGGATTTAAAGAATATATTGTCCTCGTTTTACTGATTATCATCAGCCTTGTATTACTCTCTCAAAATCAATCTTCCGGAGTTAAAAAAGTTCGTACTCTTGCCTTTGGAACCTTTGCAACGTTTACTTCAGTGTTTAATGATTTGTTTATGACCAGCTCTATAAGAGAAGAGAACGAAAAACTTCGCCAGGCAAATGCCGAACTTATGCTGCAAATTAGCCGACTTCGTGAGTACGGAATTGTGGGGGAAGAATTGAAAGGACTTCTTACATTAAAAGATACTTCTAATCATCCATTAATTCCCGCTACTATCGTTTCAAAATCTCTTTCCAAAGCACAAGGAACAGTAATTCTTAATACAGGATCTTTAAACGGAGTAAAGCCAGGTATGCCTGTTATTACTCATCATGGTTTAGTTGGCATTATCCATTCTACATCAGAGAATTTTTCCATCGCACGAACACTTCAAAATGTTGATCTTAAACTAACAGTTAAATCTGAGAGAACAAGAGAACACGCCATAATGAAATGGGACGGGGAAACACTTGTTTTGGTTAATATTCCTAAAACTTACAAGATTCAAAAGGGAGATAGAATTATCACTTCAGAAATTAGTTCTATTGTACCTGTACCAATTCCGGTTGGAGTAGCTGGAGAATTAGGAGATATTGAAACAGGAATTTTTAATGAAATGAAAGTTATTCCTTTTGTTGACTTTTCTATGACTGAATATGTCTTTGTCCTGGGCATTGTACACAGCAAACAAATACAAGAACTTGAAATGAATTTTTTTAACAGATAGATAAATGCGCGCACAATATTTCATCTCTATTATATTATTTTTTCCTATACTCTTACTTCAAACAACCATTGTTCCGCTTATTGCTCTGGGCGGCGTTGTTCCTGACTTGATAATAATTCTTCTGGTATTCTATACAATTAATAACAATCAGATTTTTGGAACCGTGCTGGGCTTTGTATATGGATTTCTTTTCGATATGATAACAGGTAGTTTATTAGGTAGTGCAATGATTTCTAAAACGTTAGCCGGATTTATTGCCGGATATTTTTCGTCAGAGAATAAGAGGAATATTTACTTGAAACCTATTAATTTTTCATTAATAGTTTTATTCGCAGCTCTTGTTGATGCTGTTATATATTCATTTTTCTCTGCATTGGATTTTTATACTACCATTTTCAAATTACTTTTTGATCATGCTTTTCTTCCGGCATTGTTTACTGCAGTTATAAGCATATTCCTTATTTTCTTTTATCCTAAAAGGAAATCATTTTGAACTCTGAGAATTTTGCATCGGTTAAAAGACGAGGTTTAATGTATGCATCAATACTTGTTGTCTTCGGACTCATGGTTTTTAGATTATTTTACATGCAGATTTTGCACCATGAAGAATATGATCAGAAATCAGCCGGCAACAGTATTAAGGGAATAGAACAATTTTCCTTACGAGGGATTTTTTATGACAGGAACCTTAATGTTGTTGTTAGCAATGCTCCCGCATATACTCTTAGAATATTACCTGCTGATTATAACAGAAAATTAAGTCCGCTTCTTGATAAAGTTCTTGAAGTTGATTCAGGTTATGTAGATGCTCTTCTCGATAAAAATAAAATATATTCAAAATTTGTTCAGGTAAGAATTAAAAGAGGAATTGATTTCAAAGTTGTTTCGTGGCTTGAAGAAAATTCTGAACATCTTCCGGGTGTAGATTATATTGTAGAAATGCAGCGCAGTTATCCTGCCGGTATTATGGGCTCTCATATGTTTGGATTCAACAAAGAAATATCACCTAATCAATTACAAGCGGAAAGAGATTTTTATAACCCGGGTGATTATGTCGGACATAATGGTATTGAAAAAATGTATGAAAAAGAAATCCGCGGGATAAAGGGTTATAAATATGTTCTTGTTGATTCAAAGAGAAAAGAGATTGGTAAATATCGTGGTGGAATGCAGGATAAAGTTTCCATAAAAGGAAAAGATTTGGTTTTATCTGTTGATGCAGATGTTCAAAGAACAGCCGAAGAGGAAATGAGAGGTAAACGTGGTGCCGTGGTTGCAATTGATCCCAAAACAGGTGAAATACTTGCATTGGTTAGTGCTCCCGATTATGATCTTAATCAGTTCTCTTATGTAACCACAAAAGAATTTTTGGATGAGCTTTATAACAATCCTGATAAACCTTCATTCAATCGTGCTACGATGTCCTTAAAACCACCGGGTTCAACAATCAAAATGCTTTCCGCAATTGCTGCATTGGATATGGGAATTATTACTCCTCAAACTACATATTTTTGCGGCGGCGGATTTACATTCGGGAGATTTTTTAAATGCCACGGTTCACATGGTTATGTTAATGTTACTCATGCAATTGAAAAATCCTGTAACACATTTTTCTATCAATTGATTTATAAAATTGGTTTGGATAAGTGGAAAGAGTATTGTGACAAATTTATGTTAGGTCAAATAACGGGAATTGATATTGGTGAAGAGGCTAAGGGATTAATTCCTAACTCAGATTATTATGCAAAAATTTATGGACCGAACTGGCCAAGAAGTATTATGGCAAGTTTAGGAATTGGACAGGGAGAAGTGAGCGTTACTCCTTTACAGTTAGCTCTTTATGCTGCTTTAATTGCAAATGACGGAAAAACTTTTACTCCGCATATCGTGAAAGGATATCTTGATGATTATTCAAAAGAAATCATCCCTTATAAATTTAGTGAAATAACTACAGGCATTACACAAAACGTTTTTGATATTGTTAAAGAAGGTATGTATCTCGTTGTTAACGGAGCAGGAACAGCAACAAGCATAAAGGTTCCTGAATTTAATATTGCAGGAAAAACTGGAACTGCACAGAATCCACACGGAAAGGATCACGCTTTATTTGTAGGTTTTGCACCTTATGAAGATCCTAAGATTGCATTGTGTGTTGTTGTGGAAAACGTAGGATTTGGCGGAACACACGCTGCTCCTATAGCTAAAAAATTATTTGAAGCATATCTTAAAAAAGCTAATGTTAATGAAGATCAACTAAAAACAGTTTCTTCTGATGAAAAGATAGCAGGAGTTACAATTGCGCGTTGATTATAAATTAAGTGATAAGTTTGATTTTGGTGTTTTCATTCCGGCATTCATACTTATGCTTATTGGTTTTATTGCTATTTATAGTGCAACTATTAGTCATCCAACTGCAGCAGGGAATTTTGAACGACAGGTTATCTGGGGCGCAATTTCACTTATTACATTTTTTGTCATTTATTTTATTCCAATAACTTCTTTCAAGTTAGTATCATTCCCGACGTATACTATTTCAATTATTTTATTACTTGCAGTTGTTACTTTAGGAAAAACTATCTCAGGACAAAAAAGCTGGTTGATCTTAGGACCAATTGGATTTCAGCCCTCAGAACTTGCTAAGCTCGGAATGATAATGGCTCTTGCAGCTTTTCTAAGTAAAAAAAATACTGACATAGAATCATTTAAAGATATTGTTCTTGCTCTTACAATAGGATTTATTCCGATTATATTAATTCTTCTCGAACCTGATCTCGGTACATCAATAATTTTTGTTGGAGTTATTCTCATACTTATCGTTTGGAAAGGAATAAGCCTATTCGGATTGTTTGTAGTTTTATCGCCGGGATTTGTAGCAATTGCTTCTTTATTTGGCACTTATTCACTCATAGGATCGCTCATTGTAATTGGTACAATTCTCGTGATCTTTCGTAAAGATATTTTCTTTAGCGCTTCAGTATTTGCACTAAATATAGCTGCTGGTTTTTTTACGGATTATGTTTATAGTGCATTCAGTCCTCATCAGCAAAGAAGGATACAAGCTTTTATTGACCCAATGACAGATCCACTTGGTTCTGGTTATAATTCTATTCAGGCATCTGTTGCAATTGGTTCAGGCGGATTATTCGGAAAAGGATTTTTATCTGGCAATCAAACACAGCTACAATATATACCCGAACAATGGACAGACTTTATCTACTGTGTTGTTGGTGAAGAATTTGGTTTTATTGGTTCAGTTATAGTACTAATTCTGTTTACTCTGCTATTTATACGTTTGCTGAAACTTGCATCAACAACCAAAGATGAATATTTAAGTCTACTTATTATCGGTGTAGTATCTGTTTACTTTTTTCATTACGCTATAAACGTTGGAATGGTCGTTGGAATATTCCCGGTAATAGGAATACCACTACCTTTTGTTAGTTACGGTGGGAGTTCACTTTTGGTAAATTGGATAATGCTTGGGATAGTAGCAAATATTTATCGAAGAAGAAAGAGTTTTACCTGATATGACTGCACTTGAAAAATTAATATTCAGAAATCAAGAGGATAAATTTATTTGTGTCGGTCTGGATACAGATTTGAGAAAGCTCCCTCAATCAGTTCTTAAAGAAACAAATCCTGTTTTAGAATTTAACCGAAGAATTATTGAAGCAACTAAAGATCAGGCTGCAGCATATAAATTGAATTTTGCTTTTTACGAAGCTGAAGGATTAGATGGATTAAAGAATCTTGAAAAAACTCTTAAGTTTATCCCAAAAAATATTCTAACAATCGGTGATGCAAAAAGAGGTGATATAGGGAATACTTCTAAAATGTATGCGACTTCTGTTTATGATGTTTTCGGTTTTGATGCAATTACGCTTCATCCGTATATGGGATTTGATTCATTATCACCATTTCTTGAATACACAGATAAACTGAATTTTATACTTGCATTAACTTCCAATCCTGGTGCCAATGACTTTGAGAAACTTGAGTTAAAAGAAGGATCATTTGTTTACCAGAAAGTAATTCAGTCAGTAAATAAGTGGAATACTAAGAACAATTGTGGTATAGTATTCGGTGCTACAAGGGTTGAAGAACTAAATGATAATCTGAATCTTATTAATGATCTTCCAGTTCTGCTTCCCGGTGTTGGCGCACAGGGTGGAAAATTAGAAGATGTTGTTGAAGTTTTTAAGAATAATAAAAGAAAAAATTATTTAGTTAATGTAAGCAGGGGAATTATCTATAAAGATTCATCAGATGATTTTGATAAATCTGCTTATAACGAAATCAATAAGCTTAATTTAACAGTCAAAGATATTCTCTCTTAGCTTTCGTACTGAAAAAATAATTTTAGCACTTTAAGTATAGCTTGAATTTATTCTCAGATTTTATAATTTGGTACGAAGTATTTTTGAGTATAAAAACTGTTTTGACTAAAAATGACATCAAACAAATCCAGAATACCCGAAGAAGTTATATATCAGATCTGGGAGAAAAAAGATTATTCAAATGGCTTTTTAACTTCAGATGGACTCAAAGTTGAAATTCTTGATCCGGGTCAAAAAAATGTCGATCTGGCCGGACCTGATTTTCACAATGCCAGAATACGAATTGGTAACCTAACTTTCAACGGTGATGTTGAAATTGATAACTTTCAATCTGACTGGAGATCACACGGTCATCACCTGAATGAAAGATATAACAAACTTATCCTTCATATTGCCTTATCGGAAGAATCTCATCACGGTTATGTTATAACCCAAAGCGGACGCAAAGTTTATTCGATTGTTTTAGAAAAATATCTTAATGAACCAATCAGAAAAAAATTATTTGAACATCTGGAGTCAGTAAAGAGTGAAGAAAAAGTGCGAATGCCTTGCGTTGGATTGAGTGATAAACTAGAAATAAAATTTAAAACTGAGTATATAAAAGAATTCGGTTTATTAAGACACAGGAAAAAGTGTGAAAGATATTTACACCGACTAAAGGAATTAATTGTGCTTAACAAAAATCAATTTAAAGAACCTGTGGTTAAGTATGATTTTGAAAAAGAAATTCAGAATAGACAATTTGTTACAGACGAGTTTGAGGATAAATTAATCTGGCAGCAGCTTTTTTACGAACAGGTATTTGAAGCATTAGGATATTCAAAGAATAAAAATATTATGCTCAAGTTGAGCAATGCTGCCGATGTAGAGTTTTTAACGGGCTTAAATCAGGATGAAAAAAATGTACAAACGTACGAAAGTATTCTTTTCTGTTTAAGCGGAATTCTACCAGATATTAACAAAATTCCTGATGAAGAAACATCTGAGTACATTCGGGCATTAACGGAAACCTGGATTAAAATAAGAAGCAGGTACGACGGAGAATCATTCTCAAGGACTGATTGGAATTTCTTTAAGCTTAGACCACAGAATTTTCCGACTGTAAGGTTAGCTGCCGGGGCAAGAATTTTACATTTGCTGATTGAAAAAAATCTCATAAACAGATTGTTAAAGGCTTTTGAAGAGAATATCGAAATAAACAAACTCATTTCTAAACTCAGAAATATGCTGATAATAAAAGGCGATGGTTACTGGGCTTGCCATTTTAATTTTAATAAACCTGTTAAGAACAAAATTAAATATTTCCTCGGATTAGGCAGAGCAGATGAAATTATAGTTAATATCATTCTTCCAATTATGTCAGTTTATTTTGATTTGTTTGACAATAAGCAAGCCGCAGAAAGAGTGTTAAATCTTTATGTTAACTATATACAAAAAGAAGGGAACAGGCTTGTAGATGATATGAGTAATGTACTGGGAGTACAAAATGAGAAATATCAAAGTGTAATCCATCAGGGAATGATTGAACTTTTCAGAAGTTATTGTATTAAACAAAGATGTATGGAATGTAAAATCGGTCAACAAGTATTTTCTTAATTGCTGCTCGTTAATCTTTTTATATCATCCCTTAGTTTTGCTGCTCTTTCGTATTCTTCTCTGTCAAGTGCTTCTCTTAATTTATCCTGCAAAGCTGCCAACTGAGATTCTTTAGTTAATGGTTTTTGTTCAGCCGTACTTAATAAAGTTGCAGATTCTTTATCAGTTTCACCTTCATCAGATGGGACAAATGCTGCTGTTTCCATAACCTGATCTGAGATATAAATCGGCGCATCTGCACGAACGGCAAGAGCAATTGCATCACTTGGCCTCGCATCAATTTCATTCGTCAGTCCGGATACTTCCAGCACTATTTTAGCATAGAAAGTATTTTCACGTAATTCATCGATAATAATTTCGAGAACGGTAGCTCCTAGGTTATCAATTAATTGTTTGAGTAAATCGTGAGTCAGAGGACGCGGAGGTTTTATTCCTTCAATCTCAAGAGCAATTGCCTGAGCTTCAAATGCTCCTATAATTATAGGAAGACGTCTTATTCCGTTTACTTCCTTCAACAGGATGGCATAAGCCCCGCCAGTTGCAGGGCTTGTAGATAAACCTAATATTTCACATTGTATTTTATGCAAGTGTAATCCAAATTAATTTCAGGATTTTATCTTTTTAATCTCTTCGGTAAGCTTCGGTAAAATTTCGAATAAATCACCGGCAATTCCATAATCAGCAGCATTAAAAATTGGCGCATCTTTATCTTTATTAATAGCTACAATGTATTTTGATGTTGACATTCCTGCCAAATGCTGAATAGCACCTGAAATACCGCAAGCAAAATAAAGAGTAGGTGAAACGGTTTTACCGGTTTGTCCTACTTGTTCTCTGTGCGGTCTCCATCCGGCATCAACAGCAGCTCTTGAAGTTCCTACTGCTGCGCCCAACACATCTGCAAGTTCCTCTATAAGATGAAAATTTTCAGGTCCTTTCATTCCTCTTCCGCCTGAAACAATAATATCTGCTTCAGCAACATCAAGCTTACCCTCAGATTTTTTAAATGATGTAACTTTAGTTTTAAGATTGGGTGAGGAAATTTCTTTTACTGTTACGTTTGCAGCAGGGTTTGAATCATTAGAAACAGCTTTAAAGACATTTGGTCTAATAGTGAAAACTTTCACGTCACTTTTAAATTTTACGTTAATCAATGCTTTGCCTGCATAAACAGGACGTGTTAACAGAAGTTCATTTTCTTTTAACTCATATTTAATCGTATCCATAATGCAACCGGCATTCAGTTTTACTGCGAGTCTTGGTGCAAGATCTTTACCCATTGCAGTGTTCGCAAGAATTACATATTCAGCATTTATCTCTTTTGCATAATCGGATATTAAATCACAATAACCCGATGCAGTATAATTTTCAAAATCACTGCTCTTTAAGTGTGTAATTGAAGAAATGCCAAACTTACTTACATCAGCTAAATTGTTAATATCACTTCCGGCAATTACAGCTTCAACTTCTGTGTTAAGTTTCCCAGCTAATTCTGAGCCAATATAAGCTGCTTCAAAGCTTGATTTCTTTATTGATTTTTCTCTTTGTTCGAGAACTACTAAAACTTTTTTTGACATATTATTATTCCTTAAATAACTTTTGCTTCTTCTCTTAATAAACGTACTAATTCCGGTACAGCACTGCTGTCAGTTCCAATTATTTTTCCGGACTGCTTTGGCGGAGGCATAATCATTGAAACAACTTCGGTTAGATTTTCATAAGCAGCAGCAGGTTTTTCTTCAATAGTTTTTTTCTTTGCCGCCATTATTCCTTTAAGAGAAGCATAGCGAGGTTCGTTCAATCCTTTTTGCGCAGTTATAACCACCGGGAATTCAGTTTCAACCACTTCACGTCCGCCTTCAATCTCGGTTTCTGCAATGACTTTATTGCCTTCAATATTAAGTGAAACAACAACAGACACACAATTATATCCAAGCATTTCTGCAGTAAGCTGACCTGTAATAGAACTATCGTAATCAACAGATTGCTTACCGAGAAATACAACTTCACATCCAAGCGATTTAATTTCTTCAGAAAGAGCTTTTGCAATTCCAATAGAGTCTCTCGGATTATCATCTTTAAGAAGCACTGCAGAATCAGCACCCATAGCAAGGGCTTTTCTTATCGTTTCTTTATTTGAATCTCCACCGACACTTATAAGAATAACTTCGGCTGAACCGCCATTCTTTTCTTTCAGTTTAAGCGCTTCTTCAATTGCATATTCATCATAAGGATTTAAAATGTAAGTTACACCTGTAGGATCAATTGATCTTTGATCGGAACCAACCTTAACCCTTGTAGCGGTATCGGGAACGTGACTGACACAAACAGCAATTTTCATTAGACCTCCGCAAATTCGTTGTTATTTTAGGTAAAAATATAATCATGCGTCTATCTAAAAGCAATTCAATGATGATTAAAGATTTTATTTATTATAATTTTTTATCAATAAATAATTGAATTCAATTAATAATTATTTAATATTCACTACACATATTTTTGTTATATGGAATTAGAACCTAAAGAAGACCAGCAGATAGAAATAATTGAAGATCAGGATACTGATATTACTGAAGCAAGCCGCGTTGTTCTGTATAACGATGACTGGCATACCTTCGATGATGTAATTACTCAACTGATAAAGGCTGTAAAGTGCACTTACGAACAAGCTCGCGGTTTTGCATTTGAAGTTCACGTAAAAGGTAAAGCTATAGTTTATTCGGGCTCACTTAAAAACTGTCTTAAAGTTACATCTATTCTTGAAGAAATTGCACTTCATACACAGATAATCACATAGTTTGAAATAGCCTGCTATCAATAGTTGTTTAAGTTCAAACCTTCCCGATCCATCGAAGTTCAGGTCAAAGAATTGAAATTTTGCAAATTGTTATTATCCCTTCATAGCTTAGTCAAGTAATATTCCCGAAATGACTATCATTTTATCCAAATTCTTGGCTAACTGAATCAATTGTATCTGCAACGCTGCATCTCTATATTTGTCCCCTCGATTTTATATAATATGATTAAAAGGACTTATGAAGCTTAGAAATATTGCAATTATTGCTCACGTTGATCATGGAAAAACCACATTGGTAGATTATATGCTGTCACAGACCGGAGCCTTTCGGGCAAATCAGCAAGTTGAACAAAGAGTAATGGATTCAAACGCACTCGAGCGTGAAAGAGGAATTACCATTCTGGCAAAAAACTTAAGTGTAAGATACGCTGATGTTAAAATAAATATTATTGATACTCCAGGTCACTCTGATTTCGGTGGTGAAGTTGAAAGAACTTTAAGAATGGTTGATGGTGTATTACTTTTAGTTGATGCTGCCGAAGGTCCGTTGCCTCAGACAAAGTTTGTTCTTAAAAAATCTTTAGAACTTGGATTGAAACCAATAGTAGTTATTAACAAGATAGACAGAAAAGACGCAAGACCTAATGAAGTTTTAAATGAAGTTTTTGATTTATTTGTTTCACTCGGTGCAAATGAAGAGCAACTAGATTTTCCTTTTGTTTATACTATTGCTAAACAAGGTATTGCCAAGCTCAGTTTGGAAGATGAAAGTACTAATTTAAATCCATTATTTGAAGTAATACTGAAAACTGTTCCTTCTCCCCAAAATGACTTATCTGAACCATTCAGAATGCTTATATCTGCAATTGATTATAACGATTATCTTGGCAGAATTGGAATTGGTCGGGTTCATAGCGGTTCATTAAAAGTTGGTGATCAGGTGGTTGTCATTACAAGAGAAGGCAAAAAAACTAATGTTAAAATTACAAAGCTCTACACTTTTGAAAACATAAAGCGTATTGAGGCAAATGAAATTACAGCAGGTGATATTGGTGCAATTGCCGGGCTTGAAGACGTTGATATTTCCAATACTATTACAAGTCCTTTAAATCCGGAACCTTTACTTTATGTTCAAATTGATGAACCTACAATAGCAATGAATTTTATCGTTAATAATTCTTCTTTTGCCGGACAGGAAGGAAAATATGTAACAACAAGAAATTTAAGTGATAGGTTATCTAGAGAATTAAGAAGTAATGTTAGTCTTACTGTTGAAATAACTGATTCTCCTGATCAATTTAAAGTCAGCGGCAGGGGAGAGCTTCATCTTGCAATTCTTATTGAAAATATGAGAAGGGAAGGATATGAGCTTCAACTGAGCAGACCTCAGGTTATAATGAAAAGAATTAATGATGTCCTTTCCGAACCAATGGAACATCTTATTATTGATGTGCCGGAAGAATTCACCGGTGTTGTAATCGAAAAACTTGGCAAACGAAAAGGCGAGTTAAAAAACATGATTACTTTCAACCAAAATGTAAGGTTGGAATTCATCATACCTGCCAGAGGATTGATAGGTTACCGCTCTGAGTTTTTAACCGATACAAAAGGAACAGGAATTCTTCATCATAATTTTCATGGTTATGAACCATACAGTGGTGATATAGCAGGTCGAACACGAGGTGCACTCGTTGCAATGGAAAATGGTATTGCATCAGCTTATGCAATGTTTAAGCTTCAGGAAAGATCGGAGTTTTTTATTGCACCTGGAACAAAAGTTTATGAAGGTATGGTTATTGGAGAAAACAGCAGAAATAATGATATGTTTGTTAATGTAACCAGAACTAAGCAGCTATCGAATATGCGTTCCTCCGGCGCCGATGAAGCTATAAGACTTGAACCACCGACAATTATGACTCTGGAACAGGCAATTGAATGGATTAGTGACGATGAGTATGTTGAAGTTACTCCTGAGAATATCAGGGTAAGAAAAAGATATTTAACTGAGATGGATAGAAAAAATGCAAAGCTTGCAGCAAAAAAAATAGAAGCAGAACAATAATAATTTTATATAGCTTTAATTATTAATTTTTATTATCACAATTTTGGCAGGAACAACCCGAATAAATTTCTTCATATCCATAATCCATAGTTAGTTCTTCATCGCTTAATATATCTCTGGCAGCAACAAGAAGTAATTTATTATTACTGGTTTCAACAACTTCACAATTAAAATCGCATTTATGGTTTATATATTTAATCTTATTAGTCTCCGCAGTATCTATGTAACAGTCATCTCCGTTCCAGAAGATGTAAACATTATCTTCTTCTTCCTCTCTGCGTTCACATTCATTACCCGAAATTGTCTCGCCCGATATTTGAAGAATAGGTGAACCGGCTGGGATTTGTGACGGAGTAAAAATTCCGCTTCCGTGAATTGATGATGTTTTAACGTAAATAGACTTTTCTAATTCGAAATTTTGCATACTTTATCTAGTTCGTTTCCTTGTTGAAATGTACTTTTTGATATTAAATGATTAAATAAATTTTCAGTAAAAGATAGGTATAAACTGTATCCTCTGCTCTCTTAACCCTTACATAATCGTAACAATAAAGATAGTCAAATTCCTTCTTTGAGTGAAATCAGATAAAATCATTAAAAGTAATTAATCACTATTTTCAAATTAAAAAAAATGTAAAATATTTAATATTTATAAATATCAAATAAACTATTCCTATTAAAATAAATAATGAAGTTTTTAGTTCCTTTTACAAAATTTCTTCATATATTTTAGTGGAAAATTTCAAACACTATTTATTAGGAGTTATTATGTGGTTTAATAAATATTTTTTGGTGCTTACATTCTTCCTGATTCCTTTGTTTACAATCCAAGCTCAAAAGGAACATTCTTTTGTTGGCGTAAAGGATTGTGGAATGTGCCACAAGACTGAAAAGCAAGGTCAGCAACTTTCAATCTGGGAAAGTAGCAAACACGCAAAGGCTTATGAAACTCTTAAGTGTGAAAAGTCTGATCAGATTGCAAAAGAAAAAGGATTTTCCACTCCTGCTGTTGAAACTCCTGAATGTTTAAAATGTCACGCCTCGGGTTACGACGTAGATAAATCTCTTCTTGGAGCAAAGTTTAAAATTGAAGAAGGCGTTCAGTGCGAAACCTGTCACGGTCCTGGAGCTGATTACAAAGCAATGAGCGTTATGAAGGACAAGCAGAAATCAATAGAGAACGGACTAATTGTGCATGAAAATCTTGATGATTTCTGTGTCGGTTGTCATAATGAGGAAAGCCCGACTTTCGTTGAAATTAATATTGCGGAAGCCTGGGAGCTAATTAAACACCCTGTAAAAAAGGATTAGTACTTAAACATTCTTACAGTAATAATAGAGTAATATGAAAAAATTAATCTTCATCTGTGTGATGTTTGCAGTTGGGGCTTCATTATACGCGCAGAACATTAACGGAAGATTCTCCAGTTCACTTTATAGTTTTGAAAGATATGATGAAAATGATGTGTCCGAAAATAATCTTCGGACATATCAAATGCTTAATCTTAATTTAAACTATGATGATTTTTCCGTTAGATCTTACCTTAACCTTGAATACGATTTTGTAAAAGAAATGGTTAATGACCCAAGATTAAGATTTTATAATCTTTATTTTGAAGCCAGAAATATCATGGACCTTGCAACATTCAAGTTAGGGAGACAACCGTTATTTAATAGCGTTGCAGGTGGAATCTACGACGGTGCATCACTTGTTCTTCGTAAATGGGATGTTCAGCTTTCCGGTTTTTACGGAGCAAATGTACCTGCCTATCAGAAATTAGAACTTATTGAGAACTGGGAAGATAATTACATCCTTGGTGGTAAGTTAAGCACTACCGCTCTTGAAGATTTCAGATTTGCTGTAGGTTATATTAGCAAGAACTTTAAACCAATAAGTTATAGTGCTTTACGTTTAGATCCCGACCTTAATCCTATTACTGTTCTGATTGAGAATAAATCTAATCAATACGAATTTCTCTCCGGAGAAGCCTCATACTTTATGAAGAATCTTGTTTCTGTTGATACCCGTTATGATTATGATCTTAATTTTAACAAGACATCCAAATTTGAAATTGATGCCCGCTATGAACAAATTGATGATTTGGGATTAAACGTTTATTATAATTACCGCGAACCTAGAATAAGATATAATTCAATATTCTCTGTATTCGATTATGGCAACACACAGGAAATTGAGTTTGGCGGTGACTATCGTATTGATCAGAATTTTACAGTTATAGGAAAATTTGGCTATGTAACCTATAAAGATGATAATTCAAGTCGATTAGGGTTAGGGCTTGCTACAGGATATGGAACAATTAATTACCGGAAAACTTTTGGATATGCTGGCGAAATGGATGCACTCTCACTTTATTCTGCATATACATTCCTTGATGGTTTGCTGACGCCTTCTCTCGGCGTTTCATTTACCAATTATAAGCTTTCCAAAGATGGTGAAGTAAATGAGCTAACTGCTTTATTAGCCGGTGTGAATTTCAGACCTTATAGAATGCTATCTTTTGATGTGCAAGCTCAGTATATGAACAATAAAATTTATAAGAATGATTTGAGACTCTTATTCAAATTAAACCACTGGTTCAATCTTAATTTATAGCGAATACGGTATTATGAAGATAAAACAATTTTATATTCTAATTTTAATTGCATCAGTTATTGTGCTTTTTCTCGCAGCATTTAATTCTTCTCAGATTAGTGATGAAAAGGCGGGAAATGATGGCATAATAAAATTCTCCCATCAACTGCATGCCGATCTTGATGAATGTCAGAATTGTCATTCGGCAGTAACTGAATCAACAAGTCTTAGCGATAGGTTATTTCCAAACCACGAAAATTGTGCAAGCTGTCATGAGGTTGATAATGATGATGAATGCAATACCTGTCATTATGATGATAATTATGAAGCTCTTATTCAGAAAAAACCTGAAATGATTTTTGATCATAGTTTCCACTTGAAAAATTCATCAATGAATTGCACAGATTGTCATCAGGGATTAACGGAAGTTGATTACAGCTGGGAAACAAGCGGAGTTAATCCTCCTATGGAACAATGTTACTCTTGTCATAATGATTTAACTGTTGCTTCGAATGCCTGTGAATCCTGTCATATCTCTACGGCCAATCTTCTGCCGCAGGATCATAAAATAGTTAGCTTTACACGAACTCATAAATTCTCAGCATCAGCTTCTGACGCTGACTGTATGATGTGCCACGATAATCAAAGCTGCAGCGACTGCCACGTTGCAACAACCGGAATTACAGAAAGCAATATGCCTGATAATTTTTATCAGCCCTATTATCCGAGTAATTTTGTTGACGGTGTAAGACAGCAGGCAATAACTAGAGTTCACGATTTGAATTACCGTTTCACGCACGGTATGGAATCTAAAGGTAAAACGAGTGAATGTCAGAGTTGCCATCAGGTTGAAACTTTTTGTGCGTCGTGCCATTTTTCTGAAGGTTCTGGCGATTATTCTTTAGGCGGAATTGTTCCTGCTTCGCACCTGAAAACAACTTTTAAAACAATCGGTGTTGGCACTGGCGGAGGAGATCATGGAGCACTTGCAAGAAGAGATATTGAAAGATGTGCTTCCTGCCACGATATTAATGGTGCTGATCCTACATGTATTACCTGTCATCTTGACAGCGATGGTATAAAAGGAACAAATCCTAAAACTCATGCTCGCGGGTTTATGAATAATGAGAAAGGTGATTGGCATGATAGTATGGGATCAGTTTGTTATAACTGCCATACAAGCGCTACACCTCAGTCCCAGATAACAGCGGGATTCTGCAATTATTGTCACGGTATTTAATTGAAATTAATGACGGAACATCAATGAAGCATTTAATAATATTTATAACAGCTTTTTTACTATCAGCAATATTAATAAGCTGCAGCGACCTGCAGGAAGATATCACTACACCGGAGCTTCCCGGAGCACATGCAAAAGGTATTATTAATCCTGTATCACCTGAATTTCATGGTCAACTTATTCGTGCTGAGAATTGGTCAATGAAAGGTTGTTTACAATGTCACGGTGGTGATTATGCCGGTGGTATTGTGTCATCAAGCTGTTTATCTTGCCATACTCAACCGACAGGACCGGAAGCTTGCAACACCTGTCATGGTGATTTTTCCAATTCATCACGGATAGCACCACCAAGAGCTTTAAATGGAAGTATAACCAGTGATGATCCAGGAGTTGGTGCACATAATGCACATCTCTACGAAAATGATTTAGGCGATCGGGTTCGATGCTCAACATGTCATACTTTCCCATCTTCATTTTATGCCGACGGACATTTAGGTGAAGATAATCAAGCTGAAATAAATTTTGGAAGAGTGGCAATAACAGGTGGTGTAACTCCTATTTATAATTTTGAAGAGAATACTTGTTCTGATACATACTGCCATGGTAACTTTGTATTTTACAAAGATTCATCGGCTTATCCCGGATTGTACACTGCCGATTCCATGGTCGGTAATAATTTAACAATGAAATGGACTGAGGACGATGATGATGCCGAATGTGGTTCTTGTCATGGACTACCTCCAACCGGACACCAACCTTTTGGCTTAAACGAGTGTGCACCTTGTCATTCTGGTGTTGTTAATAATTCAGGTGATATTATTGATCCGACAAAGCATATCAATGGCGTAATCAATGTTTTTGGTAACTAAGACAATGTATTTACTAAAGTTGTTATTATAGAAGCCGTTCAATATGAACGGCTTTTTTTTAATTAATTCTTTTGGTTGCAAACATTTCTGATTATTTTTACCCATCCGAGTATTATAGGGTAGGGATATCAAGAATATTAGAATTTAATTATATATAATTATGAAATTAGGGAGAGAATTATGAAAAAATTCTTACTGTATTGCAAATTCTAAAAATCTATTTAGAAATCAACGTATTGTCTTTGTTGCTAATCTTTCTTCTTACTTTTAGTTCCACAACTTTTTCTCAATTAATTCAATCTGAAATTTGGCAGGATATGGCAGGAAAATTCAATTCAGCTTAGAGGGACAAAATATATTAATCCTTTAGTTTATCGCACCGTTAAACTTAATATCGATAACCTGGAAGGATTATTAAAGTCTGCTCAACTGGAAAAAGATCAGGCTTTGAGAAATTCAAATACCTTAATCGATTTACCTTTGCCCGACGGAACATTCGGCAGATTTTACTTTGTTGAATCACCCGTTATGGCTGAAGAACTGGCAATGAAATATCCAGAGATAAAAACTTTTGTTGGAAGAGGAATGGATGATCCTTATGCCTGGGTTAGATTTGATTTTACACCTCATGGCTTTCACGCAATGGTACGAACTCCAACCGGAAGTTATTTCATCGATCCGCACAATCAGGGAGATGTTGAACACTATATAAGCTATTATGTTACTGATTTCATTATTGAAGATTTTGAAAAATCTTGTGAGGTGATTTATGATGAAAGCAGAATTGAAGAAATGAAATATCTTCTTGAGGATGGAATTGCTACACCAACCGGATCACAGCTTAGAACTTACAGGCTTGCTTTAGCAGCAACAGGTGAATATACTGCATTCCATGGAGGAACAGTAGCTTTAGGATTAGCTGCTGTTGTTACTGCAGTGAACAGAGTTGTTGGTGTTTATGAAACTGACTTAGCCATACGAATGGTTTTAGTTCCAAATAATGATTTACTTATTTATACCGACGGTACCACAGATCCTTATACTAATTTTAGCGGAAGTACTATGCTAGGTGAGAATCAGACTAATGTGGATAGTATAATTGGAACCGCTAATTATGATATTGGTCACGTATTCAGTACCGGTGGCGGCGGAGTTGCTTATCTACGAGGAGTATGTGTTGCTTCAATCAAAGCCCGGGGAGTAACAGGATTGTCGAATCCTATCAGGAGATCCCTTTTATATTGATTATGTAGCTCACGAAATGGGTCATCAGTTTGGCGGTAACCATACTTTTAATGGTAATAAAGGCTCCTGCAGTGGTGCCAACAGAAATGCGTCAACTGCTTATGAACCGGGCAGTGGGACTACTATTATGGCTTATGCAGGAATTTGCGATCCTCAGAACATACAAATGCACAGCGATCCTTATTTTCATACTATCAGTCATGATGAAATTGTTGCATTATACAAATTTCGGATCGGGAAATGGTTGTGCTGTTATTACTAATACCGGAAATAATGCTCCCGGTGTTACATGTTCCCGCAGGTGGATTTGTAATACCAATAAATACTCCGTTTGCATTAACTGGCTCAGCAACTGATACTGATGGTGATTCTTTAACTTACAGTTGGGAGGAATTCGATTTAGGTCCTGCGGGTGATCCTAATAATCCAAGTGGTGATGCCCCTATTTTCAGAGTATTCAATCCTGTTACTTCACCAACAAGAACTTTTCCAAAGTTATCCGATCTGTTAAATAATACTCAGACAATGGGAGAAATATTACCTTCATATTCCAGAAATCTGAAATTCAGATTAGTTGCCAGAGATAACCGTATCGGAGGAGGTGGTGTTGACTATGCATTAATTTCATTCAGAGTAGCATCTACTGCAGGTCCCTTTGCAGTTACTTATCCCAATACTAATGTAACTGTTCACGGTTTATCCTCTATTAATGTTACCTGGAATGTGGCAAATACCGATGGCGATTCTGTAAATGTTTCCAACGTAAATATTTTACTTTCAGTTAACGGCGGACAAACATATCCCTATACACTTGCAGCAAATACGCCGAATGACGGTTTACAGGGAGTTACTCTTCCCGATATTCAAACGACTACTGCAAGAATTAAAGTTGAAGCAGTGGGAAATATTTTCTTTGATATTTCCAATGTGAATTTTACAATTGATGAATCTGTTCCTGTTGAACTAATATCATTCACTGCAGAAAATTCATCAGGAGGAATTATTCTTCGCTGGAAAACTGCTTCTGAAACTAATAATCTTGGTTTTAGTGTTGAAAAGAGTTCGGACGAAGCACAATTCAGTGAGATTAAGTTTATAGAAGGTGAGGGAACTACGACCGAGCAAAATCAATATTCATTCTTTGATAAAAATGTAAATGTTGGAACAATATATTATCGTTTGAAACAAATTGATTTTGATGGAACTTATTCTTATTCACCAACAATCTCAGTTGAAGTTGCTTTGCCTTCACAATATAATCTTGGACAAAATCATCCGAATCCGTTTAATCCGGTTACAAAAATAAATTTTGAACTTCCTGCAGACGCCAACGTAAAACTGGTAGTCTACAATACTATAGGTCAGCAGGTGGCAGAATTAGTAAACAGTGATTTAAGCGGAGGACGGCACGAATTTGATTTCAATGCAAAAGATTTATCAAGCGGAATTTATTATTATACTTTAACTGCAATTGGCAAGGATGGTAAGAATTTTAATTCAACAAAAAAGATGATTCTGATTAAGTAAAAAACGATAACTTTACGATTTTATGAACTTGATTTAGGGGATTAGAATAAGTAATTTTGTGCGCTAAAAATCAGAGCCCATAGCTCGGTTGGCCCGTTCAAAGAACGAGGTCTCGTCCCGACAAAGGTCGGGACGGATTAGAGCATCTGGCTGATAAATATTAGATAAGGCATTAAAAAATTTCGGGCCCATAGCTCAGTTGGTTAGAGCATCTGACTCATAATCAGAGGGTCGGTGGTTCAAGTCCATCTGGGCCCACAAAAGAAAACCTCATCAGAACGATGAGGTTTCTTATTTTGGAGATAGAATTGTCAAGCACACTCATTTTGAGTGCTTTCTGAATCATTCTAATTTACAATATCTCTGATTCTGGTAAATAAAATAATTATTTAATCTAATAAGGTAATTTGAATACGCTTAGCTTAGACACAATAAAGAAAAAACTTTCAGATGCACCTGATATAATAGGAAAGAGTAAATATTTAAACTCGGCAGTATTAATTCCTTTAATTACTATTGAAGACGAACTGCATTTACTTTTTGAGAAACGTGCAATAGGGATAAGACAAGGCAGTGAAGTTAGTTTTCCCGGCGGTCAGTTTGATTTTAAGAAGGATAAAACGTTTCTTAATACTGCAATAAGAGAAACGAATGAAGAACTTGGAATAGCCGAAGAACAAATAGAAATTATTACAAAGTTCGGAACGCTCGTTGCGCCAATGGGATTAACAATTGATTCTTTTCTCGCTTATATAAAAATAAGCTCACTTAATGAATTGAAGATTGATCAAACGGAAGTAGAAAAAATATTTACTCTGCCTTTAAGTTATTTTCCTTAATAATGAGCCGGAAATATTTTACTCGAGGCTTGAGATACATACTATGGATAATGATGCAAATGGAAAAGCAATAGAATTACTTCCGGTTAAAAAATTCGGTTTGCCGGAATTTTATTCTAGTCCTTGGAAAAACGGGAAGTATAGAGTTATCGTATATAATACAGAACCTGACGTTATTTGGGGAATAACAGCCGAAATTGTTTATGAACTTTGCAGAATATTGAAGAGTGGTGAATGATTAAAGGAAAAATCAAGCATATTATCTGGGATTGGAACGGCACTCTATTTAATGACGTTGAATTGTGCAAAAATATTATGAATAATATTCTCAAACGATTTGATCTTCCTTTGCTTAGTCTTGATAAGTATAGAAAAGTTTTTACTTTTCCTGTTGAAGAATATTATAAAAAAGCCGGCTTGGATTTTAATGTTACTTCGTTTGAAATTCTTGGTAAAGATTTTATGGATGAATACGAACAACGCAAATACGAATGTGATTTATATCCCGGTGTTACAGAGGGACTGAATTATTTTAATAATAATAATATTTCTCAATCAATTTTATCCGCGTATCATTATAAAACTTTAAAAGAAGTTGTAGAATATTTCGGCATATCCGATTTCTTTGAAAAACTTTCAGGTCTAGATAATATATACGCCGGAGGAAAGAATTCAATAGGGAAGAAGCTTATTGAAGATTTACCTTATAAGAAAGAAGAAATAATTTTGATTGGCGATACTGTTCACGATAAAGATGTTGCGGATGAATTAGGTATTGAGGTTATAATTATTTCGAACGGGCATCAGGATTCAGCAAGGCTAAATAAACTGAACGTTCCTGTATATTCTGACTTTCAGTTATTTATGGAACAACAAAAAATCACAAATTAGCTGCATTCCTTTAAACTTAAACCTGAACTTAAACAATTTCCTTGATCCGCCGCGTTTGATTGAACATTTATCATTTACAATTAAACATTCTCTTCCTACTTCACTTCAACTTCGCTTACAGCCTGATTAGCCTGTCTCACTTCGGATAAGGATTCAAAAAATCCAACTCTTACTTTGTGAAAATACCCCGAGACATTTGGGACTGTTGTTTGGGTTACGAAAGCATTAAATCCTTGAGCCCGGTAAATTGCTGCAACTTCCTCAGCGCGTTGTTTATTTCTCCAGGTCGATAGTTGTATGCAATAATTTCTTCCATCTGTTAAAATTACATCGGTAACATTTTTTTCATTATCATAATTATATGGTAAGGCTTGTCCATAAATAATTGGTTTAACAGTCTGCGTTTCGGGTTTCTTTTCTTCAATTTTTACAGGCTCTTTAGTTCTGGTCTGCTCGTCAATAATAGGAAAAATTTCTATTCTCCTATTCTGACTTCTTCCATCTTCCGTGGTATTGCTGGCAATAGGATACTCAGAACCAAAACCTGTATACTTTAGGTATGTCGAATCCAGACCGGCATCAACAAAAGCGTAGAATATACTTTTAGCCCACTGTAGCGATAGGAATCGATTAGCCATATAGTCTCCCACATTATCTGTATGACCAACAATAGCCCATTCAGAATAAATTGATTCGCTCAGACGTTTGGCAATGAATCCAACTTCGGATTTACCGAATTCATTTAGTCCGGGTTCATCGGTAAACAATTGATCAACATATAAAACTAATTTCTGTTTCGGATTACTGTCGAAATCAGGAACCCACAGAACACATCCAAATTCATTTACATAATTTCCTTCAGGAGTGTCAGGGCATTCATCCAGGTAATCAGGTACGCCGTCCTCATCGGAATCAAGCGGACATCCAAATTCATCCACTTTAACTCCTTGGGGAGTATAAGGGCATTTATCTCTATCATCCGGTACATTATCTCCGTCAGTATCTATAACACAACCTTTTTCATCAACAATGTAACCTGCAGGTGTATCAGGACATTCATCAAGGTAATCAGCTGCTCCGTCACCATCCGAATCAAACGGACATCCAAATTCATCAACCTTCACACCGAAAGGAGTTTTAGGGCATACATCTAATTTATCAGGTACACCGTCAAAATCCGAATCTTTCACACCGCCAATCAGCAAACCAACTCCAACAGTTCCTGTAAAGAAAATATCATTTGCTGTTCCGCCTGAAACTTCGTTAGGAACTCTGTCAAGATCATCGGAAGGGAAATACTGAACGCCGCCTGAAATTGTTAAAGCAACTTTTTCGGAGATTAAAAATCTTAATCCTGCATCACCAGCCACTGTAAAATTATGCGGAGAATATTCTATTTCTGTGTTATCTATCATTGGAACATAAACCTGATCTAATTGGTCTTTTATTTCAGGTTCAAAGTTAATGTAATTAATTCCCGCACTTATATATGGGATAAAAAAGTCAGTAAAAGCATAATTAAATGAAACACCTCCGCCAAGAAGAGTAATTCTGGTACGGAAACTTTCGGCACGACTTAAATTACCTGTTGATCCACCCTCACCGGCTAAATATCCGGCATTGATTGTACCTTTAAAACCCACAGTAGCATGCGAAAAAACAGGAAGAAAATATTCAAAATTACCTTTGAGTAAATAATCAGTTAATGGCTGTTTAAAATCTGAATCTGTATATGTTATACCGCCGTCCAGTGATATAAGAAACTTTTCTGCCAGAGGGTCAATATCTTTTTTTAGATTTTGAGATTGTATTATTTGCGGATTGAAAAATAATAACAGAATAAATAGTATAAATATTCTTTTCATTGGACTTTATTTCTAATTTTATAAAAAATCATCGATTTACGTTCAAAATTAAAGCCATAAAATAGATGATTTTTTGAGTTATTTATAAGATATAGATTTAGCAATCGGTAGAATTGAAATGTAAAATTTTTTTATTGTACTATTTGTTTACAAGTTCCTTAGTCAGCAATGAGTATGGAGCAGAGAGCATAGCGGAATAACCTAATTATTAAAAAATTTAAGTGATTGTGATTAAAACCAAGGAATTCCTTTATTCCTTTTTTGCACTATGCGCCATGCTCTATGCCACACGTTCACAAAACCCCTACAGCTCTTTCCTTTACAGCTTGAGCTTCACTCAGTGTGGAGTAGAATCCTACACGAACGCGGTACCATTTACCATCAAGCTGAGGAAGATTAACTTCTGTAACAAATGAATTATAACCGGCAGCTTTTAATTTTACAGCGTGAGATTCAGCCTTGCTTCTATCCCGCAATGATGAGACCTGAATTACATAAACCTTTCCATCGGTAAAAATCATTTCACCAACATTTTTTTCGTTATTTGAATTGTAGCTATAACTGCTTAAATCACTCATTTCCGAATTATATCCGAAATTAGTCTGATCATCAATCAAAACAATCATAACCCTGCGGTTTAATGCTCTGCCTGTTTCAGTTGAGTTATCTGCAACCGGATTATCAGGACCCATTCCAATCATATTAAATCTGTTTGATTCAATTCCTTTAGATGTTAAATAATTATAAACAGCTTGAGCACGATTGTAAGAAAGTTTTTTATTCAATTCAGGAGAGCCTGTGTTATCTGTATGTCCTTCTATTCTCCATTTGGTGTCAGGATATTCACGCATAACTTTTACCATTTTATCGAGTTCTGCAATTGCATTAGATAAAAGATTCGCCTTGCCTATCTCAAAATTTAAAGTACCCGACAAAATAAATTTTGTTTCGGGCATTACAGTAGTTACTTCCTGCTTAACCTCACAGCCCCATTTATCAACTTCAAAACCTATTGGAGTATCCGGGCAAAGGTCTTTATAATCAGGAATTCCATCACCATCGCTGTCAAAAGGACAACCTCTTTCATTGACAGGAACTCCATTTGGTGTATCGGGACAAAGATCTCTGAAATCGGGCACGCCATCACGGTCAGCATCTGAAGGACATCCGTTTTCATCTACCGGAATATTTGCAGGAGTATTAGGGCATGTATCAAGATAATCCGGAACTCCATCTCTATCTGTGTCAACAGGACAGCCGAATTCATCAACTATCACGCCTATCAGAGTATTTGGACAAATATCTTCTTTGTCAGCCACTCCATCGCTGTCAGAATCTCTGATACCGCCAAAATAAAAATTCAAACCTGCCAAAGCAGAAAAGAAAATATCTCTGTCAGTTCCGCCAGAAACCGAATTATTTATTTTATCAAGGTTATCGGTAGGAACAAAATCTACTCCTGCGGACAATCTAAAACCAACAGACTCATTGAATAAAACTCTGAAGCCCAGCTCACCTAAAATAATAATTGTATGCGGACTGAAATCACGGGTGATGGGAACTATTCTGTCTTCGCTGTCTTTTACTTCAGGTTCAAAATATAAATAGGAAAGACCTGCACTTAAATATGGTATAATTTTTTTTGAAAGTGCAATATTGTAAGTAGCTGCAGCACCTGCATAAAGAATATCTGTTCTGACATAATCTGCATCCGGAAAGGAAGAGGTTGTTCCGCCTTCGGCAGTTAAAAAGCCGCCGCCCACAAAGCCTTCTAAACCAAATACACCGGGATTAGTGCCCGGGAAGAAATATTCGAAACTTAATCTTCCTAAAAGGTCAATATCATTTTCCCTAAAGTCTGATCTTGTATAAGTAATACCGCCTTCGATGCCAAGAGATGATTTCCCGGAAAGCGGATGCATTTGTTTTATATTTTGAAATTGTGCGATAGAAACAGTAGTTAAGGATAAAAACAATAAAACACTGATCAGTAATCGCATAGCTGGACCCCTCTGTAAATGTGAAATAGTTTAATTAAAAATTTTAGCTGAGTCTCAATCTTAACCCCGTTCTAGTTTACAAGCATAGTGCAAATGGTCTGCGTAGTAACAATAAAAATCAAGTATTACTCTATAATTTTTAGTACTCTAATTTATAGTTATAAATTGAAAAACACTGTAATATTGAACGAATGTTTTTTGCCAAGCATAAATTCAGGTGTTCTTAATTCGCCTTGATCATCTTTAATATCAGAAAATATATAAGATGCGGAAAAATTAAGATCATGAATTAGTTCGTAATTGATATTTAGACCAATCCTAAAATCCTCTCTGAGCGGTTCGTATAAAAACGGTAAATCTTTTTCATCCATTCCCGCGTAAGCATAATAAATATCTTCAAGTCCACCCTTTCGAACTCTTTCAAAATATAAGCTTAGGTTCAGTCCGCGCATAAAACTGTAATCAAACTGAGCACGGATCTGATCAGCATTCTGACCAAGCCAATGACCCAGATAATAATCAATATGCTTGTATGTGGTTGTTTCAACCCGGTGCTCGTAAACCCAGGGATTTATTCTTGTATATTCCAATGAGATATCCAGATTAGGAACAAACAGATCTACCTTTTTGCTGCCGAGTGTTAAAGCCAATCCAGGTATTAGCAAAATTATTTTCAAGGATA
The DNA here is from genome assembly GCA_963714415.1 of uncultured Ignavibacteriaceae bacterium. Classification (GTDB taxonomy): domain Bacteria; phylum Bacteroidota; class Ignavibacteria; order Ignavibacteriales; family Ignavibacteriaceae; genus JAGXRK01. Next base: position 180,495 of record CAVQOL010000005.1, read on the forward strand.
TTCCGTATCTCAGTTACATCTACAAAGAGGGTTGAGTAGAAATGATATGTTTCAGGAAGCTTTACAGATATATCAATGTACATCTGCCCATTCCCATCATTCACATTTCCACGGCCGGTATTGTGATCTAAAAACTTGAAGAACAGAAACGGAATAAAAAACTCAGGTCTCAAATCACCTGAATAAACAATAGAATTTCCGAATGAAACATCAATATGCTGCCATGGTGTGAAAGTGAACATATTAGCGGCGATATATTTGTTTATATAGGATTTACTTAACTCCGGCTCTATGCTGTTAATATGTGTTAAATAAAACTTTGATGAATCAAATACCAGTGAATTGAGCCATCCGTGGATGTAATTAAATCTGAACCATTCAACAGGTTTTAATTGAAGTTTAATAAATGGATAGGATGGAGACTTATCCGATAAAATAAGATTTCCAAAACTTCCATGACCCCAGCTTATGTAATCCTTTATTAAAGAAACACTTCCCCAGTTCCAATTAAAGTTAATACTTCCTTTAACATCGCTGTATTCAATTCCATTCGGTGCTCCTTTATACCAGGCACCTCTTTCAGGGGAAAAACTTTTATTCTTGTCAACATTATCACCGAATTCACCTTTGTCTCGTATGTCTATCGATGCGCCAAACCAATTCGAATATGAAGCGTAAGACATTGCTCCGAACCATCTTGTATATCCGTTTTTACTTCCAGTTGTGCTTATTCCGTAGCCTGCAATAGGGGAGAGCTTCAAATTAAAAAGTGAATCTGAATAACTAAATAAATACCAGCGTTCGTTATTTAGTTCATAGTTGTTACGTTGTAGCTGATGGCTGAGTCCGGAAGTTCTGAGTTCAAAAAAATATTCACTTTTATGGAATTCAAGTTCATCTTTTTCAACCGGATTCAAAGAATTACCGTTCTCATCAACTTTTATTAGAAGAGATGCGATGTATGCTCTTGAAAATGGTAATGCCTCATCATCTGTATGAATGATATGCTTCAATGACATCCGGTTCAGGAATGTGTATATATCCTTATGAATTGGTTCATAAACAACCTGAGCATTAGTGATAAATGTACAAAAGGAAATGATCAGTAGTAATAAAATCAGATGATGTCGTTTTTTTATCATATGCAAAGATAATAGAATTGTGTTTATGATGTTTGTTTCGGTTAATGTTGCAACCTCCACACACTATGCCGATCGTTTACGTTTTATAAATATATTATTGGCTATCTTAAAGAAATATTTAATATCAGTTTTAATCGGATTTTTTTCATACGCTTCTAAATATCTTCGCTCTGATTCTTCAATTTCATGAATTGTCTTTGGTAGGTCTGCATAAAACGGCGGTACCAAACCAGGTTTGAATTTCAATCGTCTATGCTGGTGTTCGGGTGAATAGAGGGAGGCATATTGATTACTTATAGGTCTTACTCCAACTAGTTTCAGATCGCCCTTAACCAGGTTAATAAGCATTGGCCATTCGTCCAGCCACAGCTTCCTCATAATTCTACCCCAGCTTGTAACTCTGAAATCATCCTTAAACTTTCCTCCTTCTTGGAGTGAATTTACCGAGTAAAGCATTTCCTGAATGAACTCTGAATAGGGATGCATCGTTCTGAACTTATATACATAAATTAGTTTTCCCATCTTTGACCCAATCGCTTCATCCTGAAAACAGGACTGTATCCCGGATTATTTTCTGTGCTGCTATCTCTTACTTTTCGCACAGCAAACCATACTGTATTATCAATCTCTGCAAGATCAAGTATTTCAAATCCGCAGTAAACTAATCTTCCTAATCCTTCTGCAAGCGATATAGCGCGATCCTTTCCTTTGCTAAATGCAAAATAGATTTTCCGGATTAGCGGAAGTTTTGGGATAGCTCGTTTTACAATAAAATCGATACCATATAAAACAGCAGCAATAAAAAAAGGATATTTATTATAAAAGCGTGAATACCTGTATTTGAGAGGATGCAAACATCCAATATAAACGCCATTCTTAAGCAGTTTTTTATTGACCGATCTGAAATAATCATTAATTCGCCTGAGGTCATTAACTGATGTGCAGGTTTACTATCATTTGCTGACTATCATCAGCAAGAACATTTATGTTATACGGATCAGCGGAACGGATAATAAGGGATTTCCGCGTGTCAAATGATTTAAGGTCTATTTCTCTGTCTATAAACTCAAAAACCTCATTAAACTCTGTAAGATACGAGAATTTTAACTTCTGCTTAAGAACAGATTCAGATGACTCTTCAGATTCAAATTTATATTTTCCCTCCGATCTTTTTGCAAATGGGCGGTTTGCAGGTCCGCGCAGATCAAAAGCTTTTAAAAATACTGATGTTACTTCATCGGTCTTTATTTTCATTCTACTAAGGAATGTGTAAGAGAATAGTGCAAATGAAATAAAACTGTATTCAATAAGACCAATTATAAAATGGTCTCTGTACAATGGCTCAAGTTCCAGAAGATATACACCAGCCAGAATAAAGGATGCGATAAGCAGGTAGAACTTTATCTGAACGCCGACTGAATGCCACTTATCCTTAGATCTTAATACAGGATCAAAGTTATGCGTTAGCACTGCCGAAGTGATCCAGCTTATAAAGAATACTGCCAACATAAGGTATTGCTTATCATTCAGATATTCGTAGCCAATGTTTCGTACAATCTCAGAGTAGCATACCAGAGCAAGTATCAATCCGTCTGCAGATAAATAAAGCAGGTACGATGTGCTGATATCTTTTTTCTTTTCCATCCTTTGTTAACCGTTCACTGAAGATTGAATGATAAAGTACTTCAAGTGAGAAACCGGTTATCATCGATCCAAAGAATATAAGGCGCGAAGTGCCCTCAAGACCGGAAAGAAATGTTAACCCGGTTAATATTCCCAGACCAAGTATGAGCGATATATAAATCTTCCTCAGCTTTTCAAGAATTGTGTGCTTTTGTGTAAGATTATATTTATTGGATAAAATTGTCGCGGTAAGTACTGAAATCATAAGCAGACTTAGAAACTGAATGTAATCATCCGGCAATAAAAGAGTATCACGCTTTATGAAAAAGAATCCGTAGAATGAAATAAAATAGAAAAGCAGACTTATTACAGTGTTCCTAAAATACAGGGAATAATTGCTGCTCTTCAGAGAACTGAGAGTGAGAGTTGAAGCAGAAAGTTTTCTGCCCTGATTTTTATCCTTTTTGTCAGTCTTTAATTCGTGCATCGCTGTAATATTACAAAAAATGTTTCTTTTTAACCATAGTGTATTTTGATTAATTTTCTATTGTTCCGCATATTTAAAGCACTATTTCAATCTGTTGAATACCTGCCTGACTTGGACGGATTGAGCAAAGCCATCGGGCAAGGCAGGTTTGAGTAATCTGCGGTTAATTTACGTTGTGCTTTATTTATATATAAAAAAACGCACATTTTGGAAATTGAACAGGAATATTGCTAAAAGTAGTGATATTTTAACGCTATGAAATTATTTTATACAAATCAAAAAGCCGTATTAGCATTAACCATTACAGCGTTGATTGTTAATATAGCTATATCCGGTATTTCCAATTCCTCAACCATTTCTTTCCTGATAAAATTAGTTTCATCATCTATTTTATTTTTATTCTTTTTCATTCATCTGAAAATTTCTGACTTTTCTCTCAAATCGTTTTATAATTCGTATGCTATTAAAAAGATCCTTCTTATAATCATAACAATTATTGTATACTTAGGAATAACTCTGTCTTACTCACTAAATCCTGCTTATGGCGCTCAGAAAATTATTAATATTCTTATAAGTGTAGTCCCCAATATTATTGTTCTGTATTATCTGATCACTTTTGCTGATAAAGAACTTTTTAAGAATTATTCTGTAAATATTATTGCAGTCGGTTTAATCTTAACACTTATTGCAGTTCTAATATTTCAACCATTTGATCATTCAACTATTTATCAATTCTCACCACAGAGATGGAGCCACGTTTTTATTGGCAGAATGGTTTCATTTTTAAGTCTTATTGTTTTTCTTTTCATAATGAGTGCAAAAGATTTTAATAAAATAATTATCTATTCCATCATCTTTACAATTGGAATGTACCTGACCTATTTAACCGGATTAAGATCTGCGTTAATCGGACTTATGCTTTTTGCGATTATATCTCTTGGCTGGTCTTTCTATAAAAAAAATCTTACTGCTGTTCACTTATACAGCATTTTCTTAATCTTAATACTAACAGCTACTTTTATCTTCATCACTCCTGAGGAGTTCACTACATCTGAACGTATAAGCAATATGTTAAAGATTGAAAATCTTGAATTTGGAGGAGATGCCCCAATACTCACTCGTGTTGAATCTTATAAAATAAGCTGGCAAATGTTTGAAGAAAAGCCCTTGTTTGGATGGGGATTGGGAGGCTTTAACGGATTTAATAATATTGAGTGGACACGAATTCAAAAATATCCGCATAATTTGATTCTGGAAATTCTTGCTGAGTTGGGGATAATGGGGTTTTTAGTTTTTAGTGCGTTGTTCGTAGTTATCCTAAAAGCAATGTTGAATGCTAAATCTTTAATGTTCAATGGGCAAAAAAAAATATTCAATCATAAATTCCCGCAAACTGGGCAGTCATCAATCCAGTATCCAGCAACAATCCTCTCTCCTCACTTTTTACTTCTCACTTTTTTCTTTTGTCTTTGGCTAGCAATGTTTTCTAAAGATATTTCTACACAAGGATTTTTATGGTTGTTTATTGTGTTCGTTGGAGAGTGGGCAGAGCGGATAGAGCAAAGGGCATAGGGTGGGGAGCAAGGTGTAAGATAATTGAAAGGATTTTTCCCCGCATACCGGGATTTCACTTTGTTTAACATATTTTAACTCCGACATTTCTCGTTGCGATAATTTTCGCAAGAGAAGCCAGAATCCAGTATTCAGTCCGCTACGGCGGATTTATCATTTACCATTATTATAATTCATTTACAAATTTGTCGAATGATAATATTTTTGAAATATTTTTTTTATCAAATATTAAATGTTCAAAATCCTTTGATTTATGTGATATGTTTATCATGGTGATAATATTCAATAATGCCTCTTTTAATTCTAACAAATTTGTAATTCCATGTTTTACCTTTAAAAAGGAATAATCGGGAGCAGTAAAGTTTAACAGAAACATTACATCATAAAAATCACGCCCTTTTGAACGAGATAATAATGCAGAAATCTTCATGGCGCAAAGTACTTTATTATCCGGCGCCGGAAAACTGAAATAAAAACCACACCCTTTTACATTTGCACTTACAGGAGAATATCTGTAAAGTTGATCCTGGCATTCAACCTTGATTAAAAACCGCTCTTCTTTGTGTGCCGATAAACCCAAATCGAACAACAAACCCGGAAAATAAATACTCCTTCTATATGCTTTCAAATTATTATCAACTTTGTCCCGACTTTCAACTTTAAATCCGAATCTTTTTATATAAAGTAAAATGTTATCAGTCATTAACTTAAATTCTTCTTCAGAAAATTCCTTACAATCAAAATCAATATCTTCAGAGAAACGATCAATTCGTTTTACTAATCTTAGATACGTTCCCCCGATAAATGAAAGCTTTTGTATCCATTTTGTTGTTGAAAGATAATCGAGGATTAATAATTGAATATATTCTTTGACCATATACTTCTGAAATGATGGATTTTCATTCAAGTATGGTGGAAAATATTCTTTTATCTGTTCAAGTTGTATCATAAGCCGCAGGTTTCTTTCATCAATTTAATTCTTTGTGTAAGTGCTTTACTTTTGAATCTGATACTATAGTCAAGTAATTTTTCCGCATTAATTATTGCGTGCATTACTTCTTTATCGAAACGGAGTGCCGTAATCTCATCGGTTGAATTGTAAAATGGATACAAGTATAGCAAATCCAGCAGTGCTTTTTCAGGTTGAGCTACAAGGACAGACATCGCACTAGTAAATGGTTTTTGATCATAGCCGAACATTAAACCACTCTTTATACTTTTATAAGAAAATGTACCAAACCCGTTATTAAATGCTACCGTTTTTAAAGCAGTTACGCTTGTTATCTGTACAACTGCTTCAGGTATTAATCCATAAAATGCCAATGCTGAATGCAGGCTTATATAAGAAGGACGATATATCCTGTTTGCAATGTAAAAAGGTGATGACGGTTCTGCCAGATATTCAGGAAAAGAGTAATACCCGTTCTTAAGTTTTATAAGCAGGTTCTTCTTTACCCAACGGGTAAGATTATTGTTATTAAAACCGGGGTAACAGGCACTAATTTGATGAGTTGAAATACAAACTTTATCAAAAAATGCTTTTCTAAATGCCAGATAATCCAAGATAATCTATTTGCTTTCTGTTTTTCTACAAAAATAGTGATATATAGAAATAAAACAAATAATTTTTAGTGTATTTCGTTTATAGATTTTGACTACTCGATTCTGTATCCAGCATCCGGTTCCCAGAATCTGGTATCAAGTAGATAGTAGGCAGGTGACACTGATTTAAACGCTATGCGCTTAGCGCAATGCTCTTCTCATTTACAATTGAGCATTTATCATTTACAATTTCTATAACATCCAGCCCCGATAGAATCGGGATGTCGCAGAGCCTCCATATCAAGTAGATAGTATGCGGTCTGTAGTATCTAATGGCAGAATTTCCCATTTACAATTGAGCATTTATCATTTACAATTTTCATAAAGCATCGCATTCTAAACAACACTGGCACAGGATACACTGACTTGCCTATCCGGCAGGCAGGTTTAACAGATCATCACTGATTTAAACGCTATGCGCTTAGCGCAATGCGCTTCTCATTTACAATTGAGCATTTATCATTTACAATTTTCATAAAGCATCCAGTATCCAGCATCAAGTATCAAGTAAATAGTAACAGAAGCCATGTATCAAGTTCCATCCCGACTAGTCAGAGCCCTCTATCCTCAATATACCTCATCATGAGTTCCTAAATCTATTAATAGGATCTCAGTTTCAGAAGTTGTTGGATTTTTTACAAAAGTAAAAATGATTCTTAAATCATAAGCAACCGAACAAGCCCAATTATCTTCCAATATCCCTTGTAGTTTGTGTGATTTTAGTTTCGGATCAAATGGGTCATTCTCAAGTAGTTTCATAGTTGAAATTATTTTTGATTTTATGTTCGGGGTGTTTTTAATAGCTTTCTTGCATGCTCTTTTATAAGACGAAGACCAGTTGAGGATCATTATTCACTCTTTAAATCATTTAAAAAATCTTCAACAGATCCTCTGCCGGTTTTTGAACTTAAGTACTCTTCTTTGCTTTCTTTAACTGAGTCTGCAATTTCTTTTCTTTTCGCTTCAATAACCCGCTTATGAATTATTTCAGAAATCATTAACTGATCATCTAACGGAAGTTTGGAGATAGATTCCAGAAAATCATTTAAATTAGTTTTAGAATCCGGCACTTTACCAATTGTTTGCATTTTCATTCCTTCAATTCTTTCTTAGGTAAGATACAACTTTTAATAATAATTAATCAATTACTAATATTCCCAAAAGTGGCAAGTAACATTGATTTAAACGCTATGCGCTTAGCGCAATGCTCTTCCCATTTACAATTGAGCATTTATCATTTACAATTTCTATAAAGCATCCGGTATCCAGTATCCAGAATCGGGAAGCCAGCATCTAGTATCAGTATCAAGTAGATAGTATGTGGTCTGTAGTATGTAGTATCCAGTTCCTAGCATCCAGCATCTTGTATTTCTCACTCATCAATCACTGTATCTTATACGCAAACATTATATAATAAAAATATACGCTGCCTAAAAATCAGTATGAACGAAGAACAAATAATAAAAATAAATAATACCGAATAATATTTGAAATATTATCCATCCATTTAAAATTATTTTGTTCTTTATTTTTGGAATACATAATAAAAACAGAATGGAAATCATAGGTAAAAGATGTCGCTCAGAAAAAACAGTATTGAAAAAAAATAAAGCTAAAAATAAAACTGCACTAAAAAAAAGAATTTTTTCTAGATGATTCTTTGATAAAATAGATAGTTGGTAAAAAAGATATATCCCTGAAAAACACAATAAAATCTGAATCAAAAAGGCAAGAATTCCTGAAATTAATCCCACTTTGTTTATAAAATTAAAAGTATAACCTGTAACCTGTTGAAACCCGCCAATGTAAGACCAGCCAGGAGTGAAATAGCACACCAGTATTAACGATATGGCTGCAATAACTATCAGTGGTACTTTTTTGATTGTTTTAATATTGCTTAATAAATATGGGAAAAAAATACCGCCTGTAATTGTAAATATTGCTGTAAGATGAGTTATGTCGATTGTAGGATAATGGAAACGCCATAGAGGTTGAGTAAGACCACCCCAAATAATAAAAAGCACGAGTGGTACTATCAGGGGTAAATAGAAAAGTATAAATTGAAAATATTTTAAAGATACATTTTGCTTTATCTTTATACTGACATAGTATAAAGTGAATGCCGCTGGAAAGGCTAAAATAAATTGTTGTGATAGGATTCCTGCTGCTGTCGAAAAACCCGAAGCCAAAATTTTTTCCTTACCTTTTTGTCGAATCAATAAAATTGAAAGAAGCAGGAAAAGTGTACCATAAACCGATAGATAAAAAGTGAAGGAAGGTTTTATTAGATACGGGTAAAAAACAAATATCATGATTCCATAATCAATTGTACCCTTAATGTAATAATAGAGCCTGATGAATATTAAAACCGTGATAAATGAGATAATAAAATTTATTATCCTTGCCAGATAAAGGCTGGGTTCGACTGATAATACTCTCGAAATCCATAAAACTGGAATATAAGGCAGAGGAGGATTAGCTGCATTATAGTTATCACTAAAAAGATAATCAAAGAAACCAACTTCATACATACCCGTTAGTACAGGCAGATGAATTTTACTCTCATCGACTTTTTCTTTACCACTATAAAGTGAAATCGAACCTAGAATTAAATAAACAAGTAATACAACTAAAATTAGTTTTATTTCAGATTTACGATTGAAATTTGCTAACACACCAACCTTCAATGGATTTTTCAGGAATGACTAAAATTTGTGGAACTCTGTGTACATTCGTGTAGTTATTGTTCTTCCGATCATTATTTAATCAATTTTACATAGGTATGTTACACCAACAGTAATGCCTGGTAAAATATCTTCATCTCCCTGATAGATATCCCAACCTATTATAGAAGATATATCAAGAGTTGCAATGAAGTAATCAGTTAATTGATAATTGTTCTGGATTCCAATATTTGCGCATAAGTTTGGTTTACCGTACACATGATTATAAAAATAGCCTGCTCCTGAGTGTATAAGCAAACTCCAATTTT
>CAVQOL010000006.1:0-191173 GCA_963714415.1 uncultured Ignavibacteriaceae bacterium
AACTCTCTTGATCTTGATATTGCCATTTGTAAAAGCATAGCAATAATTGGTGATAAAATAATTAGTACCAATCCACCTAAACCACTGCCGCCCTCTCTGTCATTTCCTCTGCCAAACATTGCAAGCCAGCCGGCCATTTGTGCTATGTATGTTATTGTTCCGACTAAAGTTGCTGCAATCGTACTAACAAGAATATCCCGATTCTTAACGTGGGCAAGTTCGTGAGCCATTACTCCTGCCATCTCATCATTTGTAAGACTCTGAAGAATTCCGGTTGTTGCTGCCACTGCTGCATTCTTAGGATTTCTTCCTGTAGCAAAAGCATTTGGAGTAGGATCATTAATAAGATAAACTTTGGGCATTGGCAGATTTGCGTTCTGTGCAAGCTGTTCAACCATATTATAAAATTTAGGTGCCTGCTCCCTGGTTACTTGCTGAGCCCGATACATTTTTAGTACAATTTTATCAGAAAACCAGTAAGAACCGAAATTCATTACTAAAGAAAATATAAAGGCAATGGTCATTCCGGAATTTCCACCAAGTGCGTATCCAACCAGCAGAAACAAAGCCATCATTGCTGTCATTAAGAATACTGTTTTAACACTGTTCATTTTTATCATTCTCCGTTTTTTAATGCGTTAATCTACTTTCGAAGCCTATATAAATCAAGGAAAAGAGATTTACAGTATATATAAAAAGGTAATTTGTTACAAAGACAAAACCGCTCAGAGTTTTAATACTGAGCGGTTCACTATGGCAGATAAATTAATTAAAAATTAAGCCCAGCTCTTACAGCCAGAAAATTGTAACCTACACCAAACTGAAAGATTATGGGATTTAATCCTAAGAAGTTAATGTCAACAGTAGGCGTAATTACAAACGACACTCTAGATTCTTTTTCACTAACAGATTCATCAAATCTTTGAAGCAGAGTGTTCTGATACGTTTGCATCGACTCATTCCATCTTACAAGAACTTCTGAATAATGATAGTCCCAATTCTTTGTGTAAGATAAGACACTAATCCCTGTCATAAAGCCAGCTTCAAATGTTATATGAGGTCCATAAGTAAAAACTATCGTGTTAACTTTTAGATGTACTCCATAAAGAAAAATATCATCAATGCTTGCATCATTAACTTTTATATAAGCGGAAGTATAGTCCAGCCCGGATTCATCATATCTTTTATATGCAGTTTGTGTATAATTTTCATCAAAAGTCAATGCATGGCTTAATGATCCATGAATACCAATGTTGATATATGAAAATTCTTGCGTAATTGGATCAAGCACGAATCGTCTGGAGTATATAGTTTAGATGTGTAGCATCCGTGATCTCAGTAAGTCTTAACGATTCATCGAATTGATAGACATTAAATCCAATATCATAATTTTGATCATAAGCGAGGAATGAACCCCCAAGGAATAAAAAATTGTCTCTGAATCTGCTTTGAGAGTAAAGTTTCTTGTGTAATTCCAGCATATAATTATAGACGTCAAATTCTTTCTGCTTCAGGGAACTAAATATATACCAGTGATTAATAAGATCATCAGATTGATCATTAATATCAAAATATGTGTCCTTCTGAATATCGTTATATGATTCTAAAAAAACATTATACTTTTCCAACTCAGCGATTCTTCTAAGTTCACCATAGTCATCATTCTCGTTAAATATTAAAGCCGGATCATTATTAAGATATTTGACAACATAAAAATTCATAAGGTTGACATCAGATACAATTTCCTCATCATCAAAGATATCGGTAACATTAACTTTTCTTGAATTTAAATCTTCTATTACTGATGGGATTATAGGCCCCCAGTAGTTAGTTTGTTTTGCTTTTTCAATCTGATAATCGAACCATCTGTTTTTTTTTTGATAAAAATGAGAAGTCAATGCTCTTAACTTATTAAAACCATTACTGTCTTGATCAGTAATTTCTTTATCGAACATTAAGTGAAGATATTCAATTCGATAATAAATTAGCTCCGGATAAAGTTGGGCATCCCTCAACAAAGTAATATTTATTTGTTCAAAAAGTTGTTTGTCCTGTAAGACTTTTTTAGGTAAATGGTTACGGAAAAGTGACTGATGATCCTGGGCAGTGCAAGCACAGTTTAAGACGATCACCGAACAGAAGATTGTTATCAATTGTCTCATAGAATGATTCCCCTATAAGGTATGTAATAATTACTGTTAAAATATGAAAAAAAAGTCAAAGTCAATAGATATTTTACACTAAATGTAAAGTTCCTCCCACTATATTTCCCCTTGCCTTTATTTTTGAATATGATTAAATAGGTGCAGTTTTTTAGGAGAATTAATGAAAAAGACAGTTTTTATAATAAGTTCAATTATATTTTTATCATCAGTATCATTTGCTCAGAATACTTATGAGTTTTTACGACTCGATCCGAGTGCACGTGCAGGAGCACTTGGCGGAAGTTTCGTTTCAAATAACGACGATGCTGATGTTATATTTTATAATCCTGCAGGATTAAGTCTTCTAAGTGAAAATCCAATTTCTTTTTCATTCTTTAAACATTTGATGGATATAAATCTCGCCAGCCTTTCTTACTCAACAGAACTTAATGGTATCGGCAGGGTTGGTGCTGCGGTTAAATATATAAATTATGGCAGTTTTGATGAAGCTGATGCATCAGGAATCAGATCAGGTGAATTTAGTGCAGGTGAGTTTGCTTTTATTTTAGGATACTCCAACTTACTCGATGAAAATTTTTATTACGGTGCTAATGCAAAATTTATTTATTCCGGTATTGCAGACAGATCATCAACTGCGATCGGTGTTGATCTTGGTCTGCATTATGTCTTGCCGGAACAAAATATCAATGTTGGTTTTTCTGTTCTCAACCTCGGATATCAGGTAACAAGCTACTACGATATAAAAGAAGATCTTCCTTTGGATATTGTAATTGGTGGTGCAGTCAGACTAAAAAACCTTCCTGCCCGTCTTTCACTTGATTTCCACAAACTTAATGAAGACCGGGATGATTTTATTCAGAGATTTAAAGCTTTTGCCGTTGGTGCTGAGTTTACTTTAAGTCCTGTTTTCAAACTTAGATTCGGTTATAACAATGAGAGAAGATCAGAACTAAAGATTGGAACAACTTCAGGTATTGCAGGATTTAATGCGGGACTTGGAGCAAAAATTTCCGATTACCAATTCGATTATGGGTATTCTTCATTAGGTCTTGTTGGCGGATGGCACAGGATTAGTGTTTCAACTAATCTTTAGTTTTAATTTGTACTTTTCAATGTACTAATACTGGATTTGGCTATAGAATGGGAATTTCCATAATCTCTCATTTTTAAAACTTTTTCGTAAAGTTCAATCGCACTTTCTTTTCTTCCTTGCTGTTCTTCAATCATTGCAAGATAAACAACAGAATTTACCTGAAATCCCGATTCCTCTTTTTTATCAATTTGTTTTGACAACTCATAACATTTTTCAAATAAAGTTTTTGCAGAATCTAATAGTCCATAATCCCTGGCATTATATCCTACATAATAAGCTGCTTCCCGCATTGATGTTGGAAGATTGTACCCCACATAATTTTTTTCGGATTTGATTATTACATTCTTAAAAAGAGAGTCGGCTAAAGACCAATCACCACGGCGCACAGCTATTCTTCCTCTCCATCTTTGGAAAACAGGGTTATCGGGGAATTCATTCAGCAGCATTTCGGCAAATTCATCAGCAGCAAGCATATTTTTTTCATAACGATAGTATAAAGTCATTAAAAAATATTGTGCTTCATACTTTGCATAGTTTCCGTTTAATGCTGTGTTGCGTAATTGTTCAATTCCCTTTTGTTTATCTCCGGAAGGAAAGAAAATCATTAAAGGTTTTATCAAAGGGAACTCTGATGGAATTACATCTGCGTAATAATTGTAAATACCAAAACCAAGCTGAACATCAAGATTATCAGGATCCAGATTGGCTGCGTGTTCAACTATAGGTAATGCTTCACGACCGTCATCAGCAGCTTTAAGCCAGCTTTCTCTCAATGCTCTTAATCGCCCGCGGAAACCAATTGCTCCGCCTTTAAAGAAAAGCGCATCAACATTACTTTTATCTTCATCTAATAACTCATCACATTGATAAATGACATCTTCAAGCTTCTGGAAAAAAATATCATCGTGTTCTTCATTATCTAAGTCAAGTAGAATTTTCCACCAATCTATCATTGCAAGAAAAAATCTTCCTGAAGCATGATCAGGATAATCAGCAATTAAATTTCTGAAAGTTTTTTCTGCATCATCAAATTTGATGTTGTAGATTTGTTTAATGCCGGTGTTAACTCGGGAATCAAAATCACTTTCTTGGGCGAATCCTAAAAAACTAAATAGTATTAAGATTAAGAATATTTTTTTCATAATTAGAATTTATTTATTCACTATAAATCTTTGAAAGATTTTCAAATTAAACAAGATAAAAATACAAAGGCGATCTCAGACCGCCTTCATTTAACATTGAGCATTTAACATTTAAGATTACTGCAAGAGCTTGTCGCTGAAATATCTGCTCAACTGATCAATTGCAACTCTTTCCTGCACCATCGAATCACGATCTCTTACCGTAACGGTTTTATCATCAAGAGTTTGAGTATCAACAGTTATACAAAATGGAGTTCCCGCTTCATCCTGCCTGCGGTATCTTCTGCCAACGGCACCTTTATCATCATAAAACACTTTGAAGTTCCGGCGCAAATCTTTTTCAATTTCTTTTGCAACTTCCGGCATACCGTCTTTATTAACCAATGGAAAGATCGCTGCTTTTATTGGTGCAAGTCTGTGATGAAATCTTAACACCGATCTCATCTCACCGTTAACTTCTTCTTCATAGTATGCATCAATTAAAAATGCCATGAACGATCTGCTTGCACCTGCAGATGTTTCAATAATGAAAGGAATAAATTTTTCTTTGGATTCATCATCAAAATACTTTAATGATTTACCGGAGAATTTTTCATGCTGCGATAAATCAAAATCTGTTCTGTTGTGAATTCCTTCTATCTCACCCCATCCAAAAGGAAATTCATATTCAATATCGGTCGCTTCTTTTGCATAGTGTGCCAGTTTATCTTCAGGATGATCGTGATAACGAAGTTTGGTTGGTGTTATTCCAAGTGATTTGAACCATTCTATTCTTTCCAACTTCCAATAGTCATACCATTGCTTATCATCTTTAGGCTTAACAAAGAACTGCATTTCCATCTGTTCAAATTCTCGTGTTCGGAATAAAAAGTTTTTTGTATTGATTTCATTACGAAAAGCCTTACCAAGCTGTGCAATACCGAAAGGAAGTTTTTGTCTTGAAGAACTCTGAACATTTAAAAAGTTAACAAATATTCCCTGGGCAGTTTCCGGACGTAAATAAACAACAGAACCTGAATCTTCAACAGGACCGACAAATGTTTTAAACATTAGATTAAATTTACGCGCGTCTGTAAATGTATTCGCATTACCGCACTGAGGACAGTTTAACTTGCCTAACAGTTTTTTCCCAAGTTCAGGATGTTCTAAAATTAAGTTGAAGGGATCCTCATCTCCCGGATTTGCATAAATATTTTCAATCCAATTTAAAAGATCAGAATTATCTTTCATTTCAGATTTAAGTTCATCGACAGCTTTTTGTTTTTTCTTTTCGTTGATTGAATCGCCAAAAACATCAAGACGGAATCTGGCTTTACATTGCTTGCAGTCAATCATCGGATCGGTGAAATTTTCAACGTGACCGGAAGCTTCCCAGACTTTGGGATGCATTAAAATTGACGCATCAAGTCCTTCCACATTATCGCGGAAAGTCATCGATTTCCACCATTCTGTTTTTATATTATTCAGAAGTTCAACACCTAACGGACCATAATCCCAGCATCCGTTAAGTCCACCATAAATTTCACTGGACTGAAAAACAAATCCGCGTCTTTTAGCTAATGATACAATATTTGCAACGGCGTCAGTTGCTTTATTCTTCTTTTCGATATTAAAATCCTCCTAAAATATCAACTTTCGGGTCGCAATATAGCAAATACATTGAACATTTTTTTCTTATAAATATTAGGCAGATTGCAATAACATTTTTAGTTTTGAGTAGTCGAGGGCATATTTTTTAATTTATCTCACCGAAATAAGTGGAGAATTATGTTTAATAAACTACTTCCAAAAGAAGAAAAATATTTTGAAGACTTCAAACAGATGATCTCATATATTGTTGAGATGTCACAACACACTGAGAAGTTGTTTAATTCCGATATCCCCGATAAAAATAACTTCCTAAAAATGAAACCGCTTGAAGTAAGATGTGATGAAGTTCTGGCAAAAATCACGAAGAGATTGAATAAAACTTTTATTACTCCTTTCGATCGCGAAGATATTTTTGCTTTAATTAAGAGACTTGACGATATAAGCGATATGCTTCTCGGTGCTGCTGCAAGAGTTGATACTTTTAACATCACAAAAAAAATTAATTATGCCGATCAGATGGCAGCTATCGTTCATCATCAGGTTGTTGAATTAGGCGCAGCCATACAGGATCTTAAAGTAAAAAGTATTAACGAATGTAAAGCCGTTATGGATCTTGAATCCCAGGCAGATAAAGTTTATCAGCAAGCAATGAAAGAACTTTTTGAAAACGAAAAAGATGCTATAGAACTTATCAAGCAAAAAGAAATTCTCGATTTACTTGAAAGAATTTCGGACAAATGTCAATCGACTGCAAATGTGATTCTCGCCATTTTCATTAAGAACGCATAACAAAGTATGGAATTTGTTATCCTGATTATTTTCCTTGCTCTGGTATTCGATTTCTATAACGGAATGAATGATGCCGCAAATTCAATAGCTACTATTGTTTCTACCAGAGTACTCACACCATTTCAAGCAGTTGCCTGGGCAGCTTTTTTCAATTTTGCAGCGGCTTTCATTTTTGGTGTACATGTTGCGCAAACAATTGGCAAGGGCCTTGTTGACGTAAATATTGTTGATAACTTCGTAATTTTTTCAGGACTTTTAGGTGCCATAATTCTAACAGCAACGGCAACACACTTTGGATTGCCGATAAGTGTTTCTCATGCAATCATCGGTGGTTATGGCGGCGCCGGGTTTATGAAAGCAGGATTCGAAGCGTTAATCTTGTCCGGTTACAGCAAAATATTAATATTCATTGTTGTTGCTCCTGTTTTGGGTATGTTATTTGCATATATATTTTCTGTAATTACGCTTTGGATTGTAAAAGATCGTCCTCCTCGTAAAGTGGATAAATATTTCAGAAGGTTACAATTGCTTTCAGCAGCAGTTTATAGTTTAAGCCACGGTTCAAATGACGCACAAAAAACGATTGGAATTATTGCGGTAGTACTATTTACAAACGGCTTAATCGGATCGGAATTTATTGTTCCTTTTTGGGTAATATTAGTAAGCTATTCTGTTATTGCACTCGGGACATTATTAGGCGGCTGGAAAGTAATCCGCACACTCGGTATGCGTGTAACAAAGTTGACTCCATTTGGCGGGTTCAGTGCAGAAACTTCTGCAGGTTTGACTATTATCGGGGCTACAATTTTAGGTATTCCCGTAAGCACAACGCACACAATCACCGGATCTATAATTGGAGTTGGTGCAACAAAAAGTCTATCCGCCGTAAGATGGGGTGTGGCAAGAAATATTTTATGGGCGTGGATTTTAACAATCCCTCTCTCGGCAGCTTGTGCTATGGTAACTTATGAGTTATTGGTTTACGTTAGTACTTTTTTCTAATAGACGAATCATTCCTTGGCTGTCACTGCTTGCCCCGGCTTTCGGGGAACCACTTCGTGACAGAAATATTATCTTACTCACATATTTCGGACAAATCGGAAAATGGAACCCCTCTAGTGCTCTCGCCCTTTTCGCGCCAGAGGCGGACAGGCCCAATTCTATCCGGGAAGAAGATCTACAAGTAACCGAGCGATCGCCGTTTAGAAAGGGAGGGATTTAGGGAGGGTTCAACTTCTGTAACTCTTTAACTTTTTGCTTCTACCGGATTTTTCATGAACTCTAATGCTAAATTATCGAACACTTCATCATTCGTAAATCTGATCATAAAAACTTGAATCCGAGTGTTTCTATATATTCTTGTCGATCTATACCATATTGCTTTGCATCTTCATAAATGCAAAATGAACTCATTCCGTCTATTTCAATTACAAGTTCATCAGGCATAAAATCCAACGCACAATATTGATTTATATCTCTAAACTGTCTAAAATCATTCAAGTTGACAAATCTGTCTCTTAACTTTCACAATGAAAATGTGCAAACGCTCTTTTCGGCTAATCGAGTGGTATTTTTTCTGAGTAATCGTTCGCTTCTCAAGTGTCAGATATTTTTGTTGAAGA
This sequence comes from uncultured Ignavibacteriaceae bacterium, assembly GCA_963714415.1. Taxonomy (GTDB): domain Bacteria; phylum Bacteroidota; class Ignavibacteria; order Ignavibacteriales; family Ignavibacteriaceae; genus JAGXRK01. The sequence continues at coordinate 8,402 of CAVQOL010000006.1, forward strand.
GATGAGTCAATAATTACAAAATGTAAAAATATCATCGCTTAAGTCAACAATACTTGTGAAACAACCCCTCATGTGTTCTCCCCTTTCGTAAAGGGGAGAATTTGAAAGTCCTTGCGCTGGAGTATTTCCATCCTTGAATGTCACAGCTTACCCGATTTGGTTCGGGGAACCACTACGTGACTGGTTTATTAATTTTTATAAATTACAGCGGAAAGATATCCTACAACTTCACTTTTATCGCCTGTAACATCACCGGAATCGGTTCTCTTTAATACTTTAGAACTATTAATATTAAGTAATGATGCTGCTTTCATCATTGCGACAATTGGTCCACCGCCGCAGGCTTCACAATTATGATTATCCAAATCTTTCTGAAGATTATCATAATCGAAATCATTTATTCTTTTTTCAACAATTGCATCAAGTCGATCCGCAGTTTTAGTATCATGAAAATGAGAAAGATCGGAGCTTGCAACAATTAAAGTTTCATCATCGTATATTTTTACTAATTGATTTGCCAATTCATCAATAAACATTTTGCCCTGATCACCGATGACAATCGGAACAACCTTAAAATCCCTCATTACACTTTGAAGAAAAGGTAATTGAACTTCCAGAGCATGTTCTCTTCCGTGTCCCTGAACCCCTCTAAAAACAATTTTGCTTTCAACGCAAAGCTTTTCTGCTTTGTCTTTATCAACTTCAATCATTCCGAGTGGAGTTTCATAAGCATCACCTTCATAAACGCAAACTCCCGGAAAGTATTCAGAATGACTTGGTGAAATTACCACAACTGTTTTAAAATTTTTATCTTTAAGCAGATTGTACGCATAAGCAGCCGTTTTACCTGAATAGGCATATCCGGCGTGAGGCGCAATTATTCCAAAAATATTGTCGTAAATTTTTTGATGTTTTGAAGCATCAAGCATAAGTGAAATTTCGTTTTTAAGTTTTTGCGGATCGGATGGATAAAAATATCCCGCAACCTGTGCGTGTCTTACCTGATTCATCTTTTTCTCCTTTCACTCTTCCGAAAATATTTCCGCAGTGAAGACTTTAATATTTAATATTCTCTCTTTCCAGTATTCAGAATATAATCCAGCCTTACGACAAACTGCACTTAAAAATTCTTCCCTGTTCATTTTGTGCTCAACAGCAACCTGCGGCAGTAGCAAACCCTTTCCACCTTCATCAAGTAATAATCCGTGTTTCCCAATTTCAATTTCATCATAGCTTTTAATGGTAGTAAAATCAGATAGAACTGAAACCTCAATTTGAATCGTATCAAGTTCTTTTTCTTTTAGAGAAGGAAAACGGGGATCGGCAAATGCGGCTTGTTTTGCAGCTTCACAAATAATTTCGAAAAGCGGTTGATGAGCAATAATATAACCTATACATCCTTTTAACTCTCCTTTGATAGTAAGAGTTACGAACGCGCCTTTATGTTTTTTCAGTATGGGAAATCTTTCAAAATCAGGTTGTGGAATATCTGCATCCCCAAATACTGAACGGATTGATTCTCTTGCTGCCTGAAGAAGAATCAATCTTACTTCATCTGAGATTTCCATTTTCAACTCATCAGTTTGTTATTGAATAAACTCCAAACTTGGTTTTCTCAAATAATAAGAAAAGAAGATTATCTCTCACAAAAAATGAATCCGGCATTAGTTTACTGATTTTTTTATTGAGAGTCTCCTTCATTAAAATTTTCCCTGTTTCAAGATCAACTGCAACAAAAATATTATTAAAGAGATTTTCATCTGATATTTCATGATAATTGAAAAGAAGTAATTCATCAATACTTATATGGTTGATATTTTCTTTTATTACAAATTTTTGCGCATACTTATGAAGATATTTTTCAGAGTCAGTTTCCGGCATTAAGTCTCTCCTGAATTCGATCGGAAAGAGATATCCTTCAGCATAATAATCCTCAATTGAATCATCCCGAAGTTCATTTACTTTTTCGTGATCATCACCAAGTTCGGCAATTAATTCTCCTGTGAGAGCATTTAACAGGAAGTAATCTCTGCTTTCGAATAACTGTTTGAAACAAACAACTTTACCACTATTATAAAACAAATAAGTTAACTCATTATTCTGCCAGAGAACTGATGCAGTATTAATATCAAAAGTTATTATACTTTTATGATTCGGCATATCCGGTTTTAGATATTTATGGAAAAATATATAATCATCTTCCACTGCTTCAATTCCCACCCAGACCTTTTCATCAAGTTGAATATCAGAAAATATTTCATCTCCGGAATTAATATCAATACAGCTAAAAAATACTTCTTTATTATCAGAAGATCTTTCTTCAATAATTACTCTGTTGCCAGCTGGAATTATGCGCCAAATCTGGCGGTGATTATCGTAGATATATTCTTTTTTGAAGACTCACTATTTAGCTCAATGGTTTAAATTGTGCCGTAAAATGACGAAGCATTGGTGCTTCATAAGTTATTTCGTAACCTTTTAGTTTATTTCTATTGTTATAAACTTCTTCAATTATTTCTATCAGATAATCAACGTGACTTTGAGTATAAACTCTTCTCGGAATTGCAAGTCGCACAAGTTCCATCATAGCAGGAATAAGTTTTTTGTTTTTATCATATTTACCAAACATAACACTTCCAATTTCAACAGCACGCACTCCTCCTTCGAGATAAAGTTCACAGACTATTGATTGCCCTGGATATTGATCAGCCGGAATTTCTGGTAAAAATCTTTTTGCATCAATATAAATAGCATGCCCGCCGGGTGGCTCAATAATCGGCACACCAAGTGAAACAAGTTTTTCACCAAGATATTCAACGCTTCTGATTCGGTATTCAAGATAATGTTCATCAACAACTTCAAGAAGACCTTGTGCAACGGCTTCCAAATCGCGTCCGGCTAAACCTCCATAGGTTGGAAAACCCTCTGTAACTATTAAAAGATTACGGCATTTTGTTGCTAGTTCTTCATCATTTAATGAAAGGAATCCACCGATGTTAACAAGCGCATCTTTCTTTGCGCTCATTGTTGCACCATCAGCGTAAGAAAACATTTCTTGTGCAATTTCTAAAGGAGTTTTATCTGAGTATCCTTTTTCACGCTTCTTTATGAAGTAAGCATTCTCGGCAAATCTGCAGGCATCAAGAAATAATGGAATGTTATATCTCTTGCAAACTTCTTTTGTCTCTCTGATATTCTGCATAGAAACAGGCTGACCGCCACCGGAGTTATTTGTAACGGTTATCATGCAAAGCGGAATATTTTCAGCACCCTTTTCTTTGATGAAAGCATCAAGTTTTTCGATATCGATATTTCCTTTGAAGTCAGCACGAATTTCAGGATGCTTTCCAACTTCATTTAAAAGGTCAACAGCTTCTGCGCCAGAAAATTCGATGTTAGCTCTTGTAGTATCGAAGTGAGTGTTGTTCGGAAAATATTTTCCGGGTCCGCCTACAATTGAGAAAAGAATTTTCTCTGCTGCTCTTCCTTGATGAGTTGGAATAATATACTTCATTTGAGTTATACTTTTAACAGCAGCCTCAAACCTGAAAAAGCTTTTTGACCCGGCATATGATTCATCACCTTCCATAATCCCCGCCCACTGTTTTGCACTCATAGCAGAAGTACCGCTATCGGTAAGTAAATCAATTAATACATCATCAGCGTGAATAAGAAACGGATTGTATCCGGATTCTTTTAAAATGATTTCTCTTTCTTCGCGTGTAGTAAATCGTATTGGCTCAACAGATTTGATTTTGAATGGCTCTATAATGGTTTTTGGTTTCATATTTTCCCTGTATAAAAGTGCCTATAACCGGAGATTTTTATATTACTAATTTAATAAAAGCTTTATCGGTTTGCTCAATTCCAGAAAATTTATTTGTTAAACGTTTATCTACTTTTCATCATAATTTTATTGCCTTTTAAGTATTTCATAAATAGTTTTCAATAGTGTCATTTCAAAAAATAATCAGGAGAAAGCAATGGATACTACTGATACAAACCAAATTGAGCAAACACCACAAACTGAAGAACTTTCACATTCCGATAAGATGATTGGTGTATTTGCCGAACCATCCAATATGTTCAAACTTACATCTTATTTTCCTCCACGAACTAAAGATTGGATTATTCCGCTCCTAATAGTTTTTGTTTTGATTGGTGTTATAAGAAGCATTTCTATGATGAATGAAGAAGTTTATTACGAAGCGAAACAGCAGGCTATAGAGAGAGTTGAAAAAATGATTGAGGACGGAACCATTCCGCAAGATCAGGAAGATGCAATGATTGAAAATGTTAATAATCAAATGGAAATGATGCGTGGTCCGGTAGGCTGGATCATCAATATTGTTTCAACTATAATTTTTGGTTCAATTTTCTTTTTCATAATAGCAGGAATTTATTTTCTGCTCGTAAAATTTGTCCTTAAAGGTGATGGTAGTTATCAGCACGTTTTAGTTGCAAACGGACTTACTGCTTATATAACACTGGTACAAGTAATACTAGCAGGAATTTTAACGATGATGCTTGGTAAGATTGTTCAGGATACAAGTCTTGCAGCTTTAATGGGAACAGATAGATCTACATTGGCAGGATTTTTTCTTGCTAAAATAGATCCGATTTCTATCTGGGCTTATGCAGTTTTAAGTATCGGACTTGCTAAACTCTTTAAATCTGATGATGTGAAAAAATATTATTTTGTTGTATTCGGATTATGGATTATAGGAAGTCTGTTGTTCTTCTATGTTGCTAAAGCTGTTCCATTCCTCAGCGGCTTCGCCGGTTAGAGGATTTTTTAAACCACATAGGAACATAGAAGACATAGACTCTTTCATACTGTGCCCTATGTGCCTATGTGGTTAATATTCCTCTACATTATGCTTTGCGGATCAACATCGTAAATTAAACGAACATCTCTGTAACGTGATTTACGATTGAACTCCGTAAAAGAATCAAGTATAGCTTTTCGTAAAACAGCACCACCGGGGTCGCTTCCTTTTATGCTTTTAATCAGTATCTGGTATCTATAACTACCTTTCAATCTTGATATCATTGCCGAATGGGGATCGGAAATTTTTAACCACTTTTGGTATTTTAATAACTCTTTATAAAAATCTGTGATAGCTCCTTTTGCCTTTTCATTCGATTGATCTTTTGTTTCAATTAATGCCAATCTGGTAAAAGGCGGATAACCCATTTTTTCTCTATCTGAAATTTCACGTTGATAAAATCCCGCATAATCGTTCATAAAAACTTTTTGTAACGCAAAATGTTTTTCGTTCATAGTTTGAATAACAACTTCACCTTCAACTTTGCTTCTTCCGGATCTGCCCGCAACTTGAGTAAGAAGTTGAAATGTTCTTTCATCAGCACGGAAATCGGGAAGCCATAAAGTTGTTTCAGCTGATATTACTCCGACTAAAGTCACACGTGAAAAATCTAATCCTTTTGAAACCATCTGTGTTCCGACAAGAATATCAATTTCACCTTTACTAAATTGAAGAAGTATTCTGCTCAACATTGATTTTCTTGAAATCGAATCAGAATCAATTCTGTTTATTACAGCATTGGGAAAATAAAACTGTAGTTCATCTTCCACTCTTTCCGTTCCCGTTCCGAAATATTTTATTGATACTGAGCCGCAGTTTGTGCAGGCCCCGGGAACATCTTTAATCAATCCGCAATAATGACATTCAATTATATTTTTATTGATGTGATAGACCATCGGCACAGAACAATTGTCGCACATCTCGACTTCACCGCAGTCTTCGCAATAAATCTGAGTTGAAAATCCTCTTCTGTTTTGAAGAAGTATTATTCCTTCTTTCTTTCTCAAACGGTCTTCAATTTTTTCAAGAAGAATTTTGGAAAAAACATTTTCCATTTTCTTCTTTTTTCTTTCTGCAGCAATATTGACAAGAATTATTTTGGGAAGTTTCGCATCATCAATTCTTTCAGGTAATTCAAGCAGTTTATACTTTCCTGTTTGTGCATTATACATACTTTCAACCGACGGAGTTGCAGAACCAAGGATTACCGGACATTTAAAAATACTCCCCATCACAACGGCAGCATCTCTGGCATTATATTTCGGGACCATATCGCTTTGTTTATAACTTGAATCGTGTTCTTCATCCACAACAATAAGTCCAATATTTCTAAGCGGCGCAAACAAAGCCGAACGCGCACCAATGACAACTTTAGATTTTCCTTTCTGAACCCGTCTCCACGAATCATATCTTTCACCAGCTGACATTCTGCTGTGAATAACTGTTACTGTATCTCCAAAGTTGTTAAATAACCGCGATGTCATTTGCGGAGTGAGTGAAATTTCGGGGACAAGAATTAATGCGGTTTTATTGTGTGAAAGAACATCTTTCACAAGTTCAATATAGACCTGAGTTTTACCGCTTCCTGTAACACCATGAAGAAGAAAAGTTTTGAACTCTTTCTTACCTATAAATTCATTTACTTCATTAACAATTTTCTGCTGGCGCTTTGTTAAAACCAATTCTAAATGTTCTTCGGTGTAATGTTCTGAATATCTCCGCTCAATTTCTTTTTCAAAAACCTCGACAAAATTTTTCTTTGCTAGAGAATCAATTGTTGATTTTGTTCCCTCAATTTTATGCAGAAGTTCTGCAACAGGAAGCGATTTTCCTTTTGCTGAAATTAGTTCCAATAAAACTTTAACCTGCTTTGGTGATCTGCGTTCCAGTTCCGGGAAGGCAGCATAAATCTGAGCAATATCCTTCGCCAACTTTACATATTTAACCTTCTTAGGTTTTACTTTTGGTTTTTCAACTTCATCAAGAACTGTAATTACACCAAGCTTCTGTAAAGTAGTAAGGACTGAGTAAATATTTTTTTTCTTAATTAATTTTTGAAGAGTTGAAATACTTGTTTCATCTCTTTTTGAAAGTTCATTAAGGATTTTTGATTTTATTGTATTTTTATTTTTTTCTTTTGCATAAAGTTCTGCGGCAAATTCTCTATCAATATGAATTTTCTTTTTTGATTCGACTTCGGAACCGTGAGGAACAGCTAGTTTTAATGCTTCACCTAATGAACAAATGTAATACTCAGATATCCATTCATAAAATTTTAAAATATTCTTATCGAATATCGGAATATCATCTATAATATCTTTGATCGGTTTTATTTCTTCCTTAACGGAAGTTTTAGAAGTAATGTTAAGAATGAAGCCTGTAAGTGTTCTTTTTCCGAAAGGAGCAACTACTCTTACTCCCGCTTTTGCCTGATCTTTCAGGTCATCCGGTACGGAGTAAGTAAAAGCTTTTCTGAATGGTAAGGGAAAAATAACTTCGGCAAACATTTATTTTTTCTCTTTATAAAACTCTGCCATTGATTTCAGGTTTCCTGCATCTGTATCGGCAACAAACATTTTAAACTTCAGAACTTTAATGGAATTATCCCACACAATTCTTTTATAATCTTTAGACACCATCACCTGTCCGTTTGTGGAAAGTATGCTATCCGAAGGAGCAACCGTTAAAAAGTAATATGGCGATTCGTAAACAATTCCTTCAACATTTGTTATTTCGTCAAATGAATACTCAATTTTTCCATTCAACTTACCGTCTTCAACAAATAACTCACGTTTAGTGATGGACTTTCCTTCATCTTTCATTTGTTGAATAAAATCATTGCTTTTGAGTAAAAACTCGAACAGGTTTTTCTTATCCTCTTCCAGTTCTTTCTGATTGAAGGAATCAGAATGGATATTATTTATTAATACATAAACTGTTCCATCGCCATAAGGATCAAGCTGAACCTCATAAGAAATTGTATTGAAGGTAAGACAACCGGAAATAGAAAATATAATTGAGAAAACTATAATTATCTTAAAAAAAATATTCATCGGTCTCTCCCGAAATTTGATTGTGTTGAAAACAATAGTGTGCTTTTCATAGAAGTAAATTACTTAAATGTTTTATATTTTAATATATGAAATTTATTTCTTTAAGTAGTCAACCGGATACTGTCAAACATCTTATTACAGGATTTTTATTCCTTATTTTTACCATTATAGCAGGGATTATCGGATTTGAGCTAATCGAAGGTTGGGGTTTCGTTGACTCACTTTATATGACTATTATAACAATAACCACAACAGGTTTTGAGGAAGTTCACCCTCTTTCAAAAACCGGACAGATATTTACGGTTTTACTTATTATGGTAAGCTTCGGCACAATATTATACATTGGAGGAGCCGGAGTTCAATACGTAATTGAAAGCAAATTTTTCAGGAGACGCCGAATGTTTAAGCAAATGGAGAATTTAAAAGATCATTACATTGTATGCGGATTTGGCAGAATGGGATCACATATCTGCGAAAAGCTATCGGAAGCTAAAGTTCCCTTTGTTGTTATTGAAAACAATCCGAACAGTTTTTCTAAGCTTAATACTTTAGGATACCTCTATGATAAAGGCGACGCTGCGAGCGATGATACTTTACTTCGTGTAGGTGTTAAAAAAGCAAAAGGGTTGGTTGCTGTTCTCTCAACTGATCCTGAAAATGTTTTTGCAACACTTTCTGCCCGTGTTCTTAATCCTTCCATTTTTATTGTTGCCAGAGCAATTGATGAAGACACAGAATCGAAATTGATCAAAGCAGGTGCTAATCGTGTTGTAAAACCATATGAGCTAGGAGGCAGCAGAATGGCTGAGATAGTTCTAAGACCCGGCGTACTTGATTTTATTGATGTTGTACATGGAAGTAAGCAGGTAGATATTCACATAGAAGAGATAACTGTTAAAAAAGGTTCGAAGATGCACAAGAAAACTTTGGCTGAGCTTCCATTACGAAGTGAGTTCAATACAATTATTGTTGCAATTCAGAATGAGGAAAAAGGAATTTTTATTTATAATCCCAAAGGTGATACAATTGTTGACGAGGGAAATAAGCTCATAGCAATAGGCGAAGAAGCCAATCTTGATAAACTAACAGATTATTAATTTTTTTATAGAACTGCCTTCTCTAATAAAGTGAGATTTTGATTATCTGCATCCAGCTCCGCTAATATTCCAAATGGAATTGTAAACTTATCTTTTATATGTCCGAATGACATTCCGTAAACGACAGGAACTCTGAGATTGCCTAATCTGTCCTGTAGAACTTCCATCAATGAAAACGATTTAGAGAATGAAGGTTCTTTTTCTTTTGGTTCACATTTACGGAAGATTCCCATTGCAATTCCGTTTGCATCATCAAATTTACCTGCTTGTAAAAGCTGAGTCAGAAGTCTGTCAATGCGGTATGGTTCTTCACCAATTTCTTCCAGATAGATTATTGAATCATCATAATCAATATCATATTCAGTTCCAATCAGCGAAACAGCTATTGATAAATTTCCGCCTAAAAGTTTTCCTTTTTGCTTCCCTTTAACTAAAGACATCAACTCCATAGGGATTTTCATCCTCACCGCTATTGGAATTTTCAAACACAATTTCATCAGATGGATTCATCAATACATTTTTGAAATTATTAACAGAAAACTCATTAAAGGTTGAAATAGAAACAGGGCCGTGAAAGGTTATCAATCCCGTCTTTTTAAATATTCCGAAATGAAGTGCAGTAACATCACTGTAGCCAATAAGAACTTTAGGGTTATCTTTAATTACATCATAGTCGAGTAAAGGTAAAATTCGTGTACAACCGTAGCCGCCGCGCGCACATACAATTCCCTTCACATCATTTCGTTTGAACATATTCATAAGATCTTCAGCACGCTCTTCATCTGTTCCGGAAAAGTATCCGTTTTGAAGGAGAATTTTTTCCGAGTAAACAATTTTAAACCCAAGTGTTTCGAGATTTATAATTGATTCTTTTAATTCCGATTCACTTATATAACTTCCGGGTGTCACCAAGCCAATAGTGTCGCCAGTTTTTAATCGCGGAGGTTTAATTACAACCGATTCATCTGGCAAAGTTGATTTTGAAAATGACAGCGGATTAAAAACCGTTGCCCCGACTGAAGCAACTGATAACGACTTTATAAATTTTTTTCGGTCCATATTTCAATTTAGGAATGATCTTATGAAAAATCGATAGTAATTTTTAAAATGTAGAGACGCATCGCGATGCGTCTCTACGAAAATAACCTATGACTTAACTCTTACATCTACAGCAAAAATTTTGTTATCTGATGTTACCAGTAATGGATTCAAATCAACTTCTGTTATTTCCGGATAATCCAGCATCATTTGGGCTAAGGATTTTATTGATGACTTTATTTTATTCATATCAACAGAACTTTCTCCACGCACACCCTGGATTATTCTTCCGATTTTTGTTGAGTTAATCATCTCATCAATGTCACTATCGGAAAGATAACAAGAACGCATAACTGTATCAGCAAGATATTCGACATACTTTCCGCCTGAACCAAACATTATCATCGGTCCGAACGAATGATCGCGAAAAGCACCGACAAGCAATTCAAATTTTGGTGTAACAAACGGTTGAATTAAAAATGAATCAAGTTGAATATTTTTGGATTTAAAATTACCCATCATTTCTTCGGCAGTTTTAATCAGTTCATTTTTTGTCTTTATGTTGAGAACAACGCCTTTCAAATCCGATTTATGAATGATTTTTTCGCCAACTGCTTTTAATACAACAGGAAATTCTAATTCTGCTTTTATTAATTTCATCAAAACTTAAAATCAGATTTTTTATTATAGGAAGACCATATTGTGTGCAAAGTTTATCAACTTCGTTTTGCGGAAGAAATTTGCCAATATAAAGTGAAAGATCAATTTTATTTTGAAGTTTATGAGGTTTTAATCTTTCTGCTTTTTGATTTTTATTCTTATGCATTAGAAGATTTCCAATAACAACGGCGGGATCCTCGGGATTCCTGAACAATGATTTTCTTGTCTTTGATTCCCTTCTGTATTCCTCCCAAAATTCAGGAAGCGGCATAACAACCTGGAAGATTGGTTTACGGGTTTTAATATCATTTATTCCTTCTATAACAGGAAGAGCTTTTACCATTATCGGTTCAACAAAAACAGAAATTACTGTATCAACATTTTCATCCTGAACCAGTATTTCATTCACGGTTTTAAATTGCTCCGCTGTTCCTCCCGGCAGAAGATCAACAGGATTATTAACACTTCCTTCCGGATGAACAATTTCTCTTAGTTTCGCTTTTGTCTGGTCACTAAGTTCGGCAAGTGAAAGATTGTTTTTCTCAAGCGTATCAACTGTTAAAATTGAAGGTCCACCTGCGTTTGTTATAACTGCAACGCGATTTCCTTCTGGCGTTGGAAATTCTTCAAATCCCTTTGCAGTGTTGAACATATCGTTCAGATCATCAGCACGAATTATTCCGAATTGATTAAGAACAGCATCAACAACTTTATCGCTGCTTCCGAGTGCGCCTGTGTGAGATGATGCAGCTTTCATTCCGCTTGATGTTCTGCCGCCTTTAAGAACAATAACGGGTTTTTCAATTTGATCATCAACAAAATATTTAATGAATTTCTCACCATCAACAAAACTTTCAAGATAGTAAGTTATTACTCCTACGTCATCACAGCTTTGCCAATACTCAAGCAAATCATTTTCATTTACATCGGCTTTGTTGCCAACGCTGATGAACTGTCCGAATCGGATATCAGTTTCACGCAATGAATTCAAAACAGCCGCACCTATTGCACCGCTTTGCGAACAGAAAGCCATTTGTCCTGCTCTAGGTTCTTCTGCAACAAATGTGGCATTTATTTTAACAGACTGAATTGTATTTATAACTCCCATACAATTAGGTCCAACCATTCTCGCATCGGAATTTTTTATTAGTTCAATAATCTTTTGTTCAGCCTTAGCACCTGTTTCACCTGTTTCTTTAAATCCAGCAGTAATTAAAATAATTGCTTTAACATTTCTTTTAATTAATTGCGAAATGGTATCTTCTGCAAATTGCTTTGGAACCATCACAATGGCTAATTCAATCTGAGAATCAACAGCTTCAATATTCGGATAACATTTATAACCAAGTATTTCATCTGCTTTTGGATTAACCAGAAGAAGTTTTCCCGTATAACCATATTGCTTTACGGATTTGGTAAGCTCATAACCAAGACTTTTAGGTTTTGATGAAGCCCCCACAATACAAATTGATTTCGGATAGAAAAAATTATTAAATACCGATTCCATTTTTTGTCCTGATTCTTTTTAAATATTTACTTCTGAAACTTAAGCTAATCTCAAGAAATTTACGCCTGAAATTGAAAAATTCCATTTTGATTATAGTGTACTTTGAGTAAAAGAGACTATTCAAACTAAAATTTAATCTTAATATATTAAGGGGGAAATTAAGAAGCTCTAAACATTTAATATTATAACTTGAAAATATTATGATAACAAAAAACGATATTGAAAAATTTCAGGAAACTTGGGGAAACGGATTGGTGAAAATCGGCTCACTAAAAAATGACAGAACCGCTTGTGAAAGAGCGACTGAAGATTTTCTTGATGATTTGTATGCCTTCGACAAAGGTGTGGTTTTGTTCAAACCGACACTTAGCATCTGTAAATCAATTCAGATTCGATAAGATGGCTGCAAAATCATATTTTATTGGTGGGAACCCAGACTATCCGGAAGACGGAGGTTTTGCATTAAATCCCTGGATTGAGGTCCATTTTGAAAATGCCGGATTTATTTTTGAAGAAAGCAGAGCAATAGCAATGGGAAATTATTTTTTAACAGATCTAAAAGGAGAAAAAACTAAAGTCGAATATACAATGGGTTTCGTGAAGGATGCATCAGGTAAATTAAAAATCAACCTGCATCATTCATCGTTACCATATAAACCTTCAAAAAATTAATAATAAAAGGAATGAAATAAAGATTTAAAGTGATTTTGATCCGTGAAAATCCGTCCAATCTGTGTAATCTGTGTTCTATTGTGTTTTCTTATTTTGGCTTAATCATATTCTCCGGTTTCAACAATTCATCAAGCTCGGATTTCGATAATAATTTTTTCTCAAGCACCAATTCATAAACACCGCGGTTTGTCTCAAGCGCTTCCTTTGCAAGCCGGGTTGATGTTTCATATCCGAGTACAGGATTCAGGGCAGTTACAATTCCGATACTGCCCTCAACAAGTGATCTGCATCGTTCCTCGTTTGCTGTAATTCCGTCAATACATTTTTGCTTAAGCGTCATCATTCCGTTTTTTAACATTTCAATAGATTGAAAAAGACTTTCAACGATTACTGGTTCAAACACATTTAACTGAAGCTGACCACCCTCGGCAGCAAGTGTAACAGTAAGATCATTTCCTATGACTTTAAATGCAATCTGATTTACTACTTCAGGAATAACAGGATTAACTTTTCCCGGCATTATTGATGAACCCGGCTGCATCGGTGGAAGATTGATTTCGTTTATTCCTGTTCGTCGGTCCTGATGACAGCAGGCGAAGATCATTGCATATCTTAGAAAGTTTAACAGATAATCTCTTTACCGCGGAAGAATACATTATAAAAGCACCAGTATCCTGTGTGGCTTCAACTAGATTTTCTGCAAGAACTATATCCATCTTAGTAATGTCTTTTAAATGAGCAACACATTTTTCACTGTATTGCGGATGAGAATTTATTCCCGTTCCTATTGCAGTTGCACCCATATTTACTTCGAGGAACAGTTTTGCGTTTTGTTCAAGCCGCTGAACTTCTTCACCTAATGTTACTGCATAAGCTTCAAACTCCTGTCCGAGTGTCATCGGAACAGCATCCTGCAGTTGTGTTCTTCCCATCTTAATAACTTTAGAAAATTCTCTTCCTTTATTGTGGAAAGACTGAATCAACTCCTTCAGTACTTCAATCAGTTTTTCATTAGCTAGAATCAACGCAATTTTAACAGAAGTAGGATATGCATCATTAGTTGACTGAGAAAGATTAACATGATTATTTGGATGACAATATTCGTATTCGCCTTTTTCATAACCGAGAATTTCAAGAGCGCGGTTTGCAATAACTTCATTTGCATTCATATTGGTTGATGTCCCGGCTCCGCCCTGAATCATATCTACAACAAAATGAGTGTGTAGCTTTCCATTTATTATTTCTGTACAAGCCTGAACAATTGCATCGGTGATTGGATTTGATAAAAGTCCGAGCTCATTATTTGTTTTTGCGGCAGCCATTTTAACCATCGCTAAAGCTTGAATAATAACCGGAAAAAAGTTTAATGTTACTCCGCTGATATTAAAATTTTCAATCGCCCGCAAAGTCTGAATTCCGTAATAAAACTCGTGGGGCACTTCCCTGTCGCCCAATAAATCATGCTCACTTCTGGTTCTTCCCGATTGATATTGTGCAGCTAAATTCACCACTCTTGTATTAGCGGAACTCATTCTCCGGGATATCACTCTGGATATTCTTGCAAGTATATCAAGAGCTATATCGCTTTGCTCAATCATCAGTTCTTTAAATTTATCTCTTGAGAGAGCGAATGTAGTTGTTGTACTTGTAGTTCTGGCAGAAGTTGAGTGCGGAGAATCATCCATTAATGCACCTTCACCTAGGAAATCATATTTTCCAAAAATTGAAAGACGTTTCTCACTTCCATAAGGTGTACGTTTGAACAGTTCTACTTCACCATCATAAATGATATATAAATTCTGGCGGATGTTATTTTCATTAAAAATCATTGTTCCGCTTTTATGATTTTCAACTTTTATTTTCTCTGTTATTGCATCAAGCTGCTTTTCTGATAAACCTTTAAATAGCTCAATGCGTTTTAGAAATTCTTTTATAATATTTTTATCCATTATTTAGCCTTTAATTATCAAAAATAATGTGACAAATCTAGCGATTAGATTATTGAGTTTTATTTTAGTTGAGTTAAATTATAAATCTCTGGTTGGGTATCTAAATTTAGAACATAATAAATATCGTTCGGGAATTCATCAAAGGTATAAATTGTTCCCCCTTCTGGAACATTAAATGTTTTAATTAACTGACCACTTTGTGCATCGTATATTCTAACTAACCCAGTATGATAATATTTAAGAAAGGAATCCTTGTTTGTTTCTAATAATAATAAGAAATCTCCGCCATAATAAAAATAAGCCTCTGATAAACCATTATAATATATGAAAGCTAAACCTGAATCGGCATCAAAATCATAAATTCTATAATAAAAATCCCTCACCGGGTTATTGTAGCTGGAATATGAACCGATTATTCCTTTCCCATTTCTACCGAATGTTAAATCATAGCCATCCATATTCGGATATCCTAATTCGGATAAATCCCTTTTGGATGTTATCTCATTAGAATTTCAATGAATACGTCCAAATTTCGTCCGGCACGAGTTAGAGTATCCTATACTAAAAAAGTATATATTATTTCCATCAGAAGAGAAAAATGAATTTCGTTCTTGGATACATTAACGATATTAGAACCAACATAAGCCGTTACACCTAACGTGAGAAATAATTTGACAGTTGTGGATAAATCCAAGAACACTTAAATCAACTAGGAGAGATCAACTGCCATAATTTTCTGAAAAGATGTATAGCTTATTATGTTCTGGTGAAGAATAAAGTAATTCACGTAATGCCGAAACCAAAGATGTTCTGTCTGGAGATTCGTAGTATTCAGAAGTATCGTATACAATTATAAATGAAGATTAGCCGACGTTATGAACAGTCAATATGCCAAGGTACGATTGAGAAGGATCCCAAACCGCAAAAACGTAATCAGTTGCTAAATGTAAACTGCCCTGGTGGAAAATCTTCTATAGTATTAGTTCGCAATATCATAGACGTTGGACCTTTTCAAGTGCATAATTCTTCACCATCAGTAGTATCAGTGAATTGTGTATTGAAAGTACAAATAAGGCTGTGCATTTAGTCGATAAACATAAATATTAATGCAACTAAAAATATTATTAAACTTATATTTTTCATTTTACTTTCTCCAGTTCTCTGTAATTACTTTTGCTTCTAAAATATTATTAAAAATATCTCTGGTTCTGTATCTAAATTTAAAACATAATAAATATCGTTCGGGTAATTCTCGAAAGTGTAAATCTCACCACCGCGTGGATAAGTTAATGTTTTTATTAAATTGCTTGTTGTTAGATCGTAAATGAAAAATTTTCCAGTAAAATATGAAATGTCTGAACTATCAGCCATTTCTGCTAACAATAAACTTTCACCATTTCCTGTGAAAAAAGGTTCAGATAACCCTTGATGATAGATGAAATTTGAGCCAGAGTCACTATCAAAATCATATACTCTAAAGTATGATTCTCTTGCAACATTCTGGAAATATGACTGAACTATTCCCTTTCCATCTCTACCCCTATGCAATAGATATCCATCAGAATTTTGAAAACCCATATCTGATAATCTTCGTTGTTGAATAATTTGATTCGTAAGAGTTGAGAAGTATGTTACGTAATCTTTATCGGCTCCTGCAATCGGCGTAAAACTTGTATCTTCCATAATTAAAAAAAGTGTGTGTTCATCTGACGAAAGAAATGCCTCTCTATTTATTGAATTTACTTGATTCGTATTTGATGGAAGATAAATATTGTTTATTATATTCTTATTGGCATTATCAATGATGCTAAGAATGGTTGATCTATAATCATTACTACTTCTAAAGATGTACGATTTTTCATTTATTCCTGAAAATAGTATTCCTCCCAATTCAGTGCCTAAATCAGGGAGTTCGAAATAGTTTTGAAGATTTTGAGTGTTATACGCTATTATCCTATCATTAAAATAGTTAACGTATATCCAAATTTGCTTTTGATCAGTTTGAATATCATTAATAAAAGCAGGTGTATCTTTAACAATTTCAAAATTTAGATTTTTAAGATTTAACTTTTGTATCCCGACAAGATAATAGGGATAAACATCAATAGAATCGATTGTATGTGTAGTAGTGTATATGTATGGTTGAGCATGTGTAGATAATTCAAATAAAAATAGTACTAAAATTATGATCTGAATTATATTTTTCATTTTAGTTTCAATCCCATTATTTCAAATTTTGTATTCTGATATAAAATCTATCCGAGATTTTTTACTTCCTTTAAATTATTCAACTTCCTTTAAAAATCTTGAAGATCGATATGTAACATATGAATCCTTTCAAAGAGGAATAATAAGTTTTCAAGGATATTGTATATCGCGTTTCAAATTAATATCCTGAGGAAACAATGCAAATTTAATCAGAGTAAAAAAAAATGCATAATCTTTCTTTTAAGTAATTATTTCCTTCGTTTGAATTCCCTTACCAAATAGCTAAATTTGTCTTCATTTTTCAACAAAAGCTAATATTTATGCGTTATCCTTATTCTGAAATAGAATCTAAATGGCAAAAGTTCTGGGAAGAAAATCAAACATATAAAACTGATCTTAACGACCTTGAAAAAAAACTTTATCATCTGAATATGTTTATTTACCCTTCAGGTGCAAAATTACATACTGGTCATTGGTATCATTATGGTCCCTCAGATTCCTGGGCACGCTTTAAAAAGTTACGTGGTTACAATGTTTTTGAGCCGATGGGTTATGATGCTTTTGGTTTGCCTGCTGAAAATTATGCAATTAAAACAGGTATTCATCCCTACGACAGCACGATGAAAAACATTGAAGATATCCGTAAGCAGCTTAAAAAAATGGGATGTATGTATGACTGGAACGCCGAGCTTATGACCTGCGTTCCCGAATATTATAAATGGAATCAGTGGATTTTTCTTCAGCTTTATAAACGCGGATTAGCTTATCGAAAAAATGCCCCTGTTAACTGGTGTCCGAATGATCAAACAGTTCTTGCAAACGAACAAGTGCTTAACGACGGAAGTTGCGAAAGATGCGGAACTCCGGTTATTCAGAAAAATTTATATCAGTGGTTCTTTAAAATTACTGACTATGCTGAGGAACTTTTACAAGGACTGGATAAGATAAGCTGGCCCGAGAAAACAAAACTTATGCAGCGTAACTGGATCGGTAAAAGCGAGGGTGCTGAAGTTACATTTAAAGATTACCGGATGATTTATCTAACTCTAAAGATGTCATTTCGAAGGAGTCTTCGACTGAGAAATCTTCAACTGATATGGAAATAAGCTCCCTCCGGTCGAAATGACATAAATGAAATTGATTCAGAAATAAAAGTCTTCACAACTCGTCCAGATACATTGTTCGGTGTTACCTACGTCGTTCTTGCACCTGAACATCCGTTAGTCGATAAAATTACAACTGATGAATTCCAGAAGAGGTGTTGATGCTTACCGTGAATCAGTAAAATCGTTGACTGAAATTGAACGAACATCAACAGTAAAAGAAAAAACTGGTATACCAACTGGTGCGTTTGCCATCAATCCTATGAATGGAGAGAAAGTGCCTGTCTGGATTGCCGATTATGCCCTGATAACTTATGGAACAGGTTGTGTTATGGCTGTGCCGGGACATGATGAACGTGATTTTGAATTTGCAAAGAAGTTCAACCTTGAAATAAGAAAAGTAATTCTTCAGGATGGTACAAATGAATCTGATATGCTTAAAGAAGCTTTTGTAGATATCGGAACGATGGTCAACTCCGGTCAGTTTAATGGATTAAGATCCGACGAAGGTATCAAAAAAGTTATCAAGTATCTTGAGAAAAATAATTTTGGTAAGGGAAAAATAAATTATCGTTTGCGCGATTGGCTGATATCACGTCAGCGATATTGGGGAACACCTATACCAATTATACATTGTGAAAAGTGCGGCGAAGTGCCTGTTGAAGAACATGATCTGCCTGTCGTTCTTCCTTATGATGTTGATTTTAAACTTGGAGGCGAATCTCCTCTTGCTAGAAATGAAAAATATATTAATGTAAACTGCCCTAAGTGCGGAACTAAGGCGAAGCGAGATCCTGATACAATGGATACATTTGTTGATTCATCGTGGTATTATTTAAGATTTCTTAATCCTAAAATTTCTATTGCGGCTTTCGATGATAATCTTGCAAAGAAATGGACACCCGTTGATATGTATGTCGGTGGTGCAGAACATGCAGTTATGCATCTTTTATATGCAAGATTTTTCCACAAGTGCTTACGCGATATAGGAATGGTAAACAGTGATGAACCTTTCCAGACTCTTATTCATCAGGGAACAATTACAAATGCCGGCGCAAAGATGTCTAAGTCAAAAGACAATGTTGTTAATCCTGATGAGTTTACAAACAAATTCGGTTCTGATGTTTTCAGAATGTACCTGATGTTTATGGGTCCTTATGATCAGGGCGGTGACTGGAGTGATAAAGGTATTTCCGGAGTTGATCGATTTGTTCAGAGAAGTTATGAATTTTTCAATCAGAATAATCAATATTACAAAAGAAGCAACAGCTAAAGAGAAATATGATATTAATTCACTTTCCAGATGATGAGAAAAAAGTTTACAGAAAAGTAAACCAGACTCTTCATAAAGTGAATCAGGAAATTGAACATTTTAGATTCAACACAGCAATAGCCGCTTTGATGGAATTAATAAATGAATTAAAAAATCTTGATCAGTGCAATAAAGAAATCCAGAGTTATGTTTTACAAAGATTTGCATCAATGATTTCTCCGCTTGCTCCGCATCTTGGTGAAGAGTGCTGGCAATTACTTGGAAATGAAAAATCGTTATTCCAAAATCCTGTTTGGTTTGAGGTTGATACAGATGCACTTGTTGAAGATAGCGATAAATATCGCAGTTCAGGTAAATGGGAAACTTCGTGCAACTGTTTCTGCACCGATGAATAGTGAACAGAATGCTGTTAAACCAATTGTCTTCGCAGATGAAAAAGTAATTAAGTTCACTGAAGGTAAAACAATCATTAAAGAGATATTCGTAAAAAATAAAATTTATAACATAGTGGTTAAATAAAATACAATGGAACGCAGATTAAATCAGTTTGAATCCGTTAAATCTGTGTCATCCGTGTTCTATTTCGTCAAGAGGAAAAAATGTTAGATATAAAACTCATTCGTGAAAATCCTGAAAAAGTAAGACAGTCAATCATCAACAAAAACGAGAAGGACAGAATTGACGAAGTACTTGAGCTTGATAGGCAAAGACGTGAACTTATTCTTCAAGCTGACGAACTTAAAGCAAAACGAAACCAGGTATCATCGCAAATTCCAAAAATGAAAAAAGCGGGACAGGATACAACAACTGTTCTTGCTGAGATGAAACAAGTTTCCGATCAGATTACAGAACTTGACGGAAAGCTTCGGGAAGCAGAAGATCAGCTGAATGAAATTATGATGTATATACCGAATCTTCCTCACGAATCGGTTCCTGTCGGAAAATCTGCAGAAGAAAATGTTGAAACAAGACAATGGCTGCCGGATGGATTTACGTTTGAAAATGATTTTAAACCTATGGATCACGTTGAACTAGGTAAAAAATTAGACATACTCGATTTTGAACGCGGTTCAAAAATAAGCGGATCAGGATTTCCTGTTTATAAAGGTAAAGGTGCAACTCTTGAACGGGCATTAATAAACTTTATGATAGATTATCATCTTCAGCATCACGGTTATACAGAAATTTTTCCACCATTTCTGGTTAACAGAGAATCAATGAAAGGAACCGGACAGCTTCCTAAAATGGAAGAGGATATGTATAACATTCACAGTTGACGGACTCTTTCCTATTCCAACTGCAGAAGTTCCGATTACCAATCTTCATCGTGATGAAATACTTAGCGAAAAAGATCTGCCAATAAAATATGTAGGCTATTCAGCTTGTTTCAGACGTGAAGCCGGTTCTTACGGAAAAGAATCAAAAGGATTTCTGCGTGTTCATCAATTCAATAAAGTTGAAATGGTAAAATTTGTAAGGGCAGAAAATTCTTATAATGAATTAGAATTACTTGTAAAGGATGCAGAAGATATTCTTCATGCACTCAATATTCCTTATAGAATTTTATTGTTATGCAGTGGTGATTTAAGCTTTGCAGCAGCAAAGTGTTACGACATCGAAACCTGGTCCCCGGCAGAAGATCGATGGCTTGAGGCATCTTCCTGCAGCAACTATGAAGATTTCCAGGCACGCAGAGCAAACATCCGTTTCAGAAATGAACAAACAAAAAAACCTGAGTTTGTTCATACACTTAACGGCAGCGGACTTGCAACTAGCAGGTTGATGGTTTCCTTGCTTGAGAATTATCAGACTCCTGAAGGAAAAGTTATTGTTCCTAAAGTACTTCAGAAGTACACCGGTTTTATTGTGATTGATTGAGCTAATATAGAATATTATGTTGTTTATTGAGTTGTAGATTAACTTACGATTTGTCATTTCAACAGATTTGAAATGTATGACATAACAGCATACTCACATTTTTAATCTTACTCTTGTTTAATGCAAAACTTACTAACACTCAAAAAATATTTTGTTAAATATAAAAACAAGCTGTTCCTTGGTTTTATTTTTATTCTTTTCTCAAATGCAGGAACGGTTTATGTCCCGCTTCTTTTAAAAGACGCTATAAACGTACTGGAGCAGAACATCAATCCAGACATTTTGTTACAATATGCCTTGATGATAGTAGGAACATCATTAGCAGCAGGGATTTTCAGATTTTTGATAAGACAAACAATAATTGTTGTATCTAGAGAAATTGAATATGATCTTCGCGGAGATTTCTGGGCTCACATTCAAAAACTTTCTCTTAGATATTTTCAGAATACTTCAACCGGTAACATAATGGCTCACGCAACAAATGATATAAATGCTGTGAGAATGTTTATTGGACCGGCTGTAATGTATTCAATCGATACTGGCATAAGATTGATGATTGTTGTAGCTATCATGCTTTCACTTGATACATGGCTGACAATATATGCACTTCTTCCCTTGCCAATTCTTTCGCTTGTGGTTTACAAAATTGGCAGTCTGATTCATGATAAATATACTCGTATTCAGGAAACATTTTCCCGGTTGACGTCCCGGGCACAGGAAAATTACTCCGGTATTCGCGTAATAAAATCTTATGTGCGCGAAGCTAATGAAATAAAACAATGGAAGGAATTAAGTCAGGAATACCTTAAAAAGAATATGAATCTTGTCCGAACCCAGGCGTTGATAATGCCTTTACTGCTGCTGATTACGGGACTTTCTATCATCATTGTGATAATGGTTGGCGGAACGAAAATCATAAACGGAGAAATGAATCTTGGTGAGATTACTGCTTTCATAATTTACCTTGGAATTTTAATCTGGCCGATGATTGCATTCGGCTGGGTTATAAATATAATTCAGCAAGCTGAAGCAAGTATGAAAAGATTAAACAAAATTTTTAATGAACCTTGCGAAATTGATGATAATGCTCAAACAGATTTTTCAATCAAAGAATTGAAAGGTAAAATTGAATTCAAAAATGCCGTTTTCAGCTATGGAGAATATTTGCCTGATGTGCTCTCAAACATTAATCTTACAGTTCAACAAGGTGAAACAGTTGCGATAATCGGGCATACAGGTTCTGGAAAAACTTCACTAATAAATCTACTCCCAAGATTATATGATGTTACGGGAGGCGAAATTTTAATTGATGATGTGAACTTAAAGAGTATTCCGCTTGATATTTTAAGAAGAAATATTTCCGTAGTTCAACAGGAGTCATTTTTATTTTCTGATAATGTTTACAACAACATTTCTTATGGATTAAGAGAAGTCAACAAGGAAAGAGTGAAAGAAGTTTCCCGTATTGCACAATTCGACAAAGACGTAGATGGTTTCCCAAACGGTTATGAAACAATGGTTGGTGAAAGAGGAATCACTTTTTCCGGTGGACAGAAGCAAAGAGCCTCACTGGCAAGGGCTTTAGCTGTCGATCCGAAGATTCTGATTCTTGATGATTCATTTTCTGCAGTGGATACAAATACTGAAGAAGAAATTTTAAAAAATCTGAAAGAATTTATGAGAGACAGAACAAGTATAATTATCAGTCATAGAATTTCAACTGTAAAAGATTCTGATAAAATATTTGTTCTATCAAACGGAAGAATTGCTGAAGAAGGTAAACATGATGATCTCGTTGCACTCGGCGGCATTTACGCTGATTTGCATTTTAAACAGTTACTTGAGAAAGAATTAGAGGAACTTAATTAATAATCTCTAAGTCTCAGTGGTTAATTTTTTCTTTTACCACAAGAGGCACAGAGTAAAGATCAAATATGAACGATTATAAACAAGACGAAGAAATACTTGGTAAAGCATACGATGCCAGACTGATGAGACGGCTTCTAGGTTATGTAAAACCATACAAAAAGTATATTGTGTTTGCAATACTGCTGAACATTTTTGTCGCTGCTTTAGGACCAGTTCGTCCTTATTTAACCAAAGTGGCAATTGATGACTATATAGCTCATTCTGATTATAACGGTTTGATTTTAATTGCAGTTGTTCTATTCAGTTCGCTTATGTTACAGGCATTTATTCAGTATTTCCTGACTTACTATACTCAATACCTTGGTCAAAAAATTCTTTACGATCTCCGCACACAACTATTCGAACACGTTCAAAAACTTGCATTAAAGTTTTTTGACCGCACACCAATCGGCAGGATCGTTACGCGAACAACAAATGATGTTGAATCACTCGGTGAACTTTTCTCATCTGGAATAGTTATGGTATTCAGTGATATCTTTATTATTCTTTGGATACTCGGATTTATGTTCTTTATGGATATTCCACTATCACTCGTTACGCTTTCTGTATTACCTGTTCTTATTTATGGGACTTTTCTTTTCAGAAGAAAGGTAAGAGAAAACTACAGAGATGTCCGTCTTCACCTTGCAAGATTAAATTCCTATATGCAGGAACACGTAACCGGCATGAGCGTTGTGCAGATATTCAGGAAAGAAAATGATGAGTTTAAAAAGTTTTCATCAATAAATGATGATCATCGTAAAGCAAATATAAAATCAATTTTTTATTATGCTATTTTTTTTCCGGGCGTTGAATTGTTAAGTTCAATCGCAATCGGATTAATAATCTGGTATGGCGGTGGTGAAGTAGTTCAGGGAACATTAACAATAGGTGTTTTATTTGCATTCATTCAATTCACTGAAATGTTCTTCAGACCTATTCGTGATCTCTCTGAAAAGTATAACATTATGCAGACCGCAATGGCTTCTTCAGAGCGCATATTTAAGCTGCTGGATAATAAAACATTTATAAAAAATCCTGATGAACCAATAGAATTAAAATCTGTTCAGGGAAAAATTGATTTCAAGAACGTCTGGTTTGCCTATGAAGATGAAAATTATGTTTTGAAAGATGTTTCCTTAAGCATAAATCCGGGTGAATCAGTTGCAATAGTCGGTCATACAGGTGCGGGAAAATCAACTTTAATAAATATTCTTACACGGTTTTACGATATTCAAAAAGGTTCTATACTTTTGGATGGAATCGATATCAGAAAACTTGATAAAAGTAATTTAAGACAATACATTTCAACTGTTCTTCAGGATGTTTATTTGTTTTCAGGTGATATTAAATCAAACATCAGCATGGATAATGAGAATATTTCTGAAGAGAAAGTTATCGAAGCGGCAAGAATTGTGGGAGCGTCAAAGTTTGTAGAGAATCTACCTAAAAAATATGATGAGGAAGTTAAGGAAAGAGGGGCAACATTGAGTGTTGGTCAAAAGCAGCTTATTTCTTTCGCACGTGCACTGGCTTTTGATCCGAAAATTTTAATTCTTGATGAAGCAACTTCAAGTATTGATACAGAAACAGAACAGCTTATACAGAAGGCTATTCAAAAACTTTTAGTTGGAAGAACAGCAATCATAATTGCACATAGATTATCAACAATTCAGAATGCGGATAAAATTATTGTTATGCACAAAGGTGAAATAAGAGAGACAGGAAATCATCAGCAGCTGCTTGCAAAACGCGGAATTTATTATAAATTGTACCAGCTTCAATATAAAGATCAGGAGATTGCAGCATAAATACTATAATCCATTAATAGGAGAGCAAAATGGAAAAAGCACAATTTATGACCCTTGCCCGTCATATTTACGAAGAAGAAAGAAAATATCCGGAAGCAACAGGTGAATTATCTGATCTGCTTCACGATCTTTCACTTGCGGCAAAAGTAATTTCACTGGAAGTAAATAAAGCAGGACTGGTAGATATTCTTGGATTCACCGGAGATCATAATGTTCATGGCGAAAATGTTAAAAAGCTTGATGTATTTGCTAATGAAATGATGATTAGAGCAATGGATCATGGCGGTCACTTATGTGTAATGGCATCAGAGGAAGATGAAGATATTATTCACATACCGCCGACATTTAATATCGGCAAATACGTTCTGTTATTTGATCCTCTTGACGGATCATCAAACATTGATGCAAACGTAAGCATAGGAACAATCTTTTCAATCTACAGAAGAGTCTCTCCTGAAAATGGTCCCGGTACAATGGAAGATTGTTTACAGCCGGGGATCAACCAGCTTGCCGCGGGATATATTATTTACGGCTCCAGCACAATTTTTGTTTATACGGCAGGTAATGGAGTTCACGGCTTCACCCTCGATCCTTCATTTGGCGAATTCATACTTTCTCACAATAATGTTAAGATGCCAAAGAAAGGAAAAATATACAGCATAAACGAAGGCAATTATCTTTACTGGCACCCGGGATTAAAAAAATATATCAAGTGGCTGCAGGAAGAAGATAAAGCAGGCGATAGACCTTACTCATCCCGTTACGTTGGTTCTATGGTTTCCGATATTCATCGCAATATGCTTTATGGCGGAATATTTATGTATCCTGCTGATACAAGAAGTCCTAACGGTAAATTAAGATTAATGTATGAATGTAACCCAATGGCATTTATTATTGAACAAGCAGGTGGAAGAGCTTCTGATGGCAAAACAAGAATGCTGGAAGTTAAACCGAAGACTTTACACCAGAGAACACCCATTTTTATTGGCTGTGAAGAAGATGTGCTTACGGTGGAAAAGTTTTTACGTGATTATAATGTAATAAAAGTAGAATAAAGTCACACGCTAAGAGGCCGACTTAAAGGGAAGTTTCACCTGTTTGTCAATCCCACAAACCTGCCTGCGGTAGGCAGGAGTGGGAATCCATTTTGTTTTATGGATTTTGGATTCCCGTTTTCACGGGAATGACAAGGAAATTCGGACTTATGGGACGACCTGTCTAGATCACTAAATTTTCTTCAACTCCTCATCAATTTTTATTGCAAGGTCTTTTGTTGATATTCCTTCAACGTTAATCTTTGCACTCTTCAAAGCAACTTTTGGTTCGTCGCCTTCGCCTATCATATATTTGAAAAGACAATATCCCAACCTGTTTCTGTCATTTGGAACAGGAATATATTGACTAAAAGTCTCAACAATCCCGTAAACCTTTTTTTCAAGTGAATCTGCGGGGAATTCTTTAACTCCCGGAGGTGGTAATGTGGTCATTCGCTTTCCTTTTATTTTTCTTATGGAAAATTAGGTGTGAAGTGTTAAAAGTTCAAGGAGAATATGGAACAGATTCTATTAAATAGCTAAATTAACGGTCAGAAAAAGAAAATTATATCCTTTGAAGACTATAAACTTAGATACTATTGAATCTTTATTAATCATTCGCTTAAGCTCTCTTGGAGATATTCTTCTTTCTACTCCGCTTATACGAACCATCAAAAATAAATATCCTAAAATTTCAATCGATATGATTGTTAAAGAACAATACAATGATGTATTGGTCCATAATCCATATCTGAGAAATAAATTCTTATTCAATCCTGAAAAGAAAAAAGATCTTATAAGTGAAATACAATCAAACGAATACGACCTTATAATTGATCTTCAGAACAATTTTCATTCAAAAAAAATATTATCAGAATTAAGTGGTATTCAGGTTAAGTTTGATAAAAAGTCAGTCAGAAAATTTCTTCTGGTTCAGACTAAAATAAATCTGCTTAAAAATGCCGGACAAATCCCTGTTCGTTATGCACAAACATTAGGAAATTTAGATCTTGACAATAATGGATTGGATCTTTTTACAACTTTAAATCATTCAAATTTATTAAGTAAAGATGAAAGGTATATCGGTATTTGTCCGGGCGGAAGACATTTCACAAAAATGTGGCCTAAAGAATATTACATTAACCTTTGCAGAAAGTTAATTAAAGATTGCTGTCAGATTGTATTGTTTGGCGGAAAAAGCGATAGGAAAATTTGTACTGAAATTAAAAATGAAGTGCCTGAAGTTATTAACCTTCAGAATGATGATGATATTTTGCAAACTGCCGCCGATATGAAAGTTTGTAAAGCAATTTATTGTAATGATTCCGGTTTAATGCACGCTGCTTGTGCGGTTAAAGTTCCTGTAATTGTTTTCTTCGGTTCAACTGTTGAAGAATTCGGTTTTACTCCTTACAAAAACAAAAATGTAATTTTAGAAAATACTTCTTTATTTTGCAGGCCGTGTTCGCACATAGGAAGGAAAAATTGTCCGAAGAAACACTTTAAATGTATGCTTGATATAACTCCGCAAACAGCTTTTAATGCTCTGGAAAAAATATTTAAAATATGAAAATGTTGTGGTACATATTTTATGATTTTGTAGTTATACCGTTTCTATACGTTGTTTTACATATAGGGGGAATGTTCAACAATAAAATAAAACGAGGTATAAAAGGAAGAAAAAGAGTTTATGAAGAAATCATTCTCGCGGCTTCTTCTCTAAATAAAAGAAAGAAACTAATTTGGTTTCACTCCTCGTCCCTTGGCGAGTTTGAACAGGCAAAACCGATAATTGAAGAATTTAGAAAAAATCACGATGTAAACGTACTAATTACATTCTACTCTCCTTCCGGTTATGAGAATTCAAGAAAATATCCTCATGCTGATCTTATTGCATATATTCCTTTCGATACTATTTACAACGCTAGAAAATTTATAAACATAGTTAAGCCGGATATCTCCGTTTTAATGCGTTATGATATCTGGCCGAATATGATAAAAGCATTAAGTGAAAAAAACATTCCGATTTTTCTTGTTGATGCAACAATGCGAAGTGATTCACACAGGAAATTACCATTTATCAAATCATTTCATAAATTACTTTTCAGTTCATTAACAAAGATTCTAACCGTTTCAGAAACTGATGCAAAAGAATTTGCCGGGTTCGGAATTTCCTCTAAAAAAATAATTTCTGTCGGTGATACAAGATTTGACCGTGTTTATCAGCGCAGTCTTCTTGCAAAAGAAAAAAAATTAATCAATGCCGAAGTGTTAAGAGATAAAAAGGTTTTTGTTTTTGGAAGCAGCTGGGAACAGGATGAAGAAGTAATATTTCCAGCATTCGAAAAACTCTCTGAAAAAGATGAATCAGTTTTAATGATAGTTGCCCCGCATGAACCGACATTGCTTCATCTTGAAAAAATAGAACACGAATTTGACGGAAAACTTAAAACAATAAGATTTTCATTTCTGAATAATTATTCTGATGAAAGAGTGATAATTATAGATTCAATAGGAATCTTATTAACTCTTTATACTTATGCAGATGCAGCGTTTATTGGTGGAAGCTTTAAACAGAGCATACACAATGTTCTTGAAGCGGCGGTGTATGGAATTCCGGTTTTATTTGGACCAAAGATTGATACTTCCCAGGAAGCTCAAAAACTTCATCAGCTTGGTGGAGGAATTTTAGTAAGAAACAAAAAGGAAGCTTACCGAAGTCTTCGTATGATTTTTTCGGATGAAGAACTCAGAAGATCTAAAGGACAAATTTCATCTCAGTATGTAAAAGAAAATCTTGGTGCTACATCAAGAATATTAAGTGAAATTTATAAATTTATCTGAAGTATGAATTAAAGATATTTTTCTTTTAATACATCAATATGATGCTTACTGTGTCCGGCAATTGTAAACAGTAAAGCATTCACGGTAACTTCGTAACCGTTGGCAATTCCTCTCCGTTTTAACATTTCATCATCAAAACTTCGGAACAATAATAAATTACTTTCGCGTAGAAGACGAAATTCATAAATAATCTCAGATAATTGTCTCTGATTAAATTTTCCCTCGCGTACATAGTCATCCTGTTCGAATCCGGGCAAATGCTGTTTTTCTCCTCTTGCAATTGAAAAAGCGCGAAAAGCAAATACACGTTCAGTATCCATCATATGAGCAATCAATTCTTTTACTGTCCATTTACCCTCAGCGTATTTGTAGTCGCCTTTATTCTGTGCAAAAGAATTGCAAACAGTCTGGATCTCTTGATTCATTTTAAAAAGAATGTGAATTATATCATTGCCTTCAACTTTAGAAATATAAGTTTCATAGTAAGGCGCATAGTCGTTTTTTGTTGGTCGCATAGTTACCCTTTATTTCCAGATATTTATTTGAAAAGTACCCTCTGAGTTAGCAACACCTCGCATCATACTCACAGTGTTGAAAGGCATTTCATAATTTCCGTCTTTATCAATTGCAATAATACCACCACTTCCCTCGGGTAAGACTTTATAAATTACTTCATCGCAAGCTTGCTTTAAAGTGAAGCCTTTGTATTCCATTAAAGCCGAAATATTAAACGCTACGGTATTGCGAATGAAAAGTTCTCCCCAACCCGTTGCTGAAACTCCGCAGGTTTTATTATTCGCATAAGTTCCTGCATTGATTAGCGGCGAGTCGCCAACTCTACCGGGCATTTTATTCTGTCTGCCGCCTGTTGAAGTTGCAGCGGAAATGTTGCCGTGAATATCTAATGCAACACAACCAACTGTTTCGCCTTTAGTTTCTTTAAGATTTGATTTTAACCAATCGTTATATCTTTTTTCATCGCGGAAATATGAATTGTGAACGATATCAACTCCAAGTTTTATACCTAGTTGATCAGCTCCGGTGCCGGCAAGCAGAACATGATCTGTTTTTTCCATAACCAGTCGAGCCAATGAAATTGGATTCTTAATTATTGTAACTCCAGCAACAGCACCGGTTGAAAGATCCTTCCCGTACATAATTGAGGCATCAAGTTCGTGCTTCCCTTCTGATGTAAAAACAGCTCCTTTGCCGGAATTAAAAAGCGGATTATCTTCCATATAGTTCACGGTTTTTTCTACCGCATCTAGAGAAGAGCCGCCTTCACTTAAAATTTTTTGTCCGATTTTAAGCGCTTCTGAAAGTGCATCGATGTAAACTTGCTTTACCGAATCAGGTGTCTCCTTGGCAAAGTATCCCGCACCGCCATGAATTACAATTGTATATTTACTATTATTGGGTTGTGCATTTATTGATATTGTGAAGATTAAAAACAAT
The DNA here is from genome assembly GCA_963714415.1 of uncultured Ignavibacteriaceae bacterium. GTDB lineage: Bacteria > Bacteroidota > Ignavibacteria > Ignavibacteriales > Ignavibacteriaceae > JAGXRK01. The sequence continues at coordinate 38,721 of CAVQOL010000006.1, forward strand.
AAAATGTTTATTAAGATTTTCATAGTAGTCTCTATTTGAAAAGATAATTTTTTTCTTAGTAGAAAAATAAATATATAAAATGAAAACTTTTGTTATTTATCCGATTATATTTTTCTTTCTGCATACGTCACCTGCTCTTCAAATTCAGGATGAATCCACAATAAATGAATTACAATCAGTCTATTTGATAAAAAATTACTGGCATACAGCTTTAGTTTTTACTTTAGACCAAATTGACACTTTAATAATTCCGGAAGCAAAGTATTTTAGAGGTTACAACTTAATTGATTTCGGCTGGGGAGATGAAGAATTTTATCAGTATCCGGGATTTGATTCGGGACTTGCATTCGGTGCTTTATTTTATGCAACACCAAGCACATTGCGGATAGAAGGAATTTCCACTTCAAAAGAAGTCTTGTTTGATAATTCTGAAATCGTCATAAAACTAAAAGTAAATAAAGATCAATTAAAAAAGCTGACTGAATACATTGCAAAATTTATTTACAGAGATGAGAATGGACATTCAGTAATTTTGAGTGAACAAGCCGTCGGTAAAATAAAATTTTATCGTTCAAATGGATCATATCATTTATTCAACACCTGTAATACTTGGGTTGCCGAAGCCTTGGTTTATGCCGGTTTTGATATGGAAGACAATATTCTTCTTGCTGAACAATTATTTAATGAAGCCGCAAAGATTGGTACCGTAGTTAAAGCACCGCAGAAATAATCATTCCCAAAGTGTTTATTTATGATTATCCTTATAAGAATTGAACTTATGCATAAATGTAGCTTTGAATGATCGCGTGATTGTATGTAAAATAATTTAATCTTTTGTCCTATACTTCCTATACAGTCTCAGTTGTAAATAATTTCAATCCGACTATTCCAACTATGATCAAGAAGATGAAAAAGATTCTAATAAATTCTTTTGATTCATTAAATAAAACAATTCCTAAAATTGCAGTTCCAACAGCTCCAATACCTGTCCATACTGCATAAGCTGTTCCAACCGGTAAATGTTTAACTACCCATGCAAGCAATCCCATACTAATTATCATACTTGCCACTGTAAAAACAGAAGGCCAGAGTTTTGAGAATCCATCGGAATATTTTAATCCCACAGCCCAGGCAATCTCAAATAGACCGGCAATAAATAAAATAATCCAATACATAAAATATTTTCCCTGAAAGAATCTAATACCGTTAAATTAAGTTTTTATTTTCTTTTTCCGTTTACAATTTCATCACTTAGTGTTGTTGCTTTATACAAATTTTTAATTGCTTCAACCATACCGACGGCACTTACGCTTACTGTTCTGTTTGCTTCAGTTGTATAGATGAAATTGCTTGGAAGACTTTCAATGTTTCCGTCAAATGCTAAGCCGACTATTTCGCCATTTATATTCAAAACGGGACTTCCCGAATTTCCTCCGACAATATCGTTTGTACTTATGAAGTTCAGAGGTTTTGATAGATCAAACTCAGGTGGTAGATTTTCAAATCTGTCCGGTAAATTAAATGGGAATATTTTATCGAAAGAATAATATCTGTCCAAAGTTCCATAGAAAGTAGTTTTGATTGGAGTACGAGTTCCGTTGTAGTCATATCCTTTTACAATTCCATCTGCAATACGCAATGTTCCGGTTGCATCAGGTGGAATTGCATCACCATATACTTTGTAAAGCGCTTCGCCCAGCATTTGATTTAAGATTTCTTCTTTATCTAATCTTGCTTTATTTTCATCTTGCATTCGCTTTAATTCATCTTGAGTATTAAGTATATAATAAATGAATGGGTCATCAGAATTTAAAACAACTTCCGACCCACCACTTACTAGTTGCTGTAATTTTTCATTGGAGGTAAAATCAGATTTTAATAATAAATCCCCAGCCGCTTGCTCAGTCGTTTTGCTGCCTAACAATTCCTTAATAATTTTATCATCTACAGGTAGATTATTTTTTAGGACGTTTAACTGTACTACTAATAATTGCTCTTGAAGTTCTTTGTTATAATCACTCGGGAATAACTGAGCAGTAAGTGAATCGTATTCTTCTCTTGTTAATTCATCATTCTTAAGCTGAGTTGCATAAGTAACAAGATTTTTAGCCATTGTCAGATATTGAGGCGAATAAAAACTAATTGTATAAGCATATATTTTATTGGCATTTTTTCTTGCCTGATTACTCGATTCCTCAAGTTCATTCCAGAGGCTGCCATATTTATCTTTTAATTCGGAATTATTGTTGACTGCTTCTCTAAAATTCTTTTCAAAATCTTTTTTACGCGCAATTAAAAATGGATCAAGCAAAGCTTTGTAAGTACCTTGATAAACTTTAAGAGCATTGCCAAAAGAATAAAGTCGTGCTATTAGTTTAAAATCTTCTGCTTTTGTTTCAGCAACCATTTTTTCATAGATGTCATACATTTCTTTAAACATTTCAACAAGCATCGGATATCTTACATCTCTTGCATACTCAATTTGCGCCATTGTGTTTATTCTACTGGTTCTGCCCGGATTACCCACAACAAACACAGGCTGATCTTCAACCACACCGTCATTATTCCATTTAAAATAATAATCTGTTTTTATTGGTTTATCATTTTCATAAGCACGCAGAAAAGCACAGTCTAAACCGTAACGTGGATAAGTAAAATTATCATAATCACCGCCAAGCTTTGCTGTAAACAGTTCGGGAACAAAAACTAAACGAATATCACTATAAACTTTGTACCCATACAAAGAATACTTACCGCCGTTGTAAAGCGATATAACTTTAAATATAAGTTCGGGATGTGTTTGTGAATTTTCTTTCTTTAATTCTTCAATCTTTTGATCCCGGATATCAATTTTATTTGCATCACTTTTAACTTCATCCATTGCAGACTGAATTTCTCTAGTAACATCTTTAATAATAATTAACTGTTCAACCTTTAGATTTGGAATTGCACGTTCTTCTTCTGAAGATTTTGCAAAGAATCCATTCTTTAGAAGATTCTCATCATCTTTTTGTATGTTGGGCAATATTCCTCGAACACAGTGATGATTTGTCATTATCAAACCATCCTCAGAAATAAATGATCCTGAACAGCCGTTGCCAAATTTTAATGCACTTTTCTGAAATTTTTCTAATAATTCTTCCGAAGGTCTGAATCCATATTCCTTCTCAATATAATCAAGTGGAAAATTTTCAAAAGTCCACATCTTGCCCATATCAAACTTTTGTGCTTTTACAGTATCAGGATTTATCCCGTAGTAGGATTGGGCAGAAACATTAATAAATAATAAGAATAACAAGATGATTGAGAGTTTGAAGATGTTTTTTAATGCAGGGCGGGGTTTGTTTACAATAACCATTGTTTAACCTGATGATTTTTTAAGAAATTTCTCAACAAATCTAATCAGATGAGATAAGTTATACAATTTTTATTATCTTTTATTAAAAGGTTAGAGTTTTTAAGATTTTATGAACGTACAGATTATCGGCACAAAAAAATGTAAAGACACTCAGAAAGCAGAAAGATTCTTTAAGGAAAGAAGAATTACATATCACTTCAGAGATTTGACTGAAAAAGGAATAGCAAAAGGCGAACTCGATAATATCAAATCAGTAATATCTCTTGAAGAATTAATCGACAGAAACGGAATTCAATTCAAAAAAAGAAATTTATCATTTATGGTTTTTAATATTGAAGAAGAACTTCTTAATGATTCACTTTTATTAAAAACCCCTGTTGTAAGAAACGGAAGATTAGTTACAATAGGTTTTCAGCCAGAAGTTTGGAAAGCGTGGTTTAAAGCTTAAATTTTAGTAATAAAATCAAATGTTTATGGGACAAAAAACAATATCCTCAATAACAAGTATTGCTCTTGCAATTGTGCTGAGTATCTCACCGGTAATACTTGCACTGTTTCTGTATCCCGATTTTCTGGGAGATGATTCATACATACACATTGGTTTTATAATAGGATTGCTAAATGGTGATGGATTTGCATTTACAGGAAATGTTACTTACGGATCAACTTCACCGCTTTGGGTAATTCTTGGAGCGTCGATTTCTATCCTTACTGATGATCCTGAATTTTCTATACGACTACTAAGCGGAGTTTTTACATTCATCAGTGTTTTTCTTTTCTTAAAACTTGCTGATGTTTTAAAACTTAAATCATCATTAAAGTTTATTGCTGCACTTTCATTTTGTCTAAATCCTTTTTTTCTTCGCTGGGCAATAAGCGGAATGGAAGCTACAGCCGCCATTGCAATGCTTTTATTCCTTATTTATGCTTATTCCGATCGCTATCATGTAAGGCATCCTTATATTTATGGATTTTTACTTGGTATTGCAACCTTGCTGCGCCCCGAATTTATTGTACTATTCTTAATTTTAATTTTATACTTGCTTTTTATAAACGGTCATCACAGAAAGCAAACCGTAAAAACATTTTTGACAGGTTTGAGCGTTCTTTCTGCCTGGTTAGTATTTGCCTTCTTTCACTTTGGAACTATAATACCAAATACTTATAAAGCCAAAGCAGGGTCCGGATTTTTTCCGATGACTCTTGACGGAAGTATACGAAACATTAAATTATTACTCGGTGGAAATATTCCTGAGTTTATGGTTCTTGCCATCATCATTATTGTAATTTCATTTCTTGCAATGAAAAAAGATCAGAAATTCATTGAAGAGTTTGTAAGATTGTTGGAAAGATTTAGATTTAACGGAATGATGATAGCAATATTTTTCTTCATATCGTTTTATGTTTACTATACATTAAAAGATGTGACAATAATCTCAAGATATTCGCTAATGTTTGTTCCAATCATAATATTAACGGTTGCGGCATTAATTAATTTACTTATGGAATATAAAAGTCAGGTGAATCTATCGTTAATTGCTGTTTATTCAGTTCTGATTTTACTGATACATACACACATCACTTTTACCGTAGTAAAACCTGCAAGTGATTTGTTCGTAAAAGGATTTCAGAATTCATATAAAGAAATAGCCAACTTTATAAAAACAGATAAAAACGAAAACCTTAAAACTGTTGCTATTAATGATGTTGGAATAGTTGGGAGTTACTCCGGTGCTCGTGTTTATGACCTTGCAGGATTAGTCGATGCAGAAAGATTTAATTATAAATCCGTTTATGATTTTATATTATCGAAGAAACCAAAATATTTAGTTCTAAGGGAAGAAATTGAACTTGGTGAGGCTCTGCCGAAGAATTTACGAACTGAAATTCTATATCAGAGAGAAATCCCTGGTTTTGGAATTAACAGCATTGAAAATCGAACTGTTACACTTTACAAAATTAAGTGGGAATAATGGAATATTGTTCTATTTTAGTTAGTGATTCTTCAATATTCCATTCATCCATCATTCTCAAACATCAAAAAAGCGTATCCAATCCTATACATCATAATATAGATTGAATTCATAGGGATGGGGCTGGAGTGCCATCGGTTTTATTTCTTTTTCTATTTTGTACTTTATCCATGTTTCTATCACATCTTCAGTAAATACATCGCCTTTTAATAAATACTCATGATCATCTGCCAGAGCCTTTAATGCTTCATTCAAACTGCCCGGAGTTGAAGGAACATTTTTCAATTCTTCGGGTTCCATATCGTAAATATCTTTGTCAAGCGGCTCACCGGGATCAATTCGATTAATAATTCCATCCAAGCCTGCCATCATAATTGCAGAAAATCCTAAATAAGGATTTGCTGAAGGATCAGGACATCTGAATTCAATTCTTTTTGATTTAGGATTTGATGAATACATAGGAATTCTTATCGCGGCACTCCTGTTCATTTGTGAGTAAGCAAGATTGACAGGAGCTTCAAAACCCGGCACTAATCTTTTGTAAGAATTTGTTGTTGGATTTGTAAATGCCAGCAAGCTCGGTGCATGTTTCAATATACCGCCAATGAAATATAAAGCCATTTCACTTAATCCGGCATAACCTGAACCAGCGAATAACGGTTTGCCTTTTTTCCATAAAGATGTATGAACATGCATTCCGCTTCCGTTATCACCAAAGAGTGGCTTGGGCATATAGGTAACAGTTTTGTTGCGCAACTTTGCAGTATTCTTCACAATATACTTGAAAAGTAATAGTTGATCGGCAGCTTTTACAAGCGGAGTGAACTTCAGATCTATTTCGCACTGACCGCCACTTGCAACTTCGTGATGCTGAGCTTCAACTTCAATTCCACAGTTTTCTAAATTTAAAACCATTTCATTTCTCAAATCCATTAATGCATCTGTTGGTGGAACAGGAAAATAACCTTCTTTGTATCTTGGCTTGTAACCAAGGTTTGGATTCTCTTCTCTTCCGCTGTTCCATCTACCTTCAATCGAATCAACAATATAAAACGATCCGTTAGGCTGGGAGTCAAATCTCACATCATCAAAAACAAAAAACTCGGCTTCCGGACCGAAAGTAAACAGTATCAGCAATTCCGGTTGAAATAAGATGAGCAACTGCTTTCTGTGCAATGTTTCTCGGACAGCGGGAATATTTTTCTTTTGTTGCAGGTTCATAGACATCGCAAATTAAACTAACTGTAGGTGCTTCGATAAATGGATCAACAAACATGGTTTTTGCATCAGGAATGATAAGCATATCGCTTTCGTTAATTGCTTTCCAGCCGCGGATTGATGAACCGTCAAATCCGAATCCGTTTTCAAAGGAAGCAGCTTTGAACTGTGTAGCCGGGACAGTAAAGTGCTGCCACTGTCCGGGGAAATCCATAAACTTTAAATCAACAAATTTTATTTTATTGTCCTTTATAAATTTAAGAACGCCTTCAACAGATGAGTTTTGTTTAGCCATTAAGTTTTTCCTATTATTTATGTTTTATAACCTTCGATGATGCTTGTTATGTACGTAAGTTTAACCTCGAAGGTTTCAATTAAATTGCTATCTCCGTGGTTTCTTTAATTGTTGACAATACAAACGTTGTTTTAGTTGCTGTAACTCCCGACCACGATTGGATTTCACTTAAAAGTTTTTCCAAGGCTTCAGTATTTTTGACAGTTGCTTTAAGCATATGAGAACCTTCACCGAGAATGGAATGACATTCAACTATCTCAGGAATCTTTTCAACTTTGGAAATTAAATTGTTATAATGTTTTGAGGAATCCATTATCACGACAATGTATGCAATAATATCATACCCGAAAACTTTTTTGTTAAGCTTCGTATAATATCCGTCTATTATTCCTTTTTCTTCAAGCTTATTTAACCGCTCACTTACAGATGGAATAGAGAGTCCGACTTCCTCAGCTATTTTGTTCCGCTTTGTTCTGCCAGCTTTTTGAAGAACATTCAAAATCTTAATATCTATGTCGTCAAGCATAATATGCCTTAATAATTTAAGTTAATTTGAATTATTGGCGACAAATATAAGGTAATGGCGGGATGAAAAGCAAATATTTTGTGGATGATCAATTGTTATTTATTAGAATATTTTATGTTTACTTTGAATGTGAAGTAGAAAATTGTCTATGTACAGAACGGATTTGTTACTATCTTCTTTAAAGTTTATGAAGAGATGATAATGAAATGCAATTTTAATACAGAAAGTATTAAATAACTGCGGCTTCAGGCGTTGGAGGAAGTTTCCTCATCAATCTTTTTACGTACTTTTTTTTTCTCTTTTTTACGTTTGTACGCCTTAGGATTCTCTTCAACCTTAGGGGGTTTCTGCGGAAGCGGAATACGTTTTTTCTTTTTCTTAATTGTTAGTTTTTCTTTTTTCATTTAATAAACCTCACCCAAATCCTCTACAAAGTAGAGGGCTTCTTAAAATATTGCATATATAAATGGAGCAAGTGCAGATCCTTTAGTAAGAATTATTAATCCACCAAGAAGCAAAAGCATAATAAGAATTGGTGCGAGCCACCATTTTTTTCTTACTTTAAGAAATTGCCAAAGCTCTGTTAATGTTGATAATTTGCTCATAAGTGTCCTTTAAATTTCTTAAATGCCTCTGTGTCCTCTGTGAAAATCTTTGTGATCTCTGTGGTGAACCTTTTACCACAGAGGAAACGGAGCCGAAACACAGAGTTAACAGAGTTAAAATTGTCTTTCATAATCAATCGGTTGCTTAATTATATTTTCTCTTTTCTCCCAGTACGACTTTGCGTTCTTATCAATTTTAAGTTCTAAAAATCTTTTTCTAAATAATTTAGCAATAAATCCAGTGGGAGTAATAACAAAATAAAAAAGAATTATTAAAATAATCCTTGACATAAACCAACCGAGGACTAATGCCAAAGTCATCCACAACTTGTGGAATGGGCGAAGCAGCGGAACAGCGATGTATGAAATAATTATAAATAATCCACCGACCATTCCAAAGTAGATAAATGATGTTTTACCAGACCACCATAAAATAAAAGTGATGATCAGTAATACTATGCCAACGGTGACTGCAGTCTTTTTAACCGCATTTTCTGAATTATCAATATGTTTTATTTCTTCTTTTAGCATAGTTAATCCAGTACAAATTCCTTTTTCCAGTCAACATCCTTCTCGAGAGGTTTCTGGTCTTCCTTTTTTAACAAATAATTACCGAGTACGAGATAATCAATATGAGTACGCATAAAACATCTGTATGCATCTTCCGGAGTACATACAATTGGTTCACCGCGAACATTAAATGACGTATTGACAATAACTGCACATCCATAATTCTTTTCAAACTGTGAAATCAATTTATGATAACGCGGATTTGTTTCTTTGTGAACAGATTGAATGCGGGCTGAATAATCAACGTGAGTGATTGCAGGAATATCCGATCGCAGAACATTAAGCTTATCAATTCCCCAAAGTTTCTCCTCATCTTCATTCATCTTTCTTCTTCGCTCCTTTTTAACATCAGCAACAAGAAGCATATATGGAGTCTCTTTTTCCATTTCAAAATATTCAGAAATTTTTTCACCAAGTACAGAAGGCGCAAACGGACGGAATCCTTCTCTGAATTTTATTTTAAGATTCATCTTAGCCTGCATCTTAGGCGATCTGGCATCCCCAATAATCGAACGAGAACCTAGTGCACGCGGACCAAATTCCATTCTTCCGTCAAACCAGCCGATAATTTTTTCTTCAGCCAAAAGATTTGATACTGTCTTAATCAATTCATCCTCGTCATATTTTTCAGCAACAAGATTTGTTGATTGGATGAATGATTGAATGCTCTCATCATTAAATTCCGGACCAAGATACGAACCTTTTTGCGAATCTGTTTTTTCATCTGCGCTTCTCGGATTATTCAAATACTGATACCATGCAATTAATGCAGCACCTAGCGCTCCGCCCGCATCACCGGCTGCCGGTTGAATCCATATATTTTCAAAAGGACCTTCTCTTAAAATCTTTCCGTTTGCAACACAGTTTAATGCTACTCCGCCGGCAAGTGTAAGATTTTTCTGTTTTGTTTCTTTGTAAACATGATTAACAACTTTCATTACAATCTCTTCAGTTACATCCTGAAGAGAACGGGCAAGATCCATATCCTTTTGCGTAAGTTTAGTTTCCGGAACGCGAGGAGGACCACCAAACAGCTTATGAAACTTTTCGTTTGTCATTGTTAAACCAGCACTGTAATTAAAGTATTCCATATTCATTCGGAATGAACCATCATCTTTAACATCGATAAGATAATCATAAATCAACTGCTTATATTTTGGTTCACCGTATGGTGCAAGCCCCATTACTTTATATTCGCCGGAATTAACTTTGAAGCCTGTGTAATAAGTAAAAGCGGAATACAACAATCCAAGAGAATGAGGGAATTTTATATCTGCAAATAATTTTATCTCATTCCCTTGACCAATTCCATAACTCATCGTCGTCCACTCACCAACTCCGTCCATTGTAAGAATAGCAGCATCATTGTATGGAGAAGGATAAAAAGCAGAAGCAGCATGCGATTCATGATGCTCGGGAAATAAAACTTTCCCTTCATATCCAAGCTCTGTTTTAATCATATCCTTCATCCAGAGCTTTTCTCTTATCCACAATGGCATTGCTTTCAAGAAAGATTTAATTCCAACCGGAGCGTATTGCAGATAAGTTTCAAGAATCCTTTCAAACTTTAGAAAAGGTTTATCATAGAAGGAAACGATCTCAACTTCATCAATATTAATTTTGGCAAAATCTAAACAAAATTTTATTGCATTAATCGGGAAATTATGATCGTGTTTTTTACGTGTAAATCTTTCTTCCTGTGCGGCAGCAATTATTTCACCGTCTTTAATCAGACAAGCAGCGCTATCGTGGTAATATGCTGAGATTCCTAAAATATACATGCTATTAAGGAATTATCTGTTTATTTTGATTCTGAATCCATCTATAAGCCCATTCAACATTTGGTGCAAGTATAGGAACGGCTGTAGTCTTTCCGCCAAAACCAAGGTGACGAATTCCAAAACTAGGAAGTGACGTAACTTCAATATTATCAAATTCATTAAGGTTTAATTCTATGTTATGCTTAACTGCCAAATTATAAGTAAAGTCAGTTAATTTCATCTGAGCTTTTTGAAAAGCAAGATCCATTCTATACTGTTCCTTAACCTGTTCAAGCGGTTTCGGCATTTCAACATATTCATCATACTTTTCAATTAATTGAAAAATAGAATAACCCTCAGGAACTTTTAATGGTCCGTAAACATCTCCAACTTCCATTGTAGCAGCTATTTTCCCAATCTCCCCATGTGATGTGACAGGAAATCTTCCGAATTCTCCGTTTCTTCCTCTTGTAAAATCTCTGATACTGTATTCGGCAGCTAACAATTTTATATCGGTTCCTCTATCCAATTGAGCCAAGACTGTATCAACAATTTCCAGATCAGCAGTCAGCACTTCAACTATATTCACAACCATAGGAAAATCTTTAGGCTGGTTTTGCATTTCGTAATAATCTTTCACTTCCTGATCAGAAACCGATATCGAATCAACAATTTGATTTTGTAAAAGCTGGAACAAATAATTATCGCTCCATCGTTCAACCTCTTTTCTGACTTCCGGAAGGTTTTGATATCCGCGTTTTATTCCTTCCCGGTAAAATAATTCGTGTTCTATTACTCTTCGAGTTGTAAAATCCAGAGAAGCTCTTATAAAATTAATTTTGTACTCAACTGCGTTATATCCATCAAACGCAATAGCACGTATAAAATCACCAGTTGAAATTGGCTCTTCACTAAAATTTATGAACGGCATTAACAGTGTATCTGCCCCAAACTGATTTTCAATATTTATAACATCAGCCGCATCAAGATAAACAGGATCATTTTCCTTTACCTGAAAATTCTTCTTCTTATACTCAAAGATTGTTGATATCTTCTGAGCAAGACTTTCAAAGATAACCGGATTAACATCAACTTTTTTATTACTAAAAAATTCGGTGTAAAATTCAGCCTGACGTTTTCTTAGTTTTCTCCCTTCAACAATTCGAATCAGAGTTTTCATTGCCTCATCTTTATCTTTTTCAGTCAACAAAACATTTTCGGATCGATTGACCAATCTGAATATGTACCAACCATCCGGAGTCAATAGCGGTATGGAGTATTCGCCGATCTTCAAATTATAAACAGCATCTTCAATTTGTTCTTCAAGCTGACCAAACAAAACTTGAATCGGTTCCGTTTGTTCATCTTTTTCAGGGCTTTCAGCTAGTATTGTGTCGAATGGGACACCTTGATTCAGATGATTATAAATCTGGTTTATCTCTTCTTCATCTTCTGAAAATAAAAAGTTAACGTAAAGCCGTGACGCATTTCTGATTGTGGCTATTATGATTTCATCTTCTGAAACAGATATTTTATTTCTTACTTCTCTCTGAAAAAGTGCATCACGAACAAACATTTTTTCAAATGCTTTAGTTGAAAAACGAATTACTTCTGTTGTGTCAAGTCTTAATTCATTTGCCTCAAGAGCGAATAATTTTTCAGCAATAATAGTGAATAAAAATTCAAGTTTGTTTGACTCTTCCATTCCTTTAACCTGGCTCCTGAATCCGGGTGTCATTTCAAATCTTTCGACAAACTCGGAATTAGTAATTAATTTTGTTCCCACACGAGCCAGATAATTTTCGTCAAATTGCTGCGGATAAATTTGATGTGGAGATAAATAAAAATATTATAAATGTTAGGTGAAATAACTTCATTTTAATTGATTTTTCTCTGAATAATTGCTGCTAATTTACTAATTTTAACAGCGTTCTAAAAAGGGATAATTACAAACCAAAAATCATTTGTTTTAACAAATAAAATAATTTATGACAAAAAAGAAATCCCATAAAAATAAGATTGAAAAAGGAACAGAGAACAAAAGAACAGACATAAAAAAACCACCTAAGTGGTTTTATTTAATTCTAATTATCATTCCAATTGTCTTTTTTATTCTTCTCGAAGCAACTTGGTACGAGATTGTTACGATTACGGAATAGATTATACTCAATTTAAAGCAATATCGAATTACTACCCTGATAAACTTTTTCTCAATCCCGATCTTCCTTATAAATATTTTTACAATATAAAAACTGCCCCTTCGGTTCTACCTGATGGATTTGATAAAGTTAAAAAGGACAATGCTTCTAGAGTTTTTGTGCTTGGTGGAAGTACTGCTGCGGGCTGGCCTTATGTTCCAAACGCTTCTTTCTCACGACATCTAAAAAGAAGATTGGAACTGCTTTATCCCGATCAATACAATAGAAGTAATTAACTGCGGAATATCTGCCATCAATTCTTACACGCTCCGGGATTTTGTTCCCGGAATAATTGAACAAGAACCTGATCTTGTATTGATATATGCAGGACACAACGAATACTACGGAGCTTTGGGTGCAGGTTCATCAGTATTTTTGGCAAACTCACGTTTTCTTGTAAACACTTTCATCTGGTTACAACAATTTAAATCTACTCTTTTAATACAGGATGCAATTGCATGGATTTACGGATTATTCAGCAGCGAAGAAGAAGTTATTGAACAAAAATCAGATGAGACTTTAATGTCGCAGATGATGGGTGAATCACTTATAACATTTGATTCTGATGTTTATTGGAATGGTATAAATCAGTTTGAAGGCAATATTCACGATATTCTTGAAATGCTGAAGGATAATAAGATACCTGTAATTATAGGAACACTTACTTCTAATTTGCTTGATATGAAACCATTCGTTTCAGTAAAAACTGAAAATCATCCTCCTGCGGATGAAATTTTCTATCTGGCTCAATCAAAATTGAACAGAAGGTAAAATAAATGAAAGTCAAAAATTATTTTTGGAAGCTAAGGAACTCGATGCTTTAAGATTCAGAGCGCCGGAAAAAATAAATGAAATAATAAAACAATCAGGTAAAGATTTTAATATTCCAGTTGTTGAAGTTGATTCCAGTTTTCAAATCAAAAAGTCCGAACCAGCTTGTAGGTTATAATTTAACGGTTGACCATCTTCATCCCAACATTTCAGGTTACAGATTAATTGCTGACAGTTATTTTGATAAGATGGAATCGGAAAATATCTTACCGAAGGGGCAAACGATTTGCTATGCCGCGTGCAACTACAGATAGTATTCTTGTTGGCCAATTTTCCGTTCACAAAACTTGATTCTACAATTGCGGAATTTTCTATAATGGTTCTTACAGGAAATTATCCTTTCGTTCCGAAAGGCACTCTAAATTATAAGGTGCTAAATTACAAGATGAAAGATTTTATAGATTCTCTTTCAACAAAAGTGATGAATCGAGAAGTAAAATGGGAAACAGCACATTTCATACTGGCAGAATATTATCTTGGAAAAGAATAATTTAAATGGCTATCAGAAAGAAATAGAGGCAGTAATCGCAGAGCGTCCTTATTACGATGTTCCTTATGAAAAAATAATAAGGCAATTTATTGATAGTGAAAAATTAGATGAAACAATTCCTTATTTAATAAAACTTCACTCTTTTAAACCAAGTTTTTTTACAAATAAATGGCTCGGTCAAATTTACTTGAAGACTAAATAAATCCAATGAATCAATTAAATATTTAGCAGATGCTGTTAAGTATTCCGAGGCCGATTCTCAGGTCTGGTATAATTTATCGGGAGCTTACTATCTTACCGGAAATATAAATTTATCTATCGAAGCAATTAAAAGAAGCTTGACACTTAATCCCCAAAATACAGCTGCACAAAATTTTTATCGACAGATTAATTTCTTTACCAACAGCCAAATAAAAAAAGCCCCGCTTTAACGGGGCTTTAATAATTTGATTAAGTAATTTATCTAATTACTTAACAAGTATCATCTTCTTGGTGTCAACAAAAGTGCCTGATTCCATTCTATAGAAGTAGATACCGCTGGATAGAAATGAAGCATCAAACGTAGCTTCAAAAACTCCCGCAGTCTGTTCCTGATTTACAAGAAGAGCTACTTCCTCACCCAATGCATTAAATACTTTCAGAGTAACAAAACCAGCTTCTGGTAAGTTATATCTGATTGTAGTTGATGGGTTAAATGGATTCGGATAATTCTGTGCCAATTCGAATGTTCCAGGAATCATATCATCAATTTGTTGAACATCGGTTGCACGTGTTAACCAAAGAACATCCTGTATTATCGGAGTTGGTGAATCAACAAGAGTGAAATCATGATTTATCCCAGAAGGTGCTTCGTTATCAAGTGGACTTGAACTACTATTAATTGTATCGGCACCAGGATACATTGCAGCAAATTTGTATGAATAGACTCCACCAGGTGTACCGGCAGGAGCCGTAAGAGTAACTTGCCACTGATTGTTACCTATATCCGTCAGAACTTTCATGTATAAACCATCTACAGTATCTGAGGGGACCCAATTTCCACCGGTAATCCAACTGCCTAAGAAGTCCGCTGATCCTCTTATTCCAACAAATTCCAATTCATTCAATGGAATCGGTAGGTCATTATATCTGTTAACAGCATCTGTCAAATCAACCGTAAAAATAATATCTACGTCACTTGCAATAGGGTCATATAATGGTTGAATATTAGGAACTATTGTTGGTAAAACAGTTGTGGATCCATCCGCTTGGTAAACATACCATCTATCAGGAGTTGTTTCCCAGCCACCATTGGAAAATCTTGCATCCGGGTATGCTTTAAATTTCCATTTCGTTGAATCTGCGGTACCTTTGAAAGTTAATGATGTTGTATAGATACCCGGGGTAAATAGATCTTTCACCATTCTTCTATCAGCCGCAGGACTGATAAGGGTACCCAGTCCATCCCAGTCTAGTCCATTAACCAATAGTGAATCCTGGGCGTCATCAAAAGCACCACCAGCACCAATACCAAGTATACCGCTAATATCAGCAGTAAAATCGATTGTGTTGGTAACAGGGACAAGATATGAGCTATCATCACCAAACCATACTGTTGGTAAAATTACATTTGGTGCTGCAACTGTAAACGGTCTGTTTGGAGCACCTTCCCAAGTTTCAGGGTCGGGAATTACAAATTTATGTTCATAACTTTTTCCCTCTGTCGAATCCGGGAAAAGTACTGTTAAGGTGTAAATTGTATCGCCATCGGCATCTGCCATTTCGAAATATGCACCCTGCCAGTTACCTCCCGCATCTCCAGCATCAACCTGGAAATCACCACGAATTACAACATCTTGTGTCGAGGGATCAAATAAGCCTTTAAATACTTGAACGCCCATATCTACACTAAAAGTAACCGCTCCAGCGCCGCCTTTTAGTATAACTAAAGGTGCTGGGGGTACAATTGCGGTTCCTTCTCCATAAATAACTTCATCATTACCATCACCATCAAGATCAGAAACACTTATATGCAT
This sequence comes from uncultured Ignavibacteriaceae bacterium, assembly GCA_963714415.1. GTDB lineage: Bacteria > Bacteroidota > Ignavibacteria > Ignavibacteriales > Ignavibacteriaceae > JAGXRK01. The sequence goes on from CAVQOL010000006.1 coordinate 54,560, forward strand.
CCAACGACCACCGGCTGCATAATTGGCATCCATCAGCTTGCTTGTATAACTTCCGGATGAAGCAATATCTCCACCCTGGTATTCTAATCTGGTTATAGCTGCATTAGGAGTTGCGCCACGTGATCCGAACACAAAATCCATATTGCCATCGTTGTCAAGATCTCCGACATGTGTTCCATAAATCCTGGCTGTGGCACCTATTAGAGTTGTGAGATCAGCGATTTCTGTAGCAGCAAGTGTAGCACCAGAACCCTGTAACAGATAAACTTTTCTGGTTGTATTCCAGCTGGCAACAACTATTTCTTCTGTTCCATCATTATTAATATCAACAGTTTGTGCAGACCACCAGCTTCCGTTGGGGATTAAAGCAACAAGAACCGGTTCGATTGTCCAAACTCCACCGGAATATGTAACTGGATGAACATCTCCATTATCGCGAAACAGATAAAGTGTGCTGTCCATAACTGTCATATCATAAAAGGTTACTGCACCCATTACATTTGCTTCGTCTGATGCTTCAAGAGTCCAGGTTTCCGTACCATTACCATCATTTGGAATATCACTTACGGAAACAACGCCAAAATGGTTTCCTGGTCCTGCAACAGTAACACGACTTGCATAAACTAATTCTAAGTCATGTGTCGTTATCGATATCCACAAGCTGCCATTTTATAGGACGAAGATTAAATTCGTCTGTTGAAACAATCGTCCATTGTGCATTTGGTAAATATCCACCCATTCCATCCGGAACACCCATAACGTCAGATCCATCACCAGCTTCTTCAAAAACAACAATTCTGGGTGGATTGAGATTTGGAGGATCAGTAAAATTAACAGGTCCCCAAATTATTTCATCTCTGCCGTCCTGATCCCAATCGCCGTATGTAAGTGCGGGCCAGGTGTTTTGATAGGGAATATTCAAGGTTGCCGTCCAAACCTCTTCCCATTCGTTTGTGCCAGAATTGAACTCATACTTATAAATTTTAGGTATCAATTCATTTCCGTTATCTGCCCAGTTATTATTAACGGCATAAATTTCTACTTTCCCGTCACCATCAAAGTCCATTCCGGAAACTACATTTCCGAATCCGGCTTCTTCACCAGCAGGACTGGGTATTTCCCAGGCTCGATTGAAGAGCTGGGCAGTCGCAAATGAGGAAGTCAGAAGGACTATAGTGGTAATAAGAAAATACTTAGAGAATTTACTCATAGTGTACCTCTGATATGTTTAAGAATAATGAATTATGTGTTTTATTGTTAATCAAGAATAAAATTACTTTATTCTTTGAAATCCTTGTTAAAATACTAAAAATGCCACTCAATATCTAAAAATCATTAAAAAACTAATTGGCTTAATTTCGTACTATTAACAATACTTATTATAGACCAACTGATACAGAAAACCTTGATATTTCACTGAAGATTCCCAAATCACTATATCCATAATCAAATTTTGCAAAGAAAGCACCAAAATCGTACTGAACACCAACACCGGCTGTTAAACCTTCCTCAAATTTATCTTCCTCTCTTGAGGCATCATCAAAAAGATAATTTATGCCTTTATACCCAACTCGCAATGAAATAACATTATTCCACATAACTTCTGCACCAAGGTTACCATAAGTTGAAAAGTTATTTGGTATAACAGCATCTGAAGCAAAGATAATATCCCAATCTTCATGTACATCCAGATTATATGCCAGCCCAACTGAAAAGACCATTGGTAAAGGCCAGCTATCTGTTTCTAAACTTCCCGCAATGGTGGAATTATTTCCTGCCAGAGCCGGATCAATGTCAATTGGTCTGAGTAAATCCTTACCTGCAAGTTGCATCTCTGTACCGAAATTAGAAATATTCATTCCCAGACTCAAGCCCTTCAGTTCGGTATAGAATAGAAGACCGATATCCAATGCAAATGCGGAAGCAGATTCATTCCATATCTGTTGAGATATATATTTAACAGATCCGCCGATTGAAAATCTATCGGTTAAATTTCTTGAATAAGATAAGCTAACAGCAAGATCGGAAGCAGACCATTTCTCACCGGTACCATCGGGCTGTTCAGGTGTAGTAATATCTTCTTCACCATAATCAAGCTGATTGATACTAATACCAATTGCATTATCATCATCAAGTTTATAGGCTAAGCCAATCCAATTTAACCGGGTACCAACAAGCCATTCAGCAGTTGAAGCAGTAAATTCGCTTCTAGTCATTCTGGATAATCCACCAGCGATTCCAGAAAGCTGATGTGGCATCATCTGCAACAGCAGTGAAAGCACTTCCCATTGAGGTTGCGCGTGGACCTACCGGAATAGTAAGAAAATTTGCAGCGGTTGTTCCTACTTTCGATTGCGAATACGCCATAGCCGCAGCGATTAGAACTATTATAGTTATTAGTGTTTTTTTCATTTCAATCTCCAATAAATTTCACTGGTATTACTTAATAATTGCCAGCTTACCGGTTTTCTTATCGCTTATTCCGTCAACTTCAACAACGTAGAAGTAAACACCATAAGCAATGTCCAAGCCTTCTTTAGTCCTTACATCCCAAATAATGGAACCATCGTTGTAGTCGCCGTCGTGTTCAAGTGTTCTAACGTGGTTACCGCTTGATGTGTAAATATGCACCTTGCTATTCAAAGGAACATTTGTAAAATAAATAATTCTCTCGCCTCTGCCTCTTACCGTTGGTGGAAGCGGCTGTTCAAATACATTTGAAACCACATAAGGATTCGGTACTGCTTTTACTCTTTCAAGTTGTTGACGTGCATCTTCCAAATTGTAATCAGCTTTATTTGAACTGAAAGTAAATTCATCGTCACTATTAAATGGTTTCGTCATGCTAATAAATAATGAATCACCACCTTTATATACATTCGAAGAACTATCACCAATCATTACGATAGCCCAGGTCATAACAGTTCCATCCTCATTGGATAATGTAATCTGATCGAGAAATGAAAGTGTATCTTTTCTAAAAGTTTTTGCTTCAGAAAATATGAATTGAACTCTTTTAGGATCATTTCTATCAGTAATATTAAAAATCTTAAAGTTCACAATTTTTGAAGGAGGAGCACTAGATCCCAAAAATCTTATAAAGTACATTAGATGAATCTGCATATTCATCACTGAATGTGATTAAGTAATCGTTTGGTGCTCTAACTGAAGTCCACGTTGTGGAAGACGGAAATAAGGAGACCTGATATTTAAGATCATTTGGAAGAGGATTGCTCCATCCGCTTCTTGTTGAATCTAACTTTAATGCTGGCATAGGATTGAAAAGTTGTATCAATCGATAGCCTGATACCGTTGAATACAACACCATTATTGGGAGCCATTAAAGCATCCTGAATCAGAAAGTTATCAGTGCCGCTGTATTTTACAGAATACTTTTTAGAAATATTTACTTGCTGAATAATACTGTCGGCAAAAACCAAAGTATAGGAAGTATCCTTTACTTTTGTAGGATCAAGAACCTCATAATATGGAACTCTAGTTGATACACCGGAAATTCTTGTTAATTCCACTCCAGAAGAAGGTGGAACATAACCAGCAACCGGTGCATTCGGAATTACAGAAACAGTATTTATATCGGTTGATATTCTGCCCAAAGCATCCTTGGAAATGAATCGCGTATTTTCTGAAGGGAAAATATCTTTTAAAGCTTCCCCTCTATCATAAGCAACAAGAGCATAATAATATGTCCTTCCGTTTATCACGTCATTATCTACATAAAAATTCTGAATACCGTTATCGCTGCCTAAATTAAACGGAGCACCGCTTGTCAATTCATATAAAATCGAAGAGGATACAAACAGTCCTTTTATTCCATTGATTAAATCATATTGAATTATGGGTTTGTAAAATACTTTGTTGCCACTATAATCCGTAATTTGCCATGCATCTGTTAAGTCCGGGTCGGTACCTTTATAAATTTTATAGCCTTCAAAATCCTTTACACGCAAAGTCGGATCTAAAGATTCTTCGGCTACTCTATCCCAATAAAGAGTAACTTTTTTATCTCCTGCAACAACAGATACTGTAGGTTTATCAGGAGGTTTCGGGAAATTATAATTTGCATTATAAATGGTTTGCGCAATTTGTTTGGATTTTAGAACGGCAGGGAAATCGCCGCCAAAAGCCAATGCCATGGAAAACCTTTCTGTTTTTCCGGCAAGCAGCGGAAAATATCCTGAACCATAAATAAAATCTCCATCTTCGCCTCGAATAGCTACGTTATTTTGAATAGACCGGGGGACCTGAAAAAATCCGGGTTTCATTCTTCTCCACATATCCGGATCGTCGCCCATCGCAATATCACCGGCAGGAACAAAATACTGAAAGCTTGTTAAGCCTATCTGGTCAGATTCATCGACATCAGTTGCGTCAAAATTAGATTCACCTGGAGTTGGCATTCCGTCGTTTTCGCCCAAATCACCCGTACCTGATTTTCCATCCGCTCCAACATCATCAAATTCTGCATTCCAATCACAATCGTTATCTTTCAAATCAACTCTTGACTCGTCAACCATCAAATCGTTAATGCCAAGATTATTTACATAATCTTTATACATCACAGGTGCTTTTAAATCAATCAACACTGCAAACGGAGATTCAGCATCCTTTTTCAAAACCCGATAATGAACCAGGAAATTTTCATCAATAACACCATCCAGATCATTATCAATTCCATCTGTAGAGTTTGCATTTACATTGGTGGTTGTGCCAACCAGATTACCTTCTGCAAGCCGTGTAACACCAGGACTTAAGAAAAAATTAACACCCATTGAAACCACCGTTACTGTATCACTGGGCATAGTAAAAATAGAGCGTGTGAAAGTATTTTTATCTATCAAAACTAATCTATCGCCTGCTTGAACTGTTTTTGGAAGAAACATTAATGAATCGAAGAATACTGCATTAGGTATGAAACAAGAATACCCTTTGTTATTATCTCCGTCATTATCAATACCATCATATTCATTACCGGGTGATTCAAGAAATGCATATGCAATGTATCCGACTGCTGTTGGATCCGGCAGCCATTTGGGATTTGCGGATGGTGAAATATATTTATCAAAATCCCATGTGTATGTAATTGATTCTCTGATATCAAAGAAAGAAACGTCATCATTCCACTCCGGGTCTTCGACTCCTACATATGTGCCAACCAAGACCCCAAAAACTGCCTGATCATAATCTTCCGTTCCATCATTTTTAATATTATACAACCAGAATACAACATCCTGGGCAAGGAAGTTAGACCATTGCAACCCGCGAACTGAAACCTGCAATGCCTGCCCTCTTCTACTTATATCATTTGAGTCAGGTAGAAAGCCGTGCACGATCATAAACCTCTTCATCATTATTATCATCCATCCAGAAATAACTTTCCTGATCTGCATTCAATTGTGCTCTTCCAAAGAAACCATTCCAATCAACCTGCGGAGTAAGGTCTACACCATCAATAATAATAGGATTGCCAGAATATGTCCAGTCCGGATAGTCCGGCCAAGAAGGAGGCCAGGTCTCGGGTAAGTGGCTCATAGCAACGCCTTTACCAATTTCATCCAGGAATGGATTAGCAAAACCGGGAATCGGTTCAAAAAGATATCTGCCTTCTCCACCACCCGGTCTGGAAACAGGAGTAATTACAACCGAATAAATTGTGTCAGGAATTCCATCTGGAGGAATTGTGCCTCTTTTATAATCTCTAATAGGTAATCTCAAACCAACTAAGGGAGATACGTCACCGACATAACCATTAGCATCATAACGCCAGGCACCTCTTGGTCCTTCACTACCCGGTTGAGCAATAACACCATAGTTAGAAAATACTGTTCTAACCTGGTTTCCACGATGGACACCGACTTTTCTGAAATTCGGAGTTCCCCTGTCCGTAATTCTCTGTTGAGCAAAGCTTTCAAAGGGCACTATAAGGAGAATGATTCCGAGTAAAAAAGCGTAGTTAAATATTTTTTTCATGTTAGTTTATCCGTTCTTTAAACTTTAAAAGAATAATGTTGCACCAAGTTCTATTCTTCTCGGTTCAGAATAGAAAGTTGGATTGCGATAATATTCATCAAATGAATTTACAATTTCCGGGTTACCTTCTCTGCTTCTTAAGTATTCTTCAATTGTGAAATCAGCTGTTCCGCTGTCACTGTAAACATTTACTTCGTTGCTGATATCAAACAAATTATATACTACGAGCGAAAAGACTTAGTCGTAAAGAACCCAGTGTAAAGTCTTTATATGCTCTCATATCAACATTTAAGGAAGACGGTTTTAATTCACTATTTGTAAGAAGAGCTGAAATGTTTAGTGATTGAGTCGGAGTAAACGGGAATCCATTTCCATAGCTGCCTATCATACTGAAACCCCAATTGTCATCTGACGAATAAGAAAAAGTAGCGTTAACTGTGTGTGTCTGATCCCAATTTAATCTTATTAATTGAATTTCAGGTTGTGAACCGCCTGCTATCTGATTTCTTGTTGCTGCGGGGTCCGATGCGTTACCTTTAGCGGATTGGAATGTATAGTCAATTGTTGCAGACCAGTTGTTGGATAATCTTTTAGATACTGTAAGTACCAGTCCTTTAACAAACCCAAAGTCACTATTTACGTATTGGCTGTAACTGGAAGACCCGCCGGGCAATCTTATTTCATCGGCTCTTGTTCCCGCAAGAAATCTTATATCTCTGAAGTAGCCTGTAATATCAACTGTTAATTCATCTGTCAGAGCTTGCTGCAGACCAACTTCACCGCTTATTGTTTGCTGAGGTTTAAGATCGGGATTTCCGGCAATGCCCAGATTTTCGGTACCGGGACCGAATTTATATTCAGGATTTGTATATAGCCATTCGAAATTTGGTATCTGGAAAAAGTGTCCATAAGAAAAATAAATTTTTCCTCTGTCTGTTATCGGGAATGCGATGCCAAGTCGAGGACTAAATTGTAATTTTGATGAAGCATCTGTATACCAGGGTTGTAATGAGCCATCAGGCATTACACGGGCAGCTCTTCTTTCTTCAATTGTTTTTTCCTGATCGCCGTCACTCAATTTACCGTCATTATTGGTATCACCAACATAGATATTTTCAAGTTTTCGTGGTCTGTAAATATCAGGATCTGTTGGATCGGTCAGAATTTGTCCATCGGGTTCAAAATAATCCAATCTTACTCCAATATTAATTATCATTTCTTTCAATTCAATTTTATCCTGAAGGTAAGCTGATAATTCAATTGGTTTTCTTATATATTTATTAATGTTAAGGTTGTCGTAAGTATCATTGATATCGGGGACATACCTGGTAACATAAGGATCCAGCGTAATCCGGGGGTCTTCTAATCCTAATGATTGCATCAAGTATATATCATCAAAGCCAAGATTGTGGTAATTATATTCTACACCGAACTTAAGCATATTAATACGGTCAACCTGTGAAGTAAAATCGAGTTTAAAGCCGTAAGTGCTTGTTAAGCGTTTAAAGTTTCCTGCCTGCGTACCACCCGTCTTGAAACTTGGGACTTCAGCAGGCTGCTGATTGAGTAAAATATCATTAGTATATCTAGGATCATATGGATCTTCGTAAACATACTGTTTATACCTTTTAAAGAAATAGGAAAAGTTTGCAGTATAAAAAGTGTTTGCGCTTAATGTGTGCGTTAATGATAAGAGATTCGTGTGACCGGTTCTGAATCTTTTATAATCTCCATCCGGATTGTAAGCAAAAGAGTGATCATAATCTCTATATTCAACATCATCAATAATATAAGTGTAGTTCAACCTAATAGCAGAAAAAGGTCTAAAAGTTAATTTTCCTTGCCCATAGATTTTTTCATTCCAGTTCATTCTGACTATTTCACCGTCTCCCACTCCATCTTCATTAGCACTTAAAATATATCTTTCTTCAATATCAACAGCTGCACCCTGGTTTATTGTTATATTCCAGGGATTGTAATTTCTTTGACCGTTCAACCAGCCGCCAAAATATATATACCTGGCGTTAACGTAAAAGAAGAGCATGTTCTTAATAATAGGTCCGCTTAGATTTCCTTCAAAATTTCTGATAGCAAAGGGTTCAAAATTATCTATATCACGAAAGATTTTAGTGTTTGTGCTGTAATAGTCTCCAACATAAGAAGTTAGTGACCCATTAAAATCATTATTTCCATCTTTAGTAGCAATATTAACGTAGCCTGAAAGTGCTTTCCCATATTCTGCATTAAAAGCACCGCTGACAAACTGCAATTCCTGTATGGAACTTGTATTTACATCAACTACTGTTGAACCGTCATAGACGTCTGTCATAGGAACACCGTCAATTGCATAAACAACTTCACCTCTTCTTCCGCCTCTAACAGAACCGCCTACAATACCGGCTTGTAATTCTAATATTTCCTGAAATTCAGTTACCGGTAATGCAGAAATATCATCTGCGCTAATAATTGCAGTTGATGAAGTAAGGTCTTTGGTTACTAAAGGTCTTGTAGCTACAACTACCACTTCTTCTTTAAGTTCAATGCTTGTTTCAAAAAGTTCGAAGTTAATTTCCGAAGTCAGGTCTATGGAAACTCTTACCTGTTGAACAGTTTGTGCATTATAACCTATCGCAGATGCTCTTACAGAATAAACGCCCGGTCCTAAACCTATTATTGAATAATAACCGTTAATATCTGAGGCTGCCCCTATAGTAGTTCCTTCCACCAGGATATTTACGAATGGTAATGGTTCGGATGTTGTTCCATCAATAACTCTTCCGGCGATTTTTCCGGTTTGAGCAAATGTAGATGAGGAAAGTAGAATTAAAATGAGGATAGTAAAAAAGTGCTGTGGCAAATTTTTCATATATGCCTCCAGAATGTAAAATTATTTATCATTTTTGTAGCCCGTAAGAAGTGTGTAACAATTAAACTATAAAATCTCCAAAACTCTTTGATGATTAGAACAAATTAGAACTAATTGCAAAAATATCTTTTACTGACAGCAATTCCAAAGAAATAACAGGTCAAATATAAATTTGTACTTGCCTGTTATTTTACTTTAGCAACTATTTGTTTAGTCAGTTATTTTAACAAAAAATCTAAACTGAATTTATAAAAAAAATGCCTTAGTTACTTCGTGCTTTTAAAATTTAATTTAGATTTTCCGGATCGATCATTTATGTGCCTAATTATATACGTTAATAAACAAAAAAACTTAATAAATTAAGTTTCCAAATCAGTTCAGTGCTTATAATAATCTTTAAGTAAAATCTTACCGGAGTTTGATGCTAAATCAACATGTAAGATTCCATTCTCGGTCGGAATCATCTTTCTTTTATCTATAAGATCCGTATAAAATTCCTTATGTTCGGTATCGAGAGAAAGACTGTAGCTTTTCACACCTTTATTTAATATCACTAGCACTTCATTAAAATTATACTTACGGGAGTAAACATAAATTTCTTTTTCATCATCAATGAAGATTGTCTTAAAATCACCTAATTGAAGAGCGGTATTTTCGTTTCTGATTCTGATTAGTTTTTTATAGTATTCAAATAAATCAAAATTAAACTTCACTTCATCAACTTGTTGTTTTAATGATTGATCTGGTAATACTTTTTCATTCTTATAATTCATATCCGACCATACCATTGGTTTTCGGCAGCACGGATCATTAGCTCCCCACATACCGGCTTCATCACCATAATAAATATATGGTGCCCCTACATAGGTCATCTGAAATATCATCATAAGTTTTAATCTATCAATCTCTTCCTGAATTGGTTTACGGGTATCATAATCGATATTTGAGCCTTTCCATTTATCAAAAGTCTCACCCCAATTTCTGATCTTATATTTATCCTTATTTATAAGATGAGAGGCCATCCTTTGCGTATCATGACTTCCGTGTAAGTTTTGCTGCACGTAAGTAATGCATCCTGGAAAAGCTTCACGAAGTTCTCTAAGCTGCATATCAAATTCGGTAGTAGTGATTCCTGTTTTATCATCAAAGAAATATTCAGAGCAAGTGAAGAGATAATTATAATTCATAACTGCATCGAATTCATCGCCTTGCAAATAGGGTTGCAGTTTATCTATCGGATCAATTATTTCTGCAGTTATATAAGCTTGCGGATTTATTTTCTTTACATGCTTTCTCCAGTCTTTCCAGAACTGATGTTCAACACAAAAAGCAACATCAAGCCGCCAGCCATCAATTCCATCCAATGGAATGCCATCAGCATTCGGATCCATCCATCTTTGTGTTATATCAAAAATATATTTTTTGGGTCCTTCAACTATTCCGTTTTCATCTTCACGAAGTTCAGGTAATTCTTTTACACCAAACCATCCCTCATAATCAAACTTCGTTCCTTTCATCGGATCATCCCAGCTTTTAATTGAAAACCAATCCATATATTTCGAATTTTGTTGTTTAATTAATACATCTCGGAAAGCCCAGCTATTTAATCCCATATGATTGAAAACACCATCAATAATGATCTTCATTTTTCTTTTATGAACTTCATCAATGAGTTTGAGAAAAAGTTTATCAGCTTCTGTCCAGAACCCAGGTTGATGGATCATCAGGAATTTCAGTCTTTAATTTTTTCTTTATCACCAACTGGATCGGGACCAAAATGAGGATCGATATGATGATAAGTTGCGGCATCATATTTATGAAGTGACGGAGCTTCAAAAACAGGATTAAGATAGATTGCACCAATTCCAAGTTCTTTCAGATAATCCAGTTTGTCTATTATTCCCTGGAGATCTCCACCATATCTTCTTCGCTGTAAATTAAACCAAATATCCTTACCGTTTTCTTTTTCATATGGTTGAAGTTCATACCAATCTGAAGTCCAGGAATGAACTTCCCAGACCGAAGTTGTATCATGAGGATATGCGCCTTTAATTGATTCAAGTGTCGGATCATTATTTGGATCACCATTTCTGAATCTTTCAGGAAATATCTGATACCAGACAACTGTTTCTTGCCCAATCGGGTGTAAAATTTATTTCACTTTCTTTTATACCAATTGTTTTGTTTTCCCTAACGCTTGTTTGTGATGTGCATGCAGTGGTAATCAGATAAGTTATTAATGTGACGAGAAGTACATTCATCATTTTCATAATTAGAATAACTCTTATATTTTACAGAATAAATTAAATATTAAGGTTACATAAATGAAATTAAATCTTTTATTGATCATCTTGGTTTTTTGTTTTGTTAATTCGTACGGAACCGATTATAAATCCTTAATAGCAAAAGGTGATGAATATTATAAAATATTTGATTTGGCGAATGCGGTGTTACTTTATGAAGAAGCATTCAAACTTGCAAATGAAAATTATCAAGTTCTTACAAGGTTAGCCAGAACTTATAATGATCTTGGCGAAGATTATTACGAAATAAAAGATAGTAAAAATTCCGAAGGGGGCAATAAATAACGCTTTAAAATTTGCCGAACTGCTTTCATCAAAATATCCGATAGTTCAATGACTTATGCTTTGCTGGCAATGTCCTATGGAAATCTGGCGATGTTCCGGAAGGAAGTTTGGAAGAATCTGAAAAAATGATGTTGAAGGCGTTAAGTTTACGGCCGGAAATTATAATTGCTATGTTTCATCTTTCATTGACCTATCAAGAAATGGATAATGAGATAAAAGAAAAAGAATGGCTTGAAAAAATTATTGATGCTCCAATAATGGATTTTCGAGATAAGTATGCAAAAAGAAAAGCGCGTAAGAGGTTAAAAGAATTAGCCGATTAAAATTAAAGAAAGAGTGAAGAAACATTCACTCTTTCTTTTTAGTACTATTGTACTTCATCATTCCAATTTTAAATTAGCCTTTTACAGGATTTGCAATTAAACTTAATTTAACCCGCACATTCCTGAAGCACATCCGCCATAAGACGGAGTTGTTCCGCAGTTTCCCGTTGAGCAGCTATCGCCGCTGTAAGAAGATGCACCGCTAACGGAAGCACTAAAAGATGAAAATAATTTTTTACTATTAAGTGATTTACAATTGGGGCAATTAACTTCTTCCTGGTTCACGGAAGATTTATGAAGAACCTCAAATTTTGAGTTACAGTCACTACATTTATATTCAAATACTGGCATCAGTTATTCCTTTAATTATTATTCTTCACAGTCATTTAAGTCCAAAAAAGACATTAATTTGTTATGGGCACTTTCGGGAAGCTTAACTTCATATTTCTTATAATAATCAATAGTAAGCTCAACCGTTTTAAAATAATTCTTACAATTTGGGCAATCATCAAGGTGCTGTTTAATTGCAACACAGCGTTCGGAATTAGGATCTTCGCCTAGACTTTCGCAAATATGCCGCATTACATCTTTACAATTTGAATTTTCATTTTTCATACGGCAAACGCCTCATTTAGTTCATGTCTTAAAAAAGCTCTTGCCCGGTGTAACCTTGATTTTACAGCCGGAATCGTAAGCTCTGTTATTTTTGCTGTTTCTTCTGTGGATAAACCTTCAATATCTCTTAATAAAAAAACACTTCTATAATCCGGCGAAAGCTTACTGATTGCATCATCTAAAATCTGTTTCAATTCTTGATCTTCAGCAAATTTATCAGGTAATCGTGACCAATCGGCAGTATATCTGTCTTCGTACAAATCATCATCATCATCATTTTCCAGAGAAACAAAATGATAATTTTTCGTTTTTCTCGCAGCCATTAAACAATGGTTTGTAACTATTCTGTAAAGCCAGGTAGACAATTTTGAGTTACCATCGAACTGGTTTAGAGATTTCACAAAGCTGTAGAAAGTTTCCTGCATTATATTTTCAGCTTTATCTCTGTCTCTGCAAATCTTAAAAGAAAAATTATAAATTGTTTGCTCATGCAATTTTACAAGTTCGGCTAAAGCTTTTCTGTTTCCCTGTTTAGCTTTTTCAATAAGAATTTTTTCTTCCATTCGTTTGATGCATCCTATCATTTAGAGATTCTATTAACTTGGCAAAAATACAAAAAAATGTGGGTTCGCTTGAAATATATTATTTCACTTAAAATTCACATTATCATAAATTGCCATTATATTTTATAAGAATATTTTTATTTTATTAAAAGACGATGAATTTTACTCTTTAGAATGGCTATAGAAAGAAATATAAACCAAATTTTCAACAATAAGCTCTTCGAAAACTGCCGCAACCTGGTTCCCCGATTCGGTTTAAGCAATAGGAATTTTACCGAGTTTAAAGAAGGTAACATAATTTTTCAGATTGGAGACAGCAGCAACTTTGTTTATCTGGTAGTATCAGGTGAGGTAAAAATTAAGTGCCGAAATATCAATCGTGTCCTTGTAAAATCTAACAATGACTTTTTTGGAAATCTGGAGATTACAGCAAATACGGTTCGCAATAGTGCTGCGGTGGCAACGAATGACTGCGTTCTTTACAGAATGGATAAAAATATATTTAAAAAATTATCTTCTTCCGTAGCACACATAAGGGGAAATATTCATGAATCTGAAAAAAATGATTTAAAAGAAGATGGCGAAAGCCGACCTAAGCCAGATCTTCCTTCGATGCTTGATTTAAACCGCGCTCCTATAAAGCTTAATATATTCAAAAGAAAAAAAGAGGAGGTTCAGGAAAAGGAGGAAACAAAAACTTTAATTGAATATGAAGAAGGAATAAAACCTAAACCTAAATCTAAAGAAAGTGAAGTTGAACAGGAATTTATCGATCTTGATTCAGTTATCGAGGAATCTAAGTCCGAGAGACCGGGAGATGAATCCCTTAAAAAAGAGTTACTTGGTGATTCTGAAGATTCGATGAATTGGGACTTTCTGACAATTGAAGAACTTGAACCAGATAAGGAAGAGAAGATTGATAAAGAGGAAATAGTTGAGACTTCAAAGAAAACTAGAACCGAGAACAAAGATACCGTACTTGATGAAAAAGTCTTAGAGGAAAAAATTTCAGAGAAGTATCGCCGGGAACTTGATGAACTTATAGTATCATCAACTCGGAAATATGATTCATATTTTCAGACTCTTTCAAAAATTCTTCCGTACACAACAATTTTAGAAACTTGTGAAAAAATAACTTCGGTTTTTTTAAAATATTTCAATTCAAATTATGCAAGCATTTTTATAGTAAATGAAAAGACATCTGATCTGGAATTATTATACCCTCTTTCGGCTGAAACAGTTTGTGCAAAATTTAATGATGGATTAACCGGAAAAACCGCAGAATCAAAAAAAATTCTTATAATACAAAACCCACAAAAAGACCGTAGATATAATTCCGTATTTGATAAACCCAAAGATTTTACGAAAGGCTCTGTTGCCTACATTCCACTGAATGATTCGGAAAATAAACTGGTCGGAGTAATGCAACTCGCAAAAAGTGCAAAAGATTTCACAAAAGAAAATGAAGAAGCAATGAGAATCTTTGCAAATCAGGCTGGTATTGTTCTTCGATGTGCATCGATAAATGAAGAATCATTAAAGCATCAAAAACTTTTGGCGTTTGGTTCTACCTCAAATTTTTTGATGCAGGACATCAAATCTCCAATACTTACAATTAAACACTATACAAATCTTATTGCAAGGCTTGATATACCCGAACAGATAAAGAAAGTACTTATAATGCTTAGTATGCATGCTAATTCAGTTCTTGATATTATGCAGGCGACGTTTGATTTTTCTGAAAATCGTTCATCTATTAAGCTTGAGAAAGTTCAGTTCAATGAAATTATTGAAAATGTTCTTGAGCTTCTTTCTGAATATACTGAATCTCAAAATGTTAAACTTTTTAAAAAATTTGGCGATAACGTAAACGTAAATGTTGATCCCAGAAGATTGTATGTGGTTTGTTTCCAGATTATCAAGAATTCATGTGAAGCAATGCCTAAAGGCGGAAAAATTTATGTTAATACTGAATTAGATAATAAAAAGTTGATATTAAAAATAAGAGATGAAGGTATTGGCATAAGCAAAGAAATTAAAAATGATGTGTTTAAAGCATTCTTCTCTTCAGGAAAAGAAAATGGGTCGGGACTTGGTTTAGCAATTGCAAAATATATTATAGAATTGATGAAAGGTTCTATAGCTCTTGAAAGCAAAAAAAACAAAGGAACTACAATAACAATAACTCTTCCCGTTGTGGAAGAATAAATGTCTTACAATCTTATCACAATTCTCGGATCTACTGCAACAGGTAAAACAAAATTAGCTGCTCAGCTCGCTCTTCACTATAATGGAGAAATTATTTCTGCTGATTCCAGGCAGGTTTATAAAGGTATGGATATCGGAACCGGAAAAGATCTTTCAGACTATCTTGTCAATGGTAATTCTATTAAATATTATATGATTGATATTGCTGATCCAACAGATGAGTTTAATCTCTTTCAATTCAAAAAATATTTTTCAAAGTATTTTGAAGAAATAAATTCCAGATCAAAAATTCCCTTTCTTGTTGGCGGAACTGGAATGTATTTAAGTTCAATAATCCAGCGTTATAGTTTGAAAATCGCAGATCGTTCCCAAGAACAGTTAGATAAACTAAATTCTTTATCCGATGAAAAGCTGATAGAACTTTTAAAATCAAAAAAGGACAAACTTCATAATGTAACGGATATAAAGGACAGAGAAAGGACTATTGAGGCTATTCTGATTGAAAATTCCAAAGAACATTTAACGAAGATAGTCCAGTAATTAATTCTTTAAATATTGGCGTAAATTTTTCCCGTGAAGAAATTAAAAAAAGAATTACTGAAAGACTAAAAAAAAGATTAGACGAAGGAATGATTGATGAAGTAAAAGTTTTGTTGGAAAAAGGTGTTAGTTATGAGAAATTAAAATTCTTTGGACTTGAATATAAATACATCGCAATGCACTTAAATTCAGAAATTAGTTATAATGACATGTTCCAAAAATTAAACAGCGCAATTCATAATTTTTCAAAAAGACAAATGACATGGTTCAGAAAAATGGAAAGAGAAGGAGTAAATATTTTCTGGATTGAAGGAAATAAATTTGAGTCCGCTAAAAAAATCATTGATGATAATTACCTGCCATATTAATTATGTATACGCTTCCGATAGAAGTACAAAAATATTTTAAGAAAAAGTCATCCGGCAAATGGGAAATTGAAATAATCAATCCGAAATATTTTGATACTATAATAGTCATTCCTGCAATAGCAGAACTTGATAATATTAAAGTTCTGCTGAAATCACTTGCTGTGAATGATAAAAAATATTTCGACAGTACTCTGGTCTTATTTGTAATCAACAATACCTGTTCGGCTTCTCCGGGTATAAAAGATAACAATGAAAAAACAATAAAGTATCTGCGGAACATTGTTCAATCTAATTCTTTAGATGAAATTTCTCATTCAGGTTTAAATATCGCTTTTATTGATGCCTGCAGCACCGGCAATGAATTGGACGATAAAAACGGCGGAGTTGGTCTTGCGCGCAAAATCGGAATGGATCTTGCGTTAAAATATTTTGATTATTACTCATCAAATAAAAATATTCTTATCTGTTTAGATGCTGATTGCGAAGTTGCTAAAAATTATATCACATCTGTTGTGGAATATTTCAATAAAAACAAAACCAATGCTGCTGTAATTAATTATGAACACAACATAAGTGAACACGATGAAAACACAAAAGCTATAATCTGTTATGAGTTATATCTGCGTTATTATTTACTGGGTCTAACATTTGCTGCTTCTCCTTATGCCTTTCATACAATTGGTTCTACAATGGTATGTGATTATAAAAGCTATATTAAAGTTGGAGGAATGAATAAACTAAAAGCAGCCGAGGATTTTTATTTTCTTGAAAAGCTTTCTAAAATTACTGATGTGCATACCATTAAAAATACTTCTGTCTATCCTTCTTCACGTCCATCATTCCGTGTTCCATTTGGAACGGGACAGCGGGTTAACAGGTTTTTATTATATACACAAGATGAATATTTACTATATGACCCGCAATCTTTTGTGGTATTAAAACTTTGGCTTGGACAATATAACAAGTTGAAAGATGGTGATATAAGCAAGATTATGAGGCAGGTTCAAAATATTAATCCACATTTGTTTGAATTTCTTCATCAACAAAAATTTGAAATTTTCTGGCAGAAATTAATTTCACAAAAATTGAATGAAGAACAAATAATAAAGCAAAGGAAATTCTGGTTCGATGCATTTAAAACATTGAAGTTAATTCATTTCTTAAGAGAGAAATCTTTTCCGCTAATAAATATGTTTGATGCAATTGATTCTTTGTTTGAATTTTCCGGAATCGAAATTACAATAAAACGTAATAAAGCAGTTTTGCCGGATTTGGATATACAGAAAGAATATTTATTATTGCTGCGTCAACATCAGAACAAGTGAAGACTACAATGATTATTAAAACCTCACAGGAAGAAATACAAAATTATCTGTCCGATGCCTCTAACTATAAAGGCAATTGTGAAGCTGTTTATTTTCCTGAAAACAAGGAAGATATAATTGGAATTCTAAAAGAGGCTAACAAACTTAAAAAGAAAGTTACTGTTTCTGGAAACGGAACAGGTCTAACCGGAGCAAGAGTTCCCGAAGGTGGAATAGTCATATCCACAGAAAAGCTTAACAGAATTTTAGAAATAAATACCGAATTTGATTACGCTGTTGTGGAACCGGCTGTTCTTTTATCTGAATTCTTAGATAGATTAAAACTTGCAGGATATTTTTATCCTCCCGATCCTACCGAAAAAAATTGTTTTATCGGAGGAACAGTTGCAACAAATGCTTCCGGTGCTAAAACTTTTAAATACGGGCCAACAAGAAATTATGTTGAAGAGTTGGAAATTGTTTTGCCAACTGGTGATGAACTATATCTGATCAGAGGGAAAACCATAAGCAGCAATTATAAATTGAATCATAACCACAAAAGCCGGAAAGACAATTTCACTGAATCTTCCCCGCTTTGATCTTCCGCTGACAAAAAATGCATCAGGTTATTTTACTGCACGCGATGCTGACGCAATTGATTTATTCGTAGGTTCGGAAGGCACTCTTGGAATTTTCACAAAAATTAAGCTAAGGATTCTTCCCTTTCCAGAAAAAAATATCTCGGCAGTTGCATTTTTTATAAATGAAACTGATGCGCTAAACTTTATTGAAGACGCAAAAACAAAATCTTATCTCACCAGGAATAATAAAATTGATAATGAACTTGATGCTTTAGCTTTAGAGTATTTTGATTGTAATGCTTTAAAATTTCTAAAACCTGATTATCCACAAATTCCTGACAAAGCCAGTGCTGCTGTTTGGTTTGAACAGGAGGTTAACTCAAAAAATGAGGATTTATTGCTGGAGAAATGGTCTTCGCTGATAATAAAACACAATGGTTCAGAAGATCTGGTTTGGTTTGCAACTGATGAAAATGAAAGGAAACAAATTTCCGAGTTTCGTCACGCCGTTTCGGCAAAAGTAAATGAATATATCTCACAAAATAATTTCAAAAAATTAGGTACTGATGTTGCTGTCCCTGATGATTTCTTTTATCAAATTCTACGAATGAAGTAAAAAGTGAAACGGAAAAAACAGGACTGGATTATCTTATCTATGGTCACTTTGGTAATTCGCACATACATTTGAATATATTGCCAAAGAACAATGAAGAGTACGAAATAGGCAGAAAACTTTATTTTGAAATTTGCGATAAAGCCATAGCATACAAAGGTACTATTTCTGCCGAGCACGGAGTAGGAAAACTAAAAAGAGAATATTTAATTCGTATGTTAGGTGAAAATGTTATTGACGCAAATGCGCGAACTTAAACGAACACTTGACCCGAATTATATTTTATGTGCCGGTAACATTTTTAGTGAATAAGTAAACAATCTCATATCCCGAAATTAAACTCACCTGTAATTCTATCCTTGAATAATATTTTGTGATTTTATTGTAAAGGAATACGTCCAGAAAGGTTTAAAATAAAAGAATGTGCCTTAGTCAGAGAGGGTAGTTCTTTTGAATGATGGAGGGAAGCTATCATCAAATAAGTACTACTAAGGCACACCCACTAATCATCAACCACAAAAGGGAGACATATTTGAAAAAGATGTTTTCTAATATTATCCTTTTGCATAGTAAATATATGCTATTAGAAAGTATTATTAGTGTAGTAATAAAGATGATTACATTGTAGGATTTTTACTTACAAGAATCAGTCAACCAATCCATTCTTAATAGCATAACCTGTAAGCTCAGCTTTGGAGGAAAATTTCATTTTTTCATATATTCTTGTTCGGTAAGTGCTGACAGTTTTAGGGCTTAAAAATAATTCTTCTGAAATTTCTTTAACAGTTTTGCCGGCCGCCAACATTTTCATTACCTGAAATTCTCTGTCAGATAAATTTTCGTGAAAGTGTTTTGTTGATCCGCCAGTTTTAACTTCAGTTAATAATATTTCCGCTAGTGAAGGTGAAATATATTTACCGCCGCTAACAATTTTTTTAATTGCAGTAATAAGGTCATCAGGAGCACTGTCTTTTGTGAGATAACCGGATGCACCGGCTTTTAAAACTCTTAAAGCGTATTGTTCTTCCGGATAAACACTTAAAATTAAGACAGGAATATCTGGTTTTATCCGACGAAGATCTTTTAATACATCCAAACCACTCTTGCCAGGCATGGAAATATCAAGGACTATAATATCATAATCATTTTCCGAAACTTTTGCCAGAAGTTCATGACCGTTTACAGCTTCATCCAGCACTAATCCTTCAACCTGCTGAAGAATTTCTTTTAATCCCTTTCTGATTAAGGCGTGATCATCGGCAATAATTATTTTCATATTTACACCTCATCCTGCTCAATTGGAATAGATATAAGGATTTCTGTTCCTTTATCTTTACCAGTAATAATTTCTACTTTGGCGCCAACTATATCAGCCCGTTCTTTCATTCCTATAAGACCAATTGAAGAGTTTGCCAGCAGCTTGCTTTCGGGAATTCCAATTCCATTATCAGCTATTGAAAGAAAGAAATTTCCAGAATCAACATTAATATTAATTTTAACATTTGTCGCATTGGAATGCCGTCCTATATTAGTTAATGCTTCCTGAAATATTCTAAAAACAGTAAGGTTGCTGTTCGAATTTAATTTAACATCTTCATTAAGCAAATTTACCACACAGTTCATTCCGGAGCGCTTTTGAAATTCCTTTGCTTGCCATTCAAGAGCAGAAATAAGTCCAAGGTCATCTAGTATTCTTGGCCTTAATTCAGTTCCAATCCTCTGAAGTGTTTTTATAGAATTATTAATAACTTCTAACATTCCATTTAGCTTTTCAGAGACAGCATGCTCCTGCAAATTTTTATTTTTATGGAGCCATACAAGATCCATTTTAAGAGCAGTTAATGATTGCCCAAGATCATCGTGAACTTCTCTGGCAATTTTTGCCCTCTCTTCTTCTCTGGCCGTTTGAAGATGTTCTGTTAATTTTTTGAGTTGATCCCTTGATCGGAGAAGTTCTTGTTCAGCTTTTACTTTGTTGGTTATATCTATCATAATCCAAACTTCCCCGGAAGAAAAAAGATGAGCAATAAATTCAACTTGTCTTTTCTCTTTATCTTTTGTTGTTATCTCAACAACCCGCGGAGATTTAAATCCTTCTTTCCTATCTTTTAAATAATAACTTTTTATCAGGTCGGTATGATCCGGATAAATGTTAGAAAACCAGTCATCCAAATTTTTAATTTCAGAATTATTAAAACCAGTTATTGTTTCAGCTTCTTGATTAAAATAGAAGGAATTCTCATCAAGATAAACCGCTCCTGCAGGAAGATTTTCAACCAATTGATGAAGCCTTAATTCACTTTTTGTAAGCACTTCTTCACTTCGCCTTTTTAAAGTAATATCCTCTACAACACCAAGAAAATATTTAACAGGCAAATGCGGCAGGTAGATTGATGAAATAGAAATTTTCACCCAAATATTTTCGCCATTTCGCTGTTTAATTTGTGTTTCAATTATATATCCATCCAGATCACCAGGTTTTGTCAGTATTTTATCCTTACCATAAATCAGGTTCCAGATATTTCTTTCAATTACTTCTTCCTTTTCATAACCAAGCATATCCGTGAAAGCAGGATTAGTATCAACTATTTTTCCGTTCTCTTCATAAAGAACATTGCCCAAGGGTGAACAATCAAAAAGTATTCTAAATTTTTCTTCGCTCTGACGAAGTTGATTTTCTAATTTATGTTTGTAAAGAGCAATCTCAATTGTTTTTTTTAGATCACGAATATCAAAGGGTTTAAGCAGGTAACCGAAAGGATCTGTAACTTTTGCTTTTTCAAGAATTTCATCATCAGCAAAAGCCGTTAAATAAATTATAGGAATATCTTTTTGCTGTTTAATAATCGTTGCTGTTTGAATACCATCTAACTCACCTGAAAGTTTTATATCCATCAGGATACAATCTGGATTGATTGCTTTACATAATTCAATTGCTTCTTCACCTGAATTAGTCGATGCTATAACGTTAAAATCTATATCTTTCAGCCTCAGTTCAAGATTTTTAGAGACAATCATTTCGTCTTCAACTATCATTAGATTTTTAATCTTATCCAATATTAAACTCCTGTGTATTCGACCGTAAATTCAGTTCCTTTATCAAAGTCATAAGAAACTTGACCTTTTATTTGCCTAGATAGAATATACACAAGCTGCAATCCGAGAGTACTGGAATTTTCGGGGATTAAATTATATGGGAAGTTTTTACCGTTATCCCTAACTGTTATTTTATAATGATTATTTATAAGCTCATTTTGAACCGCTCTGGTATAACTGATTTCTATTGTATTTGCATATGAACTTTCAAGAAATGCATACTTTAAAGAGTTAGTTACCAATTCGCAAAGTATAAGTGAAACCGGAATGGCTGTTTCAATATCTAAGGGAAATTTATCAATTAAGTAATCAATGTGAACGTTTTTTTCGCTGCCATTATAAACTTCAAATAAATAGCCTACAATATTCCGAACAAATTTTTCCGTTTCGATTGTGTGTAGATCTTCAGATTCATATAATCGTTCATATATCATTGATATAACTTTAATGCGATTCTGACTTTCAAGAAAAGCCTTTACTGTTTCGCTATCTTTTTTAGTGCCAATCTGCAAATCCAATAGGCTGGTGATAAGTTGCATATTGTTTTTAACGCGATGATGAACTTCTCTTAATAAAACCTCCTTTTCCTTTACAGATTTTTGCAGTTGCTCTTCATAAACTTTTCTTTCTGTAATATCGCGAGTAACAAAAATTATTACTTCCTCATTTTTATAGCTCACCACTGATACACTAAATTCAACATAAATAACCGTTCCGTCTTTTCTCTTATGTTTTGACTCTCCCGATTTTATTCTGCCAGACATTATATCGTCAAGCTGCCTATAATCATCAAACACCTGTAGTGAGATTATTCCTAATGTTGAATTTATTAACTCAAGATATGTATAGCCATAAAGCGATAAAGCTTTTTTATTCGCATCAACAATTCTTCTATCCTGTTTCTTTAAAACTAAAATTGCGTCATTTACATTATCAAACAGACTTTTATATGTTTCTTCAGACTGCTGTAAAATTTTTTGAAACTCAAAATCTTTACTAATATCTCTGTACCAAAAGAAAAGGTTTGTTAATTCTTTTGTCGCATTAAAGATTGGTGATATTGAGATACTTACGGGAACGGTTTCCCCGGAATTTAGTCTTACGTATGTATTAAATCCTGAAATGCCCTCACCTTTATTAAAAATTTCCATGTAATCAGAAAATTTTATATTGAAAGATTCATTTCCGGGAAATTCTTTACCAGCAAGTCTAAAAAAATTATAACCAAAAAATTCTTCTGCTGTTTTATTGTAATCGACAACCTGATTTTT
Source organism: uncultured Ignavibacteriaceae bacterium (assembly GCA_963714415.1). Lineage (GTDB taxonomy): Bacteria > Bacteroidota > Ignavibacteria > Ignavibacteriales > Ignavibacteriaceae > JAGXRK01. The sequence goes on from CAVQOL010000006.1 coordinate 77,484, forward strand.
TGTATTAAAAATAATTATAGGATCAACGCTTCCCTGAAATAATGCATTTTGAATTTCCGTTTTTTCAAATAGCTGAACTTTTGTGGAATCAACTTCGGATTTTAATTTTTTAGCAGATCTTTTTTCACTAAAGAGATAAAAAAACATTATAGATAATAAGATTACTGCCAGTACAAGAGCACCAATGACTAATCCTTCTTCCATCAAAGTGAAATGCAGAATTGTTTGTAAAACATAAGCCATAGAAATGATACTTGTTGTTAATGATATAAAGAGAATATACATTTAAGTTGCTTTTATTTCTAATTAAAAAATATAAGTCATAAATAATTTAAGTTAAGCTAAAGGCATTATCAATTTTAAATTCGACTTCTTCTTAATCCTCTTCGCAGTTCAATATAATCTGGTAATATATCTTTAACCAAATTCCAGAATTTTTTGGAATGATTTAATTCAATAAGATGACAAAGTTCGTGAATAATAACGTAATCAATTGATTCTTTACGAAGCATCATCAATTTATAATTAATTGAAATAACTCCTGATTCAGAACAGCTTCCCCATCTTGTTTTTTGTCTTCGGATTGATATTTTTTTAGGTTTAAACGAATAAGTCTTAGCCAGTTCTATTACTCTTGAAGGAATATATTCTACTGCTCTTTCGTACAACCAATTCTGATAAATCAGTTTTAAACTTGGGTTTTCATCTGAAGGAATGTTTACCAATAAAATATTATTCTTGAAAAGATATCGTGTTTTTACTTCAAACAGATCATAGTTTGGTTTGATGATTATTTTCTTGCCGAAGTATAAAAAATCTTTAGTTTGTTTATCTCTCAAATGTTTCAGAATCCATTCTGTTTTTGAGCGGATGAAAGAATTGTGATCTATTTTTCTATATTGGTATGGAAGGACTAATTGGAGTTCTCCTTCCTGATTTATCTGAAGCTGAATATTTTTTGCGCGTCTGCTTAAACGCAATTTGTAAGCGAATTGATTTGAACCCCCCGAGAAAATATGTTCTGATACTGTTGCGGGTTTTTTCAATTTATTATTTTATTTTTTTATAAGTAGTTCCTTCTTTGGAATCTTCCAGAACTATTCCCAACAATTTAAGTTCATCCCTTATTTTGTCAGCAAGAGCAAAGTTTTTATTCGTTTTTGCATCAATTCTGATTTTTATAAAAAGTTCGATCAACTCTTTTTCAATTGAAGAAGTACTTTCTTTTTGACTTAAGTCAACTATGCCCAAAACATCTTCAGCCGTTAAATGCAAAAATTCTTTCACATCTTTGAAGAACGAAGCATCGATATTATTTGTTTCGGCAATAACACGATTAGCATCCCTGACAAAATCAAATATAACAGCTACTGCCTGTGATGTATTAAGATCATCATCCATAGCCATCGCAAACTTTTCTTTGTATAGAGCAAAATTAAATTCGGGAAATGTTCCGCTTCTTGGATTTTTCAATTCTTTATTAACTCTACTGACAAGATTATTTATTTTCTCCAATCCTTTCTGAGCTGAAGAAAGCAGTTCATCAGTAAAATCAATTGGACCTCTATAATATGCCTGAGAAAAAAACATTCTTATTGCTTCAGCAGAATATCTTTCCAAGACATCTCTCGCAGTAAAAAAATTACCGAGTGATTTTGACATTTTCTCATCATTTATATTAAGAAATCCGAAATGCACCCAGTATTTAACAAACGGTTTTTCGTTTGCACCTTCACTTTGTGCAATTTCATTTTCGTGATGCGGAAATATCAGATCATTTCCCCCTGCATGAATATCGAAAGATTCGCCAAGATGTTTGCAGCTCATCGCAGAGCACTCAATGTGCCAGCCGGGACGACCATTTCCCCAGGGACTATCCCAATAAGGTTCTCCTTCTTTTGCCTTTTTCCACAATGCAAAATCAAGCGGATTCTTTTTTTCTTCATTGATATCAACTCTTGCACCAGATTCAAGGTCCTCTAACTTTTTGCCGCTTAATTTACCGTATTGTTTAAACTTCTCTACATTATAAAAAACGTTTCCTTTTTTGTTATAAGCTAATCCTTTTTTCTCAAGGGTTTTTATCAATTCAATAATTTCATATATATGTTCTGTCGCTCGTGGATATACATCAGCCGGTTTAATTTTAAGCCTGACAATATCTTCCAAAAAAGCATCAATATATTTTTGTGAAACTAAATTCGGTTCAATTTTTTCTTCATTTGATTTTTTAATAATCTTATCATCAACATCAGTTAGATTCATTACAAATTTAACTTTATAGCCTTTATAGATAAGATATCTTCTTAGAATATCAGCCATTATAAAAGATCTGGCATTACCAATATGGAAGTAATCATAAACAGTAGGACCGCACATGTATATTCTTACATTCGGCGGATTTAAAGGAATGAACTCTTCTTTTTTCTTTGTAAGCGTATTATAAATCGATAACATTTATTTCTCCAAAGATCAGGTAATGAATTGATGTGCAAATATAAAAAATTATCAGATGATTAAGCTGTGCGGAGTTTGCCAATAAGAGTTTTTATATCTTCGGGAAGTTCAGAATCAAATCTTACTAATTCCTTTGTATGAGGATGTATAAAACCGAGTGTTTTTGCGTGCAATGCCTGACGCGGCATAATTCCAAGAAGATTTTGAATTCTGCTTTTCATTTTATGAAGATCATTTCCGTATAAAATTTTTGTTCCACCGTAAGTTGCATCACCAAAGATTGGTTTGTTCATACTTGCAAGATGAACTCTTATCTGGTGTGTTCTTCCCGTTTTAAGATTTAGTTTGATGTAGGACGCAAATTCAAACTCTTCGAGAACTTTGTAAATAGTTATCGCTTCTTTTCCCTCAGTACTACTGACGGTAAATTTTTTCCTGTCGGATTTGCTTCGTGTAATTTTCTTTTCAATTATTCCTTCTGACTTATCAAATTTGCCCCAGCAGACTGCTTGATACTCTCTTTCAACTGTATGTTTTGAAAATTGTTCGGCAAGTTTTGCATGAGTCCAATCATCTTTTGCAACAACAAGTAGTCCGCTTGTATTTTTATCAATACGATGAACAATTCCCGGTCGTCCGGGTTCATTCAAATCCGATAACTTTTTTGTATGATGAAGCAAAGCGTTCACAAGAGTTCCGGTATAATTTGCATAAGCAGGGTGTGCAACCATTCCGGCCGGTTTATTAACAACAATGAAATATTCGTCTTCAAAAACTATGTCGAGAGGAATTTCTTCGGGTTCAGTTTCCTCTGGTCTTGGTGCAATCGGATGAGAAGCTTCAATTACATCCAATGGTTTAACAAGATAATTAGATTTAACGGTTTTACCGTTAACAAAAACCATCTTTTCAATAATTAGTTTTTGAACTTTTGAGCGAGTAGCATTTTCAATGAAGTGAGTAAGGAAGGTATCTATTCTTTCTTTCTTTTTTCCTTCAGGAACATCAATCCTGTATTTTTTCTCTTTTACCAGCTTCGCCATCTGCTTCATCATCCGATTTAATTACTTTTTCTTCTTCCATATCTAAATTCCCGGGATTTGAAGGAAGGTTTTCACTTACCGGTATCATTTCAGAAGCAGCAATAACGTTTGCAATTTCTTTTTCTTCCTGCTGATGTTTACGATAGAATAGAATCAATACAAGTACTCCGATTGTAACTGCTGCATCTGCAACATTAAAGATGGGCCAGCGGTCATAACTCTTTCCAAACAGAGTAAAATTAAAGAAGTCTACATCTACAAAATCAACTACTTTCCCGTATAAAAGAGGAGCATAATCAAATATCACTCCGTAAAACATTCTATCAATAAGATTCCCGACTGCACCTCCCAATATCAGAGCAATCGCTGCTCTAAGACTAAAACTTTTATTCCTTATAAGATAGATATAAAATATAAGTCCGACGCTGGCTACAAGGGAGAATAAAGTAATCCAAAGTTTAAAGGCATTTCCAGGATCATATCCGAATGCCATTCCGGGGTTTTCTATATATGTAAGTCTTACAAAGTCACCAATAACTGGAGTAATTTGCCCATAATACATTCCATCATAATTAAAATTCAGGAAAGGAATGGAAAATCCTTTTACTAGTAATTTTGTGATCTGATCTGATGCTACTACAAAAAACGATAAATATAAAACTTTCAAATTATTCTCTTGGCTACTTTTTCTCTTGCTTCTGTTTCATCGGTAAGCAAGCCTGGCTATGCGGAACTGCTTCTAATCTTTCTTTAGAAATCAGAGGACAAGTACTACATAAATGCTGAGGGTCCTCAATACAATCAACACAAATACCGTATGTACCGTTATCAATCCTTTTTAATGCATCTTCAAGATAACCGAGAAACTTGTTTTCTCTCTGAGCATAAAGAAAAGTTTTCTCTCTTTCCATTGCATCAGTCCCTTGTTCAGCCATATGAAGAGAGTATGGAGAATTTTCATTAATATATTCACCTGTAGTTGGATCGAGCATTTGTTCTCTTAAATTTTGAAGCTGCTCAATTATTTCATCGCGTTTTTCAAGAATAATTACTCTAAAATGTTCAAGATCTTTTTGGCTGTATCCCTTAATTTTCTTTAATGCTTCTGCCCTTGATTCCGCTGTACTATAATATTGATATTCTTCAACTTGTTTTTTTCTTCTAACAGTTTTGCGGGGTTTTTCTTTAACAATCTTAACCTTCATCTCAGGTTTTCTGGCGATTAACTTTTTTGTTTTCTTTACTTCTTTTTTCTTAACAACCGGTTTTTTAGTTACAACTTTTTTCTTAACCGCCTTTTTAGGAGCTGTTTTTTTTGCAACTGTTTTCTTTACAACTTTTTTCTTAACCGCTTTTTTAGGAACTGTCTTCTTAACTTTTGTTGTCAGTTTTGAACTTTTTTTAACTGACGACTTTTTGTTTACTATTTTCTTTTTTGCTTTCTTTGCCATTGCGGACTCCTTCTATTAGGAATTAACCTTTTCTATTTGAATTGAGCACTCGTAATCACCGATCTTCCAATCCTGCTTATAACCGCCGTCCATTTGGTCATCGATGCTTAATTTTTCTGCAAGTGTTTCGTTTGTAATATACTGATTAAAGTTGTTTATTGCGTTAATAAGATTATTATCACCCTGAAGAGTAATTTTGATTTTGTCGGTTACTTCAAAGCCGGCATCTTTTCTCATGTTCTGAATTCTGTTTACAAATTCTCTTGCCAATCCTTCGGCTATCAAAGAATCGTCAAGTTCTTTATCTATTGCAACTGTAACTCCACCTTCAGATTCAACAACCCAGCCGGTTATTTCAGAACTGATTATTTCAACGTCTTCCCTGGAAATAAAAACTTCTTCACTATCTATACTCAAAATAATCTGTTCGCCTGATTCAATCAACCTAATTTGTTCTTTACTAAAGTTCTTTATCGCTTCGGCAACGGCTTTAGCCTTTTTACCGAATTTTGGTCCGATTGACTTAAAGTTAGCTTTAGATGATTTATTAACAAATTCTGCGTCATCACTAAGAACCATCAGCTCTTTAATATTCAATTCATCGAGTACAACATCTTTCATTTTCAGAAGTGCTTCGTGTTTAGATTTATCAAGCACAACCATAATTTTTCTGAGAGGTTGACGAACTTTCAGATTATTTTTTGCTCGCATTGCGCGTGCTAAATAAACAACATTTTGAGCAACTTCCATTTTATCTTCTAGTTCTTGTTCGCGGAAACCTGCATCAGGAAATTCAGCAAGATGAACGGATTCATACTTTTCAGCCTGAGTTTCTTTGTTCAGATTCTGATAAATCTCTTCAGCAACGAATGGCGCAAATGGTGAAGTTAACTTAGCTACTTTTATCAAACACTCGTAAAGAGTTTGATATGCAGAAAGTTTTTCTCTGTTCATTTCCGACTTCCAGAATCGTCTTCTACTTCTTCTAACATACCAATTAGAAAGGTGATCAATTGTAAAAGTTGAAACTGCTCTTGCCGCTTTTGTAACTTCGTATTCGTCCATTAGCTGTTCATATTCTGAAACAAGAGAATTAAGTCTTGAAATTATCCACCTATCAATTTCTGGTCTTTCTTTATAAGGAATAAGCTCTTCGCTGAATTTGAAATTATCTATGTTTGCATAAAGAGCAAAGAAAGAATAAGTATTAAAAAGAGTTCCAAAGAATTTTCTCTGAACTTCGAGTAATCCTTCTTCATCAAAAAGTGTTGGTTTCCATGGTGGACTGTTTGTAACTAAATACCATCTTGTTGTATCGGCGCCGTATTTATCAAACAATGCAAACGGATCAACAGTGTTACCGACTGATTTGGACATCTTTCGTCCGGATTTATCCAGGATCAATTCATTAACAATTACATTTTTGAATGCAATATTATCAAATAACATTGTTGCAATTGCATGAAGGGTATAAAACCAACCGCGTGTCTGATCAATTCCTTCGCAAATAAAATCTGATGGAAAGAATTTTTTCTCGAACAATTCTTTATTCTCAAATGGATAATGAAACTGTGCGAAAGGCATTGAACCGGAATCAAACCAAGCATCAATAAGTTCTGGTGTTCTTTTAAATATCTTTCCTTTCTTCTCAAACAAAACTTTATCAACAAAAGGTTTGTGAAGATCAATGTCTTTTATTTCAGAAAGTGAAATTCTTTTTCCATTCTCTTCGATAAATCCTTGCTTAAGTTCTTCAATACTTCCGATAGCGAACATATCACCATCATCATTAACCCAGATTGGAAGCGGAGTAGCCCAGAAACGGTCTCGTGATAAAGCCCAATCCTTATTTTCATCAAGCCAATTTCCGAATCTGCCTGTACCCATTTCCGGCGGCTGCCAGTTGATGGTTTTATTCAGCTCAACCATTCGTTTTGCTATTTGAGTTGTTCTTATGAACCAGGAATCGCGCGCATAATAAATTACAGGAACATCTGTATTACGCCAGCTAAAAGGATAGGAGTGCGTAATAGTTTCCTTTTTAAAAAGTTTACCTTCCTGTTTCATTTTTCTTATAATGCCTTCATCAGCATCTTTAACAAATTGTCCGGCAAAATCTGTTACTTCTTCCGTAAAAATTCCACCGCGTGTTACCGGCTGAAGCATTGGGAGATTATACTTTTTGGAAATCTCATAGTCATCGGCACCAAAAGCAGGAGCGATATGAACTATTCCAGAACCATCTTCTGTGCTAACAAAATCACCTTCAATAACATAGAATGCTTTTTTATCAACTTCGCAATAATTAAAAAGTTGTTCATATTCTGTTCCGGCTAGCAAACTTCCTTTCATCTCTTCAAGGATTTCATAATCTTTATCAACAACTGAGAGACGATCTTTAGCAAGAATCATTTTTATGTCATCAACTTTTATCTTCACATAATCAATATCTGAACCAACAGCTAAAGCAACGTTTGAAATCAGTGTCCAGGGGGTTGTTGTCCAAACAAGTATATGAGTATCAGAATCAACAATTTTGAATAAGACATAAACGGATGGATCTTTTGTTTCCCTGTATCCGAGTGCAAGCTCGTGAGAAGATAAAACTGTTTCGGATTTGGGATCTTGAGGAACGATTTTATAATCTTTGTAAATAAGCCCTTTATCGAACAAAGTTTTAAGTGCCCACCAAACAGATTCAATATAATTATTAGTAAGAGTTACATAAGCCGAATCGAGATTTATCCAGTAACCCATCCGGGTTGTCATTTTCTCCCAGAGATCAAGATAAGTAAAAACAGACTTGCGGCAAGCTTCATTATACTTTTCAATTCCGTAATCAATAACTTCACTTTTATGCTTGATACCAAGCGATTTTTCAACTTCAATTTCTACAGGAAGTCCGTGTGTATCCCAACCGGCTTTTCTTTCTACTCTGTAACCTTGCAATGTTTTGTAACGGCATACTAGATCTTTAAGTGTTCGAGCCATTACATGATGGATGCCGGGTTTTCCGTTTGCAGTCGGCGGGCCTTCGTAAAAGGTAAAGGATTTACTCTCATCTCTTGACGAGATGCTTTTTTCAAAAACTTTATTCTCTTCCCAAAACTTTAGTATTTTTTCTTCTAATTTCGGGTAACCGATTTTTTCGGAATTCTGTTTGAACATTTAATTCTAACTAATCTTTAAATAATATTTTATAACTCTTCGTACTTTTTGATTAATTCTTTTTCTGCCCGAATAAATTCTTGCAGTTCTTTTTCAATTCTTTCTTTTTTCAATATCATATTTTTTGATTTAACTTCAGCTTCAAGCATTATTTCTTTTGCTTTCAGATGTGCTTCTTTCAATTCAAGTTCAGATTCTTTATTCCGATCATATCTTATTTCTTCAAGTATCTTAATTTTCTCACGAAGGAGAACAACTTCACGTTCTTCACCAAGTACTTGCTGAATTGCCATTCCGAAAAATCCCATTGCGCCAAGAGTAATATTTCTTAAACTGTAAAGAATAATATTTTCAAATACCAGCTCGCTCGAAGAAAAATACTCGCTGAAGAATGTTATCATAAAGACACCTAGAATTGTAACACCAATTGTTGTTGCAAAAACAACTTTACCGCCGTGCTGCCAGCCAAGAGTTCTGTTTATAAACCATCCGCAGGCAAAGCACATTATTGAAAGTACAAACCATACAGCAAAACTATTTTCACCGAAGACAAACAGATCAGTGCCTAAAAAATTGGATGCAAAAATAAGAACACCAAGTAGCAATACAGCACTGTAATTTGCTAATTTTTTATTAAGTGCCGGCATTATAACCTCTTTATTACTTCTTTCATTATTAAAGTCATTTTGGGCTCTGCTTTCATAGCAGCAGCAATAATTTCATTTACATCAACGGATTTAAGATTATCAGGGAAACATTCATCGGTAATTATACTTATTCCCAAAACTTTCATACCCATATGATTGGCAACGATGTTTTCAGGAATTGTTGACATACCTACTACATCAGCACCAATTTGACGCAGGAACCTATACTCTGCTTTTGTTTCCAGATTTGGTCCCGGTACGGCAACATAAACACCTTTGTGAACTTTAATTTGATTTTCCAATGCAACTTTTTCTGCAATATCAATTAGTTCAAGATTATAAGGTTCACTCATATCGGGAAATCTCGGACCAAGTTCATCTTCGTTTTTACCGATTAAGGGATTGTCGCCTATAAAATTTATATGATCAACCATCAGCATTAAATCGCCTTTGCGATAGTCGGGATTCATTCCGCCGCAAGCGTTGGAAACAAGCAAAGTTTTAACACCAAGAAATTTCATTATACGAACAGGATAAGTGATTTGCTGCATCGTATAACCTTCGTAGAAATGAAATCTTCCCTGCATTGCCACAACTTTTTTTCCATTGATCTTTCCAAAAATCAATCTGCCCTGATGAGACTCTACAGTTGATAATGGAAAGTGCGGCAGATCAGCATAATCAATTTCGTGCTCAATATTAATTTCCTTTACAAGTCCACCCAATCCTGTTCCAAGTATAATTCCAACAGAAAAATCATCTTCTGTTTTTTCATGAATGACGGATAATGTTTCTTTTATTTTTTCCAGAAGCGTACTCATGTTGTTTACAGTATTTTATCCACAATATCATCAAGATCAATATCAAGCTTCTGAGGAGCTGCCTGCTTCTTTGGAAAAACCTGTTCATCGCCTGCCTGCTCAACTTTAACTTCAAGAAGATGAGCTTGTGAATTAATAATTGCTTTGAGTTTTGAAACTATCAAATCTCTTTCTTCTCTTAAATTAATAACAGCACTACGGATTTCATTTGCACTTTCCCTTGCTTTCTCAACAATTTGCGCCGCTTTAAGTTCTGCTTCTTTTATCATAAGATTTGATTGCTTTTTTGTTGATTCAATTGCTTTGGTAGATGACTCCTGAGCTTTTAGCAAAGTGTCCTGAAGATTTTTCTCAATCTTTTGAAACTCAGTTAATTTTTCATTCAGAGTTTCAACAACTACATTAAGCTCTTCATTTTCATTAAGAAGTTCATCAATATCATCGGCAAGCTTTTCAAGGAATGCCTGGACTTCTTCAGGATCGTACCCGCGCATTTTTTTTGAAAATTCCTGACGCTTAATGCTGACAGGGGAAATTTTCATATCTCCCTCCAATCTTTTGAATAATTTCTTTCTCCAAAAATAGCCGAGCCAATTCTTAACATTGTTGCACCTTCTTCAACTGCAATTTCGTAGTCATTTGTCATTCCCATTGACAGCTCGGTTAAATTGAATCCGTTTTTATTTAATTTTTCTTTCATAACTCTTAACGAGAAAAAACAATTTCGTATAATTTTTTCATTATCGGTATAAGGTGCCATTGTCATTAAACCGATAAGATTTACATTTTCTTTTTTAAAACAGTATTCGGTTAATTTCAAAACATCTTCTTCGGTTATTAAACCTGATTTACTTTCTTCCGAGGAAGTGTTCACTTCCAACAAAATCTTTTGAATTTTGTTAAGCTTTTCTGCTCTTGAACTTATTTCGTCTGCAAGTTCGAAAGAATCTACAGAATGAATAAACTCAGCAGCTTTAACCGCATATTTAACTTTGTTCTTTTGCAAAGTTCCTATAAAATGCCAGGTAACTTTATCAGCAAGTTTTTCAAACTTAAGGTTCAATTCCTGGGCTTTGTTCTCACCAAAATCTGTTAGTCCTTCAGAAATAGCTTCTTCAATAGTATCAATTCCAAAATACTTAGTTACTGCAATTAGTCTTACTTCATCGGGACTTCTATCTGACTTACCACATCGAAGTGCAATATTATTTCGAATTCGGGTTAAATTTTCCGCAATCATAATAAAAATTAAGGTTGTGAATTTATCCGTTTTAGCTTAAAAAAACAACGAAACTTAAATGTTTTTAAACTTATATGAAAGAAAAATCGAATTGTTAATATAAACCTTAATTAATTGAAGTGTTTGATAATTTTGATAGCATTATTCCGGAGGACATTAAACCCAAAGTATCAGCATACATTAAATTTTATTGATGATTTTAATACTACTTTCAATTTTATCACGTAAATTGCTGTGTTAAATTTTCAAAATTACGGAGAAAATTATGGGACTCGAGTTCTTAACACGAATAAAATCAAAAGCAGCAAAGCTTAATAAAACAATCATCCTACCTGAATCTCACGACGAAAGAGTACTAAAAGCAGCAGAAATTCTTGCCAAAGAAAAAATCGTTTCGGTTGTCACTCTTGGAAATGAAGAAAAAATAAGTGAGGATGCAAAAAAACTTGGTGTGAATTTAAATGGTATAAAAATTATTGATCATACAAAGCATCCAAAATTTGATGAGTTCTCAAATATCTATTACGAATTGAGAAAGAAAAAAGGAATGACACCCGAACAAGCAAAGGAAACTTTGAAGCGTGATCTTTTCTTTGCAGCTATGATGGTAAGAGAAGGTTTGGTTGACGGCAGCGTTGCAGGTTCTTTCGCTTCAACTGCAGATGTTATGAAAGCAGGAATTCAAATTATCGGAATGCCTGAAGGTATTTCGATTGTTTCAAGTTTCTTCCTGATGTTGTTTCCCGATAAAACTTACAACTTTGCCGATTGTGCAGTTGTTCCTAACCCCGATGCCGCACAGCTTGCTGATATAGCAATTTCAACAGCAGATAATCATGAAAAACTTACGGGTGAAGAACCGCTTATTGCAATGCTTTCATTCTCAACAAAAGGGAGCGCAACACACGAACTTGCAGATAAAGTAATAGAAGCAACCAACTTTGTAAAACAAAAACGTCCCGACTTAAAAGTTGATGGCGAACTACAATTTGATGCTGCAATAATAGAATCAATCGGTAAGAAGAAAGCACCGGGAAGCACTGTTGCAGGAAAAGCAAATGTACTTGTGTTTCCCGATTTAAATGCAGGAAATATTGGTTATAAAATTGCTCAACGCCTCGGTGGGGCAGAAGCTGTTGGTCCAATGGTGCAGGGACTTAAGAAACCATTCTTTGATCTAAGCCGCGGCTGCAGTGTCGATGATATTGTGAACACAGCATCTATTGCTGCGTTGATGAGTTAAATCACAGAGAATGTCTCTTTGGGGATTTTAATTGTAATTCTGAGTGAAGCAAAGAATCTCTTTCTATCTTAAAGCCAGAGATTCTTCTTCTCCAGATAAATCGGGATCATCAGAATGACCTTTAATGTATGGCAGCTCATTTTTTTGTCTTAGTGCTTTTCATTAAGTTCGCCTTCAATTAAAAAATAATTTTTAGAATGAGTTTATTTTTCATAGCAATAATAGTTTTCATCTTTAATATTCCGTTTGGTTATTGGCGCGCAAATGTCAAACGGTTTTCATTCCAATGGTTTATGGCAATTCATTTACCTGTACCATTTATAATTATGTTAAGGTTAACAGCTGGACTTGGATTTGAATTTATTACTTATGTTTTTCTTATTGCGGCTTTCTTTCTCGGACAGTTTATCGGAGGATAGAGTTTTTATGAAGATGAAAACAAGCAGTCCGTTCCCTCTTACTTCTTGCCTATGTATGGATTATTTCCGGTTAATAAATTCAGCCTGTTAGAAGTTAAAGCGGTTTTTTACAATCCTTTTTCTTCTTTAACAATAAGCTTTGCCTCAATTATTTTTTTGTGGTCCAGGTTAAGCATTCCGCCAATTTTCTTCACAAGATGATCTTCATACATATTCAATTTTTCATCAATGTAAATGAGCTTCCAAAGATTCTTCATTAACTCAAATTTATCTTCTTTAGAAAAATTATCATTTATGGTTGAAGTGAATTCGTATATACTTATGCTTTCTTTTATTTTTTGTTCGGAAAGTTCTATCAAATCATTTACGACATTCATTTTCAAGATCAAATGTTTCTTTCATTACTTTTACGATTTTTTTTCTTTCATCTTCACTGAATTCACCATCTGCATTTGCCATTTCTACAAACAAAGCACAGGTGGCAACTTCTAATTTTTTCGTTTCGCTTTTATTCGGTTTTGATTCTGGAGAAACAACGGATTCACTTACTCCCGGCAAAAGTATTTTTCTTAAATAATCGAACATATTCTTCCTACTATATACTATCTAGTTCTGATAAAAGATTAGGAACATCCAGAGATTTTGTAATCATTAACAGATTGCCGTCTTCATCTTTGGGCCATTCTTCAACTGGACGATCGCAATAAAGTTCAACCCCGTTTCCATCAGGATCACGCAAATATATTGATTCCGAGACGCCATGATCTGATGCTCCTTCGATTGGAAAATTTCTTTCCCATATTCTTCTAAATATTTTTGCAAGTTCTTCTCTGTTAGGATAGACTATTGCAAAATGATAAAGTCCGGTATGTCCTTTTGGCGGTGGTATGGCATTTTCACCGTTCCAGGTATTTAGAGCAATATGATGATGATAATCGCCCGAAGAGAGAAACACAGCATTTTTTCCAAATCTTGCAGTAACCTTGAATCCCAGTAAATCACGATAAAATGTTAAGGCGTTATCCAAATTTGAAACTGTTAAATGTATATGACCAACTCTGGTTCTTGGATTTATTTCGTAGTCCATTTAATTCCTTAATTAATTTCTCTCAAGATATTTTTTATTTATCTAAATGAAAATGATCAATCTAAATCATTTTTAATTTTAACCGGCTTAACTTTCCAGATCTTATTTGCATATTCTTTAACTGATCTATCGCTTGAAAACTTTCCAATTCGTGCAACATTAAGAATGGCTTTCTTAGTCCATTCTTCCTGGTTTTTATAAAGCTCACTTACCTTATCCTGCGCATCAATATAAGATTGATAATCAGCAAACAAGCAATAATAATCTACCGTCATCAAACCGTGAATCATATCATCAAAAATACCTGGTTCATTTTTGCTAAAGTAATTTGATGAGATCATATCAATTACTCTTCTCAGGTTTTTATTTTTCTGATAATACTCTGCCGGATTAAAACCTTGCTCTTTCAATTTAACCACTTCATCGGCTAACAGACCAAATATAAAAATATTCTCTTTACCTACTTCTTCTCTTATTTCAATGTTTGCGCCGTCCATTGTTCCGATTGTGATTGCACCATTGAGTGCAAACTTCATATTACCTGTACCTGAAGCTTCAAATCCTGCTGTTGATATTTGTTCAGAAAGATCAGATGCAGGAATAATACTTTCAGCAAGTGTAACTGAATAGTTCTTAAGGAAGACAACTTTAAGTTTATCACCAATGTCGGGATCATTATTGACAACATCAGCCACATTATTGATGAGCTTTATAATAATTTTAGCCGCAAAGTAAGCAGGCGCCGCTTTACCACCAAAGATCACGGTTCTGGGAACCATATCTATCTTTGGATTATCCTTTATTCGATTGTATAAAGTTATTACATGAAGAATATTTAATAGTTGACGTTTGTATTCATGAAATCTTTTTATCTGAACGTCGAATATAGATTCAGGATTAATCTTAACATTATGTTCGGCTTCAATATATTGTATCAGCAATTTTTTATTCAGCCATTTTGCATTACGGAAGTTTTCTCGAAAAACTTTATCCTTTACAAATTTTTCTAATTTCTTCAGCTCGTCAAGATTGCTGATCCAACCGTCACCAATTTTATCGGATATAATTTCCGATAAAAACGGATTAGCAGTTTTTAGCCAGCGACGAGGAGTAATTCCATTTGTAACATTTATAAATTTTTCGGGAAAAAGTTTGTAGAAATGATTAAATATTCTTGACTTAAGAATTTCTGTGTGTAAAGCAGCAACACCATTAATTGCAATACTGCCAACAATAGCAAGGTTTGCCATTCTAACTCTTCTCTCTCCACTTTGATCAATTATGGAAAGTTTCTGAAGAATATTTTTATCTTTTGTATAGTTACGTTTTACATCTTCAAGAAATCTTCTGTTTATTTCTTCAATGATCTGCATATGTCTCGGCAGTAAATTATTTAAGATAGGCACCGACCATTCTTCAAGTGCTTCGGGAACAACTGTATGATTTGTATATGCAAAAGCTTTTGAAGTGATAGCCCAGGATTCATCCCAGGTGAGTTTTTCTATATCCATAAGGATGCGCATAAGCTCAGGAATAGCAATTACCGGATGAGTGTCATTTAACTGAATAACTGTTTTTTCAGCAAACTCATCGAAAGTAGAATGATTGATCTTATATTTTCTTATAATATCCTGAAGCGTTGCTGCAACGAAAAAGTATTGTTGTTTTAATCTTAAAAATTTTCCTTCAACATAAGTATCATTTGGATAAAGCACTTTAGAAATTGTTTCCGAATCATTTTTTTGTCCAACTGCTTCAACATAATTTCCTTTGTTAAAGTCTATGAAGCTGAAATCCATTGCAGCTTTTGCCTGCCAAAGTCTCAAGTTGTTCACGGTTTGATTTCTATATCCCGGAACCGGAACATCATAAGCAATAGCTAGAACATCTTCTGTATCTATCCAATCGAAGGAAAAAGTTCCGTCAGGATTAACTTTAGTATCAACTTTTCCATAAAAGTGTACTCTATACTGAAGCTTACGTCTCAAGATATCCCACGGATTACCACCACTTAGCCAGTTATCTGCTAACTCAACCTGGTACCCATTTTCAATTTCTTGTTTGAAAATTCCATATTCATATCTGATTCCATAACCGAATGCAGGAAGTTGCAGAGTTGCCATTGAATCAAGATAGCAAGATGCAAGACGACCAAGACCTCCATTCCCCAATCCCATATCATGTTCATATTCCATTATCTCTTCAAGATTGTAACCATCTCTTAATAAAATTTCCCTGCATTGCTCATAGTAATTCATATTGATCAAAGAATTACCGAGAAGTCTGCCCATTAAGAATTCAAGAGATAAATAATAAACCCGTTTAGTATCTTTTTTGTTGTATTCGTACTGTGTGCGAAGCCATCTTCTGACAAGTCTGTCTCTTACAGCCATCGAAAGTGCATAGTAAGCATCATCCCCGGTAACCGTATTCCTGTCTTTAACAAGAAAAAACTCAAGGTGTTCCGCAAATTGATTGGAAAGTGAAAAGCTTGAAGGATCCTCTTTATCAGTAAAAAATATAGTTTCCCTTTTCTTAGGCATCGGTGAATAACTCCTTTATATAAAAGCTTTAAAATAAAATAACGTGCGAAATTTAAGTCCACAAGTTTTTAATACAAAATAAAAAATAAAGACTATTCTTTGTTGCAACTTCCTCAAATCGGGATGAAAAAACCTATTGTTTAAAATAGAATGATCGATAATTAATTGTTAACATAAAAATATTAATGAAATACTTTATTTTGCATCAGTAATTTTATTTGTTGATATATTTAGGAGCTTTTATGAAGAGAATAGTTTTTGTCTCTCTAAGTTTATTTTTTCTTCAACTTTCAATTTTTTCACAAACAAAAACCGGTAACGTAATCTTCATTCATCCAGATGGAACTGGTCTTGCCGATTGGAATGCTTTAAGAATGCTGACAGTCGGTCCGGATAGAGATATTAACTGGGATAAACTTTCAAACATTGGATTATACCAAGGACACATAAGAAACAGAGCCACTGCTTCATCAAATGCTGGAGCAACTATTCATGCTTATGGTGTAAAAGCGGATGTGGATGCTTTCGGAATGGTTGATAGTGAAATTCCTGTCTCTCGTTCCGGTAAGCGCATGAGCATAATGCAGGAAGCTATGAAGAAAGGAATTTACACAGGAATAATTAATTCCGGGACCATTGTTGAACCGGGCAGTGCTGTTTTTGTTTCAAGTAATTTAAAACGAAGCAATTATGATCAAATCACTAAAGATGTTGTTCAATCCGGAGTAGATTTAATTTTTTCCGGTGGTGAGGATTGGATGCTTCCTGAGGGTACTAAAGGAAGATTTGTCGAAAGCGGAAAACGCAAAGATGGTCTGAATCTTATCGAGTGGGCAAAGCAAAACGATTATAACGTTGTTTACACAAAAGATGATCTATTAAACGCTGCTCTTTATGAAAATAAAATACTTGGTGTCTTTGCTGCCATTAATACTTTTAATGACAGAACCGAAGAAGATTTAAAGGCTGCGGGGCTTCCGAATTTTTCTCCAGCTGCTCCTACAGTAGATGAAATGACAAAATTTGCATTGGAATTTCTTTCAAGCAAAGGTCAATTTTTTCTTGTCGTTGAAGAAGAAGGTACCGATAATTTTGGTAATAGAAATAACGCAAACGGTAAGCTTGAAGCATTATTGAATGCTGATAATGCTATTGGCGAAGTATTAGAGTTTATGAAAAACAACCCAAATACATTGCTTGTAACAGCCGCAGATAGTGAGGCAGGTGGACTTGAAGTAAGTGGTTATGAGGTCGCAAAACTTGATCCAAATGATCCTCTTCCAGCAACAGATGCAAACGGTGCACCAATGGATGGAAGAGATGGAACAAACACTCTGCCCTTTATGACTGCACCGGATAAGAATGGAAAAAGTTTTCCATTTGGGATTGTCTGGTCTTGCTTCGGTGATGTAACAGGTTCAGTAGTTGCACGCGCTCACGGTTTAAACGCAGAACAGAATGAAAGGAAAAATTGATAACACAGATATTTATCGTTATATGTATTTAACTTTATTTGGAGTTTGGCTGGACTAGTATTTAAAAGTAAGAGAGGGCTTCACGCCCTCTCTGTTATAAGAATTAAATTATTTCAAATCTTTATACTTAAACCACCAATCAAATCCTTCTTCTTTTTTTCTTCCCTCAATTAATGCCATATCTTTTGGCGGAGGAATAATAACTTTAGCACCAATTAATTCATTGTTTGGCCAGTTCTCAGGCATGGCAACATTATTAGCATCAGAAATTTGAAGAGCCTTCAGTGCGCGAAGCACTTCATCAATTTGCCTTCCTATTTCCTGAGGATAGTAAATCATTAATCTTACTTTTCCTTCAGTATCAATTATAAATACTGCACGAACTGTGTTTGTTGCTTTACCGGGATGAACCATTCCAAACTGCATTGCAACACTTCCCATATCATCAGCAATAATCGGGAAAGGAATATCAACTTTTAGATTATCTTTTATCCATTCAACCCATTTAATGTGAGAAAACACCTGATCAATTGACAAACCGATTAGTTCAGCATTTAATTTCTTAAACTCGTCATTTCTCTTTGCAAATGCTACAAACTCGGTTGTACATACTGGTGTAAAGTCGGCGGGATGACTGAATAAAACTATCCACTTACCCTTATAATCACCTGGGATCTTTTTAACACCGTGTGTTGTTTGAACTTCAAGGTTCGGCATCTTTTCACCAAGAAGAGGAATGCCTTTCTTTTCTGTTGCTTCCATCATTATTTACCTTTCAATTAATTTTATTTTTAATTTGTATGTAGTAAGATTCTAATAATGTAAAAACGATTCTTAAATCTTTTGTTTTTTATAATTTATTTCTTTTGGGATGAAATATCAAAACATAATTTAAAACAATTAATTTGTAACAATTTTTAATAATAATTGGAATTAAGATGGCAAAAAAATACTGGCTTATAAAATCAGAACCAGAAGTATTTTCTTTTAAGGATTTACAAAAAAGCAAAGGTCAGACAACTTTCTGGGATGGAGTTAGAAATTACCAGGCAAGAAATTTCCTACGTGATGAAATGAAAAAAGGTGATCTGGTTCTATTTTATCACAGCAACTCCGATCCACTTGCTGTAATGGGAATTTGCGAAGTTGTAAAAGAGGGATATCCCGACCACACACAATTTGATCCTGATAACGATCATTACGATTCAAAAGCTGATCCCAAAAATCCAACCTGGATAATGGTTGATGTAAAATTTGTAAAAGAATTTAAAACTCCTGTAACACTTGATGCAATAAAATCAAATCCACAAGCTTAAGAATATGAAATTGATAGCCCGTGGAAATCGTTTATCGGTTATGCCTGTAACAAAAGAAGAGTTTGATGAGATTGAAAAAATGGGAAATTAAAAATAAATTATTTATTCGGGGCTGTAGCTCAGTTGGGAGAGCGGTTCGTTCGCAACGAACAGGTCGTCGGTTCGATCCCGATCAGCTCCACAAAATTTAAATTAGCTTCTCCATTAAAAAATGAGGAATCACTCCAAACAAAGTATGAGATTCTTTAATAACTTTGTATCCACTGCTTTTCATAAAACTTAACTGCATTCTCACGAGCGTGAAGAATAATTTTTTTAGCACCTTTTTCAATCACTCTTTTTTCAAGTTCATCAAGAATTAATTTGCCAATACCTTTTCCACGCCAATCTTCTTCAACTGCCATATAACGGAATTGTGCTTCATAATCAGAATTGAAATGTGCACGACCAATACCAATTACTTCATCATTTTCAACAACCATAACATGAATAGATTGACCTTCAAGTTCGTCTTGTTCACTGCCTTTCGGCTGATTCCAAGGTGCTCGTAATATTCTCCATCGTAAATCGTAGTATTTAAAAAATTCTTCTTTTGTTTGCGGAGAACGAACAATCATTCATTATCCAATAAATTGTTTTCATCATCAATCTCAGCACGATTAAGAATACCTGGTGGCAATGATTTACTTGCCTTTGCACCAAGCTTTTTAATTTTTTCAGACACGGCTAATCAAGATTTCCTCTTCCTTCAGACAACTTATTCATTGCTTTATCATAATTGTCTTTGGTACTAACTAGTCCTTTACCAATCGAAATTAAATCATCAACGAATGAAGCAAACTTGTCATAGCATTTCACCGCTTTGTCTTGCAATCTCTAAAGCATTCTTGTTTTGTTTTTCCTGTCGCCAAATACTGGAAATTGTTCTAAGTGTTGCAAGCAAAGTTGATGGACTAACAATCACAATGTTTTGCTCAAATGCATCAGTAAAAATTGAAGGATCGTTTTGTACAGCATAAGCAAATGCTGGTTCGATTGGCATAAACATTAACACAAAATCTAAGCTTTCAAGCTGATAAAGATTTTGATAATTCTTACCGCTAAGATTTTTTATATGTGATCGAATTGAATTAATATGTTCTTGCAAACCAATTTGCTTTTCATTTTCATCGTCTTCTGCGAAACAAATCTTTCATATCCTACAAGTGAAACTTTTGAATCGATTATTATACTTTTATTCTCAGGTAAATTAATTATAACATCTGGTTGGAATCTTCTGCCGGATTCTGCTGTTATACTTTCCTGAACAACATACTCTCTTCCTTTCACAAGACCTGATTTTTCGAGAATACTTTCAAGAATAAACTCACCCCAATTACCTTGAGTTTTGCTTTGTCCTTTTAATGCTGTAGTTAAATTCTTTGCTTCCTGTGTAATCTGCTGATTCATTTCTTTAAGCATCTAAAGTTGCTCTTTTAAAGAAGCGTGACCTTTAATGCTCTCTTTGTTTGTTTCTTCAACTTTATTTTCAAATTTAGTAATGTTTTCCTTTAATGGGTTGAGAATGTCCTCTAGATTTGACTTTGTTTGTTCTGTAAAATTCCTCTGTTTTTTCTTCAAAAATTTTATTTGCAAGATTTTCAAATTCCTTTGTGAATTTTTCCTGTAATTTTTCAATTTCAGATTTTTGTTCATTAAGTTTTGTTTGAAGATTTATGTAATCAGATTTAAGTGATGAATTCTCCGCATTAAGTTTTTCAGATTTTTCTCTTTCACTTTTTAACTCTGAATTGAAGTGAAAGTTTATCATCTTCAAGAAGTTTTGACTACGCTCGCTAAACTTTCCAGATTCAACTTTTAGTAAATTGATTTGTTCGTTGAGCTTGTTTGCTTCTTCAATCGGAATTGTTTTTTTGCTTTTCATAAAAAGAAAAGCAATTACAATTCCAATAACTAAACCGATGATGAGATAAATTATTTCCATTTTAAACCCTAAAATCTTTTAAATCACAATGGCACACAGATGACGCGGATTACACTGATTTTCACGAATCGGATCTGCGATGATCCGCCAAATCTGTGTTAACCGCGCTCTATTTTCTTTATTCTAAACTACCAGTTGTTTTTTCAACTTCCTCAAGTATCTCACAAGACTTTACAAGTGCTTTCATCTTGTTATGATCATTATAAAGAGGCCGATCAACATCTAAAAATTCAACATGTTTGCGAATAACTTCTTTAGCTTTAGCAACTCCCCTTCCGGTTGTATGTTCACGAAAATCCAAAGCTTGAGCAGCAGCCATGAACTCTATTCCCAATATGCCGTAAGCGTTATCTAAAATTTGTTGATTCTTAAGCGCTGTGTTCATTCCCATTGAAACAAAATCTTCCTGATCCGCAGCAGCGGGAATTGACTGTATAGAAGCAGGGGTTGATAAAATTCTTTGCTCAACAATTAATGTATCAGCAGTGTATTGACTTAACATCAAACCGGAAAACATTCCAGCTCCTTTAGTTAAAAACGCAGGCAGCCCGACACTTAAAGCAGGATTATTCAATCTGTTCATTCTTCTTTCTGAAAGCACGCTAACCATAGTAACAGCGGCACTAATCATATCCATCGGAAGTGAAACCGGTGTTCCCTGAAAGTTTGCTCCAGTAAGAGTGGTATTATCTTCAGGAATAAAAATAGGATTATCACCAACTCCGTTAAGTTCAATTTCAATTTGTGATTTTGCATAAGCAACGGCATCGTGTGCTGCGCCAATTACCTGCGGAGTTGAACGCATCGAGTATGCATCCTGAACTTTTTGCTTTATTTTTCCCGTAAGCAGATCGCTTCCTTCAACACATTTTTTTATTGCTTGTGAACTACGAACAGCACCGGAAAAACCACGCAACTGGTGAAGACGAACATCGTATGGTTTCATATTAGCCTGAAGTGCTTCAAGAGACATTGCGGCAGCAATCTCAGCTTGCTTTAACCAGCGATTAATATCATACAATTGAAGAGCGCTAATTGCTGTTATAAAATTTGAGCCGTTAATTGTTGCAAGCCCATCTCTTGCCTGAAGTCCTGGAACTTTTATTCCTGCTTTTTCAAATGCAACATCTCCGGGAAGTCTTTCTCCCTTAAAAAATGCTTCTCCTTCACCCATCAACAACAAAGCAATTTGTGACATTGGAGCTAAATCACCGCAAGCACCGACAGAGCCTTTTTCACAAACAACAGGGATACAATCCTTATTCAACATTTCAATTAATGTTAAAGTGATTTCCGGCCTGCAACCCGAGTTACCGTGAGCATGAACATTGATTCGTCCTGCAATTGCACCACGAACATGTTCAATCGGCATTGGATCACCTATTCCTGCTGAATGATTGTAGATAAGATATTTTTGAAAATCTTTTACTTGATCATCATTTAAAACAACTTCTGAAAATTCGCCGATTCCTGTATTAACTCCATACATTATTTCCTTTGCTTTAATTTTTTCTTCAAGCATTGCACGGCAGGTTTTTATGCGTTGAAGCGCTTCGTTACTGATTTCCACTTTTTCTTTGTGGCGTGCTATACGAACTATTTTTTCAATTGTAAGATTTGAACCATCTATAATAACTGACATAATTTCTCCATTTAACAAAATTTTTAATAGCCAAATTTAGGAATAAGATTGGAAAAAGAAGAGTACAAGTATAGGTTCAAGATCAAGTTTAAGAAAGAAATTGTTATGCTAACTACTTCACCTTGCTTTATAAAGTGCCCCGCCGATACTATCGTGGTGCGCACCGGTAACAGAAGCCAAACAATTAGGAATATCATAAAAGTATAGTGCACCCAGAAAAGCAAAAATTAGTGCTTCTTTAAAGTTAATAGTTTGCTCATCAGGAATATGATAAACACATTGAGGTGCATTCAATTGCATTCGTTCAATTAAAAAAGTGTTAAAAGCACCGCCGCCAGTTACTAACACTTTACCACTTTTAATGTTTTTACCAATCTGAATCGAAATATGCTCACAAAATGTTGCCAGTTTATCTTGTAATGATAGCATATATGAATCGATTAAAGGAATAAACAAATCTTCAACATTCTCTCTGCTTAATGATTTTGGACCGGAATGTGTATAAAAAGATAAACTGTTTAACTTCTCAAGTAATGCTGTATGGACTTTTCCTGAACGAGCGGTTTCTCCATCTTTATCATAGTCTTTCCCTATACTTCTCATATAATGATTCAGCACATAATTCACAGGAGAAATATCGTATGCTATTCTCTCGTTACATTCTTCAAAGGAGATATTTGAAAATCCACCAAGGTTTAAACAATAATTATAATCAGCAAAAAGATAACGATCACCAATTGGTACCAATGGTGCACCTTGTCCATAAAGAGCCACGTCGGTAGTACGGAAATCACAAACAGTATTTATTCCAGTTTCAGCAGCAATAGAGGCACCGCTGCCAATCTGAGCTGTAAACCGAACAGATGGTTGATGAAAAATTGTGTGACCGTGTGAGGCAATCAAATCAGGTTTAAGCGAGTGTCTATCAATGAAAGCATTAATTCGTTGACCTAAATATATACCATAGTCGGAGTGAAATCGAGCATATGATAAAGCGTCCATCAATTGTGCTGTGGCAAGTTTCCTTTTGATTTCTTCCGGATAAGATTCTGCTTCCGCTTGTAAAATTTGGTAGTGCCAACCGTCATCATCCTGAGTAAACCATGAATAACAAATATCTAATCCATCCAATGATGTCCCTGACATTACTCCAATTACTTTAATATCAATGTCATAGATGTTTTTTATTCATCAATGTGTTCGGGATTTAGGTGCAATTCCCATTCATCAACGTGGGTAAGAGTGAGAATACCTTTTTTAATAAATGGATCGTCTTTAAATAAATTCCTAAGTGAGCTTTCGTTTTTTCCCAAAGCTACAACAAAGACTTTGGAAGCATCTGCAAGTGGTCCGCACATCGTTATTTTACCTTGCAGAAAAAGTTTATCAGAAAATCTTGAATGATTTTCCCAATTCGGCTGATCGTGAAAACTCTTATCAGGCTGATAGTTTGGACCATGTTCAAATGTCAATAAAAATGTTTTGTTCATTTTTCCCTCCGATAAAACTTTATCAACCATAAATTATCTTTCTAATTTTATCTGAATTTTGTTTACTTGTTTTGTAATGAATTTTAATTCCGTCTTCATCATAATCAATCTTTAACACTTCTGCCAGAGAATGAATCTGTGATACTTTTTTTGATTCAGTTAATTGTAAAGTTATCTTCTCTTCCACAAACTGATCTTCAATAATATCATTGAGCATAGATTTTAGAGCAGAAATATTTATTCCGCGTTTGGCTGAAACCATTACGCTATCTTTATGTGTATTTCTAACAAAATCAATTTTTGCTTTATCTTTTATAAGATCAACCTTGTTAAAAATCCTAACAACTATTTTATCGCTACTTCCAAATTCCTTCAGAGTGTCTTCAACAACTTTAAGATGATCTTCATAAAATGGATGCGATACATCAATCACGTGAAAAATAATATCAGCTTCCCTAACTTCACTTAATGTACTTTTGAAAGAAGCAACAAGCTGCGGCGGAAGCTTGCGGATGAATCCAACTGTATCGCTTATCAGTATTTTCTCAGTATCGTGAACATCAAGAGTTCGTGTTGTTGAATCCAATGTGGCAAATAATTTATCTTCAGCAAATACATCGGCACTGGTTAATAAATTAAACAAAGTGGATTTACCGGCATTTGTGTATCCCGCTATCGCTATGCGTGTTGAGTTTTTTCTTCCGGCACTTTGTGTTGATCTATGTGATTCAATCTGTGTAAGTTTTTCTTTCAGATGAGCGATGCGAGTACGAATAATTCTTCTGTCAGTTTCAATCTGCGTTTCACCCGGACCTTTAGTTCCGATTCCGCCATACTGTTTTGATAAGTGAGTCCAGGCTCTTGTTAATCGAGGCAATAGATATTGCAGTTGTGCAAGTTCAACCTGCGTTTTTGCTTCTTTGCTTTTTGCGCGTGATGCAAAAATATCAAGTATCAATCCACTTCGGTCAATTATTTTTCTTTTGAATAGGTCAGAAAGATTTCTTACTTGCACAGGAGTCAAATCATCATCAAATATAATTATGTTGATATCATTCAATTCAACAAGCTGAGCAAGTTCTTCTGCTTTGCCTTTTCCAATGTAATAAGCAGAATCCTTTCTGGATTTGCTCTGAATGATTTTAAATACTGTTTCTGCTCCAGCAGTATCTGCAAGTTCCTCAAGCTCTGCAAGATGTTCTTCGACAACTTCTTTTCTGTACTCCTTTGTATCAAGCGCAACAAGCATCGCTCGTTCAATTATTTTTTTAGTTATTTCTATCATACTCTTTTTCTAACTGCGCCGTTAGTTCCCACGAAGTGTCCGTGGTAAATCAATTTCTGTTGCACCACTATGGACACTCAGATTTCACGAGAAACGACTAAGTCAATTTTGAATCCTTCCAATGTCCTTTTTCGCATTTCTTGCAATTGTCATTTCAATCAGAGCTAAAATTATTGCAATGAGTAAAAAATATCTCCACAACTCCGAACCAAACCTGGCTTGTAAAATTACGTTAACGGGATCATCATTTTTATCAATCATTAAGAATGTTCCGTTAAAATTGATTTTTTCTATGTAAGATTTTATATCACTTTCAGAAAGATATTCTGTAACTGATTCGGCTGGATCAGTGTTAACGGAAATATCTTCAAGCATCTGATCGTCCGAAAAAACTTCATAATTGCCTGCAAGCTTTGTAATATTATAGATTATAAAATCACTTCGCTCTTCACCCGTAAGATTTATAAAATCTTCACTTCCATCCGGATGAACAATTTTTAATTGTGGTAGTCTCGCATTTCTGATATTAATATTAACCGCATCTCCGGCAAAATATTCTCTGCCATCCTGTTCTTTTGTAGCAAGATAAAGAACTGATTTGTTCATCAATGCCGGGAACAATCCTTTTAAGGGAAATGAATTCCAGGATAATGCCGGCGATGAATTAAATAATAAAATTTTCCCTTTACCCAAACGATATTCACTTAAGAAAGCTGAACCATCGGGCAAAGAAATAATATTTCTTCCAGTAGCTTTGGGAAAAATTCTGTAGTAGGAGTAAATATCAGGAGACTCTATTTTTTTCTTTTCCTCAGTTTGAAAAATGTTAAGGAATAATGGATGATTTAAATCAGTTTCCTCAAATAAGGTTGGATTATCAGTTTTACCTGGTTGACCAATTATGTTTTCTGATTGCGGTAATCCAATCTTAGTTATCAGATTATTAAACTTATCAACATTAACTTTTGAAGAAGGGAAAATTATTAAACCCCCGCCTTGTTCAACAAAACTTTTAATTCTTTCAAAGCCCGAAGTAATTTCTTCTCCGACAATAAACAGCACATCATAATCATCTAATCTTGTTGATAGAAGTTGATTTGATAGTTTGAATTCCAATTTATAATTATCAGAAGTGTTTCCTGTTGATAAAGCAAGCCGAATAAAATTCATATCTACCTGAGTATCCGAAGATAAAAGAACAGGAATTTTTTCAGGGATGAAAAGGCTAAGATATCGCTTATTGTCATACTCAATATCATCGTCTTCAAGTTCTACAACCACATCAATGTATCCTGTTTTCTTAGCGACGGCATCTATCTCAATATACTTAGTCTCCCCCGGATTCAAAGAAACACTTTGCTGTGCAGCTCTTTCACCATTAAGATAAATTGATAACACTGTATTATTAACCATCTGCTTTGAATGATTTGTAACCGTAACAGCAAAACTAAGAGGTTTTTCTTTTTCAAATATCGCGGTGTTAATATCAAACTTATCTAAAGAAAGATTGAAAACGTCTTTCCCGGAATAATTTATTGCATATATTCTTGCGTTATTATCAAGCAACTGATTTAAGTCTGAGATCAATTCGTCATCCGCTAATCTTCCTGTCTGGAAATCTGATAAAAGATAAATTTCTTTATTAAAATTTTTTGATTCTGAAATTATCTCGGCAGCTTTTACAAATGAGTTGTGTATCATTCCGCTTGCAGAAGAAATGTTTAAAGTTTCTAATAATCTTTCAAACTCCGAGAAATTTGATGTTAGGTTTATCCTATCGGCGGAATTATCTGACACCAGTATTAATCCAACCTCATCACCTTCCTGTAAATTTTTTAAAAGCTTTTTTATCGTCTGCTTTGCCTGGTTTAAATTAGAGCCATTCTGATCAACAACAGACATACTGAAAGTATCATCGAGAATAAAAATTGCGGTTGTTTTAGCCGCAGATGTTGTTCCGCCTATGGATACACCTTCAAGTGTTGGGCGGGCAAATGCAAAAACAAGAAATAAAATTATTAGAACCCTCAAGACAAGCAAAAGCAATTGCTTTAGTTTTACTTTTCTAATTTTGTTTTTTTGCAGTTCTTTCAGAAAAGTCAGCGTGCTGAACTCAATCTTTTTTAGTTTTCTGAGATTAAGAAGATGAATTAGAATAGGAATTGATGCTGCAAGAAGTCCAAACAAAACAGCAGGATTAAGAAAAACCATAATTTCCAGTCAGTATTCTTTTTTTCAATTGAAAAATAATGATAATGATTAGAGAATACTATGCAAAATAATTGTGCATACTTTAATTGTTGCTGTTTTAAGCAATAAATATTTACAGAGGGATAACAGAATATTGGAGTACGAAGTGGGTTACCGATACTACCTTTGAATTTTGGTAGTGAAAACTTATTTTTGTGTTATAACACATTAAATAATTTTGAGACTGCAATGGGTGAAATACTAAAACAACGACTTAAACAAAACAAATTTGAGAACTTAGAACAGGAAGCATTCCTTAACATCTTCGTTACCGCTAACTTCCTAAAAATGAAGAATGATGAAGTTTTAAGTAAATATGATCTTACAAGTCCTCAGTATAATGTACTAAGAATACTTAAGGGGAATCATCCCAATGGCTACCCGCGCAGTGACATCATTACAAGAATGATGGATCAGGCACCCGATGTAACAAGACTTATCGACAGGTTAATTAATCAAGGTTATGTTGAAAGATTTTACAGTCTGGAAGACAGGAGATTATCTTTAGCAAAAATTACAGAAAAAGGATTGATGCTTCTCGAAAAAGTAAAACCGGAAATTGATCAGCTTCATTGTTTAGTTTCAGACAATCTGAATAAGGAGGAGAGGAAACAACTTTCCTTATTGCTGGAGAAAATTTACGGAGCTTATTTATAAATAATGTTGGGCTGTCATCTTTTTGATGTGAGGTAAGAGCTCAGAAATAATACTGAGCTCTTAAGGTCATAAACTTACTTCTGTCTCCGCGCAATCAAGTTCAATGCGCTTCCTGCTTTGAACCATTCAATTTGTGCAGCGTTAAATGTCTGATTTAACATCACTTCATCTTTACTTCCGTCTTTATGTTTAACAATCATCTTTACTTGTTTTTCGGGAGCAAGAGATGAAATAAGCAGGTCAACTTTATCATCTTCTTTTATCTTATCATAATCTTTCGGATCAGCAAAAGTAAGAGGCAGCATTCCCTGCTTCTTTAAATTAGTTTCATGAATACGCGCAAAGCTTTTTACAATTATTGCTCTTCCGCCAAGAAATCTCGGTTCCATTGCGGCATGCTCACGAGATGATCCTTCGCCATAATTTTCATCACCAATAACTACCCAGTTAATACTTTTGGCTTTATAATCTCGAGCAACTTCAGGAATAGATTTAGTTTCACTTGTAAAAATATTTTTTACTTTTCCCGCTTCGTCTGTAAAAGCGTTAATAGCACCAATGAACATATTGTTTGAAATATTATCCAGGTGCCCGCGGAATTTCAGCCAGGGCCCAGCCATTGAAATATGATCGGTTGTACACTTCCCTTTTGCTTTTAATAAAACGGAAAGATCTGTCAAATCTTTTCCATCCCAGGGAGTAAATGGTGTTAGAAGTTGAAGTCTTTCACTATTGGAATCAACTTTTACTTCTACCTTCGAACCATCTTCGGCCGGAGCAATAAAGCCGCTTCTGCCTTCATCAAATCCTTTTAGAGGCAGTTCTTCGCCAAATGGCGGATCGAGTTTTACTTTTTCACCTTTTTCATTTACAAGTTCGTCTGTAATCGGATTGAACGATAGACTTCCTGCAATTGCAAGAGCAGTAGTTATTTCAGGAGAAGCAACAAATGCAAGCGTTTCGGGATTTCCATCATTACGTTTAGCAAAATTCCGGTTAAACGATGTTACAATTGTATTTCTTTCTCCGGTTTTAATATCCATTCTCTTCCACATTCCGATACAAGGACCGCAGGCATTTGCGAGAATAACTCCACCAATATCTGTTAAAGTTTTCAACTGTCCATCGCGCTCAATTGTTGCTCTCACTTGTTCTGAGCCGGGAGTAATTGTGTATTGAGATTTTGCTTTTAATCCTTTTGCAATAGCTTGTTTTGCAATGTTTGCGGAGCGATCTATATCTTCATAGCTTGAGTTTGTACAGCTTCCGATAAGTCCTACAGTTATTTTATCCGGATAATTTTCACTCTTAACAGCTTCCTTCATTTTTGAAATCGGCCAGGCTTTATCGGGTGTAAATGGTCCGTTGATGTGAGGTTCAAGTTCGCTTAAATTAATTTCAACAACCTGATCATAATATTTTTTAGGATTTTCGAGTACTTCTTTATCAGCACATAATTCATCTGCTAAACCTTCTGCAAGAGCTGCAACATCAACTCGTTTTGTAATTCTAAGATATGAAGACATTTTCTCATCAAATGGGAACACTGAAGTTGTTGCTCCAATTTCCGCTCCCATATTACAAATTGTTCCCTTTCCTGTACATGAAATTGAATTTGTTCCATCACCAAAATATTCTACAATTGCACCAGTGCCGCCTTTTACTGTAAGAATACCCGCTAGTTTAAGAATGACATCTTTAGCAGATGTCCAACCGTTCATTTTTCCTGTTAGTTTAACACCAATTATTTTAGGCCATTTTAATTCCCATGGCATACCTGCCATAACATCCACAGCATCGGCTCCGCCAACACCTATTGCAATCATTCCAAGTCCGCCTGCATTCGGAGTATGAGAATCAGTTCCAATCATCATTCCGCCGGGGAATGCATAATTTTCTAAAACAACCTGATGAATAATTCCCGCTCCCGGCTTCCAGAATCCAACACCATACTTTTGAGAAATACTTTCAAGAAAATCATACACTTCTTTGTTTTCTTCATTGGCTCGAAGTAAATCATCTTCAGCACCAACCTGTGCCTGAATTAAATGATCGCAATGAACAGTTGAAGGAACTGCAACAGTTTTTCTTCCGGCGGACATAAACTGAAGAAGCGCCATTTGGGCAGTTGCATCCTGCATTGCAACGCGGTCGGGAGCTAAATCAACATAATCTTTTCCTTTTTGAAATTCTTTACCTGTCTTCTCCCACAAATGAGCATACAGCACTTTTTCTGCATAAGTTAACGGTCTGTTTACAACTTTTCGTACATCATTAATTTTATCTCTATAATTACCATAAACCTGTTTGATCATATCAATGTTAGCAGTCATTTAAAATCCTCTTTGAAAATATTAAATAGTTCTTTTATCTTGCAGCAAAAATAAAAAAATCTTAGCGAAATTACTTGCCGAAGAGTGTTTCCGTTTTTTCTAAAAAATTTTACTTGATTTAAACAGATTTCGAATTTGTCTCATTTAGAAAAATCTTATTTTGAACAGACTCCTTTTGAGGCAGGACATTAAAAAAAATCTGTTTTTTTTCAAAAAATCCACATTATTTTATGGTATAAATCTTGTCGAATGGTACATCAAATTAACAATTAAGCGAATTAAGTCTTATGGGTAGTATACAATCATTATTAGCAATAGGAGCAGTAGTACTTTTTACTCTTGTTTCTATCAGGTTTAACTCATCAGTACTTCAAAATCTTACCGTTGAAGTAGAAAACAAAGTTTACTTAACAGCATTTTCCCTGGCCGATGATCTTATAGAGGAAATAAAACAAAAAGCTTTTGACGAAGAAACCGTTGAGTGGAGATCTATAACTGAACCTGAATTAACACCGGCAGGTGAGTTTGGAGTTTTTGATGCAGGTGAAACTACAGATCCGGCAACCTGGGATGACATTGATGATTACCACGTTTATTCAAAAGATATTGATCTGCCGCACGCAGAAGGTTATACTGTCACTTGTGCAGTATCTTATTCAGACGAATTCGGTGGTGACCCTGGTACTCAAACATACTTCAAAAAGGTTACTATAACTGCAGACAGTAAGTATTTAAGTCATCCTGTTAACCTATCATTTATTTTTACTTTACATTCTAAGTGAGGCAATTATGAGCGTAATGTTAGACATTTTTGGTTCTGTTTTTATTGCAGGAATGCTGCTTTTGCTCATTCTGAAACTAAATTTATTTGCTTCAACTGCCAGCTATTCTTCCGATACAGAACTTAAATTACAGCAGAATGCTAAAACTCTTGCTGAGATTTTAAATTATGATCTCAGAAAAATTGGCTACAAATATGATGGAGTTGCAATAACTCATGCTGACTCAACAGAAATTGAATTTATAACTGATATGCAACCACCAGGCGACAATTCGGGTAATACTCATGGTGTTCAGGATGTAGTTAAATATTATTTGGCTGATTCCACACACGCAGAGGGAACAACAAATCCTCATGATAAGGTTTTGAGTTAGAGTTCTTAACGGATCAGGCATAATCGAAGGCCCTTCATTAGGACTTAGAGATTTACAATTCACCTACTTAGATAGCACTGGTGTTAATGAGATACCCTATTTATCAACTAGTCAGTATAAAGACATAAAATACATAAAAACAGAATTGTGGGTTGAAGGGGATGATCCACTTAACGACATGATTACAGACAGCTTGCAATATGCAAGAACTTATTGGGAGTTTACAATTTATCCGAGGAATATATAATATGGGAAAAAGTTCATTAATCATCGTACTTGGTATGTCGATAATTATTGCTTTCTTCATACTTAGGCTAAATGCTAATTCTACCGAGAGCGTAGCGGGAACCATGAATATGTTCGAGCAGATGCATTCCCGTCTTATTGCTAACTCCGGTGTGGAGATTTACCTGGAGAAATTTAAATGGGATCTGCCACCAAAGGATGTAGTTAGTTCTTTTACTGATAACAATCTTTTTAACGGCACTTATTACATAGAAGCTGAATGGGATGCTGTTGCGGATTCAATATTGCGAGTAACTTCAAAATCTGATTTTATGGGAATAACACATACCACTGTTGCTGAAGCATGGGCTGACGTTTTTGATGTCCCGTTACCACCGGGTGCTTTGTATTTATCAGCTAATACGATTAATAATATTATGGACAAGTCTGCGGCTTTAAAGGGAGACTTATGTCTTGATGGTAGAGACCATTTGACTGACGGAACCCTAATAACAGATCCTGACACTATTTACGCAGTTCCCGGAATCGCAGTTGACGAAAGTGTGGATGAGGCGCTAAAAGATGCTGTTATTTCATATTTTAACGACAATACAACTGCTACAATTGATGGATATGATAGTGATGATTTGGATTTATTAAGTATTGAAGAAACTGATAATGATTTTGAATGGACCGATTATGCTCAACAATTGGCAGACAGTCCAGATATTACAGTTACTCCTTTTATTAAAGATGATGGGGCTGTCCCAGAAGAGATGATGGCGCCGTGGGGAACTCTGCTGGAGCCAAAAGTTACTTTTATAAATACAAAAGATGAACTTATGAAGATAGATTATAGCTATACTAAAGATCCGGATAAGGTAATCAGAGGTTGTGGAATTTTAATTATAAATGGAGATTTACAAATAGAAAATGGATTTGATTTCGTTGGTCTGGTTATCGCATATAAGGAAACTGATTTAGCTCTAACCCTTAATGGTGGGCGAATTATTGGTGGTATGATTGGAACAGGTGAAGAAATCAGTCTTGATATTGTGGGTGGAAAGTTTACAATATTATATTGCAGTGACGCATTCAATTTTATTGATGAATTATTACAAACTGAAAGATGGAATATTCTTAGTTGGTGGGAAAAATATAAAAATTTTATCTTACAAAGCCCTCGATTGAGGGCTTTTTTATTGGACAGTGTCAATTTCAAAATATCTAAAAGATTTTATGTTGTTTTGAACAGGGTCGATATATAAAAAGTTTCTATTTATTGCAGCTTAAAATTGTCCTAAAACCTTAATAGTCTGCTAATATTGCCCGCCGATAACTTGTTTCGTAAATGTCTTTTTTATAGCCATTATAATTGCTTCTAAAATGTAAAATAGATGGTAAATTTAATTAACCCTTAGCAACAAGAATTTTGACTACTGTTACAAGCAAAACTTGTTTAACGAAAGCAATTCTTTAATCCGTCCATCTCATATTAGTAACTATTACTATAATGAGTTGCTTTGTTAAGTGGAAAAGAGAGCATCTGCCTTATTTAAGAATTAGAAACTGTAGATAGGTTCAAATAGTTGACTCGGCACACATTTTGCCGAATATAGTCTAATTATTCACGAAGGAAAAATGAACTTAGGACAATCATTATTAGCAATTGGTGCACTGCTTATTTTATCACTTAATATCTTAAGAATGAACAACAGCATTCTTATTACAGATGAAGTGGTGCTTGACTCAAAAGTTGGAGTTTTAGCTACATCGATAGGGACATCACTTATCGAGGAGGCTAGTAAACTCGCGTTTGATGAAAACACAAAATCGGATCCGATAGTGGATTTAAGTTCACTTACTAATAGTGGATCTTTCGGTCAGGAAGTAGGCGGAGTTTTTGATGACTTCGATGACTATCACGGACATATTCAACAAGACACAATTTTTACCATTCCATTTACTTCAGTGTGTCAGGTAAACTATATCAACGCTAATAATCCTGACGGCTCCACTACAAGTAAGACGTGGCACAAAAAATTAACCGTTAGAATCTACAGTGATTTTTCCCGTGACACTTTAGAGCTTTCAACAATTTATAGTTATTGGTTTTTCAGATAGGTATTTATTATGGGCATGAGTACAATATTAGATATACTTGCATCAGTTATTATGGGTGGTTTACTACTCACCACTGTTCTGAGACTAAGTGATTCGGCTGCAGAGAAAAATTATAACTACAGCGGCGAACTTTCTCTCCAGCAAA
Source organism: uncultured Ignavibacteriaceae bacterium (assembly GCA_963714415.1). Classification (GTDB taxonomy): domain Bacteria; phylum Bacteroidota; class Ignavibacteria; order Ignavibacteriales; family Ignavibacteriaceae; genus JAGXRK01. Next base: position 111,684 of record CAVQOL010000006.1, read on the forward strand.
ACTTAGTAACAATAGCGCAAATTATGGAATATGATTTCAGAAAAATGGGATATTGTAAAATATGGGAAAACTTCCCTGATCCAACAAAAGCTATAGCATATGCAGATACTTCAAGCATTAAGTTTTATGCAGATATAGACAATGACGGAAATATTGATTCCGTAAGCTATTACCTGGGACCGGTTTCAGAATTATCCGGTACTCCTAATCCAAGAGACAGATTTTTATACAGAGTTGTAAATATTGAAGCGCCTTCGGGAGTAAACCTTGGTGTAACGCAATTTCATTTGGTTTACTTTGATGCTTTAGGCGATACTCTTAGTTGGCCGATAACACAACCATCTTTAATTAATTCTTACGAAATAAATATCCGTGTAGAAAGTGTTTATGCATACGAAGAGAAATATTCTTCTGCATTTTGGAGACAAATACGATTAGTAGCAAGAAATTTAAGGAACAGATAGGAGATTAAATAATGAGCGGCAAAGCAATACTACTTTTAATGGTGGGTTTCAGTATGATATTTCTGGTTATAGCAAATAAGTTTAGCGGTGTATCAGGAAGAATGACGGATAACTATGTTGATTATTTTAGCAAGACAACTTCTCATAACATTGCTGTAAGCGGTGCAAATTTAGCAGCTAACGAAGTTTTTTTAGATCCGACATGGACTGCTGGTTACAACAATACAGATTATCAGGATGGTAAACTCTTTGTTACTGTCACCGTTTTGGATGCTTATAAAAATATAAGACAAATTACTTCCAAGGGCATATTTTACAAAGATACAAGTACTGTTCAGGTAACTTTATCTCCAAGTAAGTTTTCAAAGTTTGCATATTATTCAGTTAATGAAGGCGGCAATATCTGGTGGATTGATAAAGATACTGTCTGGGGTCCATTTCATACTCAGGACAAATTGAGAGCAGCAAACCATCCGACTTTTTTTGGAAAAGCAAGTTCAAAGGGAGGAATTCAATATTATAAAAATAAAAGTACGGATAAACCAGAATTTCATGGAGGATATCAACAAGGCGTCGATCTTCCCATGCCTAAAGATGGTGTAGCTGCTTTAAAATCTCCGGCTCAAATGGATGGATTATACTTTAATGGAAATTTATCCGGGAAAAGTACTGTCTATATGAAATTTGAGGGTGATTATCTTTTATATAAATATACTAGTGCAGGGACTTATAATGATACCCTACATTTACCTACTGCTTCACCAAATGGAGTAATTTTTGTCGATAATGGTATTGCCAGGATAATGGGAACAATTAAAGGTGCTTATACAATTGGCTGCTCCGGGAAATCCGGTGGCAGAGGAACGATATGGCTCGATGATGATATTGTATATGCAAAAGACCCGCGAGTATATTCAAATTCTACAGATATGCTTGGGATAGTTGCACAAAACGATGTTTGGATCACTGAAAATGCGGCTAATAAAAACGATATCAATATCAATGCTTCAATTTATGTTGAAGATGGTGGTTTTGGAGCTGAAAATTATTCTAGCAGAGTTGTAAGTGGAAACATTAATTTATTGGGTGGACTCATACAGAACACTAGAAATGCTGTTGGAACTTTTAGTGGTACTACAATCAAATCGGGCTTTGCAAAACAATACAGATATGATTATAGATTTATGGTAGCATCTCCTCCTTTCTTCCCCGGAACCGGAGGATATGAAATAGTTTCCTGGTACGAATAAAAATCTACGTATTGCTTTTTCCTTGCACCAATATTTCGACGGAAACTAACATTGAAGCTTTTAGGTTCCCAATTTATTGTAAGGAGTTTTCTTACTTCACTTTAGTATTTCTTGAGGTTAAATTTCAGTATCAAGCTACTCTTGAAATAATAACTTAATTCTGTGATTTATAAAAAACTGGGTTCAAAAAAAACAAATTCATTAAGCCATTTCATCTATAATTTTAAGATAACCTACTTCAAAAACTTCCCCGCAAAAACGTCTTCAAAATCTCAATTCGGACGGAGGAAATATGTTCTTGTAAATATTACTTAACAGAACTAATTGTTATTTTTTTAGACCAACTCTCTCTAATAAAATGCCCTTTTTTATCAAAATTCGCAAAATTTATACAGTGAATTTTTCTAATCAGAAATCGTCGCGTGGTATAAAAATTGGATGCTTATGGCACACAACCGTAATTAAAAACAAATATTTCTTGTGGGAAGTATGCAAGGAATATTAACAACAGAGGGATTCTAAAATTAAGTCTTGTTTGGTGAATTAAAACTTCAGATACAGTGAATATCTGATTACCGACAACAAGAAAATTATGAGTTTATAAAAAAATTAAAATTTAGTTAAAGGAGAGAATGATGGGAAAAAGTTCATTAATAATAGTACTAGGTATGTCGGTATTAATCGGCTTCTTCATACTTAGGTTGAATGCAAATTCAAGTGAAAATGTATCGACTACCTCACATATGTTCCAGCATACAAAAGCCCGGTTAATTGCTAATTCAGGTGTTGAAGTTTTTCTGGAAAAACTAAAAAACGATCCTACAATGATGGAAAGTGAATTTAACGGTAATACTCTATTTGGCGGCACCTATGATGTAACCATTGAAGGTCCTGAAGATTGTGTGCAGGTCACATCTTTAGCTTCATTTATGGGTACGACACATACTACTATTGTTGAAGCTGTTTTAGATAAAGTTCCGGTTAATCACCCTCCCGGAGCGTTATACTTATCAACTGAAATCGTAACACAACTCGAAACAAAAAAATCTACACTCAAAGGAAATTTAACTATCGACGGCAGAAATCACACAATGGATGGTGACTTAATTCTACCGGTTGAAGAATCAATTCCCGGAATAGCAGTTGACGGAGAAGATCAACTTGCAACCGTCTTGAATTTGTACAACGATATGACAATGGCAACAATTCTTGGTTTGGGCGGTGATCCAAGTATTTCAATAGTTTCAGATAATGTTGATTGGACTGATTATGCACAAATGATGGCTGATAATGCTGATATCAAATTGACTTCCGAAACGCTAAATGGAAGTGGTCCTTGGGGTACTGAGGCTGAACCACAAGTAACTTTTTTACAAGGAGACGACTTAAAAATAGACAGAAGTGTAAGCACTGGAGATACAGTACGCGGTTGCGGAGTTCTTATAGTGGATGGAGATCTTCATATAAGTTCAATTATGGAATTCAAGGGTTTAATTATAGCTTATAAAGATACTGAGATAAATTTAGATCTTTTTGCAAGAGGTAGAATCATTGGAGCCCTGGTCGTCAGTGGAGAATCGATTAATCTTAATGCTGGTACCGCAAACTTTGAAATTCTCTACAGTTATGAGGCTGTTGAAAACATTAAACAATTACTTAAAACAAGAAGATTTGAAATCCTAAGTTGGTGGGAATAAAATTCCATTTTTTCTTTTCAAAGCCCTCGAACGAGGGCTTTTTATTTAAAACAAAACTCTTTTTCCCTCGCCTGAATAAATTTAATACTTAAAACTAAAAGTTCAAGTTGTTATATCCTATTCTGTTATTAAAGATTGACTCCCAACATTTATTGATAATCGACCACCTTCAAAACTGAATTTTATAACTCATTTCTTACAATTCTTAAGAATGAAATTTTAGAAAATTCCCAGGTTAATAATTCTTAAAAATGTTAATTAGATTGAGGAAATATATGCGGGTAAATATTACTTGACTGGAACAAATATTTACATTTTGAATAATTCCTAATCGAAAAAACATAGCTCACTGGCTATAATGGTATAATTCAGAAAATAAAAAAAATTTTTACCAGAGTGCTTTTAATGGTATGGTAATTGGTTGCTTATGACACGCAATCATAATTGATGGCAATATTTTTTTTGATAAGAATACAATGACTTTTAGCAACATGGGAAATTATAAAATTGAGCTTCAGAAGCGGTTGTTGTTGATTACTGACAGCTTAAAAAAAGTCAGGTAATTATAAGGAATTTACTACTTAATTAGGGAGAATAAAATGGGAAAGAGTTCATTACTAATGGTACTAGGTATGTCGATAATAGTCGCCTTCTTCATACTTAGGTTGAATGCTAATTCAACTGAAAATGTATCGGTTACCTCAAATATGTTCCAGCATACAAAAGCCCGGTTAATTGCTAACTCCGGTGTTGAGGTTTTTTTGGAAAAACTAAAAGAAGACCCGACAATGATGGAAAGTGAATTTCCCGGCAATACCTTATTTGGCGGCACTTATGATATAATCATTGAAGGTCCTGAAGAATGTGTACAGGTAACAGCGATAGCCTCATTCATGGGTTCGACACATACCACTGTTGTTGAAGCACAAACAGATAAACTTCCTGTTTATCATCCTCCGGGAGCTATGTATCTATCAACCAGTGTGCTGTCCAATATATCAATGGCAAAGTCGACGATCAAAGGAGGAATAACTATTGATGGAAGAGACCACACAATGAATGGAGATTTAGTAATTCCAATAGCAGAATTGATTCCCGGAATTGCTGTTGATGGTCCAGACCAACTTGCCGAGGCACTTGATATGTATAACAATATGACTGGAGCTACAATCCTTGGTTTAGGCGGTGAACCGAGTATTCAAATTGTAGCTGATGAAATTAATTGGGCTGAATATGCTCAATTATTTGCTGATAATGCCGATGTTAAGTTGACTAATGAAACTATTAATGGAAGCGGACCCTGGGGCACATTGGATGATCCTCAAGTAACATTTTTACAAGGTGATAAAATAAAAATTGATAAAAGTGTATCAGTAGGTGATACTGTCAAGGGATGTGGTGTTTTGGTCGTGGATGGAAGTATTGAAATAAGTTCAATCATGAAATTCACCGGTCTAATTATAGCTTATAAAGATGCAACCATAAATATAGATTTAAAAGCAAGAGGCAAAGTTATAGGTGGAATGGTTATAAGCGGCGAGACCGTGAATCTGAATGCCGGAACAGCAAACTTTGAAATTCTATACAGCTATGCTGCAGTTCAAAATATTGCCAAGTTACTTAAAACAAGAAGATTCGAAATCCTAAGTTGGTGGGAATAAAATTTCTATAAAAACTTCATCTTACAAAGCCCTCAAACGAGGGCCTTGTATGGTAAAAACAACTCGTTGAATGCAATAGTTACCTAATAAAACTATGTACTTTTAACTTCTAAAACTTCTATCAGTTTTTATTTGTTTTTTTGATAGAATTCGAAACTATTTTGACTAATTATTCCAGTCATTTTTAATCCCTCTGGTATACAAATTGTCTAATTATGACAATCAATCATCATTAACAACTGAGATGATTACAAATTAAGATTTTTTGGAACTCAATATTCTGATGCAATATATACTGATAACTGGCGGCTCAAAAAATCTATTCAGAATTTAAAAAGTTTATCTGAGGATAACATCATGGGAAAAAGTTCACTAATCATCGTTTTGGGTATGTCGGTAATAATAGGTTTCTTCATACTCAAGCTAAACGCTAATTCAACAGAAAATATGTCTGTTACTTCAAATATGTTTCAAAAAACACAAGCCCGGTTAATGGCTAATTCCGGAGTTGAGATTTATCTGGAAAAACTTAAACATGACCGATCACTTGTTGATGACAGTCCTTTTCTTGGTAACAATCTTTTTGGCGGCACATATGACGTGTACATTGAGGATACAAATGATTTAATTCAGGTAACTTCTGTCGCCTCATTTATGGGAGTATCACACACCACAGTGGTTGAGGCTTCTGCCGAACTTCTTCCCCTAAACTATCCTCCCGGTGCAATGTATTTGTCTTCCGGTACTGTTGCAGGACTTAAGAAAAATGCAATAAACGGAAGCATTGAAATAAACGGAAAGGATCATGATCTAAGTGGTAATCTTCTACCTGCTGCTCCAGTTCTTCCCGGAATTGCCGTAGATGGTGTTGTACAACAGACAGCCGTTATTGGTATGATTCAAAAAAATCATATTAATAATGTGGTCGGTTCAGGTGGTGTACCTAGTGTTGTAGTGGTTAATAACGCGATTGACTGGACGGAATATGCACAATTATTGGCTGATAACGCTGATATATTGATCAATTCACAGGAAAGTATGTATGGTTCTCTTAGCAACAATGGATCCTGGGGTACAACTGATAACCCAAAAGTAACTTTTATTAATGGCGACATTCATTTAACTAATTCTTCAACTGCAAGAGGATGCGGCATTTTAATAGTTAATGGAAATCTTTCAATTAGCGGAACTATCGAATTCAAAGGTTTAGTTATAGCCTATAAGGATACCCAGATAGGTTTAAACCTTTCGGGTAACGGTCTAATTTTAGGTGGACTCGTCGTTGCCGGAAATCAAATTAATGTTGATGTACAAGCTGGAAATTTTGATTTATTATATAGTAAGCCGGCGTTAGATCTTGTACAGAATCTACTTAAAACAAACCGATTTAATGTTCTTAGTTGGTGGGAATAAACTTATATAAAAATTTTATCTTACAAAGCCCTCAAACGAGGGCTTTGTTGTTTTAAAATCTATTCAATTGTACTTAAAAAAATCAGATTTTTTTTCAAATTAATTATCCTAAATGTTTAGATATGAGTTCTCCGAAATCTTTAACCCGTGTGCTTCGGAGTTATTGCGGGTAATAATTACTTAATACTATCAATCAATAAAAATTTCTTACTCTTTTGAGTAATATATTTTATTAAATAACGGCTATTTGATAAGCAGTTAAAAAAACTGTCGCTGGTATAAAACTTGTCTCTATTTATCACACAACAAAACGATACAGTGTCTATTTATGGGAAGTATACAAACATTATTAGCAATTGGTGCTCTGGCAATTTTTTCTCTCGTTTCTGTGAGATTTAATTCATCGGTACTTCAAAACTTAACCGTGGAAGTTGAGAACAAAGTCTATTTAACAGCTTTTTCTCTTGCTGATGACCTTATTGAAGAAATCAAACAAAAAGCCTTTGATGAAGAAACCGTTGAATGGAGAGCTGTAACTACAGGTGAATTAACTCCCGCAAGCAATTTCGGAGTTTTTGATGCTGGGGAAACATCAGTTGAGTATTTCGATGATATTGATGATTATAATGGTTACTCAAAAGAAGTCTCTTTGCCGCACGCAGAAGGCTATACTGTTATTTGTTATGTAAGTTATGTGAACGCAGCCGATCCTGATGTGATTAGTGGAACACAAACTTACTTTAAGCGGGTTACGGTTACTGCGGATAGTAAATATTTAAGTCATCCTGTAAATCTGTCATTTGTTTTTACTTTACATTCTAAGTGATATAATTATGAGCGTAATGTTAGATATTTTCGGTTCAGTTTTTATTGCAGGAATGCTGCTTTTGCTCATCTTGAAACTAAATTTATTTGCCTCAACAGCAAGCTATTCCTCAGATACAGAACTTAAATTACAGCAGAATGCTAAGACCCTCGCCGAAATTTTAAATTATGACCTCAGAAAAATTGGTTATCAATATGATGATGCCGCTATTACTCATGCTGATTCTACAAGCATTAAATTTTGGGCCGATATGCAGCCTCCGGGAGTAAGCGGACACGGTGTAATGGACGAGGTTGAATATTATGTCTCTGAAACAGAACTGCCCGGAACTGTCAATCCCCATGACATAGTTTTAGTTAGGAAAGTTAATAATACAGAAACCATTGAGGGTCCTTCACTAGGTCTTGTAGAAATAAAATTTACATACTTAGACAGCACCGGTGTTAATGTCATTAATTATTTAGATAACACCAGATATCATGAAATTAAATACATAAAAACAGAGCTTTGGGTTGAAGCATCTGATCCACTTAACGATATGATTACAGACAGCTTGCAATATGCAAGAACTTATTGGGAATTCACAATTTATCCGAGGAATATATAATGGGAAAAAGTTCACTAATCATCGTGCTCGGTATGTCGGTTATTGTAGCTTTCTTTATTCTAAAGCTAAATGCTAATTCTAAAGAAAGTGTATCGACTACCATGAATATGTTCGAAAAAACACAAGCCCGGTTAATGGCTAATTCCGGAGTTGAGATTTTTCTGGAAAAAATAAAACACGACCGTTCTCTTATAGATGAAGGTCCTTTTCTAGGAAACAATCTTTTTGGCGGCACTTATGACGTTTATATTGAGGGTGATAATGATTTAATCCAGGTAACCACTGTCGCCTCATTTATGGGAGTATCACACACCACAGTGGTTGAGGCATCAGCCGAACTCCTCCCCCTCAATTATCCCCCTGGAGCAATGTATTTATCTACCGGCACAGTTGCCGCACTTAAGAAGAATGCAATAATTGGAAGCATAGAAATAAACGGAAATGGACCACGATCTTAGTGGTAATCTTCTACCTGCTGCTCCAGTACTTCCTGGAATTGCCGTAGATGGTGTTATACAACAAACAGCCGTTGTTGATATGATTCAAAAAAATCATATTGATAATGTCATCGGTTCAGGCGGTGAACCAAGTGTTGTAGTTGTTAATAATACAATTGACTGGGTGGAATATGCACAATTATTGGCTGATAACCCGGACATCTTGATTAATACACAAGACAGAATGGATAGCGTTCTTAGTACAAAAGAACCGTGGGGTACAACTGACAAACCAAAAGTTACTTTTATTAATGGTGATATTCATCTAAATAATTCTTCAACAGCAGAAGGATGCGGAATTTTAGTAGTTAATGGAAATCTGTGGATTAGTGGAAATTTCGAATTCAAAGGTTTGGTTGTAGCTTATAAAAACACCAGCATAAACATGAAACTTTCAGGTAGAGGTTCAATTTTGGGCGGTTTAGTTGTTGCCGGAGAACAAATTAATGTTGAGGTAGGAACCGGAAATTTTGAGACATAATATAGTAAACCGGTGTTAGATCTTGTACAGAAGATACTTACACAAAACGATTTAATATTCTTAGTTGGTGGGAATAAAATTAAAGTTTTTTGCTGGCCCATTTTACAGAGCCCTCATCGGAGGGCTTTGTTATTTTAAACCTCAAAATCATCATTGCGAATAAGTAAAAGAATAGCAGAGTTTGGAACAATCAGAAATTTTTCTTTTTCAAATTCTATTTCGAAAGGCTTCTTTTCTTAAAAAGATTGCCAAATCCCCTTCCTTTGCCTGAAGAGGAATATATTTAACCTGGTCTTCTGATTGTTTCCACATTTCATCTTCATTAGCAGTAGCTGTGGCATAACCGGGACCAACTTTAATTACATAACCGCTTTGAATTTTCTCTTTTTCAGCAACACCTGTAGGAAGATAAAGTCCGCTATTAGTTCTACCTGTTTCCTCCTGCGGTCTCACTAAAACTCTATCACCAACCACAATGAATTTATTTATGCTTTTAATGTTTATATCCATAGCTCTTAAAATTTATATTATTTATTTCAAATATAATAATTAACTTATCTTACACAAGATCACTCTAGTCCAGTCATTCTGGCTCGTTTTGGCAGAACGGAGTTCTGACGAACTTGTCCAGAATCATAAACATATACTCTAAACTCAAAGATTCCGGACTCATATCATTCGCCGGAATGATCTCTTGCTTAGGGTGAGTAATTAAGTTAATCTGTTTATTAATGTTGGATAGATTAAAGCAAATAAATTTTTTCAATCTGCGTTTAATATTGACTAAATTTGAGCCGGAAAATCAATAAATTTAATCAAATGAATAAGTTTAACTATAATTTCTGGGATGAAAGATATTCAACAGATGACTTCATTTATGGTAAAGTTCCAAATGAATTTTTTAGAGAAAACTTATTAAAGATTAGACCAGGCAGACTATTTTTACCCGGCGAAGGAGAAGGAAGAAATGCTGTATTTGCAGCTCAAAATGGATGGGTGGTGGATGCAACGGATCAAAGTGAAGTTGGAAAATTAAAAGCACTTAAACTTGCTTCTGAATTGGAAGTAAAAATTGACTATTCAGTCTGCAATATTTCCGAATACAACTTCCCTGAAAATCATTACGATGCAGCAGCATTAATATTTTTTCATCTTCCTCCGGATTTAAGAAGAAAAATCCACAATAAAATTATTGAGATCATTAAAAACAAACGGGGTTCTTATCCTGGAATTATTTAACAAAGAACAGCTTGGCAAGGATTCGGGAGGTCCACAGAGTTTAGATATGCTATATTCGCAAGAAGATATTGAAAAGGATTTTAAGTCATTAAAGACTATCCTTCTTGAAGATACAACTATTCAGTTAAATGAAGGTGAAAAACATTCTGGTGAGGCAAGTGTAGTAAGATTTGTGGGGATAAAACAGTAATGAAGCAATTATTATTTATTACATATTTCTGGCCTCCTTCCGGAAAAGCAACTCTTCACTGGCCCTTGAAAATAATTAAGTATTTGCCTCATAATAACTGGAAGCCGATTGTATTAACAGCAGACGAAGATACTTTCACGCAAAAGGATTTTAGTCTGCTGGAAGAGATTAATCCGGATTTAAAAGTTTTTAAAGCAAAGACCCATGAGCCTTTTAAACTTTATAAAAAATTTATCGGTAAGAACCCGGAAGAAAAACTAATAGCTTCTGAAACAATCTCGCTTGAAAATAAAAGTCTAGCTCACAGAATATCAATTTGGATCAGGATGAATCTGTTCATTCCCGATTCAAGAATTGGATGGTATCTACCTGCAGTAAAGACAGGAAAGAAAATTATTGGCAATAATAAAATTGATGCAATTGTTACAATAGGTCCGCCACATTCAACGCATTTAATTGGTAAAAAGTTAAGTCGAAAATATAACATCCCATTTATTCCGGTTTTTATAGATCCCTGGGTTGACATAATATATTATAAAGGATTCAAACGCAGCAAACCTACGTTGAAGATTGATAACAAGCTTGAACGATCAGTTCTTGAACAGTCTTCTCATACAGTATTTGTAACTGAATCTATGAAAGAAGACTATATTAAAAAGCATCATTTCATTAAAGACAAGTCATCGGTTTTATACTGGGGATATAATGAAGATGATTTTGCTGATATGAAATCCACGCGAACTGAAATGGGAGAAAAAGTTTTAGTTCACGCAGGAAATATTTTTGATTATCAGAATCCTGAAAATTTATGGAAAGCTGTTAGCAGCAGGATTAATCGCGGTGAAAAATTCCGTATAAAATTTTTAGGAACTATAGCTCCCCTTATTCGTAAGTCAATTGAACAGAACGGACTTAAGGATATAACCGAATACATTGGTTTTCTTCCTTATAAGGAAATGCTTCGGGAATTGCTCAATGCCGATTATCTTTTGGTTTGTGCAACAGAAAAACGTCATGTTCCCGGTAAATTATTTGAATACTTGCGTACCGGAAAACCAATAATTGCATTCGGACAGGATAATGAAGAAGTTGTAAATATTTTAAAAGAAGCTGACGCCGGAATGTTGTTTAAATATGATGAAGACGTAAATATGTTTTTTGAGTCCGCTGATAAATTTAATTCTGATATCAACGGAATTAAAAAATTTAACAGGGAAATGATTACACAACAATTCAGTGATATTCTAAATCGGATATATAGTTAATGAAAGTGCTATACGATCATCAGTGTTTTTCAATGCAGGAATACGGCGGTATATCACGCTATTTCTACCACTTGATAAAAGAGTTTAAAAAAGATGATGAAATGATCGCTGAGCTTTCTTTGAAATATTCAAACAATCACTACATTAACTCAGATGAATCAACAAGGGTAAAAAATTTTTTAGGTCTAAAAAACTTTAAAGGGAAAAAAATTCTCCTCGAGCATGTAAATAGACACGAAAGTATTAAAACGATAAAAAAAAATGATTTTGATATATTTCATCCGACTTATTACAATTCATATTTTCTAAAACAACTTGGCAACAAGCCCTTCATTCTTACTGTATTTGACTTGACACACGAAATATTCCCGCACATTGCCCATAGAATGGATAAAACAATAGAGTATAAAAAATTATTAGTCAAGAATGCAAAAAAGATTATTGCAATATCTCAGAGCACGAAAAATGATCTTATTAATCTGCTTAAAGTCGATCCGGAGAAAATTGAGGTTATTCATCTTGCGGCTTCTATCAACAGAGAGATGGCATTAAAATCCGATGATTTGAAATTGCCCGAGAGATATATTCTCTATATTGGAAGCAGAAATTATTACAAAAATTTTAACAGAGTCTTCATAGCATTTAAGGAATTAGTAAAGAATGATGATTCATTATTCTTAATATGCGGGGGCGGCGGACAGTTTAATAAAACCGAAATGGAATTATTTAAAAAAAATGATTTGGCAGACAAAATATTACATAGACACGCTGATGATGTTTCGCTTGCCACTTTATATTCTAACGCGATATTATTTACATTTCCATCTCTTTATGAAGGATTCGGAATTCCGGTTCTTGAAGCCATGAACTGCGATTGCCCGATGGCATTAAGTAACTCCAGTTCATTGCCTGAGGTTGGAGGTGATGCAGCAATTTATTTTGATCCGAATGATGCAAAAGATATAAGCAATCAAATGTCAAAAATTATTTATGATAATGTTCTTAGAAAAAAATTAATAGAAAAAGGGAACGCCCGGAGAGAAAATTTTTCCTGGCAAAAAACTGCAATTGAAACAAAAAAACTATACGAGCAATCTTTATGAAAACTGCTATTATTACCGGAATAACCGGTCAGGATGGAGCTTATTTAAGTAAACTTTTACTTGAACAGAATTACAAAGTAATTGGTATTGCAAGAAATTTGCTTGCTGGCAATTTAAACGGTCTTAGTTTCTTGAATGTTGTTAACGATATAGAATTAGTGGAAGCAAACCTGCTTGACTTGTCAAACATCATTCGTTTTCTTGAAAAATATAAACCTGCAGGAAATTTATAACCTCGCGGCACAAAGCTCTGTTGGTTTATCCTTCGAGCAGCCAATTGGAACCATGGAATTTAATATCATCTCTATTGCGAATATTCTTGAAGCAGTAAGGATGGTTAATAAAGACATTAAAGTATATCAATCCTCAAGCAGTGAGATGTACGGCAATGTGGACAAAAATAAATTACCAATTGATGAAAATTTTATTATCCATCCGGCAAGTCCTTACGGAATTTCCAAAGCCTCTGCACACTGGATATCGGTAAATTACAGAGAAGCATATGGATTGTTTGTTGCATGCGGTATTCTTTTTAATCACGAATCTGTACTGCGAAGACAAAATTTTGTTACAAAAAAAATTATCTCTTCAGCTTTGAAAATTAAAAATGGTGAAATGGAATATCTAACAGTTGGCAATACATCTGTTCACAGAGATTGGGGTTATGTTCCAGAATATGTTAAAGTAATGTGGAAAATGTTGAACACAAACAAACCTGATGATTATGTGATTTGTTCAGGTGAAGCACATTCGTTGCAGGAATTTATTGAAAAAGTTTTTATTACTCTTAATCTTGATCCGAAAAAACTTGTCCGGTCTGATAAATCTCTTTACCGACCTGTTGAACTTGAAATAATTTACGGCAATCCGGATAAAGCGAAAAAAGAACTTAGTTGGAATTATACAATGTCATTCGATGAGCTGATTGCTCAACTCATCGAAGATGAAATTAAATACGCAGAATGGACAAAAAGTAAACAAAGAAATTAAGCTTTATTCTTTTTTCGGTTAATTACAATTCCGACGAAAAGACCAATAAAAGCTAATGAGCTTAATGTAAGCGCAATGTACTTAGATATTACAAAAGAATCCGGCAGATAAGTAAACTCAATATTATGTTCTCCATCCGGAACAATAATTCCTCTGAAGCCGTGATTAACTTTATATATTTTTGTTTCATTACCATCTACAGTTGCTTTCCATCCTACAGGCACATAATTATCACCAAGAAATAAAAAATTATTTCCACTCGCTTTTGCTTTTATAATAATTTTTTCATCCTCGTATTTAACAATGTCAGCGAAAGCTGTACTATCAGGCACATCAACTGAAATTATTTCATCTGTAAGAAATGCAACATCTAACGGATCAAACTGATTGTTCTTTACTGCATTAATTATTTCAAGAGCAGATTTTTTCTCAACACGATTTACAAAATACACTCTGGGCAATGCTGATTTGTTTTCGTACAGAAAAGATTTAGTTCCGGAATATCGCAATTCAAGATCAGGCATATTTACTTCATTTTCAAGTATGATATATTTTGCGTTTAACATTCTCCAGAAAGTCGGATTTACCGGACTTCCTAAAACATCCATATAATCCTGGTAAGCACGTGGTTTAATTCCCGAGTAACCATACAAATCTTGTTTCAGAAAATAAGCATGAAAATTCGAATTCTGTTTTACAGATCCCAGCGAACCATCCTGCTTAAGATTAAGCACACGATAAACAGAGTTATTTTCAATACTTTCAATTGCAGATATGTAATCAGGTTTTGCGAACATTTGATCAAGCTGAGATTTTTCAATGTATGTTTCACCGCGATGATTAATTCTGAACAAGTCAATCATTGCAAAAATAATTATTGCAGTTACCAGGATGTCTTTACTTATAACTTTTTTTACAAATAAAAAGGCTGATCCAAAAACAGCAGCAGAAAGGAAAAATGCAAATCTGAAGTCGGTTATAAACATATCTGCCATATAACCGTGTATCGGCTGCAGCTGCGTACCTCTTTGACCCGATTCATTTACTCTCGCTATAAACCATTCTTTTAACGAACCTTCAATCAGAAAAGAAAGAATAAACAGAACACCAAATCCGATTGTTGAAAACTTAATTATCGATTCAACTTTTTTATCCGGATTATTCTTTAAGTTGAATTATCCGGAGTACTCCAAGTCCAGCTAAAACCGGAAAGCTTATCTGCACAAGGATCAAAATCATTGAAGGAATACGGAACTTATCGAAAAACGGAAAATAGTGGAACATCAAATCATATAGAAAAGGAAAAGTCCGCCCGAATGAAATGAATACCGCAATTACAGATAATATTGTTAAGAATTTAACAAGCGGATCTTTCCAGTTAACAAACATTGAGAATAAAGCCAGAAAGAAAATGATTACCCCCATATACATTGCAACATCAACAAACGGCATTTGACCAAAATAAGTATTCACTTCAACCGGTTGATTCTGTGAAAGAGGTCCCTGATAAATAGACTTACCAAATCCGTAATAAGAAGGAATTATAAATGTTAAAACTTCACCTGGAGAGAAAGACCAGTTAGTTGCATATTGATAAAAATCAGATTCGCTTTTTGCCGCAAGCTGTGTTCCTTCTTCAAGAATACTTTTTGTCCCCCGTGTTGAAGCGGGAGTATATTCATAAACTTGTGTAAGATTATCAACCTGGATTGCTATTGCAAAGATCATTGCGAAAACGAAAACAACGGCAGATTTGATAGTTTGATTTCTAAGCAGTACATCTTTTTTGTATAAAGAGTATAAGAAATAAAAAACAAAAAATATTCCAATAGCAAATAAAGTATAAAAGATTATCTGAACGTGCCATCCAAGTACAAAAAGATTCAGCACAATTATCAAAAGAAAAAAATCCATTAGCCTGATCTTCTTTTGAAAATTATACAACATCAAAAAGATAATTGGATATAGTGCAAGTGATGTTAGTTTTGTAACGTGCCCGATGTAAAGAAAAACAACAAACCCGGTACTTAAACCCGTTGCAAGTCCGACAAACAGACTAATGAGTTTATCCTTCGTGCGGTTATAAAAGAAAAAGAACATAGTATATGCAATGGCAATAAGGTAAAACGACCATTTAATATAATCGTTTGAGAATGGAATCATAAAAACTTGTTTGACGGTATCCAGAGCTACCCAAATAAGGTTAAACCATTTATATCCTGTTGATATTGCATAGGCTGGCATTCCACAAAAAACGTAAGAATTCCAAAGTGTATATCCTTCCCTATCCTTTTCCACGTATGTTTTCATACTTTCGGTTGAAACAATGTCCCCTGAAAAAAATGTTTTACCGCCAAAGTAAAGCGGATTCAGGAATATCATAAAAACTATAAGCAATAAAAGAAGTACAAATGGAAGCTGATACTTTTGTGGAATAATATCGTTTAATGAAAATTTAGAAAGTAAATTTTCCTTTAGCTGTTTTGGAAGGAGTACCTTTTTTTGATTTTGCCATTGTAAGACTGTTTGAATGTTGTAGATTATAATTGCTCAAAATTAAGAAATAATTTAGTACTATAATAACAATAAATTACAATCTTCGGGTGAGCAAATTTCATTTTGATTTATGCATCAATTAAAATAATTTTCGCATCAAATAAAGCGGTCATAAATGTTCAAAACTCTAATTTTCATAAAATCGATTCTTAATTAAGCTGTTCGGAAAAAAACGTTATTTAAGAATTATCAGTCGAACTTATTTTCAGCTTGATAAATTAGGTTTACTAAAATACTTCGGCCAGGAGCTTCACGATATTTTTCATCTTAAAAAATTTATTAGAGAAGGTTCTGTTTGCATTGATATAGGAGCAAACCTGGGATACTATACTGTCCCTCTCTCAAAACTAAGCGGTACATCCGGGAAAGTATATGCTGTTGAGCCTGTTCAAATTTTTGTTGAAATACTGAAATCAAATCTCTCTAAACTGAAGAATAATAATGTTACTATACTTAATTATGCTCTTGGTGAAAATGACGGACAACTGCTTACTATGGGAACGCCTATTGTCGATGGGATATTCAGGCATGGATACACGAAAGTAGTTGAGGATGATGGGTTCGAATATTCAGATAAATATACTGTTGAAGTTAAGAATCCCGGAAATATTTTCGGCAATCTTGATAAATTAAATTTTATTAAGTGCGATGTTGAAGGTTATGAAAATCATATTATTCCGCTTATGTACGAAATGATTCAAAAACATAAACCTGTAATACTTATTGAATTCGGTTCGCCGGAGAATAAAAGGAACATTACAAAAAAGCTGATGGATTTTGGATATGAAGTTTACTCGGTTAGTAAATCAGAATTAAATAAAGTAGCTGATCCGGGAGAATCTGTATCAGAAACTTTTAATTTCTTTTTTATACCATTGCGAAAAAACTACCTCTGCGCAACAAATGTAATTCCTGTCCCCTTTTCAATTTTTGATTTAAAATCACGATTCATAAAAAACAATGTGAACGGAAGAGTAAACAAGTAGTAAAATGGCAGTACTAAAAGTAATAACTTCGAGTAATTAACCATTTGGATTGGATATTTAATTCCATATCTCCAGGATTTTTCCCCCCAAGGACCATAAGTATAAAATGCACGAAATGTTGTAAAACCTAAGGGATGAAGTTTTTCTTCAAAGTCTTCAATTGAATAACCATCGCGTGCATGCTCACCAACAAAACTTAGATCGTCTTCATTGTAAACATCACTGCCACCGTAAACTGAAGGTGTATTAATAATTAAATAACCACCGGGTTTCAGTGCGCGATAAAAATTATCAAAAACCTTAACATCATCTTCAATATGTTCCATTACATCAACAGTTAAAATCAAATCGAATTTTTCTTTATGATCAATTTGAGTGAGATCCTCAAATCCAAAGGTAACGTCTTTTTTGCCGATTTTTCTGAAAAATACGATGCAGTCATTCATCCAATCTCTCTTAACATCTACTGCATGAATCGAACAGGGATTTAGTTCGTTCGACATAAAATAAGCGTACTGACCATAGCCAGTTCCCGCATCATAAATATCAATTTTCTTCTTGCCAAGCAATGCTCTGATTCGTCTTAGTTCTCTTCTTACATACCATGAACGCAGGAACATCAGATCAAGAATTTTATAAAATAGAATTCTGAAAAACGGATGCAATTTTATAATTCTTGCAAAGATATTTTTTACCGGATCGTAATACATATTATTATAGTTCAAGTTAAAAGTTTAAGAATTTATTAAATCAAAGATGCCTTTTGTAAAATTTTCCCAGGAATATTTTTCCTTTAATAATTTCATATTTTCAGAAAATTCTTCCTCCCTGTTCTCTTCATAAAATCTGATTACAGCATTTGCAAATGCATCCGGATTTTCTCTTTCAACTACAAAACCGGCTTTGCCATTTTCAATTACTTCTCCGAGTCCGCCTACATTTGTTGCAATAACCGGTTTTTCAAAATTCACGGCAACCTGAACAATTCCACTTTGTGTTGCGCTTTTATAAGGAAGAACTACCACATCTGCAGCCGAAAAATAATACTTAACATCCGAAGTTGGAATAAAATCCTTCTTTAAAATTATAGAATTCTGCAGTTTGAGCTTCTCGATTAATGAAAGATATTTCTGTTCATCGGAATAAAACTCACCGGCAACAACCAGAGTTACATCTAATTTTTGCTTCACAATTGCTAATGCTTCTATCAAAGTGTCTAATCCCTTATAATCCCTTATAAAACCGAAGAACAAAATAATTTTAGACTTATTAATCTGTAATTTTTCCCGCGCTTCTTCTTTATTTACACTTTCACCGAAAATAGAAAAAATCGGAAGAGGAAGAACTTTGCTTTTTACATTTTTTATAATTGATTCCAAATCCTTTTTCACCTGTTCTGATAAAAGAACAAAGTAATCCATCTTCTTAAGAAAAAACTTTGAAAGGATAATGTCTCCGGGCCGTTTTTCATGTGGAATTATATTATGACAAACTGCAAGAAGTTTAATTTTCTTTTTTTTCAATCTGCCCGCTATAACGCCATAGCAAGGGGCAAAGAAAGGCATCCAATGTTTGAAGATAACAAGATCGGGATTCAGACTAATAATATGTTTCGCAACTTTTATCCAGTTAAAAGGATTGACTGAGTCAAGAAGAATTTCTGTTGGAATTTTATTAGATGAATCTTCCTCTTCGGTTTGAGACTTTCCCGGAAAAAATATTTTGGGATATTGTCTTAAAAAAGTTATAACCTGAACATCATTATTTTTTTTTAATTCTTTGTATAACAATCCTGCAGAATGCGCTATGCCTCCGCGTAATGGAAATGCTGCAGAAATAATTATAATCTTCATTCTATAAAAACTTTCTGCATTGTAAGGAAGATTGTATTAAAAGAGAATTGCAGTTTGAAGAGAGGACAATCTTGGATCCTTCGAACAATGTTTCATCCTTTATCTTTAATTACGTATTCTTTTTCATCTCTGATTTTATGGACAAGTATTTCACCTAAAAATCCTACTGAAAAGAACTGAACACCAACAATAATTAAAAGCATACCAAGAAATAACATTGGTCTGTTACTAAGCGGAATTCCTGTAAACCATAAATAAGTCAGATAACCATTTACAATCAAACCGAATAGAAATGATATTGCACCTAATAATCCAAATAAATGCATTGGGCGTTTAATGTAACGCGTAAGAAATACAACTGTAATTAAATCAATAAATCCTTTAAAGAAACGGGAGATACCAAACTTGGTTTGACCATACCTGCGTGGATGATGTTTAACCGGAATTTCTGTTATGGTAAAGCCCTGCCACTTTGCAAGAACAGGAATATACCTGTGAAGTTCACCATATACTTTTAGATTTTCCACAACTTCTTTGCGATATGCTTTAAGTCCGCAATTAAAATCGTGAATTTTTATACCGCTCATTACTTTAGTAACAAAATTAAAAAACCGGGACGAGTATTTTTTTATAAACGGATCATGCCGGACTTTTTTCCAGCCGGAACAGAGATCAAATCCTTCAGCAAGTTTTGCAAGCAGGTTAGGAATTTCATTAGGATCATCCTGAAGATCTGCATCCATTGTTATAACCACATCACCGGTAACATTCTGAAAACCTACCTGAAGTCCGGCAGACTTTCCATAATTTTTTCTGAAACTAATATATTTAAACCTTCTGTCCGTTCTGCATATTTCCTTAATTACTTCAAGTGACCTATCCGTACTTCCGTCATCGATAAAAATAACTTCATAAGCTGTATTAAGTGGTTTTATTGCTTTTCTTATTTCATTAGTTAGCGGATTGATTGAATCTTCTTCATTTAACAGTGGAATTACTAATGAGATTTTCTTGAATGGTATTCTGGGTTTCTGCGACTCAGGTTGTTTGTTTTTGTTAAAATACTTTCTTCTTCTTTGATAAAAGTTTTTTTTCTTAGAAGATTTCTGTGCTTCTCCTTCAGGTTTGCCGGAGTTTTGTGATTGCCCTGACTCGCTTTTTTCGGGCTGTATTGGCTTATTTTGTTCTGTGTCTGCCACAAGTACCTTTGATAAATTCGATTCAAAATTAAGCCAATAATCGCTTAAAAACAATTATGTCTAACTTAGCTTACACGGTCTTTGAATAATTGCCAAGACCTCCAGTAGCTGTGAAAATAGATTATGTTTAATGCAGCAGAAATCCGCCTGGGTAGATCAGCTTGCTAAAAATAAATAAAAACGCGACTCAAAAGTCGCGTCTTCTTGTAAATGATATTAATAGTAAAGTGATTTCTGCAAAAATATATGTTTTCTTTTTTTTCTATCTTTTACTGTGTTTTTATATCTGCACTGGGAATCATTCGATACTATTTCAAAAGTACCATCTTTTTAGTTTCAGAATATGAGTCGGTAACTAATCTATAAAAGTAAATTCCATTTGCTTGATCTTTAGCATTCCATTTATGAGAATAATTTCCAGCAGATAAATTTTCATTAACCAAAACAGCTACTTCCTGCCCGATTAAATTAAATATCTTCAATGATACCATTCCTTCCACTGGAATTGAGAAGGATATGGTTGTAGATGGATTAAATGGATTGGGATAATTTTGATTCAGCATAAAATTATCCGGCTGCTCATAATTTGAATCATCAACACCAGTAATGCCAGGTGTATTTTCTGCAGCAAAAGTTGGATTCATCAATACAAATGATCCGGTTCCATTTGGATACCTGCCAGTGCTCAAATCAGTTGTTTGTGCGCCAAAAGTGACTTCATCTACAATAGTAGTATCTGGTGCAACTAATACAATTTCTTCACCGGATGCCGAAAGTTTAAAATTAGCATGTAAACCTGGCTGTCCTTCTTCATCATCTGCCCAGACAATCAAATATTCGTTAGGACCTATCGAAGTATCGGGGAAAGCCCACTGAGTAAGATCACTACTTTCATCACTTAGAAAATAACCGTTTAGCGAAATAGTATTATTTGAATTATTATAGAGCTCAATCCAGTCATCATATTCTCCGCTTGGATCAGGAACAACCGTATCATTATCCGCCATAAATTCATTAATTACTAAATCACCGGTTATTTCAATGGTATAAAATTCATACTCGGCACGTTCCGGCGAAAATTTAACGGCATTATTATTTTCTGCATAAATGTAATATTGAACATCGGTTGATCCTACTGAGAGAAGAGCACCATAAACACCATCGCCTGCTGCACCATCATTGTGGTTACCGTCATCATACATATCGACCTTTTCAAATTTATTAGCTTGTAAAAACCGGTAAGCTAACTTTACAATATTTGCGTTACTTACTTCTGCATTTAACCATATGTCACTATTAGCTAAAACAGTTGTGGGTATATTTATAATATTAGTAATTTCTGGTGCTAGGTACTGAAACAAAGGAAGATTATTTAAATAATTTACTCTTGCATCCATCAACTGGGATATTCCAACAATCGCCTGCGGACCGATACCAACAGAATTATAGATATTGGTTAAGAAATCATTGTATGTATAGAATTTATTTGGATCAGTCTGAACATCAGAGTCAATAATGTTTTGAATTTCAAGCGCTCTTGTTTTGTATGATCCATTTGCAAAATTTTCCTTTAAAATTGTTTTCATATGGGCTATATAAATTTTCTGGTAAGTTGGATCGGGAAGAATTTTATTGATGATGGGATAAGCCGGATGCGATATGTGAAGCAGAGGACTCAGTTGCTGCATTTGGGTAACATTCAATGGACCACCTGACAATAACATACTAAACGCACCAAAATTTTCATTTAAATCCCAAACGATCGGATTGAACCTTCCCGTTCCGTCTTTATATAGATAAAAGTTATGTCCAAAATTTATCGGAGCATCAAGATTAACCATCAAATTATCAAAAGCAAGCATCCATAAATGTCTGTCAACATCCAACACTTCTTCAACTAATGAAGTATTATTATTTAGAATATTCAAAAACTCAATTAACTCAGCCCACCCATAATCGGATTGCAATTCATAATAGTCGTAATAGCTAGTTGAATCCAGACCAAAGTAACCCCATACTGTTAACAACGTAGGCATTTCACTAGTTAACTCGCCCTTGAAGCTTGCATAGTCATTACTAAAGAAATGATTTGCCATAAAGAATTTATCCACAGATTGAACACTGGTATAAAGACCAATCAAGGTGCCATTTATAGACACATTAATATAATTGGCTTTACTTGCAGCCATATATTTTCCGGCAATTTCATAACTCAGGGTTTCTCTAACAAAGCTGGGGTCCTTCCAAACATTAGCCAGCTTTAATGTACCATATCCGTCTAGTTCCTGATCTTCAATAACATGATCCAGTTTTATGTTTAACGGGTTTTTTATCCTGTTAGGATCGTAAGAACTGTTTCCTTTATACCTGACACCAACACTATCAAACTGCTCACCATTAATAATCGCTGTACCAACCAGCCTCTCTTCTTCCCCGGCTGCATAGAAACTATCCAGTATTTCATCCCAATTAGATTGAGAGAATATTATTTCAATGGTGTTAATATTGTTTATATCGTAAAAATTTTGGCCGAATGCTTTGGAGTTCATGCCATGTGCTAAAAATATAAACAGTGTTATCGAGATGATTAAAAATG
This sequence comes from uncultured Ignavibacteriaceae bacterium, assembly GCA_963714415.1. Taxonomy (GTDB): domain Bacteria; phylum Bacteroidota; class Ignavibacteria; order Ignavibacteriales; family Ignavibacteriaceae; genus JAGXRK01. The sequence goes on from CAVQOL010000006.1 coordinate 134,557, forward strand.
GTTTCCTCATTGTATGTTTCTTTCATTTATTTATAAAATATTTAATGTGAACATTATTAAAAAGTTTACTGGATTGCCCTTACGCAGCGTACATAGTTAAGTATTCTAATAGCATCACCCTGTGGACCATTTCCGAATGGGAATTCATTTGGATCTCCAAATTTAGGATCGCTGCGTTGAGCGCCGGCTCCGTGCACGTCCTGCCATCTGCCATCCATGTAACCCATTGCTCTTCCGAAACTTACATATGCTGCAAATCCACCAGAAACCGCTGACCAGTTTGAATGCGTTGTGCTTGACCAATAAAAGGCATAATCTAATTGACCTGCTTCATTTGTAATTGGAGAAACATTAAAAAGTGGATCAATCGCAGCAGAATTTGTAGTTCCTGGTGAGCGTATGTAATCAATAATACTTTGTAATTCCTTTGCATCTGGCAATCTCCAATCAGAATAGCCAGCGTACTGTAAATTTTCAGAATAACTTAGAGCATTTTCCCAGGTCATACCAGCTTTACTATCATTCTTCATCCACATTAATCCGGTTGCATTATCGTTGATAGTGCTGTCACCATTATCAACAAAATTATTTATTCCATAGCCCGTGTTTCCACGTACATACAATACAGAGAATGTTTTTTCACTACCTCCAAAAGGCATTTGCAAGCCATAGCCTTTGATACGGCCATCGGCAAAATTAACACCGAATAATAATGGTCCATCAACATACATATTGGATGAAGCATATTGTGCATCAATAATTCTTTCTCCCGCTTGCGTATCACCGTAAGCGAAATCGAAATAATCTGTATTAATAAATGGAATGAGACCTGAGGTTGAAGTCCCCGTATAACCGCTAGGGTCGACACCTGAAAAGATAATAAGTGAATACAATTCTTTTATAGTTGGCAGCCGCCAATCGCCATATCCTCCAGTCGTGCAGGTACTTGCTCCTGAAACCGCCTGAGCATAAGTTTTTTTATCCGCAGCATCAATGTCCCCATCACCATCTTTATCAGGACTTTTTTGCCACATTAATCCTGTGACCATATCCGTGATAGTTCCATCGCCATTGTTTTGATATTGTATTTCATTTCTTGTGTATTGAGCATCCTGGCCATAAAATGAACTGCCGGATGATGGTGCTGATATTACATTTGATGTATCATAGAATACGGATTGATTTGTGCTAACGACCGGATATCCTGTGATGTCTGGTAGATTACCTTCGTTATTTTCCACCTGGGTTGAGGACTCAGAACATCCCATAAACACAAACCATATTGAGGTTAATATTACTATTGTTATAGATTTCATTTATTCATTTTCCTGGGATTTATAAAATTAATATTCTTAACGTTTTGGTTTTTGTTGATTTGGCTGTGGACCACAGCTTTTCATAAATTTATCAAACTCCACCTTTTGCTCATCGTTTAATAAGCTCTTTATCTGTTCTTCAAAACTTCTCCTCTTTTTTTCCATCTCTTCACGGCTTACATTTCTTTCATTATTGTTCATTGATCCTCTAGCCTCATTAAAGTGTGCAGTAAATAAATCAGATACTTCTTTTTTCTGTGATTTGTTCAAAGAGAGATTTGTTGATAATTCATCAACCATCTTATTAACTTCTTCTGTGCTGGGAGGTTTTGGCGGCGGATTTCTATCTTGCTGTTGCTGCGCTAAAAGATTTCCGGAGATAAAAAGCATTGTAGCGATAATTAGAAGTATACCTGTATTAAATCTTCTTTGTTTGTTCATTTCATTTTCCTTTTGTTTAAATAGTTATTTTTATGTTCTATTATTTAAGACGACAGCTTTGGAAATATCTTGTGCAGGGTGTTTAAGATTTTTTGAATAAGGACAAATATGGAAGAAATTTAGTAATAGGGTTATAAAGACGCTGTAAACAATTATTGCAGAAGGTGCTTGCGGCTAGATGTTCTTTCACTTTGCAGTAATAGAGCTGATTCCTAAGAATTACTCTTCGGTTTTTATATAGAGAATATTTTGTGTGTCGTTTTAATAACTGATAAAAAGCACTTCAATTCTGTACCTGCCAACCTAACTGAATTATTCATGTCGAAGTGCCTCAATAGGATCCAATGCTGATGCTTTCCGAGCCGGATACCAGCCAAAAAACACTCCGATAAAAGTGCAGAAAAGGAAAGAAAGAAGTATGGAATTCGTGGTGATTAGCACAGGCCAGGACATCATACTTTCAACCATGTTTGAGGCAAATACGCCCACTGCTACCCCAATAATTCCTCCCAGCACACTGAGTAAAATGGCTTCGAGAAGAAACTGTAATAAAATATCCTTGCCTTTACCACCAATCGCTAATCGTAGACCTATCTCTCGTGTCCGTTCTGTAACTGAAACATACATGATATTCATGATGCCTATACCGCCAACGATCAAGGATATTGCTGCGATGGATCCTAGCAGCACAAGCATCATTTCTGAAATTGATCCGAATGTACTTATTAGCTCTTGCTGTGTTCTGATTTCAAAATCATTTTCATCGATGTCTTTCAACTTATGTGAAAGCCTCATTGCTTCTTCAATTTGAGCGCTCGCCTCATCAATTTGATCCTCTGATACAGCAGACATAACAATTGCGCGAAGATAAGTTTGACGTGTTATTCGTTTCATAACTGTTGTATATGGGGCCAGAATTATATCATCCTGGTCCTGCCCAAAAGTGTTATCGCCTTTTTCTGCTAGCACGCCAATTACTTTAAATGGTATTTTGTTAAATCGTACAGTCTGCCCGATCGGATCAACGCCGTCTTCAAATAGATTATCAACCACAGTTTGTCCAAGCAGGCAAACTTTTGCAGCACTTTTTATTTCCTCAGAAGTGAATATGCGACCGCTGGCAACTTCATACTTTTTTATATAAGTGTAATTTTCGTTTCCACTAAATATTTGGGTTGGCCAATTGTTTGAGCCAAAAACCACTTGACCAGAACCATCAACTTCCGGAGAGACTGCCTGAATTTTATCACAGTTTTCTCTTATATAATCAGCATCAGCTACGCTAAGAGTTTGCGACATTTCTCTGCCTTGCTGAACACCACCCCTGTTTCTACTGGCAGGTTGGATGTGAATAAGATTTGTACCCATTGTAGCAATTTGCTCTTTGATGCTGGCATTTGAACCTTCTCCAATTGCAAGCATGGCAATTACAGAGGCAACTCCGATTATTATACCCAGCATTGTTAAAAACGAACGGGTTTTATTTCTCTTGATTGCTGATAAAGCTACTTTGATTAAATTTAATGTGTTCATTTTATTACTTGATTTTTTATTGTTTAAATATTTCGCTGGGGCTGTCTATAAAGTAGAGTTAATGATTGTCATTCCCGCAAAGGCGGGAATCCATTCAATTTTAATGGGGTTGGATTCCCGTTTTCACGGGAATGACGTGCAAATTTTACTTTTTAGTCAGCCCCAATATGATTTATAGTTTACCCGGCATAAGCCAATTCTAATTTCTCCTGTAAAATTTCTTCCTCATTTAGTTGTTCAAGGGCTAATTGGGCACTGGATATATTTTTAACAACATTATCTTTAATTAACCTTCCATCACGGAAAACAATATTTCTCTTTGTAAACCCGGCTATATCAGGTTCGTGCGTAACAAATCCGATTGTTATTCCATTTTCATTCAATTCCTGGAATAAACTCATAATCCCATAAGAAGTTTTGGTATCCAAATTTCCCGTTGCTTCATCGGCTAAAATTATCACCGGATTATTTACTAGTGAACGAGCTATTGCTACACGCTGCTGTTGTCCACCAGACATTTGATTGGAAAGATGTTTCATTCTATCAGCTAACCCAACAGCTTCTAGTGCATTTTCTGCTTTTTCTCTTCTAAGTTTATTGCTTACACCAGAATTATAAAGTAATGGTAGTTCTACATTTTCTAGTGCAGTTGTTTTCGGCAAAAGATTATAAGACTGGAAAACGAACCCAATTTTTGTGTTACGGATATTAGCAAGTTGATTTCTTTTCATTGAATTAACATTTTTTTCATCAAGCCAATAATCACCACTGGTTGGTTTCTCTAGACAGCCTAAAATATTAAGCAACGTTGATTTACCAGAACCACTTGCACCCATAATTGCTACGAATTCTCCAGCTTCAATTGTAAGGTTAACATCTCGCAAAGCTTTTACTGTTTCAGTGCCAACTGAATAGTTTTTGCAGATATGCTTTAGTTCTATTATACTGTTTGATTTCATTTTTATCTTCCCGGACCACCGTCAGATTTACCTGGTCGCTCTTGAACAAAAGGACTTTTTTGTGTTTCTTCATCATTCGCATTTTCAACTGCGGAATTATTTCCAATTTCCATAGAAGTAACTATTTCATCACCTTCATTTAGCCCGGATAGGATTTCTAAATTTGTACCGTCTGTCGATCCAACTTCTACCATAACCGGTTTAATAATCCCACCATTTTTAATCCATACTCTTTTCATGTTTTCTGACAATTCTTTTTTATTTCCTAAACCAGCTGTACTATCTTTATTCTCAGGCCCTTGCCCAATTATACGCTGTGGTCTTTCACTTTCTGGGAGAGTGTCAAAATAATCCATCATTATTTCTCTATCAGGTGTAAAACGAATTGCTTTTCCAGATAAAACAAGAACATCGTTTACTTCCTGTACATAGTCAGTAATACTTGCTGTCATTCCCGGTTTTAATTTTAGATCTGGATTAGCAACTGTTACGATTACAGTATAAGTTATAACATTAGAAGACTCTTTAGGCTGCAGCCTAACCTGAGTGATTTTACCAGAAAATTTCTCATCTGGAAATGCATCAACAGTAAATTCAACACGTTGACCCTCTTTCACCACACCAATATCTGCTTCATCAACATCTGCTTCAACCTGCATTTCGGTAAGATCGTTTGCAATAGTGAAGAGTTCTGGGGTGCTCATGCTTGCAGCAACAGTTTGCCCTTCTTCAACGGCTCTATTCGTAACAATACCATCGATAGGGGCATAAATTTTTGCATAACTCAAATTTTGTTTTGCTTTATTTAAATTTGCTTTTGCCGATTTAAGTGATGCTTCACTTTTTTTGTAATTATACTTGCTTAAATCGTAATCACTTTCGGAGATCATTTCTTTTTCAAAAAGTTGCTTATTTCTTTCAAAGATTGATTTCTGATATTCAAGTTCTGCTTCAGAGTTCGAAAGATCAGCTTCGGCATTTTCTAAATTTGATTGCAAAGTTGACTTGTCAAGCTCTGCTATTAATTGCCCTTTTTTTACTTTTGAGTTAAAATCAACATATAATTTTTCTATCACACCCGATACTTGTGTTCCAACTATTACAGTGTTTGTTGCTTCTAATGTTCCTGTTGCAGTAACGGTATTACTGATTGATCCTTTTTCAACCTTAACGGTTTCAAAAACATATTCAACTTTTCCGTTTGCACTAAGCACAAAAAAAGCACTTGTGATAATTAAAATAATTACCGCTACTATTATTATTGTTCTTTTTCTTTTTTGATTTTTCATCACATTACTTTTTTATCTATGATTTGAATAATTATTTCTTTGTTCTATAATTTAAGACGGCAGCTTTAGAAATAACTTGTGGGGAGTTGTATGTTTTTTTCGAAAAAAGATTTTGGGATGATGAACAAAAGCCCTTCATTCAATACAAATAAAGGGCTAATGTTGTTCAAGGAGAGATCAATTTTTATGTGGTGGTGGTTCATCTCCTGGCGGTGGAGGACCATCATTATTCATTCCAGCCGGAGAATTCTGACGAAAAGATTCGCCAATTAGAAATTTGAGTTTATCCTGCTGCCCCGGTTTGCACAATTTTTTCAAATCTAAAAAATGGCGGAATGTTAGTTGTTCAAGATCAGCCATTTTTTCTTGCGATAATTTTAACAAAGAGTCGGATAGTGTCGTTTGTGGATTATCCTTTAACACTTCATCGAACATTTGTTTTTTAATACGCTGGATTTCATTTTGTATAAGCAATGCCTGTTCGTGTTGTTCTTCACGCAACTTCAAATATTGTTCAGTTTGAGTTTCATCAAAGCCAAGCTGATCTTTTAATAATTGTTGAATATGCATTTTCTCTTGCTCGGGTCTTCGCTGCTCTCTTTGCAACATAGGCTGAGGAGGCCTATTCAGCCAGAGCATTAATATCGTAGCAAGATTTAAAATAACAAGGAGAACAATCACAAATAATAGATAACGTTTTTGTTTAAAAATATCCATTGTCATTCCTACTCAGATAAAAGTAAATTGTTTTGATTTGTGTTCAGGTTTAAATCATTAGAAAGATATTCTATTAATTCCTGTTGATTTTCAGTTGAAGAATAATTTTCGGTATAATTAAAATACCATATAAAAGTACTCACATTAATTAGCAACAAGATTGTTAATAGCGCAGGTTTTAGAAATCCCATAGTTGTGGATTTGCTTCCGGACCGTTCATTAATTCTTTGCTGAGCTCGTGTATAGAAATAAGGATTGGGCGGTAAAGACTGTTTTTGTTCAAACACTGCTAAAGTTTTTCTTATTTCTTCTTCAATTTTTTCTTTTTTGTTCATTTGGCTATCCATAATATTTAAGACGCTATTTAATTAAAAAACTTGTGCACTTATTTGTTTTTTTCAAAATAATTATATAATTCCTTGTGTAAATTCTTTTTTGCTCGATGCATCAAAGCTTCAACCGCAGATAATGACAAATCCATTATTTTTGCAATCTCAGTATTACTAAAACCTTCATATTTGCTCAAAACTATTGCAGTTTTTTGATTTTCAGGGATTTTACTAAGAGCCAAATCAAGCATTTTTTTTCTCTCACTATCTTCCAGTTCTTTCTCAGGTGTTATATGTGATGGAATTTCTATCATTTCTTCATCTTCACCTGATTTGAACAAAGATGTCAATTGAGCAAATCGCTTTTTCCGATTTTTACTTCTAATAAAATCGAGCGATTTATTTACGGTAATTCGGTAAACCCAAGTAGATATTTGTGCTTCCTCTCGAAAATGTGATAAAGATTCAAACACCTGGATAAACACTTCCTGAGCTATATCGTCTGCATCATCAACATTGTTAACATAACGGAAACAAATGTTGCGTACTTTCTCTTGATTCTGTTTGACTATTGATTCAAAATCCAATTGCAGATTATCTAATTTCATCGATTATAATTTACTAAATAAAATCTATTTTTGATTATTCGTTACTTTTAGAGAAAACTTTTGCACTAAAAAAGTTTTTATAAGACCATCTTAATGTCGGTCTTTTTTGGCTAACCGTCAATTGAACATTATCATTATTTCAATTAGTTTAAAATTGTAATTATTGAATAAGTCGTTATTCATTCGGAGGAACTTAAATGTCACAAGTAGTAAATATCGAAAAATGCTTTGAGAAGTTTAATGATACCTTTTCACCAAAAATAGTCGGCGAATTAAACGGGCAGTATGTTTTGGTTGTGCGTTTAGAAGGTGATAAAGTTCCCTGGCATATTCATGAAATAGAAGATGAAATGTTCTTTGTTGTAGATGGAATTCTCGACATTTATGAAAAGGATAAAAACATTACTTTACAAAGCGGTGAATTTTACATAGTTCAAAGAGGCGTTGAGCATCGTGTTGTTCCTCGTGGTCATGTTAAACTTATATTGTTTGAACCTGCAGGCATTGCTCACACCGGGAAAGTGAAAGCGGACATTACAAAGAAAGTTTTGATAGAAAGTTCTGGATATACACGAAAGAAGATGAAATGTTCTTTGTTGTAGATGGAATACTGAATTTTGAAAAGGAGAAAAACATTACACTGCAAAGCGGAGAATTTTACATAGTTCAAAGAGGCGTTGAGCATCGTGTTGTTCCTCGTGGGCATGTTAAACTTATATTGTTTGAACCTGCCGGCATTGCTCACACAGGAAAAGTGAAAGCGGAGATACCAAAGAAAGTTTTGATAGACTTGAATTATAGAAGATTTCTTAACGAGTTCTAATAATGAAATATCAATCAGAATTTGCAAGATGGAAAGACATATTTAAAAGACTCGCCGGACGAGGAATTTATCCTCACGAACTTGCTTTTCTTCTTGATACTCCTATCCGCAAACTTATTTTATCACCCAACAAACTTGCTGATCGTCTTCATCTTTCTGCCGGCTCCATTGTTCTTGAGATTGGATCTGGTCCCGGATATTTCAGTAGTCAAGTAGCTAAAAGGATCCCGGATGGACATTTAGTATTGTTTGACATACAAACTGAAATGCTCAAGAAAAGTTTGCAAAAGTTGGAACACGAAAAAATCAGGAATGCAAATACTGTCCAGGGAAATGCGATTACTCTTCCCTTTAATAGATGTGTTTTTGATGTGGTGTTTTTAGTTACTGTCCTTGGTGAAGTCACTGATCCAAAGGAATGTATTAATTCTATAAATGAAGTGCTGCGGATTGGAGGAATACTTTCAATAACAGAAATGCAAGGTGATCCTGATGTTCTTGCGGAGAATGAACTAAATAAAATTGTGAGAAGTAGTGGATTTGAGCATTTAGAAAAATTTCCTTCATTTAAAGGGTTTACAATAAATTATAAAAAAGTAACTGATATATAGAGGACAAAACAACCTTCACTTAATATTTCATTATAAGACCGACTTAATGGCGGTCTTTTTTCCTTACTTTGCTCAGATCGTGACTGAGCAATAAATTAGTTCTTGCTATCCAATTCACAATAAAATCTGTCCAGGCTTTAGATCAATTCAACTATCAATAATTCCTAGTACTAATTGAACTGATTCATTCATCAAATTGTTATTAAATCAATCTTGACTATTTAGTATAGATTGAATATGTTTACACAGCAACTTAAAAACGACTTGTTTTAACGGAGAATGGATGAGCACAACTGAAAATGAGAAAATTGAAGAATTAGCCAATAAAGAGTACAAATTTGGATTTGTAACTGATATTGAAGCCGATACTCTTCCCGTTGGATTGAGTGAAGATATAATACGCCAGCTTTCTGCCAAAAAGAATGAACCTGAATGGATGACAGAATGGAGATTGAAAGCTTACCGTCATTGGTTAACAATGGAAGAACCGCATTGGCCAAACGTTAAATATCCGCCGGTGGATTATCAGAGTATATCTTACTACTCAGCTCCAAGATCAACACCAAAATATAAAAGCCTGGATGAAGTTGATCCTGAACTTCTTGATACATACAAAAAACTTGGAATCTCTCTCGATGAACAAAAACTTTTAGCCGGCGTTGCTGTGGATGCTGTATTCGATTCGGTTTCTGTTGCAACAACTTTTAAAGGCAAGCTAAATGAAATGGGAATTATTTTTTGTTCATTCTCGGAAGCAATCCGTGAACATCCCGATCTTGTAAAAAAATATTTAGGCAGTGTTGTTCCTTATACAGATAACTATTATGCAACATTAAACTCTGCTGTTTTCAGCGATGGTTCATTCGTTTACATTCCTAAAGGCGTTCGCTGCCCGATGGAGCTTTCAACTTATTTTAGAATTAACGCTGCTAACACAGGACAGTTTGAAAGAACACTTATTGTTGCCGATGATAATGCTTACGTTAGCTATCTTGAAGGATGTACCGCACCGATGAGAGATGAAAACCAACTCCACGCAGCAGTTGTTGAATTAGTTGCTTTAGAAAATTCACAAATAAAATATTCAACGGTTCAGAATTGGTATCCCGGTGATAAAGATGGTAAGGGCGGAATTTATAACTTCGTTACAAAACGCGGCGCATGTCGTGGTGTAAATTCTAAAATCAGCTGGACGCAGGTTGAAACCGGTTCTTCAATAACCTGGAAATATCCAAGCTGTATTCTTCAGGGAGATAATTCTATTGGAGAATTTTATTCCGTTGCCGTTACTAACAATATGCAGCAGGCAGATACCGGAACAAAGATGATTCATATCGGAAAGAATACAAGAAGTACAATTATTTCAAAAGGGATTTCTGCAGGAAAGAGTAACAATAGCTACCGCGGTTTGGTAAAGATTGGAAAGAAAGCTGAAGGCGCGCGTAACTTTTCACAATGCGATTCTCTTTTACTCGGAGATAAATGCGGTGCACATACTTTTCCGTATTTAGAAATTAATAATCCATCTGCACAGGTTGAACACGAAGCAACAACATCTAAAATTGGTGAGGACCAGATTTTCTATCTTAACCAAAGAGGAATTGCTACTGAGGATGCTGTCAGCTTAATTGTTAATGGGTACTGTAAAGAAGTATTTAAAGAACTTCCAATGGAGTTTGCTGTAGAAGCACAGAAGCTTCTTAGTATTTCTCTTGAAGGAAGTGTGGGATAATTTACTATGTCATTCTGAATCCCGTTTTAACGGAATGAAGAATCTATTTTATATATTAGATTCTTCGCTTCGCTCAGAATGACTAACGAAAAAGAAATTGAAAAGTAAAAAGGAAATAAAATGTTATTAGAGATTAAAAATCTTCACGCAAATGTTGAAGGAAATGAAATTCTTAAAGGAATAAATTTAAAAGTTAATGCCGGAGAGGTTCACGCAATTATGGGACCTAATGGTTCTGGTAAATCTACGCTCGCTTCAGTACTTGCAGGAAGAGAAGAGTACGAAGTCACAGAAGGTGAAGTTTTATACAATGGAAAAAATTTATTGGAACTCTCACCTGAAGACCGTGCAAGAGAAGGTGTTTTTCTTGCATTTCAGTACCCGGTTGAAATTCCCGGTGTTAGCAATACAAATCTTTTAAAAACTGCTGTTAACGAAATCAGAAAATATAGAGGCGAGGAAGAATTAGATTCTATGGATTTTCTTTCCTTACTAAAGGAAAAAAGCAAACTGGTTGAACTTGATAAGGCATTTTTGAGCAGAAGTGTAAATGAAGGCTTTTCTGGCGGCGAGAAAAAAAGAAATGAAATTTTTCAGATGGCGGTATTAAATCCAAAGCTTGCAATATTGGATGAAACTGATTCGGGACTTGATATAGATGCATTGCGCATTGTTGCCAACGGAGTAAATAAGTTGAAGGCAAAAGATAACGCTACAATTTTAGTTACACATTATCAGAGATTGCTGGATTATATCATTCCAGATTTTGTTCACGTTCTTTACAAAGGCAAGATTGTAAAATCGGGCGGCAAAGAGCTGGCGCTTGAACTTGAAGAAAAAGGTTATGACTGGGTTAAAAGTGATAAAGCAGAAGCAGTAGTTTAAAAGGAATGTCATTCCCGCGTAGGCGGGAATCTAAAACATATAGACAAAATTGATTCCCTCTTTCGAGGGAATGACAAATAGCAAAAAATCGGTTTAAAGAAATTAAATATGGATAAAACAATAGATATTAAAGAATGGTACATCAGTAAGTTCAATGATTTTGAAAAATCATTGAACGGAGAGAAATCTTCCGATTTTCATAAAGTAAGAAAAGATGCCATAAGCAAATTTGGTGATATCAATGTTCCAACGCAAAAAGATGAGGAGTGGAAATACACTAATATTTCACCTTTGCTAAGACATAACTTCTCCCCTATTCCCATTAAGGCAGATGTGTCTTCAGAAGTTATAAGCAAGTTTCTTTTTGATAAGATGGAACACAGCCTTTTAGTTTTTGTGAATGGAATTTATTCTCCAGAAGTATCAAAACTGATTGACATTCCCAAAGGTGTTGAAATTGGAAGTCTTGCAGATGCAATAAAAAGTAATAACCCAGTTGCAAAAAAACATCTTGGTAAGTATGCTGAAAATGAAAATTACTTTTTCACAACAATGAGCACAGCATTTACAAGGGATGGTGCATTCGTTTATGTTCCCGATGGAAAAGTTGTTGAAGATCCTATTCACGTTATATTTTTAACAAAATCGGTAAGCGAGAAGATTATAACCCAGCCACGAAATCTGTTTGTCGCAGGAAAAAATTCCCGGGTCACTATTATCGAACACTTTGTTTCCGATGAAGATTCTGTCTACTTCACAAATTCGGTTACAGAAATTGTGGCTGATGAGAATTCTAATGTTGATCATATAAAACTGCAGGAAGAAAGTAAAAAAGCTTTTCACATAGCAAGAATGGAAGTTGACCAGGAACGGAGCAGTAATTTTTCATCGCATTTAATTTCACACGGTGCTGAAATCTCACGTAATGATTTTAATGCACGCTTTAATGATGAAGGCAGCGAGTGTATGCTTAACGGTTTGTTTATGATTGACTGCGAGCAGCTTTTTGATGCACACACAATGATTGATCATGCTAAACCTCATTGCAGCAGCCACGAGCATTACAAAGGAATCTTACAGGATAAATCAAAAGGTGTGTTTAACGGAAAAGTAATGGTTAGACAGGATGCACAGAAAACAAATGCTTTTCAGCAGAACAACACAATTCTTCTTTCGGATGATGCAGTGATGAACACAAAACCCCAGCTTGAAATTTTTGCAGATGATGTTAAGTGCTCACACGGCGCCACAATCGGTAAGTTAAATGACGAAGCAAAATTTTATTTAAAGTCCCGCGGAATTGGTGAGGAATCTGCAACAGCAATATTAATTCATGCTTTTGCAAGCGATGTAATTACATCAATAAAAGTTTCTGCTTTAAGAGATTATCTAGAAAAAATTATCAGTAAAAGATTTAACGGATAGAAAGTTTAAAATGCATAATAAAGATGCAACTCTTGTAGAAAGTCATTCAAAACTTTATGACGTTCAGAAAATCAGAAACGATTTTCCAATTCTGAAAATTATGGTGCACGGTAAACCTCTTGTATATCTTGACAACGCAGCAACTACACAAAAGCCGCAATATGTTATTGATAAAACCAACAGTTATTACGAAAAGTATAACGCAAACATCCATCGCGGAGTCCATGCTTTAAGTCAGGAAGCAACGGAAGCGTTTGAGAGTTCAAGAATTATTATTAAAAATTTTATTAACGCACTCGGTAAGAACGAAATAATTTTTACACGTGGCACAACTGAATCAATAAATCTTGTTGCTGCAAGTTACGGGCGGACGAATGTAAAAGAAGGTGATGAAATAATCATCTCAACTATGGAACATCATTCTAACATCGTTCCATGGCAAATGCTTTGTGCAGAAAAGAATGCAAAGCTTCGAGTAATACCTGTTAACGATGAAGGCGACCTCATCTTTGAAGAATTTGAAAAGTTGATAAATGAAAAGACAAAGTTTGTTTCTGTTGTGTATGCTTCAAACTCGCTTGGGACTGTCAACCCTGTAAAGAAAATCATTGACTTAGCGCATAGTTACAACATTCCTGTTTTACTAGATGCAGCTCAAGCCATAAACCATTTAAAGATTGATGTGCAGAAACTTGATTGTGATTTTCTTGCATTTTCTGGACACAAATTATACGGACCAACGGGAATAGGTGTTCTTTACGGAAAAGTGAATTATCTTGAAGCAATGCCTCCTTATCAGGGCGGCGGCGATATGATTTCCAAAGTTACTTTTGAAGAAACGACTTACAATGAGCTTCCGCATAAGTTTGAAGCAGGCACTCCTGATATTGCAGGTGCAATCGGTTTAGGTGCCGCTATTGAATACATTGAAAATATTGGACTTGAAAATATTTCGCATCACGAAAATTTATTACTCGAGTATGCAACCAAAGCTGTACAGGATTTATCAGGCATTAAGAATAATCGGAACAGCAAAAGAAAAAATCGGAGTACTATCATTTCATTTTGAAAATGTTCATCCTCATGATGTTGGAACATTTTTGGATTTTGAAGGAGTTGCTATTCGAACAGGTCATCATTGTACACAGCCATTGATGAAACGATATGGTGTCCCCGCGACTTCAAGAGCATCATTCGGAATGTACAACACAATTGAAGAAGTTGATATTCTTGTAAACGGTCTAAAGAAAATTTTAGAGGTATTCGGATAATATCCTTAGGTATATTAAAATGGAACAGGAACTAAGAGAACTTTATCAGCAGGTGATTTTAGATCATAATAAATCACCAAGAAATTTCCGCTTGATCGAGCATCCGACAAATCACGCTGAAGGATACAATCCTTTATGCGGCGATAATATTAGTATTTTTCTTTCATTAAATGATGAAGGAATAATTGAAGATATTTCATTTCAGGGTTCCGGCTGTGCAATATCAAAAGCATCTGCTTCTTTAATGACTTCGATGCTGAAAGGTAAGACCATTTCTGAAGCTGAAAAAATCTTTAACAAGTTTCATGAATTGGTAACCGATAAGCTTGGCGACAATCCTGACATTGATGATTTAGGCAAGCTTGCTGTGTTCGCAGGAGTAAGAGACTTTCCTGTGCGTGTAAAGTGTGCATCACTGGCATGGCATACGATGATAAGTGCACTGCATAATAAAAATGAAAAAGTTGTGACGGAATAATCAACGTCATCCCGAACTTGTTTCGGGCTCTCTTAGTTAAATTTTAAAGATGCTGAAACAAGTTCAGCATGACACTTAGAATATGACACAATTAAGTAAACAAGAACTTGAAGAAAAAATAATTCAGGCACTTAAAACTTGTTACGATCCGGAAATTCCTGTTGATATTTTCGAATTGGGATTGATATATGAAATTGCAATTGATGATGAGGAAAATGTTAAGATTAAAATGACACTGACTTCACCGATGTGCCCGGTTGCAGGTTCGCTGCCTCCGGAAGTTGAAGGGAAAGTAAAATCAGTCCCCGAAGTGAAAGATGCAAAGGTTGAATTGGTTTGGAGTCCGCCGTGGGATAAAGATATGATGTCTGAAGTTGCAAAATTGGAATTGGGATTTTTATAAACAGAATAGCACACTGATTACACTGATGCAACTGATCTGCGCAGATCAGCAAAATCTGAGTCATCTGCGTGCCAATAAATTAAAATGGAGCACAAATGTTTGATATAAACCCACGTTCACCAATGTACGATCAAGATGCAGTTCAGCCAATGCGTGACGAATTACTCGCGGTTGGCTTTGAAGAATTATTAACTCCCGAAAATGTTGATAACGCAATAAATAATAATGATGACAAGACTGTTTTAGTTATTATAAATTCTGTTTGCGGATGCGCTGCAGGAAGTGCCAGACCGGGAGTATCATTAGCATTACAAAATAAAAGTATTCCCGATAAACTCTATACAGGTTTTGCAGGACAGGAAAGAGATGCGGTTGACCGCATTAGACAATATATAAAAGGTTATCCGCCTTCGTCACCGAGTATTGCATTATTTAAAAATGGTGAATTAGTTCACTTTATTCCAAGGTTGAATATTGAAGGTTACACAGCAGAACAAATTGCAAATACATTGAAAGAAGTGTTCAATAAAAATTGTTCTGCAAAAGGTCCATCAATTACACCTGATCAATTTTCACAGGTAATGTATGCTAAACAATGCGGATCTAAAATTCCGTTGTTTAAGTAATTAATTTATTGCCACGACCTTCAGGTCGTGGATAATTAACAAATCCAGAATTTGTTTCGTCAATAATAAAATTTAAAGATGTGGCTAAAGCCAACAAGTAGTCTGTAATTTCAGCATGAGCTAAAGCTCGTGGCAATAGTATAAAAAAATATGAAATTCAGTGCACAAGAAGAATACGGATTAAGATTATTATTGAGAATCGGGAAAAGTGATTCTGATAAAGGAATGACTATTCCCGAACTCAGTGAGCAAGAAGGACTTTCCGAAGCGAATGTTGGAAAGATATTACGTCTATTGCGTCTTGCCGGATTTGTAGAAAGCTCACGCGGACAAACGGGCGGATACAAGCTTGCACGTTCTGCTAATGAAATACTTGTTGGTGATGTTTTAACCTCACTTGGCGGAAAACTTTATGAGTCTTCTTTTTGTGATTTACATGCCGGAGTTGAAAATATTTGCACACACTCAATTGATTGCTCAATTCGTTCTCTTTGGAAAACAGTACAGACAATGCTTGATGGAGTATTAAGTAAAATTACTTTACAGGATTTACTTGGTAATGAACAGCAAGTAGAACTCTTCGTAACAAATCTAACGGATGACTTTGAGAATGGGAATTCTAAGAACTAATCCCATTCAGTCACGAAGAGGTTCGTGATTACCCTGAATAATTAGATTTTCTTAACCGTAACCTTTTCCAATATCTTCATATTCACTTCAACACCGATTCCTGGTTTTGTTGGAACATCCATAGTTCCATCTTTATTTACAAGAAATTCCGGTTCAACGATATCTTCTTTGTAATAACGTTTACTTGCAGAGATATCTCCCGGCAAAGAAAAGTTTGGCAGTGATGCAAGTGCAACATTTCCTGCCCGTCCAATTCCAGATTCAAGCATTCCACCGCACCAAACAGGAATATTTTTAGATGCACAATAATCGTGTATTAGTTTTGATTCTGTAAATCCACCAACACGACCGGGTTTAATGTTTATTACTCTGCAGCTATCCAATTCAATTGCAGCCCGTGTATCATCAAGTGAGTGAATACTTTCATCAAGACAAATTGGAGTTTTTAGTTCCCGCTGCAGTTTTGAATGATCATAAATATCTTCATATCCAAGTGGTTGTTCAATTAACAGCAAATTATAATCATCCATTTCTTTGAACAAATCAATATGCTTTAACTCATAAGCTGAGTTAGCATCAACCTGAAGAAGAAGTTCTGGGAAATGTTTTCTTAATGCTTCAATAAATTGTATATCATTACCTGGGGCGATTTTAATCTTAATTCTCTTATAACCTTCAGCAAGATATCCTTCAACTTTTTTAATAAGTTCTGCGGGTGAAGATTGAATACCAATACTTACACCTACGTTAACTTTCTCTCGTGTTCCACCTAACATTTTTGAAAGTGAAATGCTTTTAGACTTTGCAAACAAATCCCATAGTGCAGCCTCGAGTCCCGCTTTTGCCATTCTGTGTCCGCGAACTTTTTCATAAGATGCAATCACTTCATCAATGCTTGAAATGTTCTTACTGAGAATTGAAGGAATCAGAAAATCCTGCAGGATGTGCCAGGCAGTTGTAACTGTTTCATATGAATAAAAGGGGGTTCCTTCAGCAACACATTCTCCCCAGCCTGTTAATCCTTCACCTTCTACCCGAACGATTATATGTTCTTCATCGTATTCAGTTCCCATTGATGTTGTAAATGGAGAAACCAATTCCATTTTAATGTGGCGAAGTTCAATTTTTTCTATTTTCATTTTACGCTTTCAGAAAAATGACACACTGATGACACTGATCAGACTGATTAACACTGATTTTATTTCACTAAACGAAGTATAGGAAATTTTTCTTGATTTTTCAGGTATTCATATTGCTTATACTGGATTAGTCCCAATATTGATTGAGGTTCGAAGGCAATAGTAATTAAATTTCCCTTTAGCTGATTTGTCGGAACAATAATATATTTCTTTCCGCAATCATCTAATCTTCTATTAAGCATATCAACTTTAACATCAATTATTTTCTCACCTTCAAATTCGATTGAGTCTACAGTTGTTATAATATACTCCTGAACGCTAATTGCCTTGGGAATTTCTTGATGATAACTAATGTCGTGTTTATTAAGAAAATCAACAAGTATTGTGTCATCTGCAGGAATTAAATAAGCATCTGGCTTGGGAACTTGTAACAGATTCTTAACAAGCGGATGATAATTAGTCACATTAATAACTGTATCCGCGTCAGTTATAACATTAGTAACCGGTAAACTAAATACAGAACCATCCGAAAAGTGATCCATTTTTATGACTATAGGATATCCGGTCCATTCAGTGTTTTTTCTTTCATCTTTTACAAGGGATCTTATTTCATTCGTATTTTCATAGGCAAACTTAAGAAGGCCCATCATTGCTGCTGATTGACTAAGAACACGATGCTTAATATTATCAATCGAATCTCTTCCGTTCTTGCCTTCTAATATGAAAGAAAGACTGTTAAGAATTCCCAGGCTTTGCCTTCCATCATTTACATCAACTGTGCTGTGTCGTAACCTTTCAATATTTGGCGGTCCGCCTACGACATATTCACAAAACGAGAAACCTTTTGAGTTTAAATAATCCTCAACAAATGGAAGTGCTTTTTCCTTGGAATATTTTCTAATCTTTTCAGAAACGTTAAGATTAGAAGTTAATCCAAGCTGCTCATCAGCCCGTTTGAAAAAGCCAAACTCTTCCCAGCTTTTTGAATAAGGATTATACTCGTGTACATCAAGTGTAAATTCAAAAAGAGTATTTATTAAAAAGTTTATGAAGTGCAATCGTTTCAGGTTCAGAAAGAATTAAATGGTTTCGGTTAAGATCAGCTCCGTTAGCGTTTCTCCTTCGATCAACTTCTGAACCGTCAGGATTGACTTGCGGTATGAGCACGAAATCAATTCTGTCAAACAAATATTTGTTTTCATCTCTGAGCAACTCTCTCGCAAGCAGTAATGCACCTTCTTTTCCGGATTGTTCATTCCCATGCTGCTGTGCAAAAAAAAGCACTCTTAATTTGGTTTCATCAATTCCAAATTCTGATTCAGAAAACTTCAATGCATATAAATTTCTACCTTCAACAGATTGACCAATCACTTCTACATTTAACAGATCAGATAGGTCATTAAGCTGATAAATAAATTCTGTCAACTCATCGTAGAATGTAAGTTTTAGAAACTCTGAGTTTTCCAACGGAGTTTTAATATTCTGTGAGAATAAATTTGAGAACAAAAATAGAACAGCAAGTAAGATTTTTTTTATCATTTTAAAAGCATCATTGATTTTGTCTCAGAATAATTTTCAGTTAATAAACGATAGAAATATACGCCACTTGACAAAGAAGTTGCGTCGAATAAAATTTCATAATTGCCCGGTTGCTTTAATTCATTGACAAGTGTTGCAACTTCATTGCCTAGATTATCATAGACTATTAATTGTACTGAATTGGGATTTTGTATTTCATAACTAATAACTGTTTTCGGATTAAACGGATTAGGATAATTTTGATATAATTTATATCCCGTTTCACGTAATGTCTCTGTCTCAATGCCAACAGCTATACTATCTAAATACTCTAGTGAAGCCTGATAAATTTTTTCTTCAATATCATACCAGCCGCTGTAAACACCGCTTCCCCACAAACCGCCATTAGTAATAAATATGATTCCATAATCTTCTATCTTCGAGAAATATAGATCGCTTATCAGTCCATACGCCTCACCTGGATGACCGTAAAGAGTTTCTCCAGGAAGAAGATCGGTTGTTCTGTGTGAACCGAGTCCATAAGTATTAAATATTCTAATCGCCTCCGTTCGATCCGTTATATATCCACGTTGGTGTAAGGATCAATGCAACAGTTGTATCTTCTAAGATTCTAATAGAATTGTAAATCTCCTCCGTTCATCATCATATTCATAAACTTTGCCAGATCGTTAGCGCTGGTTCTTAATCCACCCTGTGGTCCAAAGATCACTCCATTAGTTCCGATAATATATGCTGATAAGTCTCTTGGTTCAGGCATTATACCAAGATAATTATCTGCCTGGGGATCCCACTTTTGTCCTGTTTTTCTATATAGTACTGCGACATTGTTAATGTTTGGTAAATCCTGAATATTAAAACTTGATGTCATGCCAAGCGGTTCAAAAATTTCTTCGCGACAAAAGATATCAAATCTTCTATTTGATAATCGCTCTATCAAAGTTCCCGCAATACCAAAATTTATATTGGCATATGAAAAGTAGTCTGATGAAGGTGATTTGCTTGAACTGAACATATCTGAAGTAAAATAGGTTCCGCCTGGTGTTAAAAGACTTTCCAGAATTGGCGGCGGATCATTATTGTAGGTTGCTGAAAGAAACGTAAAATAACCGCTGCCTTCTCTTAAACTTGAAGTATGTGAAACTATTTTCCTGAATGATATTATTTCATCCGGATAAGAAGGATTGCGAAGAGTAAAACCAAGATAATCACTTACATCATCATCAATTTTAAATAATCCCTGATCATACAATTTCATAAGAGCAGCAGTAGTAACAAATTTTGAAATTGATGCAATGCGGTAAAGAGTGCTATCATCAATTGAAAGCTTCTGTCAATATCCCTTAAACCATAACCTTGTGAAAAAGATATTTCATTTCCTTTGATAATAGCAACAGACATTCCTACAACTTCGTGGTCAGTCTTGATTTCCTGAAATACTGCATCAAGTTCTGATGATTGAGAATAAATCAATGAGTTTATCCCCAATAGAAATGATAGAATACCTAAACGTATTGAAAGCATATTATTTTCCCCTTAAATATTGTTGAATATTAATTATCAAAAAGATGGGAAATTTCCCAAATTAAGTTTTTGTCAATCCAATTATAAAAATCTTTCACTTCAGCTTTGTTTATTCCGGACTTTCTCCAATCGAACAAATATTCTTTAGCCTTAGAAAGAATTTCTTCTTCAACCTGAATAAGTTTTTGACGAACACCTGTGTTTTCCTTGTTCATTAAAGCAGCAAGATTAAGGTAATTCTCCTTCGCATCATATTGTGATGGGAAAACCTTGTTCTTTAAATCGAGTGCAAGATTACAAAGCAGAGCATTCCCTGTTTCATCAGCTTGAAGGATTGCAGGCATTGAACCGTTATCCAAAAGCCAAATGGGAATAATTACTGAAGTAAGTGGGAAACCAAGTATTGTCCACATTGTTGTTAATGATGGTGATTCATTTTCTATTGATTCCTTGAATTACAATAGCCGCTGCAGTTGAATAACGAGGAATATAATCTCTGAAATAAACATAACTTGTATCATCAAGGTTTTCGGGTAGATTTGAAGTAAGATCTGTGTTTGTAAATGAATGAATAAGACAGCGTGGTACATCATTTATTAAAAGTTCAAAGGAAATTTTTCCGCCTTTAATCTGATTTTTAAAAAGTCCTTCCGCAGTTGTATATCTTATATATCCATAACCTTTATTTTCCTGTCCGGAGAAAGAATAATTTGTTCTTATAAGATATCCATTGGGAGCAACGTCAGAATCATTAACATCATATTTTACGTAATTAAAATTAGTTGTTTCAAAGTAAGCCGCCCCACCGTTCGCATCAATAACTCCGAAGTTCGCTTCGACTCCAAGCGGTTTGGAAAGTTCCTGTAATAATTTTTCAAAGTCTTCTATGGTTGCACATCGCTCCAGTGCAATTTTCATTATCTTACCTTCCTGATCGGCAAGTTTGGTTGTATCGTTTATCTTAAGATTATAGGAAGCAGAATTCATGATACCGAATCCTACTTCATTAAATCCGCACCAGACTTCCTCATTATTCTTATCCGGTGAGTTTACAAGCCCTATAAACCTATATTTTCCATCAAAGAAATAAACAAGTCTGTTTTGAAGTTCGCCCGCATCACGGTTCTTTAATAATAATGGTCTTCCATCAACCGTTGCTTTGCCTGAGACGACTGCGGTTGTACAGGGAAAGATGGAAATATGATTTAACGTTAATAATAAAATTAACGCCCAGCTAAATTTGATTTTCATTACACTAATTTATTAGAAGCTTAATTTTAAAGAAATTCTATGTACACTAGGTAAAATATCGTAAACAGAATAGGCATAATCAAAATAAATTGCATTACCAGACCATAAAAGATTCACTCCGGCACCAAAAGCAAAAGTTTGATCGTCATAATTAAGCTTGTATCCACCCCGGAGATAAAGACGATCGAAAAATGAAAACTCAGTTCCGAAATGTGCGCGCTCTTTATTATCATTCGGGTGAGTAACATCAATAGCACCTTTCATCTTAACAAAATCAAGTTCAAAAACATCAAAACCAATCCCTACCTGAAAATTTAGAGGCAAAGGATATTCATCTGTAGTCAATCTACTTGGAGTTAACCTGCTTACCGGAAAATCTTCATCTTTTCTGTAAGTAAAATCAAGATCCGGTCCGTCATATTTCAAATCTCCTCCAAAGTTTGTCATTGACATTGCAATAGTAAGATTTTGAAAATCAAGCTGATATTGAGTGCCAATATCAAATGCAAAACCTGAAGACGTTTCATTCCATATTCTTTGGTAAACATATTTGACCGTAATACCGACATTGAATCTATCTGTCAAATATCTCGCATATGAAACACCAAGTGCTAAATCTCCAGCATCGAAAAATCTTCCGGTACCGTTTGGTTCAGTTTCAGTTGTAATTTCCATTTTACCTGTATTGAAAATAATCATACTTGCCGCAAATGAACCCGCATCGCCGGCATTATATACAACTGAAGCAGCGTTTAAGTCAAATAAATTAAACAAATCAATGTTAGAGAAAAACACCTGGAAATTATTAACTTTAACAATGCCTGCAGGATTCCAAAAAACAGAAGATGCATCATCTGAAAGACCGATTATAGCACCTGCCATCCCCTCTGCTCTTGCTCCAACTGGTATTTGCAGAAACTGAGCTCCGCTTGTCCCAAGGTTAGGATTTTGTGCAAATGAGAATTGAGTCACAATAAAAATTAATGAAATAATTAAATATTTTTTCATATTAAACTCCAGCTTTTACTATTTGATTACCGCAAATCGTTCTATGAATTCGCTATCCTGAGTCTTGACCACATAAATGTAAACTCCAGGTGCGATTTCTCTGTTTCCCTCGGCACGAAGGTCCCAGTTAACTGTACCTGTTGTTGAATTGTGATATATTGTTTTGACAAGATCAGCATCAACTGTAAAAATATATATAGTGCATTCAGGCGGAAGATTAATAAACTGAATTTGCCGCAATGGCTCCTGTCTTAATTCACCAAATTCGAGTTCATATAACGAAGAAACGACATAAGGGTTAGGAACAACTCTTATTCTATTCATTTCATTTCGAATTGTTTCTCTACTAATAACTGGTTCGGTTATTGTAAACCTGTATTTGTCAAGGATATTCGGCACGACAGGAAGCACAGTAGTTATTGAGAATATATTGCCCGTTAAGGGAGGATCGCTTGATGGAAATTCAACGACACCCCTTATGCCATTAAATGTAAATGAATCAAGATTTTCGAGAGAATCGACGGTAATATTTAAACTATCACTTTGAATCTGTAAAGAAATAATTCCTTCATTGGCTTCATTGAAACCTCTGCTTATAACAGAAACAAGATAGAGAGCATTAATAATCTCACTTTCATTATCGACAGAGAAATCAATTTCAAAATCATCGGTTCCGCCTACTCTTGATACGTTATCAATAATATCCGGTGGAAGCATATGAAGAACTATGCCGTCCTCTGTTGATTGAAGTTTATTAATATCAAATATTCTATTTTTTAAAACAGTATCGGCCGCATCTTTAACAGCATTTATAGAAAAATTAATTGATAGTCTATCATCTTTTAAAGGCAAAGAGTCTAATGGGGCTAATGGATTGGGATCATAAATTCTGAATTCAATACCAGGAATTACGCTTCCATTGGTTGAATAACGAATCCCCGGATATGCTCTAGGTAAATATGTACTGCTTTCTTTTATTAAGTCCCCTGTTGTCAGATTTACAATATCAAAAATCCTGTCAGCAGTAAAAATTAAACCATACTTGTGCGGCTGGGTTTTAGATGAATCAATAACTGTGACTTCGACTTTAGTTTTTAGTTTTCCCTTATCCGTTCGAGTAGTGTAATTAAAGAAAACATCGTAGACGCTATTGGATAATGATTCATCATCAACAGGTTCGGGAACAAGCAAGTAATTAGATTTACCAGTACCAATATGTTCGGCAATATTAGAGGAAACAGGTGTTCTTCCAAGTGCCGATGAAACTGGAATTACTGAAACAAGATTCAATACATCAGGATTTGAACCTTTTGGGCTTTCAAGGCTTTCAAGAAATTCATCTCCTCTGTCATATGCAGTAACTGAATACCAATATTCTATTCCATTTACCACTTTATTATCAGTATAACTGTATTGTAATCCCCTGTCTAAACCCAAATCATTAACTTTATCAAAATCATCTAAAAGTTCCCACGTAATACCTTTGTCCATACTTTTATAAATTCTGTACCCTTCAAAATCAAACTCTCCGGAGAACGTATCAAATGAATATTCAGCTTTATCATTCCAGTAAAGTACAACTTCCTGGTCGCCCGCAAATGAATAAAGAGTTGGTGTTGTAGGAGGTTTAGCAATTTCAAAATTATAACCAAGAATTTTATATGCTTGATCAAGACTATAAAAAAGCTCCTCCTCTGTCTCACCTGCAATTATAGCAGTATAGAATTCAAGTTTTTCACCTTTTCTTAAAGTATAAGGACCGGAACTTATATTGGCTACTAAATCTAATCCTGTTTCAGGAACTGTGCTCACATCATCATAATTTAATTCAGTATTAGTGCCCAGATGAAAATATAACGGACTAAGCGAGGAATTATAAAGTGACTGACTGCTTGACATAATACCATATTGTACTGTGTCTATATCCCTATCATCATAATAGAGATTATAATGCATATCAGTTATTCCCAACTCAACACCATTTACTTCGGGTGTTCTAATCAGAGCAACTCCCATCATTCCTACTTTTCCGTCTGGCCATTCTGCCGAGTAATCATCAGCGTCATAGAAATACAAAAAGTTCTTCTCTTTTATGAAATCAATTTTATCATCATCATACTCGGGATCTCCTCCGCTTATATTTCCAATATCAATATCATTATAAAGAGAGAAGTATAGACTGTCATAATCATTATCACTTTTATTAGAGACAATATATTTGAAAAATATCAAGTCTTTGGCGAATTTTACACCGTAAGTGTAACCAACCTGATCAATCTGAATACCAAGTACTTTTACAGTGTTATTACTATCGTTGTAGACACAATAACTATCCTGATCTGAAAGAATGATTGGATTTCCTTCATCATCTTTGACTGGCCATCCATTTACAGGATGCCATGTCAATGGTTTATCGCTGAATGCAATTTGGGAAAGTTCCGGATTTTGATAACCGCCAACCGCCTCCCACTCTTCATTATCTGTATATCTGCCTTGAATAACATTTCCAGGAATTCCTACAAATGGATTGATTCTGTAGATATAATGCTTACCACTATTAATAGGGAATTCTCCGGAGGGCCCTTGTGTTATTCTTCTTGGATAGAGTTTCCCGCGGTTCTCAAAAAATAATCCAATATTACTTGCATTATGTGTTCCACCCGCTCTGTCTACGATGGAATAAATTTTCTCAAGATCGACTGGATCACCTTCTCCGTCTCTACCTACCTGTGAAAATGTGTTTACATATACCAGAAGAATAAAAATGAATAAAAAATCTCTTCTCATAATATTCTGCCTTTAACAAATTATTAATTAAATCTCATTGTAAAACCAATACGAATAGATCTTGGCGGACCATAATTTGAAGGGTCCTGCATATATTCCGGTGATAAATTTCCTTCAAATGTAAAATCAGGTTCACCCGTATCACGATAGACATATAAAATATTTTTATGGTCGGTAATGTTTAATATTTCGGCAAACAGACGCAATCTTAAATTTGAGCCTAACTCAAAATCTTTTCCCACCATAAGATCTATATTATAATTACCCGGTTGTCTTAAAGAATTTCTTACAACAAACCCAACATCTCTTCCACCCGGCGTATAAGGTGTTCCTGAACTTGCTCTGGCAATAACACTAATGTCCATATTTTCAAATATGTAAGAACCAAAAATTTCTGGGCCCTCACTTTCAAGAATCATATAAGTACCACTTGCATTAAAAACGTGCGTTCTGTCAAAGTCTAAATAATAAAGTTGCGTTGATTCCTGCGTGCCGGGATATTGTTCTGTCTCAGCAGAAGCACTTCCTTTTGCAACAGAGTAAGTGTAAGTTAATCCACCCGAGAAATGCCTGTCTCGTCGAATATCAAGTGAAATTTCCAAACCCTTACTATTCGCATAGTCTTCGTTTACATAAAGAGTGTATCCTGTAAACCTGCCGTCAACATAGGGAAAGTAATATCTTGTACCAATCAAACCCAGTAATATCTCTATAGTGCGTTGTTATATTTAAAGCAATCTGATCTGTAAACTGATGAGAGATTCCCACTTCATATGAAATTGTTCTTTGCGCATCAAGATTGGGCTGTCCAAACAAAGGTTCTCTTACCCTTAAATCATATTGCTTATTTTCAAACAAATACTGGAATTCAGGATTTTGGAAAAAATGTCCATAAGAGAAATGTAATTTTGTTCTGTCCGAAATTGGATGGGCAATACCAATTCTCGGTGAAAGTTGTGAGCGTGGTTTGACTTTTATTATTGAATTGGGATCAAGAGCATTCTCCCGAAATTCAACATTAGCGTTCATATAATCATAACGTAAACCAATATTAATTATCAGATATGGAAGTTCAATCTTATCCTGTGCATAAGCAGCAAGTTCAAATGGTTCAGTAGAATAATTATCAATATAGGGATAATCACGTTTGGGATCATATATACTGAATAATCTCAACCAATGTTTTTTATATGCTGCACCAAACTTAATTTCGTTAAGAGCACCTAATTGCCAGACTGCATCTGCTCTGAAATCTGCAGTTGCTGTTCTGCTATCTGTCAGCTGCAGTGGATTTGCTTTCTTATAAAATTCAAAGCCGGTTCCAATATCCTCAAAATATTCAAATTGGCTACTGGTAATATATTCCGATGTATCTTTATCTAAACCAGAATAGTAGCCTTGATTAAAATATGAACCTCGGATATCATAGAAAAAATTGTTTGCAACAGTATGAGTTAATGTAACTGAACTCTGCCAACTATCAGTTCTTCTTTTGAGATATTGTTCTGGAACGTACCTGTATGAATGACTATAACCTTGTCTCTTTCCTAAACTTCCCCTATTCGAAAGTGAAATTTTTATATAAGGAAGTATTGTAGTTGTAAGTTTTGTGAATAAAGTTTTTTCGTCATTGTAACCAAATGGAAGATAACTGCCACGTTTATCCAATTCCGCTGAAACAAAATATTTAAAATCCTGAGTTAACAATGGACCACTTATACTGCCATTAATTCGATTTTCTAAAAGCTGACTGTACTTCTCAACTCCAAATTCACTGGTTCTCGCTTCAAGTTTGGCAGAAAACTTGTCACTTCCATCCCTAGTAACAATATTAACAACGCCGCTCATCGAATTTCCATATTCTGCATTAAAAGTACCGCTCAATAAACTCATTTCCTGAATGGCATCGTTATTTATTTGCGTTGCAAGTCCGCCAAGTAACGGATCAATTACATACATACCATCAACCAAAAAGGCTATTTCGTTTGATCTTCCACCTCTAATGTGTAAACTGCTTCCGGTAGTAACAACACCTGCCTGAAGAGAAAGAAGCTGCGTAAAGGTTGAAACCGGTAAAGCTTCAATTTCATCCCTGCTTATAACAGAGATAGAACTTGTAATATCTTTCCTGATCATTGGAGATGGTGCCACCACTACTACTTCATCAACTTCTATTGATTGATAATTTAACTCTGCAGAAAGCTGTGTAGTTTGATCAACAATGATTATGACATCTGTGAATAAGATACTCTCATAACCAATGTAACTTATTTTTACATTGTATCTTCCCGGTGGGATATTAAGTATAACATATTCACCACTAACGTTTGTTGCTGCACCATAGTCTGTTCCTTCAATCAATATATTGGCCCCTATCAGAGGTTCACCTGTTTGCGCATCTTTTATGGTACCAACAAGCTTTCCCGTAGTTCCTGCGTATATCACAAGATATGGAATAATAATTAGCAAGGAAAATAATTTTTTCATCTTTCACTCCCTGTAAAAATCTGTTTCTGACTTTCCATAATTTCCTCGGTTTCTTTTAGGATTTTTTTAGCCCTGCTTTTCTTTTTAAGAGCACAAGCTGTGGCAATTGCATTTATCAAAACGGATATCGCTGCAAATGAATTCGTAAAGAGCATATTTTCACTTTTGACAATAAGATTTGCCTTCGTATAAAATGTAACGGGAGAAGCATACTTGTTTGTTACGCCAATTACATTTATACTTTTTTCTTTAGCGAACTGAGCAGCTTCGATTGTTTCTTTAGAATATGGAGGAAAAGAAAAGACAATTAATAAATCTTTTTTATTCATAAATAAAATCTGTTCATGAAAAATCGTGTGAGTATGTTTAAACACAGTAGAATCAATTCCAACCTGTGTTAGCTGATAAGCAAGTATTTCTGAAAGAAGATAGGAAATACCCAATCCTGCCGTAAATACTCTTTCGGATTCAAGAATTCTTTTTATGATATCATCAAAAGTTTTTCGCTCTATAAGATTCAGTGTATTATTAATATTTGCAATATCAACGTTAGCAACTTCGGTTAAAAGATCTTGATCTGCTTTGTGTTTTTCAAATAAAGGAAAAATTATTTTGTTATTTATCTGGTTCTGAAATGATTCCGCAATCGCATCCCTTAATTTGCTGAATCCTTCAAAGCCAACACTCTGCGCAAATCTTACAACGGATGCAACACTGGTTCCGGTACTTCTTGCTATTTCCTGAACATTTAAAAATGGAATGCGGTCGAAGTTATCTATAAAATAATCAGCGACTTTTTTTTGATTTCGGGGAAGTGTGTCATACTTCCCCTTAATTTTTTCTTTTATTTTTTTATATCTGTCCATAATAAAAAAGCTCACGTATTTAACGTGAGCTGGAAAAAATTACTTCAACAATGTCATCTTCTTGGATATTGTTGAGCTATTGGTTTGAAGTGAATAAATATAGATTCCTGTCGGCAGATTTGAAGCATCAAAATCGAAATAATGGGTTCCTGCTTCATATTGACCACTTGCAACTAAAGCAACTTCCTCACCGATTAGATTAAATACTTTTAAAACTACATTTGATCTCTCAGGTAGCTCAAAAGAAATTATTGTAGAAGGATTAAACGGATTCGGATAATTCTGATTTAGCTTATAAGCTGAAGGCATTGATGGAACATTATCTCCAACATCTGTTATTAGGCCGTATTTTCCTTCGGCTAAATCCATATTAGCAACCATTTCAGTTTCATCAGCACCAATTGAAATTGCAACCCACATAATTGCTGAATCGCCAGCAGCTATATCAACTGGGACTTGAGAAAAAAACGATGTTGCACCATCACCCCCAGAATCAAAAACAGTATCAATTTGATTATAGCTTATCCAGGAAAATAAATCTGGATTACTTTCATTGTATCCATCATACCAATCAATGGTTCTAACACCATTTAAATTTGCAGAGAGTAATTTGTATCCAGTAAAAGTTGATGCAGGTAGTCTATAAATTGAAATGATTTGCGAAGCAGGCAAATATTCAACTGTTTCAAGACCGTAACTATCATCGACTATAGAAATAATTTCCATACCTAAGTAAGTGTTTAGAGAACCAGTTTCTCTGTTTATAACAGTAAATTTGACCAAAGCATAAGCTCCATCCTGCCAACCATATACGTTATGTTTAACCAGAAAATCAGGTGATTCCCCGGTATTATCATAAGCATTATTAATTGAGCCATAAATTTCAAAATCGCTGAGTAGAGGATTAGTAACATTAGCCATCGCTTCTTCAGTATCAGCAGAGAGCCAATAACTAAAAACATAATTAGCGTTAACACCAGCTAGAAATGAAGAGCGATCAATCTGCCATAAGCCTGCAGGATCTATTACCCTCACTCTTCCATAATCACTCATCACTATTTCTATTCCACCGGTTTGGAAGGATTGTGCCGATAGTTCTGATACAGTAAGAGTGCAAAGCAATAAAAATGCAACAAGTAAATAATTGAATTTCATAGAACCTCCTATAAGTTATTGTAATGAAATAATATCAATTCCAGCCCATTAAATTTGGCGGAATAAGTAACAAAAATCCTAAAACAAAAAAGATAATTAATAACGGGAAAACCCACTTTGCCCATTTATCCCACGGTACTTTTGCCATCGATAATGCACCCATTGTTACTGCCGAAGTTGGAATAATAATATTCGTGTATTCACCTAGCTGGAAAGCAAGTATTGCTGTTTGCCTTGTGACTCCGGCAAGATCTGAAAGCGGAGCCATAATGGGCATTGTAAGCGCAGCTTGTCCGCTTCCGGAATGAACGAAAAAATTAATAATTGCCTGAACAATAAACATTTTTTGTGATGCAAATACCGGCGAAGATGACTGGATAAAAGGTGAAAGTCCATAAAGGATTGTATCGATAATTTGTCCATCACGTGATATTACAAGTGTTGCCCTTGCTAGTGCAACAATAAATGCAGTTCCCACAAGATCTTTAGCTCCCTCAATAAAACCCTTAATAAGCTCTTCGCTTTTTAATCCACCAATAATTCCAACTACAATTCCCATAATAAAAAACATAGCAGCTATTTCTTCGATGAACCATTGGAATTCAACAACTCCGATTACAAGCATTATAAGAGAAAGGACAAAGGTTAGAAGAACTAATTTATGTTTTAATGAAAAATGATTGTCATTACTATAGATGTGATCAAAGTGTTCATTTTTTCTGCGTTCATTATCTTCCGTATATGTCGGGCTCTTCTCAGGATTTTTTGAAATCTTTTTTACATAATAAATCATAAATAATATAGCTACTAGTGTTGATATGATCCAGCATATAACTCTGTAACCGATTCCTGAGAATAATGGAACTTCCGCTATACCCTGTGCAATTCCAACATTGAAAGGATTGAGAAATGCACTCGCAAATCCGACGTGAGCACCGACTAACGGTATAGCTACACCAATAATTGAGTCATATCCAAGTGCCAAACAAATCGGAACGATGATGAGAACAAATGGAATTATTTCTTCATTCATCCCGAATGTTGCACCACCAAGAGAGAACATTCCTATTAAAACAGGAATAAACATTGTACGAAGTGTTTTAGAATTTTTATGAGCTTTGGCAAGTTTAGTAATAAGTGAATCTATCGCTTTTGTTCTGGCAAGCACATTAAAAGCGCCACCAACAATTAATATAAAGCCAATGATTAGTCCGGCTTCAACAAATCCTTTTATAGGTGCAATAAATAGAGCAAAAAAACCTTGCGGATTGCTATCAACATATTTGAACGAG
The DNA here is from genome assembly GCA_963714415.1 of uncultured Ignavibacteriaceae bacterium. GTDB lineage: Bacteria > Bacteroidota > Ignavibacteria > Ignavibacteriales > Ignavibacteriaceae > JAGXRK01. The sequence goes on from CAVQOL010000006.1 coordinate 165,678, forward strand.
TTCTGAACAACAACTTCCTTTCCATCAATAACAGCGCGCTCATATTTGCCGCCGGGAATTATCCACGTCATTATTGCTATTATTACCAGCAGAGAAAAAATCAGCAGATAAGTATTAGGAACTTTGAACTTGAACTTGAACTTAATTTTTTGTTTGTCACTCATTCAATTACATTTTTTGTTTTAAGATCGAACTTGTCACCATTAATTAATAAGTGCATTTTGATATCGGTTACACCGAGATTTCCTCGACTGTCTTTTCTGATTTTTAACGATTCAGTTGGATCGTAGACTAAGACCTGATTATCACCAATAACTTCAAAAGTATCATCCGGATAAACCACTATTCCGGTAGATTCATCAATTGCAACACCAACCAATTCAGGATGCTCAATCACAAGCGTAATTAGTCTATTGTGTCTTTTCCTTTTAAGAAAATGTTGATCGATAATTACATCTTTTAAAAATCCAAATCCTTTTTTCGTTTCGATATTGCCACTCTCTATTGTAATAAAAGCATTATTGGAATCTTTATTAACCAGTTCATTGCCTGTAATCATAACTTCACTCATTACCGCTGCACCCGCGCTTGATCCTCCAACCACACCACCATTATTATAAATTTCAAAAACTTTTTCTAACAATTTTGTTCCAAGCATATCTCGAGTAAGGTCACTTTGGTCGCCACCTAAAAAGTAAACTGCATTTGCTCTTTCCATCTTTTTCAAATTATTCTCATCATCAGCAGTCTCACGTGTAAATAAAAGAAAATCTGAGGTGGCACCAAATTCACTAAATTCCTTTTGCTGAATCTCGCTGCTCAATTTTGGTCTGGAGCCAGCGTTAGGGATAATAATAATTTTAGCATTCTCTCCTCCGGCAAGTTCAACAAATTTTTGTGCAATCTCCCTAGTCTGAACACCGCCCACGATAACTAATTTACCTTTGGATTGAGGTAAAATAAAAGCTGAAGTAATTAGCGATATAATTAGAACTAACGTTTTAGTTTTCATATTATATTATTTCTTCCTTACTAATTCCATAGCAATCTCAGCTGTTTTTATTAAATCCTCAATAAAAATAAACTCATCATTTGAATGCGGATTCTGAGCACCAATACCAAGATTAATAGACTCTATCCCATTTGCATTAAGAGAGTTTGCATCGCTTCCACCAAGAGAAATTCTTGGTGTAGGGATTAATCCAACTTTTTTTAGCACATTAATCGTTTCTCTGTAAACTTCAGAATCTTCAGAAACAGTAAAAGGCATAAAATCCCAATCATACATCAGTTCAACCCTGGCTCCTGCTAATTCCGATTCTTTTCTGAAAGCATCTACCAACAAATTGAAATAGTTCTCAGCTTTTTTCAGATCAAACGATCTTACTTCACCTTCAAGTTCTGTTAATTCAGGAATAACATTTACTGCTGATCCACCTTTTAGAACACCGATGTTCATTGTAGTTTCTTCATCAATTCTGCCTAGAGGAAGATTACTCATTGCTTTAGCTGCAACTAAAAGTGAGTTGATGCCTTTTTCAGGTGCGATACCGGAATGAGAAGCTTTTCCGATAATTTTAATTTTGAAACCAAGCGCACCGCAAGCAGAATGAATAAAATCTCCGGGCCGATACCCCGAATCAAACACAAATCCTTTTTTAACACTCCCATTAATTCCAAGATTCTTGGAACCGAATAAAGTTGATTCTTCGCAGGTAGTGAAAACAACTGTAAAATCTTTCACGGAAATTTTCTCTTTGGCGATTCTTTCTAATGTATAAAGCAAAACTGAAACACCGACACGATTATCAACACCGAGCACTGTGTCCCCGGAAGAAACTATTTTATTTTTTTCAATGATTGGCTCTGTGTTCTCTGTTGGTCGTGCAGTATCCATATGTGAAGAAAGAAGGAAATCGCCGCCGCTTCCTACTTTGCAAATAAGATTTCCTGTATTACTGTTTGAGTGTTCTTTGGAATCGTCTTCAGTAACTAAGTAATTATACTCCGAAAGAAATGATTTTATAAAATCAGCGAGTGGTTTTTCATTACCTGAGAGCGCATTTATTCTTACTGTTTGAAGAAATAACTCTATAAGTCTGGAAGGATCCATATGTAACTTTAATTACAATATTATCAAAAGATGTAATTTCCGTTACAGAGATACAAAAATAATTCCTTTGTGTCAAGTAAAATCGTATCGAATCTAATTTTTTATTCAGTCTCCTGTTCCGAGATTGTCGATGGAGACGTTATATATCCATCCTTGATTAAGCTTTCGTTAGACTTATAAACTATTATTTTCACTTCGTTCGAATGAAAATAACCAACGGATTCAACTTTTACTCCATTTACTTCTTTAGAAAGCTTAACATTTGTTAAGAGAATATCATCTGATATAAGGTTATTATCAAGTTTTGCTTTTTTAGCTGGGATATTTGATAATGCCCAGTAGATACCTTTTTTGGCATTTTGGAAAGCTATTTCAATGTCATCTTCCAGTTTTTGCTGGGAAAGCGAAGTAGAAGAAATGGTGATCAAAGCAATCAAAACAAAGAAAATATATCGCATGGCAACCCTCTTTTATTTTTGATGTATTAGAATAATAACGATTAACAATTTTTTAATCAATATCCGATTGAGCTAAAATATTAATTTTTATGGAAACTACTATTGACATTATAGTTTCCATTGTTTATGTTGGAAACCAGATAAACGAAATTAGTTTCCATAAGGAATGTTGAAAAATGCAAGATAAAATAATCGAACAAATTGAAGATAAACTTTTTAGAGAGGGTTTTTATAAAACCACTATGGATGAAGTTGCTTCAGAACTTGGAATGAGTAAAAAAACGATTTACAAGTTCTTCCCCTCTAAAGATGATTTGGTGATGGCAATAGCTAAACATTTTATGAACAGAATGAAGGACAAAATACTTCCGGCATTAACATCGGATAAAAACGCAATCGATAAATTGGGTGAGCTTATAAAAATTCTTGCAGGAGCTTCCGAAAAAATTTCAACTAAAAGAATGGAAGAAATGAAAAAGCATTTTCCTGAAATCTGGAATGAAATTGATAGATTCCGTACAAAAATGATGTTTGAAAATATAACAAAAGTTATTGATCAGGGTAAAAAGGAAGGTCTGTTCATAGACTATCCAACAAATATTATAATGAATATTCTTGTTGCTTCAGTAAGAACAATTGTAACGCCGGATTTTATTCTCAATAATAATTTTTCAATTATTGAGGCAGCACGTTCAGCATTTAAAATTATTATTGGTGGAATCGTAACCGAAAAAGGAAAGAGAATTTTTAATCAAACAATTAATAAGATGTGAATATGAAAAGATTATTATTTGTGACTTTGATTTTACTAAGTGCGGATTTTATTACTCCGCAAACTCAGCTAAAGCTTGAAGACTGCTATGAGAAATCAAGGTTAAATTATCCGCTTATTTTGCAGAAGGAGTACATTGCAAAAAGTAAAGATTATAATGTAAGTAATGTCTGGAAAGGATACTTTCCGCAAATAACAGTTAGCGGACAGGCTACTTATCAATCCGATGTTACAGCACTTCCCATTACATTTCCAGGAATTACTATTGATAAACTTACCAAGGATCAATACAAAGTTGTAGCTGATGTTTCGCAAGTAATTTATGATGGCGGAATAATGAGTTCGCAATCTGGTTTACAAAAATCAATAGCTGATGTGGACGATCAAAAACTTGAAATTGAGTTGCTTAAAATAAAAGAAAGAGTTAACCAGATTTACTTTGGCATTCTTTTGCTCGATGCACAGATTGCCCAAATTGATTTTGTGAAAAGTGACTTGAAAGCAAGTTTATCAAAAATTACTGCCGCATTAGAAAATGGCACTGCAATGAAATCTGATGTTGATATTTTGAAAGCTGAGTTGCTGAAAGTAAATCAAAAAGAAATTGAATTAAATTCTTCACGTATTGCTTTTATAGATATGCTGGGCTTGTTGATAAATCAGCAGTTGGATGAATCAACAGAACTTGTGCAGCCGGTTAATGATAATATTTTATCGGAAGTTGAAATTAATCGCCCTGAGTTAAAACTATTTTCTTCACAACAAAATATGGTTGAAAGTCAAAATGGATTAACGGTCTCTAAGATTCTACCCAAAGCAAGTTTGTTTTTTCAAGGTGGATATGGTAAACCAACTCTAAATATGTTACAAAATGAATTTGATTGGTTTTACATAGCGGGTGCAAAACTAACCTGGTCATTATCTAGTCTTTATAGTTATGGAAATGAAAAGGAAATTAATGAGATCAATAAAAAGAATATTGAGGTGCAGAAACAAACATTTCTGTTAAACACTAACATTTCTATAAAGCAACAATTGCAAGAAATTGAAAAGTTAAAACAGTTAATAGTGGTTGATAAAGAAATAATTGATATCAGAACTTCTGTAAAAGAGTCTGCAAAAGCCCAACTTGAAAATGGTGTAATCACCTCTAACGATTTTATCAGGGAGTTAAATGCAGAAGATACGGCAATACAAAATTTGGCAATTCACAAAATTCAGTTATTACTGGCACAGTATAATTACAAAATCACAACAGGAAATTAATTTTATAATAGAGATGAACATGAAAAACAGATTATTAAACATTGCTTTTATTTTAGCTACAACTTTTTTATTCGCCTGCTCAAATGGCGATGGGGATTTTGACGCAACTGGAACTTTTGAATCAGAAGAAATTATTGTTTCATCTGAAGCGATGGGAAAGCTTGTATTGTTTCAAGTTGATGAAGGAATGATTCTTAAACAAAATCAAATTGTTGGTGTGGTGGATACAACACAGTTATATCTTAAGAAAAAACAACTTCAATCAACAATTAAAGCTGTGTTAAGTAAGCAGCCGGATATTGCGACACAACTTGCATCATTACAAAAACAAATTGAAACCGCAGAAACCGAACAGAAGCGAATTGAGAACCTTGTAAAATCCAATGCGGCGACTACAAAGCAGCTTGATGATGTTAATTCTCAGATTGAAGTTTTACAAAAACAATACAACGCAGCAAAATCCAGTTTAACAATTACTAAGCAAGGAATACAGAAGTGAAACGCTTCCTTTGGTCGCACAAGTTGAGCAGATACAGGATCAAATAAATAAGAGCATAATTAAAAATCCTGTTGATGGAACAGTTTTAGACACGTTACGCAAAACAAGACGAGATTACAACAAACGGAAAAGCACTTTATAAAATTGCAGATTTATCTGAAATGACTTTACGGGCATACATTGATGGTGATCAGTTGGGGCAAATAAAACTTGGTCAAAAAGTAAGCGTATTTGTAGATAAAGGCGATGGAGAACAAAAGGAAATGAGCGGTGAAATATACTGGGTTTCATCAAAAGCTGAGTTTACACCAAAGACTATTCAGACAAAAGATGAGCGCGCAAATTTAGTTTATGCCATCAAAGTAAAAGTAAAAAATGATGGCTACTTAAAAATTGGAATGTACGGCGAAATAAAATTTTGATATGAATACGATTGAATTAAAAAATATTGTTAAGACATATTCAACTAAAAAAAACAAAATAACTGCGGTTGATGATGTTTCATTTTCAGTTAAAGAAGGTGAACTGTTCGGGTTGATTGGTCCTGATGGTGCGGGCAAATCATCACTCTTTAGAATTTTAACAACCTTGCTTCTGGCAGATACTGGAAGTGCTTCTGTTATGGGACTTGATGTTATAAATGATTATAAGGAAATCAGAAAAATTGTTGGTTATATGCCCGGCAGGTTTTCACTTTATCAGGATCTAACCGTTGAAGAAAATTTAGAATTTTTTGCCACTATCTTTAATACAACTATTGAAGCGAATTACAATTTAATAGCTGATATTTATATACAACTTGAACCTTTCAAAAAACGTCGTGCAGGTAAACTTAGCGGAGGAATGAAACAGAAACTTGCTCTTTGCTGCGCACTAATTCACAAACCAAAAGTTCTATTTCTTGATGAACCAACAACTGGTGTTGATCCTGTTTCCAGAAAAGAATTTTGGGATATGCTGAGAAGATTAAAAGAGCAAGGAATAAGTATTCTTGTTTCTACTCCCTATATGGATGAGGCAAAACTTTGCGATAGAATCGCTCTTATCCAAAATGGTAAAATTTTAGAAATAGACACACCTCAAAATATTGTGGATAGATTTGATAGCACTCTTTATGCTGTCTACTCTGATAATATGTTTAAGCTCTTAACAGATTTAAGAAGTTTTCCAAAAACAAAATCGTGTTTTGCTTTTGGGGATAAACATCACCTTGTTTTAAAAGATAAAAATTTTGATTTGAATGAACTGAACACCTATTTGCAAAATCAAACTAATCTTGAGATAAAAAAAATTGAACCCGGAATTGAGGATTGTTTTATGAGGTTAATGAAAAGCCCATCCCAACCCTTCCCTAAGGGAAGGGCTTTTGAAAATGAGCAGATTAATGAATAACGAAATTGTAATTAAAACAGATAAACTCACAAAAAAATTTGGTGATTTTATCGCAGCCAATGAACTGACTTTTGAAGTATTTAAAGGTGAGATCTTTGGTTTTTTGGGTGCCAATGGTGCAGGTAAAACCACTGCAATGAAAATGCTTAATCGGTATTTCTAAACCAAGTTCTGGTAATGCAAACATTGCCGGCTTTGATGTTTACAAAGGGACAGAAAACATAAAAAGAAGTATCGGATATATGAGTCAAAAATTTTCTCTTGTATGAAGATTTAACAGTAAAGGAAAATATAATGTCTGTTTGGCGGAATTTATGGGCTTAGTGATGAATTGATTGAATCAAAGACTAAGGAACTCCTTGAAAAATTAGGTTTGCAAAATGATGCAAATAAGTTAGTAGGTTCTTTACCACTTGGTTGGAAACAAAAACTAGCATTTAGCACTGCAATATTTCACACACCTAAAATTGTTTTTCTTGATGAACCGACAGGCGGAGTTGATCCGATTACCAGAAGACAGTTTTGGGATATGATTTATGAAGCTGCTCATAATGGAATAACAGTTTTTGTAACAACGCATTATATGGATGAAGCCGAATATTGCGACCGAGTTTCTATAATGGTTGATGGAGTAATTAAAGCATTGGATTCGCCTTCCAAATTAAAGAAACAATATAGTGCAAATTCAATGGATGAAGTATTTTTAATGCTAGCTCGTGGTGCTAAACGAGGTGATTAGAAAAAATTTATGAAACAGCTTTTAACATTTGTAAAAAAAGAATTCCATCACATCCTGCGGGATAAGCGTTCGATGCTAGTACTTTTAGGTCTACCTATTGTGCAGTTGTTAATATTTGGATTTGCAATTACAACTGAAACCCGTAACTGCAACATTGCAATTTTAGATAATTCAAAAGATGAAGCAACTCAAAACATTATAACTCGAATTGAAAGCAGTACTTACTTTGATATTGAAAGAACTCTTTCATCAAACGATCAAATTGAAAAGGTATTTAAGACCGGCAGAATAAAATTAGCAATAGTTTTTCAGTCAAATTTTCAGAACGATCTATTGCATACAAACAAAGCACAAATTCAAATAATAACTGATGCCTCTGATCCTAATCAGGCAACCACTTTAGCTAATTATGTAAGTGCGATTGTAAGGGAGTATCAACAGGAATTAAATCAAAATAAAGATTTGCCATACACAATTAACACGGAAATAAGAATGCTTTATAATCCCCAATTAAAAGGTGAGTATTCTTCTGTGCCGGGTGTAATGGGAATGATTCTGCTGCTTATTTCTGCAATGATGACATCTATTTCAATAGTAAAAGAAAAAGAAATAGGAACAATGGAAGTTCTTCTCGTTTCCCCGATGAAGCCTTCAATAGTTATTGCAAGTAAAGTTATTCCTTACTTTATAGTTTCACTTATTAATGTAGTCACAATTTTACTAATTAGTAATTTTGTTTTTGGAATACCAATTCAAGGAAGTTTTATTCTTTTAAGTTTTATAACAATTATTTACATCATATGCGCATTAGCATTAGGAATTTTAATATCCACCGTAACAAGTTCTCAACAAGCTGCGATGATTATTTCCTTAATGGGATTGATGCTTGCCTGTTGTTATGCTTAGTGGATACGCTTTCCCAATTGCAAATATGCCTGTGATACTGCAGGTCATTTCAAATCTTATTCCGGCAAAATGGTATATAATTATGGTTAAAGATGTGATGATAAAAGGAATTGGTCTTTTTGAAATTTGGCAAGAGTTATTAATAATTATTGGAATGACAACATTCTTTTTAGTGCTCAGTATAAAACGATTTAAGGTCAGGTTACAATGAGGACTCTATTTTTTTTATTAAGAAAAGAATTTCTACAGATAGTACGCAATAAACTTATGATTAGAATGATATTTGCGTTACCTGTAGTACAATTAATTATTCTGCCAAATGCAGCTAATTATGAGATGAAAAATATAAATATGAGTATTGTTGATCATGATCATTCCGAATATTCAAGACAACTGATTAACAAATTTACAGCTTCGGGATACTTTCAACTCACAAATGTTTCTGAAACATATAAAGATGCTTTAGTAGTTGTTGAAGAAGATAAAGCAGATCTGATAGTAGAAATTCCGCAAGGTTTTGAAAGGGATTTGATAAGAGATAATAAATCTAAAGACTAATGATTGTTGCTAATGCAATAAACGGACAAGCCTCGGGACTTTCAGTTTCATATGCTAATTCAATCATTCAGGATTTTAACAGTGAGGTTAGAGTTGAGTGGATACAACCACCACGTGTTAATCCACAACCGATTATTGAAATAACTACCAGCAACTGGTTTAATCCTAAAATGAACTACAAATATTTTATGGTTCCGGGTGTGCTGGTTTTATTGGTAACATTAGTTGGATTTCTTTTAACAGCAATTAATATTGTTAAAGAAAAAGAAGACGGAACAATTGAACAATTAAATGTTTCACCTATTAAAAAGTATCAATTTATTTTAGGCAAACTAATTCCCTTTTGGATTATTGGGAACATTGTGCTTTCTATAGGATTTGGTATCAGCTACATTGTATATGGAATCTTTCCGGCAGGCAATCCTCTTCTAATTTATTTATTTGCAGCTATTTACTTAATTGCCCTTTTAGGATTTGGACTATTAGTTTCTACATTTGCAGAAACGCAGCAGCAGGCAATGTTTATTGCATATTTCTTTATGACAGTTTTTATTTTGCTAGGCGGATTGTTTGCCCCAATTGAGAATATGCCGGGTTGGGCACGCATACTTGCTTACATGAATCCCGTTAGCTATTTTATTGAAGTGATGAGAATGATAGTCTTAAAAGGAAGCGGCTTTACAGATATTTTAAGATACCTTGGAATAATATCTTTATTTGCAATTGGTTTTAATACACTGGCAATATTGAATTATAAGAAGACTGTCTGATAATTGATTCGATTTGTGAAGAGTATTGAGCTTTTATTGCTTAATGCCCTAATATTTAAGGGCAGATTGGTATCATAAACTTATACAGTAAAAAAGCCGCTACAAAGAGCGGCTTCTTAAAAAATATTTTTATTTCTTATTGCTGAATTCTCATCATTATGCTGTTGCCGTTTCTCATTGCAGTGTGAATCATTCCATTTTCGTGTTCAACTTCACCAAAATCCATTTGAGATACTTCAACAACTATATGTCAAGCATCAGATCCTGATAACATTTCCTGCAATCTTGCAGAAGTAACGATAAAATTGCAAGGATTTGAATCCTGCTTCCAGTTACGGAGTTTTTTTCGGTTGCTTATCTGACTTCTTTTTTGCCTTTTGTTCCTGTTTACTTTTCTTCTGTTTCTGCTCTTTGTTCTTATCCTTCTTGCCGCCTTTGTCTCCCATTGTGTACATCCTTTCTTGTTATCAATTATCTTCTCGCCGTATTAAAAAGGAAATTTGCGAGGTGTTTTTACGTTTCAAATTAAACTTAGTGATAATAGAGTATAAACTCAATTGTTTCCTTTGTAGATAACAATCTTTAGGAGATGTTACAATAAAAGGGATTCCAAATCCTATAGCAGTTTATCAGCTTACCTGATCTATTATAAAAAGTTTACATAAAATTAATTTACATTTAGTTATTTTACTGTAACAAATTTAAAGTAGATAAAAATGCCACGAATAAAAATTGATTTGCCGTCCTAAATTTATATTCTCAACAGAAATTTCATTAAGGATTTCCGATATCAATTACGGCGGTCATCTCGGGAATGATGCCGTACTTTCAATATTTCAGGAAGCAAGAATTAGATTTCTTAATCAATTCGGATATTCTGAAATAAGTATAGAAGGCAGCAGCATAATTATGGTTGATGCAGCGGTTCAATATAAATCGCAGGGATTTTATGGTGATGTATTAATCGTTGAGCTTAATGTAGATGATATTCAGCGAAGCGGATGTGATTTTATTTATCGTGCAACAAATAAAATTACCGGTAAAGAAATTGCACGAGGTAAAACGGGAATTGTTTTTTTTGATTACAAGAATAATAAACTTGTTTCCGTTCCCGAAGCATTTAAAAAACTTATTGAAGAAATGAAAACATAATTCAGGAACAGATTTATTTACCTTAACTGACTTTGCTAAAAGGAGAAATAAAACTTGATTGACAACATAATTTTCACGGCTAACACTGTTGCACCGGTTTTTATAATAGTTGCAATCGGCTATCTATCAAAGCGAATAAAAATAATAAACGAAAACTTTGTTGATGTTACATCAAAGTTTGTATTCAGTGTTTCTCTTCCGGCATTCATCTTCTTAAAAATCATTAATCTGGATTTATCCAAAGCTCTGGCTATTGATCAGATTATTTACATTTACTCTGCAACAATATTATCGTTTATACTTATCTGGTTTATTTCAATTCCGTTTATAAAGAATGGGAGGGATCAAAGTTCTTTCATCCAGGGAGCATTCAGAGGTAACTTTGCAATAATCGGACTGGCAATTATATCCAATCTTTTGGGCAAAGAAGCACTTGGTGAAGCTACAATTATTCTTGCTTTCCTTTTACCTCTTTATAATGTGCTTGCTGTAATTGCATTAACCGTTCCGCAGCGTAAAGAAAAGAAAATGAATATTAAGTCGACTATGATTGAAATTCTATTCAATCCTCTTATACTCGCTGTGATTTTTGCTCTGCCTTTTTCATACTTCAAATTAAAACTACCGCCTCTGGCCGAACTCACGGGAACATTTCTCTCAGATCTAGCACTTCCGCTTGCACTGATTGGAATTGGCGGATCTTTAAATCTTGAAAATATTAAGAAAGCATCTAATCTTGCATTTTCATCATCATTCATAAAGCTTGTTGCTGTTCCGCTTGTTTTTACTGTTGGCGCTTACTTTTTCGGATACAGAGGAAAGGATTTGGGAATAATGTTTGTTCTGTTTGCTTGTCCCACTGCAATAGTCAGTTTCATAATGGCAGAAGCAATGGGTGCAAACTCAAAGCTTGCAGGAAATATTGTTCTGATTTCAACTCTTGGTTCTGTAGTTACCATCGCAATTGGTATACTACTGCTGAAGAGTCTTGAATTGATTTAACACAAGAATTACATTGCGAATCTAAAATTCCGGACAAATAAATATTTTTTGTTCAAAAGGAGTTATTATGAAAGTTATAGTTGATCTTTGCGTTGTTCCAATTGGAGTTGGTGTTTCCGTTTCTAAGTACATTGCAGAATGTGAAAAAATTCTAAAAGATGCAGAACTTAAAACAATGCTTCATGCTTACGGAACCAACATTGAAGGCGAGTGGGATGATGTTTTTAATGCAATTAAGAAATGCCATCAGCATATTCACGAAATGGGTGCACCCAGAATATCATCCACAATAAGATTGGGCACAAGAACCGATCGTGATCAGACTATGGAAGACAAAATTAAAAGCGTGCAGCTTAAGATTTCAAAAGACAATATAGTTTGATACTTATTTACAGATAATGATGAATCGTACAATTAGTAAGTATTTTATTAATTTTGGAACTAACAAGATATACTTTTAGTTTTATTTTTAGTTATTTTCTTATCATATATCCACAAACAAAACTTTATAAAGTAAAATATTTTGATGCTTAATCTTTTAATAATAGGATTTATTGCTTCAGCTCTTGCTCCTTTTATTTATAAAAGAACAAAGAATTATTTCGGATGGATTGCTGCATCTTTTCCGCTTTACATGTTCATAAGTTTCTTTCTGAAATACAATGAAATTGTATCGGGAAATGTTATTAAAGAAGCTACTAACTGGATTCCTTCACTCGGAATTAATTTTACTTTCCTGCTTGATGGATTAAGTCTTACATTCGTTTTGATAATCACTCTCATCGGAACAGCAGTTTTTCTATATGCAGGCAGCTATATGAAAGACTACGAACAGACTGGAAGATTTTATTTATACATCGGTGTGTTTATGACATCGATGATGGGGCTTGTACTTTCTGATAATATGATTACTCTTTTTGTGTTCTGGGAATTGACGAGCATTAGCTCATATTTATTGATCGGCTTCAATCATCACAAAGAATCATCAAGAAAATCGGCATTGCAGGCTTTGCTGGTAACAGGCGGCGGCGGACTTGCTTTAATGGCAGGATTAATTCTTCTCGCTCAAGTCTCCGGAAGCTTTGAGATTTCTGCTCTTTACGATATGCATTCTACAATTGTCGGTTCAAATCTTTATCCAGCAATTGTAATTTTAGTTTTGCTTAGGTGCATTTACCAAATCAGCTCAGTTCCCATTTCACTTTTGGTTACCAAATGCAATGGAAGCACCAACTCCTGTTAGTGCTTATTTACATTCTGCTACAATGGTAAAAGCAGGAATTTATTTAATGGCAAGATTTAATCATGCAATTGGCGGAACCGTCATATGGCAGGATACGATTTTAGTTGCAGGAACAATTACAATGTTCATAGCTGCATTGCTTGCATTCAAACAAACTGATCTAAAAAAACTACTGGCTTACTCAACTCTAAGTGTGCTTGGCACTTTAACAATGCTTTTGGGAATCGGATCAAACCTTGCGATAAAAGCCTTCTTCATTTTTCTTGTGGCTCATTCACTTTATAAAGGAACTTTATTTCTGGTTGCCGGAACTTTGGATCACGAAACAGGTACACGTGATGTTTCAATCCTTGGCGGATTAAGGAAATATCTTCCTGTTACAATGACAGCTGCGCTGCTTGCATCGTTTTCTATGATGGGAATTATTCCACTTGTTGGATTTATTGGTAAAGAAACTGTTTACTCATCGATACTGGAAGTTGAAAATTTCAGATTCTTCTTACTTGCACTTGCTGTTATTTCAAATGCTTTTGTTGTAATGGTCACAATTCTTGTTGGAATAAAACCATTCTTCGGGAATCTTCTTCCAACTCCTAAATTACCTCATGAAGCGCCAATAAAGATGCTTATTGGACCTCTTGTTCTCTCTGTGTTTGGATTATTATCAGGAATGTTCCCTAATCTCTTCATTCAAAAATTACTTGACCAATCAACCATCAGCATATTAGCTGAGGAATTGGGAATAACAGTTAAACTTTGGCATGGATTCAATTTTGTTCTGCTATTAAGCTTTGTAACTCTTGCCTTAGGAATAAGCATCTATTATTTCAGGAAACAAATTATTCAAGCGCTTGATAACATCTTTCTTACGAAGTTTATTAAACCCTCATACTGGTATGAAAGACTCTTAAATGGAACACTATCATTTGCAAGGCTGCAAACAAAAGTTCTTCAAAACGGATATTTAAGATATTATATCATATTTATCATTCTCACAACATTGGGCTTAGCTGGATTTACTTTGTTCCGGATTCCAGGACTTGATTCACTAGAAATTAATCTTGACTTAACTATTTATGAATTGATTATTGCACTGATCATAATTGCTTCTACTATTCTTGTAATCACTTCAGATTCAAGATTAAAAGCAATTGTTGCACTTGGTGTTGTGGGTTTTGCAATGGGAATTATTTTTATTCTTTACAGCGCACCAGATTTAGCATTGACAACAATCGCAATCGAAACATTAACTGTAATTCTTTTTGTTCTTGTTCTTTACAAACTTCCAAAGTATTTGAAACTCTCTAAACCGGGTAGCAAAATAAGAGATGCAATTATTGCAGGCAGTGTGGGAATTTTTATGACATTTACTGTTTTACTTGTCACAGCCGGTGAAATGCAATCAGAATTAAAAAAATATTTTGCCGATGCAAGTCTTCCGGAAGGTAAAGGTAGAAACATTGTAAATGTTATTCTTGTTGATTTCCGTGCAATCGATACACTTGGAGAAATTACTGTACTTGCAGTTGCTGCTATTGGTGTTTATGCTTTGCTTAAGTTAAGGTTGAAGGAGGGTGATAAATAATGTTTTCAATTATTCTTTCAACCGCTTCAAGATATCTGCTTCCCTTAATGCTGATATTTTCATTCTTTCTTTTACTACGCGGACACAATGAACCCGGTGGTGGATTCGTCGGAGGACTTGTGGCCGCAGCTGCTTATGCACTTTACTTAATAGCAAATGGTGTCGAAGAAGCAAAGAAATTACTTAAAGCTGAACCAATTAAATTAATTGCGATAGGATTACTTCTTGCTATTATCAGTGCATTCATATCTGTGATTAATGGTCAGGATTTCATGACTGGCTGTGTGGGCTAAAAATGAATTTCCTGTTATCGGTAAAGTTGGAACTCCACTTTTGTTTGATCTCGGCGTTTACTTTCTTGTACTTGGAATAGTTACTAAAATTATTTTCTCACTTGCAGAGGAGGATAAATAATGACGTTCCTTCTCGCAATATTAGTTGGTGTTCTTTACTCAGCTGGAATTTATATGATCCTGCGCAGAAGTCTTGTTAAAGTAATTATTGGACTAATCTTTTTAGGACACGCTGCAAATCTTTTAATATTTACAATTGGAAGAATTACAAAAGGTATTCCTGCTTTCGTTCCAGCCGATGGAACAAAATTAGTTGAACCATTTGCTGATCCATTACCTCAGGCATTGATCTTAACGGCAATCGTTATTGGTTTTGGTGTGCAGGCATTTGCAATAGTTCTTTTCAAACGTGCTTATCAGACTGTTGGGACCGATGATCTTGATGAAATGAAATCAACCGATGAACTGAAAGAGGATAAGCAATGAATCTGATTATTGTATTGCCGATAATAATTCCTCTTTTATTTGCCGTAAGTATGCTTTTCTTCTGGAAGAATGTACGAGTTCATAAAATATTAAATGTTATTGCTTCAATATTCTCTCTGGTTGTTGCAGGTCTGCTTCTTTCGGACGTAAACAGTTCAGGTATTTTATCTCTTCAAGTTGGAAGCTGGCAGGCACCGTTTGGTATTTCACTCGTTGCAGATCTGCTTTCATCAATAATGGTTTTGATTACAGCAGTAATCGGATTAGCTACATCAATTTATTCACTCGGTTCTATGGACGAACAGCGCGAAAAGTTCTTGTACTATCCACTGCTTCAATTTCTTTTGATGGGAATTAATGGTGCATTTTTAACCGGAGATATTTTTAATCTTTACGTTTGGTTTGAAGTAATGTTGATTTCCTCTTTCGTGCTTTTCGCATTAGGAGGAAAACGTGAACAGCTTAGAAGGCGCAATAAAATATGTTACTTTGAACCTTCTCTCATCAGCAATTTTTCTTGCTGCAGTTGGAATACTTTACGGAATTGTCGGTACACTCAATATGGCAGACCTCGCAAGAAAAATTCCATTGGTTGAGCAGAAAGAATTAGTAACTGTTGTATCATTTCTTATTTATGGTTGCATTTGGAATTAAAGCTGCAGTCTTCCCACTTTTCTTTTGGCTTCCGGCATCATATCACACTCCGCCAATTGCTGTTTCAGCAATCTTTGCAGGCTTGCTTACAAAAGTTGGTGTCTATGCCTTAATAAGAGTATTCACATTAATATTTGTTCAGGATACAAACTTTACACACACCGTTCTTTTAGTGATTGCCGGATTCACAATGTTAACAGGAGTTCTTGGTGCAGCATCACAAAACGATATGAGAAAAATTCTTTCATTCCACATCATCAGTCAGATTGGTTATATGATTATGGGACTTGCTTTGTTTTCTCCACTAGCAATTGCTGGAGCGATTTTCTACATCATTCATCACATAATTGTAAAGACAAACTTATTTCTTGTAAGCGGTGTTGTTGATAAAATGAAAGGCAGCTTTGAGCTGAAAAAGATTGGCGGACTTTATAAATATTATCCTTTGCTTGGATTGCTGTTTTTAATTCCAGCACTTTCACTTGCTGGTATTCCACCCCTTTCAGGTTTTTGGGCAAAGTTTGTTGTGATAAAAGCAGGTTTGGAAATCAATCAGATGTTTATTGTTGGTGTTGCACTTTTTGTTGGATTGCTAACTCTATTTTCGATGACAAAAATATGGAACGAGGCTTTCTGGAAAGATGATCCACGCGGGGATGAAAACATCCTTGATGATTCTTTTTCATCGGTTTCAATTTCAAAAAAAGTATTGATGTTCAGCCCGATTATAGTTTTAGCTTTGATTACAATTGTAATCGGATTTAATGCTGAACCATTTTTTAAAATTGCAAATAATGCTGCTGCACAATTGCTGAATCCAAATGAATATATTTCAAAAGTTTTGGGATTGTGATGAAGAACCAGTTTTTACTAAATATTCTTTTAGCAATTGCCTGGATACTTTTAACCGGAGAACTGACTGCGGAGAATTTTATTGAAGGACTAATAATTGGTTACATAATTTTATGGATTTCCAAATCTGCATTAGGCGGAACTAAGTATTTCAAAAAAATACCAAAAGCAATAAATTTCTTTTTCTACTTTGTTAAAGAGCTAATAGTTGCTAATCTTAAAGTTGCATATGATATCATTACTCCTAAGGCTTATATGAAACCCGGAATTGTTGCAGTGCAGCTGGATGCCAAAACTGATATGGAAATTACTCTGCTTGCTAATTTGATTACACTAACTCCGGGTTCACTTAGTCTGGATGTTTCAAAAGATAAAAAAGTTTTATACATACACGCACTTTATATAGATGATGCGCATAAGTTCAAACAAGAAATTAAGAATGGTATTGAAAGAAGATTGCTCGAGGTGTTAAGATGAGTTTTCTTGGGATTGCTACAAACATTTCAATTATAATGATTGGTATATCGCTGATACTCATTTTCATCAGACTTGCAATTGGTCCATCTATTGAAGATCGAATTGTTGCGCTTGATCTGCTTGCGGTAAACGCCATCGGCTTTGTCGCTGTTTACGCAATTCAAAATAAGACTACAACTTTTCTTGACGTGGGAATAATTGTGGCTTTGCTGGCATTTCTGGGAACAGTCGCTTTCGCGTATTATCTGGAAAGGAGAACAAGGAAGTGATAGAAATTATCAGCGGAATAGTAATTCTTGTCGGTTCGTTTTTCATTTTAATTTCTGCAATTGGAATAATCCGAATGCCAGATCTTTTTACCAGAATGTCAGCTACAACAAAAGCATCCACATTAGGTGTTGGACTTGCTCTTCTCGGAACCGCTTTGTTCTGGCAGGATATAGGAATTTCAGCCCGGGCAATTATAATCATCACATTTCTTTTTTTAACGGCTCCAGTTGCTGCACACGTAATCGGAAGAGCAGCTTACTTTGATAAAGTTCCACTTTGGGATAAAACCAAAGTTGATGAGCTCAAAGGTAAGTATGATGAAAAAACTTCATGACTTAAAATAACCTCTTTTTTCAATTTTGGATTTAGACTTTCACTACAATCCATCTATCATTATTTTTGAAAAGTGATTTTGAATTGACAATAAAAAATAATTGGAGAATAAATGTATAAAGTAGTTTTACTCAGACATGGCGAAAGTACCTGGAATAAAGAAAACAGATTTACCGGCTGGACGGACGTTGATCTTTCTGAAAAAGGATTACATGAAGCTAAAAAAGCCGGACAAACCCTTAAAGCCGAAGGTTTCAAATTTGATCTTGCATACACTTCCGTTCTAAAAAGAGCAATAAGAACTTTATGGATTGGACTTGATGAAATGGATTTAATGTGGATTCCTGTTATTCGTCACTGGCGATTAAATGAAAGACATTATGGTGCATTACAAGGACTTAATAAGGCAGAAACAGCTGAAAAATACGGAGATGAGCAAGTAAAAATCTGGCGACAGAAGTTATGACACTCAACCGCCGGCTCTGGATAAAAACGATGAACGTTATCCGGGTTTTGATCTTCGCTATAAAGATCTAAGCGATTCGGAATTACCTTTAACCGAATGCCTGAAGGATACTGTTGCCCGTTTTGTTCCTTATTGGGAAAACACAATTGCACCAAGCATTAAAACGGGTAAGAAGGTTCTGATTACCGCACACGGAAACAGCTTGCGTGCTTTGGTTAAATACCTTGATAATATTCCAGATGAGGAAATTGTTGGATTAAATATTCCAACTGGAATTCCATTAATATATGAACTTGATGCAAATTTAAATTCTATTAAAAATTATTATCTGGGTGATCAGGAAGAGATTGCCAAAGCTGCTGCTGCGGTTGCGAACCAGGGAAAAGCAAAGTGAACAATATCTGTTTACAGTGCTGAATTAAAAGAAATAATTATTATACCTGTAGGTATGATTATGAAAAGTCTGTTCTTAATATTTTTATTCGGAATTATAGCTTTCGTTGGCTGTAATACAACTGAAGTTGATTCATTTAAAAAAGAAATACCGTTTGAACAGATTGCCTTAGATTGCATAGATCGAGTTTCAATCGGAGGACAATTTCAAGTAATTGTTGATAGCGAAGAAGAATATCAAAATCTTATATATCAAAAATATCAACGTATCCTGGACATTTATTGGGACACACATTATCAATCAATTCTGGATTTTATCAAATCTATATATCCCGGATTAACTGATGCTCAATATGAAGATAGTGTGCATACTGTGATTTATTCAACGATGCCGTTTATGGTTACGCTTGATTGTACTTTACCCGAAATAGATTTTTCTAAACATACTTTATTAGGTCAATATGCATCTCTACAAAGAGATAAATATACTATTTCCATAACAAAAGACTATGTTAAAAGAGAATACAACTTTTTAATTACTCGTTTTACAGATAATGAAATGTTAATGCAGGATACTAATGTTTGGGTATTAATACATAAAATAGAAAAAGGTTTTGTTGTTCGTTTTGAAATCAAGAACTAAAAAGATATAAATTCTTTAATAACCAGAAAGTCCCCAGGTGTATTATTGTTCTTAAAGATCTTTTTCTAAAATTTGTATACGTACCTTTGGTCAGGATACTGAAAAAATAAATGTGAATCCACTTCTAAGCAGAATAAACACTTTCTTATCCTATGAGTGTAATTTGAATTTGACAATCTTATTTCTCATTTTTGCAATTGAAACACAACAATAGTTTTGTTATTTATATTTTGACAGAAACATTTTTACATTTCATAAGCTTCTTTCGAACGAAAGCTTTTCTATATTCTTTCCAAAATCATTCACTAATAAAAAGATTTAATAGTTATGGTTGCTAAAAAATCCGTTTCTTCAAAAAAGGCACCTAAGACTTTTATCCTGGATACAAACGTTATACTTCACGATGCATCTTCAATAAATATGTTTCAGGAAAATGATGTTATAATTCCGCTCACCGTTATTGAAGAACTTGATCATTTTAAGAGAGGCAGCCAGGTAATAAATCTTAATGCGAGAGAATTTGCACGTACTTTGGATTCGATGACAGGTTCCGCACTTTTCAATGGCGGAATTTCTATGGGTAAAAATCGTGGCAAACTCCGCATAGCAATTTCAAAAGGACTTAATCCTTCCATCAAAGATGTATTTAAAGATGATACGCCCGATCATCGTGTATTAAGTGTTGCCTGTGACTGGAAAGACAAGCTAAAAGATAAAACGCAGGTTATTCTGGTTACCAAAGATGTTAACCTTCGTATGAAGGCTAAGGCACTTGGCATACGGGCGGAAGATTATACAACCGACAGGGTAAAAAGTATTGAGGAACTATACAGCGGAAAAGGAATTGTTGAAAATTTTGATGATGATTTACTGGTAAAACTTTTTCAACCGCCTTATGAAGTATCCGCAGCAAAATTATTAAAGCGATTAAATGGCGAGGCGCTCCCAAATAAATATTACATATTGCGTAACCACAGCAGATCGGTACTTGCTTATCTTAATCAGAATAAAGATTTACTGCAGAAGGTTGATAAAACTACTGTGTATGGAATTACTCCACGCAATGCCGAACAGACGTTTGCAGTTAATGCTTTAATAAATCCCCGCATTCAATTAGTTTCAATGACTGGTAAAGCAGGTACAGGAAAAACTCTTCTTGCTCTGGCTGGTGCTTTGCATATGAAAAAATCATATAGACAGATTTTTATTGCACGCCCTATAGTCCCATTAAGTAATAAAGATATAGGTTATCTTCCCGGTGATGTTGAAAGCAAACTTGCTCCATATATGCAGCCGCTTTGGGATAATTTAAAAGTTATTCAGGATCAGTTTCCTGAAAATGATAAATACCATCAGGCAATTGATGCAATGATCAAGGAAGAAAAACTTGTGATAGAACCGCTTTCTTATATTCGCGGAAGAAGTCTTCAAAGAATATTCTTTATAGTAGATGAGGCTCAAAATTTAACTCCGCACGAAGTTAAAACGATTATTACCCGTGCAGGTGAAGGCGCTAAGGTTGTTTTCACAGGTGATATTTACCAGATAGATCATCCATATCTTGACGGGGAGTCAAACGGACTTTCGTATTTAATTGACAGATTTAAAGGTCAACGACTTTATGCTCATATTAACCTTGAAAAAGGTGAACGCTCGGAGCTTGCGGAATTAGCCAGCAATCTTTTGTAGTTTATTAATCATTTATTCAGAGAGGGACAGTTATGAAAAAATTAAAAATTCTTGTTGTTTTATCATTCTTGTTAGTTACTCTAACTGGCTGCTTACAAGTCGATACTACTATAACTCTTAATCCGGATGGCTCGGGCATACTCGAAGAAACCGTATTGATGAAATCTACCATAATCGAAATGATTAGAGAGTTTGCTTCTTCTTTTGATGAAAATGCTGAAGAAGATGAGTTTAAATTTTATAAAGAAGAAGAGCAGAAAAATAAAGCTTCTGATTATGGAGAAGGAGTTACGTTTTTAGAAGGTACCGAAATAATTGAAGAAGACTGGGAAGGTTATAAAGTAAAATATTCTTTTAAAGATATTAACAAGTTGAAAGTCGATCCCAGCCCGGATGATAAAATAAATATTGGCAATGAAGAAAAAGATATTGACGAAACGGAACGTGAGTATCTAACATTTAACTTCAAAAAAGGAAATCCATCTGATCTCAAAATTATTTTTCCTAAACCGGATTTTGAAGAAGACAAATCAACCGAAACAGTTGAAGCAGATTCTGTTGATACAGGGGCAGCAGAGATGTTTAAGAATATGTTTGAAGGAATGCGAGTTTCAGTTAACCTCAAACTAAATGGAAATATTACAGAAACGAACGCATCTTTTGTGAATGGTAATACTATCACTATGATGGAAATAGATTTTGAAAACATTCTAAATAATGAAGATATTATTACAAGCATGGAAAAGAAGAACCCTCAATCACTTGAAGAATTTAGAGAATTGACAAAAGACATTGAAGGAATAAAAATAGAATTTCAGGAAGAAGTCAATGTAAAATTCAAGTAAATTATTTGGTTTTTTAAATAGGGGGATAATCTTTCATCAATACATTTTTAAAATAAAAAAGGAGCCAAACAGCTCCTTTTTTATTCTGTTATCAATAAGAAAATTTAGACTAACGTAGAAGTATCATTTTCCTTGTTTGGGAGTAAAAACCAGAAGTTAAAGTATAAAAGTAAATACCCGAACTTAATCCACCGGCATCAAACTCAATACTATGTTTTCCTGCTTCTTTATATCCACTAACCAATGTCTCAACTAAATTTCCTAATACATCATAAATTTTTAATGTTTGCCAGCTGCTTACAGGCACCTGCCAACTGATTTTAGTGCTTGGATTAAATGGATTGGGATAATTTTGTTCTAATAAATATTCATTCACAATTTGTGTTTGATCTTCATTTAATGAAGTCAGTGTTGTATCATAATAAATTATTCCTATATCGTCTAAATACCAGCCATCCATTGTAACTGACTCATCACTTTTAAGTTCAAACCTAATTTTAAACTGTGAGGAAGAATATCCTGCTAATGAAATTTCTTCTTTTACCCAGGTAGATTGAAATCCATCATATACAGGTTGTCCCAAAGGTTGAAAATCACCTGAACCAGGATCAGTATGCAACCCAGCCAATGGTATCCATGTAATACCATTATTCGTAGAAATTTCCACCTGACCATAATCCCAGTCACTTTCGATAGCATACTTTGTCCAAAACGATAATTTGGGATCTTTCAAGCCAGAAATATCCAAAGAATTTGTTAAGGTCATTGAAACAGAAGAATTATTTATATAGTTGCCTTCTTTACTATCAGTGTAAGAAACAAGCTCTGAATAGAATGTTGCTGCTGTTGCCTCCCATTGCGGTGCATTGCTGGGAGATTTAGTAATGGTCCAGAATTCCTGTGGATTATCAGATGTGTCCTTGAAAAAAACTATTGGGGTTCCTACAATAAATTTCAGAGTATCACTGCTCATAACAATTCCCTCACAACTGGTTGTAACAAGCAATCTTGCCATTGTATTAACTTGTGCAGAAGAAGTAATTGTGAATGAAAAAGGCGTTGATAGTGTGGCAGTGCTAAGTGCAGGAATCAACCCAAATGATGCGGCTCCCTCATTAATAAAAATATTTGGACTTAAAGACATCAACTGAACATTATAATTTTCACCGTCCGATAGCCCTTTGTTCTTGAAGACGCAATTCATAGAAACTGTATCACCGGGATTAAAATATTCTTCGCTGAATCCAGGATCAACCAGCCCAACATAAGCTCCAGCAACCCAAGTATAATAAAGATTAGGAAATAAATTCTCTTGAGCTAAAGGAAATATTCTTGATTGCGCAGGCCAGAAACCATCAGAAGAGCCTCCTACCTCCGGTGTCATAGCAAATATTTTTTGTTTCGTGGTTTGTTCCCCATACATCCAATCATCTGCAGAACCGTTTACTTCGTAAAGAACTAAAGGCGACTGTCCAAACGTGTAGTTGTTATATTGTGTCATATCGGCGCCATATTCAGCAAAAATATTATCATCCGGCGTGGGATCATTTATATATCCCCAAGAATATAAAAGAAGATTACTATAAGTATGATAATTCAATGCAGTTTTGATATTCTTAGAGTTACAAAAATCTCTGATCGTCTGAGTCTCCGGTTCAGAGAAAGCAGCACTGCCTCTGTATGTTGCATCGCTAGGATCCGAACTCGAACCATCATTATCGTAACCCCATTCATATCCGAAATTTCTGTTAAGATCAACACCATCCAATGAGGTCTCAAATACACCGCTGTTATTATTATCTCTCTTATTTTTTCTCCACATTCCTCCGCCATTTGGATTTGTCAAATGGTTATATTCATATCCATCGGGATTTACTACTGGAATAAAGTATATTTCCCTGTTATCAACAAGATAAGTTACTTCCGGATCAGTTCCGTAGTTTTCTAAAAGATAGAACATATAATACATTACTGTCATCATACCTGCAGGTTCTCGCGCATGTGTTAAAGCATTATACAACACCTGTGGTTCATCTTCTTCCAGATTTGGATTGTCAGAAATTTTGACGGCGTAGATGGGTCTGTTTTCTATAGTTGTACCAATCTGAAATTTCTCAGTGATAATATTTGGATAGTGAGCATACATCGAATCCAATCGATCATAGACTTCATCAAGTGTGTAATACCCTCCCATCGAACCGAAATCAAGTCCTGTGACGTTGTAATTGCTCGAGCTTTTACTTAAAATATCAGACTTTTCAACTTCGCTTAACTTTAGAAGATTTTTATAATAACTGAACCAGTCATCTATCAGAACATCATATCTGAAAGAAGTTGATTTTAGTTTTATAAATTCATCATCACTGATAAAACAGTCTATTGATTTGTCTTTTCCCAAAATAAAATGATCAAACTCCAGTCCCGCCTCTCTTAAAACGGTAACATCTTTAGGATCGTTCAAATATATTTTTACCTGTTTGTAGTTCTGAGAATAAACATTAATAGTAAAAACAATTGCAATTAAAATTATGAATGTGTATTTCATTTTATCATTCCTGAAAATATTTGTATGCTACTTATATTAAACTTACGTTAAATTATATTAGGTTAAAATACTGATTTCTTCGCATTCTGGGGACAATTATTAATAATAAGACAGTAAAAAAAATATTTTAGCAAATAGAAAATAAATTATTACTAAACCGGAGAATTATTTATGTCTAAAATAGTTATATATGAAAAGCCCACCTGTACTACTTGCAGAAAAGTTGCAAAAGCTTTGGAAGAAAACGGAGTGGATTTCAACAAAGTAAATTATTTTATTGAGCCCTTTACAAAATCAAAGCTGAAAACTTTGCTTAGAAAAATGGGGATGAAACCATCGGAATTACTCCGAACAAATGATAAAGAATATAAGAAACTCGACCTAAAGAATAGGAACTATTCTGAAGAAGAAATATTAAATCTAATGATTGAGAATCCGAATCTTGTACAAAGACCTATTATTGAAAAAGGTGACAGAGCAATACTTGCCCGACCGCCTGAAAAGATAAAAGAACTATTTTAATTTTTATTCTTATATCTGAGTTTTATTCTTTCATTAAAGTTTCTTTAGCCTTTTTTAATTCCTCTATTTGCTCTTTAGATAGCTTAGGATATTCAGGTTTTAACTTTTTCATTGCTTCAACTATTATTTCTGAAACAGTTAATCTCGCAAACCATTTTTTATCGGCTGGGATAACAAACCAGGGCGCATATTTCTTGCTCGTAGCCGATAATGTTTCCTGATAAACTTTTTGATAATTCTCCCAATAGCTGCGTTCTTTCAGATCAGCAGAAGAAAATTTCCAGTTTTTTGCAGGATTATCAATCCTGGATAAAAACCTATTCTTCTGTTCTTCTTGAGAAATATGAAGGAAAAATTTTAATACTATAATACCGTTTTCGAACAGATATTTTTCAAAATCATTTATTTGTCTATATCGCAATTTCCAGATATCATCATTAATTAAATCAAGTGGAAGTTTTTGATTTTTGATTAGGTTATGAACACGCACGACCAACACTTCTTCATAATGAGATCGGTTGAAAATTCCAATTCTTCCCCGTTCTGGCAAAGCTTTATTAATTCTCCACAGAT
>CAVQOL010000007.1:0-73497 GCA_963714415.1 uncultured Ignavibacteriaceae bacterium
GGCCGGCCGGCGCGGAATTTCCAAGGTGTCGCGCGAAGCTTCTTCACGCCTATTGTCTTTCTCCAATAGGATCATGGCGCTCTCGATGGCCACGTCCAGGTTCCGGCCCCATCGGCCCACATCTTCCAGGGATATGCGTTCCTGGTCGTGACGTAACTGGTACTTGTCGCCATAGTTGATGACTTCCCAGTCCGGCGGGATGACGAGGGTGATCGAATGATTGCCGATCTGAAACGGCGTAGGTGGTTCGGTCTTGTCGCAGGCCGCCATCAGCAGAGAGGCAAATAGAAGCAAACAACACACGCGGCGCATCACGGACGGTCCTGGGGATCAAAGGTTATCGAATCGACCACGCGTTCAAAGAGGGGCAGATTCACCGGCAGGCCGAGGTAGGCGGCTTCGAACAGATGATCCCTCTTGAGAAAATAGTACTCACGGCCGACCAGGGACCGCTGCTCGGTGGTGTTGAGGGTGAAATCCAGGCGATAGGCCGGCATGCCGGCCACGGTGTCGGGCACCATGGGTTGGATCACGAAACTGTCGGGATGAATGGGCCACCCCTCGGTGGAAAACCGCGTTTCTTCCACCACGTCTTCCAGGGAAAAACCACGGCGGTGGTTCGGCAACAGGCTGCGCTTGCCGACCTTGGTGTATTCGGCCACATAGATGCGTTCCCCCACCGAGCCCCTGTGCGTGAACCAGACCCCGAGCAACCCGCCCTGGTTGTGTTTCTGGCGTGCCCAGGGCGCCGGCGGCGGCTGGAAAGTGAGGGGAGTGGCGCCCCAGTTGAAGGTTTCGGCGGGCAGCAGGGGTTCCTCACGGGCCTTTTTCTCCTGGGAGGTGCAGGCCAGGACAAAAACCAGAAGCAGAAAAATCCATCGAGAACACCACATGAAAATCAACCCTCCAGATATAGTCCCGCGCCCGGCCCCAGGGGCAGGCCCAGCAGCAGCCAGATCACCAGCAAGATCATCCAGCCAATGGTGAACGCCACCGAATAGGGTAGCATGGTGGCGATGACGGTCCCAATGCCGGCCTTGGGATCGTACTTCTGCACAAACGCCACGATCAGTGCGAAAAACGACATCATGGGTGAGATCATGTTGGTCGTGCTGTCGCCGATCCGGTAGACGCCCTGCACCAGTTCGGGCGTGTAGCCCAGCAGCATGAACATGGGTACGAAGACGGGCGCCATGAAGGCCCACTTGGCCGAGGCGCTGCCCATGGTCAGGTTGAGCAGCGCCGACAGGACGATGAACGAAAGCATCAACGGAATGGGCCCAAGCCCCGAGGCCTGCAGGGCGACGGCGCCCTTGATGGCCAGGATCATGCCCAGGTTGGTGTACTTGAAGTAGGCCACGAACTGGGCCGCGAAAAATACCAGGACCAGGAACAGCCCCAGTGTCTGCATGGATTCCTTCATGCCGGCGACCACGTCGCTGTCACTCTTGAAGGTGCCCGCGGCAAAACCGTAGGCCATGCCGGCCAGCAGACCGCCCAGGAAAATGAAGGTCACGATGCCGTGCATGAAGGGCGAATGAAGCACGCTGCCGGTTTCGATATTTCTCAGAAAACCGTTTACCGGAACCAGGCCCCACACAACCACCGCGATCAGAAGGAAATTGATTCCACCGGCCCACCACAGACCCTTTATCTCGTCCGGAGTCAACGGTTGCAGGTCGTCCTCCTGGGCATCCTGTTGACCCTCATAGGCGCCGAGCCGGGGAATAACGATCTTTTCGGTGACCCAGGTGCCGAGGGCGGCAATGATGAAGGTCGAAGTGAACATGAAGTAGTAGTTGCAGGCCGGGGTAACGGTGTACTCGAAATCGATGATGCGGGCCGCTTCCTGGGTGATGCCCGCCAGCAGGGGGTCGATGGTGCCCAGCAGAAGATTGGCGCTGAATCCGCCCGACACGCCGGCAAAAGCAGCGGCCAGTCCTGCGATGGGGTGCCGGCCGACCGACATGAAAATGATCGCGCCCAGAGGAACCAGCAGGACGTAACCGACGTCGCTGGCCATGTCGGACATCACCCCGGCCAGGACGATCACGAAGGTCAACAGCCGCCGCGGCGCCGTGTGGACCAGAAGCCGCAGCACCGTGGCCATCAGCTCGCTCTTTTCCGCCACCCCGATGCCCAGCAACGCGACCAGCACCGTGCCCAGGGGCGCAAATCCCGTGTAGTTCGTGACCGTGTTCTCGAGGATCCAGTGCAGGCCCTCGCGGGACACAAGGTTGATCGGTTCGATGATCGACCCGTCCTTGGGGTGAAGCACGGTGACGCCCAGTTCGCTCAGTAGCCAGGAAAAGACAATGACCAGCCCGGCCAGGATGGCGAACAGGGTGGCCGGATGCAGGGCAAGGCGTTGCCCACCCTTTCGATGGCGCCCAGGAAGCGCGTCAACAGGGAGGGACGGACACTGGTGGACGTCATGGGTGGGGAGGCCTTTCGCCGAAACGGACTACAGGGGCAACCGGTCCGATACTAGGCCAAACGCAGAAGAGGGGACAGGGATAATCGCAAAAAGGGCCCCCGGGGGGGCCTTCGCCGGTGATGGTCAAGTCGTAGTAACAGATGCAGCCACGCAGGTGATGAGGGGGTTGCCGCGGCGGCGGACAAGGGGACATTTTCCAGGGGATTACCAGCGGGTTCGGTGGGACTGGAGTCGTCCCCGCACCCGACGGGAATCAAAAAAAGAAGGGGAAAATTCCGTGAACTCCAGCGCAGGGGAGGCTCCTGACAAATTGAGAAAAACATTCTGGTGATTTCAATTGGGTAATCGGATTTCGCGGTCCAAATATAAGATGCAGCCCGAAAACCAATCTGGGGTGAAATGGTGTATAGTGAAACCGGGAGATTGATTTCAAAGTACTGAGCCATGGGCCGGTTGGGGTCAGAACGGTATTAAACGGGGTCCTAAACCATTGCCTGTATTGCTCATGTGACTTTCCAGAAATTGATAATTGACAACCTCTTAGGTTTTGGGCAGAATACAATTAACAATGATTCGCAATTGATTCACAGGCATTTGCGTTTATTCCGCATTTCTGAAAAGGAGAAATAGATCCGGAGCTGATTTTTCTACCAACCGAAAGTGAGGTGACAGAATGAAAACCAGTTTGATGGCCTGCACCCTGTTATTGGGCATACTCTGGGGCGCAGCCTTCGCCCTGGGAGGCCCGGAAAAGGATCCTGATCTTCCCGGCCTTCCCCCGGTTCCCATTCCCGAAAACAACCCGCAAACCCCGGCGAAGATCGAGCTGGGCGACAAACTTTTTCACGACAAACGGTTCAGTTCGACCGGCAAAGTGAGTTGCGCCACCTGCCATGAAAAGGAAAAGGCCTTCACGGACACCCCCTTGAAGGTGTCCGAAGGCATCGACAAGCTCACCGGGACACGTAACGCTCCCACGGTCCTGAATGCGGCCTACATGAAGACCCAGTTCTGGGATGGCCGCTCCCCCGACCTGGAGGACCAGGCCCTGCATCCGTTCCTTAATCCGGTGGAAATGGGTTTGAAGGACCATGATCCGATTCTCGAAATCTGTCGGACCGATGGTGAATATGTCGCTGCTTTCAAGGCCGTCTTCGGGAAATCCGGCGACGAGATCACCATGACGGAAGTGACGAGGGCGATCGCATCCTTCGAGCGGGTCCAGGTCTTCGGCAACACGCCTTTCGACCGCTGGTATTTCGGTCATGAAGAGGACGCGCTGACAGAGGCCCAGATACGTGGCTTCGACGTCTTCGTCAACCAGGGGCGCTGCGTCTCGTGCCACCGTGTGGAGCAGACCCAGGCCCTTTTCACGGACAACCGATTCCACAACATAGGTGTGGGTATCAACGACATCCAGGACGATGTCCCGGATCTGGCCCGCAAGTTCGTGAAGGCCGACTACACGAAAAGCGAAGTCGATATCGAGGTTCTCACCAACCCCATGACCTCTGAACTGGGCCGGTTCGCCATCACCAGCGGTTTCGACGACCTGGGCTCCTTTTATTTATTGTTCCGCCCTGCTCAAAAAGATTCATCGGGAACTGAACAACTGCAAAATGATTCATATCTGAAATACCATTTGCTATCTCAATGATTTTCTCTAACGAAGTGAAGTTTGACTTATCTGAAGGCAATCCGAAAGTATTTGAAGAAATACCATAATAATTAATTCGTCCGTTCTCAACTTCTTTTTCAAGATGAATGAATGCCTTTTCAATCCGGCGGTAATATTCTTTTTCTCTTCTTTCCTGGTCAGATATCTGAGAATACGTTAAGTAATATTCAGGATTATGCAAAAGATAAACATCAATTTTTTCAAGATTTAATCTTTCAAGTGAAAGTGTGATTTGATTCTCTAAAAACTCTGGATGAATACAATGCCATAAATCCGGAGAGCACTTTGTAATTTCGGGAAATGGTTTAGCGTTTCTTTCTCTTTCGGAAGCTAATTCAAAATTATTTCCCTGAATGTATCCGCCTTTTGAAACAATAACAATTTCATCTCTTAAAATTTTTCCTTCCTTAATCAGTTCATTTAGAACTGTGCCAATTAGTTTTTCACTTCCACCATCAGAGTAATTCGAGGATGTATCTATAATATTAATGCCTGAGAGAATAGATTTTCTTAACGCTTTTTCGTGGGAATTTACACAGGCATTAACCCTGTAAGAACCGAAGCCGCATATTGAAACCGAGTACCCGGTTTTGCCTAAAATCTTATATTTTAGTGAAGGATATTTAAGAGTGTATTCTAATGTTTGCTTAACTTTTTCCATAAATTCCAATAAAATTCAATGCGAAAGTATGAAAAAATGAGGATTTATCTATCATTAGAGATTCCTTTTATTTCTTAAGCCAATGGTTTATATTTGTGCCCTAATTATTCAGGAGTAGAAAATGGCTAAACAGCAATCTTTTGCTGATAAAGCAAAGGGCAAGAAAAAAGTTGAAGGTGTTACTGTAAAGGTTATTAAATCCGTTAAATCCGAAAAAGGAACATACAAATTCAACGAAAAATATGTTAAGCTTGCTGATATAAGCAAAGTAACAGAAATTAAGTAGTAAAAAGAGCGGTCCGAAACCGCTTTTTTTATCTCTATTATACCCAAATCATTAACAAATCATCACTTTTCTATTTTTCTACTTGCATTATTGATAAAATTTTTTAACTTGCCGCACTAAAGTTCCTGCCAGGTATTGATTTAATATCAATCTAGCATCATTAATAAGGGAGCAAATTAATTTTCAACAAATCCGGGAGGTTTGTATATGATAAAGCCGAAGAAAATGATTTTTTATAGCTTGAAGGATATTGACAATATTCCGCAGTTAAGACTTTTAAGCAAAGATGAATTATTTAACATTAAAGTCGTATCGAATGTTCTGCCGTTCCGTGTAAATAATTATGTTGTTGAAGATCTGATTAACTGGAATAACGTACCCAATGATCCAATCTTTCAACTGACTTTTATGCAAAAGGAAATGTTGACAGAAGCACAATTTAGTAAAATGGCTTCTGTACTTATGAAATCTGATGCATCTCCAGAAGAAATAAAACTGACTGCCGAAGAAATAAGGCGTGAACTTAATCCGCATCCTGCCGGACAAATGCTTTACAACGTTCCTAAAATTGATGATGAACCTGTTCCCGGTGTTCAGCATAAATACAGAGAAACTGCTCTTATTTTTCCATCGGCAGGACAAACCTGTCATTCATACTGCACTTTTTGTTTTCGCTGGGCTCAGTTTGTAGGAATGACTGATCTGAAGTTTGCTACGGATGAATCCCAACGTTTTCAGGATTACCTTAAAAATCAAATTGATGTGACAGATGTGCTATTCACCGGCGGGGATCCTATGATAATGAGCGCAAAGAATCTTGCCCTTTATATTGAGCCTTTATTAGAACCGGAGTTCGATCATATTCAGAATATAAGAATAGGAACAAAATCAGTTGCATACTGGCCTTATAAATTTGTAACCGACAGAGATTCTGATGATATCTTAAGATTGTTTGAAAAAGTAACTAAATGTGGTAAACATCTTGCAATAATGGGACACTATAACCACTGGATTGAACTATCTACTGATATTGCCCAGGAAGCAGCAAGCAGAATTCGCGAGACCGGTGCACAAATAAGAACTCAATCGCCTTTAATTAAACATGTTAATGATAATCCTGCAGTTTGGGCAAAGATGTGGCACGATCAGGTTGGTCTCGGATTAATTCCCTATTATTTCTTTGTCGAGCGTAACACAGGGGCAGAAGAATATTTTTCAATTCCGATTTATCGGGCTTATGAAATTTTCCGCGATGCAATAAGAGGGCTTTCAGGTTTATGCAGAACGGTTCGTGGTCCTTCAATGTCAGCACTTCCGGGCAAAGTTGCAGTTGAAGGAATTGCAGAAATTAATGGTGAAAAAGTTTTTGTATTGAATATGCTGCAAGGAAGAAATCCAGATTGGGTTAAACGACCCTTCTTCGCAAAGTATGATGAAAACGCCAAATGGCTCAATGACTTAAAACCTGCATTCGGTGAAGAGAAGTTTTTCTACAAGGATGAGCTTGATATGATAATAAAAGCTAAATATGGACAAATGTTCTTCGATAGGAATTCAGAAGATAGCTTTATGCTGCATGCTTCTGAAGATTGGGATGGATAGTGGAAATTTCCATTGTCATTTCGGAAGAACTTTTAAACGACTTAGAAATCTTAAGCAGCTTTTAGATTTCCCTTGGGAGAGATCTTTATTTCGAAGAAGTCTTCGGACAACTAGAAATTTTAAAAAATGATAAAGGAATGCGCATCCTTTTTAGTCAAATAATTCAAGCGGAAAAACTCCTTCAAGTGCAAGGAGTTTCTCTTTAACATCAATTCCAGCAGCATAACCTGTTAGTCTGCCATTTGCGCCTATTACACGATGACAAGGAATAATAATAGGCAATAGATTTGCGCCATTTGCTCTCCCTACGGCGCGTACTGAGTTTACATCTCCAATTTTTAGTGCAATCCCTTTGTAGGTTTTTGTTTTACCAAAAGGAATTTTACTTACTTCTTTCCAAACTTTTTTCTGAAATTCAGTCCCTTTCAAATTTAAAGGCACATCAAACTTTTTTCGACGTCCATCAAAATATTCTCTCAACTGCTCAAACACATTAAACAAGTAAGGATCATCCGGCTGAAGTTTTGTCGCTTTTCCTTTAAATGCATAAGGTGTTTTAGGATTGATGTTAATTTGCTCTATTCCTTCTGATGAAGCTACAACAGCTATCTTAAGCTTTGAAATGTTTTCTATTGCGTAGTAAAAATTATCAGACATTTTCCAATGAAGTGAAATTGTGAATCGAAAATATGAAAAGAATTCTTAAGATGAAATGATAAGTGAGAAAATAAAAAAGGCGACTCTTCTTGCAAATTGCCACTAGGCAGGTCGAATCGCTTTAAAGTAATTAATTAAATTTAATGTTCGTTATTCACTTCCATTAACGATTTTTAGATTTGCGAAGTTTTTCTATGCTGCCACAACCGTTATAGCCGGATTTATATCTCTTCTCAACAATCCTTCAATTGCCATCAAAGTTCCGCTTATTGCACTTGGACAACTTCCGCAAGCACCTTGATATCTGATTCTGACGGTCAAACCATCGACGCCAAGAACTTCAAGTCCGCCGCCATCGCCTGCAAGTGCCGGTCTTACTTTCTGATCTAAAAGTTCATTCACTTTTTTAAGCAATTCGTTGCTGCTTTCTTCAGAAACTTCAATTTCTTTTTCTGCAGGAATATGTTCAGGATCAAACTCTTTTAGAAAATTAATAAATGGTCTTTGAATCTGTCCCCAATTTGCTTCGGCAGATTTTTCAATCGTAACGAACTTATCCATATAGAAAACAGAAACAACACCATCAATATCAAAAATACCTTTTGCAAAAGGATCATTCTGTGAAGATTGTTTATCCGGATATTGTCTTGTTTCTACAATCAGTAATTTTTTATTAAGTATAAATTTTAATGCATGTGGGTTTGGAGTTAAATCAACATCTTCAACCATTAACATATCGTACCTCTGATAATTATTGTTAGTTCAAAAATAAACTCTTACTATTTCCTCTGCAAGTCAGTTAAATACACTAACAGCCAAAATTTCGTTAGGAATTCCGCTTTGTTTATTTTTAATACAATTATTAACAGAAAAAAGAATTATGAAGCGCATACTGATAGTTTTTACGGGCGGTACTTTTTCAATGAAAATTGATGATAAAACCGGTGGTGCTGTTCCGCATTTTTCCGGCAAGGAATTAATGCAAATGATTCCCGATGCATTCAGGTTAGCTGAAATTGAGACTTATGATTTCGGGAAATATCCCGGTCCGCACGTTACTCCGGAACTTATGTTAAAACTTTCTAAAAAAGATAAGAGAACTTTTATCGAACAAAAGCTACGACGGAGTAATTGTAACTCATGGAACAGATACTTTAGAGGAAACAGCATATCTTCTCGATCTTACAATTAAAACTGAAATTCCTATTGTGGTAATCGGCTCAATGAAAAACAGTTCCGAACCTGATTGGGATGGTCCGAGAAATCTGCTTGATGCAATTCACATTTGTTTAAATGAAAATTCAAAAAATCTTGGTGTGCTGGTTTGTCTTAACGGAGAAATAAATGCTGCAAGCGAAGTAACAAAAATTTATTCGGATTCAGTTGATACTTTTCAGAGTCTGGATTTTGGCGCGCTTGGATTTGTTCAGAGTGAAAGAGTCGTTTATAATCGTCTGCCAAGAAAGCTGGAGATACTTGAAACAGAAAACATAAATACAAACGTAGATCTAATCACAGTCTATGCAGGTATGGACGAAAAGTTTTTTAAATTTTCTGCAGACAGTAAAGTTGATGGAATTGTCGTTGAAGCTTTGGGAATTGGAAATGTTCCGCCAAAGGCTTTTCAGGGGATAAAATATGCGGTTGAAAAAGGAATTCCGGTTGTGCTTGTCTCTCGCTGTCCCGCAGGTGAAACTGATTACATTTACAGTTATGAAGGCGCGGGGGTACATCTCCATAACCTTGGAGTTATATTTTCAGACTATCTGAACGGACAGAAAGCAAGGATCAAACTTATGCTCGCTCTTGGTAAAACCAAAGATAAAGACGAGTTGAAAAGATTGTTTGAAAATTAACTGGCAGAAACATCCGACATTTTTTGTCATATTGAGCGAAGCAAAATATCTTAATTTTGTTTTAAGTTAAGACTCTTCACTTTGTTCAGAGTGACAATCAATTATAGATCAGCAAAATTTTGTGAGTTGTTGTGAATTTAGAGCAGAAAATCTAATTTAATGTGAACAAAAAGATTTACTAATCTTTGAGATATAAAATGAAGAGAATAATTCTATTTCTTCCGTTATTATTAGCTGCTTGTGATCACGGTTTAGAACCGAAGCCAGAACAGTTCTCCGGCTTTAGCGGTAAAGTCACATTTATTGGTGAATGGCCGGACAGCATAAAACGCTCACATATAGTAATTTTCAAAAATCCCCTTTTAGTTGAATCAGATTTTGTTTTGGAAAACTTAAGATTTATCAGCCAGGAAATTTCCTTTGGTGTAAGCACTTATGAATTCAGTTCAAATGATCAGGCGATAATTCCTGCTGCACCCGGACCTTTTGAGCCCGGTGATTATGCCTATGTTGCCGTTGCTCATCAATCAACTGAAACAATATCACTGGTCCGTAAAGATTGGTATGTCTCGGGTATTTATTATGCCAACGGCGACACAACAAAACCCGGAATATTAACAGTACCCGCTGATAGAATAATTGAAAACATTAATATCATTTGCGATTTCGACAATCCACCGCCACAACCGCCGGGAGGGAAATAGAAATGTTTATTAAATGCTATACAGTTTTTTGTTTTTCCCTTCTGTTAATTCTATCCTCTAATATTATAAATGCGCAGACTTACAGCATCAGAGGAAAAGTTTTAGACCCTTCTTCAAATCCGATTCCAGGAGTAAATATAATTGTAGTGAATACAAATTTTGGTGCAGCATCAGATCAATTGGGCACTTATGAAATATCTAACCTTCCTGCAGGAAAATATACTATTGAGTTCTCCGCCATCGGTTTTCAAAAATTAACCAGGAGAAATATTTCTATTGTTGATAAATCAGTAACTCTTAATGTTGTCTTAAGGGAAAGGATAATAAGAACTGAAGATGTAATTGTAACAGCCGGAAAATATCAGCAGAAAAAATCTGATCTTCCTGTAAGTGCCGAGATATTATATGGCAACGAATTAATTGGAAGAAACTTCAGCAATCTTGAAGATGCAATGAGATATGTGCCCGGTGTTACTATGACTGAAGACCAGATCAGCATCAGAGGATCAAGCGGATATAGCAGAGGCGTTGGAGCACGAGCTTTATTTACAATTGACGGACTACCTTTCTACACGGGTGATACTGGTGAAATAGTTTGGGAGATGATTCCGGTTACTGAATTGCAGAGAATTGAAGTTATTAAAGGTGCCGCCAGTTCTTTATATGGTTCATCAGCTATTGGCGGAGTAATAAGCGGATTGACAAGAGATATTTCAGATAATCCCCAAACTATGGTTAACGGCTTCTACGGTTTTTATGACAAGCCTTACTATGATGAGTGGGATTGGTCAGGTCAGGTCAGGCCTTTTAATGGATTAACGATTTCACATTCGGAAAAATTTAATAAGTTCGGGTTTAATATATCGTTTACAAGATTAGAAGATCAAAATTATAAGCGTGATGATTTTTTTAAAAAGTATATCGGCTTTATTAAGGCTACCTATAATTTCAATCCCGCGTCTTCACTAACTCTTATTGCAAACTCATTTAATAAAAGAGGCGGTAGTTTTCTTTACTGGAAAGATTCGCGAAATGCTCTTATCACATCTGATCAGGTTGATATTACTCGTGTTAATACAAACAGATACCTATTAGGATTGATATATAAAAATGTTCTTAGTGATAAAATAGCTCTGAACATCAAAACAAATTATTACCGAAATAATTTTGAGGATAATGGAACAATATCTAACGAATCTACTTCACATCTTTACAGAAGTGACGTGCAGTTAAATGCCAGCCTTACAAATTCAATTATGCTTACTACAGGAATTGAGGTAATTCCTGCGGAAGTTAATTCAAACCTTTTCGGAAATCACTCTTCATTTGGAACCGGAGTTTATGCAGTAACGGATTTCAGTTTTAATTTTCCTCTTATTGCAAGTGTAGGAGTGAGGTACGATTATAATAAGCTTGACACTTTAGATGCATCCGGCGCCCTTTCTCCAAAACTTGGATTTAATTATAAACTATATAATAATCTAATATTAAGATCATCACTTGGAACAGGTTTCAGGGCACCATCTCTTGCAGAAGCTTTTACATCAACTTCTACAAGCGGAATAACGGTTAAACCAAATCCAAACATTAAATCAGAGTCCAATCTTACATTTGAATTTGGAATTAACTATCTGCCTGTTCCTTTTATGGATCTGGATTTTGCAGCTTTTCATAACGAATATTACGATATGATTGAAGCAGGAATTGATCCAAGCGACGGACTTGCAGTTTTCGAAAATGTTGTAAGAGCAAGAATCCAGGGATTTGAGTTTAATGCTTTGTTCGAAATTATACCTGGTAATTTGAATGCAACACTGGGCTATACCTATTTGTGGGCTAGAGATGTTGAATTAGATGAAGCCTTAAAATATCGTCCCCGCCATAGCTTTTTATCTAATCTTAATTTGACGATGTGGAACTTTGGTTTGGGCGTTTACTTCCGTTATTCAAGCAGAGTTGAAGAAATTGATGAGGAATTGGTAAACTTAGGAATTGTTGCCGATGGTGATTTGCGCGTTCCCATTTATGTAACCGACTTGCGGCTGAGTTATGCACTTATAAATTTAGGATTACCCGCAAATATTTACTCTTAATGCAAAAAATATTTTTAATTACAACTATGTCGAGCTCATCGGCAACTTAAAACAAATAAGAAATTATTCGTTTGGATTTAATTTTGTTCTATAAAACAACGTTCAATTAAATCCAAAAAAAAAACTATTTTTTGCCTTTTTGTGTTTTCGTTTGCGTTTTTGTTTGAGTTTCTTGCTTTGCACCTATATGCTTGCTCTTAACTTTTCCAATGCCGCTTAAAGATTTTCCTTTTAGTTTGTGAAATTCTTTAGAACCGGGTTTGATACCAAGCTCCTGTGCAACTTTTCCCCAGCTCTTTTGCTCTTTGTATTTATTCATTACGTATTGCGGAGATTTACCTGTAGCTGAAGATAATGTATAGCCGTGATAAATATCTGCCGGACTCATTTTTTCCCGGTAACGAAATTCATTAACCTCTTTAGTTGAAGCACCGAATTTTAAAGAAAGATTCCTTTTGAAGCCTTCAAAATCTGACTTGCCGTATTTATTAACTTCTGCAAGATGACGATCCATATCCTCATCGCCGGTTTTGGATTCTACTTTTTTCTCCTGTTCCTTAGTTGTCTTCTTTTCCTGAACAGAGGTTTTGGTTTTTTCTTTTTCAGAGTCATTTTTTTCTCTTGAACAGAAGTTTTCGTTTTTTCTCATCGTAGTCATCTTTTTTCCTGACCGAAAACCGAGGTAATAAATAAAACAGATAGAATAAAAATTACTGTTTTCATAACAACTCCCTTCTAATGTTAAACAAAACTAATAAAATTAATTTTAAATGCCCATAATAAAAATTAGCTCTGTTAAGTGCCTTAATGATAAAAGATAAGATTTAAGAAGTTATCGGATGAACATCAATGTGGCGGCCAGTCAAAATTGAGAACTATTCACATATCCGGGTTAGGCTTTCGGTATTCTCCTCTGCCGCTTATCCTTATATATATTCTTTTATCATATCCCAATAAGTTTGTGTCACTTAACACTGAGGTTTAATTATATGAACAATAATTTTGTAACCGGAATATGATTTATCTTGTCGATTATTTTCACATTGATTGTTTTTTTGTACAACCTTGCTTAATAAAATAAGCAGCTGAATTACGAAATACAGGTTTTTATTAATTAACTCAATAATATTTCTGGTATAATGATTGATAGCAACAATCATCATACTCAAGTTATGAAAAATAAAATTTCATCGGAGGTTATATGCGCAAAATTCAACTTATAGTAATTGTAATCCTTTCTCTCGTTATATCTTCATCTGCTTTTGCACAGGAAGAACCTGAAAAGAAGGAAGACAAGAAAGACAAAAAATGGAATTGGGAATGGGAATTTGATGATTTCGATTTCGGATTCAGAAAATCCCAACCGACAATTTCTCTACAGTACGGACAATCAAAAGTCCAGCGTGATGATTTAAACTCATCTATCGCAGATCCGGCTTTGTTTGAACTGAAGCTCGGTTATATAAAAGACAGAAAAGCCTGGAAGACAAATAATATTATAAAACACAATTTCCGTTACCTCTTTTTATCTAATATCTCAAATGACATTTCGGGTAATGACGGAAGTGTTGATAATCTGGCAACAAATACCTGGCGTTTTGGATTCGGAAGATCATCTGGTTACGGTTATAGATTGTCAGAATCAGCAGCAATTATTCCTTACTATACTTACACACTTAACTGGTCGAGAGTAGATTTTACTAAACAGGATATTCTTACTTTAGTGCCGGAGCCGGATGCTGATATTATAAATTACTATGACGAATCATTTCGTTTCGGAACAAGCAGTGAAGGCGGACTCCGCATAAAACTTATTGATAACATTGCGCTTGAAGCCGGTTATGAAAGAGCAATTGTATTCCAGCGACATTTATTCTGGAAGTGGGCAGGAAGTGCAGTAATTGAAGGCGCTGCTCAGGGATTGCTTGATACTTTTATCAATAATATTTTCAAATCATCGCCTGCTGCCGGACCTATTGTAAGCTTTGTATTAAAGAATGCACTTGCTTACGGAATTTATGAACTTAGACAGGAAAAGATGAACTGGCCTTTCAGCAGCGAAGCTCCACTCGCATTTGACCAGTTTAAGTTTGGTGTGACGTTTGTTTTTTAGTTAAAACAATAACTTATTGAACCATTCGCATTTAAAGGCAGTGATGTTACAGCATCACTGCTTGTTATTTTTTCCTCCGTTTATTTATTGATTTTATTTTTTCCTACTATAATAATTGCTTTATAGTATAGTATATTTTCCAACCTATCACCAACGGTTATGTATAAATATTTCTATTCCATCTGAACTCTGAAAATGTGAAGTGATATTTTCGTTAGTTCAATAATATCTTTTCCAACTGAAACCATTATAATGCAACATACTTGATTTGCTCCCAGATTATAAATACTATTAGCTTGCTCTTATATCTAACGTACCATCATTTAGATAATCATCATATGGATATATTTCTATCCCTTCTCAACTTGTACCGTTATCATCTATAAATTGTAATAGCGTAGTAGCATAAATAAAATTTTTGCTATTTGTCCATATCCTGAATTACTCCTGATATTCTTCTTTTTTGAATTAGCGGGGATATTGTGTCTTCAAATCTCACTATTGTTTGCCATCATAATTTTTAGCAGTACAGTTTGCAGGTCTACTTTGCCAGATATCCAAGTACATACTTCCATCAGGTGTTCCCCAAACATCAAGTAAATCAACGTCGTCCCGCTTTCTATCTTTGTCCAACTGCCTGCCGTTATAGTGAGCTATGTTGCCTGCGTAACCAACTGCGTATAAATCATTACTGCTGCTTCCCCAGACATCTTGTTAATTGACCAACCCATCTCCATTGGCTAATGGAAATAATCATCGTTAAACTAGTACTTCAGCACCGTTCCAATTATATAGTGCCTTCAAACCATATATCAGTTCTCTGAAAATGCAAAAAATTGTTCTGACAAGCCCAAACCGCCATACTTAACTCCACCTGATGCTGCCAAACGATTCCATTTTGATCCATCCCAATGCACTGCATTGCCAAGTTGGATCCGTAGTCATTCATATAAATCTCACCAACAGCCCAGATGTTATTCTCATCAATAATGGCAACATCATAAAGCACACTGTTGCTGTGCTCGCCAAACGTACATGTTTGCCAGGTAAAGTTGTGGCTGGTAGTGTCCATTGTGGTAACGCTTAGCTCGTTGCTTGAATTACTTGCCGATGTGGCATCCTTGGACCTTAAACCGAAACTTGGCTCCCGGCTGATACTGTATGTTTAGTTTGGTAGAAGTGAGTCTATGTAAAGCAGTGAGTCTTTTGTAGTTGAGTTAATCGTTTCTATCGAGTCTGAGTTATTCTTTAGACGTTTATTGTCTGCCGGTAGTTGCAGGTTGTTCTGTTGTAAGTGTTATCCACGGCTTCGGTACAGCTTACGTCTTCAAGTTCAAGTTTAGCAACGTACAGGTTCAGGATCTATCAGGCGGTTCGGTTGTATTGCAGCGCAACAAGAGTAAAAGATTAAGATTATGAGTAAGAGTGAGAACTTAAACGGGAATTTTATTTTACTGCCCATATTTTCTCGTAATATTTGTTGTGCTACTGTTCTAACATCAACTTTAAAATTTAATCACATTAAAATTTAAGGGCAAGAAATGATAAAAGAAAGAAATAAAAAGTGAGTCTTTAATTACTCAATAAATTTTACTTTAATATTCACAATTTCCGATTTGCTTCCCGTTCTTACCGGCGGTCCCCACGTGCCCGCTCCGGATGAAACATAATAATGTGTGTTTCCTTTTTTCTTATATCCCCAGCTTATTCATAAATCATATTTGTAATAATGATTTGCCGGCCATATCTGTCCGTGATGCGTATGTCCGGATAATTGAAGAGCGATATTATTATTCTGCGCTTCTTCCAATCTGTATGGTGTATGGTCAAGTAAAATTACAGGGTGTTCTGTTTCAATTGATTCAACTATTTGCTGTAATGTTCTTCTTTGTTTTCCCGTAAATTGAATCATTGAAGTGTCTTCTCTGCCAACAATATAAAAACTGCTGTCTATAAGTTTATATTCATCGCGAAGAACTTTCATACCAAGTTTTTCAGCATATCTTACCGATGAATTTACTCCGTTTATAAATTCGTGATTACCGTTAATAGTAAATATTCCGTATTTGGGTTTTAATCTTTTGAAAGACTCACCAATTTTTCTTTGTTCAAGAATCTCTGCTTTATCATCCACTATATCTCCGGCTAGAAGAATAATATCGGGATCAAGCGAATTCATTTTATCAATGATTCTGGTTAGTAGTCTTTCACCATCAATTGGAGAGAGGTGAATATCGGAAGCCATAACAATATTAAGTTTTGTCAACTTGCTTTCGCCCTTTGGCAGTTCAAGTTCAAGGGTTTTAATTGTTACATCTCTTTTATTCAGATTTCCGAGAAATACAATCAATCCAACTATAACAATTACAAAAACTGCTGTAATCTTTTTTGTCAACTCATAATTACTTTGAATAAATGCAGGAAGGAAATGAAACCACGAGTCGAAAAGCCGTACAATATCAATTAGTAATAATGTCAGAATAAAATAAACAAGGAAAGCAAACCATATTGCGCCAATTCCAATCCAGATATCATAAACTAATGGATGAAGAAATTTGTAGAGCAATTTTGAAAAAACATAACCGTATGCAACGATTATAAAAACAATAAGGTAATACGGTCTTAAAAAAGCATAAGATGACAATGCCTGCCATCCTCTGATAAACACATAGTAATTAAGTGCTGTATAAAGGGTAAGAAATATTGTGAAAAACCAGAACATATTTTCTCTTTTTTATTGTGTAAACAAAAATAAATTTAATAAGTTCAATATGTGACTGTTAGTGTTAAAAACGCAATTATTTAACTAACAAATATTCTGGGCTGTGACGTCTATCATCAATCGCTCCGACTTCTCGAGTACTATGTTCAAATTAATGTAATAAAGAGAACTCACGTAAATCCCTCTCTTAACAAGAGAGGGACTTTGAAAGTTGAACAAAATGACCCCTTCTCTTTTTCAGAGAAGGGGAAGAGGGATTAGTTTTAATATACTAAACAAAAAAGCCATTGCAAAGAAATAAACTCACATCCTTCACAATGGCTTGACTAAAAATTATTTGTCTTTTTTACTTAAATGAATGCAGAACCTTCATATAATTAGCGCGTTCAAATTTAGCAGGATCAGGAACGTTCATATAGCTCATACTTCCTCTCATCTGTTCAATTGACTCGTATTCATGTTCTTCCATCCATGCTTTCATTCTTGTTGTAACGTCTGCAATGTGCCCAATTCCAAACTTTAATAATGCTGACATCATATTCGTTACTTTAGCGCCTGCCATCACCATTTTTAAAACATCTTCTTCGGTATAGATTCCGCTTGTTGCCGCAAGATCTGCATTAACTCTTCCGTAAAGAATTGCAATCCATCTTAACGGTAAACGCATTGCCATTGGTGTGCTAAGAATAACATTGGGAACTACTTCAAGACTTATCCAGATCAATATCGGGCTGATAAAATCTGTTGAACAAAACTAATCCGTCTGCACCGGCTTTATTTAGTTGAGTTGCCATTGAGGCAGTTGAACTGAAGAACGGATGCATTTTTACAGCAATTGGAATTTTAACAGAACCTTTAACTGCTTTAACAATATCGATATATAATCTTTTCAATTTCACTGCCGGGTTTTTGAATATCGGTAGGAAGCAGATAAATATTTAATTCAATTGCATCTGCACCGGCTTGTTCCATCTTCTTTGCGTATTCTGTCCACCCGCCTAAAGATTTTCCGTTAAGACTTGCAATAACAGGAATGTTAACAGCTTCTTTAGCTTTGCGAATATGATCCAAATATTCTTCAGGTCCAAGTTTGAATTCAAACGGCTGCGGTAAATACGATGTTGCTTCGGCAAAGCTCTCAGCGTGAATAGAAGTATGATGATCGAGTTCGAGAGCATCGTGTTCTATTTGTTCTTCAAACAATGAGTAAAGAACAACGGCACCAGCACCGGCATCTTCCATTTCTTTTATATCAGAAATTTCTTGAGATAGCGGTCCTGCAGATGGAACAATCGGACTTTTTAACTTTAAGCCTAAATATGTTGTTGATATATCCATATTAAAATCCTTGTTTGATTATTCACAAAAAATTATTCTTCACTCTTTTTCGGATCCCAGGCAGCAAGTCTTTCATATTCTTTAAACCTGGTATTAACATCTTCCTGAGCTTCTTTAATTAATTCTGCTGCTTGCTTAGGATGCGACTTCGTTAACATTTTATATCTGGTTTCCATATAAGCGAAATCTTTAAATGGCATCTTCAATCCTTTTGAATCAAGTTTGAATGGATTCTTACCTTCATTTGCCAATTCAGGATTAAATCTAAATAACGGCCAGTAACCGGTATCAACGGCAGCTTTCTGATTGTTCATTGCGGTTGCCATATTAATTCCGTGCGCAATACAATGTGAGTATGCAATAATCAATGATGGACCGTCATAAGCTTCTGCTTCAAGGAATGCTCTCAAAGTATGTGCATCATTTGCGCCCATGGCAACTTTAGCAACGTAAACATTTCCGTAAGTCATTGCCATCAAACCAAGATCTTTTTTAGCAGAAGGTTTACCAGCAGCAGCAAACTTAGCAACTGCTCCGCGCGGTGTTGCTTTGGAACATTGACCGCCTGTATTGGAATAAACTTCTGTATCAAGAACAAGAATATTTACATTTGCTCCTGATGCGAGCACATGATCTAATCCGCCGTAACCAATATCATAAGCCCAACCGTCACCACCCATAATCCAAACAGATTT
Source organism: uncultured Ignavibacteriaceae bacterium (assembly GCA_963714415.1). Lineage (GTDB taxonomy): Bacteria > Bacteroidota > Ignavibacteria > Ignavibacteriales > Ignavibacteriaceae > JAGXRK01. Next base: position 18,843 of record CAVQOL010000007.1, read on the forward strand.
TTTAACGAGATAATCCACTAAGCTCAACAATTGTTTCAGATCGTTAGACTTGCCATTAGTATCTGCTTTTAACAAATCTTCAACTTTTTTTCTTAGTGCATCTACTCTTTCTCTTTGTTCATAAATACCAGCTTCATCTTTTTGATTTGCATTTATCAATGCATCAACAAGATCACTTCCTAATTTGTCAGCGTATTTTTTAAGTAATTCAATTGCCTGCGCATTATGTTTATTTATTGCTAATCTAAATCCATATCCGAACTCGGCATTATCTTCAAACAATGAGTTAGACCAAGCCGGTCCTCTTCCATCTTTGTTTGTTGCCCAGGGAGTTGTTGGTAAGTTACCGCCATAAATTGACGAACATCCTGTTGCATTTGCTATGATTGTTCTATCGCCAAAAAGCTGGCTTACTAATTTTACATAAGGAGTTTCACCGCAACCTGAGCAAGCACCGGAAAATTCAAATAAGGGCTCAAGAAATTGTGAGTCTTTAACTTTTGTGAGGGCAATTTTTCTTCTGTCAAGATCAGGAATGTTTAAGGAAGAAGTCCCAGTTTGCTCTTTCTGTTTCCCGAATAGGTAACTGTTCGGCCATATTAATTGCTTTAAGCTTGACTTCCTTCTTATTCTTTGCGGGACATACATCTACACAAAGCCCGCATCCGGTACAATCTTCAACAGCAACCTGAAGAGAATAAAGCATTCCTTCGCCGTAATCTTTTGCTTTGAATTTTGTGTACTTAAATGTTTCAGGAGCGTTAGCAATTAATTTTTCATCGTATACTTTTGCTCTTATAGTTGCATGCGGACAGACCATAACACACTTGTTACATTGGATACAAACTTCGGCATCCCAAACAGGAACTTCTAAAGCTATATTTCTCTTTTCCCACTTTGTTGTAGAAAGCGGATATGTTCCGTCGATCGGCATTTTGCTTACAGGAATAAGATCACCATCACCCGCAATTATTCTTGCAGTAACTTCCTGAACAAAATCCGGTGCATTACCCGATACTGCAGGCTGCAACTGCAATTTGCTTGTGACTTTACCAGGAACTTTTACTTCAAACAAGTTTGCTACTGTCTGATCAACAGCATCAAAATTCATCTGAACAATTTTATCACCTTTTGCGCCATACGTTTTCTTGATTGAATCCTTTATCATTTCAATTGCTTCATTTTGCTGAAAGATATCCGATATAGCAAAAAAGCAAGTCTGCATTATTGTATTTATCCTGACACCCATTCCGGTTTCATTTCCAACCTTGTAGGCATCAATAATATAAAACTTCATTTTCTTTTCAATCAGATCTTTCTGAACCTTCTCAGGTAATGAATCCCATACTTGCTCTTTTGAAACAACAGTGTTTAAGAGAAATGTGGCACCTTCATCGGCATCTTTAAGCATATCCATTTTTTCCAGAAATACCTGTTGATGACATGCAATGAATTTAGCTTTATTGATAAGATAAGTTGATTTAATTTCTTTGGGACCAAATCTTAAATGAGAAACAGTAACTGAACCGGATTTTTTAGAATCATAAACAAAATAACCCTGAGAATAATAATCCGTTCCTTCACCAATTATCTTAATCGAGTTTTTATTAGCACCGACTGTTCCGTCTGCACCCAGACCATAGAATTTACCGCGGAATGTTTCTTTTGCTTCAACAGAGAAGTTAGGATCAAAATCAAGACTCGAGTTTGTAACGTCTTCAATTATTCCAACTGTAAAATGATTCTTTGGTTTTTCAATGGATATATTATCAAAAACAGCTTTAACCATTGCCGGCGTGAATTCTTTTGATGAAAGACCATATCTGCCACCTACAATTTTAGGATACTCGAATGCTAATTCGCCGTCCATAAATTTTTCTGATATTGCATTCACTACATCAAGATAAAGAGGTTCACCCAAAGCACCGGGTTCCTTTGTTCTGTCTAATACTGCAATAGATTTTACTGTTTTTGGTAGAGTATTAATGAAATGATCAAGTGAAAATGGCCTGTATAATCTTACTTTTATCAAACCTACTTTTTCGCCCTTCGAAACCAGATATTCAACTGTCTCCTCTGCGGCTTCACTTCCCGAACCCATCATTATAATTACTCTTTCAGCATCGGGTGCGCCATAATAATCAAACAAATTATATTTCCGTCCGACAAGTTTGGCAAATTTATCCATATACTTTTGAACGATTCCCGGACAAGCAATATAAAAAGGATTAACTGTTTCTCTTCCCTGGAAGTAAACATCTGGATTTTGTGCAGTTCCTCTAATCACCGGTTTATCGGGACTTAAAGCTCTTTTTCTATGCGCGACTATGAGGTCTTCATCTAACATTGCACGCATATCTTCCTTAGATAATTCTTCAATCTTCATTACCTCATGTGAAGTTCTGAAGCCGTCAAAGAAGTGAATAAATGGAATTCGTGCCTCAAGCGTTGCTGCCTGAGCTATCAAAGCAAAGTCCATAACTTCCTGAACAGAACCTGATGCTATTAAACCAAATCCGGTTGAACGTGTCGCCATTACATCGCTGTGATCGCCGAATATTGAAAGTGCCTGTGCAGCAATTGATCTGGCTGATACGTGAAATACTGTAGATGTTAATTCGCCTGCAATCTTGAACATATTTGGAATCATCAATAGCAAACCTTGTGAAGCCGTAAATGTTGTAGTTAGTGCACCAGTTTGTAATGCCCCGTGAACACTTCCTGAAGCACCGCCTTCACTTTGAAGTTCACTTACGGAAGGAATTAAATCCCAGATGTTTTTTTCATCAACAGCAGCCCATGCGTCACACCATTCACCCATATTTGAAGAAGGAGTAATGGGATAAATTGCTATTACTTCATTAGTATTATATGCCACATAAGCCGCAGCTTCGTTTCCATCTATTGTTACTTTTTTTCTTTCCATTTTTTTACCGTTTAGATTATATAAAAGTCGAGGTTGTTTTTCGTCCCAAGATTTTTCAATAACTATACCACGTAAATTAGTCAAAAAACGCAAGAAAGAGGGATTTTGGAGGTAGCTTATTGTCAATCACAGAAATATAACTAGCAGCTTTTCCCAATTCTAAGAATGAAATTTTTAATAGTTTAGGAGTATGCATTATTGAGGAATAAGAAATATTTGGCTTTTTTCTTGCAGAACTTTATATTCTAACTTAAATTAAATAAGAAACCTAATTAAAATTATAGGAGGTTCGATGGATCAAATGAATTTTCAACCAAAACAGTACACTCCAATGACTCTCGGTGATTGGTTAATTACTTTGCTTATTCAGGCAATTCCTTTGGTAGGATTTATTATGCTTTTTGTTTGGGCATTCGGAGGTGACGCTCATCCCAGCAAAAAAACCTGGGCACAAGCATCTCTCATTTTTGCCTTAATAATGATTGTATTGGTAATAATTTTCATCGGGGCAATTATTGCGATGTTTGGGTCAATGTTTGGCAGTTATCCTCCTGAATTTGCCACTTAACACATTTTTGTTTCAAAAAATAAATCGCTTTTCGAATTTTCCGGAAAGCGATTTTTTTATTTAAATATTGGAGATATATAATGAAATCATTTCGAATAAAAATTTTCCTGCTTGTAATTTTCCTTCCAACTATTTTTCTTTTTAGCCAGGTTGAAAGAAAGGAAATAGGCAATCTTGTTATTGAAAACATTCCTGATATTCCACAATCACTGAAGGATAAAATATTTCAATATCAAAATACACGATCGGCATCCTTTCAGGATTGGCTACATAATGATGAGGGAATTTTAATCTCAACCCGATTTGCAGAAACTTCTCAAATCCACAAACTAAAAAAACCCGGCGGTGCAAGAGAACAAATTACGTTCTTTAATGAACCTGTTGGCGGTGCTTCACTTTGTCCGGATAAAAACAAAAACGTTTTTCTTTTCAGTAAGGACGTTGGCGGAGGAGAATTCTACCAAATATTTTCATATGATTTAGATAACGGCAGCTATAAAATGTTAACCGATGGTAATTCCAGAAATGGTGGTGCAAACTGGAGCAATAAAGGAGACAAATTTTCTTTTTACAGCACAAAAAGAAATGGAACTGATTGGGATATTTATTTAGCTGATGTTAATGACCCTGAAAAGGCTGAGCTGGTTTTAAGTGAAGGTGGTGCCTGGTTTGCAGTTGATTGGTCACCGGATGATTCTAGATTACTTGTAGGCAAATATGTTTCAGCCAATGAAAATTACTATTACGTGCTGGATTTAAGCTCCAAAAAACTAAATCAAATAAATCCTTCTGAAGAAATAATTGCTTATGGCGGAGCTTTATTTTCCAAAGATGGAAAAGGGATTTTTATTACTTCAGATGAAAACAGTGAGTTTCAGCGTTTAAGATATTACGATCTGCAAACTAAAAAGTTTACTTCGCTTACTAATGATATTAATTGGGATGTTGAATCAATGGCTCTTTCTGAGGATGGACAACTTCTTGCATTTACTGCTAACGAAGACGGACTGTCAAAACTTTATTTGCTTGAAACAAAAACTATGAATTACAATGAAGTTCCCGGAATTCCAGTTGGACAAGTTTACGGTCTGTCGTTTCATCCAACGGGCGATAAACTCGCAATAGTTATAAACACTCCGCAAACTCCCGGTGATGTATTTGTAATGAATCTCAAAACCAATTTGCCTGAACGATGGACTTACAGCGAAGTCGGCGGACTGAACACTGAAAAATTTCTTATTCCCGAGTTAATCCGTTATAATACCTTTGATGAAGTTAACGGTAAACCACGGACGATTCCTGCTTTTGTATACAAACCAAAAGGCAAGGGACCTTTCCCGGTTTTAATTGATATTCACGGTGGACCGGAAGGACAAGCGCAGCCTTATTTCAATCCTCTTATTCAGTACTATGCTAATGAAATGGGTATAGCTGTTATTGAACCAAATGTGCGCGGTTCATCTGGTTACGGAAAATCATATCTACAATTAGACAATGGTTTTAAACGTGAAGAATCGGTGCAGGATATTGGTAAGCTGTTAGATTGGATTGCCGAGCAACCGGAACTTGATGCAAAACATGTTGCTGTAACGGGTGGATCTTATGGCGGCTATATGGTGCTTTCTTCAATGACGCACTTTAATGACAAGTTAAAATGCGCCGTTGATATTGTCGGAATTAGCAACTTTGTTACGTTTTTGGAAAACACACAGGATTACAGAAGAGATTTAAGAAGAGTTGAATACGGCGATGAAAGAGATCCTGATATGAGGCAATTTTTAAATAAAATCTCTCCTACAACCAATGCACATAAAATAACAAAACCGCTTTTTGTTGTTCAAGGCTTGAACGATCCGCGCGTACCTTACACAGAAGCAGAACAGATTGTTGATATTGTTAGAAAGAATGCCGGTGAAGTTTGGTATCTTCTAGCAAAAGATGAAGGACACGGCTTCAGAAAGAAAAGCAATCGTGATTTTTATATTCACTCCGAAGTTATGTTTTTAGAAAAGTATCTATTAGAAAGATAATTTTAGCTTTATGGCTGTTGCGTTAATCGTGGCAGCCATTTTTTTCTTCAGTAAACACTTTTTCATTTACATAATCCCCAACTAATTCTTAACTTTGCTCCAAAGTTTATAAGGCATTAAACCAAAAGAGAATTTTTAATTTATGAACACTAATAAAAGCAAAGCGTTATTTGAGCGAGCTAAGAAATTTATTCCCGGCGGAGTTAATTCACCGGTTAGAGCATTCAAATCCGTTGGCGGTGATCCTTTATTTATAACCCGCGGTGAAGGATCAAAAATGATTGATGCAGACGGCAATACGTTTATCGATTACATCGGAAGTTGGGGCCCCCATTTGTTTGGACATAATCCTCCTTTCATTAAAGAAGCTTTGCTCAATGCTATTGAAGACGGGACAAGCTTCGGCGCACCTACAGAAATGGAAATTAAAATGGCTGAACTTATTACACAGCTTGTTCCATCGGTTGAAATGGTCAGAATGGTTAACAGCGGAACAGAAGCTACAATGAGTGCTGTCCGTGCAGCAAGAGGTTTTACAGGCAGAGAAAAATTCATAAAGTTTGAAGGATGCTATCACGGTCACGCAGATTACTTTTTAATAAAAGCCGGATCAGGTGCTCTTACTCTTGGTGTTCCTACAAGTCCCGGTGTTACAAGCGGCAACGCCGCCGATACTCTTTTGGCAGATTACAACGATATTAATTCAATTAAAAAATTAGTTCACGCTAACAAAGATAAGATTGCTGCAATCATTATCGAGCCCATTGCCGGCAATATGGGTGTTGTAAGTGCCAGTGGTGATTTCCTTAAAGAATTAAGAGCTATATGCAATGAAGAGAATATTGTTTTAATATTTGACGAAGTAATGACGGGATTCAGAGTTGCTGCGGGTGGCGCACAGGAAATTTTGGGAATTAAGCCCGACCTTTCTACGTTTGGTAAAATTATAGGCGGTGGATTGCCTGTCGGCGCTTTCGGCGGCAAGAGAGAAATTATGGAAAGAATTGCTCCAAGCGGACCGGTTTATCAGGCTGGAACTTTAAGTGGTAATCCTCTTGCAATGTCTGCTGGATATGCTGCGCTGAATCACATTAAAAAACATCCTGAAATTTATGTTCAACTTGAGAAGAAATCTGTTTATCTTGAAAAGGGATTTAAGAAAAATCTCGATACGGTTGGAAAGAATTATGCAATGAACCGTGTAGGTTCAATGATGTGTATGTTCTTTACAGAAGAAAAAGTTGATGACTTTAAAAGTGCTGTTAAATCAGATACCGTTCTTTACGGAAAATTCTTTCACGAAATGCTGAGGCGAGGAATTTATCTTGCACCTGCACAATTTGAAGCGATGTTCATTTCAACCGTTCACAGCAAAGAAGATCTTGACAAGACTATTGATGCCCATAAAAAATCTTTAGGGGCAATCTTATAAAAAGTTTTAAATAAAATTTTATTTTATCAAAAAGGATAAGTAATGAAAAATAATAATTCCGTTTTTCGTCTAAGTATTATTATAGCTTTTGTATCTATAATATTATTCGGCTTTTATCCAGGCAGCAATACTGGCTTAAAGGTAATTGAAAAAGGAAATGTTAAATATCTTTCCAATACAATTATAGTAAAGCTGAATCAACCTTTGGCTGTTTCGGGAGATAGAAGAGTTGAATTACCTTCTTCTCTTTCAAATAAAATGTCAGTCTTCGGTATAAGAAGTTCCAAAGCAGTATTTCCGAATAAAACTTTTGAAACAAATTCCAGCTTAGGAAGAATTGTCGTAATGGAATATGATTCTGGTGCTGATCCTTTCTTTGTCGCATCTAAAATTAAAAACGATAAAGATGTTGAATGGGCTGAACCAAAATTTGTTTATGAAATTTTTTACACTCCAAATGATCCGAGCTATCCAGCTCAGCAATATGGTCTTACCAAAATTCAAGCTGATCTTGCGTGGGATATAAGCAAAGGTGACACAAATGTTATAATTGGAATTGTTGATACCGGTGTTGATTGGGATCATCCTGATCTTGCGGCAAATATTTGGATGAACTGGGATGAAATTCCCGCTAACGGAATTGACGATGATGGAAATGGTTTTGTTGACGATATAAGAGGCTGGGATTTTGGCGGATTAACCGGTACACCAGATAATAATCCGATGGAAGATAGATCCGATCATGGAACACACGTCGCAGGCATTTCATCTGCCGTAACTGATAATGGCGTTGGTGTTGCCTCAATAGGTTTTAATTCTAAAATAATGGCTGTAAAAACCACACAAGATGATTATCGAAGCTCGACCGGACCATATATTGTTTATGGATATGAAGGGATTACTTATGCAGCAGATAACGGTTGTCAAGTGATCAATTGCAGCTGGGGCGGCGGGGGTTATTCAATGTTTGCTCAAACAGTAATTGATTATGCATTATCAAAAGGATCGCTTGTGGTGGCTGCTGCAGGTAACGACAATAGTATTGAAAATCATTATCCCGCAGCTTATAACGGAGTTTTTTCTGTTGCATCTACAACTTCTACGGATACGAGATCAAGTTTTTCGAATTACGGAAGATATATTGATGTATCCGCTCCTGGTTCAAGCATTTATGATACCTGGCAGAATGATACATATGCAACTTTAAGTGGAACATCAATGGCCTCTCCGCTTGTAGCTGGTTTAGCAGCATTAACAGTTGCCCAATTTCCATCATATAATCCTGTTCAGATTGGTCAGCAAATACGAGTCAATTCAGATAATATAAACGCAATCAATCAAAACTATATTGATCTTCTGGGATATGGAAGAATTAATGCTTATAAAACTTTATCTAATATAAACTCGAAATCTGTTCGCGCAATTGAAGTAATATTCAGCGATGAGTTACCCGGTGGCAATGACGACGGTATTTTTCAACCGAACGAAACCATAAGTGTTGGTGTTAAATTTGTTAATTACTTAGACCCAACTGCTTCGCTAAGTATAGATCTTGAAAAGAAGAATAATTATTCTACTCCAATTAACAGTTCTTTCAGTGCAGGCAGCAAAGCTACTTTGGAAGAATTTGATAATTACTCAAACAAATTCACCTTTACAGTTGCCAATAATGTTCCGCAGAATACAGAATTGTATTTCGAGCTGAGATATACCGATGGAACATATAGCGACTTTCAGTGGATAAGTATTATTGCCAACCCTACTTATGCAACACAATTCGGTAATGATGTTGACAATGACAATTACAAGCAAAGGAACAATGGGTTTTAATGATTATCCCAATAATACTCAGGGAATGGGTTTCACATATCAAGATGGCAGCAACTTGTTATTTGAAGGAGCATTAATCCTTGGAACTTCAGCCACCAATATCTCTGATGCTGCAAGAGGGTCAAATCAAAGTGTTCAGAATAATGATTTTTCTGTGGTGCAGCCTTTTGTTCTATCCATCCCGGGTTCAATAGCTGATATTCAGGGATCTTCTATATTTAATGATAATAATGCAGGCGCTTCTAAAATTGGAGTGACAGCATATTTAACCTCATACACATTCGCTGCTGAAGCTGATAAAAATTACATAATACTTGATTACAGATTCGTTAACACAAACAGTGTCACCATAGACAATCTTTTTACTGCATTGTTTTTTGATTGGGATTTTGCTGACTCCGGAAGTGATATTGCTGAATGGGATGATATAAACAAATATGGCTACGTTTATAGAAGTGGTGGAAGTCCCGATAATTATGTTGGTATTGCATTAATCTCTTCTGATAGCTATGGTTATTATGCAATTCAGAATGACGGTACTGGGGGTACTTTCAGCATTTATGACGGCTTTACCGATTCTGAAAAATGGTTGTCAATTTCAAATGGTATCGGAAATTCTACGGCAGGTCCGGCAGATATTTCTCACGTTGTCTCAGGCGGGCCATATTCTATACCGGCAAATGATACAATCAGAGTTGCCTTTGCCGTTTTATCTGCAGAGAATAAAGCTGCTCTTGATGTTGCTGTATCAGCAGCAAGAAATAAATTTCAATTTATTGTAACAGACGTAAATGATAATGATATATTAAATCCAATCAGCTTTAATCTGGAACAGAACTATCCAAATCCATTTAATCCTTCAACTGTTATAAAATACAGTATCCCCAATGCGGATAATGTAACATTGAAGATTTATGATGTTCTTGGTAAAGAGATTTACACGCTTGTAAATGAATATCAGAATGCGGGTTATTACGAATTAAAATTCGATGCTGCTAACCTGCCTGCCGGTAGGCAGGGTCTAGCAAGCGGAATTTATTTGTATAAATTAAAAGCAGGTAATTTTACTTTAACCAGGAAAATGCTTCTTATTAAGTAAGGAATGTGAAATTAAGTTTATGTTATAAAAACAATGAGGGGGAAACAAATATTGAAAATAATAGGCGTGGTGACTGGCATTACAGAGTCTACAAGAACAAATATTATTGTTTCTACTATTTAATTTTTTTTATAAATGTAGTTTATCGGTAATTCAACTACGCCTTATTTTTCTTAGATGTTAGAGTTATTTGTAAAATTACTACGATCTATATCTCATATTTTCTTTGCATTCTTTCCTTAGTTGCCGGTTCAATATGAACAAGCACATCTGAAATTTTAGGATAATTTTTTATCAAATCATCTTTTACTCGATGAGCAATATCGTGTCCTTCATACACTTTCATATTGCCATCTACGATTACGTGAATATCAACATAATATTCAAATCCCATTTTTCTCACAAAACACTTATCAATTGCTAAAACACCCGGAACTTTTGAAGCTCCTTCACGCACTTTAATAATTACATCGGGAGCCGGAGCTGCATCAGTAATTTCATATAGTGCTGGTTTTAATAATCGGTAAGCATTAAAAATAATTACACCCGATGCTAATAGTGCAGCATAATCATCAGCAGCTTCATAACCTTCGCCTCCAATAAGTGCAATTGAAATTCCAATAAAAGCTGCGCCTGATGTAATTGCATCACTGCGGTGATGCCAGGCATCACCCTTTACTGCAACGCTGTCAACTGATTTACCTACTTTAATTACATACCTGAAAAGAATTTCTTTTGTCAATACAACTAAGACAAGAACAATAAGAGTAAAAGATGCGGGTGCGTGGTGTGGTGTAATGATTTCATGAATGCTCTGTACAATAATTATTATAGCGGCTAGAAATAAAGCTGAGGCTACTATAATTCCTACAATTGGTTCAGCCTTTCCGTGGCCGTATGGATGATTATGATCTGCAGGTTTTTTCGCAATCCTCAGTCCTGCAAGAACAATTATTGAAGTAAACACATCAGAAGTTGATTCGATTGCATCGGCAATCAAAGCATAAGAGTTACCGAAATATCCCGCCAGCCCTTTTATAACAGCAAGTATAATACTTGTTACAATACCGATAAAGGTCGTGCGTATTCCTTTATCTGCGGATTCTGTTTTTGATATAATATTAGTTGTGTTTTTTTTCAATGTAAACTAAATTTATAAAGATTAAACAAACCTAGGGGTTCGGAAAACAGTTATAAAGTTAAGAATTTTAATTAGGCTTAATATCTTATAAATACGCATGTCTATTTCTTTGGTTCCCAATCAGTTCCTTCACAAGGAATATACTCCTCGGTTGGATGCTTATCATATTTCATGCAAAGCACAGCAGACTTATCAAAGTGTTTACATGTTGAGCATAATGTGTTGGAAATGACATTTTTATTAATTTCAATAAAATTCTTATAAGAATAGTAAGCAGGATAAATTATAAATAGTGTAACGGAAAGTACACCCATAATCCACCAGTATTTTTCATCAAAATAATCCTTAGCCAGCCAGATTAAAGGCAGGACAATTGCCGTCCGAATCAAAGTCCAATAAATTATTTCTCCCATAGAGCTTAAAATATGCAAAAAAACAACAAATTAACTCGTTATTAGGGATTAAGTTACCTAACAATCGGTAAAAATTGCTATTCTATTGATAAAGTATTATAATTAGCCATCGGTTATTTTTACTTTTAGGGAAAAGAAAAAAGCCACCTGAAAGTGGCTTTCCGTTTTGATTTGTGAGCGCGGGTGGGCTCGAACCACCGACCCTCTGCTTAAAAGGCAGATGCTCTACCCCTGAGCTACGCGCCCTGAAAATCGAGCGACAAATATATCAATAGAGGTTTTTTATTCCAAATTTGAACAACTATTAAATTATAATAAATATGTCTAAAAATTCAAAAATACTAGTCTGTGACGACGACGAAACCTTGTGTTACTTGTTAAAAGAACAATTAATAGAAGAGGGTCATTCAGTCGATACCGTTTATGACGGTAAATATGCAATCGAGGCAATAAAATCTAAAAGTTATGATGTTTTGCTACTTGATTTAAATATGAGAGAAGTTTCAGGGGAGAAAGTTCTCAAATTTGTAAAAGAATATGGCTCTATCATTCAGACCATTATACTTTCGTCACAATCCGAAATGAAAAAAGCCATTGAATGTATTAAGAATGGTGCATATGACTATATAACGAAACCTTATAATTTTGAAGATCTTATTCTTACTGTTAACAGAGCTATTGAACATAAAGATCTTATTGTTACCACTCAATTACTTTCAAAAGAGGTTAATAAAAAACATTCAGGGAATATTATCGGACAAGGTAAAGCAATTCAACGTGTGCTTAATCTTTCAGTAAAAGCTGCTCAATCCGATTCTAATATTCTGATTGAAGGTGAAACTGGAACAGGTAAAGAATTATTTGCCGAGTATATCCATAAACAATCAAACCGAAAAGATAATCCATTTGTAATAATTAACTGTGCTTCTCTCCCGGATCAACTAATTGAAAGTGAATTGTTTGGACATGAAAAAGGTGCTTTCACCGATGCTAAATCTACAAAGCAGGGATTGGTTGAGATTGCTCACGGCGGCACTTTATTCCTTGATGAAATTGGCGAACTTAGTTTATCACTTCAACCCAAGTTATTAAGATTCCTCGAAAATGGTGAGTACAGAAGAATCGGCGGAATTACAAATCTAACTTCAAATGTAAGAGTAATAGGGGCTTCTAATCGTAATCTTCTTGAGGAAGCGGACAATAAAAATTTCAGAAAAGACCTATTATTTAGATTGAATGTAATAACACTAACCATTCCGCCTTTAAGAGAAAGAAAGGAAGATATTTTGTTACTCGCTAATTTCTTTCTTGAATCCAAGACATCTGTGAGATCGCCGAAGCGACTCTCAATAGAATCAGCCGAAATACTGGAAAATTATAGTTTCAACGGTAATGTAAGAGAGCTTGAACACATAATTGAACGTGCCGTTATATTTGCTGAAGGCGATGTTATTCGACCCGACGATTTAAACCTTCCTACACCAAAATCAAGAAAATCTTCCGGAAATCTTATGAACATTCCGGATGAAATAGTTAGTATGGAAGAACTTGAAAAATGGCATATTGCAAATGCACTGAGTGCAAACAGATGGGACAGAACGCAAACTGCAACCCAACTCGGTATTAGTCCCAAAACTCTTTACACAAAGATCAAGAAATATGAAATAAAACAGAATTAGTCTTTAATGGCTGCCGACAAGACCCTGAAATACGCTGATTATTTAGAACTACTTGAATTACAAAATTCCTCGATAGCAATTGCCGATGAAAACTTAAAGATTAGCTGGTATAACAAAAACTTTAAAGCAAATTGTGGCACAAACAGAATTAAGGGAGTTTCACTAACCTCTATATTTGGAATTAACCTTCCCGAAGAATTTGATGTTAAAAATCTTAACAAATCGCTCATAATCCCGCTTCCCGATTCCGGCAAAAATATAATTTTAACATCTTTTCCATCTCAGTACAGAAGTTCATCTTCTACATTTTTTATTGAGCTGCTTCCAATTGTTGATAACTATCAGGCTAAACAGGATAATGATTTTTTACAAAGAAGCATAAGATTTCAAAATGAACTTCAGAATATTCTTATCCTGCTCGTTAAAGAAAATTCTTTAAATATTATTTCCGAAGAAATTCTGCTGCGATGTGTAAACCTTACAGGAAGTGATTTCGGCATAATAGTATTTCGAGATGATAATGAAGCGAACAATTTTTTATATGTTGATATCAACGGTCACATTAAAAACAAAACTGATGTAGAAAAAAGTGTCGCTTATAATTCTTCATTCATTAACAAATGGCTTGATATTAATAGAAGACCATTGCTTGCGGTTAATCAGTTTAATAATATAGGCTATGGACTCACGCAGGTTGTTGATTGTGAGTCTCTTTGTATTTCTCCTTGTTACTTTGAAAGTAAGTTGTGGGCTAAATTAATTGTCGGTAAGAAAACTGGCAATTATTCTTCGATCGAGATTAACAACATTGAACAATTCTCTATTCTTCTTTCTTTTGCTATCAGCAACATAAAAACAAGAGAACTTAATGACGCTCTTGAATCACGGCTGCTTCAGGCACAGAAACTTGAAACAATAGGTAAACTTTCAAGCGGAATGGCACACGACTTTAGCAATTTGTTATCAGGCATTTTCGGCAGTGTAAATCTTTTAAGGAACAGAGTTCCGGAAAATGAAAATATAACAAGACTGATAGATAACATAGAAACCTGTTCCATTAGAGCAAGAGATTTAACAAAAGGGCTTCTATCATTCGGCAAACCAACTGCCAAAAGGAAAGAACTAGTTCTTCCCAATGTGCTGCTTGATGAACTAACAAAAGTTATTATGCAAACTTTTCCTCACAATTTAATATTTGAACATAAAGTAGAAGATAAATTGTATAATATACTTGGCAATCCAACAGAAATTTATCAGATTCTCCTTAATCTTTGTGTTAATGCAAAAGAAGCCATTGATGGCAATGGCAAAATTTTACTGTCAGCAAAAAATGTAACAATTGATGACAATAATATTATCAATTACCCGTTGCTCGAAAGAGGAAATTATGTTTTACTTTCTGTATCTGATAACGGATCAGGAATATCAGAAGAAAATATATCCAGAATATTTGAACCGTATTTCTCCACCAAACAGAAAGATACAGGTTCCGGATTAGGATTATATGTTACTTACGGAATTATTAAAGCTCACCGCGGACACGTTGACGTTACCAGCTTGAAGGATAAGGGAACTACATTTGATGTTTACTTACCGGCTTACGAACCCCAGAAGGCTGATAAAGCCTCGGTTGCCAGTAAAATAATTATGCTTGCAGATGATGAAATAATGCTGAGTGAGTTGCTTGCGGAATTGCTTGAATTAAACAATTATAATGTTATTCGTGTTGTATCCGGAGAAGAAGTTATTAAAGTGCTCACTGAAGAAATAAAAGTTGACTTACTGATAATAGATTATAATATGCCCGTTATGAACGGAATTGAGTGTATAAGCAAGATAAGAGAATTAAAATTCGATATGCCGATTATTCTCTCTTCAGGAAGTCTTCAAATAAATGAGTATAATCTTGAGCAGTATGATATTAAAAGCAAATTGATGAAGCCTTATGATTTTGAAACGATGCTTGCCACTATTCAAAAATTAATCTGATCCTTTTTCCTCATCTTTATTGTCATCATCAAACTTTATCATTTTAATATTCTGCGTGTAATTTGAAAGGACAGGATCCTTTATAGCATTAAATTGATTGAGAACATCTGTGATTTCTTTAATCGCGACGTCAATATAATTTAATCTTTTCAGTATTGCTTCTTTTGATATTTCGTCTTTATTAAGCTCACGCTTTAATGCTGTTGATGAAAGAGCAAGCAAAGTTAATGGTTGCTTTATTTTGTGATTTGCAGTTACCACGGTTGCAAAAAATGTATCTCGCTTTTGCGAATCTAATAAAGATTTCTGTGCAGCAGATAATTTAAGTGCAGAATTAACCCGCGCCAACAGTTCTACTTTATTAAATGGCTTTTTAATATAATCAATAGCTCCTGCTTCCAGTCCTTCTTTTGTGTCCTCTGCACTTGACTTTGCGGTAACCAGAATTATAGGAATATTTTTAGTTTTTTGATCTCTCACTAATGTCTTGCATACATCAAAACCAGTAATATCGGGCATCATAATATCAAGAAGAATTAAATCAGGCAATTCATTTAATGCTTTATCTATGCCTTCTCTACCATTAAAGGCAGTAAGAACTTCGTAACCATCGTGTTCAAGTCTGTCCTGAATCATAAAAACATTTTCAGGATGGTCATCTATTACTAATATACGTTTCATTGAGCAGATTATTGTTTTAATAAAAGTTGTTCGATTTTAGCAGTCAGGGCTGAGGAATTAACAGGCTTAGGGATGTAATCATTAAATCCTTGTTTTAAAATTACTTCCTGATCGCCGGACATTGCTCTTGCAGTAACTGCAAATACTATCAATCCATTCAGCTTTCTGTTTGCTCTGATATTCTTAAGTGTCTGAAAGCCATCCATTTCGGGCATCATAATATCAAGCAGAACTAAATCAGGCTTAATAGTATTCAGTATCTTTAAACATTCAATTCCATTTCGTGCAAGATGAGTTTTACAGTTTGCGCTTCTGTACCATTTCATTCAAAGTAAATAAAGTGTCGGGGTCATCATCAACAATTAAAACTTCACCAAGATAATCCTGGTCTGTATCTTCTTCAATTTGAAAAGATTCATAATCTATTATGTTGTATTCAATTTTTCCCTCGGTAAGTTTACCGGACAATTCTTCTTCCTGAAGTCTTATTCTTTCGCGTACTACTTTTAGCACATCCAGCGGATGTCCCTTAGATTTTACTGTAATTTCTTCAACAACATTATTCAGAGATTTTATTTCCTCTTCCGATAAGTCTTTAACTGTACTAACAATTATAGGGATGTGCTTTGTTTCAGGGTTGGACTTAAGTTTATAAGATAAAGTAACTCCATCAATTTTAGGCATCAGTAAATCAAGTATAATAAGATCCGGCTGAACTTCTGCAATTTTATTGAATGCAAATTCACTATCCTTAATGTATTCAATTCTCAACTTTTCGTTTTTAAACTCCTCTTTGAACTTTTCAAATTCAGATTCATCATCATCAACAATCACAATCTTTTGAATCTTCTTTTTAGCCAGGATTTCAAGACGATTAAAAGCAGAAAGCAATTTTTCGGAAGATATCGGCTTAACAAAGTAATCAAATGCTCCGAGTCCGTAACCGATTTTTTTATCAGCAACTATTGTAACAAAAATAACAGGAATATCTTTAGTATCCGGATCTTCCTTCAACTCCTTCATCACAGTCCAGCCATCTCTGTTAGGAAGCATAACATCAAGAATAATGGTAAAGGGTTGTTTCTCCTTTGCGAGCTTCAATCCTGTTTCACCATCTTCGGCAAATATAACTTCGTAACCCTGCGTTACAAGATATTGACCGATTGTATATCTGACCTCGGAATCATCATCTATTACAAGAATGGGATTCTTACGGTTTTTTCTTAAAACATCTACTTTAATTGTTGGCGAAGTGAGGTGTTGTTTTTCCTCTCCTATTTTCAATGGTATCGTAAAGTAAAAGTTTGAGCCTTCGCCAATCTTACTATTAACAGAAATACTTCCACCCAACAGATCAATTATTTTATTGGATATTGCAAGTCCGAGTCCCGTTCCTCCATACTTTCTTGTTGACGAACCGTCAATTTGCCTGAATTCCTCAAAAATTATTTTCTGCGCTTCGTTACTAATTCCAATACCCGTATCCATTATATCAAATCTCAGCATATCGTCCTGCGTTCTGGAAACTATAAGCTTAACTTTTCCTCGCTCTGTAAATTTAACGGCATTACCCATTAAATTAATAATGACCTGGACTAATCTTGTTTTGTCGGTGCTGATGATAATTCTGGTATTACAATTCCTGATAACTTCTAAGCTAATTCCTTTTTCAATTGTAAGCGGATTTATAGTGTTACTAACTTCTTCAATTATTTCTTCAAGCAGAATATCCTCTTCACGAATATCCATTTTACCGGCTTCAATTTTTGATAGGTCAAGTATATCGTTGATCAAGGTCATCAATCGTTTACCGCTTTTAAGAACTACTTCAAGCCTTTCATTATTTTTTCCGCTAAGCTGAGCTTTTTCAATTATCAGTTCCGTTAAACCAAGTATCGAATTCATCGGTGTGCGGAGTTCATGCGACATGCTTGCAAGAAACTCCGATTTTAATCTTGTTGATTCTTCTGCTCTTTGTTTTTGAATCTCAAGTTCTTCTGCTCTTTGCTTAAGTTCTTTATGAAGTTCAACTAAAACTTCATTCTGCTTTCTGATCTGGATATTTTGTTTCTGATACTCTTCATTAAGCTTTTTAAGTTCATTGATAAAGCTTTCCAGTTGAACAACCGCTTTAGCATTTGTTAATCCTATTGCCAACTGCTCCTGTATTTTGGAAAGATAATCTCTCGCTTCTTCGGAAGGATCATCAACAGAACCAAATTCAATTATAGCAGTAACTTTATTACTATAAACAATCGGAATTATTAAAAGATGTTTTATAGTAAAATCAACCATTCCTGTACGAATGACTGGCAAAAGTTCTTTTGATGTAATTTCTATTTGCTCTTTGGTGCTGATAACTTTCTGGTAAAATTCGTTTTTCTCAGGTGTCAAGTCTTTTTTCTTAAGTCCGTAAGAACTGATAAGTCTTATTTCGCCGTCATCAACAGAATAAAATGCACCGACAACAAAATTGCAAATACTTATAATTTTTTTGAGCGCTGCATTTGAGATCTCTAATAAAGATGTATTCTGGTTTATAAGTGATATAAAATCCACATACTCGCTTTTCGCCTTCTGATTCTTCTGAAGCTCATCAAGCATGAGGTTGAATGCATTGCCAAGACTGCCGATTTCATCTTTTGTTTGAACACTGATCCGTCTGTGAAAATCCCCTTCACTCACCACTTTTGTAGCCTCGCTTAAATCAGTTATCTGGCTACGCAATTTATTTGTAAAAATATAGGTGAGAATAACAGAGAAAACCAGTGCGCCCAAACCAATAAATAAAAATACAACTGTTAAGATATCGCGTATCTCATTTAATTCCGGATTGGTTTTAAATATCAGGAAAGAAAGGTTATTGCCTTTTTCATTTATGTTTTGGAGGAATGCCATTGTAGCCGAAATATCATTCATATCGGCAGCTTCAAGATAGACGTTGCTTTCATCTTGCTGTTTTAAAAAAATAAAGGCTTTATTAAGGTCAAACAAAATGTTCTGATTAGTGTTTTTATTTGATACTTCAGCAACTGCATCATCCCAGACAATCGCAACATCAGCATTTATTCTTGAAGCTATGTCATCCAGAATTTTTGAACTTAAAACTATTCCGTAATAATACTGGGTGCCTCTTTCATTTTTATATGGTTTTAACAAAGCATAAGGATTGTACTCTATAAATTTCTTTAGTGTTATCACTCCCCTTGGCAAATTGATCTCAGGTCCTTTTATTATTCTGCTTATTGTTTCCGAGCCGTCATTTCTGAGTTCAATAACAAAATGATTTGCAGCATTTGTAAGATTGCCGCGAAACATAAATGTACCGAGATCAGAGGCAACAAATTCGGCAAACTCATAATCGGATTTTAGCTGTTCGTTTGAAAAGACATATTGGAAGTTTTTTGAGGAATTCTGAATGTTCTGAGCTCTTTGTGTATTAAGAACTTTTTGCATTGTTGTAAGAATTGCAATGGCAGAACTGGCAAGGATAAGCAGGACTATAACAAAGTTAATAAGGAGTATTCTGAGGGAAAGTTTCATCGTTCATTATTCTCTCTGCAGCACTCTTCGAATCGTAATCAGCAGTTCATCAAAATCATACGGCTTGCTGATAAAGTCGCTTGCCCCCATTTTGGCAGAATCAATAGCGCTTTTTACATCGGCATAAGCCGTTAAAACTATAACATTTGTATTTATATCTTTTTCTTCCATTTCTCTTAGCACATCAAATCCATCCATATCAGGCATTTTAAGATCCAGTAAAACCATATCCACTTCATTGTCTTGCAAATACTTTATTGCGTCAAACCCGTTCGTAACATATTGCGCATCGTAACCAACTTCTGTAAGTTCATCCTTAAGAGCAGTACACAGGTTAATATCGTCATCCACAACAAGTATTGATTCCATCTATAACCTTACTTAGTACTTCGTCTGTGAATCGCTCTGCTCAAGTTGATAGAACTTAATATTCTTTTTATTCTCATTTAACTGCTGCTGAATAAGATTATTAGCAGTCGGGTTTTCTAATCTTTCCTTAAGCGTAGGAACAATCTCTGCCTTTAATAAAATTACAAGTTCTTTTTTAGTAATGGTTTTTGTATCAGAGCCGGTTAAATAACGGATACCGAATACCCACCAGGGTAAATCTTTTAAGAATGGAATACCATTTCTTGTAGTTGTTTCTTCATTAACAAACAAACCGCCTAGTATTGATTCCTCGCCGTTAAGCATTAAAACCTGTGTGGTGGCAGTGCTTTTCTTTATTTCCGTTACAAGTTCACTGTAAATAAATGAACTTCTTTCAACCATAATATTTAACAGAACGTAATCAACCCCCTCTTCATTATATACATAAGGTGTTACTTCAATAATAGTTCCTGTAGGAAAGAATCTTTCAATAGTGTTTCCTGCAAAATCTCTTGTTCTAATAGAAAAGTCGGAACCAATCTGAATCCTGCCCTGGTTTCTGTCACGTACAACTATATTGGGGCTGGCAAGAATTTCACCCATATTTTCTGATTCAAAGAATTGGAAAACTGCTGTTGCCTGACCAAAGAAATTACCAATTTGTCCTTCTGCTCCGGAACCAAGTTTCCAGCTTGGAGGAATACCTGTTGTTGACGAGCTAGCTTCTGCATTCGGATCTTTTTTGGTTTCTGAAATTATCTCACTGCCAATATTAAATCCCTGACCGGATAACAAAAACTTCCAGTCAATTCCGCGTTTCTTAGATTCGTTCACATCCATTTCAAAAAATACTGCGGATATTTTCACTTCTCTCGATCCAACAGAAGCATAAGTATCGGGACTTTTAACAATTTCTTCTCCGGGTTTCTTAACAATTATAACGTCTTCTTTTTCCTCATACATAAAGCCGTTGTATTGAACAACAATTAATAGTGCTTTATCGTAAGGCATATTTTCAATTTCAATGCCTATCGGATCTTCCTTATCAACGGTGCATACAATTCTTTTCCCGGTAGTGCTTTCGCTGACTTTGCTAAGCAATTCTATCGCCTGGTTAAACGGTAATGTCTGGGAAAGAGTTACCAGCTCGTCAGGATTATTGTAAGTTTTAAATCTGCGTTCCCAATACTGCTGCGAAAAAACCTGTGAGATAAGGAGCAGCATTGTTACTAAAGTTAATGTGTAAGTTCTCATTTTACTTCTCACCTTTTTTCTTAATTTCTGTTTTTTCTAAGCTGAGGTCAAGCTTTTCAATTATTCCGCCCTTATTAAGTATAAAGCTGACAGCGCTGTTATTATAATCAATCTTTGTTAAGTAGCCCAGATAAACCTGCTCACCCTCCCAGATAAGATAAGTATTACCTTTATCATCAGCTAAGAATGCACCCTCAGGAATTAAAGCAAGCAATTTAGCTCCCTGAACGTCCAGCAATCCGTCAATGTTCGGAGGTATTTCATTCCTTATCAGCGGATAGAATATATCATAAATTGATCCTGTACTTAAGTCGTTTTCAACATAAGTGGGAGGAGCAAAACGTGAATCATTCGAGAAATACACCTGGGCATTCATTGTGAAGCTTACAAGAAATTGAGGCACTTCCTCCTCGCTTGTCTTTACAAGATTGCCAAAAGAAACATCCTGTATTTTCTTAAGCTCCTTGCTGCTTTCGATTGCGTATATAAGCTTATAAACATCGTTGAAATAACCATGCCCGCTTAGCTTATAAAGGTGATAGAAAAATTCCTTGTCCTGTTTCTGTTCTACGTACTCAACATTAACCTGCGTATAAACAGGCGAATACCCGGTTACTGCATCGTTAATGAAGTTATAGAACTTGATTGAAGACAGGTTCAGAGGAATGTTAAATGGCCTGTTTGCAAGAATTGAATCCAGCATAATGGACCTTTCGGTTAGCTGCTCATAACGCTGGGTTAATTCTTCAGGATCAATGGCGTTTACATTAAGCTCTTCAAGTTGTTCTTTCTTCTCGTCTATTTCACTATTCTGAACGGCAAATATATATATGCCGCCCGCAACAAGTACGAGAATAAGAAGTATTAAAAGAACTAATGTGCTTCGTAATTTTTTATTCATTGTTCTTCTTCGGATATGAAGATAAATCAAATGTTATGTTAAATTTATATGCGTTCTTATCTCTTAAAGATTCATAAAGCATGCTGTTAAGAGTAGCTTTCTGAATCGAATAAGCAAAATCAGTAAGAGTATATCTCGATAATGAATAGCCTTCAATGTCGGCGGACTTGGTGCCGTCTCTTGAAAACTTGGATAACCAGATACCCTGTTTTCTGGCACCAAAATCAGAAAATTCTTTCAGTACAGATTTAAATGCTCCTGATCCAGCAGAAGCTGAATCAAGTATTGCAACAGTTTGGTCAAAGGTTGCAATTTTAGTTTCAAGTTCTGCAATTTTTCCAAGCATTTCCTGGTTCTGCCTTGCTATAATTGTTTTCTGAGTGATCTCGGATTCAAGGCTGCGCAATTCTGCTGTATTCTGAAGAACTTTCATTGTGATCAGGAATGTGGCTAAGAACAGGAACGGCAGAACTACAAATGAATGCCAGGAAAACTGGAATAGCTTCTGCTCTTCACGAATATACTTTGGAAGTATATTTATTCCACGGGTTTCTTTTTCCTGCTCATCAAAATATTCTGTAGCAATAGCCATTGGAACGCTGTATGAGGAAAATTTTTGTCGAACTTCTTCATCAAGCACCGAAAGATCAAGATCATCAAATTCCAGTTTACTTACGTTTGCTTCCGGAAATGTTCCGTAGAATGAAAGGATAAGGTTTTCGGAATCATCTTCACCGCAAACGATAATATTATCTAATGCGGAGATGCCTCCGTTTTCCATTTCAAGAAGTATCTTTGAAAAGTAAACATCGTAGGTATGAAGGTTCAAAGTTCCGATGTCCAGTGTGGTTCCAATGTGCTTGACTTTTCTGCCGTGAAGGAATATCAGCTTGCTGTATTCCTTTCCGATATAAACAATCAAGCTTTGGTCATCGGGAAAGAATTTTTTCCTCTTTGCCACATAGTAGGCAAGAGAAATGTCGGCGCTTTTTATTGTCGGTATTCTGAAATATTTTTTGCCGAAATGCTGTGCAACGGAGTTAAGAAGAGTAACACAGCCTATTTCACCAACAACAAAAGCGGCGAGCAGGGAACCATCGGAAAGTTCCGTGTAATCAATGCTTTCCCTTTCAACATTAACGCTCTTGGTCTCCCTGATATCTTCAATCAGGTCCTGAATAAGCTTTGAATCTCTAACATCCCTTTTGCCTTCAAAAGAGTGATAATACAAAGCAGGTTCTGAAATAGCGGGAATGTATAATGTTGTATTAACATTTAACCCTTGCAGAGTTCCGCTTAAGGCACCGATACTCGCAGAATCGGGTTCTGAGAGAAGATCAGCACCTTTGTCCCCATCGAGTAAAGCTTCTCCTTCCAGACTAAGACCACTTGATGGATCAAAGCCTAGAGCAGTACCAGAAGCTACAACATCAACGGAGGCTGTTCTTAATACCTTTATTTTGCCCAGTGTCTTATCCTGATCCACTACGGCAAGTTTGGTATCATTTCCTTCGCAGTATAAGCAAACAATTGGTTTCATCTTTAAGTTGCCAATATTTGTTGAATTCGTGTTTTATTATTCGCATAAGAAATCGCATTTTCAAGAGAAATTTTCTTTGCCAGATATAATCTCTTCAAATCCTGTTCCATTGTAACCATCCCCTGTTGACCGCCCTGATTGATCATCATGTAAATTTCACTTGTATTATTGTTCTTAATTGCAGCTTTTACACTCGGAGTCATTATAAGCACTTCTTTTGCTAAAATGCGTTTTCCGTCTAAACTTGGGACAAGTTTCTGTGAAACGACTGAAATTAGTACATCTGCCAGACGATTTCTTACGCGTTCCTGTTCCGCAGAAGGAACTTCTGCAATAATACGATCAATTGATTCTGTGGCTGAAGAAGTGTGAAGCGTTGAGAATACTTTATGACCGGTATCGGTCACTTCAAGTGCCGCTGTAATTGTAGCCGGATCTCTCATTTCACCAACGATTATAATATCAGGGTCCTGACGCAATGCCTGAACAATTCCATCTTTAAACGACATTACATCCCTGCCGACTTCTCTGTGTTTAATAAGACATACATTAGAAGTATGAACATACTCAACAGGAGCGGCAATAATAATAACGTGGGCAGGATCAAATTTATTGTGATGATCAACTATAGAATCCAGTGTTGTAGATTTACCGGAACCGGTGATTCCTGTTATTAACGACAAGCCGAATTTAATATAACCATGACTCATCGATCTTACGGCATTCTGATGGAATTCTAAAGATGAAAGCGGTCTGATAGCCTGATTGATGGCTCTCATATTCATTGAAAGAGTATCAAGATCAAAATAAGCATCGGCTCTGAATCTTACATTAAATTTTCCGCGTTCATAAAAGAAGGTGTAACTAAAATCCAGGTTTCGGTTTTCTTCAAGAAATTTTCTTTGGTTTGTATTGAAAAGATTACAGATCAAAACGGCAGATTCATCTGTTGTAAACTGGGGCAGGTCTCTTACTCTTTCTTTATTGCCGAAAACTCTGAACCATATATAGCCCTCGTTTCCGTGTCCGCCAACTTCAATATCGGATGCTTCACGTTCAATCATCTCTGTAAGAAATTTATTGTAAAATTTCCTTAGAGCAAGTTTTTCATTTTCAGCGAGCTTATCAATATTCGCAAGTATGTAATGTACCCTATCCGGTCCGAATAAAGATTGGGGAATAGTGCGAGCAAAATTTTCAAGAATCTTTTTTTCTTCGATCAACATGAACTATTACCCTATGTCTCTTAATTGTTGCAGTTAATATAAACGAATTTTTAATTAAAGTGTAAAGTTTTTTTTAATAATAGTAAAATTTACTTCTTAATCGGAAAAAATATCCATTAAATACAGAATAATCAAGAATTAAAATAACGAATAACGAATAACGAATAACGAATAACGAATAACGAATAACGAATAATAACTAAATAACGAATAACGAAATTTTCTCAGCCTCAGCCTTAACCTCTGCTTCAACTTAACTCTCCGACGTATTCGCCACTACTTCTTCAATTGATGTAAGCCCCATTTTAACCTTTTCGAAACCTGATTCTCTTAACGAGAGAGTGCCGTCTTTACGAGCCTGAACTCTTATTTCCTCTTCATCAACATCAGTACCTGAACGAACAATGCTCTCTCTAATCTCTTTAGTAAAATATAATGCTTCGTGAATTGCCATTCTGCCTTTATACCCCGTGTTGCTGCATTCATTGCATCCGGCAGCATTATATATAGTATAATTTCTCCACTCCGCAATATCCTGTTTAATAGCCTTCATGTAAGTTTCATCAAAATTCACAACTTTCTTCTTGCATTTTGGGCACAATCTTCTAACCAATCTTTGTGCCACAATAACATTTATAGCATAGGCGATAAGAAAAGGCTCAATTCCCATTTTAAAAAGACGTGCAACAGCACTGGGGGCATCGTTTGTGTGAAGTGTTGAAAAAGTTAAATGACCTGTATTCGCAAGTTTAATTGCCGTTTCGGCTGTTTCTTTATCACGCATCTCACCAACAAGAACAATGTCGGGATCGTGACGAAGTATTGATCTTATTGCTTGTTCAAAATTCATTTTGTACCCGATCTTAAGCTGGCGGGCACCTTCAATTACATATTCAACCGGATCTTCCACAGTAAGCACATTATATTCCGGTGTAATTACCTGGTAGAGAGCAGCAACTAATGTAGTACTTTTTCCACTTCCGGTAGGACCTGTCATAATCACCATACCCTGTGGTTCATTAATTGCTTTAACAAAGGAATCTTTTGCGTAACCAACAAGTCCTAGTTTATCAAGATCTTTAACAACTTTTCTGTCGTCAAGAATTCTTATAACCGCCGATTCAAATTTATGCCTGTGCTCTGTACCAACCATTGGAAGGATAGAAACTCTGTAACGAATTGTAAACCCGTCAACATCTCTCTGAATAAATCCATCCTGTGCCATCTCTCTCTCAAACCTGTCCATACCCTTTGATCTGTCTTTAACAACAGCAAGAACAGCTTCGGGCAAAGTATTTTCCTGTATATGCCATTGCTGAAGATTGCCGTCAATACGGAACATAACTTCCGTTTTGGTATTGCTCTTCGGAACGAAGTGAATATCGCTGGCACCTTTTCGAACACCTTCTATAAGTGCACCTTCAACAAGATTTATAAGAGCGCTTTTATTAATTTCTGCATCAAGCTGCTGTTCGTCAAGATAATCTTCTTCTTCAAAATGAACTTCTCCTTCATCTTCTTCCATTGCCTTGAGGAAAAGATTTTCGGGCGGGAAAATTATTTCGATAAGCTTTTCGTAATCCTTCTGACGAATAAAAACAACTTCGTGTTTTTTTGCGTTCAGTCCGAACGCTACTTTGGAAATATTACGATCTGTAGGATCGGTTGCCGCAATTATAAGTTTATCTTTAATCCTGTCATCATACATAAAAGGGATTATGTTACTTTCAAGCATAACCTCCTTAAGATTTTCCCCTCCGCTGTTAACCAGGTTCTTGATTGCTTCAAGACGGTTATTGGGTATTTCTTCAGGGTTTATATCAAGTTCACGGAAAGCATATAGAATGGCTACTTCACGGAAGATTACATCATGGTCATATTTAAAGTCCTGTACGAGCACCTGTGCAAGATTTCTCTTGCCTTTACCATTATCCAGATTTTTAGCCTTTAAGGCTTTCTCAAGAGTCGGTTGATCAATTATCCCTTTTTTATAAAGCAGGTAACCGATCTTATCAGTCAATTCAAAATTCGGATCCATCATGTTGTAAATTTCTTTTTCATCATAATTTCTATAAGAATTTTATTTGTTTAATTTCAAAATTAAAAATTTATAAAACGATCCTGTTCTGTTTAACGAATTAAAGATTTTGAACGTATAAAAATATTTAACCTCGTCACCTTGCAGCCTGCCTTAAAAGTGCCAATTTTCCTGTCATTCCCGCGTAGGCGGGAATCCAAAAACAAAAATAGATTCCCACTTTCGTGGGAATGACAAACAAGTAAAACTTACTTTTATTACAACCACATGGGTCTGGGGTTTATATATAATCAATTTTTTATTCTTGCGTAATTTTTATTTAAGTAACTCACCTTACGTACAAACATTCTTTGTCATATTGAGCGAAGCGAAATATCTCAATTTTATAGCAAAATCAAATACCGAGATTCTTCTCCCGATAAGTCGGGATCAGAATGACAACTTTTGCGTAATTCTTATTTACGTAATATTATTCTCAACCTTTATGTCCAATGAAGTTCCCGGTGTTTTAGGACGAACAGTTGCAGTTTCTGCTGAAACCAAGGTCAATAGTATCATTACTATCATAATAAAAAATGCAATTGCTATCTGGATAGCTTCAATCAAATTTTTTAATTTATAAACTGTTTCTGCTTCATAGTAATTTGCCAATTGCAATGCTGTGTTTTTAATTGTTCCCGATTCTTCACCCGAATGAAATCTTGACAATGCAGTATCTGTAAAAACGCCCGCTGCTTCAAATGCTTCAGTAACACCAACGCCTTTTTTTACCATCAAAGGAATTGAAACATTTTTAATCCTGTCTTCAAAATACCTGTTGCCTGCTGCTTCGGCAGCAATTTTTATTGGCTCTATGCTCTCTGCCGAACCGCTGTAAAGCGTATAAAATACGCGGCAGAAAACTTCAATTAATGTTTTATGTATTAATTGTCCGATTATCGGAAGCTGCAACATATATTTGTCAATTAGATAAGCCCCTTTAGTAGTTTTAGAATAATAAAAGAATGCAACCGGGGGAACGACAAAAAATGCTGTAATCAGCCACGGATTCTCAACTAAAAAATCACTCATTTTAAGAGTGAAGGCTGTCATGGGTGGAAGTTCAACACCAAAACGCACAAACAATTTAGCTGTTTCAGGGAAAATGTAGCCGACATAAAATGCTACTGCAAGGAAAAGAACAAATACTGTAACCAATGGTGTGATAAGGGCAGATCTTAAATTCTTTCTGAATTCCTGCCTTCGTTCAAGAAATTTTGCGGTAGCTTTATATATCTCCGTCATATTACCCGACTTTGATGCTAAGCCCCAGCATATAAGCAGTAAACTTTCCAAAAACATTCTGATACTTTAGGAAAGTTGCCTGGCTGTCCGCACCCTTTTTTAGATCATTATTTATATCACGAAGTGTATTTCTTAGGGCAGCATTCTGTGTATCATTAATTAATAATGTCAGCACTTCTCCGTAAGCCAACTTCTGATCTAGAAGTTCTGCGCTTATTTTAACAAATGTTACAATTTCCTGAACGGGAGGCTTTGATTCAAAATCGAGAAGTTTTTTATTAACTGTAAATTTAGAATACCCAAGACGTGTAAGCGCTTCTTCAACTTCTTTTTTATTGAACGCTTTTTGTTCGCCGCGAATCGGTTTTTCTTTGCCGCGGGCAGCTCTATAAAGAAAAGTTGATTTTTTTTCGGTACTCAAAATTTTCAAATTATTTTTTTCAGCAAGCGAGGTGATCTTTCTTTTCGCTTCCCCTGAACTATCGGCAGTCAAAGTACCTGTTATTGTCTGTCCGTTTGTCTTTTGAGCTGTAAATTTAATTTCTACCATAATGCTATATATTAATAATTAAAAAGGCTGATAAAATATAAACATTTTATCAGCCTAAATACAAAATAATTAACTATTGAAGTTAAATTCGATTATCTCGTCACATCTGTCGTGTAAACACCTTCGTTAGTAACTTGTACATCTACGGTAAAATCGTAGTCGTTATGTGTCGAAGCAATATCACAAGTAGTTGCTGTTACAGTTACAGCATGAGTACAATAGTCGGTATCTGTCAAATCTGATGGTACAATAAGATCAAAACCTGTGAAATCATTACCGCCACCACCAAGAGCTTCAGGTTTCTTATAATATTGCAATGCCATAGCAGCAATGTTTGTTGCTTCAGAAACTGTAGTATCAATAGCAGATTCTTCTGCATTTGCGTTGAATAAGTTAATACCAACGACAACAGCGATACCAACTATGATAACGCCAAGAACGATTAAGAGCAATTGTTGCTGACCCATTTGAGTCTCCTATAAGTTTGTTTTAAGTTAAGTTAGTTAAGAACTTCAGTAAATATATTTTCTACTGTTACGGTTGTTTGAACTTTTACATAATCCGTGCCAGTTACTATTTCATTTCCGGTTCCTGTTATTACAACTGATATCGGCAGAGATATCAGCCTCATACTCTCCGTTTACAGTAATTTTAAGATCATCCGGAATTTGCCAACTCTCGAAACTATTTCCCCCGCCGCCTAATTTCGTTGGTTTTTTATAGTGCTGATATGCCATATTTGCAAGATTTATATTTTCAGTTATAACAATATCTCTTTTAGAATCAATAGAATGCTGCTTATAAAGATGATTACCAAAAACTATGGCTATCCCTACTATTATCATCCCCAGAACTATTAAAAGTAATTGCTGCTGACCCATAACCATAAACTCCTAAAGACTAATACTAATAAAAGATAACCCGAATCTGGTGCCAACACGATAATTATCAAAATTTCAAGGAAACTATAACTTGTCGTAATTTTTACAGGAAATAATTACCCGCTCTATAAGAAATCAAATAAAAATACTTCCTTGAAAAGTCTTAAGGAAAATAATTACCGATAATATAAAAAACAAAGGTAATAATGAAATGAATGCTGCGCCATAATGAAAAAGTGTTTCAGAGTTTAACAAAAAATATAAAATCTATAAAATTAGAACTAATTATAAGTAGTTTTTACAGGTATTATTTACCCGCAGATTAATTTGTGCTAAAAATTGTTTGTTTATGCAACTCGTGAGTCTAACAAACAAGGTTGTTAAAATAGTTTAGTACAGAAATGATACAAAGGACAAATAAAATTGCGCAGAAATATAAAGATGTCTGAATACAC
Source organism: uncultured Ignavibacteriaceae bacterium (assembly GCA_963714415.1). Lineage (GTDB taxonomy): Bacteria > Bacteroidota > Ignavibacteria > Ignavibacteriales > Ignavibacteriaceae > JAGXRK01. The sequence continues at coordinate 48,672 of CAVQOL010000007.1, forward strand.
ATTTATTGAGTCTGTCAGAGAACTAGTTATTGTCACTTTTAAATCATTTTCAAAGGGTTAGATTCCGAAACAGACTGCCGTTAGGCAGGTTCGGAATGACAGTATTCGGACAGACTCTATTTACATAACTGCATTTCCTCACCTTTTGTTTTTGAATGGTTGATTGATTTGATGATTGTCTAGCTACTTTGGTTCTGGAAAAACTTTGGTGGATGAAATTTGGTGACTGGCTACACTTAATCTTTAACCTTCAATAAATTATGCACCTACACTTAATTTTGGATGGACAATTTGGTGAATAGGTTTTTGGATACGATTGCTAAGTCTCGGAGAGACGACCTGTTTGTAGCTGTAATAAATAAATAACATTAAAGAGCTCCAGGGGAGCGATCTGTTAAACTTCGTTGCTCTTCTGTTTTGCGGTGGTTTATAATTGTTTTGGATATTGTTGAGTATATATAAGAATTGTATCAACTATTATTTCATACTTTAAATGGATTGGGGTTAACGCCTATGCTGTAAAAGGTCCATTAATGAAAAAACAAAATATGTTGATGCAGTAAATGAATAGAAGCCATAAAAAATATTACTAGGAGAAAGTGTAAAAGCAGAACTTTCATGTATTTTCAAGTTCTGTCAGAAAATTTTCGATTACTGAAGCAGATGAAAATTGTTTAATATCTTCTGCTTTTATATTTATTAGCAGACCTTCTGGTATAGTTTGGGAAATTAAGCCTTGTGTTTGGGCGATAACTAGCTTTTTTCCGAAACTTGTTCTTTGTTGTATAATGGGAAGATTTTAATTTCAACTTTGGTTGTTTATACGAAGTTGTGTCTTTTTGAATACTTTTTTGTGCTTGATGATTTATATGAAGTACGGAATGATTTCGGTTTATAAGAACGAGAATTATATCTTTTTTGAGCAAAATTCTCAGCACTAAACCCAATAGTAAATATAATACCAATTATTAAAATAAATAGTTTATTCATTAGATAGCCCTCTCAAATGACTACACTTGAATCTATTATTTAAATTAATAAAAATCAATTACTAAAAAGCACATAACAATCTTAGTATATACAATCCTTATTGTATTTGACCAAGACCAAGAAGTTTTGTTGTACTATTCATTGTTAAACAATCACAAATAAAACAAAATTAGGCGTGATTTTTTAACCTGTATTCTCTTTTTATTAAATTATGACACCTTATTATTAATCCAATAAATGTGCCGAAATAATTATCTGTTTTTTGCTGATTTTTTAGCTATAATCATTCAATATAATGTTTCAAATTCATTCATTAATTTTTTAGACTGTTAAATATTTAGAAACAACTAAATTTAATAATTACATTGGTTCTTTATTATTTAGCCTCTGCAAAAAGTCAAGGAGCCCAACCTTAATCTGTAAAATGTTGGGAAGGACAGAAATTAATTTGCGGTTAAATATCCGAAATCATTTTAATTTATTATAATAATAAAATCACTTATTCACAAAGAATCAATTACCAGAGTATAGGGACTTTGAGGTTTGGCCAATTTTGAAAAATAACTTTTATCCTCAAGCAGTTCCAGTCTCACAATTAAAAAATTTATTGAAAATAATTCTGAAGGAATTTACAGGAGTAATTGAATCATAAACAGGCAAATCACTGGAATCAGGGAAAAAGTATGCATTTAATATTGGAACTCTTTCTGCGTATGTGGCGGAATCCGGAGATATCCAAATCTAATAACGATGCCGGTCCATGATCAGCTTGCAAAATAATAATTGGATGATCTTTTATCACTAAACATTAGTCCTATCTAGCATATCAAGAACCATATCATTAAGAGCCTGTAATTGAGCAATGTATTTTTTCTTGTACTCGGTCTGTCTTGCACCATCAAAACCATGAAAATCGGAACCATCATCAAAACTTAGCCTATCATTTTTTGACTGTGTAGCAAGCCAATTTTCTTCCGCAAGAACAAATGGCGGATGAGGAGCTATAATATGTGCAAACAAAAATATGGGATTTTCCTGATTCTTAATCTCAGGAATTTTATTAAGAGTAAAAATTATCCTTTGCCTTTGTAAATATCTTGGAGAGCTGCTTGGGAATTATTTGAAGCAAATAATGAAAAGGCGTTGTGTTCAGTATCATATTTTCAAATTCATCTAATGAGAAATTCTGGCGAAAAGTATAAATCTGAATTTTTAATTTCAGTACCGGTGTACCCTGTTGAAAAAGTTACGAACTTGTAACCGATACGACGTAGAATTTCAGCAACTTTGTTATTTTTAATTTTTGAACTTAAGTATTGAGTGTATTTTTCTGTCCACTTTAGAATCATTATTAGGGATTTCAAGATATTCCATATTTAAAGAGGATGCTAACGAAAAAAGTGTGGTTTGGGCATAATTAGCATTACTTTTTCTGGCAATAAAAAATCCACGATTTTCTAATTCATTATAAAATTTTTCATTGTCAAAGCCATAAACAGATTTTAATACATCACCTCGCCCATAACCATCTAGTATAATATAATATATATCCGGTTTTTTCAGGTCTTTCATGATTTTGAATGCTGATATCAATTTCATTGACTCGGACTCAATTTTATAATCGAGATTCTGCTTCGTTCTGGATCAGAGTAAGTAAAAACAATAATCAAAGGATAAACCAACAATGCAAAACTGATAAAATTTAAAAGACCAGTTACGGGAAGAAAATTCTTAAAGTACTTAACGATCCAATAAACAATTATTAATAGTATTAGTAGAAAGTTAATCGACAAATATAAATCGCTGCTGATACCAATCGATTTTTTCAGGAAATTTATTTATTGCCCCAATTATATGCCCATAGGAAAAAAAGAGAATGACAATTAAGCTTGTTATAACAGAGCTTTTATATCTGTTTTTTATTAATAAATTTATAATCAACCAGATTAAAATCGTCGCGGACACAGATAATACGACAGGCAAATAAATATGATCTATCGCTATCAGTGAAATATTATTTGTATATAAAAATAATATGGGATAGATTGATAAAAGAATCGGGTGAACTGGTATTTTTTTTAACACTTTTGCTTCTACTATTTAAGTTTCATTAAATATAATGATCTGCCGGATTCAGTGACTTTTTGTTTTTGAATAATATCATATTTCCGGGTAAAGATTTTTTCGAAATATGATTCATTATAGTTTAAATATATGTCTTTTCTATTGGCAAGTAAACGTTGAACCTGAATATCTTCCTTCGGTACAAATTCAATTATAAGAAATTCTGACAACTCTGAAAAAAGTAATACCAGCCTTTCAAAAGGAACGTTGTTTGAAATCGACAGATGATGAATCAGGGCTAACGCCATTACAGCATCAACTTTTTTTCTCTTCAGAAATGAATCTCTTTCCCTGTTATGCCATCCTAAATCCGGACTGGGATTTGTTAAGTCTAACAGAAGGGGTAAAATATTTTTTTCTTTTTTAGTCTTTACTTCAAGATAATTTAGTTCAACACAATAAGGATCAAAGTCACAGGATATTGTAAAAATATTTTTTTCGCCAGCTATTCTACTGAACAATCCAGTATTAGCCCCTAAATCCATAATAGTATCAGGATTTATTAGTTGAAGGTACTCGTCAAGGATTTTTCGCTTTTTCTCAAATTCAATATGCTTATAGGAATTATCATTGTAATAATCTCGCCAAATAGATTTACTAATTTTAAGATTAATTTTTTTAATTGATTTCTCCAGATTCTCAATCAATCCCATTAGACCGAGTTTAGTAATCCTGACATTTCGTTTCTTTGTACTCTGTGCTGATGCATACTTCTCGCTTAATGAATGAAGAAAAATGTGTGAAAAAATCGAGGGTTTGAAATGTGATCTTACTGGCAATAATTTATTTACTAAGTCTAGTGGAATACCGTCTATAAAAAGAGATAATAATCTGTTCAATCTTACATCTTTGTATTTCATTAAAAGAAGAGGTGCCAGAAAGTGACTGCAAAACTGACGGTATGCAATCCAAGGCTCTCCTTCAACATATTTTTCAAAGGATAATGTGTCTATTAGAATAGGTTTTCCATTCGGAATTGGATATTAAAAGCAGAACTATCTTTCAGACTCATGCCATATTCAAAGGCAATCTTCTGAATTCTTAGAGTAAGAAGTGCTGCATCCTTTAGTTGAGTAAAAGACCACTCATACGGGTATGAAATAAAAGGCAATTGTTCGGGTTGAACAATTTTATAAATATTTTGGTCATCATTTTTTTCATCAGCAAGTTCGATGTGAGGAATTAAAAGATTTTCATCAATTAATTTATTATACAAGCCTGAGGATATTAAAAAATCATAATTTTCTTGATAAGAATACGAGATCGCCCGGTAAATTCTACCATTCCTGGTAAAAATATATCCGCTTGGATCTCTGAAAGACGCCGCAGATATTTCAAAATTAGAATTAGTCAAGAATCTTTTGATTTGGAAAATTTATTAGAAAAAAAATTAATAATCTTTCTCCAATATATTTTTATGGCGAACAAACTTCCTAAAATTGTAGCAATTAACAATTGCAGCAAATAACTTCCAGTCCCTGGATCAACGTAGGCTAAAAGAATTTTAAAAGTATTGCTGGTAATAATAATATCACAAAACATAAATTAAATCTCCATAATTAATTCTTTATAGAATTTCCCAATAATTAATTTATATTCACTTCAAATATGGGACCAAAATTATATCCTATCTAACTTTTATATGCAGTTCTCTCAACTGTTCTTCACTTGCAACTGAAGGTGAATCATCCATCAGTGATACTGCGCTTGCAGTTTTGGGAAATGCAATTACATCACGGATTGAATTTTCACCTGCAAATATCATAGCCATTCTGTCAAATCCGAAAGCAATGCCGCCGTGAGGTGGTGCACCATATTTAAAGGCATTCATTAAAAATCCGAATTTATATTGTGCTTCTTCATTAGTAATACCTAGAGCTTTAAACATTTTTGCCTGTAAATCTGATTGATGTATTCTTATACTTCCTCCGGCAATCTCGTTTCCGTTAAGGACTAAATCATAAGCACGGGCTTTTACTTTGCCGGGATCTGTTTCCATCTTATCAACATCTTCCAATCGTGGTGATGTAAAAGGATGATGCATTGCATAATATCTTTTTGTGTCTTCATCCCACTCGAATAATGGGAAGTCGGTTACCCAAAGCAGTTTTGGTTCCGACATCTGGTTTAATAAGATTCAAGACGTTTTGCCATTTCAAATCTCAGATAACCCATTATAGATAATGTTTTAATTCTTGTACCGGAAAGAATGAAAATCAGATCTCCTGCTTTTGCACCCAGGACATCAATAAGATTTTTCTTTTCTTCATCATTAAAGAATTTTACAACGGGAGCTTCGAGTTCATTGTCTTCTTTAACTCGCATCCATATCAAGCCTTTAGCACCGAGCTTTTTTACAAAGTCTGTAAGTACATCCAGTTGATTACGTGTGTATTCACCGCAACCCGGGGCAAGCAATCCTGTTACTATTCCGTTTTCATTACTAAAATCTTTAAACACTTTAAAATCAGAGTTCTTGAAAACATTATTAAGAGTTATCATTTCAAGATCGAAGCGAAGATCGGGTTTATCACTTCCGTATTTTTCCATTGCCTCATCAAAGGAAAGTCGTGGAATTGGAATTTGGAGTTCTTTGTTCCAAACTTCTTTGAATAAAACTTTCATCATACCTTCCATCATACTGAAGATATCTTCCTGGTCAACAAAGGACATTTCAACATCTATCTGAGTAAACTCCGGTTGACGATCTGCTCTTAAATCTTCATCACGGAAACATTTTACAATCTGGAAGTATCGGTCAAATCCGGCAACCATTAATAACTGCTTATATTGCTGAGGTGATTGCGGAAGAGCGTAAAACTTTCCTTTATGCAGTCTGCTTGGTACAAGATAATCTCTTGCACCTTCGGGAGTTGATTTCATTAACACAGGAGTTTCAACTTCAACAAAATTATTTTCGTCAAAATATTTTCTAACTAGCTGATACATTTTATGTCTAAGCAAAATATTTTTTTGAAGTGGTGGCCTTCGTAAATCAAGGTATCTGTACTTTAACCGAAGATCTTCGTGAGAATCTATTTCATCTTTAATTAGGAATGGAGGTGTTTCTGATTCATTCAGAATAATCAGTTTATCAACCATAACATCAACATAACCAGTAGGAAGTTCAGGATTATCTGTGTCTGCAGGTCTTTTTCTTACTTTGCCTTCAACAGATAACACAAATTCACTTCGGATATCTTTAGCTGCATTGTGTGCTTCTAAATTATAATTAGGTTCAAAAACGATTTGAGTAATACCATATCTGTCGCGTAGTTCTATAAAAATTACTCCTCCAAGGTCTCTTCGTCTGTCAACCCAGCCGTTTAGAATAACTTTTTCACCAATGTTCTTTTCTCTTAATTCTCCGCAATTGTGCGTCCGTCTCTTAAACTGCATTATAATAAATTTAACTCCTGTTTGTTTTCAGGGCGAAAGATAATTATTTGAGCGTGTTTAAACAACCTTAGAATTTAAGTAAGAGTATGAGTAAAATTGAGAACGAACGGAAGAAGCTTACTAAATAAAGAAAGATTTTTCACACTTAATTCATACTTCAAACACTTAGCAATATTCATTAGCTTTGTATATGAATTTCCTCGAAATAATTAAAAAAGAAGAGAGACGGCTATTCTCTCGATAAAACCGAAATTTACTTCGCAATAAATCACTTTACAGCCGGTAAAGTACCCGACTACCAATTCTCCGCTTTTCTAATGGCTGGATTCTTAAACGGATTCACGAAGCAGGAAACATCTTATCTCACCGAAGCAATGCTTTACAGCGGAAAAGTTGTTGATCTTTCAACAATTAAAGGATTAAAGGTTGATAAACACTCCACTGGCGGAGTTGGTGATAAGACATCGTTAATAATAGCTCCAATCACTGCGGCTGCTGGAGTGTCTGTTCCGATGATCTCAGGTCGCGGACTCGGACATACAGGCGGAACACTTGATAAACTTGAGTCAATTCCCGGGTTCAGAACGAATCTTTCATTATCAGAATTTAAAAATGTATTAAGGAAATGCGGTGCGGTTTTAATCGGACAAACAAAAGAAATTGCTCCTGCCGACAAACTTATTTACGCTCTTCGCGATGTTACTGCTACGGTAGAATCTATACCATTAATTACAGCTAGTATAATGAGCAAGAAACTTGCGGAAGGAATTGATGCGCTGGTTCTTGATGTAAAAACCGGCAGCGGCGCTTTTATGAAAGATATGAAGAATGCAGAAAAACTTGCCGCCTCACTATCAAACACAGCCAAGTCGTTTAACAAAAAATGTGTGACTTTTATAACTGATATGAATCAGCCACTTGGCAATTATATCGGCAATTGGCTTGAAGTTTATGAATCTGTTGAAATACTGAGAGGAAGAATTAAAAACGATCTTTATGATCTTTCAATTTTACTTGCCGGAGCTATGATATATCTCGGCAAAAAAGCATCTTCATTAGAATCCGGGAAGAAGGTTGCCGTTGAAATGATTGAATCCGGTCAGGCATATAAAAAGTTTCTTCAGATTGTAAAACTTCAAGGTGGTGATATTTCTTATATTGAAAATCCCGGTAAATATCCGCCATCAAAATTTGCTGTGAAACTGAAAGCAAAACAAAATGGTTATCTTAAAGAAATAGATAACTATCAATTTGGAATGGCTGCTCTTGAATTAGGTGCAGGAAGATTAACAAAAGATGATAAGATCGATCCAAAAGCAGGAATTGTTTTTAACAATAAGATTGGAGACTATATTAATAAAGGTGATGTAATTGCTGAATTATATACGGATAAAAAACAGAGTATTTCACAAGCTCAAAAAAGAATTGAATCTTCAATTGGGTTTTCAAATCAAAAGAAAAAGTGAGAAAAGTGAAACTTGTTAAAAAAATTATTACTTAAAGTTTTATTGAATAATTATCAAAAAGTAAAGATTCTGTCTCGTACATCTGTTATTGTCAGCCTGTCCGTAGCTAACGGATTGTTTTAGTTTCGCAATTTAAACTATGATCAAAACTAAGGATTCCGATCCCTATAAATAGCGGCGGAATGACAGTTTTGAGACAACTAATTTCGTCATTATAGCCGGGCACTGTCCGGCTTTTTTATTATAATTAATTATTATTTAATCATATTTATCGGGATTTGATTCCATAATTTTCTTATCTTAACAAATATTTCAAATCATAATAATCAAAGAGGTAATCACTATGTTATTTATTATCGCAGCTTTGGCTGCTGCAGTTGCTGTGTTTGTATATCTTAACGCAAAGAAAAGATTTAATAAACAAGAAGCTACTTTTTCGCTTGTTGGAATTGTTGTTGCATCACTGATTGTGATTTCGCAATTCTGGACAGTTATACCCGCCGGTCATGTTGGTGTTGTGGACTTCTTCGGAATGGTAAGCGATAACACATTATATCCTGGAGTCAATTTTGTTAACCCGATGGCTAACGTAATAAAATTTGATGCAAGAACACAAGAGGTTAAAGAAGAAATGACGGTCCCCTCAAAAGAGGGTTTAACTGTTCAGCTAGAAATAAGTTTGCTCTTCTCTTTAAGTTTTGAGAATGCAAACAAAATTTATAAAACAGTTGGTGAAGATTACGTTGAGAAAATTCTTAAACCCCAGTTCCGTTCTGTTGTTAGAGGTGTAACTGCAAAATACGAAGCCAGATCACTTTATACTGCAGACAGAGAAAAACTTTCAAAAGAAATTGAATCCGAATTGGCTTCATTAGTCGGACCCCGTGGTATTACGCTTGAAGCTGCCCCAATGCGACAAATAAAACTTCCTGCCGGATTAACAGCATCAATAGAGGAAAAATTAAAAGCCGAGCAGGAAAGTCAAAGAATGGAGTTCATATTAACAAGAGAAAAGCAGGAAGCTGAAAGAAAAAGAATCGAAGCAAAAGGTATTGCCGATTTTCAGGATATTGTCTCTAAAGGAATTAGCGATCAGTTACTGAAGTGGAAAGGAATTGAAGCTACCGAAAAACTTGCAAATTCCAGCAATTCTAAGATAATTGTAATTGGTTCTGGAAAAGATGGTTTACCAATCATTTTGGGCGGTAATTAGTTGACTAATTAGTCATTATTTAATCAGACTTTTTTCTTTAGTCGATTTAATTTAGAGATGGCATCTTTTTAAAGGAATAATACATGCAAATTTGAGAATAATTTTATTTTTTGAAATTGGATTGAAAAGTAAAAATGTCATCTCTTTACCCTTTTTTGCATATATTTTAGCACATAATTTGTTTTACAATTGTTAAATGTTATTTTTGTACTTGTGAGTCATATTTGGGAAATTAATTATGTTATCTTCAATTGATGTTTTAAATATTCTTCTTCCGTTTTTCTATTTAATCACTTTCCTTATTTACTCTTATGATTTTCAGAAAGGCGGAAGAAAATTCTTTCACTCAAAAAGAGTTTTTCTTTTCTTAACTCTTTTTCTACATATTGTATATCTTCTAATGCGGACAATTGAATTTAATCATCCGCCTATTACAAATGTTTTCGAAATTTTTACTGTCCTCGCATTTTCCATTAGCTTTTCTTATTTCATACTTGAACTTTTAACCGATATTCGCGGAACCGGTCCATTCCTTATTATCATCTCAATCTTTTTCCAGTTAATCTCTTCCCTTTTTATCGAAGACTTACGGGAAGTTCAAGAAGTTTTGCAAAGTAATCTTCTGGGACTTCATGTTTTTAGTGCACTTATTGGCTACTCGGGAATTACTATGGCGGCTGTTTACGGATTTCTATATCTCATTCTTTATAAAGATATAAAGCTGAATAAGTTTGGATTAATATTTAATCGTTTGCCAAGTCTTGACGTGTTGGAAAAATTAAGTTTCTATTCAGCAGTAATTGGATTTTTCCTACTAACAATGGCAATTCTAGTTGGAATTATCTGGATGCCGAAAGCATTCCCGGAAGGATTTTCATATGCTGATCCCAAATTAATAGGAACTTTTTTAGTTTGGATTCTATATGGAATTGGAATAATGAACAAAATATTCGGGAAATGGAAAGGAAGAAAATTAATCATTCTGTCTATAATAGGTTTTCTGCTGGCGATATTCTCAACTATACTTTCAAATTTTCTTGCAAAAAGTTTTCATTCATTCTATTGATGTAATATGAATCTTCTTGGTGTATCAATAAATCATAGAACTGCTCCTGTCGAATTAAGAGAAGCTCTGCATCTTAGTGCAGAAGAGATACGCAACTTTATTCTTCAGCAAAAAGGAAAGTTGTTGAGTGAAGGTCTAATTATTTCGACCTGCAACAGAACAGAGATATATGGTATTCCCATCGATCCTAAAGTAACTGTTAGGGAACTGCAGGATTCTATCATCACTTATAAATCTGATTCAAAGGCAAACACAGAAAATTTTGAAAACTTTATTTCGAAAGATTCTATAAGACATCTGTTCAGAGTTGCAACCGGAATTGATTCCATGCTAATCGGCGATAACCAAATATTTAAACAAGTTAAAGATTCATTTCATATTGCGGATGAACTTCAGTTTACCGGATTTTTTATGCGCCGCATTATGGATGCAACAACAAGGGTTGGTAAAAGAGCAATTACAGAAACTGCTATAAGCGAAGGTGCCGTAACGGTTAGTTATGCAGCGGTTCAACTTATTGAAAAGATTTTTTCTAATCTTAATAAAAAATCTGCCTTGATAATTGGAACTGGTGAAACAGGCGAAATAGCAGCAAAACATTTACGCGACAAAGGAATTGGAAGACTAGCACTTACTAACAGAACTTTTGATAAAGCTGAAAAACTTGCCGCCGAATTGAATACTGCCGTCTTTCCTTTTTCAAACTTCAAGGAACATCTTCATAAATTTGATATTGTAGTAAGCGCAACTAGCTCAGAGGGCTTGATTATCAGCAAGCTGGATATTGAAGGCGCAATGAAGAAAAGAAATTATGCCTCAATGGTTCTGATGGATATTGCTGTTCCCAGAGATATTGATCCTAATTCAAAAGATATTGATTATGTGTTTTACCACGATATCGATTCGCTTAATATAATTGTTGAGCAAAATCTTACAAAAAGAAAATTTGAGATTCCTAAAGTTGAAATAATAATTGAAGAAGAATTAAATTCTTTCCTTGAGTGGTATAGTTCGCTTGAAGCCGCACCGACTATAAAAACATTACGAGATCATTTTGAAATGATTCGTGCCGAAGAGGTTGATAAAAATATAAATAAGTTTTCCGAGAGTGACAGAGAAAAACTAGATATAGTTACAAAACGCATACTAAATAAAATTCTTCATCAACCGACTGTTGAATTGAAGAAAACTTCTGAATCTGATAGCAGAACGGAAGATACTGCACAGAAGATAAGTATCATAAGAGAATTGTTTGGATTGGGAAAGTAAAAATAGCCTTTTGTTGTCATTGGCTTTGTTGATTGCCGCAAGTGTTAGAGATTTACAAACGACTAAAACACGGAAATATTCTTGAAACAAAAAATAATAATTGGCTCACGCGGAAGCGAGCTTGCATTATGGCAGGCCAATCACGTTAAGAAATTAATTGAAAAGAAACATCGATCTGTTCAAGTTGATATAAAAATAATCAAAACAAAAGGCGATAAAATTCTCGATGTGGCTTTATCAAAGATCGGAGATAAAAGTTTATTCACAAAAGAACTTGAAATTGAATTGTTTGAAAAACGTGTTGATCTTGCTGTTCACAGTTTAAAGGATCTTCAGACAATAATTCCCGATGGATTAAAACTTGCGGCAGTATCGAGGCGGCACGAAGTTGAAGATGCGCTAATAGGAAGAAAAAAAGGAATAACAATACACAGTCTAAAAGACGGTGCTGTGGTTGCAACAGGTTCACTCAGAAGAAGATGTCAGTTGCTTCGTCTTCGTCCTGATATAACCGTTGTTGATCTGCGCGGAAATGTTCCATCTCGCATAGATAAGTTTCTAAAGTCAGATTGGGACGCAATCATTCTTGCAAGAGCCGGTGTTGAAAGACTAAATCTTGAAAAATATATTTCTTCTTATATAAGTACAGATGATATTCTTCCGGCAGTTGGACAAGGTGCTCTTGGAATTGAAATTCACAAAGAGAATAAAATTGTTGATGAAATCGTACAATCAATCCACCACGAAGAAACTTATTTGTCTGTTCTTGCTGAAAGATCACTACTAAGAACGTTAGAAGGCGGCTGCCAAGTTCCAATCGGTGCTTACGCGGAAGTTAAGTCAACAGGATTATATCTTGATGCAATGGTTGGTTCACTCGACGGGAGTTTAACTTTCAGAAAAAAAATAAGAGGATCAAAAAGCAAAGCTGAGAAGGTTGGGGAATCACTTGCAAAAGATTTACTAAAAGCCGGAGCAAGACAAGTACTAAAAGAAATTTATCAAGCCGTGAGACTAAAATGAATATAATGTTAAAAACAATTTCTAAAGCATTAATATTTTTATTCCTAATTCTTAATTCCTCATTCCTAATTAATGCCTGTTCTTGTTCATCTAGCGCTCAGCAAGAAGCAAACATTCCTTCTGAAGTTTTAGAAAAAGGAAATCGATTCATCATTTCAAAAACAGGTGAGGAATTCTTTAACAAATACATTCAACCTGATTTCTCAAAATCGAAAGAAATAAAAGAAGGTTATTTTTTATTATATAATTTTTATATGCCCGAAAAACCTTTTGTTAACGGTACAATAAGATTTACAGTTGATGGCATAGGAACCGTTTTAACTGACAGAGAAATATCTGGAATACCAAACTGCATTCAATCGCCAACCGATTGTTTATTTATAATAGATGAGAATCAGGCAGTTGAGATTGCTAAACAAAACAAACTTGAAAAGGGAATTAAAGAATGGAACAAAGCTTTTATGTGGGACGCAAATTATGATAAATATATTTGGCGTATCCTCAGCACTTTGCATGAAATGATTGGTGATTTTGGATACCGGGGAAATGGCAAGCAAATAATTATTGATCCTAACAGTGGTGAAGTTCTCGCTATTGACGATTGGCGAATTAATTAAAATGATTCTTAAAGAAAACAGAAAAACCAAAAAAGCAAAAAAGCGTGAACAGATTCTTGAAGTTGCGGCGAATCTTTTCTCAAGCAAAAATTATCACGAAGTGATGATGGATGATGTTGCGCGTCTTACTAACATTGCCAAAGGGACTGTTTATAATTATTTCGAATCCAAGGAAGAACTTTACTTCACAATAATGAGTTCTAAGCTCAACAATTTAGACACATCACTTAGAGAAAAAATATTTGGTGAAATAAGCTGCGTTGAATCGCTTCACTCTTATGTGATTCATCTTTATATGTTCATGATGAAGTATCAGAGTTTCTTTTTAATGTATCAGAAAGAATATCTGAATACTGAAAATGATTTTTGTGAACAACTTAAATCACACAATGAAGATTTGAAATCGATTCTTAAAGGAATTTTAAGAAAAGGGATTAGAAATAAGCAGTTCAGAAATCTTAACGAAGATTTTGCTGTTAAATTGATTCTAGGAAGTATTTTCGGCACAGTACAAAGAGGGATTGAGAATAAATATACTGGTGAGGTTCTTATTGATGAAAGAGAAAGCTTATTTGATTTCGTTTTGCAAGGACTATTTTCGGGATTCGATACTAATTCTATTCGCCCATTAAAGAACAAAACATTAGTTCTGACAAGAACTGTGGAACAGTCAAGAGAATCTGCTTCAGCATTCAGGGAGCTTGGTGCTAATGTAATTATTTTCCCAACTTTGGAAATTGTTCCACCGCCAAGCTGGGATGAGTTTGATAAAATAGTTGCTGAACAGGATAAAATTGATTTTATAATTTTAACTTCTGCTCACGCTGTCAAAATGTATGCAAAACGCCTTAAAGAATTAAATCTTGAAATTTATTACAAGCAAATAAAGGTTGTCGCTATCGGAAGTAAAACCCATTCCATTTGTGAAAAGTTTAACATCCCTGTTCACATCATTCCGAAAATATTTAGTGGCGAAGGTGTTGTCGAAGCATTAACAAAATATGATTTGAAAAATAAAGTCGTGTTTATTCCGCGATCAGCAATAGGAAGAGAAGATCTTCCACGCGGACTTACGGAACTTGGTGCGGTAATTAAAGCTGTTCCCGTTTATAATGTTTCTCTTCCTACTAAAGAAAACATTGAAGAGTATATAAAAAGGTTAAGCACCGGTAGGCCAGATTTGTTTGTGTTCACAAGTCCCTCTACGTTTGAAAACTTTTTGCAGATAATGGGCATAATAAATCCTGTTAGCTACTTTAAAGGATACGATGTTGCTGCAATCGGGCCTACGACACAATCGGCAATTGAAAGTAAAAAAGTTAAAGTAAATATTATGCCTGATGAATACACATTTATAGGACTTGTTCAAAAAGTAACTGAATATTATAGAACCAATTCTACTAAAGGAGTTTAATTTGAGTCATCTAAAGAATGATCTGTTTTTGAAAGCTTGCCAAAGACTACCTGTTGAAAGAACACCAATATGGATTATGCGGCAGGCAGGCAGATATTTACCTGAATACAGAGCCGTACGTGCAAAAACAGATTTTCTTACAATGTGTAAAACTCCTGAACTTGCTGCTGAAGTTACTTTGCAACCGATTGATTTAATCGGAGTTGATGCTGCGATTATTTTCTCGGATATACTTGTCATTCCCGAAGCAATGGGAATGCACCTTGAAATGCACGAAGGAAGGGGTCCAATTTTTCCAAAACCAATCCGTAATGAAGATGATGCAAGGCAATTAAAAATTATCGATCCGAATAAAGATTTAAAATATGTCCTTGATGCAGTTTCACTTACTAAAAAAGAACTCAACGGAAGAGTTCCATTAATTGGTTTTAGCGGTTCGCCCTGGACTTTACTTACATACATGGTTGAAGGAAGGGGAAGTAAGAATTTTTCTGAGGTAAAAAAGTTAATTTATAATAATCCGGTCCTGGCACACAAAATACTTGATAAACTTTCAAATGTTATTGCAGATTATCTTTCTGCAAAGATTGAAGCCGGTTGTAATGCTGTCCAGATTTTTGATACATGGGGCGGGGTTCTTTCACAACATGATTTTTTAGAATTCTCCCTTCGATATGTTGAAAAAATTATTTCGCAAATAAAAAGAAAAGATGAACCTGTTATCTTTTTCGCAAAAGGTGTTCATCATAACCTTGATAAACTGGCCGATATCGGTGCAAATGTGCTTGGACTCGATTGGACAATGGATCTTGGTAAAATAAGAAAACAAGTCGGTGATCGTGTAGCATTACAGGGCAATCTTGATCCAACTGTGTTATATGGAAATAAAGATTATATTCATGATTCAGTGAAAAATGTCTTAAGTTCTTTTGGTAAAGGAAACGGACACATCTTTAATCTCGGTCACGGAATTCTTCCTGATATCGATCCGGAAAATGTGAAGGCGTTGGTTCAATTTGTTAAAGAAGAAAGCAAATATTTTCACTAAATTAGCACAGAATGCATAAACCACAGAGGCACGGAGACACAGAGAATATGAACAAAGAATATATAAATAAATTAAGCGGGATTATTTTAGATTCTGCTATTGAAGTGCATCGGAATTTGGGGCCGGGTTTATTAGAAAGCGTATATGAAGTTTGTTTATGCAAAGAGTTAGATTTAAAAGGGATAAAATATCTACGTCAGGTTTATCTACCGGTAAGTTATAAAGGAGAACAACTCGATGCAGATTATAAAATTGATATTCTTGTTGAAAATGAAATAATTGTAGAATTAAAATCAGTTGAACAAATGCATCCTGTTTATGAGGCTCAATTACTAACTTATTTAAAATTAGCAGATAAAAAATTAGGGCTCTTAATAAACTTTAATGTGCCAAGATTAATTGATGGATACAGGAGAATGTTGAATGGATATCTTTGATCTCTGTGCCTCTGTGTCTCTGTGGTAATATTTTTAAAAGGAAAGTATATGTTCGAAATAGATTTAAAAAAGTTTAGGAAATATGATAAGCCTGGGCCGCGCTACACAAGCTATCCTACTGCTCCGCAATTTAATGAAAGCTTTACACACGAAGATTATCTTAAGGAAATTGTAAAAACGAATAACGAAAAAAATCTTCCTGGACTTTCCATTTATTTTCATATTCCCTTTTGTGATACGCTATGCTATTTCTGCGGATGTAATATGATTATTACTCGTAACAGAGATAGAATAAAGGAATACAATGCCTATTTGAAAAAAGAAATTGATCTGCTTAGACAATATCTTTTACCGGACAGACAAATAGTTCAGCATCACTGGGGCGGTGGAACTCCAACTCATCTCAATCCAGATGAAATAAACGATCTGGCAAGTTATATTAATAAATCATTCAACTTAAAAAATGATTCTGAAAACAGCTGCGAGATTGATCCGCGTGAACTTACCAAGGCACATCTTGAAGCATTGCGAAACAACGGCTTCAACAGAATAAGTATGGGTGTGCAGGATTTTGATGAGAAAGTTCAGAAAGCAGTTAACAGAATTCAGCCTGAAGATATATCACGAAAAGCTATTCAATGGATAAGAGAACTTGGTTTTCATAGTATTAACCTTGATTTGATATACGGTCTTCCCTTCCAGACTGTTGAAGGTTTCGCAAAAACTGTTGATAAAATAATTAATATTTCACCTGACCGAATTGCAGTATTTAATTATGCGCATGTTCCTTGGATGAAAAAACATATGGCACTTATTCACCCTGAAGATATTCCTGCTCCGGAAGTCAAACTAGAATTATTAAAGATGACAATTGAAAAGCTAACTACATCGGGATATAATTTTGTTGGTATGGATCATTTCGCAAAACCTGATGATGAATTATCAGTTGCAATGCGTGAGAAAAAACTTTACAGAAATTTCCAGGGTTACAGCACAAATGCCGGCACCGATCTTTATGCAATGGGAATTACATCAATTTCTCAATTGAAAAATATTTATGCCCAGAATTTCAAAACAGAAAAAGAATATTTTGGTGCAATTGATGACGGTATTCTTCCAACTACAAAAGGTTATCGCTTATCAGGCGATGACCACATCAGAAGAGAAGTTATAACGAAACTTATGTGCAACTTTGAACTTGACTTTAAGGAAATAGAAAATCAGTTCGATATTGATTTCAAAAAATACTTTGCATGGGGATTAAACAATTTAATTGAAATGCAAAACGATAATTTGATTGATATAAGTGATGATGGCATAAAAGTAAAAAATATGGGTAGACTGCTTGTTCGTAACATCGCAATGAACTTTGACGGATATATCGAAAGAAAAGAAGATAAGGCAAAATATTCGAGAACTGTGTAACTTATCCTGTCCTATAATAAATGATCTAAAGTTAAGTGAATTACTATGTCCTCTAAGATTGAGCAATTAAAGAAAATATTAGAAAAACGAATTCTTGTTATTGACGGCGCAATGGGAACTATGATACAGCGCCATAACTTGACCGAAGAAGATTTCCGCGGTGAGCGATTTAAAAATCATCCTTTCGATCTTAAAGGGAACAACGATCTTCTTTCAATCACTAAGCCTGAAATAATTAAAGGTATTCATCGCGCCTACTTTGACGCAGGTGCTGATATTGTTGAAACAAATACTTTCAGCGCAAATCCAATCTCTCAGACAGATTATCACCTTGCTGACCTTTCTTATGAAATAAATTTTGAATCCGCAAAGATCGCAAAAGAAGTTTCGGTAGAATTCAACAAGAAAGATCCTGATAAACCAAGATTTGTTGCAGGTGCACTTGGACCAACAAACAAGACACTTTCTTTATCGCCAAATGTAAATGATCCGGGTTACCGTGCAGTAACTTTTGATGAGATGGTTAGCGCTTACTACGAACAAACACGCGGACTCGTTAACGGCGGTGCAGATATAATTCTCATCGAAACAATTTTTGATACCCTGAATTCAAAAGCTGCAATTATGGCTGTTCAAAAATATCTTGAGGAAAAAGGTATTCAGCTTCCGTTAATGATTTCGGGAACGATTGTTGACCAAAGCGGAAGGACATTGTCAGGTCAAACTGTTGAAGCATTTTACATTTCTGTCTCTCGGGCAAAAAATTTAATAAGTGTTGGACTTAACTGTGCCCTTGGTGCAAAACAAATGCGACCTTTTGTTAAAGATCTTTCAAATATATCTGACAAATTTTTATCTGTTTACCCTAATGCCGGTCTTCCAAATGAAATGGGCGGTTATGATGAGACACCTCAAATAATGGTTAGTGTGCTTGAAGATTTTCTTTCAAATGGATTTGTAAACATAGTTGGCGGATGTTGTGGTACAACTCCCGATCACATAAAAGCTATTGCTGAAATCGTAAAACATCATAAACCGCGTGTTCCTAAAAAACAAGAGCCTTATTTAAGATTAAGCGGACTTGAACCAGTTATACTTCGCCCTGATTCTAATTTCATGAATATTGGCGAGCGTACTAATGTAACCGGTTCAAAAAAATTTGCACGCCTGATTAAAGAAAACAAATATGAGGAAGCACTTTCTGTAGCACGTGATCAGGTTGAGGGCGGTGCACAGGTTCTTGATGTCAACATGGATGAAGGTATGCTTGATTCAGAATCTGAAATGACAAAATTCCTAAACCTTCTTGAAGCAGAACCTGATATTGCAAAACTTCCTATTATGATCGATTCATCGAAGTGGTCTGTTATTGAAGCTGGTTTAAAATGCCTGCAGGGTAAAGGAATTGTTAACTCTATTTCACTTAAAGAAGGTGAGGAAGTATTTAAAGAACGCGCAAAAAAAGTTTTAAGCTACGGCGCTGCAGTTATTGTAATGGCATTCGATGAAAAAGGTCAGGCGGATACTTTCAAAAGAAGAACAGAAATTTGTAAACGCGCGTATGATATTCTTACAAAAGAAGTCGGTTTCCCCGCACAGGATATAATTTTTGATCCTAACATTCTTGCAATTGCTACAGGAATTGCAGAACATAACAATTACGCGGTTGATTACATAGAGGCGACAAGATGGATAAAGCAAAATCTTCCACTTGCAAAAGTTAGTGGAGGAGTAAGTAATCTCTCCTTTTCTTTCCGTGGTAATGATGTTGTTCGTGAAGCAATGCATTCAGCTTTTCTATTTCATGCCATAAAAGCCGGAATGGATATGGGAATTGTTAATGCCGGTCAGCTTGAAGTTTATGAAGAAATTTCCAAAGACCTTCTTGAGAAAGTTGAAGATGTAATTTTCAACCGTAACCCGGGTGCAACTGAAAGATTAATTGAGTTCGCTGAAATAATTAAGAAAAAAGATACGTCCGCCACAGACGGAGAGGAAAAGAAAGAAGATTGGCGCAATGATCCGGTTGAAAACAGATTAAGTCACGCGCTAATAAAAGGAATAGTTGATTACATTGACCAGGATGTAGAAGAAGCAAGATTAAAATATTCGCAGCCTATTGAAGTAATTGAAGGTCCCTTGATGGAGGGAATGAATGTGGTGGGTGATCTGTTCGGAGCTGGGAAAATGTTTTTGCCTCAGGTTGTAAAAAGTGCACGGGTTATGAAAAAAGCTGTGGCGATACTAATTCCTTATATCGAAGCAGAGAAAGAAAAAAATAAAATTTACCGCAAACAAGGAAAAGTATTGTTGGCCACTGTTAAAGGCGACGTTCATGATATTGGAAAAAATATTGTTGGAGTTGTACTTGGCTGCAACAATTACAATGTAATTGATCTAGGTGTAATGATTCATACAGAAAAAATTCTGCAAGCGGCTATTGATGAAAAAGTTGATGTGATTGGTTTAAGCGGACTCATTACTCCGTCTCTTGATGAAATGGTTCAGGTTGCAGAAGAAATGGAACGAAGAGGAATGAATCTTCCTTTACTTATCGGCGGTGCCACTACCTCACGAATTCACACTGCTGTAAAAATTGCACCAAACTACAGCGGAGCAGTTATTCACGTGCTCGATGCTTCTCGCAGTGTTCCGGTTGTTTCTAATCTTCTTAATGAAAATGAAGAGGAAAGAAATAAATACACGCAATCTTTTAAAGATGAATATTTACACCTGAGAGAAGATTATTTTAAGCGAAAATCCGATAAGAATTTTATTTCTATAGAGCATGCCAGAGAAAACAGATTAAAGATTGACTGGAAGAGAACAAAAATTAATAAACCAAACAAGTCCGGTTTAACAGTTTTAACTGATTTTTCTCTTTCAACACTTCGCAATTACATTGATTGGACTCCATTCTTTATAACCTGGGAACTTAAGGGAAAATATCCGTCAATCTTTGAAGATAAAAATGTTGGTTCCGAAGCAAAAAAACTTTTTGATGATGCTAACAGACTATTAGATAAAATCATTAGTGAAAAACTTCTTACCGCAAACGGAGTTGTTGGATTATTCCCGGCAAATTCTGTCGGACTTGACGATATCGAAGTTTATACGGATGAATCAAGAAATGGAGTTAAACGCGTTCTTCACACTTTAAGACAGCAAATGCAAAAGTCACAAGGCGAACCCAATATTGCTCTAGCCGATTTCATCGCGCCAAAAGAAACAGGAGTAGAAGATTACATCGGTATGTTTGCCGTAACTGCGGGCATTGGAATTGAAAAGCTCGTTAAAAAATTTGAAAAAGATCATGACGATTATAATAGCATAATGGTGAAAGCAATTGCAGATAGACTTGCAGAAGCCTTTGCCGAACATCTTCATGAATTAGTCAGAAAAGAATATTGGGGCTATGCGGCAGATGAAAACTTTTCTAGTGAAGAATTAGTTAAAGAAAAGTATGATGGCATTCGTCCAGCACCAGGTTATCCCGCTCAACCCGATCACACAGAAAAACCTATAATTTTTTCATTGCTCAATGCAGAAAGGAATACGGGTATAAAACTAACCGAAAGTATGGCAATGTATCCAGCTGCCAGTGTAAGCGGACTATATCTTTCTCATCCTAAGGCAAAGTATTTTAATGTTGGTAAAATAGAAAAAGACCAGGTGCTTGATTACCATAGACGCAAGGGAATGAGTGTTGACGAAATTGAAAAATGGTTAGGCCCAATATTAAATTACTAAATTATTATTGAAAAAGTGACTTTTTCGTTTGGTGAAATCATAGCCAAGGTCTAATTTTACCGTTCAAATTGTTCAATTTAAAAATATTGCGGCGGAGAACTTCAAATGACAGAAAACACTCCTGTTAAAAAAACCGGTATATCGACCTTTTCAAAAAATTACTGGATTGTAATTGTAATGGAATTTTTTGAACGAGGTTCCTACTACGGAATGATGAGTATTCTGTCGGTTTACATGACAGACCAGCTCAACTTTACAAAGGAAAGCGTTGGTCTTATCAAAGGTACTATTCAGCCGCTGCTTTATATTCTTCCCATTCTGTCCGGGGCAATTGGTGACAGGTTTGGTTATAAAAGAACATTGATCTTCGCATTTATATTTTTAGGATTCGGTTACTTTCTTACGAGTCAAACCACAGAGTATGCGATGGTTTTTGCAAGTCTGATAATAATGGCGGTCGGAGCCGGTGCATTCAAACCGATGATATCGGGAACAATTGCAAGAGAGACGAATGAGAGTAACAGCACTCTCGGTTTTGGAATTTTTTATTGGTCTATAAATCTGGGTGCTTTTCTATTCCCTCTAATTCTTGTTCCTTACATTAAGAATACATTTGGCTGGCAATATGTGATGGTCGCGTCTGCAATTGGAACATTAGCAATGCTAATTCCGACACTTCTAGTATATAAAGAACCTGAAAAACCTAAAAGCACTAAAACTATTGCTGAAGTTCTTAAGGGTGCTGTAATGGTTCTAACTGATGTAAGGTTTATCGGACTTATTGTGATTTACTCCGGCTTCTGGATCCTTTATTTCCAGATGTTTGATTCTGTGCTATGGTATGTTCAGAAATATGTTGATGCCACATCGCTTAATAATTTTGTTAACGGAGCTTTTTCTTCGATAGGGATCAGCTTAAACTGGAAGTTTGATGTTGAACATGTAACAGTAATGAATGCAGGAACAATAATCTTATTACAAATTATTGTTTCAAATATTGTTAAGCATACTAAAGCTCTACCCACGATGATTGCTGGTATTGCAATGGGAACTATTGGAATGGCCATATTAGCAATCAATACAAATATTTGGGTGTTTATGGTGGGTATAATAATTTTCTCGATTGGTGAAATGACTGCACATCCAAAGTTTATTAGTTATGTCGGCTTGATTGCGCCGGAAGATAAGAAAGCATTGTATCTGGGCTATTCATTTCTGTATGGGGTTTTAGGAAGTTTTATCGGGGGAATTCTAGGTGCCAATCTTTATGTACATTTTGTCGATAATCTTAATCAGCCAAGTACACTATGGATTATTTTTTCGATGATTGGTGTAGTTACAATGATTGGATTGCTTTTATATAACAAGTTCCTTGCACCGAAAAAAGTTTAATTCATATCTGAATTAAAGGATTTAAAAGCGGCTAATAAAAACAAGCCGCTTTCTGATTAAATAATTATTTCGAACAACTGAATCAAGATTATTTTTTTTCTTTTCGTGGTTTTTCTATATCACTTAAATGAAGTTCAAGTGCATCCACAGATATTGCAATCTCTCTTAAAGAAAGTAATAGAGAAACCAATAACACTATAATACTTAATCCAAAAGTATATTTTCCAAGTTCTACCTGACCGGCAAACAGCAGAAACATACACAAAACACATAACACTAAACTTGCAATGCCAACACCCTGCATATGTTTAATCAAGTGAGCTCGCTTACGAAGGTTTTCAATTTGACCCAACAAAATATTATCGGGATTAGCTTTGTAATTTGCATGCAGATTTCTAATAAGAGTTGCCAGTGTTAAAAATCTGTTTGTATAAGCCAGCAGCAATAAAGTGATTGCGGGAAATAAAAGAGCCGGCGTTGTAACATCTATACCCATTATTAATTCCTTTCAAATATTATAATAGCTACTGTAAAATTATTGCATTACCAACAATATTTAGTATAAAAAGGGGGAATAAAATTAGTCAGGCATCGGCTTGCCATAATGCAGGACTGCACAGATGTATGACTTCTAAACTAAGTTTTAAGCCCTTTTAGACCATTAAATAAGAATTGTGGGGACGAATATAAGTTTGTTAATAACTAATAAATGAATAAATTTGCATTGACACCTGCTAAAAAATCTGAATACCTTCCTATTTTCATTCGGTTTTTTAATTTACAGGAACAATCAGCAACCTGATAATTGCTGATATTTAATTTATTCAAATCATTTTAAGGAGTTCAGATGAACATTTTTGTTGGCAATCTTGCCGCCGATGTTAGTGAAGAAGATCTTACTAGTCTTTTTTCAGAACACGGACAGGTAAAAGAAGTTAAAATAATTCGTGATATGTTTTCTCAGCAATCCAAAGGTTTTGGATTTGTAGAAATGCCGGGATTAGCTGAAGCACAAAAAGCCATTAATGCAATAAACACTATTGAACTAAAAGGTAAAAAACTTGTAGTTAATGAAGCTCGTCCAAGAGAAGGCAGGAGACCTGGCGGCGGCGGCGGTAGAAAAGGTGGCGGCGGCGGCGGAAGTAATGGCGGAAGGTTTAATCAGAATAAACGACGTTTTTAAGGCTAATCCACGAAATTAATGCGATAGGTTTTCGATTTCCGATGAGGCGTCTTTATGACGCCTTTTTTATTTTAAAGTTGTAAATTTAAAAAACCTTTTAAAACTTTAATGGAGTTGATCATGGCAAGTAAAAAAGTTGAAGTTGCAGGAATAATGGGACCAATCTGGTTTATAGGCTGGTTGTTTACAATTGGTTTATTAGCGCTTCCATTCTTTAAAGGTCTTCTGGCTATTATCCTTTGGCCTTATTATTTAGGAGAGTTTGTAAAAACTTTTATTCAATAATTTTTTCTCAAACAACCGTATTATTGAAGATAGCAAACAATCGATAACAGAAATTAACAGATTATTTGTTGTAAGGTTACCAAACGAAAAGTATTACTGGATGTGCTGGGAATTAAAAACAATAATAGTGAAATGTGCTGCTTTAGTCTGAAATTAAATCTCTTCCCTTTCTGTTTCTATTAATTACTTAAAAGTCTAAGTTATTACTTTAAGTATGAAAGATTTTGAAAAAATGTATAAATCAATATTCTTTTTCGTAATAATTTTACTTGTTTGGGGATGTAAAGAAGATACATTTGATCCCTTTGTCGAAGATAACACAGCAAGCGGGTTTATGTTATGCCAAGTTAATTCAAATTCGTGGTCTGCAAATGAAGTTCAGGAATACAAAGTACGGGATACATTGTTCCTGAAAGGAATAAAGTTGCTCACAGCTGATTCAAATTATACTTCTTCAGAAATTATTTTCAAAATTATAAATCTTACCCAGCCCGGCTCATTTGGAATTGGCGAGAACGAATCCGGATTTACATACTCCGTGAAAGGGAAATTACATATTAAAGTCGGCAAACAATTTGCCCGATGAAGTATTTACTTCTTATTATTTAGACTACAGCTTAATGACCATTACCAGTATGAGTGATAGAAGTGTTGAAGCGGATTTTCAGATGAAAATGTTTAACCGGGATTTTTCGGACAGCGTTTTAATTAATAACGGAAGATTT
>CAVQOL010000008.1:0-8152 GCA_963714415.1 uncultured Ignavibacteriaceae bacterium
GTGCTTATATTGAACATTCATTGGGGACATTACAACCGTTAACAAAATTCTTTTATATATCGCCGATGTTCCGGCGAGAAAGACCAGCAGCAGGAAGATTTAGGCAGTTCCATCAGTTTGGTGCAGAGGCAATTGGAAGCACTTCGCCTTTGCTTGATGCTGAAATTATTCAAATGTCGTATCATATTCTAAAGCAGCTTGGATTAAAAGATCTTACAGTAAAAATTAATTCGCTTGGTATCCCAGAGTCCAGAAAAAATTATAAAAAGATACTGAAAGAATTTTTGCAGGATAAAAAGAATAAACTTTCCGAAGACAGCAGAAAAAGATTTGACAATAATATTTTAAGAATATTCGACAGCAAAGTAGAATCAGATCAAAAAATATTAAAAGATGCTCCATTGTTGATTGACTATCTCGATGAAGAAAGCATAAACGATTTTGAAGTTGTTAAAGAATATCTAACCAGAGTAGGAATACCGTTTGAAATTGATGCTGCATTAGTTAGGGGATTGGATTATTACACAAAAACAACTTTTGAAATTATTAGCGGTAAAGTCGGTTCACAGAGTGCACTTTGCGGCGGCGGAAGATATGATCTGCTGGTTGAAGAGCTTGGTGGAAAACCAACGCCCGGAGTTGGAGTTGCTGCCGGTATGGAAAGAATTCTTCTCGCCTGTGAAAATGAGAACAGCTTTTCAATTCCTGATCAGTTCATTGATGTTTACATTGTTAGAATTGATAAAGAGTTAGATTTGGAAGTTTCTGAAATTGCTTCTTCATTAAGAAGAAAGAATTTGATTGTTGACTGCGATTATCTGTCCCGAAGTGTAAAAGCCCAAATGCGTGAAGCTAATAAACTGAATGCAAAATTTGTGTTGATCGTAGGCGGTGATGAATATAAGAATGGCGATGTACAGCTTAAAAATATGTCTGATGGCGAGCAGAAAACAGTTAAGACCGAAAAAATTGTTGAGATCATTCTGGCTGCAAAAGAGCAATCGCACAAGTAAAATCTTTAAATGATTCTATGAACCTGATTATTGGACGCAAACCAGTACTTGAAGCAATAAATTCAAACGATAAAATTGAACAGGTTTATATTTTATACGGTCAGCAAGGCGGAATTATTAATGCAATTACTGTTGCAGCAAAGAAAAAGGGAATTAAAGTTAATCAGATACCGCTTAAAAGATTTTCCGAACTAACACAACGATACTCTCAATCCGATATTAAAAATGCACAAGGTGTTCTTGCTGTTAAATCCACACAAAAATTTTATTTACTTGAAGAAATAATTCATCAGTCAAAAAAAGAAACTTATCCGCTCATCTTAATTCTTGATTCAATTCAGGACACACACAATGTAGGCGCCATTTTGCGTACAGCCGATTGCAGCGGTGTAAACGGAATTATAATTACAAAACACAATTCGGCGCCGATAAATGAAACTGTAGTTAAAACTTCAGCGGGAGCGACTGAACACGTTAAGATCTGCCAGGTAAATAATCTTGTCTCAGGCAATTAAGGAACTGAAAGATAACGGATTCTGGATTGTTGGTTCATCACTCGAAGGATCGAAACCATATACAGAAGTTGATTACAAAATTCCGATTGCAGTTATTGTCGGCAATGAAGAAAAAGGAATACGAAAACTTACAGCAGACAATTGCGACTTCCTCGTT
Source organism: uncultured Ignavibacteriaceae bacterium (assembly GCA_963714415.1). Lineage (GTDB taxonomy): Bacteria > Bacteroidota > Ignavibacteria > Ignavibacteriales > Ignavibacteriaceae > JAGXRK01. The sequence continues at coordinate 1,686 of CAVQOL010000008.1, forward strand.
CACATTCCTATGAAGGGAAAAATCCAATCACTTAATGTTTCTGTTGCTGCAGGAATTTTATTGTTTGAGATTTTAAGGCAAAGAAACTCATAACTGTTTCTAATTAGCATTGCTTTAATTTACATAGTTTTATCCCTCTTGAAAATATTGCTTTCTTTATATACATTAAGTGTGAAAAGAATTTTAATGAGGTTTAAAATGAAACGCTTCATTCTTGCATTTCTTATTCTTATCTCTGCTCCCGCATTCTTTACACAACCGATGGATTCTATTTTTACAGTAATTTCAGACGATACAATTCATATATGGAATACGGGTGCTTTTGAAAACTGCGTATCGGTATTCGTAATGGATGCTGTTCGAGATAACGATACAATAATAGTCCGTGAAACTGATATAGCAACTCAATATGCAACTTGTATGTGCTATTTTGACCTATGTATTTCGATTACAGGTTACCCCGCCGGATATTACTATATTAAAGTGTATCGAAAACTGAATTTAGTTAATCCGAATCTATGGATCTTTATCGGATCAACATCTGTTTATTTTGGCGGATCCAATTTAAGCTATCAGACATTCGGCAAGCAGACAAATTGTTATGATCCATCTAACACTAATAATGAACAAATAATACCAACCGCCTTTATACTCGAACAGAACTTTCCTAACCCATTTAATCCGAATACAGTTATTAGTTATCAGTTGCCGGTTGCTGGTAATGTTTTATTAAAAGTTTATGATGTTTTAGGAAATGAAATTTCAACACTTGTAAATGAAGAAAAACCTGCCGGAAGTTATGAAGTTAAATTCGATGCGTCTGGTTTATCCAGTGGAGTTTATTTCTACAGGTTACAGGTAGGAGAATTTGTTCAGACGAGAAAAATGATTTTGCTAAAATAAGTAATTAGTCAAGCCTCTCATTAAAGGAGGCTTGTCTTGTTTATTAACTCATAGGAGAGGGATATGAAAATTTTATATTTAATCAATGTTCTAATCTTCTCGGTTTTATTTTATTATAAAACTTATGCACAAGATGTTAACTGGGAAAGAATCAAAAACCTTAATGTTAGTGATGTCAATTCCATTGCAATAAACTCGAACGACGACATCTTCGTTACAGCTGGTGATTCATTATTTCGCTCGACTGATGGTGGTAATGAGTGGATTAAATTAAATACACCAAACTATACGATTTTAGGATTATGTTCATTAATCATAATGATGATATTTATGCAAAATCCTTTTCTGAAATATATCGGTCAACAGACGATGGTAATAGTTGGACAAATATATCAAATCAATTTATGGTCAATGGTATCTATGGTATGGTTGAGGACACTTCAAATAATTTATATGTTGCTGGCTGTTTAAGTGGTGTTTTACGTTCTACAGATAATGGCAGTCAATGGATACAAGTGTTAGATAATGCCGATGTGCACGGTATAGCTATTTTGCCTTCACAAGAAATTATTGCTGGTTGCTCTATAAGGCCTCCGCAAGAAGCATTTCGTTCTACTGATTACGGTGACAGTTGGCAAGAATATTCTTGGGGCTTCACATCACTAATTTGTAATTCAACTGGTCTTTTATTCGCAGTAGCCGGAAGTAAAAGTATGTGGACATTAATTGGAAGTAATTATATTTTTCGATCAATAAACAATGGGGCAACCTGGGATAGTGTATATAATTGTATCTGGGATAGTGTATATGATAATCGTATATACGATATTGTAACAGACAATAACGATCAGGTATTTGCTATTGGATCTCCAGGTATTGTCACTTCCACGGACAATGGGAATAGCTGGGACACGCTTAATGCCGGGCTGACAACTAATGATGTTTCTGCAATTGCAAAGAATTCGGAAGGTGAAATATTCGTTGGAACCCCAGGCGGTGTATACATTTGTGTTAAAAAAACTCCAACAGGAGTGATAAACAATAAAGAGATCCTACCAAATAATTTTATGTTATCTCAAAACTATCCAAATCCATTTAATCCAACTACAACAATTAAATACCAAATACCGGAACTAAGTTTTGTCAAAATTAAAGTCTATGATGTTTTAGGGAACGAAATATCAACGCTTTTAAATGAAGAAAAACATACCGGTACTTATGAGTTAACCTGGAATGCAGAGCAACTACCGAGCGGAGTTTATTTCTACAGATTACAGGCTGGTGATTTTGTTCAAACTAGAAAAATGGTTCTTCTCAAATAGATTATTTCTTCTTGGTTTTTTTACTCCCTATCAATTAATGCTTGCCAGACGTTAAGCAGGTTGATAGGGATTTTTATTTATTGCTAATTACTTCTGTAAGTAATCGTATGCTGATTCCTATTGACACAGACTTTTTCAAATGCTAATTTCCACCTGAGCATTATTTTTTAGGGGGTTTTATGAAATACTTTGTGTTTTCATTGTTTCTTATCTCATCCGTTCTTACATTTTCACAAACTTTCCATTCCCTTGATGGAATAGAAAATCCTCAGGGTGAAACTATATTGCTATACCGTTTGGGCAGCGATTACTTTTATTTTAATCCTGTGTATAAACTGAACACTTCCACATTTTCCGAAGAATTAATTATTCAAGCGTATGATTATAATTTTCCACAATCGCAATTAGCCAAAGGTATCCTTGATTTTGAATTCTTTCCTTCCGGCGAAGATTTTGTTAACTGTGGTTTTGTGATTTATCCTGATAACCACTCCTACATAGCAAGGAATGATTCAATTGTGTATGGAGGAATGTCCGGTTTCGATAGAATAGATATTTCAAAACAAAATCCATTGAAAGTTTTTGCTTTTGCAGGTGGTCCGCTGACACGAAGTTTTGACGGCGGCTATACTTATCCCGAAGATTCTATTGGCTTAATTACAAATTTTAATGCAATTTCTTTAGCTGATTTTGATGATAATGTATTGTTCGGAATTGATTATGATGGTCAGCTCGCTAAAAACGCAGTTGTTGTCGATACTTCTAAATTTTTCTTTGATCAATACACAAAGTTTTTGTACGATGTTAATCAGTTTCACATTTATCGTGTAAATAAAACTTACGGAGGGTACGCATTAAGCGTATCAAACAATAAAGGTGAGGCATACACCTGGACAAAAGCATATGAGAGTAATGATCCGTTATTTATCACCGTTGATTCCTTGCAATCCGGAACTGTCTATCTTGCTGATGGAAGAAGGATTTATAAATCAACGAATAATGGGTTTACTTTTACTCTTTACAAGAATTTAATAAGTAAAATAGTGGGATTATATAAAAAGCCGGGAGTTAATATTCTATACGCTGCTACAGAATTCAGTATTTATAAAATTATGTTAGATTCAATTACAGTGGTTAAATCGCTGCCAATATCACCTGATGTATTTCAGTGGTTTCCACTTGCTGTAGGAAACAGATGGATTTATTCCAGTTATTGGTTTGAGTACAGTACTTATGGTCTTCCGATCTACCACTTTGCAGGAACGAAGTATATGGATGTTGTCACAGATACTATCATCGAAGGAAAGCAATATTTTATTCTTGAAAATGATCTTCTTAATCAGTTTGTATTTGAACCTAGAATGTTTCTTCGCGTTGATTCAATTTCAGGAAAAGTATTCAGATACTGGGAATCGCTAAGTAATGAGTTTTTATTTCATGATTTGAATGCTGAGCTTGGTGATACAGTCTATTATCCGCCTTATCCGGAACAACCTTATTATATATTGTGGAATGAACACGAAAATATTTTTCTGAATGAAATGAGGATGATAAGAGAGTATTTTGAAAATGCACCTTGCGGATGTTATCATTGGCTTATAAAGGGACTTGGACCAGGAAAAGCAGTTTTTGATGAATTTGGAGGAAGTGAGGATAATCTAAAAGGAGCTATATTAAATGGTATTGTTATAGGCGATACATCTTTTGTCGTAAGTGTTGAAGATGAAAAAGGTACAATTCCTACAGAGTTTAAGCTTTACCAGAATTATCCAAATCCATTTAACCCGGTAACAAAAATTAAGTACACCATACCGACCTCACCCTTAAATCCCTCTCCTTACCAAGGAGAGGGACAGAGGGAGAGGTTAGTTTCTCTTAAAGTATATGATGTCCTCGGTAAAGAAGTGGCAATTCTCGTCAATGAAGAAAAAAAAGCTGGTTATCACTCAATAGATTTTAATGGGAGTGATTTACCAAGCGGAGTGTATTTCTATCGATTGCAGGCTGGAAGTTTTGTGCAAACGAGGAAAATGATTTTGTTGAAGTAAAATTTTGTAATTAGAAATTACAGAGGTGAATTATGAAAACCATAAATAGAGTTTCTTTAATTTTCTCCTTGGCACTTGTTTTAAATTGTTCCTTCCTTTATCCTCAATATGAAAACAGGTGGATGTCTGTTGGTTCCCTGCATAACTGGTATTCGTCAATCGGTTCGGAACTGGAATACGGATTTGTCAGTCGAATGCAATATGGAGCACAGTGGCCGGCTATAAATAGATATCAGGATATGCAATGTTCAAAGGGATTGTGGCTTGGCTGCTCAAATTTTACTGATGAGAATAATGACTGGTATCCATATAAAGTAGTAACTGCTGGTCCCAGAGTGCCTCAATTCTTTGCTCTTTATCCTCAAAGCTTCAAGACAATTTCTAAATTTGAACCTACTTACGTTACGGTTAACGGTTGGTCTTCCTACGATAAGGAAGTTATAATAGATAGTCTGGATAGCGATTTAATCTGGGACAGAATGATCTACAATAAAGTAAATACACAGTTGGGTGTAACTATCGAAAGAAAAATAGCACAACTTAGCCAGGCACATAATGATAGTTATATTATTACTGAATACACTCTTACAAATACAGGTAACACCGATGGAGATGAAGAAATTGAATTGCCAAATAATGCCATTGATAGTCTGTATCTTTTCTTAACTTATCGATATGCAATCAACCAATCTACCAGGTATGTAATAGGTAACTTTACAGGATGGGGGATAAATACAATGAATGATGCTCGTGGTGACGGACTAATTAATTCAGCAGGTGACCCTCCTGATGAGCAATTCCGAACTCAGTTTTCCTGGCACGGGTATTATCCGGATAAAATTGTTTCATATGACAATATAGGTGGACCTATTTGGATATTAAACAGTAATGCGCTTATATATAATGATCCAGGAGATACAACAGGCAGATTAGGAGCAACTCAATTTGTTGGTGTTCTCACACTCCATTCGGATAATTCAGCAGATGATACTTCTGATAATAGTAATCAACCATCTACAACAACTTTCACAAGCTCCGATGGAATCCTTTTTCAGGCGAGTGATAATGCCTATGACATAACAAGAATGACGAACCAGTATATTTTGATGTCTTCAGGGCATAAGTCTCCAAGACACGCCTATTTAGTTGAACCTAGTGGTGATTTTGCGCTACAGAGGAACTACCCTAGTTTAGGAACCAGTGGAGGCTATCAATTTAATAATGGATATGGTCCATATAATCTTCAACCGGGTGAAAAGGTAAGAATAGTAATAGTAGAAGCAGTAGGTGGATTAAGCAGAGAGAAGCAACTTGATGTGGGTCATCAATTTAAATACGGTTTAATTTCTGATGTTGCAAAGGACTCTATTGTAATTTACCAGGGGCGTGATTCACTCTTTAATACTTTCAGAAATGCAATAGAAGCATTTAATGGAAACTGGAATATTCCTCAACCACCAAGACCCCCTGCTACATTCAGCGTTGTAAGTGACAGCCCGAAAATTGTTCTTGATTGGACATTAACAAGCGGAGATCCAAATCCGCCGGTTAAAATAAGAATTTACAGGAGTCCGAATAACTACGATGGTGAATATGAAATGATTGCAGAATTAGAAGATACAGTTACACACTATGAAGATACTTCTGTTCAAATTGGAAAAATATTATTATTACTACATGACTTGTGTCGGGCAGTATCAATCCGGAGGTGCCGCAACCCCTCCTGGCGAATTAGAAAGCGGTCGTTATTACACTCAAACCTATGACCCCGTAAAGATAGGATCATTAACTAATGTTAATTCGGAATTTATTAATCCATATGAATATAATTTATCACAAAACTACCCTAATCCTTTTAATCCTATAACAACAATTGAATATCAAATTCCGGAACTAAGTTTTGTCAAAATTAAAGTCTATGATGTTTTAGGAAGTGAAGTATCAACACTTGTAAATGAAGAAAAACCTGCTGGCACTTATGAGTTAAACTGGAATGCAGCAAATCTTCCAAGCGGAATTTATTTCTACAGAATACGGGCAGGACTTTTGTGCAAACGAGGAAAATGATTCTTCTCAAATAGATTATGTCTCGTTGTTTTTTTTGAAATCCCTGTCAATTAATCTTGCCAGAAGGTAGATTGACAGGGATTTTATAATTGCAAAGTAATGCAATATCAAAAAAGAGCTATTATTG
>CAVQOL010000009.1:0-14018 GCA_963714415.1 uncultured Ignavibacteriaceae bacterium
CACAATTATTGAAATCTCTTTTCCTTGATTTATATAGGCTTCGAAAGTAGATTAACGCATTAAAAAACGGAGAATGATAAAAATGAACAGTGTAAAAACAGTATTCTTAATGACAGCAATGATGGCTTTGTTCCTGCTGGTTGGATACGCACTTGGTGGAAATTCCGGAATGACCATTGCCTTTATATTTTCTTTAGTAATGAATTTCGGTTCTTATTGGTTTTCTGATAAAATTGTACTAAAAATGTATCGTGCTCAGCAAGTAACCAGGGAACAGGCACCTAAATTTTATAATATGGTTGAACAGCTTGCACAGAATGCAAATCTGCCAATGCCCAAAGTTTATCTTATTAATGATCCTACTCCAAATGCTTTTGCTACAGGAAGAAATCCTAAGAATGCAGCAGTGGCAGCAACAACCGGAATTCTTCAAAGTCTTACAAATGATGAGATGGCAGGAGTAATGGCTCACGAACTTGCCCACGTTAAGAATCGGGATATTCTTGTCAGTACGATTGCAGCAACTTTAGTTGGAACTATAACATACATTGCACAAATGGCCGGCTGGCTTGCAATGTTTGGCAGAGGAAATGACAGAGAGGGCGGCAGTGGTTTAGGTGGATTGATACTAATTATTTTATCACCAATTATTGCTATGCTTTTACAAATGGCAATATCAAGGTCAAGAGAGTTTATGGCTGATTCCGGCGGAGCAAAAATAAGTGGTAACCCGATGGCTTTAGCATCTGCTTTAGAAAAAATTTCCAGAGGAAATCAGATCAAGCCTGTGAGTCATAGCAGTGCGGCTTCTGCACATATGTTTATCATTAATCCGTTAAAAGGCGGATTTGGAAAATTATTCTCTACTCATCCATCAACCGAGGAAAGAATAAAAAGGTTGAGAGAAATGGCAATGGGTAGACGGTAGTTGGTAGTAACGATAACAAATTTTATTTGTGATACATAAGAATTTTTATACTTAAGAACCTTGATATAAATGACATTTCTTATGATATTCGGGATGCAATGAATAAAACATTTTTTAATATAGCCGGAGAAAAACTTAAAATTCTCCGGTTTTTTATTTTTGTTTTATTTTTTACTTCTATTGGAAAAGCTCAACCAACCAATAATCTGGATATATTCTATTTACTAATTGATTCAGCGGCAACACAAGCCGCTAAAAACATTTCTTCAATTTCAGCTGAAGTTGCTGTGACTTTTGAGACAGGCATATACTATACAATTTTTGAGAATCGTATAATTTCACGACTCAGTTCAAACGGATTAAAAGTTTTAAGAAGCAGAGATACCAAAACAGAAATTCCTAATCTTAATTTTGTCATTCAGAATGCCGAAGTAAAATATGGCGAGCAAGAAAGAGACGGATTTCTTGGTGATTTTTATGTATCAAGAGAATTAATCCTTTCAGGAAATTATTTAATTACTTCATCTGAGGTTTCATCTTCCAATGAATTGAAAGAATTCAATTATTCATTTACTGATAAAGTTAAAGTTGAAGATATAGATAAGATAGAAAACCGGTCTTTTCCTTTTACTTCGGGTAAATTGCCGTCTGAGCCTTTCTTTTCAAGTTTATTGGAACCTGTAATAGCTGTTGGCGCAGCTGCAATTGCAGTTATTTTATTCTTTTCTGTTCGAAGCAAGTAGCAAAAATTACCTTTGAAGCAGATATGAAAATCTTTATTATTGCAATCAAAATTTAGAAATCTAAACGTAATTTCATGCAAAAAATATTAATAATAACGTCAGTTTTAATCTTTGTTTGGGGCTGTTCTTCCTCTTTGGATACGACAGACATGGTACCGGAAGAAAGACTTAACTATGCGATCAAGCTATATGAGCAAGAGGATTATGAAGATGCGGTTAATGAATTTCAGGCATTGATACTGCAGTATCCGGGCAGTACAATTAATGATGATTCTCAATTCTATCTGGCAATGACAAGATTTAAAAGAGATGAATTTATACTTGGCGCATATGAATTCAGCAAGCTGATTAGAAATATGCCTGCCAGCGAATATGTTTCACAAGCGCAATTCATGCTTGCCGAATGTTATTATGAGCTTTCTCCAAATGTAAATCTTGATCAGGCTTATTCTAAGAAAGCAATTGAAGAGTATCAGGCGTTCATTGATTTCTTCCCTTTGAACGAAAAAGTTTTAGAAGCCGAGCAAAAGATTAAAGAGCTGAATAATAAACTGGCTAAAAAAGAGTACGATGCAGCCCGCATTTACGAAAAGCTTCAGTATCAAAATGCTGCAATGAAATATTATGACAGCGTAATGGAAATATATCATGATACTGAATATGCCCCGCTGGCATTGTACAATAAAATATTTATTCTTGATAAAAGAAAAATGACTGATAAAGCTCTGGAAGAATCAAACAAGTTTTTAGATAAGTATCCTGATCATCCTAATTTCAAAGAAATTCAGTCATTTAAAAATTCTTTAGAAAAAAAGTTGTCAGCTAATTGATGAGTCAAAAATCTAAAAAGATCAGTGATTCAGTAATGACTATGACCGAGCTTGTATTACCTCATCATACAAATCAGCTTGGTAATTTGCTCGGCGGACAATTAATGCATTGGATAGATATTTGCGCTGCTCTTAGTGCAGCAAAACACAATAATAGAGTTTGTGTCACTGCCTCGGTTGACAGGATTGATTTCCATCATCCGATCAAACTGGGTGATGCTGTTACTCTCATCGCATCAATTAACAGGGTTTTTAATACATCAATGGAAGTTGGTGTAAAAGTTTATGCTCAGAATTTCAGAGAAGACACAAAGATACACAGCAATACAGCATATCTTACTTTTGTGTCAGTCGATAATGACGGAAACACGGTTAAAGCCAAAGAAGCTATTCCTGAGACCGTTGATGAAAAAAGACGTTATGAAGAAGCGCTTACCCGCAGAGAAAACAGACTTAAAACAAGAACTAAGATTACTTAGTCTCTTATTTTTTTTATTCTTCTTATTCGACCTTTCCTTCGCACAGGTTCCTTTAAATGGTTTCTGCAAATTAAATACTTTCAATGTTGATTCGGGATTCCAGAATCTTTTCCGAATAAATTTTAACAAAGATTCCTATTCTGATATTTTTTTATCATCTCATTTTAATAATAAATCATCGCTCCTCGAAGGCTTTGGAATAGGCGAGTTTAAGAACCAGAAAAAAATTACACTCCCTTTATCAACTTCTAACATTGAACCTATCTTTAATAGAATAAATGAAATTGAAGGCTATGCTTTTTTATCCCGTGCAGAAAGAACTTTTGGTATTTATTCTTTTTCACAATTCGGTTATCCTTCAATATCCAAACGATATAAATTCAATTCTTATCCCGAAGGAATAAGCATTGCGGATATAAATGGAGATGGACAGAATGAATTCCTCATTTCAGGAAGAACATTCGATGGACTTTCATTGTTATCTCTTCAGAGAAATAAGTTTGTTGAAGAAAAGTTAATTGAAAAGACGAGTTTCAGTTTTGCTCATTTTGTCGATCTTAATAATGATGGATTTAAAGACATTGCGGCTTACAATCTCTTTAATAGTAATATTCATTTTCTTTTTAATAACGGAGAAGGAGTTTTTACTGAAGTAAGAACACTTCCTCATTATGGTCAGGCAGATCAATTCAGAATATTTGATTTTAATTATGATTCTTACAACGATCTGATATTAAGTTCAGGTAATTCCATTAAAATCTTTTTTGGTGATTTTCGCTCTTCGTATGATTCTGCGATAACAATTAATACTCTTTATCCTGTTGATGATTTCGTGATAGGTGACTTTAACCAGGATGGATATTTTGATATTGTTTATCTTTCAAAAAAATTAGGAATTATATCATCTGTTTTCGGAAATCCGGAGGGCAATTTTTATAAGGAATTTGTCCATCTTAAAAGAGAAAGAATTGAAAGTATAATCCTTTACATTAGTAAATTCATTTATGGTGTGGCTTATCTTACAGAAAAAGGAGAAGTCGGGTTAATTTCAAAGCTTTCCTCTACAACAGAAGATTTTGATTTAGCAGTTTCAATTGAACCTCTAGCAATCACATATTTTAATAATGATAGAAATAAAATTTTAGATATTGCATTTTTTGATAAATCAAATAACACACTAAATCTTCTGCTCAGAAATAAAGAAGGAATCCCCGACAGGTCCTATTCAGTAACACTTTTTGGAAAACCCGAATATTTGGTCGTTGACGACAGCAAAAGCAATGAAAAAAAATTCTATTGTTATTCTAATAATTCAAGATTAATTGAAATAATAACATTCAATCTTTCAAGCGATATTATCAAACGTGAACAATTGTACTCGCCGGGTAATTTGATTGATCTGGAGATTTATAACATTGACGAAAATAATTCATCGGTTTATATCGCATATAGCAAGGACAATAAATCTTTCTTTGGTGAATTTAAATATCATAACATCAGGTATTCATTCTCCGAATATTATTCAATCACGGAAAAATGGATAAATGCAGAAATTATTCCGTTAAATAATCCAATTCTTTTATATTGGAAAACAGAAAAAGAACAGCTTAATTTAATGGAATTGTTATTCAACATTAATAAACCCGGAGAAAGGAAACGACAGACTGTTCCGATCCAAAGAGCTGAAATATTTTCAAGTCCATATCTCACAAAACAAAAAGATAGTTACAAGCAGGTTAGTATGATTCAAACAGGTGAAAGAGATTTCATCGCTATAGTTAGTGCAAACAATGTGAACATTATAAATGCTGACAAACAACTATCCGGTCTTAGGATAAAAAATAAAAATCACTTATCTTTTGACGGACACAACTCAGTTATTTTCTACGATGAAAATAAAAAATCAATAAGAAAGATTGAGTTATCACCCGATAATAAAAAAGCTAAATTCCTGGAAATATTTAATAACATTGAAGCAACGGATTTTATTATAGTGAATCCCGAGTTAAACAACATGCATCTTATTTATCTAAATAAAGAAAATGGTTCAATTTCAGTAAGACAACTACCATGAAAAAATCAATATTAAAAGCAATTCTGGTTTTTATACTTATAGGTTTTGTAAATTCTAATTCACAAACCAAAGCAGAACTGGATTCATTATATAACTTATTTCTGAATGTAAGAGGCGCAGAGCAAAGAATTTCTCCCGATATACCAACCGGTGTAGAGGAAAATATTAAGTGCGGATTAAATTTAGTGAACACACTTCGCTTTAACATTGATTCCTTCTCTCCAGAACAACAGGAATTGTTAAAAGTACTTTTCCAAAGACCGACTCCAACAAACAGTATGGTAACTCCAAGTGGTAAATACAAGATACATTACTTTCAAACCGGACCAGATGCCCCTGCATATGATTTGAATTTATTAGCCCAGGCGGTTGATTCAGTTTACCGGTTTGAAATTGAATTTCTCGGTTATGGTTTTCCTCCCGGTGATTCACTTTACAATCCTAACGGAGATTACGGCGGAGATAACAAGTATGATATTTACATTTTGAACTTATCCGGCGTTTATGGTTATACTCAGTTTGAAATTGAAGTTCAACCTGGCTCTGATCGTTATACTTCTTATATGGTTATTGACAATGATTTTACAGGATATTATACCTCTGGAATTAATGGTGCAAGAGTAACTGTAGCTCATGAATTCCATCATGCAATTCAGGGTGGAAATTATATTTTCCGTTTACCTGAAGATATATTTATTTATGAAATTACTTCCACCTGCAATGGAAGAGTTTGTTTTCGATTCAATCAATGATTACTATGCTTACATACCTGATTATTTCCAAAACCCATCACGATCATTTCCTGATAATAATGGTTATAATCTTGCACATTGGAATATCTATCTAAAAGATATATTCGGATATAACATTATAAAACGTCAATGGGAATTAATGAAAACCAATCGCGCTTTGAGCGCAATTAACAATAGTATTCAAGAGAATGCTTCTGTTTTTGAATTTGAATTGGCAAGATTTGGCATCTGGAATTACTTTACTAATTATCGCAGTATTTCAGGTGCTTATTATGAAGAAGCAAGAAATTATCCTTTATTGATACCCACAGTAAGCGCTTCATTTTCGCCTCCATCAAGATATTATGAAATTTCAACATTTCCGGTTTCAAATTATTATATGAGGATGGTGAATTCATCCAATAACGATACTATTGTATCAATATTTGCAAACACTGATGTTCAAAAAGCGCTTAATACTGTTATTAGTCCACAGATAGCCTATTATACTTTATTTTCTGATAGTTCTTCCGGTGATTATAATATAGGCGACAGATTATTCTGCTACGTTTGATAAAAATGGAAATGCTTATTGGAGACTTGCAGAAATTGTTAATAATATTCCGTTTACCGGGGATTCAATAATAATTGTCAAGAAAGAGCTTGCAAATATTTTACCATTTCCTTTGCCATACAGATATAATGATCCTTCCGGAGAATCGATCAAGTTTTCTATTGATGATATTGAATCAGGTCTTCAGGTTGACGTGAATATTTATACTATATCTATGGATCTAATTTATTCCTCAAATATGGAAACAAAAGCATATGTAATAAATGATCCGAGCACGAATGTTTATGGTCGGATTTCAATTATTGAATGGGATAAACCTGTAAATCAGAATGGGGAAAACCTGGGCAGCGGTGTATATATAATTGTTATAAAGCATGGCAATGATTACAAAACAGGTAAATTCGTAATCTTCAATGACTAATTACAATTTAGAATTATCGTCCGTTAAAAAATTCTTCGGCAGAAGACTTATCTTCAACAACCTTAATTTCAAAATAAATAAACCCGGAGTCTATGGTGTTTCCGGTCCTAACGGTTCCGGCAAATCTACTTTGGTTAAAATAATTGCGGGAATTATTGGCGCCTCCGACGGAAAGGTAATTCATAAGATTAATGAAAAAGAAATTATTCCGGAAAAACTTCATAATCATATTGGATTCGTTTCACCATACTTAGTTCTTTATGAAGAATTTTCCGCTTGGGAAAATCTTGAACTGTTTGCCAGGATAAGAGGAATAAACCTTGATGAGCAAAGAGTAAAATATTTATTGGAAAAATTTCTTCTTCTTAATAGAAAAGATGATTTAGTAAAGACGTATTCATCGGGGATGAAGCAAAGATTAAAATTTATTTTTTCTTTAATGCACTCACCTGAATTATTGATTTTGGATGAACCGACTTCCAATTTAGATGAAGAGGGAAAAAATTCTGTTTATGAAATTATAAGAGAAGAAGGCGGAAAAAATATTGTTGTTGTTGCTTCAAATGAGAAACAGGATTTAAATCTGTGTTCAGAGGTTATTGATTTAAAACAATTCAAGGAATGAATAGAATGTTAAATGTCAAGATTAGAAAATCAAAAAATAATCTATATACCCAACTTTTGAATTTTGAATTTTGAATTTATTAAAATGAAAGCATACGCACTATTTAAAAAGGACCTTCGTTCAGAAATCAGAACTCGCTATGCGATAAATTCGCTTGCAATGTTCATTATTGTTGCAATAAGTGTAATTCTTTTTTCTATCGGACAGGAAAGAATAAGTCCTGAGCTTACAGCAGGATTATTTTGGGTTGTAATTTTCTTTAGTGCAATGTCAGGACTTGCGCGAGCATTTGTATCCGAAGAGGAAAGAGGAACAACATTAACTCTTCAACTTATTGCTTCACCAACCACAGTCTTTACAGGAAAACTGATATTTAACGTTATTCTTACTTTTGCAATGAATTCAGTTATAGCAATACTTTACGCTGCATTATTTGAAGCTTTTGTAATTCAGAATTTTCACCTCTTTTTACTTACCTTTATTCTCGGCAATATCGGATTGGCAATTTCATCAACCATAATAGCCGCAATAATATCAAAAGCAGGAGCAAAAGGCACACTTTATCCGGTGCTTTCTTTCCCGATTTTGTTACCTTTGATTTTAACTTCTGTGCAATTAACTTTGTTTTCAATCGATGGCACAGGGTTTGAAAAATCTATTTTTGAATTAGCAATTGTTGTGAGTTATGATGTGATTATGTTAACCGCTTCTTATATGTTATTTGATTTTATCTGGAAAGAATAGCGAATTCAGTCAAAATTTATCAATTTTATCTTATGATCTGGAAAATATTTTTATTCTTATTATTAGCTTTCGTTTCAGTAGCAGGAATTGCGTTTCCCATAGTTGAGAATCCAAGTGTGTGGTATGAATTTCCATTCATTCCCGGATTGGGAGAAAATGCCAAAATTTTCTTTTTTCACGTTCCTACTGCCTGGTTGACTGTGATTGCATTTTTTATGTCAACTGTGTACAGTTTTAAGTATTTAAGAAATAAAAATCTAGATGACGATGCAAAATCCTACGCAGCAAATCAGCTTGGAATGATATTCTGCATACTTGCAACGGTAACAGGAGCGGTCTGGGCAAAATTTGCCTGGGGTGCATTCTGGAGTTGGGATCCAAGACAGACAAGTATTTTTGCACTCTTACTTATTTATGGTGCATGGTTTGCTTTAAGATCATCAATCGAATCTGAAGATAAGCGCGCTACACTTTCTGCAGTTTATTCAATCATTGCTTTTGTAACTGTTCCTTTTTTTATATTCATTATGCCGAGAGTAATGAGAGGACTTCATCCAGGTTCTGCAGATGATACAGGTGCGGGTCCGGTTGTAAATTTTCAGATGAATTCAAGTATGATGATAATTTTCTTTTTATCGTTAATAGGATTTACAATACTGTTTTTCTGGATGTGGAACGTAGGATACAAATCAATAATTTATCGTGACAAACTGAATAAACAATTAATCAGAGGTTAAAGTTGGAAGAGTTCTTATCACAAAATGCAATTTATGTGGTTCTTATTATTGTACTGATTGTATGGGCAGGTATTTTCCTTTATATGTCTAGCCTGGATAAAAGAATTAAGCAGATTGAAAAAGAAATAAACAGAGATAAAAAATGAAAAACAAATATATTTTTGGTGGATTGATAATTGTCATATTTCTTGGATTGATGGGCTATTTGTTTACTCAAAGTAATATTAAATATGAAAGTGATTTTAGTAACATAGTAAATAATGATAAAACTGTTAAAGCCACAGGTAGCTGGGTTAAAGAAAAAAATTATGTGATTGACAGAGAAACAAAAACTTTTTCCTTTTATATGAGAGATGAAAAAGGAAAAGAAATGAAAGTTGTTTATAACGGAATGATGCCTAACAATTTTGAAAGCGCAACTAGCGTTGTCGTTACAGGAAATTTTGAAAACGGATATTTCCGCGCTAAAGATATTTTAACTAAATGTCCAAGCAAGTACGAAGAGCAGCCAGTTCAATCGTCACGTCTTTGAGTTACAAAACAGTTAATCAGTTAAATCTTAAGAATTTCGAGGAATAAATGATAGGAAGTATTGTTCTTACAGCAGCTCTTGTATTCAGTATTATAGCAATGGTTATGTATTACTTAACTTTCCGCGGCTATAAGAACACACTTAGTTATGCGAGATTGTCTTATCATGCTATGGCGATTTTTGTTATTGCAGGTTCTGTTCTTTTGTGGTATGCACTTTTAACTCATCAATATCAGTATAAGTATGTTTACAGTTATAGCAATGGTTCATTGAGTACCGGTCTGCTGTTCTCATCTTTCTGGGGTGGGCAAGAAGGAAGCTTCTTACTCTGGCTGCTGCTCACCGCAATAATCGGAATTATACTTCAGTCATATTCATCAAAACGCGGTGATCTTGAACCTAGAGTTATGACAATTTTTGCACTTGCAACTTCATTCCTGCTTGTTATGGTTTCACCTTGGCTCAAAAATCCTTTTGAATATATCTGGGCTGTACCTGTTTTTATTAATATTAAAGATATTAATCCGCAATATCTCAATATGCCCTTTCTGCAAAATTTTCTTTTTACTGACGGGCAAGCTGGACAAAGTTTTGTTCAGATGAGTAAAGATCTTTATGCTACTCTTAGTGCTTCCGGTATAGCTGTTAATAATTTTATTATTGACGGAAGGGGTCTTAACCCGCAGCTTCTGAATTGGTGGATGCAAATACACCCGCCTGTTCTGTTTATGGGATTTGCTATGGCAACTGTTCCTTTTTCTTTTGCTATGGCCGCAATGATGAAGAATGAATATAGGGATTGGATTCGTCAGGCGTTTCCCTGGGTGCTTGCTGGAGCCGGAATTTTGGGATTAGGAATAATGATGGGCGGCTATTGGGCTTATGAAATGCTTGGTTGGGGTGGTTACTGGTCATGGGATCCTGTGGAAAATTCAAGCTTAATTCCCTGGATAGTGGGTGTTGCATCAATTCATACTTTACTTGTGCAGCGAAAGAGTCAGCAGAACGGTAATTCTGTAGGAAGATATGCAAAGACTAATCTTATTCTGAGTATTCTTACTTATGTTTTTGTTATTTACAGTACATTCCTTACAAGGAGTGGTATTCTCGGCGATTCTTCTGTTCATTCGTTTGTTGATCCCGGAATGTTGATTTATTTATTCCTTCTGATATTCATAGGTTCTTTCATTTTGCTTGGATTCGGTTCTATAGCATACAGATGGAAAGATCTGAATGTGCAAATTCCGCAAGATGAAAATATTCTTTCGAGAGAACTTTCTTTATTTACTGCAGCAGTCGTACTATGTGCTTCGGCATTAATTATTCTTGTTGGAACTTCTGCTCCGATATTCGGGCAGTCAGTTGATACTTTCTTTTATAATGAAATGCATTTGCCGATCGCAATTATTATCGGGTTATTAAATGGATTAAGTCTTTTAATAAAATGGAAGAAAACCTCTACGCAGGAATTAATTAAGAGTTCTATATTCTCAGCCTCAGCAAGTATTATCTTAACAATTGCAATTGTGATTTTCAGCGGGATGACTGATATAATGATGATAGTACTTACACTGTCAAGTGTATTTGCTCTTATTGTAAATGCCGAAATTGCTGTAAAGATTGTAAAGAAAAATATGAAAATGTTGGGCGCTTATATTGCACACATTGGAATAGCAGTGTTTTTACTAGGGGTTATAGGTTCAGCGGCATACAGTGAAGAAGTTGATCTTGATCTTATAAAAAATAAGCCAGCACAAGCGTTTGGTTACGAAATGACCTTTACCGGTTATCAACCGATTGAAAATAATACAAAGTATGCCTTTAACATTGAACTAAAAAAAGATGAGAGGTCATACAATATTGCCCCGATAATGTACATAGCTGAATTCAACAACAGCTTGGTGAGAGAACCGGCAATCCTTAGTACGTTTGCTCGCGACCTTTATTTTGCTCCTATGGGCTATGAAGAAGGAAAGCAAAATCAGGAAAACTCTGTTGTAAGTTTGCAGCGTGGTGCGTCCACACAGTTTGGAAACATTAAAATTACTTTTATTGATTTTGATTTTCCTGCAGAAGTTAGAGATGCAATGATGAGCGGCGGCGCATTTGAAATAGGTGTAAAACTTACTGTTGAAGCTGATGGAAAAACTCAGCAGGCAAGGGTTGCTATGCAAAGTCAGGGTGGTGAAAAACTTCTTACAGCAACAGAACTTCCTGATATGAACTTAAAAATTCAGCTTAATAATCTTGATGCTTCAGGCAAGGTTGATCTGATGCTCACTAATTTGAATGGAGTTGCTGATGATAACAAAACTTCTAAGATAAATGAAGAAGTGCTGACTGTATCTGCAAGCATTAAACCCTATATCAGCTTAGTCTGGATTGGTGTGGTTATTATGGTTCTTGGTTTCTTTGTTTCCGCAGCAAGACGATTGAAGGAATCTTTGGTTTAGGTTGATAATACATAGCAGATTTTGCCCGGCTTGTCCGGGCTTTTTTATTAGAAAAGTTTTTCTCATCTGACTATATTGCATATCAATTAGCAAATTCGTATTCAAAACACGGAGAAAATAATGCATAAGTTTAACAAATCATCTTTCTTACTCTCACTCTTAACCATAATCTTACTCTCATTCTCATTAGCATTCATCCCTTCCAAACCGGATGAAGGAATGTTTCCGCTTAATGATATTAGAAATCTTAATCTGAATGAGGCCGGATTAAAAATAAGCATTGATGAAGTTTATAATCCTGATGGCGCCAGTCTTGTAGATGCACTTGTAAGAGTCGGCGGTTGCACAGGTTCATTTGTTTCTGAAGAAGGATTGATATTGACAAATCATCATTGTGTATTTGGTGCAGTGCAGGCAGCAAGTACTGTTGAAAATAATTACCTTGAAAACGGATTCGTTGCGAATACAAGGGAAGATGAAATCCCTGCAAAAGGATTAACCTGCCGTATAACAGTTTCATATGAAGATGTAAGCAATGAAATTCTGGAAGCAGCAAATGAAGCTGAAGATATTACAAAACGCACAGAGGAAATAGGAAAAAAGATCAGAGAAATAATTAAACGTGAAGAAGAAAAAGACAGTACAATAAAAGCTGAAGTTTCGGAAATGTTTGTTGGTGAATCCTATGTTTTATTCAGATACCAGACAATAAATGATGTGCGAATAGTATTTGCACCTCCGCGCAGCATCGGTGAATTTGGAGGTGAATCGGATAACTGGGTCTGGCCACGACATACAGGTGATTTTTCATTCATCCGTGCTTACGTTGCGCCCGATGGTTCGCCTGCAAAATATTCGGAGGATAACGTTCCTTTCAAACCGAGAAAACATTTACAGGTAAATCCAAATGGTGTTGATGAAAATGATTTCGTTTTTCTTTTAGGTTATCCGGGAAGAACATACAAACATCAGCCCTCTCAGTTTATAATTCACCAGGAAAAATATTTGCTTCCGTACATTTCACAGTTCTACAGATGGATGATAAACCTTTATGAAGATAAAGGTGCTGATGATCTGGAATTTGCATTAGAAATTTCAAGCACGATTAAAAGTCTGGCAAATACAGAAAAAAATTTCCGGGGCAAATTACAAGGTTTGGAAAGATTAAAGTTAGTTCAGAAAAAGCAGGCTGAAGAAAAACAACTTCAGGAATTTATAGATGCTGATTCGGAACTAAAAATTAAATATGGTTCAGTGCTTAATGATATTGATAATGTTTATCAGGAAATATTCGAGGCAGGAAGATTACCATATGTAACTTCGTCTCTTTCAAGATTTGTGAATTATTACAGACTCGCGGAAATCTTCGTTGAGTATAAAAACGAAATACTAAAACCGGACGATGAGAGAAAATCTTTGTACACTGAAAAAAATACAACCCGGTTTTTATCTTCTATGGATAAGCTGTACAATGAATTTAAACCGGAACTGGATCAAATACTTTTTAATAAAATACTGACTGATGCCTTTAAGTTTGAAGAATGTAGAAACATTGAGATATTCCAACATCTTTCAGAAAAAGAAAACCTTGAAAAATATATTGATGAACTTTATTCAGAATCTTTCATTGCAGAAAGTGAAACATATCTTAAAAAACTGCACGATGAGGAAATAAAATTAGAAGAAGTAGATGATCCATTTATATCACTTGCTCAAAAATTTTACGATTTGAACGAATCTGAAACAGCTAAAAGAAATAAGATTAACGGGCAGTTAAATATTTTCTTAGCAAAACTAATGGAAGCAAAAAAAATCTGGCTTCAGAAATCTTTTATTCCCGATGCAAACAGCACATTAAGATTAACTTATGGTTATGTGCGGGGTTACTCGCCCGTAGATGCAACTTATTACTCCCCGATAACAACACTTAAAGGCGTAATTGAAAAAGGGAAAGAAGACGGAGATTATAAACTTCTGCCAAAGATAGAAGAGTTATACGCTCAAAAAGATTTTGGACGTTTTATGAATAGCAAATTGAATGATGTGCCAGTTGCATTACTTTACAATACCGATACAAGCGGAGGAAATTCGGGTAGCCCGATTATGGATGCTTACGGAAGATTAGTCGGTGTAAACTTTGATCGTGC
>CAVQOL010000010.1:0-11198 GCA_963714415.1 uncultured Ignavibacteriaceae bacterium
TTTTTTATGAAATTACTTCAACTGCAATGGAAGAATATGTCTTCGATTCAATCAACGGTTACTATGCATACTTACCTGATTATTTCAGAAACCCATCAAGAGCATTTCCTGATAATGATGGTTATAATCTTGCTCATTGGAAACTCTATCTAAAAGATATATTTGGATATAGCATCATAAAACGTCAATGGGAATTAATGAAAACCAATCGCGCTTTAAGTGCAATTAACAATAGTATTCAGGAGAATGCTTCTGTTTTTGAATTTGAATTGGCAAGATTTGGCATCTGGAATTATTTTACTAATTATCGCAGTATATCGGGTGCATATTTTGAAGAAGCAAGAAATTATCCTGTTTTGATACCAACAGTAAGCGCTTCATTTTCGCCTCCATCAAGATATTATGAGATCTCATCATTTCCTGTTTCAAACTATTATATGAGGATGGTGAATTCATCTCAATAACGATACTATCGTATCGATATTTGCAAACACAGATATTCAGAGTGCTTTTAAGGATACTATATTGACAGCCTATTATACTTTATTTTCTGATAGTTCCTCGGGAAATTATAATATAGGCGACGATTATTCTGCTACGTTTGACAGAAATGGTAATGCTTATTGGAGACTTGCAGAAATTTGTTAATAATATTCCTCTCACCGGGGATTCAATAATAATAGTTAAGAAAAGCCTCGCAAATATTTTACCATTTCCTTTACCATACAGATATAACGATCCTTCCGGAGAATCGATCAAGTTTTCTATTGAGGATATTGAATCGGGTCTTCAGGTTGATGTTAGTATTTATACTATATCTATGGATCTTGTATATTCCTCAAATATGGAAACAAAAGCTTATGTGATAAATGATCCAAGCACGAATGTTTACGGTCGGATCTCAATTATTGAATGGGATAAACCTGTAAATCAGAATGGGGAAAACTTAAGGCAGCGGTATATATATAATTGTTATTAAGGATGGCAATGATTACAAAACTGGTAAATTCGTAATCTTCAATGACTAATTACAACTTAGAATTATCTTCCGTTAAAAAATTCTTCGGCAGAAGACTTATCTTCAACAACCTTAACATCAAAATAAATAAACCCGGAATTTATGGTATTTCGGGCCCAAACGGCTCTGGCAAATCTACGTTGGTTAAGATAATTGCGGGATTTATTGCTCCTTCAGACGGAAAGGTAATTCATAAGATTCATGAAAGAGAAATCATTCCGGAAAAACTTCATAATCATATTGGATTCGTTTCACCATACTTAGTTCTCTATGAAGAATTTTCCGCATGGGAAAATCTTGAACTGTTTGCCAAGATAAGGGGAATAAACCTTGATGAGCAAAGAGTAAAATATTTATTGGAAAAATTTCTTCTTCTTAATAGAAAAGATGATTTAGTAAAGACGTATTCATCGGGGATGAAGCAAAGATTAAAGTTTATTTTTTCTTTAATGCACTCACCTGAATTATTGATTTTGGATGAACCGACTTCCAATTTAGATGAAGAAGGAAAAAATTCTGTTTATGAAATTATAAGAGAAGAAGGCGGAAAAAATATTGTTGTTATTGCTTCAAATGAGAAAGCGGATTTCACTTTATGTGCGCAGAAGTTATGGATTTAAAACAATTCAAGGAATGAATAGAATGTTAAGTATAAGATTAGAAAATCAAAAAATAATCTATATACCCAACTTTGAATAGTCAATTTTGATGTTATTAAAATGAAAGCGATATGCACTTTTTAAAAAGGATTTTCGTTCGAATTAAGGACCAGATATGCCATTAACTCACTGGCGATGTTTATTATTGTCGCTATCAGCGTGATAATGTTCGCAGTAGGCCAGGAAAAGATATCTGAGGTTAACAGGAGGATTGTTTTGGGTAGTTATTTTCTTTACAGCGATGTCGGGACTGGCTAGAGCATTTGTATCCGAAGAGGAGAGGGGTACATCATTAACACTGCAATTTATTGCATCTCCCTCGACAGTTTTTTCTGGAAAACTTGTTTTTAATGTAATTCTGGTTTTCTGTATGAATACAGTTATTGCGTTATTATATGCAGCCTTTTTTGAATCATTTGTAATTAATAATTTCTCTTTATTCGTTTTATCTTCTTGTATTTGGCAATATCGGACTGGCGATTTCTTCTACAATAATTGCTGCAATTATTGCAAAAGCAGGAGCAAAGGGAACACTTTATCCTGTCCTTTCTTTCCCGATTTTATTGCCTTTGATTCTAACATCTGTTCAATTAACTTTGTTTTCACTTGATGGCACAAGGATTGAAGATGCTAGATTTGAATTGGCAATTGTTGTCAGTTATGATGTAATTATGCTTACTGTTTCCTATATGCTTTTTGATTTTATATGGAAAGAATAGCGATTTCGTAGTTTATTTAGAAAGTGAACAATATGCTCTGGAAAATATTCTTATTTCTTCTTATTTCCTTTGTCTCAGTGGCCGGAATAGCATTTCCCATAGTTGAGAATCCAGTAAAATGGTATGAGTTTCCTAACATTCCCGGATTAGAAGAAAATGCAAAAATTATATTTTTTCATGTTCCTACAGCATGGTTAACATTAATCGCATTTCTGATGTCTTCAGTTTTTAGCTTTAAATATTTAAAAAAGAAAAACTTGGATGATGATGCAAAAGCATTTGCGTCTATGCAACTTGGAATGATTTTCTGCATCTTAGCAACAGTGACCGGAGCTGTTTGGGCTAAATTTGCCTGGGGCTCATTTTGGAGCTGGGATCCACGGCAGACTAGCATTTTTGCTCTTTTACTTATTTATGGTGCTTTATTTGCTTTTAGGTCTTCAATTGAATCTGAAGATAAGCGCGCTACACTTTCTTCAGTCTATTCACTGATTGCATTTGTAACTGTACCTTTCTTCATATTCATTATGCCGAGAGTAATGAAGGGACTTCATCCAGGTTCAGCAGATGATACGAATGCAGGTCCGGTTATAAATTTTGACATGAATTCCAGTATGATGATAATTTTCTTTTTATCGTTAATTGGATTCACGATACTGTATTTCTGGATGTGGCAGATTAGTTATAGGTCAATAATTTATAATGAAAATTTGAACAAAAATTTAATCAGAGGATAAAATTGGAAGAGCTTCTTATCAGATAATGCGATATACATTGTTATGATCATCGTTCTGATTGTTTGGGGGGGTATTTTCTTTATATGTTTGGTTTGGATAAAAGAATAAAAATTGTTGAAAAAGAATTGAAAGAATGGAGAACGTAATGAAGAATAAATATATATTTGGTGGATTTATTATTGTAATATTTCTGGGTTTCATGGTTTACTTATTTACTCAAAGTAACATTCAATACCAGGATGATTTTTCTAAAGTGGTGAATAATTCTAAAACAGTTAAAGCAACAGGAACATGGGTTAAAGAAAAAAGTTATGATGTAGACAGAGAAAACAAAACATTTACCTTTTTTATGATTGATGAAAAAGGTAATGAAATGAAAGTTGTTTACAGTGGTACCATCCCAAATAATTTTGAAACTGCTTCAAGTGTTGTAGTTACCGGCAAGTATGTAGATGGATATTTTCACGCTAAAGATATTCTTACCAAGTGTCCAAGTAAATATGAAGGTCAGGCAGTTCAATCGTCACGTCTTTGAGTTACAAAACAGTTAATCAGTTAAATCTTAAGAATTTCGAGGAATAAATGATAGGAAGTATTGTTCTTACTGCAGCTCTTGTATTCAGTATTATAGCAATGGTTATGTATTACTTAACTTTCCGCGGCTATAAGAACACACTTAACTATGCAAGATTGTCTTATCATGCTATGGCGATTTTTGTTATTGCAGGTTCTGTTCTTTGTGGTATGCACTTTTAACTCATCAATATCAGTATAAGTATGTTTACAGTTATAGCAATGATTCATTGAGTACCGGTCTGCTGTTCTCATCTTTCTGGGGTGGGCAAGAAGGAAGCTTCTTACTCTGGTTGCTGCTCACCGCAATAATCGGAATTATACTTCAGTCATATTCATCAAAACGCGGTGATCTTGAACCTACGAGTTATGACAATTTTTGCACTTGCAACTTCATTCCTGCTTGTTATGGTTTCACCTTGGCTCAAAAATCCTTTTGAATATATCTGGGCTGTACCAGTTTTTATTAATATTAAAGATATCAATCCGCAATATCTCAATATGCCCTTTCTGCAAAATTTTCTTTTTACTGACGGGCAAGCTGGACAAAGTTTTGTTCAGATGAGTAAAGATCTTTATGCTACTCTTAGTGCTTCCGGTATAGCTGTTAATAATTTTATTATTGACGGAAAGGGACTTAATCCGCAGCTTCTGAATTGGTGGATGCAAATACACCCGCCTGTTCTGTTTATGGGATTTGCTATGGCAACTGTTCCTTTTGCTTTTGCTATGGCTGCAATGATGAAGAATGAATATAAGGATTGGATTCGTCAGGCGTTTCCCTGGGTGCTTGCAGGAGCCGGAATTTTGGGATTAGGAATAATGATGGGCGGCTATTGGGCTTATGAAATGCTTGGTTGGGGTGGTTACTGGGCATGGGATCCTGTTGAAAATTCAAGCTTAATTCCCTGGATAGTGGGTGTTGCATCAATTCACACTTTACTTGTGCAGCGAAAGAGTCAGCAGAACGGTGATTCTGTCGGAAGATATGCAAAGACTAATCTTATTCTGAGTATTCTTACTTATGTTTTTGTTCTTTACAGTACATTCCTGACAAGGAGCGGTATTCTCGGCGATTCTTCCGTTCACTCATTTGTTGATCCCGGAATGTTGATTTATTTATTCCTTCTGATATTCATAGGTTCTTTTATTTTGCTTGGATTCGGTTCTATAGCATACAGATGGAAAGATCTGAATGTGCAAATTCCGCAAGATGAAAATATTCTTTCGAGAGAACTTTCTTTATTTACTGCAGCAGTTGTACTTGGTGCGTCGGCATTAATTATTCTTGTTGGAACTTCCGCACCAATCTTCGGACAGTCTGTTGATACCTTCTTTTACAATGAAATGCATTTGCCGATTGCAATTATTATCGGGTTATTAAATGGATTAAGTCTTTTAATAAAATGGAAGAAAACCTCTACGCAGGAATTAATTAAGAGTTCTATATTCTCAGCCTCAGCAAGTATTATCTTAACAATTGCAATTGTAATTTTCAGTGGAATGACTGATATAATGATGATAATACTTACACTGTCAAGTGTATTCGCTCTTATTGTAAATGCTGAAATTGCTGTAAAGATTGTAAAGAAGAATATGAAAATGCTGGGCGCTTATATTGCACACATTGGAATAGCAGTGTTTTTATTGGGTGTTATAGGTTCAGCGGCATACAGTGAAGAAGTTGATCTTGATCTTATAAAAAACAAACCGGCACAAGCGTTTGGTTATGAAATGACTTTTACCGGTTATCAACCGATTGAAAATAATACAAAGTATGCCTTTAACATTGAACTGAAAAAAGATGAAAAGTCATACAGTATTGCCCCGATAATGTACATTGCTGAATTCAACAACAGCTTGGTGAGAGAACCGGCAATCCTTAGTTCGTTTGCTCGCGACCTTTATTTTGCTCCTATGGGATATGAAGAAGGAGAACAAAATCAGGAAAGCTCTGTTGTAAGTTTGCTGCGCGGTGCATCAACACAGTTTGGTAACATTAAAATTACTTTTATCGATTTTGATTTTCCTGCAGAAGTTAGAGATGCAATGATGAGCGGCGGCGCATTTGAAATAGGTGTAAAACTTACTGTTGAAGCTGATGGAAAAACTCAGCAGGCAAGGGTTGCTATGCAAAGTCAGGGTGGTGAAAAACTTCTTACAGCGACAGAACTTCCTGATATGAACTTAAAAATTCAGCTTAATAATCTTGATGCTTCAGGCAAGGTTGATCTGATGCTCACTAATTTGAATGGAGTTGCTGATGATAACAAAACTTCTAAGATAAATGAAGAAGTACTGACTGTATCTGCAAGCATTAAACCCTATATCAGTTTAGTCTGGATTGGTGTGGTTGTTATGGTTCTTGGTTTCTTTGTTTCCGCAGCAAGACGATTAAAAGAATCTTTGGTTTAGGTGATAATACATAGCAGATTTTGCCCGGCTTGTCCGGGCTTTTTTATTAGAAAAGTTTTTCTCATCTAACTATATTGCATATCAATTAGCAAACTCGTATTCAAAACACGGAGAAAATAATGCATAAGTTTAATAAATCATCTTTCTTACTCTCACTCTTAACCATAATCTCACTCTCATTAGCATTCATCCCTTCCAAACCGGATGAAGGAATGTTTCCGCTTAATGATATTAGAAATCTTAATCTGAATGAGGCCGGATTAAAAATAAGCATTGATGAAGTTTATAATCCTGATGGCGCCAGTCTTGTAGATGCACTTGTAAGAGTCGGCGGTTGCACAGGTTCATTTGTTTCTGAAGAAGGATTGATATTGACAAATCATCATTGTGTATTTGGTGCAGTGCAGGCAGCAAGTTCAGTTGAAAATAATTACCTTGAAAACGGATTCGTTGCGAATACAAGAGAAGATGAAATCCCGGCAAAAGGATTAACCTGCCGTATAACAGTTTCATATGAAGATGTAAGCAATGAAATTCTGGAAGCAGCAAATGAAGCTGAAGATATTACAAAACGCACAGAGGAAATAGGAAAAAAGATCAGAGAAATAATTAAACGTGAAGAAGAAAAAGACAGCACAATAAAAGCTGAAGTTTCGGAAATGTTTGTTGGTGAATCCTATGTTTTATTCAGATACCAGACAATAAATGATGTGCGAATAGTATTTGCACCTCCGCGCAGCATCGGTGAATTTGGAGGTGAATCGGATAACTGGGTCTGGCCACGACATACAGGTGATTTTTCATTCATCCGTGCTTACGTTGCGCCTGACGGTTCACCTGCAAAATATTCGGAAGATAACGTTCCTTTCAAACCAAGAAAGCATTTACAGGTAAATCCAAATGGTGTTGATGAAAATGATTTTGTTTTTCTTTTAGGTTATCCGGGAAGAACATACAAACATCAGCCCTCTCAGTTTATAATTCACCAGGAAAAATATTTGCTTCCGTACATTTCACAGTTCTACAGATGGATGATAAACCTTTATGAAGATAAAGGAACTGATGATCTGGAATTTGCATTAGAAATTTCAAGCACGATTAAAAGTCTGGCAAATACAGAAAAAAATTTCCGGGGCAAATTACAAGGTTTGGAAAGATTAAAGTTAGTTCAGAAAAAGCAGGCTGAAGAAAAACAACTTCAGGAATTTATAGATGCTGATTCGGAACTAAAAATTAAATATGGTTCAGTGCTTAATGATATTGATAATGTTTATCAGGAAATATTCGAGGCAGGAAGATTACCATATGTAACTTCGTCTCTTTCAAGATTTGTGAATTATTACAGACTCGCGGAAATCTTCGTTGAGTATAAAAACGAAATACTAAAACCGGACGATGAGAGAAAATCTTTGTACACTGAAAAAAATACAACCCGGTTTTTATCTTCTATGGATAAGCTGTACAATGAATTTAAACCGGAACTGGATCAAATACTTTTTAATAAAATACTGACTGATGCCTTTAAGTTTGAAGAATGTAGAAACATTGAGATATTCCAACATCTTTCAGAAAAAGAAAACCTTGAAAAATATATTGATGAACTTTATTCGGAATCTTTCATTGCAGAAAGTGAAACATATCTTAAAAAACTGCACGATGAGGAAATAAAATTAGAAGAAGTAGATGATCCATTTATATCACTTGCTCAAAAATTTTACGATTTGAACGAATCTGAAACAGCTAAAAGAAATAAGATTAACGGGCAGTTAAATATTTTCTTAGCAAAACTAATGGAAGCAAAAAAAATCTGGCTTCAGAAATCTTTTATTCCCGATGCAAACAGCACATTAAGATTAACTTATGGTTATGTGCGGGGTTACTCGCCCGTAGATGCAACTTATTACTCCCCGATAACAACACTTAAAGGCGTAATTGAAAAAGGGAAAGAAGACGGAGATTATAAACTTCTGCCAAAGATAGAAGAGTTATACGCTCAAAAAGATTTTGGACGTTTTATAAATAGCAAATTGAATGATGTGCCAGTTGCATTACTTTACAATACCGATACAAGCGGAGGAAATTCGGGTAGCCCGATTATGGATGCTTACGGAAGATTAGTCGGTGTAAACTTTGATCGTGCTTTTGAAGCGACTATAAATGACTTTGCATGGAGCGAAGATTACAGCCGCTCGATAGGAGTTGATATCAGATACATTCTTTGGATAACTCAAAAGATTGGTGGAGCGGATTTCCTATTAAGAGAGATGGGAATTAACATCTAAATCTGCTTTTTCTAGCCTTGACAAACAATGAGGTCAATGTTATCTTTGACCTCGTTTTTAGAATAAATTCTGCGATAGCTTCCGCTAGAGGCTGATAAGCAAAGCCTCCCTTCGGGAGGTAAAGTGGAGCATTCGGCTGTTATCCCGATAGAATCGGGATGCAGGTTCGAGTTAAAATAAGAAATTAAATTCCGCGATAGCTCAATGGTGGAGCATCCGGCTGTTAACCGGAGGGTTGCAAGTTCGAGTCTTGCTCGCGGAGCCAACTACCAAGCCTCAGAAAACAAACTGAGGCTTTTTCGTATATGTATAAAGTATATGTTTTGTATTCTTCCAGTCACAACAAAATCTATATTGGACAAACAGATAATCTTGAGAGAAGATTATCTGAGCACAATACTGGATTACTCTCCGCTTATACAAAAAGATATAAACCCTGGCAGGTTGTATATACAGAAGAATATAAGACAAGAAGTGAAGCTTTAAAAGAGAGAAGCAACTAAAATCACAAAAAGGCAGAGAATTTATTTGGAGAATGATTAAAGATAAGATTGCAGGTTCGATCCGTTAGCTAACGGATTGCTCGCGGAGCCGAGACCGTCAGATGTGCGAACTGGTGTTAACTGGTTCGCATTTTTGATATTATTCCAGATTCTTCCCAATTTTTCTTCGCCGCGAATCTTTATCACAATTTTTCCATCCTCTTCATTTTTATTGAAATATGAAATAATTTCTCCAAAGAGTAAGTCAGTAATATTTTTTAAAACCCCTTGACATAATAAATTATTAATATTATTTTGCAAACGTTTGCGGTAGCGTTTGCGGTAGCGTTTGCGAAATTTATCAAAAATTACAATAATTTTATGAATGAAGTAACAATAAAAGATATTGCAAAAGCATTAGAAATCTCCCCCTCAACAGTTTCGCGGGCATTATCAGATCATCCGGATATAAGCGATTCCACCAAAGAGAAGATTATTCAAAAAGCCAATTCTCTAAATTATAATCCAAACATTATTGCACAAAGTCTAAAATCCAATCGTACTAAAATGATAGGCGTAATAGTACCTGAAATTGAACACAGCTTTTTTGCTTCTGCAATATCAGGTATAGAAGAGATCGCTTATCAATCAGGGTATATTACGGTGGTTTGTAACAGCAACGAAAGTTATGACCGTGAAGTAGTTAATACTAATGCGTTGGTTTCGAACAGAGCTGCGGGATTGATTGTTTCAATATCTCAGACCACTACAAAAAGTGAACATTTAAAAGCAGTGATGGAGAGAAATATTCCTCTAGTGTTATTCGATAGAGTAATAGAGGATTTAAATACTTTCAAAGTGATTATCGATGATAAAATGAGTGCATATAAGGCTGTTTCTCATTTAATTGATAGAGGTTATAAAAAAATTGCCCATCTGGCAGGTAATCAGGAAGTGAATATTTGTCGTTTAAGGTTAGATGGTTACCGACAGGCTTTGAAAGATTATAATCTGCCGCTAAATGAAAACAATATTTTCTATGGTGGGTTACACGAAAAGGATGGATACAATTCAATACAAAAAATGATTAATGAGAATAACATACCAGATGCAATATT
Organism: uncultured Ignavibacteriaceae bacterium; assembly: GCA_963714415.1. Classification (GTDB taxonomy): domain Bacteria; phylum Bacteroidota; class Ignavibacteria; order Ignavibacteriales; family Ignavibacteriaceae; genus JAGXRK01. The sequence goes on from CAVQOL010000010.1 coordinate 10,004, forward strand.
TGCGGTAAATGATCCAGTTGCTTTTGGTGCTTTCAAGAAATTAAAAGAAAGTGGCTACTCAATCCCGAAAGATGTTGCTATTGTAGGTTTTTCCAATAACCCAATGACTGAACTAATAGAACCAAAACTTACTACTGTTGACCAACACGCATTTATGATGGGGAAAAGGGCGGCTGAATTAATTATTAAACAAATTGAAAGCAAGAAACCCGTTACCAACTTTACAACGGTAGTGCTTGATGCTGAATTGATAGTTCGGGAATCATCTTAAAAAATAATAGCTCTATGATTAATTTATAGAGATGTAGTTACTGTAATCATTAAACAATTATGCGAATTATGAAAAATTTTTCTGCATTGATGTTTTTACTGTTAATACACACTATTATAAACTCCTCTGTATTATTAGCTCAACCAAATGATTGGGAAAATCCTAAAGTATTCGGAATCAATAAAGAAGATGGTCATTCAACATTAATGCCCTTCAATTCTGTTGAGGATGCTTTAAATCAAAAAAAATCTGAATCAAAATTCTATCAAACATTGAATGGAGTATGGAAATTTAAATTAGCATTAAATCCTGATGAAGCTTCAGATGAATTTTATGCTCATTCGTTCGATACAAATAATTGGGACGATATAATAGTCCCCGGTAACTGGGAACTTCAAGGATATGATAAACCTATCTACACAAATGTTAAGTATCCATTTCAACCTGTAAATCCACCTTTCGTACCCAAGGATTATAATCCTGTAGGTTCATATAAAAGATCATTCGAAATTCCAAACAAATGGAAAGAGCGTGAAATATTTATTCACTTTGATGGTGTTCGTTCAGCATTTTATTTGTGGGTGAATGGTGAAATTGTAGGGTATAGTGAGGATAGCAAAACACCTGCAGAATTTAACATTTCAAAATATATTAAAGAAGGAGAGAATAGTGTTTCGGTCAAAGTATACAGATGGACTGATGCTAGTTATATCGAAGATCAGGACGCCTGGAGGCTAAGTGGAATATTCAGAGATGTTTATTTGTACTCAACTCCCAAAATTCATATTCGTGATTTCTTTGCAAGAACAGAATTGGATTCGGAGTACAAAGATGGAATTTTAGATCTAGAAGTTGAAGTAGACAATTACAGTGATGAAAATGTAGCTAAGATAATAAATGTCCAGATTTTTGATGATAATAGGC
>CAVQOL010000011.1:0-10865 GCA_963714415.1 uncultured Ignavibacteriaceae bacterium
GAGAATGCTTCTGTTTTTGAATTTGAATTGGCAAGATTTGGCATCTGGAATTATTTTACTAATTATCGCAGTATATCGGGTGCATATTTTGAAGAAGCAAGAAATTATCCTGTTTTGATACCAACAGTAAGCGCTTCATTTTCGCCTCCATCAAGATATTATGAGATCTCATCATTTCCTGTTTCAAACTATTATATGAGGATGGTGAATTCATCCAATAACGATACTATCGTATCGATATTTGCAAACACAGATATTCAGAGTGCTTTTAAGGATACTATATTGACAGCCTATTATACTTTATTTTCTGATAGTTCCTCGGGAAATTATAATATAGGCGACGATTATTCTGCTACGTTTGACAGAAATGGTAATGCTTATTGGAGACTTGCAGAAATTGTTAATAATATTCCTCTCACCGGGGATTCAATAATAATAGTTAAGAAAAGCCTCGCAAATATTTTACCATTTCCTTTACCATACAGATATAACGATCCTTCCGGAGAATCGATCAAGTTTTCTATTGAGGATATTGAATCGGGTCTTCAGGTTGATGTTAGTATTTATACTATATCTATGGATCTTGTATATTCCTCAAATATGGAAACAAAAGCTTATGTGATAAATGATCCAAGCACGAATGTTTACGGTCGGATCTCAATTATTGAATGGGATAAACCTGTAAATCAGAATGGGGAAAACTTAGGCAGCGGTATATATATAATTGTTATTAAGGATGGCAATGATTACAAAACTGGTAAATTCGTAATCTTCAATGACTAATTACAACTTAGAATTATCTTCCGTTAAAAAATTCTTCGGCAGAAGACTTTATCTTCAACAACCTTAACTTCAAAATAAATAAACCCGGAGTTTATGGTATTTCGGGTCCAAACGGTTCCGGCAAATCTACTTTGGTTAAAATAATTGCGGGAATTATTGGTGCCTCCGACGGAAAGGTAATTCATAAGATTAATGAAAGAGAAATCATTCCGGAAAAACTTCATAATCATATTGGATTCGTTTCACCATACTTAGTTCTCTATGAAGAATTTTCCGCATGGGAAAATCTTGAACTGTTTGCCAAGATAAGAGGAATAAACCTTGATGAGCAAAGAGTAAAATATTTATTGGAAAAATTTCTTCTTCTTAATAGAAAAGATGATTTAGTAAAGACGTATTCATCAGGGATGAAGCAAAGATTAAAGTTTATTTTTTCTTTAATGCACTCACCAGAATTATTGATTTTGGATGAACCGACTTCCAATTTAGATGAAGAAGGAAAAAATTCTGTTTATGAAATTATAAGAGAAGAAGGCGGAAAAAATATTGTTGTTGTTGCTTCAAATGAGAAACAGGATTTAAATCTGTGTTCAGAAGTTATTGATTTAAAACAATTCAAGGAATGAATAGAATGTTAAATATCAAGATTAGAAAATCAAAAAATAATCTATATACCCAACTTTTGAATTTTGAATTTTGAATTTATTAAAATGAAAGCATACGCACTATTTAAAAGGATCTTCGTTCAGAATTAAGAACTCGCTATGCGATAAATTCGCTTGCAATGTTCATTATTGTTGCAATAAGTGTAATTCTTTTTTCTATCGGACAGGAAAGAATAAGTCCTGAGCTTACAGCAGGATTATTTTGGGTTGTAATTTTCTTTAGTGCAATGTCAGGACTTGCACGAGCATTTGTATCCGAAGAGGAAAGAGGAACAACATTAACTCTTCAACTTATTGCTTCACCAACCACAGTCTTTACAGGAAAACTGATATTTAACGTTATTCTTACTTTTGCAATGAATTCAGTTATAGCAATACTTTACGCTGCATTATTTGAAGCTTTTGTAATTCAGAATTTTCACCTCTTTTTACTTACCTTTATTCTCGGCAATATCGGATTGGCAATTTCATCAACAATAATAGCCGCAATAATATCAAAAGCAGGAGCAAAAGGCACACTTTATCCGGTGCTTTCTTTCCCGATTTTGTTACCTTTGATTTTAACTTCTGTGCAATTAACTTTGTTTTCAATCGATGGCACAGGGTTTGAAAAATCTATTTTTGAATTAGCAATAGTTGTGAGCTATGATGTGATTATGTTAACCGCCTCTTATATGTTATTTGATTTTATCTGGAAAGAATAGCGAATTCAGTCAAAATTTATCAATTTTATCTTATGATCTGGAAAATATTTTTATTCTTACTGCTAGCCTTTGTTTCAGTAGCAGGAATAGCATTTCCCATAGTTGAGAATCCAAGTGTTTGGTATGAATTTCCATTCATTCCCGGATTGGGAGAAAATGCCAAAATCTTCTTTTTTCACGTTCCTACTGCCTGGTTGACTGTAATTGCTTTTTTTATGTCAACTGTGTACAGTTTTAAGTATTTAAAAAATAAAAATCTAGATAACGATGCAAAATCCTACGCAGCAAATCAGCTTGGAATGATATTCTGCATACTTGCAACGGTAACAGGAGCGGTCTGGGCAAAATTTGCCTGGGGTGCATTCTGGAGTTGGGATCCAAGACAATCAAGTATTTTTGCTCTTCTACTTATTTACGGTGCCTGGTTTGCTTTAAGATCATCAATTGAATCTGAAGATAAGCGCGCTACACTTTCTGCAGTTTATTCAATCATTGCTTTTGTAACTGTTCCTTTTTTTATATTCATTATGCCGAGAGTAATGAGAGGACTTCATCCAGGTTCTGCAGATGATACAGGTGCGGGTCCGGTTGTAAATTTTCAGATGAATTCCAGTATGATGATAATTTTCTTTTTATCGTTAATAGGATTTACAATACTATTTTTCTGGATGTGGAACGTAGGATACAAATCAATAATTTATCGTGACAAACTGAATAAACAATTAATCAGAGGTTAAAGTTGGAAGAGTTCTTATCACAAAATGCAATTTATGTGGTTCTTATTATTGTACTGATTGTATGGGCAGGTATTTTCCTTTATATGTCTAGCCTGGATAAAAGAATTAAGCAGATTGAAAAAGAAATGAACGGAGATAAAAAATGAAAAACAAATATATTTTTGGTGGATTGATAATTGTCATATTTCTTGGATTGATGGGTTATTTGTTTACTCAAAGTAATATTAAATATGAAAGTGATTTTAGTAACATAGTAAATAATGATAAAACTGTTAAAGCCACAGGTAGCTGGGTTAAAGAAAAAAATTATGTGATTGACAGAGAAACAAAAACTTTTTCATTTTATATGAGAGATGAAAAAGGAAAAGAAATGAAAGTTGTTTATAATGGAATGATGCCTAACAATTTTGAAAGCGCAACCAGCGTTGTCGTTACAGGAAATTTTGAAAACGGATATTTCCGCGCTAAAGATATTTTAACTAAATGTCCAAGCAAATACGAAGAGCAGCCAGTTCAATCGTCACGTCTTTGAGTTACAAAACAGTTAATCAGTTAAATCTTAAGAATTTCGAGGAATAAATGATAGGAAGTATTGTTCTTACAGCAGCTCTTGTATTCAGTATTATAGCAATGGTTATGTATTACTTAACTTTCCGCGGCTATAAGAACACACTTAACTATGCAAGATTGTCTTATCATGCTATGGCGATTTTTGTTATTGCAGGTTCTGTTCTTTTGTGGTATGCACTTTTAACTCATCAATATCAGTATAAGTATGTTTACAGTTATAGCAATGATTCATTGAGTACCGGTCTGCTGTTCTCATCTTTCTGGGGTGGGCAAGAAGGAAGCTTCTTACTCTGGCTGCTGCTCACCGCAATAATCGGAATTATACTTCAGTCATATTCATCAAAACGCGGTGATCTTGAACCACGAGTCATGACAATTTTTGCACTTGCAACTTCCTTCCTGCTTGTTATGGTTTCACCTTGGCTCAAAAATCCTTTTGAATATATCTGGGCTGTACCAGTTTTTATTAATATTAAAGATATCGATCCGCAATATCTCAATATGCCCTTTCTGCAAAATTTTCTTTTTACTGACGGGCAAGCTGGACAAAGTTTTGTACAGATGAGCAAAGATCTTTATGCTACTCTTAGTGCTTCCGGTATAGCTGTTAATAATTTCATCATAGACGGAAAAGGACTTAATCCTCAGCTCCTGAATTGGTGGATGCAAATACACCCGCCTGTTCTGTTTATGGGATTTGCTATGGCAACTGTTCCTTTTGCTTTTGCTATGGCTGCAATGATGAAGAATGAATATAAGGATTGGATTCGTCAGGCTTTTCCCTGGGTGCTTGCAGGAGCCGGAATTTTGGGATTAGGAATAATGATGGGTGGCTACTGGGCTTATGAAATGCTTGGTTGGGGTGGTTACTGGGCATGGGATCCAGTTGAAAATTCAAGCTTAATTCCCTGGATAGTGGGCGTTGCATCAATTCACACTTTACTTGTGCAGCGAAAGAGTCAGCAGAACGGTGATTCTGTCGGAAGATATGCAAAGACTAATCTTATTCTGAGTATTCTTACTTATGTTTTTGTTCTTTACAGTACGTTTCTGACAAGGAGCGGTATTCTCGGCGATTCTTCCGTTCACTCATTTGTTGATCCCGGAATGTTGATTTATTTATTCCTTCTGATATTCATAGGTTCTTTTATTTTGCTTGGATTCGGTTCTATAGCATACAGATGGAAAGATCTGAATGTGCAAATTCCGCAAGATGAGAATATTCTTTCGAGGGAACTTTCTTTATTTACTGCAGCAGTTGTACTTGGTGCTTCTGCATTAATTATTCTTGTTGGAACTTCCGCACCAATCTTCGGACAGTCTGTTGATACCTTCTTTTACAATGAAATGCATTTGCCGATTGCAATTATTATCGGGTTATTAAATGGATTAAGTCTTTTAATAAAATGGAAGAAAACCTCTACGCAGGAATTAATTAAAAGTGCTAGATTCTCAGCTTCAACAAGTATTATACTAACAATTGCAATTGTAATTTTCAGTGGAATGACTGATATAGTAATGATAATACTTACACTGTCAAGTGTATTCGCTCTTATAGTTAATGCTGAAATTGCTGTAAAGATTGTAAAGAAGAACATGAAAATGCTTGGTGCTTACGTTGCGCATATTGGAATAGCTGTGTTTTTATTGGGCGTTATAGGCTCAGCGGCATACAGTGAAGAAGTTGATCTTGATCTTATAAAAGACAAACCGGCACAAGCGTTTGGTTATGAAATGACTTTTACCGGTTATCAACCAATTGAAAATAATACTAAGTACGCCTTTAACATTGAACTGAAAAAAGGGGAGAAGGCATACAGTGTTACTCCGATAATGTACATTGCTGAATTCAACAACAGCTTGGTGAGAGAACCGGCAATCCTTAGTTCGTTTGCTCGCGACCTTTATTTTGCTCCTATGGGATATGAAGAAGGAGAACAAAATCAGGAAAGCTCTGTTGTAAGTTTGCTGCGCGGTGCATCAACACAGTTTGGTAACATTAAAATTACTTTTATTGATTTCGATTTCCCTGCAGAAGTTAGAGATGCAATGATGAGCGGGGCTGCATTTGAAATAGGTGTAAAACTCACCGTTGAAGCTGATGGAAAAACTCAGCAAGCTAGAGTTGCTATGCAAAGTCAGGGTGGTGAAAAACTTCTCACGGCGACAGAACTTCCTGATATGAACTTAAAAATTCAACTTAACAACCTTGATGCTTCAGGCAAGGTTGATCTGATGCTCTCTAATTTGAATGAAGTTACTGATGACAACAAAACTGCTCGGATAAATGAAGAAGTGCTGACGGTATCAGCAAGCATAAAACCATACATTAGTTTAGTCTGGATTGGCGTAGTTGTAATGGTTCTTGGTTTCTTTGTTTCCGCAGCAAGACGATTAAAAGAGTCGTTGGTTTAGGTGATAATACATAGCAGATTTTGCCCGGCTTGTCCGGGCTTTTTTATTAGAAAAGTTTTTCTCATCTAACTATATTGCATATCAATTAGCAAACTCGTATTCAAAACACGGAGAAAATAATGCATAAGTTTAATAAATCATCTTTCTTGCTCTTACTCTTAACCATAATCTCACTCTCATTAGCATTCATTCCTTCCAAACCGGATGAAGGAATGTTTCCTCTTAATGATATTAGAAATCTTAATCTTAATGAGGCTGGATTAAAAATTAGCATTGATGAAGTCTATAATCCCGATGGCGCCAGTCTTGTAGATGCACTTGTAAGAGTCGGCGGTTGCACCGGCTCATTTGTTTCTGAAGAAGGATTGATATTGACAAATCATCATTGTGTATTTGGTGCAGTGCAGGCAGCAAGTTCAGTTGAAAATAATTATCTTGAAAACGGATTCGTTGCGAATACAAGAGAAGATGAAATCCCGGCAAAAGGATTAACCTGCCGTATAACAGTTTCATATGAAGATGTAAGCAATGAAATTCTGGAAGCAGCAAATGAAGCTGAAGATATTACGAAACGCACAGAGGAAATAGGAAAAAAGATCAGAGAAATAATTAAACGTGAAGAAGGAAAAGACAGCACAATAAAAGCTGAAGTTTCGGAAATGTTTGTTGGTGAATCCTATGTTTTATTCAGATATCAGACAATAAATGATGTGCGAATAGTTTTTACTCCTCCGCGCAGCATCGGTGAATTTGGCGGCGAATCGGATAACTGGGTTTGGCCACGGCATACAGGTGATTTTTCATTCATCCGTGCTTACGTTGCGCCCGATGGTTCACCCGCAAAATATTCGGAAGATAACGTTCCTTTCAAACCGAGAAAACATTTGCAGGTAAATCCGAATGGCGTTGATGAAAATGATTTCGTTTTTCTTTTAGGTTATCCGGGAAGAACATACAAACACCAGCCCTCTCAGTTTATAATCCATCAGGAAAGATATTTACTTCCGTACATTTCACAGTTCTACAGATGGATGATAAACCTTTATGAAGATAAAGGTGCTGAGGATCCCGAATTTGCATTAGAAATTTCAAGCACAATTAAAAGTCTGGCAAATACTGAAAAAAATTTCCGGGGCAAATTACAAGGTTTGGAAAGATTAAAGTTAGTTCAGAAAAAACAGGCTGAAGAAAAACAACTTCAGGAATTCATAGATGCTGATTCGGAACTAAAAATTAAATATGGTTCAGTGCTTAATGATATTGATAATGTTTATCAGGAAATATTCGAGACAGGAAGATTACCATATGTAATTTCGTCTCTTTCAAGATTTGTGAATTATTACAGACTCGCGGAAATCTTTGTTGAGTATAAAAACGAAATAATAAAACCGGACGATGAGAGAAAATCTTTGTACACTGAAAAAAACACAACCAGGTTTTTATCTGCTATTGATAAGCTGTACAATGAGTTTAAACCGGAATTGGATCAAATACTTTTTAATAAAATACTGACTGATGCCTTTAAGTTTGAAGAATGTAGAAACATCGAAATATTCCAACATCTTTCAGAAAGAGTAAACCTTGAAAAATATATTGATGGACTTTATTCAGAATCTTTCATTGCAGAAAGTGAAACATATCTTAAAAAACTGCACGATGAAGAAATACAAATAGAAGAATTAGATGATCCATTTATATCACTTGCTCAAAAATTTTATGAATTGAACGAATCTGAAACAGCCAAAAGAAATAAAATTAACGGACAGTTAAATATTTTCTTAGCAAATATGATGGAAGCAAAAAAAATCTGGCTTCAGAAATCTTTTATTCCCGATGCAAACAGTACGTTAAGATTAACATATGGTTATGTACGGGGTTACTCTCCGGCTGATGCAACTTATTACTCACCGATCACAACGCTTAAAGGCGTAATTGAAAAAGGGAAAGAAGACGGAGATTATAAACTTCTGCCAAAGATAGAAGAGCTATACGCTCAAAGAGATTTTGGACGTTTTATGAATTGCAAATTGAATGATGTGCCAGTTGCATTACTTTACAATACCGATACAAGCGGAGGAAATTCGGGTAGCCCGATTATGGATGCTTATGGAAGATTAGTCGGTGTTAACTTTGATCGAGCTTTTGAAGCGACAATAAATGACTTTGCATGGAGTGAAGATTACAGCCGCTCGATAGGAGTTGATATCAGATACATACTTTGGATAACACAAAAGATTGGCGGAGCGGATTTTCTATTAAGAGAGATGGGAATTAACCTCTAAATCTGCTTTTTCAAGCCTTGACAAACAATGAGGTCAATGTTATCTTTGACCTCGTTTTTAGAATAAATTCCGCGATAGCTCAATGGTGGAGCATCCGGCTGTTAACCGGAGGGTTGCAAGTTCGAGTCTTGCTCGCGGAGCCAACTACCAAGCCTCAGAAAACAAACTGAGGCTTTTTTGTATATGTATAAAGTATATGTTTTGTATTCTTCCAGTCATAACAAAATCTATATTGGACAAACAGATAATCTTGAGAGAAGATTATCTGAGCACAATACTGGATTACTCTCCGCTTATACAAAAAGATATAAATCCTGGCAGGTTGTATATACAGAAGAATATAAGACAAGAAGTGAAGCTTTAAAGAGAGAAGCAACTAAAATCACAAAAAGGCAGAGAATTTATTTGGAGAATGATTAAAGAAAAGATTGCAGGTTCGATCCGTTAGCTAACGGATTGCTCGCGGAGCCGAAATCCTCAGAAGTGCGAACTAGTGTTAACTGGTTCGCATTTTTGATTTTATTCCAGATTTTTTCCAATTTTTATTCGCTTCTAATCTTTATAACAATTTTTCCATCCTCTTCATTTTCCTTGAAATATGAAATAATTTCCTAAAAGAGTAAGTCATTAATATTTTTACGATTTTAGTTATTTGGAGTAATTAAAACCAATATTTTTTAAAACCCCTTGACATAATAAATTATTAATATTATCTTGCAAACGATTGCGGTAGCGTTTGCGGTAGCGTTTGCAGAATTTATCAAAAATTACAATAATTTTATGAATGAAGTAACAATTAAAGATATTGCAAAAGCATTAGAAATCTCCCCCTCAACAGTTTCGCGGGCATTATCAGATCATCCGGATATAAGCGATTCCACCAAAGAGAAGATTATTCAAAAAGCCAATTCTCTAAATTATAATCCAAACATTATTGCACAAAGTTTGCGATCCAATCGTACTAAAATGATTGGTGTAATAGTGCCTGAAATTGAGCATAGCTTTTTTGCTTCTGCAATATCAGGTATAGAAGAGATTGCTTATCATTCAGGATATATTACGGTGGTTTGCAATAGCAATGAGAGCTATGATCGCGAGGTGATAAATACAAATGCATTAGTTTCGAACAGAGCCGCGGGATTGATTGTTTCAATATCTCAGACTACTACCAAAAGTGAACATTTAAAAGCAGTAATGGAGAGAAATATTCCTCTCGTGTTATTCGATAGAGTAATAGAGGATTTAAATACTTTCAAAGTGATTATCGATGATAAAATGAGTGCATATAAGGCTGTTACTCATTTAATTGATAGAGGTTATAAAAAAATTGCTCATCTGGCAGGTAATCAGGAAGTGAATATATGTCGTTTAAGATTAGATGGTTACCGCCAGGCTTTGAAAGACTATAATCTGCCGCTAAATGAAAACAATATTTTTTATGGCGGGTTACATGAAAAGGATGGGTACAATTCAATACAAAAGATGATTGATGATAGTAATATACCAGAAGCAATATTCGCGGTTAACGATCCAGTTGCTTTTGGCGCCTTTAAGAAATTAAAAGAAAGTGGCTACTCAATACCGAAAGATGTTGCTATTGTAGGTTTTTCCAATAACCCAATGACTGAACTGATAGAACCAAAACTAACTACCGTTGACCAACACGCATTTATGATGGGGAAAAAGGCTGCTGAATTAATTATTAAGCAAATTGAAAGCAAGGATCCTGTTACCGACTTTACAACTGTAGTGCTTGATGCTGAATTGATAGTTAGGGAATCTTCTTAAAAAATAATAGATCTATAATTATTTATAGAGATGTAGTTACTGTAATCATTAAACAATTATGCGAACAATGAAAAATTTTTCTGCATCACTGTTTTTACTGTTAATACACACTATTATAAACTCCTCTGTATTATTAGCTCAACCAAATGATTGGGAAAATCCTAAAGTATTCGGAATCAATAAAGAAGATGGTCATTCAACATTAATGCCCTTCAATTCTGTTGAGGATGCTTTAAATCAAAAAAAATCTGAATCAAAATTCTATCAAACATTGAATGGAGTTTGGAAATTCAAATTAGCAGTAAATCCTGATGAAGCCCCTGATGAATTTTATGCTTATTCGTTCAATACAAATGATTGGAACGATATAATAGTCCCCGGTAACTGGGAACTTCAAGGATATGATAAACCTATCTATACAAATGTTAACCATCCATTTCAACCTGTAAATCCACCTTTCGTACCCAAGGATTATAATCCTGTAGGATCATATAAAAGATCATTCTTCATCCCAAACCAATGGAAAGATCGTGAGATATTTATTCACTTTGATGGTGTTCGTTCAGCATTTTATTTGTGGGTGAATGGTGAAATTGTAGGGTACAGTGAGGATAGTAAAACTCCTGCGGAATTTAATATTTCAAAATATCTTAAAGAGGGAGAGAATAGTGTTTCGGTTAAAGTGTACAGATGGACTGATGCTAGTTATATAGAAGACCAGGACTTTTGGCGCTTAAGTGGGATTTTTAGAGATGTTTATCTCTTTGCAACACCGAAAGTTCACATTAGGGATTTCTTTGCAAAAACAGAATTGGATTCTGAATACATAGATGGAATTTTAGATATTGAAGTTGAAGTAGCCAATTACAGTGATGAAAATGTTGCTAAGATTATAAATGTCCAGATTTTTGATGAGACTGG
>CAVQOL010000012.1:0-10697 GCA_963714415.1 uncultured Ignavibacteriaceae bacterium
AGACAGAATAAGCGTAAAGATTGAGGATGATAAAGCTACTGTGGTAGAGAAAACTTACGATTATGTTCTAATGTCCGTCGGAAGAAAGCCGGAAACAAAAGGTCTCGGATTAGAAAACACAAAAGTTAACATAACTGATCGAGGCTGGATAAAGGTAAACAAGCAACTGCAAACTTCGGATCTAAAATATTTATGCGATTGGCGATATTGTCGGCGAGCCGATGCTTGCTCACAAAGCTTCACACGAAGGCAAAACAGCTGTTGAAGCAATTGCCGGACATAAAGTTGCCTTCGAACCACTGGCTATCCCGGCTGTTGTATTTACCGATCCAGAAGTAGCATGGGCCGGATTAACTGAAGAAGAAGCAAAGAAACAGGGCATAAAATACGAAGTGGCAAAATTTCCATGGGCTGCAAGTGGAAGAGCTATTACTCTTGACCGGAATGATGGAGTTACAAAATTACTAGTTGATCCTGATACACAAAGACTTCTTGGAATAGGGATATGCGGTCCAAATGCTGGCGAATTGATTGCAGAAGGTGTGCTTGCAATTGAAATGGGTGCTAATGTAACAGATCTTAAATTAACAATTCATCCGCATCCAACTTTATCAGAAACTATTATGGATGCGGCAGAAGTTTTCTTTGGACAGAGCTCACATTATTATAGACCGAAGAGATAAAGAAAGCGGATCAAATTGATCCGCTTTTATGTTAAATATTTTATTCTATTTCTTTTTCGGTAAGAACTTTTTAAATAATCCTCCAAATCCTTTTTTCTCTTTCTCCTGATCTTCTGCCTCCTGTTTATCCTTAACTTTATCTTCTTCACTGTGCTCACTTATATAATTTTCTTTAAACTCCTCTTCAGATTTTATTCTATAAATGCTGGTGAGCGCTTGCTTAATAAGACTTGTCTTTGGAATAAGATCGACCTTAATTCTTTTTATATTTTCGGCAAGAATTTCTTTTGAAGTGATATCCGGATTTTTTGTCGTTACCATTCTTTCTCCTTCTTCAAGGAATATTTGTGCCTCGTTATTTCGTATTGCTAGAAGATCAGCTACTTCATCAACGCTATATTTTTCAAAGTAATGCAGGATAAAAGAGATGCGTTCATTTTTAGGCAAATCTAAAATTGTTTTTTCCAAATGGTCTTTTGACGGCAGATGAGCAACATCCAGATGTTTTGGATTTTCATTTTCTCTTAAGTATTTCAAACATTGATATACTGTAATGCTGGAAATCCATGATGTGAAAGTAGCATCATCTCTTAAATAACCTAATTGTTTCCAGGCTTCCACCAAAACATCTTGAGTAAGTTTATCGGCTGTTTCTGCATTTGCCGTCAGTCTTAGTGTTAAAGTATAAATTTTGGGCAAATTCATATTATAAAGCTGCTCTAAAGAGGAACTATTTCCCTGAAGAGAGCTTTGAATTAAAGAACGAACAAATTTATTATCGCGACTCAATTTGTCTCCGAGTTGATTTAATTAGTACATCAAAATTAACATTATATTGTAATAAATTCTATGGCATCAGGCTTTATTTATTATTAAAAGTGCTTCGTCAACGGAATGAACCGGCATATTACACTTAAAATTTTCACAAACATAAATAGTTAATTGATTTTTAATCGTTCTATTTACAGATAGATATGGAATTATTTTCAATAATTCTTCATCTCCTTTATTATATATGAAAATTTTATTTGGCAGGAAAACACTTCTTAATGTTTTTATTGCCCCTGAAACTTCTTCTGATTTTTCTTCTCCCGCTATAACTATTTCATAAGATTGATTGAGAACCCAATCCAATCCTGTTAAAAACTGTGAAAATACAGAAGGATAATCATCAATTTGTTTTGAGAAAGTATTTATCATCTTTTCAGCAGTTTCGTCATACTTCTCGTTAGCCGTAAATTTTCCAAGTCGTATTAGATTTAAGAGAATGACAGAATTTCCTGAAGGATAAGCACCATCATAAAGATCTTTTTGTCTGGAAATAAGATCTTCACTTTCGTCTGAAGTAAAGAAAAATCCACCGCCATCTTTATCAAGAAAATGTTCAAATAATATTTCCTGAAATTCAATTGCTGTTTTCAAGTGTTCGGGTTTGAAAGTTAATTCAAATAAATCAAGAAGAGCTTGAATGATAAAAGAATAATCATCAATGTGCGCGGGAAGTCCGGCTTCTCCATCTCTGAAACGATGAATAAGTTTACCGTCGTTAGTTCTAAGTTTTGTTAAGATGAAATTCATTGCCTTTTCAGCTGAGAGTTTGTATAAGTTATTATCAAAAACTCCTGCTGCTTTGCAGAAAGCAGATATCATCAATCCATTCCAGTCGGTAAGTATTTTATCATCTTTGTGCGGATGAATTCTTTTTTCTCTTTCCTCAAATAATTTTCTTCTCGTTCTTGTAATAAATTCAATTAAATCAATGTGCTTGAACTCATCACTTTTCTTGAGGTTATCAATTGAATTTTTTAAATGAAGAATGTTGGTTTCCGTCATTATTGCTTTTGATTCATCAGTCCAGCCTGCCTCGCCGGCAGGCAGGTTGCCACCGTCTTCAATATTAAAAAGTTTTATAAAGAATTTGGCATCATCTGAAAGTACATTTCTTATCTCTTCAATTGTCCATAAATAAAACTTTCCCTCTTCTCCTTCGCTGTCTGCATCTTCAGCAGAATAAAATCCTCCTTCAGGATGAGTCATATCTCTTAAAACATATTCAAGAATTTCTTCTGCAGTTTGTTTGAATAAATTTTCCTTCGTTATTTGATATGCTTCCGTATAAGCCATACAAAGCATTGCCTGATCATAAAGCATTTTTTCAAAGTGAGGGACGAGCCATTCACGATCTGTTGAATAACGAGCAAATCCAAATCCTATGTGGTCATAAATTCCGCCAAGTCTCATTTGAGTTAACGTGTGGCTTACCATTTCTAAAGCGGATTCATTTTTAGTACGGTGATAATATCTAAGCAAGAACATTAAGTTATGAGGCGATGGAAATTTTGGTGCGCTTCCAAATCCTCCGTTAACCGAATCGTATCGCTGCCGATAATTTTCAAAAGCTCTGTCAAATACTTCATTTGTCAGTTCTGCTTTTTCATTTGAAACAGTTGATTTCTTTAGAGAATTTGTAATATCATCTGCCGATTTATTTATATCATGGCGTTTGTTGAGCCATGCTTCATTTATTTTCGGAATAAGTTCCATCATTCCAATGCGATTGAATTTATTCTTTTTCGGAAAGTAAGTTCCCGAGAAAAATGGTTTTTTATCCGGAGTCATAATTATTGTTAATGGCCAACCGCCGCCGCCTGTCATCATCTGGCAAACGGACATATAAATTCCGTCAATATCCGGTCGTTCTTCTCTATCAACTTTTATTGAAATAAAAGCATCGTTCATTAAATCTGCAACTTCTTCATTTTCAAACGATTCCTTTTCCATCACGTGACACCA
Organism: uncultured Ignavibacteriaceae bacterium; assembly: GCA_963714415.1. Lineage (GTDB taxonomy): Bacteria > Bacteroidota > Ignavibacteria > Ignavibacteriales > Ignavibacteriaceae > JAGXRK01. The sequence goes on from CAVQOL010000012.1 coordinate 3,477, forward strand.
GTGACAGGTTGAATAACCGATTGACAAAAATATTGGTTTGTCTTCCTGTTTTGCTTTTTGAAATGCTTCTTCACACCAGGGATACCAGTCAACAGGATTGTGAGCGTGTTGCAGTAAGTATGGACTTTTTTCTTTTTTAAGTCTGTTGGTTTTTGTCATAATAATCTTTTGATGTTTAATTTTAAAATAAACATTAGAACTGAAGAATAGTACTCTGATTATTCAGATACTTAATGATTTTTATCTCAATAAATCATATTAAATCAGCGCACTGCTTGACTTCAAATTCAGTTGTTAAAATTTCGCTTTTTTGATATGTTGTAACACAATTTACCGAAGGAATGTTTAACTATATGAATAATAAAAATAACTTAGTAATTCCATTTTTAATATTGGGATTAAGCTTCGTAATTGGAGTGTTCATTTTCGTCGGTGTATGGAAATCAAATCAAAGTGCAAATCAGACGATAACGGTGACAGGATCTGCAAAAAAGGAAATTGTTTCCGATCTTGGATTTTTAAGAGGAACGATAACTGTTCAGGCTGTTTCTCCGGAATATGCTTTTCGTGAGTTGAACAGGCAAAAGCCAATCCTGCTTTCATATCTTCAGAAAAAAGGTTTTCCTAAGGATAAAGTAGAATTCTTTACAATGAATAGTTATCCTGTTTATGAAAAAAATGCAAACGGTTACAGCACAGGAAGAGTAATTGCTTATGTTTATAATCAGAGGATGGAAATAAGTTCAACCGATGTAAATAAAATAAAAGAAATTTCGCTTGATATAGCTTCACTTGTTGAACAGGGAATAAACTTTAGTGTTGAAATGCCTGAATATCATTATACAAAACTTGCAGAACTGAAAATTGAAATTCAGGCAGAAGCCGCTAAAGATGCAATGATCAGAGCACAGAAAATTGCTGAAGCAACAGGAAGAGATCTCGGTCCGATGCGAACTGCAAGAATGGGAGTTCTGCAGATTACTCCAAAATTCTCAAACCTTATTTCAGACTATGGAATAAACGACTTGAGTTCAATTGAAAAAGAAATTATAGGCGTTGTAAACGCATCATTTGAAATAGAATAATTATTAACAATTACAGAAAAACAATATGACAAAACCTCAGATATGGATAACGGCAATTTTAATTTTATTTATTGCTTTATTCTTACTTGCACGTTTAACAAAGAAAGATGAAGTGCGCCAAGATCTTTCCGGAATGAATAATGTGCCGATGAACGAAGAACCAGCGGTTGAAATAGATGGAGCATTATTATTGAAGAATTTCGGATGTTTAAACTGCCACGGTGCAGATCTGGAAGGTTCTTCAATGGGTCCGAAATTAACCGGACTTTCAGAGTTCTGGAATAGAGACAGACTTATAAATTATTTACGCAATCCAAATTCGTTTATGGATTCGGATCGGTTTAAAGAATTTAAGAAAATATTTCCGAATATGATTATGCCCGCCTATGGGAACAAAGATGTTAAAGATTTAGGAAAAATTGCTGATTATTTACTTGGATTGTAATTTTTACCTTTGTGGTTCTCTGTGAATTCTCTGTGTTCCTCCGTGAAAGAATTTAGTTACACAGAGTTCCACAGAGTGAATCAAAAATATCGTTCTGAAAATAAATTTCACAACCAAATCAGGATCGCGTATGAAATTTCTTAATTATATCTTACCGTTATTATTCCTTTTTATAGCCTGCACAAAAATATCTACAGAAGGAACAGAACTAAAACACTATCCGGTTGATAATCTCGATGGAATCGTTTCTCAAACCGGAGTTGAGATTGACGATGAAATCTCTTCAGACGAAAATGGCTCATTAAAGATTGTATCTGAATCCCCGACAGTAATTCAACTTTATGAAACTGGCGACTTAGATGTCGAAGATGCGACACTCATTTACAATGCAAAAGTAAAAACTGAAAACGTGCAGGGACAGGTTTATCTTGAAATGTGGTGTGCTTTTAAAGGCAAGGGCGAATACTTTTCGCGCGGACTAGATAAATCAATCGCCGGAACAAATGACTGGAAAACACTTGAAACAAATTTTTTACTGAATTCAGGTGAGAATCCTGATAACATAAGATTAAATCTTGTTGTTGCCGGAACCGGTACTGTTTGGGTTGACGATATAAGATTGGTGAAGATGTAATTGTAAATAACATTTTAGTTTAATAGATGAGAAAATATGGGCAGTAAAATAAAATTCCCGTTGAAGTTCTCACTCTCATTATTATTCACGGTCTTACTCTTTTACCTAGGTTGCTCCAGCACAACCGAACCGCTGATTGATGATATCCCCCCAGGTAAACGAGATTATGTTTGGTCTATAGATAGTGTTGACTATGGGAATTTACCAAGTCTAATTCAATTAGAATCTATCTGGGGTAGTTCTTCAACAAATGTTTGGGGTGCAAATGGCGATGCCGCTGATGTTAGAGATTGTCTCTGGCACTACGATGGTGTAAAGTGGTCAAGAGCTACTGAAGGGACACCGATTACAGAATATACTGGTAACAAAGTTGTTTATGCAGTTTGGGGAACTGAACAAAACAATGTTTGGGCATTTGGAAGAAAAATCAATCAAGGTATTCTTAGCGCATTTATTATGCATTATAATGGAAGCCAGTGGATTGACGCAACACCAGCGAATGTAGAAGCGTTAAGTGCAAATTTATATTGTGTATATGGTACAGCCGCAAACAATATTTGGGTTGGAGGATATGAGTATGCCCTTCACTATAAAGGCAGCCAATGGGATACCTATAAAGTTGCAGATAGCATTATCGTGGGTTCAATTTCCGGAAATGACAATTACTTATACTTAACTACTTATAGCCCCTGGAATTACAATGATCTTAGATCAATTTATTTATTCAAAAATAATTATTTTATAATGGTCGATCAAGCACCTAACTATCCTATAAAATTTGGTCTTGGTCTATGGGTAAGTCAAAAAGATATCAAGACCTTCGAAGATGGAATTATCACAACACAAATCAAAGAAGATGGGTTAATTGATGTAAATGGATGGTACCGAGAGCTTACAACATCAACACCCTTTGGACTTGGTTCTATTTGTGTTCAATCAAGTAAAAATGTATTTGCAGTTGGTCAGGTGAATTTAGCTTACCACTTTAACGGAACTGACTGGGCAAAAATCAACATCTTTGTTCCAAATCATACTGTTGATCCCTTAGCTCTATTCTGGGGTGTTTGGACTGATGGAAAGGAGGTTTTTATTTCAGATACTCAAAGTGGAATTATTTATCACGGCAGATAATGAAAACTTAATTAATCCTTCTTCATTATTGTAGGAAATGAAAGAGAACGAAAATCCTTTTTAACATTGTATGATAATTGTATTTTAAATCAAAGAAAGGCGAGTATATAACTCGCCTTTAATTTTAAGATATTCATAATTACTTACGCTACCGTAACTTCCTTAGCAAGGTAAACATCCTGAATTGTATTCAGTAGCTTAACACCTTCTGCCATCGGTCGCTGAAATGCTTTGCGACCTGAGATGAGTCCCATTCCGCCTGCACGTTTGTTTATTACAGCAGTTTTAGCAGCTTCTGCAAAATCATTTTCACCGGAAGCACCGCCGCTGTTTATTAATCCTGCACGACCCATATAATTATTTATTACCTGGTAACGTGTAAGGTCAATCGGGTGGTCGGTTGTTAAATCGGTGTAGACTTTTTTATGAGTTTTACCAGAATTTAATCGCATTAAAACCGCCGTTATTTTCAGGAAGCTTTTGTTTAATAATATCTGCTTCAATTGTAACACCAAGATGATTTGCCTGTCCGGTTAAGATCTGCAGAAACGTGATAATCTTTATCAGCTTTGAAAGCTGGATTTCTTAGAGTAGCACCAGAGAATTGTAGCCATTCCCATTTCGTGCGCATACTGGAAAGCTTCGCTAACTTCTATAATTTGTCCGCTGCTTTCTTCAGAACCAAAATAAATTGTAGCGCCAACAGCAGCCGCTCCCATATCATAAGCCTGTTCAACGCCTGCAAACATTATCTGATCGAATTTGTTTGGATATGTAAGAAGTTCATTGTGGTTTATCTTAACAATGAAAGGAATTTTATGTGCGTATTTTCTGGCAGTCATTCCAAGCACACCAAGAGTTGATGCAACTGCATTACATCCGCCTTCCATTGCAAGTTTAACAATTTTCTCGGGATCAAAGTAAATCGGATTCGGTGCAAATGATGCACCGGCACTGTGTTCAATTCCCTGATCAACAGGAAGAATGGAAACATAACCTGTTCCGGCTAATCTTCCGTGATTCAACATCCACTGAAGATTTCCAAGAACGCGGTTGTTTCTGTCGGTCTGCATAAAAATTCTATCGACAAAATCCTTTCCCGGCAGATGTAATTGTTCTTTCGGGAATTTGGCTTTATAATTCAATAAGTCGTCTGCTTCTTTGCCTAACAGTTCTTTTATTTTATTAATCATGATAACTCCATTGTTTTTAAATGTTTAATTTTATTTTTTAATTATTGCTCAAAAATACGGCAGACAGGAATGGTATTCAATGTAAGAAAGTGACTTATAGAATTTTTTGTTTAATTTTTACGCAGGAACACGCTATTATGTTCTGTACTGAGGCTGGAGGCGTGTTCTTATAAAAAAAGCGGCACCAAATGATGCCGCAGTAATAACAACAGTTACAGAAATTTATCTGCGTATAATTTCAATCAACGCACTGGCCACAGTTCTATCTGCGTCATCCAATAGGAAAACTCTATAGAAGCCCGGCTCTTCAAACTTCAAATCGCTTTCATCATTCTTTGCGAAAAAGACATAGTTCATATCAGGTTCAATAACGTAAGAGAAATTCTTATAGTACTCAAACTTTCCGGATCTTTCGTTGTATTGATCAAACTGAATTGATACGTCTTCCAGGTCGAGTGCATAATCACATTTTACCATAACAGTTAAATAACCGGTTGTAAATCTGTCGCTAACGCCAACCTCACCATTTCTACCGTATTCTTCACAAAAATATAATACCGGCTCAGCCTGTGCAAAGACAGATGAGTTCATCATAAAGAAAGCAGTGAAAAGGAAGAAAGCAAAAAGTAAATGTAATTTGTTCATCAAAGAGCTCCTTTTAATAATTGTTCGATAAGTTGATTGAATGTTGATAAAATTTAGTGCCAGAATTTTTACTAATGATTTAGATTCTGTAAATGTAGATATCACATCCAAAAGAGATAAATTAAATGTTCTATCAATTGCTGTTATTAAATTGCAGCTTTTCTTGGATAAAAAGCAAGCTGTTATGAAAAAAATATTATCGGTAAATTAGTAATATTATTTGTCGACAGTAAAATTTCTTAATCAGCTTAAAAGCAATAAATCTGACACATCATAAGAATCTAAATTTAATGCTATATTTTTATTGCGAATAAAAATCTCAGATAAATAAAAAATGAGGATACTAATTGAAAATTAAGCACTTCTGTTTCGATCTTGACGGAACTCTTGTCGACTCAGGCCAAACAATTTATAAATCGACAATTAAAACTTTAGAACGGCTAAACATTGAATATAGCTTTACGAAAGCTGATTTAGACAAAAGAATTGGTCAGCATTTTGTTGACATCTTTGATGAATTTAATGTTCAGGTTAATGATTTTGAAGGCTTTATTGATGTGTATAAATCAATTTACTTTGATTTCATTGATGATTCCGTTCTTTATAACGGAGTTTTTGATTTTATAAAAATGATTAAAGAAAAAAATGTTAAAGTTTCACTACTTACAACCAAAGCTCAAGATCAGGCTGATTTAATAATAGAACATTTTAATCTGCTTCCGTATTTTGATTACATAATGGGCAGAAGAGACGGGATGGCTCATAAACCTTCACCTGAACCCCTTTTAATGATATGCAAGCAGCTTAATGTTTTACCGGAAGAAACATTGATGATCGGTGATACAGAACTTGATATTCAATGTGGAAAGAATGCAGGAACTAAAACTTGCGGCTTGACATATGGCTATAGGACCAGAAGACAGCTTGAAGAAAACACACCGGATTATGTTATTGATTCTATTATCGAGTTACACGATTTGATTTACAATGAAAAGTTATCTAAGTAATAACAACCTTACGGTTTTTTAGTTTTAAAATCGTCTGACTACTTTAGCATAAATTCCCGAATATTTTGTTACGTCATCAAGTAATGTGCGATTATAATTTTCATAACCTAGCGATATCTCGATTTGCCTGAAAGTAGTTAAGTATTCTATTCGAAATGTACTAAGATTAAGATCAATCAAGCGACCTTCTTGAAAAATGTAACTTCCTTCAAAACTTGCTTTGGAATTTCTTCCCAGCAGATAGGCCAGCATTAATGAAAAATCAGCAAAATTTTGAGTCGAGTTATCATCAATTAAATTATAAAATCTGTAATTGCTAGTAATCGTTCCAATCAGATTATCGCCTGTTTGTCTGTAGACTCTAAAAAACATCCTGCTTGAAGTATAAGGCGTAATATTGCTTTGATAATCTTCATATTCAGCGCCAACATCAAGATAATCATAAGAAATTTTGATACCGTAAATATTTTGATTCAAAGTTTTTAGATAATCTGAATTTATCACAGATATATTTGAATAACTCTGGTCTGTTCCATTAAAATATAGTTCTACGAAATTATTAAGAAGTGTAATGCTTGCACCGTATCTGTTAATTCCCGTGTTAAAACTAAGTGCCGGTTGCTGCTCTGCTGTATAAGAGACAAGAACAATTTCTCCATCTATTATTTGACCGCCGGGAATTCTTTGTATTTCTAAATAGTTTCCTCTTTGAACTAAAACATAATCGAAATTTTCCTGATGGATAATTGTTCCTGAAGAATTCTTTACAACCACACTGTTCCTATCAACATAGGGATTGTTAAGAAGCACCACTGTTCCGTCAGATAGCAATTTTGATTCATCAAGAATATTAAAAGCACCTCCCAGATTAGCTCGTTGTTGATAACTTAATGAATAGTTATAGTTTAATCTAAGAGTACCTGTGGGAATCTTTTTTATATAATTGAAACCAATTTCGCCCCGACTAATTTTTTCCTCGATAAAATGTTTGAGAAACTGTTACATAGTTATATGACAAATGCGATCTTAAACTTTCAAATAGTTGATGTTCAATTCTTGCTTCAGCATCATGTTGTCTGGA